>JBEKUJ010000008.1:0-197583 GCA_049515135.1 Spirochaetia bacterium
GCCTACCAGAACAGGCTGGAGTACGCCATGAAGGGGCTGGCGGTGGGAGCGGAGAACCTCCAGGCTGCGGAGAGCCTGATCAGGGACACCGACATGGCTGCGCAGATGGTGGAGTTCGTGAAGGACCAGATCCTTGTGCAGTCCTCCACGGCCATGCTGGCGCAGGCCAACACGAAGCCGCAGACGGTCCTGCAGCTGTTCCGCTAAGAGTCGCCCGGGATTCGCAAAAAGCCGCCTCGAGCAAGGCCGAAAGCCTTGCGGAAGGGCGGCTTTTTTGTTGACATTCCCTATCCGAAACCGATTTACTTGAACGGCAATGCGCACCCCACGGGTCGTCAAAGACTTCGCGGCTCCCTTCCGGGCGTCCGGATTCCAGTGCTACCTGGTGGGCGGCGCTGTTCGCGACACTCTGATGGCAAGGGCGCATACGGACTACGACATCGCCACCGACGCGTTGCCCGAGCAGGTTTCAGCTCTTTTCCGACGGGTCATACCAACGGGCATCAAGCACGGAACAGTGACGGTCCTCTTCAATGGAACGACATTCGAGGTGACGACGTTCCGCACAGAGACGGGATACAGCGACGGTCGTCGCCCTGACAGCGTCTCTTTTGCCCCCACGATATTCGACGACCTTTCCCGCCGCGACTTCACGATCAATGCTATGGCATATGACCTTCTCACAGACAAAATCATCGACCCGCACGGCGGACGCCAGGACCTTGCCGCCGGGCTCATCAGGGCAATAGGGGACGCCTCAGCCCGGTTTCGCGAAGATGGACTTCGGCCGCTGCGCGCCTGCAGGATCGCAGCCCAGCTCTCGTTTGCGATTGATGAAGCCACACTGACGGCTATCCCGGGTGCGCTCGACGTGCTGGCAAGGGTGTCTGCGGAGCGCATCAGGGATGAGCTGCTGAAGACCCTGGAATCGCCGCTGCCGTCGATCGGCCTTTTCCTCATGCGGGACACCGGAATACTGAAGGTCATCCTTCCCGAGCTCCTGGAGGGAGTCGGCGTCGAGCAGGGCACACTCCACTGCTACGACGTCCTTACCCATTCCGTGTACGCATGTGACGCAGCCCCGCAGACCTCCCTCATCCTGCGGCTCGCCGCTCTTCTGCACGACGTCGGGAAACCGCGCACGCGCAAGCTCGAGCCCGACGGCCATCCGACCTTCTACTCGCACGAGAAGGTCTCCGCCGAGATGGTTTCCGCGATCCTGACGCGGCTGAAGCTTCCCGTTGTCGTGGTGAAAGACGTGGCGCATCTGGTGGCACATCACATGTTCAACTACCAGGAGGAATGGACAGATGGCGCTGTCAGAAGGCTCATCGCGCGGGTCGGAGAGGACAAGATACGCGATCTCATGGAGCTTCGCAGAGCAGACCAGATCGGCATGTGCAGGGAGAACGCCTTGGCGTTCCCGCAGGGGCTGGCGGATTTCGCTTCGCGCCTGGCATCCGTCATGCAGCGCGCGCAGGCATTCAGCATCCGTCAGCTGGCCGTCGACGGCAATGACCTCATGCAGACCCTGGATCTGCCGCCGGGGCCGAAGGTTGGGGTCATTCTGAAGGAGCTCCTGCAAGCGGTCCTGGACGATCCTGGATTGAACGAGAGGGAGAAGCTCCTGGAGATCGCGGCGCGCCTGCTCCGCGATCGCCTGGGAGGCCAGGCCCCGAGCACAGACGGGCGGGCCTAGGTTCCCGGGGTTCCCTTTCCGCGGGAGGGGGGAGATGGGGATCTGCCGGAGCGGGGAGGGCTCTGCGCGACATGCATCCCTTCATACGCAATACGGGCCGCTTCCTGCTCGGCTTCCTTTTTGTTCTTGCCCTTGCCTGCCCCAAAGGACCTGTCGCCGATGTGCACCTCGATCCAGAAAGTCCTGTCGTGATCCGGACCGGTTTTCTGCACGACCTTGTATCTGGGGTAGGTCTTCATCCGCTTCTGAACATACTCCTGCAGCATGGTCTTGTAGTCCTTGGCGTGCTTGTTCTCCAGAACCTTGTTGATCTCGGGGATCAGCATCTGATGGACAAAGAGCCGCGACGGCTGGAACCCCGAATCCAGATAATAAGCGCCAATGATGGCTTCCAGGCAGTCCGCAAGGATGGCTTTCTTGGAGCGCCCGCCGGAGTATTCTTCTCCGCGCCCGATGAGGATGTAGTTGTCCACGCGGAGTTTTCGCGCGATCTCCGAAAGGCTTGCCTCGCTCACGACGAAGCTCTTGATGCGGGCAAGCTCCCCTTCAGGCTGATCCGGCAAGGATTCGTACAGGTATTCGCTGACGGCGAGCCCCAGCACGGAATCTCCCAGGAACTCGAGCCTTTCGTTGTTTTCAGTCGATTCACCCAGCTCGTTCGCAAAGGAACGGTGCGTAAACGCCTGGTTGAGAAACTCCAGCTCTCGGAACCGGATGCCCGCATGCCGTTCGAAAAGCTGGAGTTCCTTCTTCCTCTCCGGCCGCAGCGAAACGGCCGGCGCTCGTCTGTTTCTCTTGAACAAAACCTTCCTATTTTTTCAGCTGGGAACGGATGTACTCCAACGCATCTCGAACGGTTTCGAACTCATTTGCCTTTTCATCCGGGATGCTGATCCCGAGCTCTTCCTCGATGGCGTACACGAGCTCGTATGTGTCCAGGCTGTCGGCCCCGAGGTCCTGTCGGAAAGAGGAATCAAGTGTGATCTTCGATTCGTCGATCTCAAGCCTGTCGGCGATGAGTTTTTTCATTTTCTCGAACAGCTCGTCCATACAACTCAACCTCCTCTGAAATGGTGTCAATCAATGCGCGGAGTTGTTCCCCATTTTTGCTCTCACGTCATCTCTTCCGGCTTGAGAATCTGCTTTCCCCTGTAGAATCCGCATTTGGGACACACCCGGTGCGGCATGACCCGGTTCCCGCAATTGCTGCATTCCACGAGTGTCGGGACGGAAAGTCGCATGTTTGCGGCGCGCCGCTGGCGTCCCCTCGCCCGTGATATTCTTCTCTTCGGCAAAGCCATAATTCGTCACCCCGATTATGTAGTGATGAGACACGCACTTGTCACGGCCCCTGCCGCGACCTCATAAACACCCGCCACGGCGCTGACCGCGGCTGCACGGAAAGCTACACTAACACACCTCGAATGTCAAGGTGTCAGGCTTTGCTCGCGGTGCGCAGGGTGAAGCTTCTCCTGGAGCGCCTTGGCCACCAGGGGCGGCACCATGCCCGATATGTCCCCGCCAAAGCCGGCAATCTCCTTGATTGCGGAGGAGCGGATAACGGAGTATTTCTGATCGGTCGGCAGGAAAATCGTCTCGATCCTGGGGTTGAGCGACTTGTTCATGACCGAGAGCTCGAACTCGTAGTCGAAATCCGCAAGCGCGCGCACGCCGCGTACGATCACATGGACCCCGATCCGGTCGGCAAAATCGACAATCAAGCCGTTCCATGTCGACACGGAGACGTTGGGGAGGTCCCGCGCCAGCGCGGTCATCATTCCAAGGCGCTCCTCCGCGTTGAAGAGATAGGATTTTTCGGGGTTGACAGCGATCACGACCTGGACTTCATCAAAGAGCCGCGACGCCCTTCGCAGGATGTTGAGGTGGCCGTTGGTCGGAGGGTCGAACGTGCCAGGGAGAAGCACCTTGAACATACGGGAGAGAATACCGGAGCTTTCCCCGTGCATCAAGTGCGGAGCACGGTCTGGCAGCCTGTAGGGCGATAGCACGTTTGACGCGGATGGACACGTGAAAATCTTTGACAAACAGCATGCCGGTGAATAGAATTGTGGACAATGAGCCCCGCATGGAGGATCTGCATCCCTGTGGCTGCCGCGGTGGCATTGTTCGCGTGCGCATCGCAGCCGAAAGCCGCTCCCCCCAATAATTCAGGAACGTCCCCAGGGAATGGTTCCGCAGAACCGCAGAAGGAGTTTGTCGTCACGCCGGAGCTCTACAACAAGACGTTCGACGAGGTGAAGACGGTGATTGCCGCCCTGACCTCGCTGATCAGCGCGCAGGACTATGAGGGGTGGCGGTCCTATCTCACGGCTGATTATATGGCGCAAACCAGTGATCCGGAGTTTCTGGACAAGACATCCCGCAGCGGCGTGCTGCAGAAAAGCGGGATCGTCCTGCACACTTTGAAGGATTATTTCGAGAATGTCGTTGTCCGCAGCCGGGTCCAGGCCGCGCTGACCGACATCAATTTTGTTGACGCCACGCACGTCAAGGCTCTGACTGTCGTTGATGGCAGACCCGTGATTCTGTATTATCTTGTACGGGAGGACGGGCGCTGGAAGGTGGGAATATGGCCGACCGATCGGGAATAAAAGAAAGGAACGGAGAAGTCATGAGAGAAGCCGATAGCGCGCGCATCGCGGCAAAGGTCGAATGCTCCCGCACCACTGCCGGAGTATTCCCGCGCTTCCTGGTCTCAGGCGTCATTGCGCTCGTCATCTTCATGGCGCCGGGTCTCCTTCTTTCTGCGCAGAACGCCGCGCAGCCGGGGGGCCAGTCCGGGTCCCAGGCGGCATCTCAATCAGGAGCTCAGAGCGGAGCCCAGACCGGAGCGCAATCCGGGCCCAAGGAAATAACCATTGAGGAACTGTTCCTCAAGAGCATTGAGTTTCAGATATTGAGGGAGAAAGCCGCCTCGGACGACCTGGAGATCAAGCTGAGCGCGCTCGACGACCTGGAAAAGAGAATCGACGCCGGGGTAAGCGGCGGAGACACGACGCAGACCGAGTTCATCCTGGAGTATCTGGCAATGGAAGGCTCAGGACGGATATCACGCGAAAGTGGACACCAGATCAACGATTTTCCCGAAGTACGCCGCCGCGCGGCCACTCTCCTGGGCCGTATCGGCACGGAAGAGTCCAAGAATGCCCTCGTCCGCGTCATGCTCATTGATGACGAGCCCATGGTCAAGGCGGAGGCCGCGTACGCGCTGGGGAACCTGGGGATGAATCCAAACAACGAGGTCGTTCAGGCCATTGAGTTCGCTTATAATATGGAAGATCCTCAGACGCCGGACCAGAACTTCGGCTATGCGGTAAGCCTGGCAATCGAAAAGCTCGCACAGAAGACGCCGGGGGGCATCAAGGATCCCGAGGCGTACCGCCTGCTGGTGAAGATAGCGCAGGGAAACTACCTGCGCACGGTCAAGGCAAAGGCCCTCCAGGTCCTCGATGAGCTGAGGTCGTCAAAGTAAGCAGGGCCGGCCGGTTCAGAGTGACATCAGGAGCGGCTTCTTCCACTCCTGGACAGCTTCCTTCTCTTCGTACTGGATACGCTTTCGGATGACGAACTTGCCCGGGCCCCCGGGCTGGCGAAACTCCAGTATCCCGAAGCACCCGCCGCCGAGGTAGCAGATCCTCTCCTGGGGCGCGAGCTCGTTGGAGTCGCGCAGCTCCTTCATGATGCAGTCGAAATGCGCCGGCTGGCCCGTCTCCTTGTGAGTGAGCGCAGACGGCAGCTCCCGGACCGGCTGCCGGCAGATGGGACAGTCGGGAAACACGAGGGGCTCCGAGCGTGAAACGAATGGCTCCGACGGACGCCGTGCACCAGGAGCCAGGCGCCCGTGCGGCCCCTGACGCTGGTTGTCCCGCCGGGGTCCTCTGGGTTGATTGCCGCGCTGTCCGGGCTCACTGGGACGGTCCTGCCCTGCGGGTCCGCGCTGAGCCGGGTTGTTGGGGTCCGCCCCGGTCGAAGGCTTGTTGTGTTTGCGCCGATTGTTCCGCCGCCGAAAGCTTCGGGAGCTCATCCCCTACTCTCCATGCTCAAGGTTCTTGGTGAGATCCTGCGCGATTTTCTGGATAGCCTGCAGGAGATATTCCTCGTCATGTATCTTGATCTTCAGCTCGGCGATCTTCTTGGGATCGGTCTTCTTGGCAGTGCGCACCATCAGTCGATCCCTCCCGGGAAAGCCCCCTCGATGTGGCGGATCCTGTCTGTGCCCGCATCAATGAAAATCACATCGAATCTCAGGGGCCGACCCGCGAGATCGGAGTTCTGCGCCAGGTAGAAACGCGCCGCCTGCGCAATCCGCCCCTGCTTTCGGGCAGAGAGTGAGTACTCCAGCTCGCTCTGCGGGAGGGACTCCCAGGCCTTGACCTCGAAGAAGACCACGTCGGGGCCCTTCTCCGCGATGATGTCGATTTCTCCGCGCCGGGTGCGGAAGTTGCGCTCCCTGATGGTCCACCCGCAGGAGCGCAGCCACGCAGCGGCGCGGTCCTCACCCGCGGCTCCCTTCGTTCGCGACTGTCGCTTCACTGCCTGCACCTTCCGGCCTCCTGCCTTCTCATGAACCGGCCGCGCGCGCATCCGGCGCCGCGCTGCCCGGCGCGGGAGCAAGCGACTTGGGGTCCACCGCCTTGACGATGAACGCCCCCTTCTTCGAGAGCAGATCCACGATCTCGCGCTCGCCGAGGGTGTTGCCGTACTCGTCGATGATCAGCTCCACTGCCGGCCGCAGGGGTGCTTCTGAGTGAGTCTCCACCACACGGCCGATCGCGGAGTTGTTCAGCTGCACGATGCTGCCGATGGGATAGATCCCCATGCTTTCCAGAAACACCTTCAGGATCTTGGGATCGAAATGCCTGCCATTGTCGTTGAGCACGTTCTTCATTGCGCTGTAGCCGATCATGGAGTTCCGATGCGGCCTGTTGTTGATCATGGCCACATAGGCGTCTGCCACTGCAACAATGCGCGCGAAGATATTGATGTCTTCCCCGTGGAGCTTGCGGGGATAGCCCTGCCCGTCCCACTTTTCGTGGTGCTGCAGCGCAATGACGCCGATCTCTTCAGGATACTTGAGCTCCTTCGAAATCACGCGATAGGAATGGATGGGATGCGTTCGGATCTGGTTCAGCTCCTCGAGGGAGAGCTTTTCCTTTTTCTGCAATATCGCCTTGGGGACTTTCACCATGCCAATATCGTGGAGGAGCGCACCCGTAGCGAGTTGAATGAGGCGATGGCTCGTGAACTTCAGCACCATCCCCATGATGGTGGAAAGGATGGTGACGTTGATGACACCGGCGGCGATCTTTCGCTCGATCTTTCCCGTCATGAAGATGAGCTGGATCATCTCGTTCTTGCCTTCCTTGATCCGCTCCAGGAGAAGGTTCACCATGGAGTCGATGCGCGTGCGATCGATCTCCTCCCCTTGCGCGACGGCCGTGCTGATGTGCTCGTACTCGTCGATTGCGCGCAGATATGCATCAATGTCCTTCTTTTCCGCGGGAAGGTCGCGAAGAAGGGCAGCGTCGCTTTTCTTTTCCGACTGCTTCTTCTGCTCCTCGGTTATGGGGACCCCGTCGGTGCGAACTTCCCCGATGTCCCACCGCGTCAACCTGTCGATGTCTTTCTGCCGTATGGGGACACCGGGAGGAACGAAGACATTGTCCCCGTCGATGTAGACGGGCTTGTCGAACATCATTCCATCCCGCAGTTCGCCCGTTCGGATGATCTTCATTTTCTCTCTGCTCTCAAGCCTCTGACAAAGACAAGAAGCGCGGCAATCACTTCGTAGAGGGACTCAGGAATGAGGGAATTGACTTCCAGCGGGATCAGGGCGGCTGCCAGGTCGGGGTCAGACACCAGGGTGACCCCGCTCTCACGCGCAATCCGCACGATGGCCTCTGCCATCTGTCCCCTCCCCGAGGCCAGGACAATGGGCGCCGGCAGCTCCTCCGTGTAATGGATGGCTACGGCCCTGTCTTCGTGCCCCGTCACGAACTACCCCGCCACATCTATCATCGGGAGCGAGGCTCCCTGGGCGACGGGGGAAAACCCGTCAAAGGCATCCCCTCCAAGTATAGTATCGTCAACTTCCATCCCCATGTTATGGAATTTTGCCCCCAGCATGTCCAGTCCCCGACGTGCGGCTGCAAGAAGCGCAGGCTCGTCGCAGAAGATGGACAGCGTCTTCTTTTTCCCCTCCAGGGGGAGGAAGAAGGAGATCCCCTCCACGGTCAGGACAAGCCTGAGCGGACGGGCCAGGAACGGATCGTACAGCACCTTGATGGTGCCTGCCATTCGATCCCGATCCGCGTCGAAGACAAATGGGATGACCACCCAAGTCTGCGCCCTGCCTCTGGCGTGGTTGAATACCTGGACAGCATCCGGAGCATCGGAGCCTGCCACTGCCAGTCCGGAGGTGAACTCCTTGACGCCCCCCGCCGTATCGGGGAGCGGCCTTCCGCGATAGCGCCGCGGGTCCCCTCCCCCACGCTCGCCGAAAGAGAAAATTCCCAGGAGGGCGTCCACGCCATGACTTCCAGGATCGATGCCTTTGTCAATGAGGGTGGCGATCAACCGCGCCCCCTTATGAGCCGGCAGTTTGAGCCGCGCAAGCAGCGCCTTCACTTTGTCGATTGTCTCGGCGCGGATGGGAAGCCCGCTCAGCAGGAGAGCGCGCGCGATGATCTCGGACGTGGCGCCGCCGGGTATGCCTTCCCGGTGCAACGCTGCTTTCAGCGGTTCCTGCGGCTGATCGGACAGGGACAGCAGCAGACGGCCTGCGGAAGAGGTGACTCGGGCTTTCAGGACTGAGCCCGGCTCCAGCATGAGCCGTGAATATGCGGGGTATACGCGTCCGCCGATTCCCACCGCCCACTTGTCCGCGTCCAGCCGCTTGATGACGGTGAGCATGACCGAGTCTCCGGGCCTGAGCCTCAGCCCAGGCCGGAGCGAAATCTGTATGGCGCCGCTTGGGGCGCCCGGTAACACAAAAGGCCCGCTCACACCAGGAGCCGGCGCCGCTTCTCTCAGCCGTTCTCTGAAGGCTCTGAGGCGGCGGTCTCAGGCTGCTCCGCGGTTCCCGTCTCCGGCACCCTCGCCCGCCTTCGATGGATGAGCTCCGCGACCTTTGCCGACTTGCCGTACCTGCCGCGCAGGTAGTACAGCTTGGCGCGCCGTACCTTGCCTTCCCGCACCCGGACAATCTTGGCGATCTTGGGCGAGTGCAGCGGGAAGATCCTCTCCACCCCGACCCCATAGCTGATCTTACGGACCGTGAACGTCTTGCGGAGTCCGTCACGTTTCATTGCGATGACAATGCCTTCGAAAACCTGCACCCGTTCGGTCTTGCCCTCGATGATTTTGTAGTGGACCTTCACCGTATCGCCGATGCGGAACACCTCCGCCTTCTCTTTGATCTGCTCCGCCTCAAGCGCCTTGATTGCGTTCATCTTCGACTCCTTCTTCCCTGATCTTCCCCAGCAGCTCCCGCGCCTCCTCCGGAAGGCTGTCCGACTCAAGGAGCTCCGGACGGAGCTTCATTGTCTTCTCGACGCTCTTCCTGAGGCGCCACTGGCGTATCTTTTCATGATGCCCCGACAGCAGGACATCGGGCACGCTGACGCCCCGAAACACCTCCGGCCTTGTATAGTGAGGGTATTCAAGAAGCCCGGAGGCGAAGCTCTCCTCCTCCAGCGAATCCCCCGTTATCACGCCCGGTATCAACCGCGCGACTGAATCCACCACCGCCATGGCGGCCACCTCTCCCCCGGAAAGGACATAGTCGCCTATGGATATCTCCTCCGTCACGAAGGCATCGATCACCCGCTGGTCCACGCCTTCATATCTCCCGCACAGGAGCGCCAGCTGCTTCTCCTGCGCAAGCTCCGATGCAAGCACCTGTGTGTACGGGCGTCCCGCAGGAGTCAGGTACGCGACCCGCGGGCCCCCGGCGCCTGCCACCGCGCCCGGCCGGGCGCCGATTGCCTCAAGGGCCTCGGCGATGGGTTCCGGCTTCATGACCATCCCCGGCCCGCCGCCGTATGCTGCGTCGTCGCAGACCTTGTGCCTGTCTTTCGCGTAATCGCGAATATCGACAAGCCTGACTTCGATGAGCCCGCGCGCGATGGCCCGCGCCAGTATGGAGCTCGTCAGGAACCCGTCGAAGAGACCCGGGAAAAGGGTGAGAATGGTGATTATCACCGGACGATCTCATCCTCCCTCAGGCAAATCTTCCCGCCGGCCACATCCACCTCACCGATGAAATGATCGGTGAAGGGGACAAGGAAGGTCTTGCCGGCCGCGTTCCGGACCTCCAGGAGCTGGGCCGCCGCCCCTTCCCAGACTGAGCGTACGGAGCCAATCAGCTCGTCTCCGAACCAGATGCTGCACCTGCACAGGTCCGCGGTGTAATACTCGCCTTCCACCAGCCGGGATGCCTTCTCGCGCGGCACCCACATTTCAAAGCCGACAAGACGGCGCGCTTCCTCAGGAGTATCCACGCCCGCGATCTTCAGCAGGATCCCCTGGGGGGGGTGCGGACGCGCAAGCTCTATCCGAAGCGTTTTCCCCCTTCCCCCCTTTCTGAAAAGCGCTTCCGTGAGCCCGGCAAAGCGCCCCGGCTCCCCCGAAAAGCTCCTCCCCTTGACCTCGCCGTGAAGGCCATGGGTCCCGGTAATCACACCGACTGCCAGGAAATCAGCTGGCATGCCCACACTGTCCCCGAGCGGCAACTCGGCGTGCATCCCGTCAGTCCAGGATCTCCAGCACCACGCGCTTGCCCGACTTGGTCGACGCGGCGCTCAGGAGGGTCCGAATAGCTTTGGCGATGCGGCCATGCTTGCCGATCACCTTCCCGATGTCGCTGTCGGCGACTTTCAGCTCGAGGATCGTGGACTTCTCCCCCTCGATCATGTTCACGGCCACGCCCGTGGGATCATCCACAAGCGTCTTTGCAATGTACTCCACCAGGTCTTTTTCCATGTGTCACTCCTTTCGCAGAGCAGGAGAAGGCTGAACTACCGGGCGCCTTCCGCCTCCGCGCGCCCCTGGCACAGCGCGGCCGTGCGGAGGGCGTGACAGGGCTCGGCGCCCCTCTTAGGCTCTGGCGCTGCGGTTCAGGAGCCTCTTGACAGTGGCTGACGGAGTGGCTCCCCGTGACAGCCAGTCCTTCACCCGATCCGCGCTGAAGGATATCTGTTTCTCCTTCCGCTCGATGGGGTGATACAGACCGACCTCCTCCAGCACGCGTCCGTCTCTGGGAGACCGGGAATCCATGACCACTATGCGATAGAAAGGCCTCTTTTTTGTTCCGAACCTCTTCAACCTGATGCGCACGCTCACTGGCGTCCTCCTCTTTCCCCGGCGCCGAGCTGTGACAGCACCTGGGCCTGGTATTTCGTGTTCCGCGACATTTTCTTCATCATGAGACACGTCTTCTCGAATTTTTTCAAGAACCGGTTCACTTCGAACACAGAGGTGCCGCTTCCCCGGGCAATCCTTGCCCGCCGGCCCGGCCCGATAATGCGGTAGTTCCTGCGCTCGGGAAGTGTCATGGACAGGATGATGGCTTCCTCTCTCTTCATTCCCTTCTCATCGATCTTATCCTCCGCGCCGGACCCTTTGAGCCCCGGCACCATCTCCATGATGGACTGCAGGCTGCCCATCTTCCGCATCCTCCTGTACTGATCCAGCATATCCTCCAGCGTGAAGGTCTCCGAGGCCAGCTTCTCCTGCAGAGCCAGGGCCTCCCCGACCTCCATGGTCTTCTGCGCCTTCTCCACCAGCGTGACCACGTCCCCCATGCCGAGGATCCGGGAGGCGATCCGTTCGGGATGAAACGGCTCAAGCCCGTCCAGCTTCTCGCTGACGCCCACAAACTTGACCGGCGTCCCGGTAATGCTCTTGACGGAAAGCGCCGCGCCGCCCCGCGTGTCAGAATCAAACTTCGTGAGGATGACGCCCGTGAGGGAGACTTTCTCATGGAACTCCCGCGCGATCTCCACGGCGTTCTGACCGGTCATTGCATCCGCCACCAGGAGCACTTCGTCCGGCGCCGCCGCCTTGCGGATCCGAACGAGCTCCTCCATCAGCGACTCGTCCACCTGCAGACGGCCCGCGGTGTCCACAATAACAACATCATGCTGCTCACGTCGCGCGCGTGACAGGGCCTCCTCCACCACGCGCACCGGATCCGTGACAGCCTCCCGGTGAACTTCAACCCCGGCCTTCTGTCCCAGGGCCGCAAGCTGCTCCACGGCGGCCGGTCGCTGAAGGTCCGCGGCGACAAGGAGGGGCTTGCGGCCCTGGCCCTTGAGCATTACGGCGAGCTTGGCCGCGGTGGTCGTCTTCCCCGAACCCTGGAGGCCGGCCAGCAGGATGACGGACTGCGTGTCGGGCCCCTTCAACGCAAGGGCCTGGTTGTGTCCTCCCAGGAGCGCGACCATCCTGTCGTAGATGATCTTCACGAACTGCTGGCCCGGCGTGACCGAGCGCAGCACTTTCTCCCCGAGCGCCTCCTCGGTGGCCTGGTTCACAAACCTGCGGACCACGCGAAGGTTCACGTCCGCTTCGAGCAAGGCGATCTTGATTTCGTTGATCGCGTCCAGGATGTTTTTTTCAGATATCTGGGCCTTGCCGCCGATCTGTCTGAGCAGGTCGCCCAGCTTGCCGCTCAATTTCTCAAGCATCAGAATCCGTTCTTCGTAAGTATTGAACAGGCCAATATATACCGAGATCGCCGGGCAGTGTCAAGGAGCGGGACCTCTCCTGGGAACGGCCGGACCCTATCTGATCTCGAAGAAATGCCGGTCGATGTATCCTATGCGTTGGCGCGCCCGGGAGGCGAAGGCACTCTCAGGATACTTGTCCAGGATCTCCTTGTACGTCGCGCGCGCCCGGGCAAGATCACGGAACTGGGAGTCCTGCTCCAGCAGCTGGGCAAGGAGGTAGTCCGCTTCATCGCGCCACCTGCCGTCGGAGTAGCGGGAGATATACTCTGTCGCTAGATCTATCCCGAGCCCCGCCTCCTGCTTTTCCCTTTCAAGGCGCACAGCGGCAATGAGCGCTTCCTCGAGCCCGGGGTCTTTCACTGCAAGGAGACGCCTCAGCAGAGAGAGAAGCTGGGGCTGGTCTTTCTGGATCACTGCGATGCGCGCGAGTCCGATGACCGCGCTGTCTCCGTATTGGCCCCGCTCTGCCAGGTTCTTTGTGAAGTACTTCCCGGCCGCATCATATGCGCCGGTCCGAAAGTACAGCTGGGCTATCTGGTCGTTGAGGCCCGGGTTGCCCTCCCGGTAGCCCTTGAGCAGCTCGGCGATGGCTGCATCGTATTGACCGACGCTGGAGAGCTTGGCGGCAAAGGCCGGGTCACCAGCCACCTCGGCCGACGCAGGAGTCTGTTGCTGTCCCTGCGCAACCGCTGCTGAGAAGTCGGCATCGGAAACAACATGGACCCGGACCGTTTCCTTTGACGAAGTCCCCGTGCTGTTGTCCTGCCTCAGGAAGTCAAGGTCATACGTCCCGAGCTTCAACGCCTTGAAGCTGAACCATGTCTTCCCGTCCCTGGTGTCCTTTCCCTTGAAGGACATGCCGTCCCCGTCCGGACCTCGGTCCGGAAAGCCAAGGAAAAGAAAGCCCAATCCATCGAGGCCGATCTGCACGTCATCGCCCTGCCGGGCGTAGATCTCGCGCAGCTTGCCGTACGTCGGAGGAGCACCAGTCTGGGCGCCCGTCGATGCCGATGCCGCCGATGAGCCCCCCTGCGGCTGCGCGCTCTGCTCCAAGCCCTGCTGGGCGCCCGCCGGCTGTTTTTCTGCACCCGCCTGCTGCCCGGCCGAGGCGGCAGGCTGCTGCGCGCCGGCAGCCGGCCGGGCAGCGGAAGCCTTGGGCCTGGCAGCCCCAGCGGCCGGCTTCTTCTCCTGCGCACGCGCTGCTGTCAGGTCGTTTTTTCCGCCGGCCCCGGCCGGAGGAGGCTGCGGCACCGTGAGCGGAAAGTTCTCGGTTTCTGGAGACCCTGCCGGCTTGACCGACTCCACCTCGGGGCCGGTCCGCGACTGCGGCGCAGCCGGCAAGCCCAGCGCCACGTCCGGCCGATCTGCGGTCCCCTGCGACGCCTGCTCGGGCGGCAGCGAATCCTCGGCCGGGCTCCGGCCGCCCATCGCCTGAGAAGGCTGCGCCACAGGAGACGTCGCCGGGGGAGGGTTGTCCTGCTGACTCTGTTGAGATGTCTTCTGCTGCGGACCCGAAGCGCACGAGAGAACCGTCAACCCTAGTACGGCGAAAAGAAAAACCTCCGGAAGTCTTCGCATCGGTTCCCCCCTCCCGAGGCCGATCATGTCTACGAGGCGCCATCCATGGCTAGTGTCGGCCTTTCGGCCGTCCCTGGCCTCGGCCTCCCTCGCCATCCATGGCTAGGGCACCTTCTCGAACATGCTCTCCAAGTTCCTGTCATTGATTGCACTGATCGTGTCCGTGGCAATCTGGCGGGGTGAGACCCAGAACTTCTCGACGTTCTCCCGGCTCCACCGAAGGAGACGCGGACGGAAAGGATAGTACTCCGCAGGCTTGTCCGCGGGGGGCGCAGCGGGCAGGAGAAAATCACTGACCGACAACTCCTCCTCCGTCTGAGGCGCCGGGAGGCTAACCTGCGATTCGCGCTCCTGCGCTGCAGACCTGCGTTCCCGGGAGTTGAATGAGACGGTCAAAACGATCAGGGTGATCACGGCGGAGGCAACAGCGACCGCCGCGATGACAAGCACCTCGCGGCCCGGCATTCTACGCGCTTCGCCGCGCGCCAGCCCTCCGCGGCTCAGGACTTCACGAAGCTTCTCAAGCCTGGGCAGCCGAAGGAATAGTTTCACTTCTTTCCCTGTTTTCCAGCCGGATGGCAACAAGTTTGGACACGCCTGATTCCTCCATCGTCACTCCGTACAACACGTCGGCTCCGGCAACCGTGCGCTTGTTGTGGGTGATGACGATGAACTGCGAGCTCGTGGAGAACTCCTTGAGAAGGGTGCTGAGCCTGCCCACGTTCTCTTCGTCCAGGGCGGCATCAATCTCATCCAGGAGGCAAAATGGCGAGGGTTTCACCATGTAGATCGCAAACATGAGGGCGACACCCGTAAGGGACCTCTCTCCGCCCGAGAGGAGCTGAATGTTCTCCAGCTTCTTTCCCGGCGGCTGGGCAAAGACCTCGATTCCAGAATCAAGGGGTGTATCCTGGTTCTCCAGCCGCAGCTCCGCCCTTCCTCCCCCAAAGAGCCTGCGAAAGACCGTGTGGAAGTTCTTTTTGATCTTGTTGTAGGTATCCAGGAACAGCTCTGTGGACTCCGTCCTGATCTCCGTGGTGACCCGCTTGAGGTCTTCACGCGCCCGGGTCAGGTCTCCCAGCTGGCCACTGAGGAAGTCGAATCTGTCCTTGACCTCGGCAAACTCCTCCGAGGCCATGAGGTTCACCTGTCCGAGCTTTCTCATCTCCTCCCGCAGCTCCGCCAGCCGGGGCCGAAGGTCGCGTTTGGGAACAAGGTCCGGAATGCGCATCTCGTACTCAGTGAGGTCCCGGGAAAAACGCTCGGTGAAGCTTGCATGCAGGTCACGGATCTCCGTTCGGATCTCGGCAACCTCGATCTGCATCTTCTCGATCTCGGACTGGGCGCGGGAAAGGAGGACGTTCCTCTGCTTCAGCTCCTCCTCCTTTGCGAGCAGCTCCCTGTTCTGCGTTGTGATCTGCCCTTCGAGGCCGGCAAGAGCCGCGCGGACTTCACGCTCCTCAGACTGGAACCGCGAGCGTTCCTCCTCCGCGGCGGCAATCCGTTGCTCTGTTTCTTCTCTCTTCTGCCTGGTCTGGCCGATCTGGAGCCCGATTTCGCTCAGCAGGGCTTGCTGCTCTGCTTTCTCCCGCGCCAGCCGCTCCATCTCGTCCTTGAGTCCCGACCTCTGGGTCTGCAGGCGCGCCAGGTTGACCCGCAGGTCTTCCAGCGTCTTGCGGTACTCCTCGATTTTCGCCCTCAGCGCGTCGTTGTCCCTCGAAAGCTGCTCGTTGTGCTGGCGCAGCCGCGATACGGCGTCGGTGTTCGCGTTGATCCTCTCGTCAACGTCCCTCTTGCGGGTGATGATGCCCTGGGGAGCCAGGAACTCGTCAAGGAAAGACGGGGCAAACGCCCGATATCTCGCAAAGAGCTGCTCAAGGGCGGACAGCTTCTCCAGCGATGCCTTCAACACAGCAAAAGTGTTCTGCACGATCTTGTCCCGCTCCGCCTTGGAGACGCTCTCCACGCGAACCGAGTCCTCCAGGATGGAGACCTTGCCGCTCAGCTGGATTCGAAGGCTCTGCAGCGCTTCCTCGATCTGTCTTTCCACTGCGTGCCGTTCCGTCGAGGAGTACCCCATCTCTGCAAGCCGGGCGTCCAGCTGCGTCACAATGTCCTCTGTGATGGCGCGAAGCTCGGCGCGAAGGCTTTCCATGGTGGACTCCAGCCCCGTGATGGAGGAGCCGTTGTCCCGGATGGTCTCATCGTTGGCCCGCACGCGCGCCCCGAAGCCGTCGATATCCCGGGTGAACTCTTCGATGTTGCCTTCCGTTTCCTGGATCCGGCTGGCCAGCTCCGCCAGGGCGGTCTCCCTGCGCTGGTTTTCCGCTGCGAGCTCCTGCACTTTCTTTGCGACATTCTTCTCTCGGACCTGGTCCGCCTCGATGCTGCGCTCCAGCTCGGAGATCCTCTCCCGGTAGATGTGGATCTGGTTCTCCCGGGTGTTCTTTTCCATATCGATCTGGTAGAGCTTCTTGTGGGATTCCACCAGCTGGGACTCCATGGAGTTGACAAGGTCCGCCTGCTGCGCAATCGAAGCGGTGCCGGCGTCGATGGCGTGTCGGATCTCGTCGCGGGCCTTTTCTTTCTCCGCCAGACGCCCTTCCCGCCGCTTCTTGTCCTCCAGCAGCCCCTTCAGGCGGAGGAGCTGTATCTCCAGCTCGACCTCGAAGATCTCCTCACGCAGCTTGCGGTATGCCTCCGCTTTTTCCGCCTGCACTTTGAGCGAGTTGTAGCTCCTGCGCACCTCGTCCAGGATTCCCTCGACGTGGCGCATGTTCTCTTCCGTCTTCTCCAGCTTCCTTTCGGCTTCCTGACCCCGGACACGGAAGCGCGTGATCCCCGCAGCCTCTTCGAAGACGACGCGCCGCTCCTCCGGCTTGGTGGACAGGAGCTGGTCGATCTTGCCCTGCTCCATGATCGAATACGCGGATTTTCCGATCCCCGTGTCGAAGAACAGCTCGCGCACTTCCCGCAGCTTGACGAGGTTTCCGTTGATGAAGTACTCGCTGTCCCCTGCGCGGTACAGCCTTCTGCGGATGGAGATCTCGGGGAGGTTCAGGGGAAGCACGTCGTCCTGGTTGGAGACTGTCAAGGTGACCTCTGCGACATTCACAGGCTTGCGCGAGTCGCTGCCTGCGAAGATCACGTCATTCATGTTTTCCGCCCGAAGGGATTTCGATGACTGCTCTCCCAGGACCCATTTCATGGCATCCACGACATTGGACTTGCCGCAGCCATTCGGACCCAGAAGCGCCGCCACTCCGTCCGTGAACTCTATCTTGATCTTGTCTGCAAAGGATTTGAATCCAAAGATTTCAAGCGTCTTTAAGAACACTTTCGCTCCCAGTCGAAATGCGTTACGCTGCCAGATGAAGGGCGTTGTGCCGCTCCCGGCGGCACTTAGTTAACACCCCATGCAGGGGGGTGGTCAAGGCGCGTTGTCGAATGATGGAACACGACCTCATATGCGGCGTCGACGAAGCGGGGCGCGGGCCTCTGGCGGGGCCCGTGACTGCCGCGGCGGTCATCCTTCCGGACGACTTCCCGCGGGAAGTTCTGGACGACTCGAAGGTGCTCACCGCGGAACAGAGACTTGCCGCTGCAGCGTTGATTCGAAGCAAAGCTGTTGCGTGGAGCCTCGGCTGGGCTTCGAATGGAGAAATCGATGACTTGAACATACTCGACGCTGCGCTCCTGGCGATGAGACGGGCGGTGCAGGCGCTCCCGGTCCGCCCTTCGTTGGTGCTCGTGGACGGAACCTTCTGCCCCGCATGTGGCATACCGACAAACGCCATCGTCAGGGGTGACGCGACCGTTCCCGAGATCATGGCGGCCTCCATCCTGGCAAAAACGGCCCGCGACAGCTGGATGGAGGAGTATTCACGGATCGAGCCCGAGTATGGATTCGAGCGGCATAAGGGATATCCCACCGTGGAGCACCGCAGGGCGGTGCTGGCCGTGGGGCCATCGCGGATCCAGCGTCTGTCCTTCCGGGTCACTGCCCCTTGATGAAGCGGACCGCGGCATCGAAGCCCTCAAGGAATGCCGCAAGGTCTTCCTTGAATACGATGACGGACCTGCGCTCGAACTGATCGTCCCCGCTTTTCTTGCTTTCGACGATGTTGAGAAAGACATCACCCGTGCGGTTCTCTTTTACGTTGAAGAAGTACGTCCGCTTGGCAGTGCTTGCTTTGGAGGTAAAGATCTCCCCTCGCGTCCCCATTCCAGCCTCCATTCTCTTGACCTTTCCCCGCAGCCCGGATAGATTGCAGGCGACCTCTGCGCCCGTCGTATAACGGTATTACCTGAGCCCTCCAAGCTCATGACGTGGGTTCGACTCCCATCGGGCGCTTGGATCCGCTTCATCGGAACAACATATCGTGTCCGCCGGCGCTGGAAAAGCCTATACCTCGGACGCCGATGCTCATCGTTGTTCTTTCCCCAGCGAAATATTGACCGGGTCGCTGCGATCACATAAAGTTACATGTGCATCGAGGGGAAATCCGTCGTGGGAATCTTTCGAAGAATCCGCCGGTCGCGCATTCTGAGGGAGGGGCTTCTTTCAGAGGAAGCATGGGAATGGCTCCTGAGGGATCATCCGATCCTGGACGGGCTGTCCCGTGATGAGCAGAACAGGCTTCGCGGGATGGCGACGATATTTCTTCGCGAAAAGACCTTTGAGGGAGCGGACGGGCTCGAGCCCACCGACGTGATCCGTGACGTCATTTCCGTTCAGGCCTGCCTGCCCATTCTCAATCTCGGGATGGAATGGTACGAGAACTGGAAGACAATCGTGGTTGTCCCGGACGTGTTCACGGGGGAGCACAGTGAGTTGGACAGCGCCGGGGTAGCCCACGAGTGGGAAGAGGACGAGAGCGGTGAATCATGGGACAGTGGGCCCGTGGTTCTGTCGTGGAAGGATGTGGAAGAATCGGGATGGGGAGACGGCTACAACGTGGTCATCCACGAGGCCGCGCACCGTCTTGACCTTCTTGACGGCGAGGTGAACGGAAGGCCGGCGCTGCATGAGGACATGGATCCCCGCGAATGGCTCGAGGTCTTCTCGCGGGCTTTCGAGGACCTGAAACGGCGCGCTTCGGCGGGAAGGCGGAGGCTGAGGATCGATCCCTATGCCGCCACCGATGATGCAGAGTTCTTCGCGGTGGCCAGCGAGTACTTTTTCGAGCAGCCAGAGGTGTTGCATGGTGAGTATCCGGATGTCTATCGGCTCCTGTGCGCATTCTACCGGCAGGACACGGCGGGCAGGCGCGACACCAGGCGGGAGACCTAAGGAGCCCCGCACGCTCCTGCCTATGGAAGTTCTGTGGATGTTCCGATATTCTCGGCCGCGCATCGGACGGTGGAATTTGAATAAGGGGAATGAATGGAACGGATCCTGATCACGGGCGCGAACGGCTTCATCGGTTCGAACCTGTGCTCGTATTTCCTCGATCACTCCTATGATGTGTATGGGCTCGTTCGTGAGACCTCGGACCTGCATTTCCTGGAAGGCATTCCCGTCACGCTGATCAGGGGGGATCTCGCAAAGCCGGACAGCTATGATCTTCCGGCGCGCGTGGACTATGTCATTCATGCCGCGTCGCGTTTGAGCGACAGCATGAGCATGGAGGAGGCCCGGCGGGAGATCCATGAAACGACGGTGAACCTCGTCGGCCGCTTCCAGAAGACGGGCATGGACCTCAAGCGCTTCACCTATATCTCAACGGCCCTTACCCTCGGCTACCGGGCTACGGGCATCTCCGAGCAGAATCCGGGTCGGCCCGCGCGCACAATTCTGCCCTACGTGAGCGCGAAAAGGATGACGGAGGCTTTTCTCCTGACTGAGTTCCGCGATCGCGGCTTTCCTGTGATCATCCTTCGCCCCACGGACGTCCTGGGTCCCAACGATAGAACAGGAAGCCTGCGGGTGCTCAGTGGGATCGAGGAAGGCTGGCCAACTATCGTGGGAAGCGGCAACCGGCTCCTGAGCTTCTGCTACGTAGGGAACCTCGTCGCGGCATGCCACCTCGCGTGCCAGATGCGCGGGAAAAACGGCTGCTCATACACCATCACCAACGGTCAGGATATAACGTGGCGGCAGCTCATGGGGTTCTTCCAGGACAGGCTCGGCAAGAGGCAGCGGGTCTTTGTGCCCATCTTCGTCGCATACGCGATTGCTTTGATCCTGCAGGCCGTCCACGCCATCCTCCCGGCGGTCAAGGTGCCCTTCTCCTCATTCTACCCCGTGGCCAAGGTAGCGCGAGACACGAGCTATGACATCTCCACCACCATTGCAGAGCTCGGGTACCAGCCGGACCAGGACCTCGAACGCCAGCTGGAATCCATCATGGAATGGTATGCCAGGGAAAAGGCGGCCGGACAATTGAGCAGGTCGCATGGGAGGCAATGAAAATGGAGTGGCTTACCTCGGTGACAACGACAGCGGTCTCCATCCTTGCAGATCCCTATGCTGTGCTCTTCTGTGCGCTGGGGATATCCTTTCTCCTGCTCTCGTCGGTGCTCAACGTCCGCAACCTCATGCGGAACGTGGAGAATGATTTCAGGCCGGTGATGACCTACTTTGTGAGCGTCTTCGCCCTGTTTTTCCTTGTGCCCCTTGCCATCATCCTTCTGCGGGGCGCATCCGCCGGCCTCTCCCCCTGGCGGGCAGGGCTGGGGCCCGGCAACTGGAGGCTTGGCCTGATCCTTACTGTGGTCATGCTGCCTTTCTCCCTGCTGGGTCTGTTCTTCGGCCTCCGGGACCCTGTGCTGCGCCAGCACTACCCCTTCTCCAAGGAGGCCATGGCGGGCCCGGTCCGCTTCGTCCTCTATGAGGCAGCGTATCTGGTCCTCTACTACCTGCCCTGGGAGTTCACCTTCAGAGGAGTGATCCTGTTCTCGCTCCTGGCACTGCTTCCGCACACGGTGCCCAGCCTGGTAGTTGTGGTCATGGTGTCCACTTTCCTGTCCACGATCTACCATCTCGGGCACCCCAACTCTGAAGTCCTGGGCGCGTTCATTCTCGGAATCATCGCCGGCACGATCACTGCAATCACCGGCTCGTTCCTCTACGCACTCTTTCACCATGCGCTGATCGGCATCCTGAACGACTGTATTGCCTACAGCGGCCGGGCCCGGGCACGGCGGCTCGGGAGAGAAACCGCATGAAAATGCACAGATCGGAGAAATCTCGATGAGAAAAAAGATCCTCATGACCTATCTTTCCGCCGGCCTCGGCCACCTGGTTCAGGCCCAGGCCATCGCCCACTACGTGCACCAGATGCGCCCCTCCTGGGACATCCGCATCATGGACGCAGCGCGGGACCTCGACGACGCTGTCATGAAGAAGACATTCGAAGACCTCTGGAGGGTCTTCCTGAAGATGCCGCCCCTGGTGTCCAAGTTTCTTTTCGCGATGGAGCGCCTGGCGCCGCGCATTGTCACGGCGCTCAACCGCCGGGGATTCCGAACCGCGGTTCCCAAGGCGGCGGAGTTTCTTGCCAGCTACCAGCCTGACCTCATCATGTCATGCCACTGGGCCTGCTCGCACCTGTTCTCCCTGGCCAGAGGCCGGAGCGCGACTCCCCTCTTCTACTTCTACGGCGAGCTGGGGGCGACGTACGGCGTGATCAATTGCGGAGCTGACATCTATTTCACTCTCACGGAGCAGATCGAAAACGGCCTTCGCCGCTTCGGCGTGGCGCCTGAAAAAATGCGCCGGGTCCCCATGCTGGTCCACCCTCACCTGCTGATGAACGGGGCGCCCACCGAGGTCTTCAAGAAACGCCTGGGCATACCGGAAAAAGACCTGGCGGTGATCCTCAGCCTTGGCGGCGAAGGGATCGGACATTCGATGCGGTTCATCGAGGCATTCGTCCGTGAGGTTGAAGGGGCCACTCTCCTTGTGCTCACGGGACGAAACGAAGACCTTCTGCGGAAAGTGAACAGGCGGTTCTCAAGCCCGAAGGTGGTTGCCATGGGCTACCAGGAGGACATCAGCGGGATCGTGGCAGCGGCGGACGTCCTGGCAGGCAAGTGCGGGACCGGGTACGCGATGATGGCCATGAAGAAAGGCATTCCGCTCATCGTCACGCACATCGGAGCGCCGAACGAGCATGAGAACATGCGCTTCATCGTCGACAACGGGTATGGGTGGTATTGTCCGCGGCCACGGCAGTTCGTGCAGCGCATTGCGCTGATGGCAAAGGACCGCCTGAGCAGCCGGAACGTCATGGAGCGCCTTTCGCTGGTGGGCCCGCAGAATGGCGCGGAGGCAATTGCTGCGGCCATCGTGAACTCCCTCGGATGATGCTCGGTTTCGACTTTCGCGACCGCGGAAGCCTGCGGCGTATCCTTCGCTTCGTGCTCATTGCCGTGGTCCTGGGTCTTGGCGTGAACACCATCCTGTCCCTGCTCATGGATCGGACCCAGATCATCGATGCAATCCGCAAGGTGAAACTGGTCTATTTTTTCGTCCCCCTCCTCCTCTTCATCGCCTCCCACGTCGTGGATTCGATGCGCTTGAAGCTCGTCCTGGCGCAGTTTCGAATCCACATCCGGTTCGTGCAGGCTTTCTACAACAGCGCTGTCGGGACGTTTTTCACCAACATCACTCCCATGACCGCGGGTGGTCAGCCTTTCCAGATCTACCACTTGAGCGCCGTCGGGGTCCCGCCGGAAACGTCCACCAACGTCATCATGTCGCGATTCGTGGAGCAGGCCATGACCTCCCTGCTCATCTCCCTGCTCTTCCTCACGCAGATAACGTGGATCGCTTCCTCCCTGCGCATGGGAGCAAGACTGATGTACGTGGCCCTTGGCATTTCGTTGAGCGTGACGGTGCTGCTGCTCATCCTCCTCATCCGGCCGCACTTCATCGGCCGCCTGGCCATCGTCCTGGAGAGGACCTTCCTGGGCCGCCTCATCGGCCGTGTCAGCGGGAAGCACAACTGGGCGCCGAGCCTGCACCGGTGGTCCCAACGGCTGCGGGAGAACGTTCGGATGCTCTGGTCTGAAAAGACGTGGGCCATGATCCTGGACATTCTCCTGGGAGTAGTCAACATCCTCCTGCACGCCTACTCCCTCCTGTTTGTCCTGGAGGGCGTCACCGGAGCTTCGATTCCTTTCCTCGAGGTCATCATCACCTATGTCATCCTCTGGCAGGTCGTCTTCTACATCCCCACGCCGGGAGCCAGCGGAGGAGTGGAGGGCGCTTTCGCGCTCGTATATTCCGGTCTGACGGGCGCGCTTGGCCCTACCGTTATTGCTGTCTTTGTCTGGAGATTCGCCACATACTATCTACTGCTGTTGTTCGATGGCCTCATCTACGCCCTGCTGGGCAGAAAGGGAAACGGCGGACCCAGGGAGATGATCCCGGGATCCGCGGTGGAAACCCTTCGAAGGTGAGCCTGGCGAGGAAAAACGCTTTCCACGCCATCGGCCTTCCACGCGGTCACGCTGACACAACGGACACCAACTGTGCGGAGTATTCACTAGAGGGTTCTGAGGGGCCGCCAATTGCCGACGGGCTTGCCCGCCTGGACGCCGAAGTGGGCGCGTTCATCTCGTTTGAGCAGCTTTCCACTGCCCGTCTGGTCCACGCGGCCCCCATTGAACAGCGCGACACGTTGGGCCTGACCGCAAAAGCAGGGATCCGCGTGGCGATTGCGGTGAAAAACGTCCCGCGGCTCGGCTGGAGGATCAGATGGAGGCCCCTTCACCCTCGACTCCGAGGTTTTCCCCTTTTCCGCGGACTGAAGGGCTCTGTTTAAGAGGATTTAACATCGCCGCAAAGAAACCGCAATCACACGCCGCTATCTTTGTACCATGGTCCTGCAACTGGTACTTCTTGGCAGCAAGGACGAACAAAAGACGATCCGGGAAATTCGAGGAATCGTGGCCCGTGACCGCACGGAAAAGGGAGGAAGACATGATACTCAACTTTCCCGGTGACCGGAGATTTGAAGCCTACTGGCTGTCCAACTCCTTGTGGCGATGGAAGCCCCTCATCAGACTTGATCCTCACTTCTCCTGGCTCTATTGGGGGAGATTTGCTTTCGGCTGGCCAGGGATAGCAGGTTCTCTCAGGGAGAGGCGAGCTTCGTGCCAGGATTCCTGAGATCAGAACTCAAACCGCCAGAATACCGGCTCGGCGTTCTTTTTTTCCACGCAAAGAGCCCCGGCATAGCCGTCCGCCGGGCTGAGGTCGCGCACCCACCACTGCTGCTGCGCAGCCGTCTGCCATTCTGATCCAGGCAGCATGCAACGGAAGCCGTGAGGCGAAAGCGGCGCACCGGGCAGGGTGAAGCCGAGGAATGACCTCATCAGGCCCATTCCTACTGCCTTGGCAGCAGCTTCCCGTCGAGTCCAGACCCGGAAGAATGCTTCTGCCTGCTCCGCTTGCGGATGCGATTGAACAAGGGCCTGCTCCGGCGGGCCGAAAAAGTCCCTGAGAATATCATTCGCTGCTTTCAGCTCGCGGAAACGCTCGATATCTATCCCCACCTGCAGGCCGCAACTGACCGCCACGAGGGCAAGGTCTCCCGCATGAGAGACGTTGAAATGAAGGGGGTGAACTTGCGGCTGGTTCTCCAGGAACGGTTTTCCTGACCCGGAACATGCTATACTGAGGCTCGACGGGGGAGTGCGCAGGTAGCTTCCCAGGATCTCTCGAAGCGCTGCGCGAGCCGCGATGTAGCGGCGACGGTCCACGGACCGGATCATTCGAGAACATCTCTGGAGCTCCCCCGAAGACAGGAGGGTCTCGAGTTTCCGTGAGGTGGGGCGGGCGTCTGCCGACACCAGCCACAGGTGAACGTCCCCTGGCCTTAACAATAGCCGCCCGGGCGGAGGAGTGGTCCAGGCCGGTTGGGCCGACGCCATAGGCTGTCATGGTACTGGCCCGGAGGCGCCTTGACAACCAGCCCCCATGAAGGTTGATAATTGGGGGCTAATTTTCGAGTATACTGATAAGATGAAGGGAATAATTTGGCTACAATGACAAAAGATCCGCGGGAAGTACGAGTGGTCATTACCGGAATGGGAACAATCAATCCCATCGGCACGAGCGTCAAAGAGTTCTGGGACAATCTGAAAAAAGGCAAGTCGGGCGTCCGGCGCCTGCAATCGTTCCCGATTGATGGTTATTCCGTGCAGATTGCCGGGGAAATCGACCTGCCGGACCTCTCCGGGTACTTCAAAGACCGAAAGATGGCGCGGAGGCTGGACCGCTACGTTGTGCTTTCCCAGATAGCAGCCACCCAGGCAATACGGGATTCCGGGCTGGATGTGGACAAGGCGCCCCAGCGCTACGGGGTCATCATAGGGACCGGCGACGGCGGCGTGGGGACCCGGTACAACAACACGCGCAAAATGCTGCAGGACGGGATGCAGTCGTCCTCGCCTTTCTTCGTCATGTGCATTCCCAGCACGGCATCAGGCTACTTTGCCATGGAATGGAACCTTCAGGGACCGTGCTTCGCTGTGAGCTCCGCATGCGCAACCGGCAACCACGCCTTTGGTGTGGCCGCTTCCCTCATCAAGATGGGGATGGCGGATGCCATATTCACCGGCGGCGCCGAAGCCCCCATTTTCCCAAGCGGGATGGCCGCCTTCGGAAACATCATGGCCCTCTCGGAACGCAACAACTCACCGGAGACCGCATCACGCCCCTTCGACAAGGACAGGGACGGCTTCGTGCTGAGCGAGGGGGCCGGTGTTCTCTGCCTGGAAGAGCTGGAGCACGCCAAAAAACGGGGGGCGAAAATCTACGCAGAGCTCGCCGGCTACGGATTCTCAAGCGACGCTCATGACCTGGTGGCGCCGCATCCGGAGTCCCGCGGCTCCGCGCAGGCCATGAAAAGCGCCCTGGAGAGCGCGAAGCTCAATGTCGATCAGATCGACCTGATCAACTGTCATGCCGCCTCGACGCCGCTGGGAGACCTTGCGGAGAGCAAGGCCATCAACGCTGTGTTCAAAGATCGCACCCGCGGAGTGCCGGCGCACAGCACGAAGTCCATGACCGGGCACCCCCTGGGCGCGGCAAGCGCGGTGGAGGCCATTGCCGCCATCCTGGCTATCCAGGAAGGGGTCATCCATCCGACCATCAACCAGTTCGAGCAGGATCCGCGGATCACGCTGAACGTGGTTCGAAACCAACCCCGCGATGCGCGCGTGAAACACGTTCTGTCCAACGGCTTCGGCTTCGGAGGGCAGAACGCCGCCATTGCCCTTTCGCGATTCGACGCGTAAGGCCCGGGCCGGGCGGCGCTAGAGGAAGCAGACCTCGCAGATCGCGACACAGGCCACCTTGTGGTCCACGATGACCTGACCGATCACGCTTGCAAAGTACTCGTCATGCTCCAGCTTCCTGGCCAGCAAAGTCACCTCTGTGCCGGGGAGCACCGGCTCAAAGTAGGATGCCCCCAGGATCCTGGTGGCACGCACCTGAAGGGGGACTGCTTCCTGGGGCGGCGCCGTTGTGCGCCTGTCAAGGAAGTAGCTAAGGCAGAGGCCGAGCTGGCCGATCATTTCCACCTCGAGACATCCCGGATACACGGGGAACTCGGGGAAATGGCCGGCAAAGACCGGATCCGTCGGTGAGAGAAAGCGAAGGCCGCACAGGGATTCCTCTTCGAAGTTGACCCCCGTGAGGCGATCAACCAGAAGGAAAGGCTCCCTGTGGGGCAGGATCAGCTTGATCTCCGGCCGGCCCCAGCTGAGAGGCGTGAAGCCGCCGGCAGATCCCAGCGGCTTTTTTCGATTTGCCTTCAGAAGCTCCTGGTAGTCCACCATAGACATGGATGTCGAGGTGCGCCCGCCCCCCCACGGCTCCGCCGTGGGAGGGCGGGACGGCAGGCGCACCCTAGGAACGAAGCCCCTTGGCGATCACGTCCTCGATGATCGTCAGGGCCTTGTCCATCAGCTCTCGCGTGAACTGCGTGGACACGGAGATCCGGAACCTCCGTGAATCAGCGGGAACCGCCGGGAAGTCCACGGGCTGGAGGAACAGCCCGCGTTTCTGGATATCAGCGGCAAACTGCATGAGCTTCTCCCCGGAGGCGCCGATGATGATCGGGATCACCTGGGACTCGCTCCCTCCGAGGTTGAGCTTCAGGTCGAGGAGCCCCTTCTTGAGGTACGCTGTGTTGGCCCAGAGCTTGTCCCGCAGCGTGGAGTCCCGTGTGGCTATCTCCAGGGCTTTCATGAGCCCGGCCACGACAGGAGGCGAGGGCGAACAGGAGAAGTTCCATGGGGACGAGTAGCCCTTGAGGTAATTAACGATGGCTGCATTGGAGCAGACGAACCCCCCGACGCCGCCAAATGACTTGCTGAGGGTTCCGAAGCTCACGCCGATCTTCTCTTCCACACCGAAGTGCTCCGCGACTCCCCGCCCGTTCGGGCCGAACATGAGGGTGGAATGCGCCTCATCGATGTACGTGGCAGCCTTGTACGTCTCAGCCAGCTTCACAATCTCAGGCACTCGGGCAAGGTCACCGTCCATCGAGTAGACCCCTTCGAAGGCCACAAGCACGCGCTTGCCCTTGCTCTTCTCCAGCATGGCTTCCAGCGACGTCATGTCGTTGTGGGAGAAGAACAGCATCTTTGCCCCGGAAAGCGTTCCGCCGTCCACCAAGCTCTTGTGGCACCGCTCGTCCATGATCAGGACGTCGCCCTTGCGCAGGAGGCCCTGCATGGCCCCCAGGTTCCCGCCCAGCCCGCTGGAGTACAGCAGGCAGTCTTCCTTCTGCTTGAACGCGGCGAGCCTGCGCGCAAACTCCACGTGCAGGTCGAACGTCCCCGAGAGCAGGGGCGCGCCGCTGGCGCCCAGGCCGTAGCGATCCAGGGCCTCCTTGGCGGCCTGGATGACCTCAGGGTGGGAGGACAGACCCAGGTAGTTGTAGGAGGTCATGTTGATGACCTTGCGGCGGCTGCCATCAGAGGCGTCAAGGACCTCTGCCTCCGCCCGCGGCGCCGTGACGAACTGCTGCCCGAAGAATTGCATGGCCGCCTGGATCTTCGGGTGCTGGATCCAGCTCAGATAGTCGCTGGGAGGGGTCAGGACGTCGGGGCTGTCGTTGAAGAAGAAATCCGCCAGACTGAAACTTAGTGCTTTGTCAGGCATTGTCTTTGTTCACATATTCCATGAACTTGTCGGCGAGCTGATCGATGTCGTTGATGTCCGTAAGCTCGGAGCGCGGCACTTTGATCTTCAGCTCACGCATTGTCGTTGAGACCACTTCGATCATATCCAGGCTGTTGGCGCCGTAATCCTTCATGGACTTCTTTGGATCTATCGTCGCGACATCGATGTCGTCGATGTTCGCGACGATGTTCTTCTTGATGACGTCCATGATCTGCTCCTTGGTCATTGCCCGCTCCTTTCGCTCTCTTGCGATAAATATCTCATCATCGAATTATCCTTGAAGGGGAGCCCGTAGTCAACGCTGATGATCTGGCCGTTGATCGCGTCCATCAGGCCGCTGCACATGGCCAGAACCGCCTTGCCGCACTCCTTCGGCGTGAGGATTGCCTCTGCGGGCACGCCGTTTTCCCGCATCCAGCTGAAGAACTGCTGCCCGAACACTGCGCGGAAGGACTCCGTGTCCACTGTGCCGAACCGCAGCACGTTCACGCGTGACCCTTCCGGGAACAGGTGCGCGGCAAGATAGCGGGAAAAGAACTCCATCAAGGCCTTGGAAGCGGCCACGAAATCGTATCCCCTGTAGTAGTGATCCGGGCCGTCGCTGGAGATCCCCAGGATGTATCTGGGATAGCTGCCGAACCGGGCCTTGATGCGGCGCGTATAGTCAACCAGGGGCCACGTGCTGTACTCCAGGGTCTTGAAAAGGGATCTCTTCCTGTAGTCCTCCAGGCTGTTGGTTCGCAGCGCGAAGCTCACATTGCTGATGAAGACGTCGATCTTCTGCGCCGTGCCTGCAAGCTCCGCCATCAGCCTGTCTGTGTCCTCCTCAACTGAGGCGTCCGCCTGAAAAAAGCCCGGCCGCAGGGCGCCTGCGCGGGTAAACAATTCGGCCACTTCATCCAGCCCTGCGCTCCCCCATTTGTACGTGAGGAACACCTGCGCGCCGGCTTCGGCAAGGGCAAGCGCGGAGGCCAGGCCGATCCCCCGCGTGCCGCCGGTGATGAGGGCGGTCTTTCCGCGCAAATCCACGGCAACCATGACTGAATGTCTCCTTCCCTACTCTGGATACTGTTCTTCTATCGTTCGACGCGTCTCAGGAAAAGCGAAGCTTATGCGATGCATGAGATCTTCCTGGAGCCGCGCTTCGACAAGGAGCTTTTTCTTCCGTGCGCTCAGGGTATGCTTGAGCAGGGCGATGGACCTGATGTCCTTCTCCGCTATCTGCTCGGCGATGTCCCTGGCCTTTGCCAGGACCTCCGCCCGGGGAAGGATGTAGTTGATGTTCGTGGCCCTGCCGGCAAGCTCGCTGCCGCGAAACCTCTTGCCGGTGAAAAGCATCTCTCCGGCCAGAAACGGCCCCACCAGGTCCTCCAGCAGCGTGGAGCATCCCATGCCGGGGGTGAACCCCATGTTCATGAAGACCGCGCCGTAGCGGCTCTCACGCGCGGCTATGACCACGTCGCAGCACAAGGCCATGGCGAGTCCGCCTCCTATCCCGTGCCCTTCCATGGCGGCAATCACGGGAAAAGGCGCTTCCAGAAGGCGTTCGCTGATCACCAGGTCAATGACGGCGCCCTTGCCGTCGCACAGGTCGAGCAGCGCCTGTTTCTCCGCGCCCCCGCAGAAGACATCCTCCCTGCCCTGAACAATCAGGACTTTTGTCCGGCTCTCCTGCTCGACGCGCTGGAGCGCTGCGAGAAAATCCTGAACAAACTCATGGGAGAAGACATTGCGTCCCTTCGCGTCGTCCATCTTCAGCCAGGTGATCCCGGATGGCTCGCTGCTCAGCTTCATTCGGCCGCTCATTGCCGCGCCTCCGGCTGCTTCGACCCGCAGTCCAGGGCCAGCGGGGCCTGCGGCTGGAACCGGGCGAACCATGTGGGTACGCTCCCCTCCTGGTACGCCTTGATGCCGTCGGTCACGGAGTGGTCGCGAAGCATTTCAAGAAGCTTCTCCCGGGCATGAACCCCCGCCTCCAGGGGCGGTTTGCCCAGCAGCTCGGAGGTGAAGGCCTTCACGTCCGCAAGCGCCCGGGGAGAGGAGCGCAGAAGGCGTTTCAGGACCTCGCGGACCTTCTTTTCCACTTCGGCGGCCGGGACAAGCTCATCCACAAGGTTCAGCCAGCGCGCTTCCTCGGCGCCCAGCTTTTTCGAGCTCATCACGAGGGAGCGCACTTTTTGAACGGGGACGCGAATGGCAAGCAGATAGGGCAGCACATTGGCCGGGATCAGTCCGAAGAGGACCTCCGCCATCTCGAAAGTTGCCTCTGTTGTGGCAACCACGATATCACATGCGCAGACAAGTCCGACGCCGCCAGCCTTGACATCGCCCTGGAGCAGACAGACAAAGGGCAGCGGCGAGGAGAAAATGGCGTGGAGCGTCTTCGCGTACAGGTCAACTGCCTCCCGCGCCTTTGCCTGGGCGGTCCCGGCCGGGGCTGAAGCAAGTCCCCCGAGGTCCATGCCAAGGCAGAATGAAGGCCCGTTGGAGCGAAGGAGGACGGCGCGCACCGTCCGATCTGCCTGGCTTCGACTGATTGCAGCAGCCAGCTCCCCGAGAGCGTCGGGACCAAGAAGGTTGCCGTGCTCCCCGTCATTCAGAGTGACGACTGCCACCTGGGAGTCCACATACTGCTCCACTTTTGCCACGGGCTAGCTCCACTCGTACGTTCTGTAGAAATCCTTGACCTGGCGGAGAACGAGCCTCTTTTTCCCGAGGTAATGCTGGTCATACCAGCCGGTCGGGAGAGAGAAATCAGGCGTGTACGTTGCCACCTCGATGCAGGCCTCCCGCTGCTTCTCTATCTCCTCGTATTCCGCAACGTCCACCTCGCGGCGCGCATCAAGGGCTGCATCGATCCGCATCCCCGTCACGACGTCGCGCGCTTCAGGGCAGAGAATGCCGCTGTAGAACTCTCCAATGGCCCCGGAGCCGTAGGAAAAGAAGCTGATCCTGTCCCCGGGCTCTATGCCGACCGAACACGCGGCGATCCCGCATATCCCGAGGAAATTGCTGGCCCCGTACGTCGAGCCGACCCTTCTGGCGTAGCGAAGGGAAGGCAGGACCTTCCTGGCGAAGCTCTCCTGGATCTCCGCCTTGGATCGGGGCTTCACCAGGTTGCACAGCGTGCGGTGGGCCTGAAAAGCCATGCCCGGGAACGGGGTGTGATAGCAGTTCTGCGCAAATGCGCTGTCGAAGTCGAGGGTGTCGCCGTTGCAGGAGATGTAGTCATTGTACGCGCCTTCCAGCGCGTCCAGGTAGCTGTAGAGGCTCACTTCGTTGTTGCCCATCTCGTGCCGCGCGCTGGGCCGGAAAGTGTCATACACGTCCGTTGTCCACGTTCCTCTTTTCTGCAGCTCGTACTCGATCACCTTCGGCGAGTCGCTCACCAGCATGGCCGACGCGACGCCCCCCAGAACGAACTCTTCTTTTGTATTCAGGTGCGTTCGGGAGAAATCCGTTGAGATGACAAGCGCCTTGCGGCCCCGGTTGAGGCCTGCGGCCAGCCAGTTCAGCGCGGTGTCCAGGGCAGCGACGCCGCTGTAGCAGGCGTGCTTGGTCTCGTAGTTGCGCACGTTCGATGGAAGGCCCAGAGCGCCGTGGATGTTGGTGCTTATGGGCTTGCCGAAGTCGATGCTGCTTTCGGTTCCCACGATGAGAAGGCCGATGCTCTCCCTGTCCTCCCCGTCCAGGAGCGGCGCGGCGGCGTTGGCCCCCATGGTGACCGTGTCTTCGTACAGCGGGTTCAGAGAGCGCGTGTCGATCAGGAAATCCGCAACCACCTTCTGCGGGTCACGGTCCCGCGCAAGCGCCAGCCTCCTCTGATCAAGGAAGAGTGAAGATCCATAGAGGTTGATCTTCTCGATGCCGATGCGTCTCATGCAGCTCCCTCAGGGTACATAGCTGAGTCCTCCCGCAACGCGGATGACCTCCCCATTGATGAAACCGGCTTCATCGCTGGCAAGATAGCTCACAAGGCTGGAGATCTCATCGGCATTCCCGATCCGCTTGATCGGGCAGTATTCCAGCCAGATGTCGTGCAGCTTCTGCGCCATGTGGGCGTCCGTCATGTCCGTTTCAACGTAGCCCACCGTCACGACATTGGAGGTGATGCCGCGCGGCCCATATTCACGCGCCAGAGTCTTGGTCAGGCCGATGAGCCCGGCCTTCGCTGCCGCATAATTCGCCTGGCCGCTCGAGCCTTCCTGCGCAAGGGAAGATATGTTTATAATGCGTCCCCACCTCTTGCTCATCATATGGGTGAGGAAGCTCCGAATGACGAAGAACGGGCCCGACAGGTCCGTGGCAATCACCTCTTCCCACTGCTCGTCCGTCATCATGGCCGCCGCGTTATTCCGGATGACCCCGGCGTTGTTGACAATCACCCCCACGCGCGAGAAGTCCTCCATGACCTTCTCCGCCACGGATTCCACTTCGGAGGCGTTCCTGACATCCATTTTGTAGGCACGCAGGGCGACGTCCGCGTGCGAGGCTTCCGCCACACGCATTGTTTCCCGCATTGCCTCCTCATTGTCGACGTACGTGAAAGCAGTCGGGATCCTCTCCTTGACCAGGCGGACCACGATGGATCTGCCGATCCCTCGCGAACCGCCGGTTATGAAAGCGGCCGCACCGTCCTTGCCCATCCTTACCCCTCGTAGCGGCGAATCAGGCTGCACGCGTTGATGCCGCCAAAGCCGAAAGAGTTCTTCAACATGTAGCGGATGCGATGCTCCACGGGCCCGGCAGCGCACACGTCCAGGTCCACCCGAGGGTCCTGATGGTCTATGTTGATTGTTGGATGAAGCCGTCCGTGCTTCATCTCCAGCAGGCCCGCGATGGTTTCCACGATCGGCGACGCCCAGCAGGTGTGTCCCAGCATGGACTTTGCGGCGTTCAGCTTCATCTTGTATGCATGGTCGCCGAAAGCAAGCTTGATCGCGTTGATCTCCTCCAGGTCTCCCCCCTGGGTTCCCGTGGCATGGCAGCTGGCGTAGTCCACCTCGGTGGGCTTTGTACCTGTGGCTGCAAGCAGCTCCCCAATCAGGCGTCCCTGGATCCCGGCAGCCGGTGCGGGCAGGTGGCACGCGTTGGCGTTGGCCCGAACACCAAGGACCTCTCCGTAGATCTGCGCTCCGCGTGCGCGCGCGTCATCCAAGTCCTCAAGAATCAGCGTCCCAGCCCCGTGCGAGTATACGAAACCCGCTCGGGACGCATCAAAAGGGCGGGAGGCCTTTTCCGGCTGATCCTGGTATTCGGGCTTCACGACAACGGCATTTATGATGACGGAAGCCTGGATGTCTCCCGGAGACATGTCGAACAGACCTCCGGCAATCACTGCGGCGTCGGATTCTCCGCTCTGGATGTCGCGCACCCCTTCGCGAAGAGCCAGGTTCCCGCTGGCGCATGCGCCGCCAATGGTGAAAGTCGGACCATGGAGTCCCAAAACCTCCGTTATGAGGGCCGGCACATTCGGGTCAATGGCCTCCACGCCGCTGAGAGGATCCATGGACTCCTCGTCTTCCAGAAATCGCTTCGAGTTCTCATGGATGTAATTCGAGTTCAGGTTGTGCCCGCCCACGATGACCGATGTTCGGAAGGGATCAACCCCCGACTTGAACAGGCTCGCGTCCTGCCAGGCTGCGAGCGTGCAGAGGACGGAAGCTTTTGCGGAGAATGTCGTGGATCGAAACAACTTCCGGACTTTCTTGTAGCTGACCGGTCCCAGGGACTCCTCGTAACGGCCAAGAGCCCCCATGCAGTCGTAGTCCCCGAGATCGCCCCCGATCTTGCACTCGATGTTGGTCATGTCGAGGGAATGCCACCGCCGAATTCCGGACACTCCCTTGAGCAGGTTTTGATAGTACACTTCAAGTGAATCACCAAGTGGGTTAATAGTGCCCATGCCGGTGATCACCACCCGACGTTTCATCGGAAGCACCATATTCCTTTTCGGGAAGCAGTACAAGAGGAAGGCTTCTAACGGAAATTAATCTTTTGGATAAAATAGTTTTAAGTAAGATATTTGTTTCACAAAGGCAAACGTTTCGCCGCTTGATTGATTAGCCTGAAATCATAAAAGCTTCCGATATCATGTACCTTGCTGCCAACCCTATTCTTCCGACGGTCCGGGAGGGGCGCTTGCAAGATCCGCCATTTTTATCTTCCCGGCGTCAAAGCGTTCCGCCGCCTTGAACATTGCGTCCAGCGCTTCATCCGCCTCCATGGTTGCACCTCGGCGAAATCGAAGGGGGTTGAGACGCGCCACTACAAAGGCTTTGAGATAGGGGCTTGTAAAGCCGCGTTCCCTGAGAGCTGCAACGGCGTTTGCGACCTTGTCATCCAGATCGATGAGCTTCTGGGCCCGCTGGGTGCGGGTCCGGAGGGCCTCCGGCAAGGGCAAATCCAGGAAAGCTTCCACTCTGCGGAGAACGGGATGATACGCTCCGGCGCTGAGCCTTCCGCGTTTTTCATATGCCAACCCGAGCGTGAGGTAATCCGGCTCCTCGAACTCGAGAGCATAGTCTTTCTCCGCGCGGGAATCGATCCCGGCGAGTGATCGCGCCATGCGCATCACCTCCAGCGCCTTCTCCCGCAGGTTGTGGCCCTTCTCCGTGTTCATGGCGAGTATCTGGTAGGCCACGAAGAGATCGGGAACCACCACGGCAAGGATGGAGCGCGCACCGAGCTTTCTCATTGCTGCCAGCCTGTGATTGCCGTTGGGCGTCCAGAAAATTCCCTCCGCAGTGCGTACCGCAATGATGGGATCGAGGAATCTGCCCATCCGCCCGACGACATCTCCGAGCCTTTTGACATGGGTGTCCGACAGGTCGCGCTGGAACGGCGTTGGTTCGATCCTGTCCACGGGAAGGCTGGCGATAAGCTGCCAGTGGCCGCCCACCGGGTCGCGGTATGCGCCTACGACGCCGCCTCCGCATTCCCGGACTGCCTGGCCCAGCTCGTCGATTTCCGGCGGCGGGGCGCCCGCGGTCACTTCAGAGGCGGTCAACCCGCTGGGCGACGTGGCCTTTCTGCTGCGCTTCCGGGCGGGCGGTTTCGGTTTCTTTGGCGAGTTCCTTTTTTCAAGCATCGTGAATCCCTGCGGAGGACAGCGTACCATGTCTGAGCGTTCGAGGCGAGGGCGGGACGCCGAAAATGCGGACAGCCTCCCCCTCTACGGCTTGTTCTTTCGCAACCCAATTCCCTCCTATTGTGACGCTTCCTCAAGCTGCCGGTAGGCGTTGGTCCCTTTCAGTTTGGCGTTGCTGCCCGCGTAATCGAACGCCGTCAATCCCTGGTTGTCTTTTACTTTTCCGTCCGCGCCGGCCTTCAAAAGGGTGATGATCAGCTCGGGATTCTGGTTGTTCTGGGCTGCCCACATCAGCGCCGTCATTCCGCCATGGTCCTGGGCGTCCAGCTCGACACCGGCCTTCAGCAGCGCGGCGGCGACCTCGGGACTCTGATTGTAGGTTGCCGCGTACATGAGCGCCGTTTGGCCATAGGCGTCTCGTGCGGAGATGTCAGCTCCCGCGACGATCAGGGCAGAGACGATATCCATGTTTTTGTTCAGACCCGCTGCCAGCATGAGCACCGTCTCGCCGTTCTTGTACCGAACATTGATGTCAGCACCGGCCTTCAGCAGCACAGCGGCGACCTCGGGATTCTGATTTGAGCGCGCGGCATACAGGAGAGCCGTCATCCCACTTCCGTCCTTCGCGGTGACTGTGGCACCCGCCTCCAACAGAACGGAAACGACTGCGGGGTTGGAATTGGAGCTGGCTGCCCACATCAGCGCCGTCATGCCGCCATAGTCCTGGGCGTCCAGCTCGACACCGGCCTTCAGCAGCACGGCGGCAACCTCGGGATTCTGATTGTGGCCGGATGCTTCCATAAGCGCATTCAAGCCGCCCTGCGTCCGGGCATTGATATCGGCGCCGGCCCGCAACAGCCCGAATGTGACCTCAGGCCTGTTGTTGTCGCGGGCGGCATACAAGAGCGGCGTCCAGCTGTTCCTCTCATCTATTGCATTTACATTGGCGCCCCTTTGTATCGCTTCCTGAACTTGGTCAGCCGTTCCCGTGGAGGCAAGCTGCAGCAGCAAAGCGTCCTTGGACGATGGCACGGTCAGCGTTTTGCAGCCCATTGGGAGAAGGAGCAGCGTGCCGCACAGAAATGCAAGAAATGTCGCTGCTGATTTCATAGCCAAATGCGGAACCCGTCCGGAATCCGGGTAGCCACGCACGTGGAGCCAGTGATCGAAAGGGAGAGGAGAGCGCCGACACGCACTTGCATTACTGGGCGGCGAAGTACTCGGACCCCCGACCTTCTGGGTGTAAAGAGCCGCGAAAACTCGTTTACGTGCGTTTCCGAGCTGATACTACAATACTATACCCTGCCCCAGGTTTTCCCCTGCTTTTCCGGATTGAATGCAAATAGAATGCAGGTCTGTTCTCACATAATAGCCAAAGTGTTACGGCTCAGTGGGCCTACAAAGCATTCTCAGAGGGAGGCTGTCCAGAAAAATTAGTTCGCACCCGGGTCCAGACTATTAGCTTGGCCCTCCATATCTTGCAAACGCTCCTAGCAAAGTAACCGGTTCCGATGTCTAAGATTAACCCGGCCACTTGAATCCACTACCGAAAGACGCGTGCTGAACACGCCCTCGTCTTTCCAGGATGATCCCTCCCAAAGGATATTCTACTCTGCAACTTCCGTTTCATCGGAGCAATCTAGGTTGCAAGGGTAGGCCATTTGGCTGCCGCCCCAGCAGAAGAATAATTCATTCCGCAAAAGGGAATTAGAGCTGAAGCTCTTCCTGGCATTCTGTTTGCATTGCTTCAGAAGGTATAAACGAAATCTGCTGAAGGTGAAAGGAGGAGACGAATCTGAGGGGGGCACTTTACCCACTCGCTGCCGTCGGGTTCGAGCGCGCTCACGTTGGCCGCGTGGAGGGGGGTTTAGGAATCCCTGTGAAACGGAGGTCGAAGTGTGGCCCAACCTGCACTATTTCTTCTCTGCAAAAGGCCAAAACTAATCTTCCTAGAGGAGATGTGTATGAAAAAATGCTCAGGGGCTATGTCATTTTTCAATCACAGATTGATTAAGTAGAGGGAGGAAGGTTTATGAACAAAACAGCCAAAACGGGCACGGCGCAGAAGATCATTGTGACAGCACTTGCGCTGGCCACAGTCACGCTCCTGATTGCAGGCTGCCCATCTCCTGGGGGCGGGACACCAGGGGGCGGGACACCTGAAGCGGTTGTCTATGCCGCGGGCCCTTGCCTGACAAGCTCCGGCCTTGGGGTACCCGGCTACTGGAAAGACGGAGCTTGGACCGCCCTGACACAGCTGGATGCCACAAAAGGCGGTGGGGCCTATTCTCTTGCGATATCCGGGGGCGATGTCTATGTGGGGGGCCATTGCATAAACAGCGCCGGCCAGGCGGTTGCCGGCTATTGGAAAAACGGAACCTGGACGGGCCTTTTGCCCTTGGATTCGATCGTCGAAAGGGTCGCAGTATCCGGAAGCGATATCTACGTCGCAGGCGGTCAGCTAGGCAATCTGGTTCAACGCTGGGTGGCCGTACCTGGATACTGGAAAAACGGCGTTTGGACGGGTCTGACGCCGTTAGTTCCGTCTCCGCCAGGGACCACTACCGTCTCTGCGCTCGTGGTATCCGGAAGCGATGTCTATGTCGGGGGCTTAACCACGAACAGCTCTGGCGTGAACGGAGCCGGCTACTGGAAAAATGGCGTCTGGACTGGCTTGACGCCGATAGATCCGGCAGAAGCCTCCAGGGTCTTCTCACTCGTCGTGTCCGGAAGCGACATCTATGCCGCGGGCACCAGCAATAACAGCTCCGGCGTGATGGTGCCCGGCTACTGGAAAAATGGCGTCTGGACAGGTCTGACGCCGCTGGATGCGACAAAAGACTCTAATGTCCAGTCACTCGTTGCGTCCGGAAGCGACATCTATGCAGCAGGCATCAGCACGAACAGCTCCGGCGTGATGGTGCCCGGCTACTGGAAAAACGGTGCCTGGACACCTCTGACGCCCTTGGATCCGACAAAAGCCTCCGCCGCCTTGGCCCTCCTGATATCCGGAAGCGACATCTATGCCGCGGGCGCCAGCACGAACAGCTCCGGCGTGATGGTGCCAGGCTACTGGAAAAACGGCGTCTGGATAGGTCTGACGCCGCCAGATCCAACAGCAAACTCCATGGTCTCCTCGCTAGTCGTTGTTCAGTAATTTCGATGCAGGAGCAATGCCGTCTCGGCATTGCTCCTGAGAGAGGGCGTGAACTTAGAAGAATTTCCCGAACACGACGCGCCATGGGGTACAGAGGCGACTTCGGTGTTTCTGGGCGGCGTCGGATTCGAACCCGCAAATTGGGTAGTGGAAAACTTCAACACCGCAGCTCCTATAGAGCTCACAGATGTCCGTTCAATAGAACCGCATGATCTCTGTCGATGTCATGAGAACGACGACAACCGTTATCTTGTTGGCAATTATCTCCTTGATGAAACGCTCACAGTCTTTGTGCGTTCCTCCCAAGAAGTCCAAGTATCCAGGACGGGAAGACAAATAAAGGGGCTGCAGATCCCGAGCCAATGTTACGGCTGTTGCATCCTCTTGAAACGACAACAAGAAACCTCTGCCTCAAAGAAGTCTGACGACATCCTACCACGGATCAGTAGCCCATTCTGGCACTGTGTTTTCGACGGACGCAACTGCTTGCCTCAGCGCAACGACCGCTCAACCTGGCACAAGGCTGGTCTTGGCCTTGAATTGAGTTATCTATGGGCGGCGAGGGACTCGGACCCCCGACCTTCTGGGTATAAAGCCGCGAAATCTCATCTACGCGCGTTTCCGAGCTGATACTACAATGATGTACCCTACCCCTCCCTTTCCATAGCTTTTCCGGATTGAATGCAATTGAATGCAAATAGTTCCTCTATGAGTTCTTATCCAAGTTATCATGAGGAAAGGAGATGGCTTGAAGCGATGTCGTATCTGTAATGTGCAGTGAAACAACAGCAAACAAAGTACTCCAACCTGTTTGATGGACGCGGACTGCGTTCGAAACGTACCGAATAGACGCTACTTATGGTCCGATCGTGACTAGATTTGCCTCTCCGTATGTGTTCGTGCCCCCCATCGGCAAAGGGGTCCGGGTCCCGTTCTTCCAGTAGCAGGGCGTCACCAAAGAGCTCGAGGTCCCCGAAGCTCCCGTGATGTAAAGGTTTCCCGAGCTGTCCAGTGCAACGCCATACGCTTGCCCGTATGTGTTCGTGCCCCCCATCGGCAAAGGAGTCTGGGTCCCGTTTTTCCAGTAGCAGGGCGTCACGGAAGAGCTCGAGGTCCCCGTGTATCCAGCGATGTAGAGGTTTCCCGAGCTGTCCAGTGTAATGCCGACTGTCTGCCCGTATGTGTTCGTTCCCATCAACAGAGGGGTCTGGGTCCCGTTTTTCCAGTAGCAGGGCGTTACGGAAGAGAGCGAAGTCCCCGTGTATCCAGCGATGTAGAGGTTTCCCGAGCTGTCCAGTGTAATGCCGACTGTCTGCCCGTATGTGTTCGTTCCCATCAACAGAGAGGTCTGGGCCCCGTTTTTCCAGTAGCAGGGCGTCACTGAAGAGAGCGAAGTGCCTGAAACTCCCGCGATGTAGAGGATTCCCAAGCTGTTCAGCGTGACGCCACATGACAGCCCCCATGTGCTTGTGCCCATCAACAGAGGGGTCTGGGTCCCGTTTTTCCAGTAGCAGGGCGCAAGGGAGGAGAGCGAGGGTCCCGAAGTTCCCGCGATGTAGAGGATTCCCGAGCTGTCCAGTGCAGCGCCTTCTGCCAATCCGTAAGTGTTCGTGCCCATCGACAGAGGGGTCTGGGTCCCGTTTTTCCAGTAGCAGGGCGCCGGAACATTCGAGGTCTCCGCGTATCCCGCGATGAGGGGGTTTCCCGAGCTGTCCAGTACGACGCCAACTGCATTCCCGAAAGTGTTCGTGCCCATCGGCAGAGTAATCTGGGTCCCGTTGTTCCAGTAGCAGGGCGCCACGGAAGTGCTCGAGGTCCCCGTGTATCCCGTGATGTACATGTGGAATGTTGTCCAAACCGCGTAGAGTGTGACGTTGGCTGTACCCATGGGGAAGGTGGTCCCAGCGGCGTAGCTGGTTCCGCTGCCGTCGGCTTTGGTGTCCCAGCCCGCGAAGTTATAGTAGCCCGACTTCACGAGGCTGCCGCTGTTGCCCAGCACAGTAACGGTATCCCCCTGGTGATACGCTTTGGAGTCCGTGGGAACGCTTCCGCCCGTGGCACCGTTGCCGTCATAGGTCACGGTATATGTGGGATTGCCTTTTGCCTTTCCCACAGTATCCGCGAGAATGTTGCGAAGACCTATGTCGCCGCAGCTTACAAGCAGGATGCACGCGAGCGCGAGCCAGATTGGCAGCTTCTTCATTTCTCTTCCTCCCACATCACGACGCCGGCAACTTGGCTCGCCTGAGCAGCGCGGGTTGACTCCTCACCCTGAAGCCGAAGATAGGCAAACTGATTGGCCAACTCAGGATTGAGCGTCCGAAGCTCGTCATACTCCATCTTCACTATTCCGTAGTTCTGCAGCTCATGATTCGTACGCGCCAGACCCAGAAGTACCAGCGGCTCGTGCGGAGCCTGCTTGTATGCGCGCTCATAGAACGCCAGCGCTTCGTCGGTCTTGGCGTCTCGGAAACGGAGATTGCCCAAGTTGACAAGCGCGGGCATATAATCACCCATCTTCAGGGCAGCTTGAAACTGCGCTTCGGCTTTCTCAGAGAGGTCGTAGCGCGCATACAGTACTCCGAGGGAGTTCAACGACTTGGGGCTATTTTTACTTTTACTCGCGCCTGTCAACAGCTCAGTCTCTTTGGCGGAGATTTCGCGTAATATCAGGCTCATCTTGTCCTGCTCGAAATCTTTTACCACCTGCGCCTGATCCGGCAGGGGAGGTTGGTTTCCAATGCCCGGATAATTGACCGGCTCGTACGTCTTCCAGGCCTCACGAACAGGAAAGAAGTCCGCCTGTTTCTTCAGCAGGTTCTCCCGCCATTCCTTGGCTCCCTTTTGCCAAGCTTTCAGGAACAGACCATCCCGCTCCGTCACCTCCACAGGCACCCAGACTTTGCCGTCCCGAAAAATGAATTCGTTCCAGCTCTCAAAGGTTTTCCTTGCCTCTTCCTCGCTCAAGTTCAGCGCAAAGGCCATGAAGATATGTCCAGGAATAGTGATGAACGCGGTTTCGATCTGTACAGACTCCAGCAGCGAGCAGTACAAGACGGAAAGATCGCTGCAATCCCCTGAGCGATACTGGAGTGTCTCCAGAGGAAACTTCACCGAATCAACCGCAGTCTTGTTTTCTGATTGGACGGCATAGGAAGTGAGGGGCGGAGAAACGTAAGCGATGTTGAGCAGCCTTAATGCATCGTGAAGAGCCATGCCGGACTGAAGATTATTGTCGATGGCCCGGTTCATTCTTTGCTTGACAAAGGAGTTTATCTGATTGGACGTCATCATCACTACGGGTTCTTTGGGCATGACAAAGGCCGCAGCCTTGTTCGTGTCGTCCCAGCTCAGAGCGTTTCGGTCATAGATTCTGAGGGTCTCCACTTTGCTCGTCGTCTGCTGCTTGCCTTTCTGTGTATAAGTCATGGTGATCTCGGCAGGCACTTTGGTCGATTCTTTAGTCTCAAAAATGGAGTTCTTAAAAAGCGCGAACAGATCGACACTTTTCTCTTCTCCCGGCTTCAGCTCGGCGATTGTCCCGCAGTCCTTTGGAGCATCCATGAACTGACGGACAATCAGAGAAACGGTTATATCCGTCATGGGAGAATCCTCCGTGTTCCTGAGGACCATTCTCCCCAGAGGATTGGTATCATAATAGGCGTGCTGTACGGGAAAGACATTCCCAAGCGAAAGCTCTTTGACAAAGAGTCCCTTGCCCTTGGGCTCCGGCGGCGCTTGGGGCGTGGATTTAAGCGGTTGGGGCTTGACCTGAGACGGGGCCGGCTGCGCAGGCTTCGCCGCCTGCCCACCTCCAGCAGCAAAGCGATACGTCATGCCCAGGGTCACGGCAAGGTCGTTATACAACCCAAAGTAGTACCGGTAGGTTGCCCCAAGCCCAATCCCCAGCGCCGGGATAATCGTATAGGAGATATCGGTGCCGCCTGCAGCGACCGGATTGGCACCTCCCCTGCCGGTGCCATCGTTCATGAAGGCATAGAAATACCCGCCGGATCCAAAGACGCGCAGGCTAAGATGCGGCAACAGGTCATAGCGCAAGCCCGCGGCAAGGCCAACATCGAAGAGAGAAACCGACGTTACCGCCTGGAGCGGCACAAACGAGTAGCCAATGCCGCCGCCAATGAACAGAATCGGCAGGGAAGGCAGCCGGTATTCCGCCTTGAGGTCTGCGCCGCCTCCAAATGTATACAAGGCGGTGTCGCGTCCGAGCGGTATGGTGAAGCGTGGAGTGAGGGTTAGGGAGAAGGGGGAGCTAGTATTTCCACCGGAGTTTGGCTGTTGTCCCCACGCGCCGCCATGCAGAAATAGTGCCAATAGGAAAACCGCAAAAACACTTTTGACCATATGCATCCCCCTGGGCGCGGTTAGCCTTCGACTGGCTTTGTGCGCCCGTTTTCACTTGGGCTGTAGATGCCCTTAGAAGGATGTATTGGACTCAGCCAATATGAATTATATCACGCCCTGCAAGCGCAAGAACGTCGCGTTCGAAGTCAAATTGACAGACTTGGCGCATGGAATTTACCTTGCGGTGACGCGGACTACTTCAAGCAAAGGGCAGCTGCAAAAGAAACTGATGGCGCGGGCATTGACGTGTAGTGACTTGGGCGGCGAGGGACTCGGACCCCCGACCTTCTGGGTGTAAACCAGACGCTCTAACCAGCTGAGCTAGCCGCCCGACAGAGAGTTGCGGGTCTGGCTCCCGAGGGTGCTGCCTGGGACCCTACCCTTGAGCGAGCCCAGAATAGTCTTGCCCGGAGTGCTTGTCAACGACGGCCACTTTACGGCCGCTTTCCAAAGGGTAACCGTCAGGCGATGGCCGCTCACTTGATCAATCCTCCTCATATTCGTATTGTCTCAGCTTTACGGAGGAGGATCTTTTTAGATGCCTGAGAAACTCAGGGTCGGTGTCATCGGCGCAACGGGCATGGTTGGCCAGCGCTTCATCTCGCTTCTGGCTCAGCATCCCTGGTTCGAGGTGGTTACCCTCGCGGCCAGCGAACGCTCTGCCGGGAAGTGCTATCGCGAAGCAGTGGGTGACCGATGGCGAATGATGTCGCCGATGCCCGAGCACGCGGCCGAACTCGTGGTCAAGGATGCTTCGCTCGTGCATGAGGTCAGCAGCGGTCTGGACCTCGTTTTCTGCGCGGTGGACATGCCCAAGGATCAGACACAGGCGCTCGAAGAGAGCTACGCAAAGGCCGAGGTCCCTGTGATATCGAACAACTCCGCCAACAGGCTGGCGCCCGATGTTCCCATGATCCTCCCTGAGATCAATCCGGACCACTTTGCCGCAATCGATGCCCAGAAAAAGAGACTCGGCACGAAGCGGGGCTTCATCGTCGTCAAACCCAATTGCTCCATCCAGAGCTACGTCCCCGCCCTCCATCCCCTGCGCGAGTTCGGGATACAGAAAGCCTTTGTCTGCACATACCAGGCCATCTCGGGCGCAAGCAAAACCTTCAAGGACTGGCCGGAGATGGAAGACAACGTGATGCCCTTCATCCGCGGAGAAGAAGAGAAGAGCGAGATCGAGCCGCTGAAAATATGGGGAGCTGTCCGCGGCGGAGTGATCGTCAACGCAAAGGACCCCGTGATCACCAGCCAGTGCATCCGGGTCCCTGTGACGGACGGCCACCTGGCGGCGGTTTTCGTCTCCTTCAAACACAAGCCCTCCATGGAGCAAATGCGGCAACGCTGGGAGTCTTTTGAGGGAAGGCCCCAGACGCTCAACCTTCCCAGCGCGCCCAAGCCGTTCTTGACCTATTTCGAGGATGAAAATCGGCCGCAGACCCGGCTGGACAGAGACGCGGGCGGGGGCATGGCTATCTCTGTGGGGCGGCTGCGGGAGGACAGGATCCTGGACTACCGCTTCGTCTGCCTCTCTCACAACACGATACGAGGCGCCGCCGGCGGCGGGATCCTCAGCGCCGAGCTCCTGCGAGCGGAAGGCTACATCGGCCGGGCGCCGGCCGGAACATAGGGAGCGTGTTCTCGGCCCCACGCGAAGACCGGTGGCCTCTCCGGGGCAATCACGGCGGCGCCCTCCCCTTCGGCGTCCGCCTCTTCACCGTTTTTCCGCGACACACGCAGCAGCATCTCCACGCTGATGGAGAGAGCCCCCAGGTCGTCCTCCACCCGGCCGAACACAAGGAACGCCCAGCCGTCGTCCAGGACGGGATAGAACCGGGCAAACGAGCCGGGAAACAGAACGGTTTCAAAGATGGAAAGCTCATCCTCGAAACTGACGAAGATCATGGGCTCCTGCTTTTTCGTGGCGACTTCCTTGCCAGTCACGAGGATGCCGGCGATCCAGACCTTCCGACCTGTGTGGCCGGGAATGTCGATGGAGCGGATGAAGGGCGCAAGGCCATGGCGCTGGACGATTCTCTGGATCCGCGGCCGAAACAGCTCCAGGGGATGGCGGGAAACCACGATCCCCAGGGTGCTCACCTCGTCCCTCAGCTTCACCCGCTGCGGGTAGTCTCCGATGAGAGGCGGGGCAGGCGGCAGGAAGCCCAGGCCTTCCTCCCTGTCGACATTTTGCCAGCGGAAGAACAGCTGCGGCCGGGTGCAGCCGTCCGAAACCGAGTCCAGCGCGCCGGACCTGATGAGCACGCGGATGTCCTCGAACCTGCACGGCACGCGCAGAAGGAAATCACGAAAGCCCGCGTACGGACCGCCGCGCTCCCGCTCCGTGACAACAGCGTCCAACAGCTCTCGCCGCGCCTCTTTGAGCTGGCCCAGGCCCACGCGGAGGCCCGATGCCTCCGCCGTGTACTCCCATCTGCTCGCATTCACATCCGGCGGAAGGACGGCGAAACCCGTACGCCGGCATTCATCCACATAGGTCTGCCGTCCGTAAAAGCCTCCTCCGTTGTTGATCACCGCGGCGATGAACTCCAGGGGGTAGAAGCGCTTGAGATACGCCACACGGTAGGACACCTGGGCATAGGATGCGCTGTGCGCCTTGCAGAAAGAATAGCCGTCGAAGGAGAGGATCATATCCCAGACCTTCACGATAGTCTGCTCGCTCACCCCGCGCCGCGCGGCGCCCTGGAAGAACTTCTCCCGCAGATCAGGGAGCTTGAGGTCACGGTCCTTCTTGGAAAGGATCTTGCGCAGCCTGTCCGCCTCCTCGATGGGAAAACCCGCCAGGTCGATGGCCACCCGCGAGACATCCTCCTGGTAGACCATGACGCCGAAAGTCTCCGCGAGGGTTTGCTCGATGAGGGGGTGCAGGGGCTGGTACGGCGCGCCATGCAGGCGCTTCACAAAAGTACGGATGTACTGGTTGGCGGCCGGCCTGATGATGGAGCTGGCGATCACGAGGTTCTCGTAGTCCCCCCTCTGCATCTTGGTAAGAAGCTGCCGTGTGGCCGGAGATTCCACGTAGAAGACACCGAGGGTCCTGCCGGAAGCAATGAGGTCCCGCGTGTCCGCGTCCGCCAGAGGGTCGAAGCTTTCCCAGCTGTACCTGTCCCCGTGGTTTTTCTCCACCATCTCCAGGGCGTCCCGCAGGACAGCCAGCGACCTGTTGCCCAGCAGGTCGATCTTCACCAGGCCGGCATCCTCCGTGGCGTCCTTCTCCCAGGCAATGAGGGGGTACCCCAGCGGCGAGATCTGCACGTGAGTGTAGTCCGTGATGGGGCCAGGGGTGATGACCACGCCGCCGCAGTGCGTGCCAAGGTTGCGGGGGAAGCCGCGGATGCGGGCCGCCGCTTCCCTCACGTAGGGAGGGATGTCGTCCAGCCTCCCCTGCCGAAAAGCGCGCACAATGACATTCAGCTCCTCTTCTGGCAGGCCAAGGGCCTTGGCCGGCTCCCGCAAAGCGGAGCGTGGGCCGAATGTGACGTGGTTGGCCACCATGGCCGCTCTGCCGCGGTATTTCTCAAAGACGTACTTCAGCGTTTTCTCGCGCTCGTCCCAGGGGAAATCCACGTCGACATCAGGCGGGTCCTTCCTGCCCCTGTTGAGGAAGCGCTCAAAGAAAAGGGTGTAGCGCAGGGGGTCCACGTGCGTGATGCCAAGGAGGTAGGAGACGATGCTGGATGCGGCGCTTCCGCGGCCGCAGGTGCGCGGACATTGCTGGACGATGTCGCGCACCACCAGGAAGTAGGAGGCAAAACCCTTCTCCCGGATAACCGCCAGCTCGTAGTCAAGCCGCTCTTGAATGTCGGGCCTCGTGCCGCCGTAGCGCCGCCGCACCCCTTCATCGCACAGCCTGGAAAGGCAACGGAAGGTCTCCTCCTCCGAAAGCCCCTCGAAGGCCGGAAAGACATACTGGGGGCTGATGATACCAGTGACATCGGCCTCCCGCGCAATGGCCTCTGTGTTGGCCAGTGCCTCCGGCACAGCCGCGAAAAACCTTTCCATGACGCCGGGCTCCACGAACCGGTGGCGACCTCCCAGTTTCTCGGCTTCCGGCACGCGCTCCAGTGTGGTGTTCAGGTCCATGGCACGCAGCAATGGATACAGCGTTTCATCCGACTCATCAAAGAACACGGTCTCATGGACCGCCGCAGTCGGCAGGCCGCGGTCACGGGCAAAGCCTGCCAGAGAAGAGAAAGGGCTGCCGTACGTCAGCTGGACGTACAGGCTGGCCTTCTCCCGCTTGGCCAGACGCGTGATGACGTCAGGGTGCGCCGAGAGTATGGAAAGCCCCTCCCAACCTCGATCCACAAGCGCGCGAACCGGATCGAAAGAGCCTTCCGTATCCGCCAGAACCTCGGTAAGCACGCGGCAGATCCTGCCGTAGCCCTCCCGGCTCATCACGTAGGCCGTGAAGAGCTCCCTCCCCCCTTTTTTGACCACTACCCCGGCAACAGGTTTTACGCCCTCCCTGTCCGCGGCAAGCAGGAAGAGAATGAGGCCATAGAAATTGTTGATGTCGGTCATCCCGACGACAGAAAGATTTCGTTCCCTGGCGAAACGGCAAATCTCTTCGGGAGAATGGCAGCCCCGGAGGAGCGAATAGTTGGATCGGAAGTGAACGTACCCCGCAGCCATATACTATACAAAAGTATAGTATATGGGAGGCAATAACTCAAGCCCCGCGCGTCCCTGGCGGACCGGGCGTGCGCCCGGGCGATGCTAGGCGAACTCCGTGTACTGCAAGCCACAGCTCCTGGCCACCCCCGCGTGCACGCATCTTCCGTCGATAGTATTGATGCCCCGGCGGAGGGCCTGGCTGGCCCGCGCGGCCGCCGCAAGCCCGCTTCCGGCAATCGCAAGCCCGTACTGGAGGGTGACGCTGGTCAGAGCAATAGTGGAGGAGCGCGCCACGGCTCCGGGCATATTGGCAACGCAGTAATGCACAACGCCGTCCACGATGTAGATGGGGTTGTCGTGAGTCGTGGGCTTCGACGTTTCGGCGCATCCCCCCTGATCAATTGCCACATCCACGATGACCGCGCCAGGCTGCATGATGGAGAGATGCTGCCTGGTGATGAGCCGCGGCGCAGTCTCTCCGGGAACGAGGACCGCCCCGATGACTATGTCGGATGTCCGCAGGACCGATTCGATATTCGCCTCCGTGGCGTAGAGCGTTGTGATGGAGCTGCCGAAGATGTCGTCCAGGTACGCGAGCCGCTTCGCATTGATATCGAGCACCGTCACGTTGGCGCCAATGCCGACAGCTATCTTGCACGCATTGGTGCCGACCACGCCGCCTCCCAGAATGGCAACTGTGCCACGCTGAACTCCGGGCACTCCTCCCAGAAGGATCCCCCGGCCGCCGAACTCCTTCTCCAGATACTTGGCACCCTCCTGCACGGAAAGGCGTCCGGCAATCTCGCTCATCGGCGTCAGGCAGGGAAGGGATCCGTCGGCAAGCTCGATTGTCTCGTAGGCCACCCCGGTGACCTTCCTTGACAGAAGCTCCGTTGCAAGCTCCTTGTTCGCGGCAAGGTGGAGATACGTATAGAGGAGCTGCCCCTCGTGTAACAAGGAATACTCCTGGGGCAGCGGCTCCTTCACTTTCACAATCATCTCAGCTTTGCGGAACAGCTCGCCCCTGTCCGGAATGACCCTGCCCCCCGCGCTCACGTACTCCGCATCCTCGTAGCCGGAGCCGACCCCAGCCCCTTTCTCGATGATCACCGTGTGTCCGTTTTTCACGTAGGCTTTGACCGAATGCGGCGTCATTCCCGCGCGGTATTCGTGCGTCTTTATCTCTTTCGGCACCCCAATCACCATGGCTTCCCTCCTGTTCGTTTGCGGATTTTGGCCCCAGTGTACTGCCGGTCTTGACGCAATTCCAGAGGAATGTTGATCTTGTTTCCGGGGGGGTGAATGCGGCTGGTCCGCCAAAGCGCTGCCTTTCTTGCAATTCTCATCATTTCACTGCAGACGCTGGCAGCCCAGAGCAGGCCGGGCCTCCAGTCGTTCCCCGAGCTCACCCCGCTGCCGCTGAGCGAGCAGCTTTCCACAATGAGGGAACCGCTGCCCGTGGAAACCCTCATTGACGCCGCCCTGCAGTTTTCCGGCGCCTCGGATGAGGCCGCAGGCGCGGACAAGGAGAAGCTGGGCTCCCTGATGTACCGCTTCCGGAACGAGGTGGCGGATGTCACCGGGCAGGCCGAGCTTGCGGAGAAGACCCTGGCGTTCCTTCATAAGAGTCTACTCGTCTCCTACTCCGAGCGGCAGACCAGGGTGGACACGGCCATGGAGACGGGCGTTTTCAACTGCGTTTCCTCCGCTGTCCTGTACATGATCCTGGCGCGCTCCGTCGGGCTTTCGGTGGGCGGCATCCGGACAACCGACCACGCGTTCTGCACCGTGCTTGTGGACGGCGAATCGGTGGACGTTGAGACCACAAACCCGTACGGCTACAACCCCGGCACGCGCAAGGAGTTCAGCGACAGCTTCGGAAGGCTCACGGGATACTCGTACGTGCCGCCCTCGAACTACCGCGACAGGCGCGCCATCGGAGAGAGGGAGCTTCTGGGGCTCATCCTCTACAACAGGGTCTCGGAATACACAGACGGCCGATATTTCCGCGACGCGGTCACCCCTGCGGTGAGCCTCTACGCCCTTGTGCAAAGCGAGGAGTTCAGGAAGATCGCGACCCTCTCCCTTTCGAACTACGTGTCATGGATGGGGACCAGAAGCGACTTCACCCGGGCCGTGCAGTTCCTGGATGCGGTCAAGGCATCCTTCGGAGGCACGGTGGACCTGGAGCCGCGCCGAAAAGATGTCTACCACAACTGGGTTGCCAGCCTGTTCCAGGCGGGAGCTTTCTCAGAGGCGGAGGCGCTGCTTTCCCAGCCCCCGGTCAAGACAGCGCTCGATGAGCCGGACTGGACCGATCTCTCGGTCTCCCTGGTACAGCTGCGGGCCGAAGCGGAAGCAAGGAACGCCGGATACCTGGCCGCGGCGCAGATCGTGACTGACGGGATCAGGAAGCTCGGCGCCCAGCCCCTTCTGCTGCAGACCTATGAGGCATACGTGCACAATGCCTTCGCATTGCTGTACAATGCCCGAAAGCTCGTGGACGCCCGCAATGTCCTGGACCAGGGCCTGGCTGCGTACCCGGAAAGCCGGATACTCGAGCAGGACAGGGAACTGCTGAAAAAGACGCAGAGACCGTAGAGGGCAGGCACCCATGAAAGACGTCGTTGAAACCAGGATCGGCGTGCTGGGCGCAGGGGGCTGGGGCACCGCTATTGCGAAGGTGCTTGCGGAAAAAGGGCACACGGTCGACCTGTGGTGCCACGAGCCGGACCTTGCCGACGCCATCAACGGAGCTCACACCAACGCCATGTACCTGCGGGGCGTCACTCTGCCCCCGGGCATCAGGGCCACGACCGACATCGCCGGTGTTGCGGAAGGCAAGGACTTCCTTTTCGTCGCCATCCCGTCCCTCCACCTCCTTTCCAACGTGAAGAGAATAATCGCCTGCAGCAATATCCGCGAGGGACGGACGGTGATCGCCATGCTCACCAAGGGTCTGATCGAGACACCGGGCGGGATCCGGCTGGTGACCGAAGCGGTGGAGGACTGTCTGCCGGGCATGTACAGGAACAAGCTGGTCTACGTGTCCGGGCCAAGCCACGCCATCGAGGTGTCGCAAGGGAAGATCACTGGCCTGATCAGCGCATCACGAAGCGGCCGCAACTCAATCAGGGTGCGGGAGCTCCTGTCCAGCCCGGCCCTCGTTGTCTTCTCATCCCTCGATGTCAGGGGGGTCCAGGTGAGCGCCGCCCTCAAGAACGTTGTTGCCATTGCATTTGGAATGCTGGATGCGCTGAAAGAGACATTTGATCGATTCGGTGACAACACGGAGTCTCTTCTCCTGGCGGCCGGGCTGAACGAGATCCAGACGATCGGAAAAGCCATGGGCGCCACGCACCCGGAAACTTTCACGTCGATTGCCGGCGTCGGGGACCTTGACGTGACATGTCGCAGCGTCCACGGAAGGAACCGGCGTTTCGGGCGCGAGATAATCCTCAAGGGACTGATCGAGGGCTGCTCGTCCATCGACCAGGTGATCGAAAGCCTGCCCAGGTTTGGCTACATCGCAGAGGGGGTGGTCACCGCAAAATGGATCAATGCGCTGGCCGGGAAGCTTGCGCTGCCCATCATCGGGGGCGTCTACCGCATCCTCAACCGGGAGGCCGAACCCCTGGCCGAGCTCGAGAGCATGCTGGAGCGCATCACCGCAGGGTCAGCGCAAGGCGGACGGCGGGCATCAAGGTTTTTCTCCCATATGCGCGCGCTGGGCTCTCACCGCAGGAGCGAGCCCGCGTGGTAGCGCTGGATGGGCTTAACGCCGAGCTCCCCCCGGATGAAGGCCCGGATTCCCTGCGCGTAGGCGTCAGCCCCCGGCATGGTGGTGACAACAGGGACGCCGCGCGCGTTTGCGATGGAACGTATGGACACCTCATCCTGTCGCGGACCTTTCCCTGATGGCGAGTTGATGATGAGCTGGATCTTCCCGTCGTTGATCATGTCAAGGAGATTCGGCGCGCCTTCACTCACTCTGCGCACGACACCGGCCTTGATGCCGTTGGCCTTGAGGAACCTTGCCGTCCCGCTTGTGGAGACGATGGAAAAGCCCAGCGTCAGGAGCTGGTGGGCAACGGAGACCACGAGCTGCGTCTTGTCCTTGTCCTTTACGCTGATGAAGACCGTGCCGCTCACGGGGACATTCTGCATGGCGCCGAGCTGGCTCTTGCAGTAAGCCCTGCCGAAATCCGTGTCGATCCCCATGACCTCGCCGGTGGACTTCATCTCGGGTCCCAGGATGATGTCCACCCCGGGAAACTTGGCAAAGGGAAGCACGGACTCTTTGACGCAGATGTGCCGGGGAACCACTTCCTCCGTGAAGCCCGCCTCGGCGAGGCTCATCCCAACCATGACTTTGGCCGCGATCTTGGCAAGTGGAACCCCGGTTGCCTTTGAGACAAAAGGCACCGTGCGGGAGGCGCGCGGGTTCACCTCGATGATGTACAGCTCCTTGCCCTTGACCGCGTACTGCACGTTCATCAGGCCGACCACGTGCAGCTCCTCCGCAAGCAGCCTTGTGTAGCGGCGGATCTCCTCTATCATCCAGTGCGGCAGGGTGTGCGGCGGAAGCACCATGGCTGCGTCCCCCGAGTGCACCCCGGCCTCTTCGATGTGCTCCAGGATCCCGCCGATGACGGAGAGGCTGCCGTCGCTTACCATGTCCACGTCCACCTCGATTGCGTCTTCGATGAACCGGTCTATCAGGACAGGCCGCTCGGGAGAGGCCCACACGGCGCGCCGCATGTAGTGCTCCAGGCTGGCGTCATCATAGACGATCTCCATTGCCCGGCCGCCAAGCACGTAGCTGGGTCGTACCAGCACGGGGTAGCCGATGCCGTGAGCGATGTCCAGGGCGTCCCTCACCTCCACCGCGCTTCCATTCTCCGGCTGCCGCAGGCCCAGCGTCCTGACCAGCTCGGAGAACCTCTTCCTGTCCTCCGCCCTGTCAATGGAATCCGGGCTCGTCCCGATGATAGGAACCCCGGCCTGCTCCAGGCCCACGGCCAGATTCAACGGGGTCTGTCCTCCGAGCTGCACGATCACGCCCTGCGGCTTCTCCCGTTCCACGATGTTCAGCACATCCTCACGGGTCAGAGGCTCGAAGTACAGCTTGTCGGAGGTGTCGTAGTCCGTTGAGACTGTCTCAGGATTGGAGTTCACCATGATGGTCTCAAAGCCGATCTCCCGCAGGGCAAAGGCGGCATGCACGCAGCAGTAATCGAACTCTATCCCCTGTCCGATCCTGTTGGGCCCGCCGCCGAGGATCATGATCTTCTTCCGGGCCGTGGGACGCGCCTCATCCTCCGCGTCATACGTGGAGTAATAATACGGAGTGTACGCCTCGAACTCCGCCGCGCAGGTGTCCACCAGCTTGTAGGCGGGAAGGATCCCGCCGGCCGATCGAAGCTTCCGCACCGCGTCCTGGTCCTTGCCCACCCTGGCCGCGATCTGCTGGTCGCTGAACCCCAGGCGCTTTGCTTCGGCCAGGTTCTCAAGGCAGATGGTGGGCTCGAAGTCCGCTATCTCTTTCATGTTGCGCAGGAACCATGGATCGATGCTTGTTGCCGCGTGGACCCTCTCCACCGGCCATCCCCGGCAGAAAGCCTCGTGGATCTGAAACAGGCGCTCCGCGGTGGGCCTTCCCAGCATCTCTTGAAGAAGGTCGTCTGACATGCCCTGGACTCCCCCCAGCCCGGGGCGCCGGATCTCAAGCCCGCGGACTCCTTTCTGAAGGGCTTCCTTGAACGTGCGGCCGATTGCCATCACCTCCCCCACGGATTTCATCTGGATGGTGAGGGTGGGGTCCGCGGAGGGAAACTTTTCGAACGCAAAACGGGGAATCTTCACCACGCAGTAGTCGATTGTCGGCTCGAAGGAGGCCGGTGTGTCTTTGGTGATGTCGTTGGGGATCTCATCCAGGGTGTAGCCGACTGCAAGCTTGGCTGCAATCTTGGCTATGGGAAACCCGGTTGCCTTCGAGGCGAGCGCGGAAGAGCGCGAGACGCGCGGGTTCATCTCGATGACCACCATCCGGCCTGTCTGCGGATGCACGGCGAACTGTATGTTCGATCCGCCCGTCTCCACGCCGATCTCGCGGATGCAGGCAATGGCTGCGTCCCGCATCCGCTGGTATTCACGGTCCGTGAGCGTCTGCGCGGGAGCTACTGTGATGGAGTCCCCCGTGTGCACCCCCATGGGGTCCATGTTCTCTATGGAGCAGACGACAACCACGTTGTCTGCCCTGTCGCGCATCACCTCCAGCTCGAACTCTTTCCAGCCGGCAATCGATTCCTCAATGAGGACCTCCGAGATCATGCTGGCCGAAAGCCCGCGGTTTGCCATCTCTTCGAAGCTTCGGGCTGTCGGCACCACGCCGCCTCCCGAGCCCCCGAGGGTGAACGACGGCCTGATGATGAGCGGAAAGCCTATCTTTCCCGCTGTCTCGCGCGCCTCCGCCAGGGAATGCGCCAGGCCGCTGCGCGGGACTTCCAGTCCGATTCTCTCCATGGATTGCTTGAAGAGCTTGCGGTCTTCCGCCTTGCGGATTGCCTCCCTGTCCGCCCCGATCATCCGGACGCCGTGGCGCTCCAGGATGCCGCTCTCCGCCAGCTGGATTGCGATGTTCAGGCCCGTCTGTCCCCCGAGAGTAGGCAACAGGGCGTCCGGCTTCTCCGCTTCGATGATCTTGGAAAGGACCGACACTGTTATCGGCTCGATATAGGTCGCATCCGCCATCTCGGGATCCGTCATGATCGTGGCCGGATTGGAGTTCACAAGAACGACGCGCAGTCCCTCTTCCCGCAGCGCCTTGCACGCCTGCGTCCCTGAGTAGTCGAACTCGCACGCCTGGCCGATGATGATGGGTCCGGTTCCTATGATGAGGACTGAGTGGATGTCGGTCCGGCGGGGCATTCCTCATGCCCCCCGGCGGGCGTCCATCATGCCCGTGAATCTTGCAAACAGGTATGTCGCATCATGGGGGCCGGGACTGGCCTCAGGGTGGTACTGGACGCTGAAGAAACCCATCTCGCGGTTCTCCAGGCCTTCTGTTGTCCCGTCGTAAAGGTTGACGTGCGTTGCGCGCGTTCCCGGGTGGGCAATGGATTCCATGTCGACGTTGAAGCCGTGGTTCTGCGTGGTGATTGCAATCCGGCCCGTGCTGGTGTCCTTCACCGGGTGATTACACCCGTGATGGCCGAACTTCAGCTTGTACGTCCGCCCTCCGAGGGCCAGGCCCAGGATCTGCTGCCCCAGGCAGATCCCGAAGATGGGCATTTTTCCTATCAGCTTTCGCACCGTGTCGATGACATATGAAACCGGCTCGGGGTCGCCGGGACCGTTTGAGAGCACAATTCCGTCCGGGCGCATGGCGAGAATTTCTTCAGCGCTCATGAACGCCGGCACAACCATCACACCGCACCCGGCCGAAACGAGCCTGCGCAGAATGTTGTATTTCAGTCCGCAGTCGATCACAACCGTACGGTATCTTGCGTCATCCGGCTTTTGATCCCCGAAAGCAGGCTCACTCCATTGGTACGGAGCGTCGCAGCTGACCTCCGCCACCAGGTCCCTCCCCACGATGCGCGGCGCGGCGTCGAGCTTGCGCGCAAGCGAGACGAGGTCCAGATCAGCGCTCGATATGACCCCGTGTTTCGCCCCTTGGATGCGCAAGTGTCTGGTCAGGGCCCTGGTGTCTATTCCCTGGATGCCGACGACGCCCTGCTGCCCAAGCCACGTCTGCATGTCCATGGTCGAGCGCCAGTTGGACCGTTCAGAGCTGGCTTCCCGAACCACGAAGCCGGAAAGCCAGGCCTTTTTCGATTCCCCGTCCTCAGGAACGATTCCATAGTTGCCTATCAGGGGGTAGGTCATCATGACGATCTGACCCCTGTACGAGGGGTCTGTCAGCACTTCCTGATATCCTGTTATCGATGTGTTGAAAACAACCTCCCCGAACGCTTCACCTTCAGCGCCCAGGGATTGACCCTCGAACAAAGTCCCGTCTTCAAGGAGGAGTACAGCTTTTCCCACCGCGAGCACGGTAGCGGCGCGGGCATGCTCTGTCAAGACAAACGCGGTTTGCGGTATAAATGCGGCTGATGGAGAAGATGAGCTTCCAGGCGCACCTGCGCTACCTCCTTGCCACTGACGTGGCTGCTTTCCTGTTCGCCGCGCTGCTCGTCCTCCTGGCCTCCCGGATCAGGGCTCTCCTCTCCCCGCTGGCGGTGGTCGTGGTGATCGCAGCCCTTGCGGTTGCTTTTGGCTGCGACGTGGCGATCTGGCTCCTCAAGGGGATCCGATCCATCGAGCTCGACGAGCAGACCATCACTTTGTTTCGGGGCCGGGAGCTGAAACCGCAGATCATTACCAGGGACCAGATTGCGGGTCTTGAGATCCGGCGCCGGCTCATGAGACGCACGGTCACTGTCAGACTCTCAAGATTCCACGTGATCAGGATTACGGAAGAAGCTTTCTCGGAGGAGGCTTTCAGCCGCTTCCTTGCGGTTCTGGCGGGCTGGGACCAGAGGAACTAGGGGGGGCTAGACAGCGACAGCCAGCTTTCTGCCTTCCTCGAATGCTTTCCTGTTGATGTCCACGAACCGTGGCTTTACGCATTGCGTGATGGCCTCCGCCCAGGACTCCTGCGAAAGCGACAGTGCCGTCGACATTGCGCCAAGCAGGACAACGTTGGCGACGCGCGTATCGCAGAGTTTTTCTCCCACCGCAACCGCGTCCACGTAGACCAGGCGGGAGAAGCGCCTCTGAAGCCGCTCCAGCGCGTCCGCCGGATAAGCGGCCTGCCCGCTGGAGACCGTGACCGGGACAATGGCCTGGCTGGACACCACCGCAAGACCGTCCGGCGCCAGAAAGGAGGCGAACCGAAGGGCTTCGATCCTCTCCAGGGAGAGAAGCACGCTTGCGCTCCCCTCAGGAACGAGCGGGCTGTAGACCCGTTCTCCATACCTGATCTGGGCGACAACGGACCCGCCGCGCTGCGCCATCCCGTGCACTTCGTTGGTCTTGACGTCGTAGCCGGCAATCAGCGCCGCGCGCGCTGCTATCTGCGTGGCAAGGAGTATGCCCTGCCCGCCAACCCCGACAAGCACGATGCCCGTGACTGGACCTTCAGGACTCATTGCACGCTCCGGAGGCAACCTGGAATGCGCCTTCCTTGCAGGTCTTCTCGCACATTGCGCAGCCACCGCAGAGAAGCTCGTTCACCCTGATCTCGTCGTTCACCCATTCGATTGCGGGGCAGCCCAGTTTCAGGCAGAGCTTGCATTTCCTGCACAGCTCCTGGTTGACCCTGCGCGGCTCGCCCGGGTTTTTCTTCATGGACAAGGGACACGGAGACCGGGCCACGATAAGCCATGACTCGTCAGACTCCACCGCCTTGCGGATGACTTCCACAGTAGGCTTGATGTCATACGGGTCAACGGTCGCTATGTTCCTGATCCCGCACGCGCGTCCAAAGGTCTCGATGCTTGCGCTGATGGTCTCCTCCCCCAGCAGCGTTCGGCCAGTGCCCGGGTGCTCCTGGTGACCGGTCATGGCAGTTGTCCTGTTGTCCACAACGATGATTGTCGAGGCGCCCTTGTTGTATGCAATGTCGAGCAGTCCCGTTATGCCTGAGTGGAAGAAAGTGGAGTCGCCGACAATGCCGACAACTTTCCTTTTTTCTCCCGCTTTCTGCATTCCGTGGGCCATGGAGATTCCAGCGCCCATGCAGAGGATTGTGTCGATGCGCTTGAGAGGAGGAAATACGCCAAGGGAATAACAGCCAATGTCCCCGGTCACAACCACGTCAAACTTGCCCAGCGCATAGAAGATCCCGCGGTGCGGGCAGGCAGGACAAAGGACAGGAGGCCTGGCGGGAAGGCCTTCTGAAGCGTCAGATCCAGGGACCGCTTGGGAAGCGGAAAAGCGCCCTCCGTCCCGTCCCAGCGGGCCTGCCAGACGGTCCGGGGAGAGCTCGCCTATGGCTGGAACAACTGCCTTGCCTTCGCATGCGATTCCCAGAGAGCGGACATGCTCTTCCAGGATCGGGTCCAGCTCTTCCACCACGAGGACTTTCTTCACTCCTGCTGCAAACTCGCGGATCAGGTCGTCAGGAAAGGGCCAGACCCAGCCGATCCTCAGAACCGACGCCTGCGGCGCGAGCTCACGCACGTACTGGTAGGCAATCCCCTCCGCGATGATCCCCAGCGAACGGTCTCCCCATTCGATTGCGTTTGCAGGGGAGGAACTGACCTCTGCCTTCATTGCGGCAAGGCGCTCCTCCACCTTCACTCTCATGGGCCTGCCGTACAGCGGGATGGGCACGAACCGCGTCGAGTCCTTGACAAACCCGCCGGGAGGCGAGCGCCGCGCCCTTTCTCCCAGCGTGACAACGCCGCTGGAATGGCTGACCCTGGTTGTGGACCTCAGGATGACGGGAGTGCTGTGCTTCTCCGATATCTCCATCCCGAGAAGGATGAAATCCCGCGCCTGCGTGGAGTCCGCCGGCTCCAGGATGGGCATTTTCCCCAGGCGCGCGTAGTGACGCGTGTCCTGCTCGTTCTGGGAGGAATGCATACCGGGGTCATCGGCAACGCAAACAACCAGTCCGCCGACAGTCCCGATGTACGACAAGGTCATCAGGGGATCCGCCGCGACGTTCAGCCCCACGTGCTTCATGGTCACGATCACGCGCGCACCAGAGAGGGACGCGCCGGCTGCCACCTCCAGCGCCACCTTCTCATTGGGAGACCATTCGCAGTAGATGTCCTCTTTGTAGCGGCTTGCAAACTCGAGGATTTCCGTGGAAGGGGTTCCTGGATAACCGGTGGCTACCGTGACGCCGGCCTCCCAGGCCCCCCGGGCGATTGCCTCGTTTCCCGACAGGAGAGAACGGGCCTGTGATGCTTGGCTCATTGCGGCTCCCATTCTCCTACGAGTGCTGTGAGCTGTCAATCTTGAGACTGTATCCGAAAGTTGTAAGATTATTCAGCCGGCTTCGGCTTACGCGCTGAACCAGTCCACATGCCCCGGCGCAAGCGCCGAGAGAGAGCCGAGGTGCGAATACAGGGGGAACTCGACCCTGACCCGATACTCCATGACGGACTGATCGTACTCCGTGCGTCCGCTGAGACAGTCTTCGACGAGCCCCCGCATCTCCGCGATCTTGGCGGCGAGGGCGCGTAGAGTTCGTTCACGGGCAGCAGCAACGCCGGGGGTTTCGCCCTGAAGCCTTGCCAGGCTCTGGACGATCCGCCTCAGCTGCAGCTCGTCTCTTCTCATGCGGACTCTCCAGTTCACTGGACGACTCCCTTTGGATCCCCTCGCTTTGAGTATCGGCTGGGCAAGGTCTTGTTTTGAACCAGGGGCCATGAACACGCCTTTCATAGACTGGAGAAAATCAGAGACTGCGGGTATACTTGTTCCCAACACCACTATCTTCTGAAATCGAAGGGAGCTGAGAATGAAGAAGAGTCTCATCCTGGTTGTGGCCGGCCTTCTTGCCCTGTCAACGGCCGGCTTTGCGAAAGACATCGCCATCGGAGCAGAAGCTGCCTCGCGAAACTTCAACGATTGGGGCGGCAGATTCGTCTTCCACCTTCCCAAGGTGCCCCTGTATTTTGGGCTCGGCGTAATTCTGCAGCAGGGCAATACTGCCGTTGACTTCACCATGGACTATTGGTTCCTGCATGGCCGCCTGGTACGGCCGCTGGACTACTACATCGGCATCGGCGGATACGCGGCCATTGCCACGTCAAGCCAGTTCTCATTCGCCCTCGGGGCGCGGCTTCCCATCGGACTGCAGATCTGGGCGCTCGGCAATGTCCTGGAGATCTTCCTCGAAATCGCGCCAGCCTGGATTCCCATCGACAGCTCCGGCATCGACGCGCTGAACTTCGAGGCGCAGCCGGCCCTTGGTTTCCGCATCTGGTTCTGACGCCTCGGCACAGCCTCTGAGACCGCGACCACAGTGAAGGTCGGGATTCTCGAGTTCCAGGATAACCCCTTCATCCGCGGCGTGGTCCAGAGGCTGTCCGATCTGGACACGGAGTTCATCCGTTTCGGCGAGCTCGTGCATCCTCGGTCATCTCCGTACCGGGTCGTCATCGACAGGGTGAGCTTCTGCGATCCATACCTGCGCACCATCCTCCGCTACTGGTCGCGCGGCGGCGCATACGTCATCAACAATCCCTTCTTCACTCTCACCACGGACAAGTTTTCCGAGCTGCTGCTGTACGATTCACTCGGCATCCGCCATCCCCGGACCGTTGTCCTTCCCAGGATCAACAAGGCCGAAGACGTGCGGGAGATGGTGGCTCCGCCCGACTGGAAAAAAATCGAAGAGCACGTCGGGTTCCCCTGCATTCTCAAGCCCGTGGACGGCTACGGCTGGCAGGACGTGTTTCGCGTGGAGACCCCCGATGCCCTTCGAAGCCTCTATGAGTCTCTCTCGGATTCCCGGGTGCTGGTCGTTCAAGAGCTCATCCACCACGTGGACTACGTGCGGGCGTTCTGCGTCGAGAGCGGGGATGTCTTCATTGTTCGATGGACGCCGCGGCCGTTCGACATGGCAGAATATTCCCTTCTGGGGACCGATGAATTGAAAGATGTCAGGGAAGAGCTGGAGAGAAAAACGGCGGCGCTCACGGACGCGCAGGGGCTGGATTTCAACACGGTGGAGTGGAGCATCACGGCGGACCACCGGGTTGTCGTCATCGACAGTTACAACGATGTCCCCGATGTCCGCCCGGAGAAGCTCCCCGCGCAATGCTTCGAGTGGGTGCTGGACAGGTTCTGCGCCTGCGTCCGCCGCAAGCTCGCTTCGGAAGAGACGAACCCCGTTATCGGCCCGCAGGCAGGCCCACCGTCCGGTCCAGGGCTGAAGCCATGATGCGGTGGATGAGCTCCTGGAAGCTCACGCCCACCATGGAACAGATGATGGGAAGGTCGGAGTGCTTGGGGTGCAGACCAGCAAGGGGGTTCACCTCCATGAAACTCACCCTTCCCTGACCGTCCATTCGAATGTCTATCCTGCCGGAGTCGCGGCAGCCCAGCGCCTTCCAGGCGCGCAGGGAAAGATCCGCGCACGCCCCGGCCTCTTCTCCGCGGGACAGCTCATAGAGGATCCGCTCCTCGCAGTCTTCCTTGTTCACGTAGGTGTACGCGTGGGGCTCCGCGCTCTCACGCATGATCACCTCCATCGTGCCAACGGCTTCCGCCTGGCTGCCGGTGCCTATGACCCCTGTCGTGAACTCCCTGCCCGGCAGGTACTCCTCCACAAGGACGGGCTGGCGGTACTCCGAAAGCAGCCCCCGACACACCTCGCGAAGCTCGCCAGCGCTTTGGATCCGTGAGCGGAATGTGATCCCTTTGCCGGTGCCCTCTGCGACCGGCTTGGCGAAAAGCGGATACGCAAGCGTCACCTGGTCCAGGTCCGCAACGGTCTGCACGATGGCGAAGTCCGGCGTGCGCACTCCCGCATCACGGACCACCCGTTTCGCAAGGCCCTTGTGCAAGGACACAGCCAGGACCGACGGATCCGAAAACGTATAGGGGATCCTGTGCTCGTCAAGGAGAGCCGGCACAAGAGCCTCCCTGCCCAGCCCGTGCATTCCCTCGCAAAAATTGAACACAAGGTCCCATTTCCTGCCAGAGGCGAGAGCCGCAATGAGACTGCGGAAGCTTCCGATCCTCTCTGTTGCAAATCCGTCCGCGCGCAGAGCCGCCTCCACCGAGTCAACAGTCTCCTCCCGGTCGAACTCGGCGGTTTCCAGCTCGGAATAGCCCATGGCGAGCCATTCGGAACGAAGGTCGTATGTGATTCCGATTGTCATATCTGAACGTGCCTTCCTACCATGCGGCGCAATGGGAGTCAAGCGCGCGGGGACCGTCGCGGCTGCTCAGGTTGAAGGGGCCACCTTTAGGGCTTTCGAATGGGATTCAACGTACTTCATGAGAGCTTTGTCGTCGATGTACCCCAAGGAGATCGCCAGCTCTCCAAACATTCGCGCATCGCCGGATTTCTGAACGATGAGGATGTCTTCCACCTGCCACTGCTTCATGGCGCCGATCTTCACGAGGAACTCGCCGATTTTCATGTCAGACCACCCTTCCTGCAGGCCAAAGCGTGATGGTGACGGCGCCCCCGGTGCGCCGCGTCTGGTGTATCTTGCACTGCTCGGGCCATTTCACGCAGTACAGCTCCCTGAGCCGGGCACTGCGGTCGTTCTTCTGGTCGATGTTGTAGAAATGGCACGACTGCTTGTACCTGCAGGTGCCTTCCGCGCTCATCTGCTGCATGAGAAATGATCCTCCCTCACAGGTTATTCCGGATACCAGGGATGCAATCACCATGCCATGGCAATTCGCAGGGAGACGACGGATTGATCCGATTCCCGAGTTGTTCGCTTTTTCAAACAGCCAAAGGAGTTATGCGATCATGAAACGCGCGCCAGAGGGAACGTTTGGAAAACCGGACCCATTCGCTGCTCCCGGCAGCACATGAATGGAACAGTCATGGAACACTGAATGGAACAACGAAGAGAACGACCCGCTGCTCTTGTTCGGGGTCACGGTGCCCCCCGGTCACGGCGTATCGACAGCCCTTGGAGCCAATGCTCGATCCGCTTTCGGAGAAAAAAGCCGACTGAGAAAAGGATTGCAGCCCCTGCGAAAACAGTCCCCGCGAGCATCCATTTCCGGTCTGCTGCGGAGCTTCCGATGAGAGAGCTGCCAATAATCCCGGGGAGCCGTGCTGCCATTGAGGCAAAGATGAAAAACCGAAAGCGCAAAGGCGACAGGCCTGAGACATAGCACAAGGCGTCCTTGGGGATCCCGGGGATCAGGAAAAGCAGAAACAAGGCTGCCTTTGACCCGGACGAGCCCAGCGGCTTTTTCAACTTTTCCACTTTCTCTGCGGTAAAGAGCGCGTTCACAAAGGGAACGCCGAAAAGACGGGCAAGATAGAAATCGATCGGTGACCCGATCAGCACTCCGATGACTGAATACAGAGTGCCACGCCAAATCCCGAAGAGATACCCCCCCGCAATCTGGACCGCTTCCCCGGGGATCACAAAGATTATCACGTGGAAGACCTGGACCCCAATGAAAACAATCGGCGCCAGGGGGCCGCTTGCACGGACCCATTCTTCGAGCTTCTTCACAGAAGAAAAGAGGACCCAGATATCATGGCGGAAGACGATCACAGGGACGATGATCAGCGCAATGAGGATGGGGAAACCGACGAGCGCAAGAGCTTTACGAATCGTCGATCCTTCCGTGCTCATTGCGGGAACTTTACTGTTTTGCCTTCGCGTGCACAACAATCGCGGTGAAAGTCAAACAAGCGCGCTTGACGTCGACAAACCCGGCCTCTTCCTGGGTAGCACAAAGGCTCTGCCCGGTCAACGACGCTCCCCGCCGCGTTCGTTCATCCAGCGACGTTCGATGGACTGCCGACTCGAACCTCCATACCTTTGGAGAGACACTGGATCCATATTCGCCACGAGGAGGGACTCATGGCATCAGGAAAGAAGGTACGAGTAGCCGTTGTCGGGCTCGGGTTCGGAGCGGAGTTTGTGCCCCTGTATCAGAAGCACCCCGACGCCGAGTGTTACGCAATCTGCCAACGGGACAAGGCCAGGATGGACACGGTGGGCGACATGTTCAAGGTGGAGAGACGGTACACCCGCTTTGAGGATGTCCTGGCTGATGCGGAGGTCGACGCAATCCACATCGTCACGCCCATCGCGGCCCATGGGCCGATGACGATTGCCGCCCTGCACGCCGGCAAGCACGCCTGCAGCACCGTGCCTATGGCGACCACCGTCTCCGACTGTCTGAAGATTACGGAGGCGCGAAAGAAGGCAGGCAAGGTCTACATGATGATGGAGACAGCCGTCTATACCAGGGAGTTCCTCTACGTTAAGGAGATGGTGGACAAGGGAGAGCTGGGAAAGATCCAGTTCCTCCGCGGCTCCCACCAGCAGAACATGAGCCTGCCCGGCTGGCCGGACTACTGGTACGGGTTCCCCCCCATGCACTACGCCACGCACGCGGTGAGCCCGCTCCTTGCCCTGAGCGGCGGGCTTGCGGAATCCGTGGTGTGCTTCGGCTCGGGCACTATCCGGGAGGAGTACGCCAAACGCTACGGCTCGCCGTTTGCCATCGAAACGGCGCTGGTCAAGTTGCGGGACTCGGATCTTGCCTGCGAGGTGACGCGGTCGCTCTTCGACACCATCCGCCAATACCGTGAAAGCTTCGACGTGTACGGAACAAAGTTATCCTTTGAATGGGAGCAGCTCGCCGGGGAGAAGCCTGTCCTGTATTCAGGGTTCGAGGATGCAAAGAGAGTGGAGGTTCCAGACTTCGGAAGCCGGCTTCCCAAGGAGATCGCACCGTATACCATCCGCGGAGTCTACGATGACCAGCACGCCCACACCTCCTTCATCCAGGGCGCGGGACATGGCGGGTCTCACCCCCATCTGGCCCACGAGTTCATCCGCGCCATCGTGGAAGGACGCGAATCGGCAGTGGATGCTCCGCGCGCCGCCAACTGGACAATGACGGGCATCTGCGCCCATGAATCTGCAATGGAGGGCGGCAAGCGCATAGAGATTCCCCGGGTCAAATAGGACACGGAACCTACGCCGGGCTCCGCGCAGAGTAGTGCGCTAGGCAGAGTACTGGGCTAGGCAGGGTACTGCGCTAGGCCATGAGCTTCTTCAGAAACGCCAGGCCGTCTCTTGCCAGGATGTCTGCGCTAGCAGCCAGCGGTCTCCAGACAGCGGCGGCGCGCGCAATTTCCTTGACTTCCGTGGAGAAGGACTCGATCACCAGCGCGCCTTCGAACCTGATCTTCTTCATGGCGCCTGCGACCTCGCTCCAGGGAACATGCCCGCTGCCGGGGGTTCCTCTGTCATTTTCGTTTGCGTGCACGTGGACCAGAAGAGGTCCGGCCGCCTCGATTGCCTTTCCAAGGCTCTTCTCCTCGATGTTCGCGTGGAACGTGTCCATCATGACTTTCATGCGCGGACTGTCGATCATGTGCGCCAGCTCAACGGCCTGGTCAGTGAGGTTGACGAAACTGGACTCGAACCTGTTCAAGGGCTCGAGGGCGAGGGTGATGCCCTTGTCCTCCGCGTAGCGCGCAACCTGTTTCAGATTCTTTGCGCACCGGTCCAGCTCACGCTTGTGCTGCTCCGGGGAAGCCTGCCACGTGCGGCCTACGGACGCAAATAGAGGACCCACCACCAGAGGCGACCCCACCGTGACGGCCGCATCGATGAGGTGCTTCAGGTACGACACGCCACCCCTTTGGATTACTTCATCGTCGTGGGAAGGATCCCGGCCTGCTCCCATGACAGCGCAGATCGACGCTGAAAGGCCGGTGCGCCTGTATTCCTCTGCGGCCTTGCGATAGTCAATATCTTGCTCGCCTTCGATGGGAATTTCCAGCAGGTCGAAACCAAGGGACTTCGCTCTGTCGAGGAGAGGAAGATCCCTTGTCCTGAAAGGGGATGCCCACATGAATGTGTTGACCCCGAAAATGATCATGGCGTAGACCTCCCGAGGTTCAGCGTATCACAAATCCGTCTGTGTCGACCTCACCCAGAAGAGCTTACTTGCGCAGATGAACCCGTTCGCCGCTAGGAGTCGTCACTTTGAGGGCCTTGATCTGATCGTTCTCCATGAGAAACTCAAACACAACGTCCGAGTACCGCGGGGTTCGAAATCTGAGGCCTTTGCAAGGGACCAGGGTGTCATCCGGCTGCCCAGGGACAACCAGGAAGAGGCCGCCGTCAACCTTCAGAACCACCTGGAACGGAAAGCCATCAGGGGTCCGGTACGTCCCCGCGAGCTGGGCGAGGATCCGGGAGTCAAGGGTCTCTGGCCTTCGCGTGAATACGGCCTCAGCTTCGTCCAATGACATGACGACCTTGTCAATCACTCCCTGCGGGTTGGTGATGAAATTCACCGCCCACTTGCCCTTCAGCTCGTCGTCTGGTGTGTCGAATCGGTCGTAGTGAAAATGGCTGAGGGGGAGCTCGCTCTTATGGAAATCGAACTGGAGCTGCCCGTCCCTCAACGTGATCTTCAGATCGCCGTAGGCGGGATGCTCGTACACACCCGCATAGTCCGCGAGGGCATGGGACGGCCGGGTATCCAGGACCCGTTCTCCACCGGCCTTTGCACGGGCCTCGGTCCCCGCCTTCTTGTTCTTCTTCACGATTTCAAGCCAGCGCGCGCTCCAGGGAGTCTGGTCCATTCCGAGAGCTCGCTCGTAGACATTGTAACTCACGATGTCGGAGAGGGGGGCGCAGTGATCGCCGATTACAAACACAATCGCTCCGATCCGCTCCTGCGGCATGAATGACACCTGAGAGTAGCTCCCGGTGATGCCCCCGCCATGCAACGTAATCAGGTGGCCACGGTAGGAAGCCGAAATGCGACCCAGGCAGTACGCGGCATTCAGAAGCTCCCACCAGCCTCTGGCCTCACCCCCCGCGTTCGGCAGCGCGACGGCTGGTTCGAGTGTGGCCTTGAGTACGCTCGCAGAAAAAATCTGCCTGCCATCGTATTGCCCGTCGTTCATGAGGGCAATGAGCCAGTGAGACATGTCCTGAATGTTTGAGATGATCGCTCCGGCCGGAGCGCTGCCCGTTGTGTCCTCGTAGTACGGAATCTTGTGGAGCTCCGGCGCGTCCCGCTTTTCGGTGAAGAGCACGGAGTGGTCCTCCTCTTTGACCATCTCTGCGACAGAGTAGACCGTGGCATTCATGTCCAGTGGCCTGAGGATCTTTTCGCGGACGTAGTCCTCCCAGGTCTTTTCTGACTGCAACTCGATCAGGTATCCCACTGCCGCATACATCAGATTGTTATAGAGGGACATCTGCCTCAGCGGTTGGCAGGGCTCCAACCACTTGAGCCGCTCGAACAGCTCCTTCCTGGTGAAGTCGGACTTGACCCAGATCATATCGTGCCGGGTTATCCCCGTTCGATGGGCCAGCATGTCACGGAGGGTGACGGTGTTGTTCAGCTGGTTGTCATGGAACCGGATGGCAGGAACGGAATCGTGAACCGGTTTGTCCCAGGTCAGCTTGCCCTCCTCCACCAGCATTCCCGCAGCCACCGCAGTGAACAGTTTCGTATTGGAGGCAATCTGGAAGAGGGTAGCAGGAGTGAAGGGCAGCTTCTTCGCGTAGTCCCGACAGCCGTACCCTTTGGCAAAGACCAGCCTGTCTCCTTGGACAACGCCCACTCCGACCGCCGGCGCATTCCATTCCCGCAGGACCTTGTCCATGTACGAGTCGAATTCCTGGAGGATTTTGTTCTCGGCGAAGGATGCTGACATATCGACCTTCCTTTACTTGCTGGATGTCCGGATATTCTACACCCTTGAATCTCAAATGAATAATGGTCACGTGCGCGGCCGGGCTTGCGGGTTTTCGTCCTTTACCTTCCTGGCGTTGGTTCCCACGGAGCTGATAATGGCGGCGTTCATTCGATGGGAGTCCCATTGCCCGGGGACTGACAGTGCGATAGAATGAGCCAAGGAGACGGCAGGCTCCAGGCATCGACAGGAGGCAGGCGTGGAAGCCCTTGAGCTCTCTCACGGCAATGAAATTCGCGATTTTGTCCAGGCCAGGCTGAAGAGGCTTCTGGATTCCTTCTCGATCCTCAAGGTCGGACATATTACCAAGTTCGTAGAGCCGATAAGTCATAGGATAGGCGTCGTTGAGGCCCTCCGGATATTTTCGTCACGAGAAGACATCAACAGCCTACCGGTCGAAGGTGACTTCGGGGTGATCGGTCTCCTCCACAAGCAGAACCTGTTAAAAAAGAAGACCACGCTGACGGGTTTCACCGACCCTTCAGTGGAGAAGTTCCTCGATCAAGCAAGCTTCTACGTAGATGCTTCGGAGAATTGCGAGAAGGCAATGGAGCTGATACTCAAGCGCGATGCCGGGAGGCTCTACGACGACTTCATGATCTACGATAAGGGAAGGTACTTCGGGATCGGCAGCTTCGCCGACCTTACGAGGAACATCGCGGAGATACGCAACACCGACCTCACCAACGCCCGCAAGATGCAAGAGTTCCTCATCGGCAGGAACTCGGCGGACAGGCCTGGCCTGGCCGTCAAGAAGTATGTCCGGATGGCATACGAAATTGGCGGGGACTACCTCCAATGCATGGAGATTACGGGTAATCTCTCGATGCTTTCTTCCTTCGACGTCTCCGGCAAGGGCATAGCGGCTGCTCTTCTCACGAGCACCCTGAGTTCATTCTTCTCGACGCTGAAGGTGTGCGGCTCGCTGAGCTCCTACGACCCGAACTCCATCCTCTCGGCGCTGAACAACGTCGTCATTGACCAGACCCCCGAGGAGATTTTCGTGGCGGCCGCCTTCGTGTTCATAGACCGCGAGAAACGAGAAGCCACTTTTTTCAATTGCGGCTATTCGCCCGTCTATGTTTTCTTCACGGAGGAGGAAAGTGTCAAGGCGAAAGGCAAGATCATCAGCCCCAACCTGTGGCCCTTGGGCATTAAAACGTTCGCCGACCTCAAGAGCCACACCTTGCCCATTCATAAGAACTTCAGGACCTTCATTCATTCCGACGGTCTCATCGACGCGTATAATGAAAAGGGCGAGCGCTACGGTGAAGAAAACCTCAGGAAATTCCTCTACCCCAGGTGCATGAAGCCCGTAGAGACTCTCCTAGCGGACCTCGACAAAGAGATGAAAAGTTTCATCGGCTCCGCGCCTCAGGCAGACGATATTACCGTGATGATCGCGGAGATTTCATAACCGAGGCGCGTCGTGACCCTTCGGCAAGAAACCTGACAGACTAGCACCAAAGGCTTCCGCCATGGTATCCGTGATTGCGGTGCTATGAGTCTGCCATTTTCACGGCAATCAGAATGTGATAAGCGTATCACAATTTGCTACTCCTCCCACACGACAGCCCCATTCACTCCTGCTACATTGGCCGCCCGTGTGGCATCCTCCCCTTTCAGGTCGAGGTAGGCAAACCGCCGCGCAAGGTCTGGGTCCCTTGCTTTCAACTCCGCGTAAAGCTTCTCCACCGCACCATAGTTCTCAAGGTCATGATTCACCCTTGCGACCTGCAGAAGCACCCTTGGGTTCTCAGGATCCTTGGCATATGCGCGATTGTAGTAAACCAACGCCTTTTCTTTCTGATCATTCAGATAAAAGATATTGCCCATGTTAAGGAGAGCAGGAACGTACTCCTCTTTTGCAAGAAGCTTCTCGAACTCTTTCTGCGCCCGATCGTACTGCCCATATCGAGCAAACAGAACTCCTAGCTCGTTAGTTGGTTTTCGAGAATCTTGCGCGTTTGTGATTTGACTCTCTAACGCTGCGGCCTTGGTGGAGATTTCCTTATCAATGAACTTCCCCACCTCTTGCTTACTCGCGCTCACGATCTTCTCGGAGGGAGGAAGATTCACAGCCACCTCAGTACCCGGAAGCGCGACTGGTTCATACAACTGCCACGCATCATGGAGAGGATAAAAAGCAGCCTGGTTGCTTGCTGTATTCTCCCTCCACTCCTTGGCCCCATCCTGCCATGCCTGTAGGAATCCAGCAGTTTCAGTCACTTCGACCGGAATCCAGCTCTTATCATTTTGCACGATCAGGTCATCCGCACGGGAGAAGAAGCTCTTTCTTGCCTCATCGGGACTGACTCCAGTGGAAAAGGCAATGAAGATATGACCTGGAATCGTGATAAACGCCGTTTCTATTCCCACCGACTCCAAGAGTGCGCAATAGAGAACGGAGAAATCGCTGCACTTCCCTCCCTTGTATTGCAGGGTCTCACGCGGGAACTGGATGAAGTCTGCCACCTGGCTGTTTGCCGTAAGGGTGGGAATGGGATCCTGCGAATACGTGAGGCCGTAAAGCTGAAGGGCTTGAAAGAAAGCAACCGCGGTGATCAGATTGGGATTGACCTCGCCCTTGATTGTTCCCTTCACCATGCTGTTTACGTTTCTTGAGAAGGTAAGGACTACAGGGTCCCTGACGGTCACGAAGGCTGCAGCTCTTTTGTCGTCTACCCAACTGGTAGCGTTTCTATTGAGGATGGGGATACTTTGCACCAGGTTCTGGTGCTCCACATGCCCGCCCAGCGTACACTCGACGTCTACCCGCGCCTGCGTTTTGGTTTTTTCCGTCGTCTGCAAAATGGTTGGCAGGAACAGACCGAAGAGATCCACAGACTTTAATTCTCCTGGCCCCAGCTCCGAGGGAGCCGGGCAGGCGTTCGGGTCGGCCATGAACTCCTTGATCTGGAAGCTCACCTTGATGCCCGTGATGGGCTGCTTTGTGGTGTTGCACAGCACCACCCTACCCAGCGAATGAGTGTCGTAGTAGGTATGAAACACAGGATAGATGTCCTCAAAGGACAGATCTTTGAGTTCCAGGGAAGCCGAGGGCTTCTGCTGGACCTGCCGATAGGCGTCACTCCCTTTCAGCTTCTCGTTGCCCTGCGCGTAATCAACGGCGGTCTTTCCCGCACTGTCTAAGGCGTACGCGTTCGCGCCAGCCGTCAACAGCCTCATGATCACCTCTGGGTTCGGGCTGTACTGGGCGGCGAGCATCAGCGGGGTCTCGCCATCCTTGTCCGCAGCCTTGAGGTCTGCGCCGGCTTTCAGGAGCGCAGTGATCATATCGGGATTCTGGTTGTACTGGGCGGCGAGCATCAGCGGGGTCTCGCCATCCTTGTCCCGAGCAAACTCCAGCTCTGCGCCGGCTTTCAGGAGCGCAGTGATCACCTCTGGGTTCTGGTTGTACTGGGCGGCGAGCATCAGCGGGGTGTCGCCATCCTTGTCCTCAGCCTTGAGGTCTGCGCCGGCTTTCAGGAGCGCAGTGATCATATCGGGATTCTGGTTGTACCGGGCCGCGAGCATTAGCGGGGTCCAGCCGTCCGTGTTCTGAGCCTTAACGTCTGCACCGGCTTTCAGCAGCACGGTGATCACCTCGGGATTCTGGCTGTACTGGGCGGCGAGCATCAGCGCGGTCCAGCCGTCCTTGCTCTGAGCCTTAACGTCTGCGCCGGCTTTCAGGAGCGTAGTGATCACCTCGGGGTTCGGGCTATACTGGGCGGCGTATATCAGCGCGGTAGAGCCGTCCTTGTTCTGAGCCTTAACGTCTGCGCCGGCTTTCAGTAGCACGGTGATCACCTCGGGATTCTGGTTGTACTGGGCGGCGAGCATCAGCGGGGTAGAGCCGTCGGTAGCCCGAGCCTCCAGGTCTGCGCCGGCTTTCAGGAGCGTAGTGATCACCTCGGGGTTCGGGCTATACTGGGCGGCGTATATCAGCGGGGTAGAGCCGTCCTTGTTCTGAGCCTTAACGTCCGCACCGACTTTCAGAAGCGTGGTGATCACCTCGGAACTCTGGCCATACCGGGCGGCGAGCATCAGCGCGGTCCAGCCGTCCTTGCTCTGAGCCTTAACGTCTGTGCCGGCTTTCAGTAGCACGGTGATCACCTCGGGATTCTGGCTGTACTGGGCGGCGTACATCAGCGCGGTCCAGCCGTCCTTGCTCTGAGCCTTAACGTCTGCGCCGGCTTTCAACAGCGTAGTGATCACCTCGGGGTTTTGGTTGTGTATGGCGGCCTGCTGCAACGGGGTCAGGGCATGGCCCTTAGCCTTCACGTCAGCACCAGCCTTCAGGAGGGTCGTGATCGCCTCGGGATTCTGGTTGTAAGCGGCGGCGAGCATGAGCGGGGTCCAGCCGTCTTTGGTCGCATTTACCTTCGCGCCCCTACTAATGGCTGTCTGTATGTCCTCCGGTGTTCCAGTCTTTACCAGCTCAAAGAAGTTTGTCTGTGCATACGTCGACGCCGCCAAAAGGACCACAAGAATTACTGCAACTAATATTCGCTTTTTCACTTTGCTTCCTCCAAGACATCACACCCCAGAGGGTCCAAAGGCCCAAACGTTTAACAGCGCTGCACAACATCATAAGTTAGGGGATTTTAAGTCTTTATAAGGACATCCTCAAGACTGTGGGTGGCAGTCTCAAAACACGATGAGAGTATCGAACCGAGTGGAAAGAGATCCGGGTCATTCCACTCTTCGGTGAGGGCTGCCTTGGGGGGCCAAGACGGGGCCGAACCCGACGGATCGCATGAAAAACGGGACCAAACACCATATCATCACCAAAGCTCAGGGGATTCCTCTTTCGGTCCATGTCACGGAGGCGAATCGCCACAACGCGGTGTTCATACGATAGTCACCTGACAATGGCGAGTTTCTGTCTTGACGTAGCAGCTGAATGCGGCAAAATGGTGGCCATAGGAATAATGCGCCCGGCTTAAATCTTTTGTCATTGCAGGGTAACAGAGAATGAAACGCAAAATCATGGACATAGCTCTTCGGGTCACTATCACGTATGCGATCCTTGCGAGTCTCTGGATCGTGCTTTCTGACCGGACGCTGGCCCTCTTTGTCATGCCCGCGCAGCTGAACCTCAACTTCCAGACCTACAAGGGCCTGGCCTTCGTTCTGGTCACAGCCCTCCTGCTCTTCATGACCCTGAGGAACCAGCTTCGAAAGTGGGAAAGCGAATCGACAGGCCGAAGGCAGGCCGAAGAGGCTCTCGAAGAGCAGGAAAAGCGATATCGCCTGCTCCTGCACAACCTCGCCATGGGCGTCGTCGTCGTTGACACGGCAGAAAAAATCACTTTCGCCAATCCTGCTTCTGAGATGATCTTCGCGGCTAGCAAAATGAGGATCATTGGGATGAATCTGCGGGACTTCATGAGCGAGGAGGAGTTCAGCCACATTCGTCGGGAAACAGCCAGGCGTTCACGTGGGGAAACGAGCACCTACGAGGTCGAAATTCTGAGGCTCGACGGCAAGGCGCGACACCTTCTGGTGACGGCCACGCCCCAGTATGGCTCTCATGGGGAGTTCGCCGGAGCATTGGCCACATTTCAGGACATCACGGAACAGACCCTCCTGAAGCAGCAGGTGGAGGAGGAGCGCGGCCAGCTGCTGACCCTGATCAACAATCTGCCGGACTACGTTTCGATAAAGGACACGGAGAGCCGCGTCCTGATCACGAACAGCGCGAATGCACGCGTCATGGGCCTGGAGAGGGCGCAAGACGCTGTCGGGAAAAGCGATCTCGACTTCTATCCCCGCTCGGAGGCTGCGCGCTACATCGCCGATGAGCGCATGGTCATTCAGACGGGCACTGCTCTGATAAACAAGGAGGAAGAATCCGTTGATCAGGAAGGCCAGAAACGCTGGACGCTGACAACCAAAGTGCCGCTCAGGAATGCGCAGGGAAAAGTCATGGGAATCGTGTGCACGGGACGCGATATCACGGAGCACCACCAGATTGAAGAAAAGTTGCGCAGAAGTGAGCAGCGTTACCGAGATCTCCTGGAGCAGGCTGCGGACGGCATCTTTCTCCTGGATGAAAACATGAAATTCATCATGGCGAACTCGGAGCTCTGCAAGATGCTGGGCTACGCGCGTGAAGAGCTGCTCCGACTAAGCATCCAGGACACCTATCCGGATGAATTGCGTGACGACGGCAGGGTGCGCTTCGAGAGGATCAGTTCGAGCGAGAAGTTGCGCTTCGAGCGCCTGATGAAAAGGAAGGACGGGTCTTTCTTTCCGGTCGAGATCAGCGCGGGAAGGCTCTCTGATGGGACACAACAAGCGATCGCACGCGACATCACGGAGCGCAAACGACGGGAGTCTGAGCTGGCTCTTGAGCGCAGTCTTCTGAGCGCTCTGATGGAAAACATTCCCGACAAGATCTATTTCAAAGATGTCGAAAGCCGTTTCATTCGCGGCAGCAGGGCCCATGCGAAGATATGCGGCCTGAACGATGCTTCCGAGATGATTGGCAAGACCGACATGGACTTTTTCTCAGAAGAACATGCGCAGCAAGCGTATGAGGATGAGCAGCGCATCATTCGTACCGGCGAGCCTATTCTGAACGAAGAAGAAAAGGAGACGTGGCCAGATCGCCCTGACACGTGGGTCTTGACCACAAAGATGCCCCTGCGTGATCAAGAGGGAAACATCATCGGGACCTTCGGCATCTCGCGTGACATCACAGAGCGCAAACAAGCTGAGGAACGTCTTTTGAGTCTCGCGCGCTTTCCTGATGAGAGCCCGCAGCCCGTCATGCGAGTTGCTGCGGACGGGTCGGTCATATACGCCAACAAGGCGAGCGAACCGATGATGTCTTCCTGGGCCGGTGGAGCAGACAGAAAGATCCCTGGAGAGCATCTGCCTGCGCTCGCTCTTGCGTGGGAGTCGGGGAAAAAGCAGGAAATTGAGATTCGCCAGGCCTCGAGGTCGTACGCTGTTGCAGTTGTACCGTTCCCAGGCGTGGGGTATATCAACCTGTATGGCAGAGACGTCACTGAAGAAAGATCGCTGGCAGAAAGACTCACGCAGGCCCAGAAGATAGAGGCAATTGGTCAGCTGGCAGGGGGGATCGCCCACGACTTCAACAACATTCTTCAGGCAATCATGGGCTACTGCGAGGTGCTCAAACAGGAACTGCCTGAAAAGAACCAGCAGTATGTGGCTGAGATCATAAAAGCGGCAAAGAGGGCAGCCGCGCTTACCGCGCAGCTTCTGGAGTTCAGTCGCAGGCAGATACTGAGACCCCGGATAGTCAACGCAAAAGACCTCGTTCGCTCCATGCAGAAAATGCTCGAGATGGTCATCGGGGAGGATATCGAGCTGCGGACATTCATTGATCCCGACACGGGCAACTTTCTGGCAGATCCCGGGCAGATAGAACAAGTCCTTCTGAATCTGACTGTCAATTCGCGGGATGCCATGCCGTCGGGCGGGAAGCTCACTCTTGAGACTTCAAATCGTTCCTTCGACGAAGCGTACGTTCGTGATCACCCCGGAGCCAAGACGGGGCAGTATGTTCGCATCGCTGTCAGCGACACGGGCGTCGGGATGGACCAGGAAACCCTGTCGCATATGTATGAGCCATTCTTCACTACCAAGGAGATTGGGAAAGGGACGGGACTGGGGCTATCAACAGTGTATGGGATTGTCAAGCAGAGCGAAGGATACATCAACTGCTACAGCGAGCCGGGCAAGGGAACAACATTCACAATCTATCTCCCGCTGACCCTCGAGGAAGCCGACAGGCCTCTGACCGTGGCGTCTGGCACAACTGCTCCACGGGGTACAGAAACAATACTGATCGTAGACGATGATTCGGCGGTTCGAAGCACTGCAAGGTTGGCCCTCGAGGGGGCGGGGTATTCCGTCATCGAGGCACCGGGAGGAACCCAGGCCTTGTCAGATGTATCAGCGCGCAGGATCAGGGTTGAGCTTCTGGTTACTGATGTCGTGATGCCCCAATTGAGCGGCAAGGAGCTGGCGCGCAAGCTCCAGGTAGTGTGCCCTGGCGTGAGAGTCCTCTATGTCTCGGGTTACACCGCGAATGTGATTTCTCATCATGGAATCCTTGAGGCGGGCCTGGACTTCCTGCAAAAGCCTTTCAGTTCCAAAGAACTGCTTTCAAAGGTACGAGAAATATTGGACAGGCCCTGAAGGCGCATACGGGGACGTTCGATTGACGCCGGCGCGACTTATCCGGAAGCAGAATCCAATTCCCTGGTGATCTCTGCTATAACGGATCGCTCGTCTTCTTCCTTCAACGCTCTTTGCAACACGCGGCGGGCGCGCCTTCCGCCGATACGGCCGAGCGCCCAGGCCGAGTAGGCCCGGTTTTGTGGTATGCCATGACGAAGCGTGAACCCCAGGCCTTTCACGGCCACCGGATCGCCGATATTGCCTAATGCGATGATGGCATTTCCGCGGATAGCCTCGATTCCTGCATCAAGAGCAAAGGAGGGAATCGCACGCTTGAAATACTCGTTATCGGCTCGCAGCAACGGCAATAGCTCGGGCCCATCGTCTAGCTCGTCAATCGGAACAGGATAGCTTCTTCGAAGCTCTACATGCCTGTTCTTGGGACATACCGACAGGCATTCACCGCAGCCGAAAAGGCGATTTTCCTGTTTGGAGCGAAGTTCAGGTGGCGCGAAGTTTCCCCAAAGCCAATGGGTAACGCATCTGGATGGTTCGACGCAGTACGGCGCCGCAATGGCTGCGGTAGGGCAAGCCTTTGCGCAGAGGTCGCACCCGTCGGGACAGCCGGTGCCCCCATAGGGGGAACAGTCTTGGACAGCCAACGGGGCGTCGGTAACGAAACAGGAGAACATGACCCAGGAGCCGAGATCCCGAGTAACGACGACCGAGTGTTTTCCGTAATAACCCAGCCCTGCACCTACGACGGCCGGCTTTATGGAAATCTGTGACCCATCGACGATCCGGAAGCCTTTCTTCCGCAAGAAACCGCCTACCGTCCTGTGGCAGTGCGCGTCCATCTGTTTGAAGGCCCGGCTGCCGCAGGGCGGGAGGAGCCCCCGTGGAATACCAGGCTGGGATTGGATCGGCTTGGGTTCGTAGCGCACGCAGAAACCAGTGATAATGACCGCGCGCGCTTCAGACATCAGCGTCCGGGGTTGAGAATGCACGTAGACGCCTTGTCTCACCTCGGGAAGTTCAATGGATGCAACGCCGACCATGTCGATTCCGGAAGCCAAGACAGCGCTTTTGAGTTCAGCCGTGAGGTCGACATTTTCAGTCATAATCAATTCTATCCGTTGTACTCTTTTTCCAACACCACGTTCCAAGACTATCCTGCGCAGCCGGTGCGCGTCCGCTGAAGAGGCCGAGACGTGCTGGCTTGCGGGCCATGGGTGAGTCCGTGGGGATTGGTGCCGTGTGATTACCCACCGTTAGACCCTTCGCTTATTTAGAAGCCTTTTCGAGTTGCTTCAGGGCGTCGGTGCCTTTCAGCTTCTCGTTGGCCTGCGCGTAATCAAAAGCAGTCTTTCCCCTCAGGTCTTTTGCTTTCGCATCTGCGCCGGCCTTCAGCAAAACAATGATCACGTCTGGGTTTTGATTCTTGCTGGCGGCCTCTATAAGTGGAGTCCAGCCGATGTTGTTGTTAGCCTTGACATCTGCGCCGGCCTTCAGGAGCGTGGTGATCACTTCAGTATTCGGGTTGGACTTGGCTGCCCACATCAGCGGGGTCATGTCAAATCCCGTGTCCCGATCCTTAATGTCCGCACCCGCCTTTAGGAGCGCAGTGATCACCTCGGGCTTCTGGTTGAACCCAGCGGCGTACATCAGAGGAGTTATACCGTTCATGTCCCGATCCATGATGTCTGCGCCGGCCTTTAAAAGCGTGGTGATCACATCGGGGTTCGGGTTGTACCAGGCGGCGTACAGAAGCGCGGTCGCGCCGTTCGCGTCCCGAGCCTTGAGGTCCGCGCCGGCCTTTAAGAGCGTGGTGATCATCTCGGGGTTCGGGTTGTAATAACCGGCGTTTATCAGCGCGGTCTCGCCCCCGCTGCCCATGTCTCGAACGTTAGGGTCCGCTCCTCGGTCAATAGCGGCTTGTACATCCTGCGGCGTTCCGGTTCTTACAAGCATAATGAAGTCATTCGCCGTCGTCTGTGCGCACGCTGAAGCTGCCGTAAGGACTGCAAGAACCACAGAAATGATGATTCGCTTTTTCACTTTGCACCTCCGTAACTATTACCATTCTACATCTTCACCTCCGCGCGGGGCCGCGGTGAGAACACGATTATATCATGCCGTCCTTGGACGATGACGACAGCGCAAGCACGGGATTCATGCTCAGGATATTGCTCGGAGTGGGGTATTTTCGGCTCCCCCTTTTCAAGCGGCTCTACAATTTCATTCTTGAAAAAGACCTGTGAGAGCGAGCGAGGGGAATCGAACCCCCGACTCCAGCTTGGGAAAAGGCTTCCGTAAGCTCAATCTTTTTTCAGCTTCTTTGGGAGTGTAGTATCTTATGTGTGCGCGCGTTTTGCTCAGAGTTTTGCTGAGTAAGAAAGCAGCTGACGGCCGTTTACAAAACATGTCGGCGCGTCCATTCACAATGGCCACTCACAAGTCAACATTGATTTGCTTAGCGGTCCCCCAATGTCCTGGCAGATAATGTGACTGGTCCCTTGCGGCCAGTAACCAAGGCAATGTAGGTCCTCAAACCCTCCTGAACCTGATGTGTCGACATAGACGCAGCGGATGCCCAAGCCGCCTCTTCGCGGCAGGGGTCCGCAAGACCATCGACGTAGATAGTGAGCAGTTCCTCCCTCGACCAAGAGTTGTCTCCTACTCTCTGGACGTTACTTCGCGTTGAGTCGCGCTGTCCATCCTGTCGTGTCAGTTCCTCGAAATCGATTCCGGCGAAAACGGCTCAGGACTCGACTCGGGCCTCGTCCTTCTCCATTTCCGCTTCATCCGATACATTTAAGAAACATCCAGCAATGAGAGGTGCCCATGAACGAGGTCATCACGACAATACTTGCGCGCAGAAGCGTTCGGGCTTTCAAGGAAAAGCAGATCTCGAACGAAGATTTGGGCGCTATCCTCGAATGCGCCTGCTATGCACCAAGCGCGATGAACACTCAGAATTGGCATTTCACAGCGATCCGCGAACCTGCCTTCATCGAAAAGCTGAACGGCTGGATTGCTGCCGAGATCGAGGAAAGCGGAAACCTGAACCTCGAAGGAATTCTTGAAAGGGCCAACGGCAAAGTACTCAGAAACGCCCCGTGTGTTGTCGTCGTCTCAACGGAGAAGCAGGACAGGTTCAGCATTATCAACGCATCTGCGGCAACGCAGAATATGCTCTTGGCCGCCCACTCTCTCGGGATTGGATCTTGCTGGATCGGGACGGTAGGGATCCTGGGCATGAGCAAGCGAGCCGACGAGTACGCTTTCGAGCTGAAAATCCCGAAAGGATATGCTCCCTTCTTTGGGGTGACTCTGGGCTACAGCGCGTCTGAAAGCCCGGAGGCGCCGCCAAGGAAGGAAGGCGTGGTAACCATCTTGTGATCCCTGAAAACTTGCGTTGGAAAGGACGCTACTCATGAGCAACGACAGATATGACCGCGGACTGGAGAAACTGAGGGAGATCGACGGCGAGGCGGGGGAGCGCGTCATCGAGAGCCTCAAAGACGTTGCGCCCGATCTCGGGCGGTACATGATCGAGTTTCCGTTCGGTGATGTCTACCGCCGTCCTGGCTTGGACCTCAAGTCACGCGAGGTCGCCACTGTGGCCGCGCTGACCGCGCTCGGCAACGCCGCGCCACAACTGAAGGTTCACATTCACGGAGCGCTCAACGTTGGCTGCTCTCGACAGGAGATAGTCGAGGTCATAATCCAGATGGCGGTCTACGCGGGGTTCCCCGCCGCGCTGAACGGGATGGCCGCGGCCAAGGAAGTCTTCAAGGAGAGGGACCTGGCTGGGCAGACAGGATGAAGGTCCTTGCACAAGCTTTTTGAGCAGATGGGAGACGAAAAATGAACGGCACTATAAAATGGTTGGAAGAACCCAGAGAGTCAAATTACCCCGCCGCGTTGTCATATCTGCTTCTTGTTTTCTCCAACGCAACCGAAATCGTCGAACGACTGAAAAAGGCGCAGGTTACGCAATTCAAGGCCAAGGACATCTTCAGGGCCTCGGGACTGTCCCTCCTTGGAGTCAGCAATTCTCATGTCAAAAAGGACCTCTCCAAGATTGCCGATGGGCAAGCACTTTCTCCGATTCTTCTTGTGCGCCGCGAAGGGGAAAAGGTGGTCATCGCCGATGGATATCACAGAATGTGTGCAGTCTATTCGCAGGATGAAGACGCCTTGATCCCCTGCAAGATTGTTTCTGTCTGAGTGAAGCGACATGCCGCAGTCGCTCCAGGCGACCTGTACTGCGTGAGTTTTCGAAGCCCTGCCTGAAAGTTTTATTCTGAGCTCAAAGGGAGAAAAATGACGTACCTCTTGACTGTTGTCCTGTTGATGGCCGTTCTTCCCATTGGGTCGATCCTTATCGAGCGGTTCGCAATGAGTAATTCTGCGGACGCATTGCTCCTGGTCGGCAAATGGTTCGTGTTCTGGGCCGTCGGAGTCAGGCAGTTCCTCGCTGGCATTCGGCAGGTAGTTCGGCCGCAGTTCACTTCCGAAGAAATCTTCGGAATCAAGACCAAGGAGCCGTGGCCGATAGTGCGGGAGCTCGGGTTCGCAAACCTTTCGATGGGAGCACTGGGAATCGCCTTAATCACTGCTGGTAGCAAAACTCCGTTGGATTTGAATCAGTGACTTCCACATGTGAATCTAAAAGTCACTGTTTCCACATCAGATCGTTTCCGTCGCCTCGCGTGGCTCTTCGTGGCTAATTGTATACTCGGCCTTAAGCTGCTAAACAAAGAAACACAGATGAGCAATCCGTCCTGTGCTGAACGCCTTTCTGACTTCCGTGTCCTTCAAAGATCCTGGGACGCACCTTCACGTGGAACAACTGTCTTCTCCCCCTGCGCTTGCATTTCGTAAATGTACGTCTTCCCGCGCAGGAAGGATGCGACGGCAGCAACGAGAGACAGTGCGGCAGCGCCATAGAATGTCAATCTCATGCTGCTCATGAACGCCGGTGCCATGAGGGAAGGGAAAAACTCCTTGCCGAGCACCAGATTCTTTGTTGTCTGGGGCAGGCTGCGCAGCACTTCAGGAGACAGCAACTGCTGCACCGGGTTGTATCCGAGGAAGGCTGCAAAAAGCGCCCCCGTGGGAGGCAGTCCGGCGGCCTCCCCTGCTGCGGTTGCCGGTATTCCCGCCGCAACCAACCCGGAATGCAGCGCGGAAGGCAGCCTGCCTGCCAAGCCTATGATGACCACGCTGAAGAAAAGCGACATGCTCACGAGGGCGCCGGAGTTCTGGATCGTGGCCCGCATCCCAGAGGCCACTCCCCGGTACTCAGGAGGCACGGAGTTCATGACCGCCGACATGTTGGGTGAGGTGAACAGGCCCATGCCCACACCCACGAGCACGAGTATGAGCATGAACGGCAGGTACGAGAAGCTCGCGGGCAACTCGGCCAGCAGGAGAAAGCCTGCCATGAGGACCAGCATCCCGGTGGTGGCAAGGCCTCTGGAGCCGTAACGATCGGACAGCCAGCCGGAGAGCGGGCCCATGATGAAGAAGCCCACGAGCATGGGCGCCATGTAGATGCCGGCCCACAGAGGGGTGTCCTCGAAGTTGTAGCCGTGCAACGGCAGCCAGATCCCCTGCAGCCAAATGATGAGCATGAAAGTCAGCCCGCCCTGGGCAATAGCGTAGAGAAAACCACTCACATTCGCTGCTGTGAACATTCGGATGCGAAAGAAGCTTAAGCGGAACATCGGTTCGCTCACCCGTCGTTCGATGAAGAAGAATGCCGCGAGTAGTAGCAGCCCCACGAGGATCCCCACCACGACGAGCGGGCTAGTCCAGCCCATGACCGAATGCCTGTATGGCATTATGCCGTAGGTCAAGGCGACTAAGAGGATCACGAGGCCAGCGCCGAAGGTGGCCACCCCGGGAAGGTCGATCCTCTGGTTCCGGGAGATGACACCCGTTTCTTTCAATTTGAGATAGGCCCAGAGTGTTCCCGCAATGCCAATGGGCACGCTGACTAGGAACACGAGCCGCCAGTTGATCACCGCAAGGAAGCCTCCCAGGATCAGCCCGATCAGGGAACCGCTGATGAAGGCGATCTGATTCAACCCCAGTGCCATGCCGCGTTCCGATGGAGGGAATGCGTCCGTCAGGATGGCGGCGCTGTTGGCGAACAGGAATCCGCCCCCCACCGCCTGGACCATGCGGAATATGACGACCTCCAGCGCCCCCGCGTTACCCGCGCCTGGGGTGAGGAACAACAGGATGGAAGCGGCGGTGAATATGGCAAAGCCGAGGTTGTACAGACGGACCCTGCCGAAGATGTCAGAGAGCCTGCCGAAGGAGACCAGCAAAGTTGCCACAATCACCGAGTAGCCCATGAGGATCCACAGGAGATAGGTCGCCTCGTTGGGAGCCAGGGGGTTGATTCCCAGCCCTGTGAAAATAATGGATGGCAGGGAAATCAGGACGATATTGTTGTTGATGGAAGCCATCAACGTTCCTAGCGTGGTGTTGGAAAGAGCTATCCATTTGTAGCCGCTTCCGGTCTTTCCGTCTGGCCGGGTGGATGATGCCGCGCGCGCGGCAGTTCGGTTGTTCAACGTAATCGCCAGCCTCGGCTAATGTTTTGTTGATTGGCAGTGAGTATCGCAGCCTATCAGCATGGACGGAGAGGGTCAGGGGTATGCTATTATCAAGGGCGGACGGCAGATCGTGAAACTCGAAGGCAAAGTGGCGATCGTGACTGGCGGTGGACGCGGGATCGGAAGGGCGATAGCAGAGGCTTACGCGGACGAAGCGGCAAAGGTTGTCGTTGTTGCTGCCCGGCAAAAAGCGGAAATCGAAGAGGTCGCATCGAAAATCAAAGGGGATGCCTTCCTGGCCGATGTGTCGAAACCTCTCGATGTCCAGGGTCTTGTCGATACGGTTGTTTCAAAGTTCGGCAGAATCGACATCCTGGTGAATTGCGCGGCTCGCGGGATGATGTTCATAAACGAAGATTTCATGGCAGTTCCGAAGCCCTTTTGGGAAGCCGATCCCGACGCCTGGCGTATGGTTATTGACACCAACGTGTGTGGCGTTTTCCTGCTCACGCAAGCGGTTGTTCCTCACATGCTCAAGCATGGCTGGGGAAGAATAATCAACATTTCAATCAACCGTGAGACGATGAAACGTAAGGGCTTCACTCCCTATGGCCCTTCAAAGGCGGCGCTCGAATCGATGAGCACGATCTGGGCGCAAGAGCTTGCAGGGACAGGGATCACCCTCAACGTGTTACTGCCCGGCGGGGCGACGAACACCGGAATGATCCCTAAGTCTTTCCCTGAATCCAGACGTAAGGAGTTGATAAATCCGGCGGTGATGGGACCACCTGCAGTCTACCTCGCATCAGACGATGCTCAAGATGTAAACGGCCAGAGGATCGTCGCGATTAAATGGCGGAAGGGCAGACCAAACTGATGCCAGCCTGCGTGTGCCATCTTTCGGCCATCATTGGGCGCTCGAGTGGCTGTACTCCGGGTCTGCGAGAGCCCCTACTCCGGCAAGATAAGGAGGATTAATGAAGAAGCGCCGCCTAGGGACCCAAGGGCCAGAGGTTTCAGTCGTCGGTCTCGGCTGCATGGCTATGTCCGGCACCTACGGACCCGTGGATGATGGGGAGAGCATTGCCACCATTCACGAAGCTATTGAAAGAGGGGTCACTTTGTTGGACACGGGAGACTTCTACGGCAGAGGTCACAACGAGCTTCTGCTGCGGGAGGCTCTCAAGGGCGGCAAGCGGGACAAGGTTTTCCTCCAGGTGAAGTTCGGCGCACAGCTCGAACCTTCAGGCCGCTTCATCGGCTTCGATGGACGCCCCGCCTCCGTGAAGACCTTTCTCACCTATTCGCTGACGCGCTTGGGAACGGATCACGTGGATCTCTACCAGCCCTCACGCTTGGATCCCCGCGTGCCGATCGAGGAGACCGTCGGTGCGGTTGCTGACATGGTGAAAGCGGGTTACGTGCGGTTCATCGGGTTGTCGGAGATGGGAGCTGCCACGATAAGGCGCGCGCACTCTGTCCATCCAATCACCGCGCTTCAGATCGAGTACTCACTCATGAGCAGAAGCGTGGAGAAAGACATTTTGCCCGCTGTGCGCGAGCTTGGTATCGGCGTGACCGCTTATGGCATACTTTCTCGCGGCCTCATGGCACGCGTGGGTCCGCCGGAATCAGGGAAAAGCGATATCCGTGGCCGATTCCCGCGTTTCCAGGAGGAAAACCTCAGGAAGAATCTTCGCCTCGTTCAGGCACTTGATACGATTGCGAAAAGGAAGGGGACCTCGACAGCGCAACTTGCCTGCGCATGGGTTCTGTCTCGAGGCGAAGACATCGTTCCTCTTCTGGGGACGAGAAACAGGAAACAGCTTCGTGACTCTCTCGGTGCGCTGGAGCTTTCGCTCTCGCCTGCCGACCAGGAAGAAATCGAAAGGGCAGTCCCCGTTTCTGGGGTCGCGGGGGGACGCTACGACGAAGCTGCCATGTCTTCCCTGGACAGCGAGCAGCCGAAGACGCAGTGAAGCTCTGTGCCTGCTGTGGGTTGTAAGCCTTGTTCACTTCGCTCTGGCATATCAAGATTGAGATTGAATCAAGCGTTTCTCATAGTTGACCGGGTGTCTCTTTTCGTGGGGGTGCATTCATCTTGTCTGGACCGGAGGGAATATGGCAATCAAAAGCGAATGGGTGCATTACGGGGATCAGATTGGGTATCTCGCCCAGCCTGAGCGGGCGGCACCGCCCCTTCCGGGCGTGGTGATCATTCAAGAAGCTTGGGGAGTGAACGAACAGATCGAGAATTTTACACGACGAATGGCTGCCGCAGGGTACGTCGCGCTTGCTCCCGATTTGTTCGCAGTCAAAGGAGAGAGGCCTCCAGCTCTCAGCCGGGAGCGGATTGAGAAAGCCATGGCCTTCATGCAGCGGTTGCCTCCAGGTACTATGATGGACCCCTCCGCAAGAGATACTGCGCTTGCCGAGCTACCCGAGATTGAGCGACAGCAGATCAGCGAGAGCTTTGGTCAGATTTTCGGCTCCGCTACGCCTGACCGCTTGGAACGCTTCGTAGTTCCTCTGCGGGGTGCTGTTCGATACCTGCGATCTGAACGCCCCGAGACCCGGCAGCAGCGCGTTGGATGCGTGGGCTTCTGCATGGGCGGGGGCCTCTCGGCGCTGCTGGCTTGCGAGGAGCCCGAACTGGCGGCCGCGGCGGTCTTCTATGGAAGCGCTCCGTCGGCTGATAAAATTGCGAAGATCAACTGCCCCATGATCGCTTTCTACGGAGAAAAAGATCAGCGGGTCAACGCTGGCATCCCCGGATTTGAGGAAGCAATGCGCAAAGGTGGGAAATCATTTGAGCACCACATCTATCCAGGGGCCGCCCACGCTTTCTTCAATGATGACAGACCGAGTTACGACGTGCGAGCTTCCAGGGATTCGTTTGCCCGGCTTCTGACCTTCTTCCTGAAGAACCTGACCGGGTAGCGCGACTCCAAGGCCCTTACGAGGACATAAGATTATCGAGCTGATGACAAAGGCGGTTTTTGCCCTCGTGTGGTGACCAAAACTGCTTTTGTGAATATATGCGCTTGCATCAGACAAAGGCGCGACAGGAGCAAGCGGATGGAGGCAAAGGGACAATTATCGCAATCGTAGGAAGCCCGAATCGCGACGGGCGGACAAATCAGTTGGTCCAGCTTGGGAACCCGAGACTGTCGTTCCCGGACCTATCCCGGATGTATCCCAATTGCATTAGAAGAAATATGGTCTACTTCAGGGTGTATCCCGGATCTATCCCAACTGCGCGGGAAATTTGTGGCACACTTTGTGGCATACCCCCCCGCCTACTGCCAGGCCTTCTGAAGCTGTCGAAGGGCGCTCGGTCCTTCTCAACTTTGCGTTGTCCTGCGCGTAATCAAAGGCTGTCTTGCCCTCACCGTCTCTTGCCCGGACCAGCTTTCGGAATTCTGACGATCACATTCAGAACGTGAACTGCTTTGTCTCTGTCCCATCGCACCCAGCGTAATTTTGAAACTGATCGTCAGGGTAACTAATATAGGCGCGCACATCGTAGCGTGAGAGTTCGCTGAGATCACCTAAAGCTTTCTTAAGTTGCTCCAGTTCGAAGGAGGCTTCAAGGGAGGAACCTTTCATGGAATAGTTATTATTTGCTGGGACAAATTCCCATGCTCCGCCATTGACTTTCTTGAATATCTCTATCATCCAGCGGTTTTGACGCGGGTCTTTATGGAATTGGATATGCGCTTCGACTTCTCTCCCTCCGTTCGACAAACCAAGTGCATAATTCGTATTATGCCTTGTATCGAAATTGTTAGGATGAAAGAATGAACTCGGAGTATCATCTTTTATATCAAGCCTTAGGTACAGATTTTTCGCATCTACGGCGAGAAAAACCTTATCAATCGCCAAGTTCTTTTCTGCTGGAAATGCTGTTCCTGAAGTGAATGCAGGCAAAATGCCTTTCCAATCATCGAATTTGCCATCGATTTTTATTGCGGCTTGAGGCAGTGGATCTCCGTCCTGTAGCGCATCCTTCTGACCGCTTTCCCCGGCGGCAGACGGCTGAGCAGGCAAGGGAAAAATGAATTGCTTTGCAACGGATCTATCGTTTTCTACCCAACTCCACTGGCGGTCAGAATATCCGGTCCGCGCAGTCACTCTGAAGGACCCCTGCGTGCCGAGATTTTTTCGTATTGATCCCAAAGGGAAAGCTACTTCGAGGAGCGGGCCCTTTATGGAACAATACCCGGATGTCCCATCGATCAGCTCAATGTGTCTGCCGACTGTATTGCCTACTTCGACAAACCAGTGGTTGATGTCCTTGTCAAATCTGACCTCAGCCACGACATGGTTCATTCCATTCTCCAAATCAAGGCCATACAGGGAATGATAAGGCATGTCCCTGATGTCAATTTTCATGTAAAAGTTCTTCGCGTCCATCGCCAGGTAGATTTTATCAAAAAAGGAAACTGGCGATGAAGACTCTGCCTGAGAAAACGCGGGCAAAATGCCGTTCCATTCGTCGAAGTTGCCGACCTGTATAGAGGCTTGCGGTAGTGGATCTCCGTCCTGCAGCGTATCCTTCTGACTACCTTCCGCAGGCGCCTCAGCGGCAGGAGTTTGACCGCTCTCCGCCGGAGGGACCTTGGAGACTGTTTTCACGGGATGGCTGAATTCAACGGTGGTAGTCTTACCCATCTTGACCGTGATTGTTTGCTTTTCTTTCTCGCCATCGTCATAGAGCATTTCCAGTTCATGAGGTCCAACAACGAGGCTTTCTATCGTCGCTAAAGACCCCACAGGAACTTGCCCCTGCGAGATCCCATCAAGGAACAACGTCCCTGATGTGTCCGTCTCCACGGTGGCCGCCCCATAAGCCCTTGAGACCTTAACTTTAGCAGAAAGATTTTCTTCGCCGGAGGCGCTTTTTTGTGCTGCCGGTTGGCCAGCACCGTTCTTGAGAAATAGCAGGAAGCTCGAGCCTTCCTGGTGACCAGAGTCCTTGAGGTCGCCAAAAAGCGGAGTGGTTCGTGTCACGCCTAACCTTATCTGGTTATAGAGCATGAGCGGATCCAAATAAGGAGAAGTGTTTCCCTCAAGGGCAAGCTTGAGCTGCCGGGTAAATTGGGACTCGTCGGGCACCGACTCCGAGGCTCCTGATGTGAGCACCTGCCGGGAGACTCGGGCGTATGCATTCTTGAAATACTCGTTTGTGATTGTTGGGGCCATACCGCGAGTGGGATTGAGGATGTCGCCTGAAAAACAGGAATCGGCAATAAGGGCAACATGCCTCGCCTTCATGTTGCTGATGAAGCCACGGACCTGTGCGTTTGGAAGCCAGTTTGCCTGCTCGTCGACGTCCGTCCCTCCATCGACGGGGATCCAAAAGCCGAGATTGGAAGATTTATCCAGGTAGCCGTGTCCCGCAAAGAATATCAAAATCGAATCCTCAGGCTTCGTGCCACTGATTAGCTTATTGAAGAGTTTGATGATGTCCGCTTTTGTCGCGGCCTCGTCATAGAGCTCCATGAAATCGCTGAAGTAGTATCTTCGGGAGAGAATTTCTTTTATCTCTTTCGCATCCTCAACGGGGTTGCGAAGCGCCATCCAGTTCTGATACTTATCGATAGCGATCAGCACTGCATACTGCTTGCCGACAACCGCCGTTTCACCTTCAAGCTGACTAACGACGGTTTTCAGGCCACGAAGGTCCGGGTTTTGGGCGAACAAAGGTAAATTCAAGAGCGACAAGAGAACGACTAAAAGTAATCTTTTCATGGCCGAACCCTCATGGCACCTAAACTGCCCATCGCCACTTTGTGCGGACTGGTTTTGGCTTCGGCTTCGGATGTCAGGACTTCGAGAAACAGCGGGGCCGGCCGGCCAAGGAAGCCACCGCGCCTTGAATGAAAGAACTTCTTCCCAACTCCTTACGCTATGCCCCCGAACATCAATTTGTCAAGGACCAGCGTCTTAGAAGCTCTAACATAAAGGACTCCACAAAACCAGAGCAGCGTCAATCCGCCGCTGCTGTTTTGTTAGCCACCATCTCTTGTCTGCTCGCGTGGAGTACGATATGATCACCGAGATAAGATAGTTTCCGTGCTTGTCATGAAAGGCGTTTCGGAAGCCTTTCTCGGAGGGCGGAAAGCAGAAACCTGCGCTGTCCCTTCTCATTCTTTTGCTGATTCCCTTTTCCGTTACGGCTCAAGCATCTGAGTCAGCTACTATCCCAGTTTTCTCCGTTCGACTCCTGCCAGGATATGGGTTTCCGAGTCCCTGGGACCCAAACTCGGCAATGTTTATCATACAGTGTCCCTCTCAGGGCTTGTCGGGGATCCATCGGTTTTCGACCAGGGTACTTCTTTCTCCGAGGCTTCGGCCGTGGTAGAACATCATGAATCTCCGCCCACAGATCGTCAGGGATCAAATCCTCAACTTCAACGCTCTCCTCCCAGTTGAGGTGAGCTTATCTCAAATTAAATTCCTCCGGTAGTCTTTATGTTAGAGCCTTTTGCTCCGTGGAGGGCCAGCCGTCGGGGGGTAAGCTCACCCACCTTCTGCGCATGACCGCTGGATCTAAAACCCGAGACCTTGATGGATGTGGACTTTCGGTCAATTGCCAGCTCGCCCGACCAGATTCGCGAAGGGACTTGCACACCAAAGCTGATGAGCATGCCCAGCACACCAAAACAAATCCCGAAAGAACGGGCTTTTCTGAGAGCGAGCGAGGAGAATCGAACTCCCGACTCCAGCTTGGGAAGCTGGGGTAATGCCATTTTACGACGCTCGCAGGAGAGTAAGGCACTCTCAATTACGGCAACGAGCTGCAATATACAACAGAACAAGGAGTTGTACAAGAGGCCGAAAGAAAACACAAACGCTTTCGCAGATCCCCTTCGTCCTGCCAGCGGCCATGTCGACCTTCGTCGTGCTATCATAAGCGTTTGATGATATTTTACTTTGTGCCGTGAAAGGAAAAGCATGCCAGCCATCAGGCCCATTCAGGACGAAAAACAGATCGAAGAGTGCGTCCAAGTCCTGAGGGCTTCTTTCGGTACCGTGGCCCAAGAGTTTGGGTTGACCGAGGCCAACGCTCCCACCAACCCCGCCTTCACAACGACAGAGAAGCTCAAAGCGCACACAAAGAAGCCAGCCAGCCTGTATGGTCTATTCGTCGAAGGGAGGATGGTCGGCTGCGTTGTTGTAGAGAAGTCCAAACAGCGCGAAGAGGTTTTCTTCGTAGAGCGGCTCGCTGTTCTGCCGAAGGAAAGGCACAAGGGCTACGGGAGGGAGCTCATGCAATACTCCTTTGACATGATTGTGAAGTCAGGAGGCAGGGTAGCTTCGGTCGGGCTCATGAACAACAACAAGGTTCTGAAGAATTGGTACATCGGCCAAGGCTTCGTTCAGACTTGCGTGAAGATGCTTGAGCACCTGCCGTTCGAAGTGTGCTTCATGTCAGTGGCGCTCTCGGATCGCCAACCGCACTGACGGGTTGTTCAGGATCCCGTCCGCCCGGATGATCCCCCTTAGAAGCCCAGGGGGGTGGCCTTCTGCCGGGTCACTTCCTGGTCCAGGACTGTCAGGACAATATCGCTTCCGTCAGGAACAATGTAGGGCACAGCCAGGGGTCCGCCGGGATGTTTCATCGCGAGGACATTTTTTCGGTCCGAGCCTGAGACGATATCGAGGCTGATGTCCACGGCAATCGGCTCCTGCGGCAGCGAATACTGGAACAACCCGAACACGTTTCCCTTCCCCACGTCTCCAGGGGCCGCCATGGTTAACTGGACCACCTGGTCGTAGCCGATTTTTTCCCCCGGCCCTGGGTTCTGCGCAATGACGCTGCCCGGCGACTTGCCCGCACCCGACTTCTGCACCGTGAAAATAAAAGGAATGTTGGATTTCGTGAGGTCGGCAATTGCCTCCTGGAAGTTCTTGCCTACGTAGTCACCCACGCTCAGCATGGTCTCTCCGGTCTGGTCCTGACTGACTACCAGCTCCAGGTACGTCAGGCCGGTAATAGGGGTGCCGGGGCTCGGACTCTGCGCCAGGACTTTGCCGGGGGGAGTCCCGTTTTCAAACCTGTAGAGGATGGGCTCCTTGATGATCAGGTTCGGCGTGTGCGTGGCAAAAAGCGTCTGCAGGTGAATCTTCACGTCGTCCAGGGTCATTCCGACGTAGTTTTCCACCTTGTCGATCACAGGGCCCCTGCTGACACGCAGGGTGACTATCTTGCCAGCCTTGACCAGAGTGCCGGGGGCAGGCCTCTGGGAGATCACGATGTTGCGGTCATAGCTGGTGGAATACTGCACCTGGATGTCCGGATACAGCTCCTTGCTCTGGAGGTCCATGAGGGCGTCAAGGACGTCCTTCCCTTCGAGGTTAGGAACCAGGGTTTCATCCTGGCCGCGTACGGCTATGGAGAACGTGATCCCGCCAATGACGAGCATCAGCCCGATGATTCCGACGAACAGGAAGATGGTGAGCTTCAGGCTCCGCGTTTCCGGGGAGTCTTCCGCATTCGGCAGGACCCTGCGGGCGAACGTCACCGTCCAGTCCGCCGCCTGTTCAAGCCAGACGCGCGCCTTCCAGATGAAATCCCTCATATCACTCCTGCTCAGTTGCCCAGGCGTATGTCCTGCAGATCCGGGTGGCCGTGAAGAAACGACCGCCAGCCCAGCGGTTTCTTGAACTGCAGCTGGAGCCGCTCGATCCTGAGAACACCCTGCCCGGTCTGAACGAGGATCCCGTTTTCCTCGTCCGCGGCCAGCACCTCGCCGTAGGCCGGCGCGCGCGCCGCAGGGACGAGGGTATCCGGATGAACACTGGTTTTCAAGAGCAGGAGGGAGTCTCCCCTGAGGGTCGTGCGCGTTCGCGGCCACGGATCGTACGCGCGCACTTTGCGCTCGATCAGTGCTGCAGGCTCTGCCCAGTCCACCAGCCCGTCATCCTTGGCGACGAGCCGGCAATAGCTGGCCCTGGATTCCTCCTGCGGGGTCGCCGTGAGGGAGCGACCGGCGGCAATATCGCCCACCACTGACCCCAGCAGCTCGGCGCCCTTCACGGCAAGGGAGTCGGTAAGAGAGCCGGTGGTTTCGCTGCCGTCGAGGGGGACGCGGAGCTGGGCAAGAATGTCGCCCGTGTCGAACCGCCTGGCAAGCTTTTGGATGGTCACTCCGGTGTCCCGGTCCCCGGCAAGGATGGCCGCGCTGATCGGAGAAGGGCCCCGATACAACGGCAAGAGAGAGGGATGAAGGTTGATGCCGCCGGAAGGGAACAAGTCGAGGAAGTTCTTCCTGAAAATCTTTCCGTAGGCCACAACGACAAGAAGGTCCGGCGCCAGCGCCTTCACGTCGGCAACCGCCGTCTCGTCAAGAGAGGACGGCGTAAGGACCGGGATCCCGAGCGTCAGAGCGGCCAGCTTGACGGCCGAAGGGCACGGCGAGCGGCCGCGGCCTGCCGGGGCATCGGGCGCCGTCAGCACGGCAAGCACTCCCGGCCCGTGGGCAAGCTTCTCCAGTGACGGTACCGCCAGGGGCGGCGTGCCGGCGAAGAGAATCCGCATCAGACACCGACTTTGCTGTCGTACTCGGCCAGAAGCCTCTGTCTTTTCTTGGGCCCCACGCGCTCTATGAACAGGACTCCGTTGAGGTGGTCAAACTCGTGCTGAATGACACGGGCAAGATAGTCCTCAGCGCTGAGGGTGAAGGGTCTCCCCTTCTCGTTCCATGCCTGGACGCGAACGGATTTGGGCCGTATGACGTCAGTGTACAGTCCAGGAATGCTGAGACAACCTTCCTCCATGGTCACCTGCTCTATCGAGGTCTCCAGAATGTCAGGGTTGATGAAAACGCGCGGATCGTCTCCGGGTACTTTTGTGATGAACAGGCGCAGGAGCTCTCCCACCTGGACCGCGGCAAGTCCGACTCCCTTGCCTCTTTCCACGGCTTCGAACATTCCGTTGACGAGGGTCCGGATTTCATCGTTGATGTCGGGAACCACAACGGAATGCTTTTTCAGTATCGGGTCACCAAGCTTGACGATGCTCAACATCAGGTCCAACCGCTTCCAGTTCAATAGTAGCGAAAACCATGGGTCGAGCCAAGTGGCGGAGGGATGGTCCGGGTTGCGTAATTACTACAGCAGCGCCTGCGGATCCACGTCGACCTCGATGTAGACCCCTCCCGGAGCGCGCCATCCGTCAAGGACCTGGCTCACTCCGGAGTGCGCTTCGGAGAACCTGAGCGTGCGCACAATGACGTGGTACCTGTAATTTCCGGAAATGCGCGCCAGTGGGCATTCTGCGGGGCCCATGATTTCAGCGGACCTCGCGAGACGCGAAGAGAGCGCCGCGCTCAGCTCGTTGATGGCTGAGATGGTCTTTTGCCTGTTCCTCCCCCGCAGAACGACGCGGATCAGCCTGCTGAACGGGGGGAACCCGAGCTGCCGTCTGACTTCAAGCTCCTCAGCATAAAACTCTTCCAGCTTCCCTTGCTGTGCAAGGCGTACCGAAGGAGAGCCGGGCCGGAAAGTCTGAATGAGCACCTTCCCGTCGGGAAGGGCCCTCCCCGCGCGGCCTGCAACCTGCACCAGCAGGCTGAATGTCCTCTCCGCAGCCCGGAAATCAGGAAGCTGCAGCCCGGTGTCCGCGTTGATGATCCCAACCAGCTTCACTCCGGGAAAATCCAGCCCCTTTGCGACCATCTGGGTCCCGACCAGGATGTGGACCCTGCCCTCCCGGAAGTCCGTCAGCGCCTGCTGAAGCGCGCGCTTTTTCCGCACGGCATCAGTGTCGATGCGACGAACCACGAGCTGCGGAAAGCTGCGCCCCAGCTCCTCCTCGATCCCTTCGGTTCCAAAACCCGAATAGCCCACATCGAGGGATCCGCAGGTGGGGCAGACCGTGATGGGCGCCGCCGATGATCCGCAGTAGTGGCAGATCATCTTCTCCCTCTCTTTGTGGTACGTGAGCGCCACGGAGCAGTGAGGACACACCATCTCATACCCGCACGAGCGGCAGTGGAAGAGGTAGGAGAAGCCACGCCTGTTGAGGAACAGGATTGCCTGCCGGCCCTCCGACGTGGTCCGCGATATGGCATCGATCAAAGCCTGCGAAAGCGGGCCCTGCTGCCTGCGCATGTCCACAATGTCGATGGAGGGCATCTCTCCTCCGCTCAGCCGGACAGGCATGCGAAGAGGAACGAGCCTGCCTTCCCCCATGAAATGGTACGCTTCAAGAGAGGGGGTGGCGCTGCCCATGACCAGGCGGGCCCTTTCCCTGGCCGCCCGGTACATTGCGACCTGCCTGGCATGATAGCGGGGAGTCGTTCCGGACTTGTAGGCGCCTTCCTGTTCCTCGTCGATCACAATGAGGCCCAGGCGACGAAGGGGCGCAAAGACGGCGCTTCGAGCGCCGATCACGACGTCCACTTCACCATCCATGATCCGCAGCCACTCCGAAAGCCTCTGCGACGAAGTGAGGGCGGAATGCAGGACTGCAAGTCGCTTCCTGTAGGTCTGCCGGAACACGCGGACTACCTGGTGAGTGAGAGATATCTCGGGAACGAGGTAGATCACCCCCTTGCCCCGTGAAGTGACCTCCACTGAAGCATGGAGGTAGACATCCGTCTTTCCTGAGCCCGTGACGCCGAAAAGGTAGAACGATCCCCCGTCCGTCTGCGCGATGGCGCGCACAGCCTCCCGCTGCTGAGGGGCAAGGTCGTGCTCCAGCACGTCGCCTTCAGGAGGGAGGTCATCCGATTCACTCTCCCGACGTCCGGCGGGAAGCATTGTGAAAAGCGCCTCTCCTAGCGAGCACATGTACATGCGCGCCATCCACCCCGCCAGGTCGAGCGCCGCCCCGTCTACGAGCGCCCTTGCGTCAATGGCGCGTCTCAGCTCTTTGATCTCGCCCACCCCCTCGGGCGGCGCTTCAGGGGCGGCAACAACGAGGCCCGTGAGCTGGCGCCGGCCGAAGGGCGCGCTCACCCGGCCTCCAACGACGACCTCCATTCCCTGGGGAACGCGATAGGTGAACTGGCGCTTGACCGGGAGGTTGAATGCCAGCTCGGCATAGCGGGTCATAGGAGAGTCTTCAGGAGCTTCAAGTCGTCCCACACGGGTTTTCGCAGCGAGGTGTCCCTCAGGACTGCGCTTGGGTGGTACGTGACGACGAGCGGGATGCCCTGCCAGGTGTGGGCTTTTCCCCGCAGCGCCCCGAGGCTGGCCGTGGTCTGCAGGAGAGTATGGGCGGCAATCCGCCCGAGGCAGCAGATGGCGCGCGGCTTCACCGCGCGGATCTGGCGCTGGAGATACGGCAGGCATGCCGTAATCTCCTCCGGATGGGGCTCGCGGTTGCGGGGCGGACGGCACTTGACCACGTTGGCAATGAAGCACTCCTCCCGGCGCAGCCCGATTGCGGGGATCCACTTGTCCAGGTACCGGCCGGCAGCCCCGACAAAGGGCCGCCCGGTCCTGTCCTCCTCTTCTCCCGGGCCCTCTCCCACGAACATCACGGGCGGCTCCAGACTGCCTTCCCCGGGCACGGTTGTCTTCCTGCCGGTGCACAAGCCGCACTTGACGCAGGAGGCGATCTCGGAAGCAATGACAGCAGGGTCGTCCGCGGGGGACGCACGCTGCTCCTCCTGCCGGGATTGCGTCTTTTCCTCCGCCCGTGCCGGCCCAGCGACAATGAGCTCGGGCCGCCTACGGGAGAACCCCGAGCTCACGTAGTCCTGGACGAGGTTCAGCGCCTTCCAGAGACCCGGCAGGGATTCCGTTGACCTCTTCATAGAGCACCCTTTCCAGAAACAGTCCGCGCGCAGGCGCTGTTCCACCGGCATTGGAGCGAAGACCCGACTGCATTATCCGAAGGAGTTCGGGGGCGCCGAGCCCCTGCTCTTCCAGCATGAGAAACGTCCCGATCACCGTCCTCACCATCTTCCAGAGAAACGACGACGCAGCAATTGTGTAGATCAGGGTGTCCCCTTCCACGTGGAACGAGGACTCTGTGACCTGGCGAACCTTGGAGACGTTGGCGTCCCCCTCGGCGCAGAAGCAGGAGAAGTCATGCTGGCCCACGAGGACAGATGCCATCTCGTTCAGGCGCTTCAGATCGAGAAGGCGCCTGACCCAATGGCGATAGTTGCGCAGGTGGGGAAGGAGAACGGGCCCATTGACGATGTAGTAGCGGTAGACGCGGAGCCGGGCCGACTTTCGGGCATGGAAGCGCGGCCCCACCTCCTCGCTTGCCAGGACGCGCACGTCACGGGGCAGGTACGAGTTGACCGCATCACGGAACTTCTCCGGCGGGATGGAATCAATGTCGGTGTGGAAGTTCGCCACCTGCCCGGTGGCGTGCACGCCTGAATCCGTCCTGCCGGCAGCCAGGACGTGGACGGGATGTCCATGCATCCGCCCCAGCCCCTCCTGCATTACACCCTGAACGGTGCGGCCCTTTTTCTGCAGCTGCCAGCCCAGAAAATCCGTGCCGTCGTATGCAACGGTAAGCTTGATATTCCGCTCCGACATGCCACTCCCAGGGTCAACCGGCGGCTCAGTCATCAGCGCTCGCGTCTCCGCCCCGGGTCTCCGGCCTGAGCCTTGCCAGCTCTTCTCCCATCTGCTCGTAGATTTCCTTGGCCTTGTCCAGGAGGACCGACGGCTTGTTCTTGGAGGATTTTCCGACGCCGAAAATCTTGGCCATCATGCGCCGGGCGTTTTCAAGCTCGAAAGCCCTTTTCTCCGGGTCATGCACGGCGCCGTAGCGGAAATCCAGGTACGCTGCAAGATAGATGACCCCGAAGTAGCCATAATTCTTGTCGAGGTCAGGGCCGAACGCAAGGTTCTGATCGAAAGCCTCGAGGCCCCCGCTTTCCCTTTCCAGGGCTATGCGGTAATAGAACCGCGCCTTGCGGTAGAAAACCAGCGCCGCGTAGTTCCAGTTGTCACCGGGGAACTTCGCGTGAAGGTCGCCGAGCAGCCACGCGGCCCTCAGGGCGCAGAGCCCCGACTTGTACGTGGGGTTCGCTTTCTTGTCGAAAGAGTCGTAGCACGAGATGGCGAAAAAGTAGCTCGCCGTCCCCTCAAACAGGGTGCGCGGGGAGGCGAAATCGAGCTGCGGAAAAAGAAGGGAGGCCCCCTGCCGCCGCTGACCGGCATTCACCTCCGCCTGCTTCAGGCCCTTGTCCGGAATCAGCGCGAAGTCCGGGGCGAAGGCGGCGAAATAGCAGGTGGGGCAGACAGTCACGGGATACAGGAGCGGCAAGACCTCGCCGAACTTCTTGGACGGCTCGTACAGGCGCCGCAGCTCGGGGCTGAGGTCTCCTGCAATAAGCCTGCCTCCGCCGGAGAGCAGATCCTCACGGTAGAACTTTGCGTCGCAGACTGGGCACACGGTCTGCTTCTTCTCGAAAAAGGTGAGCTTTTGGGCTTCCATCACCTCGGGTCTCCCTCGATCAGCACCACGGCAAGCGCGTTGTCTTTTTCGTGAGAGAGGGAACAGACAAGCCGGCTTCCGCCAAAGTCCTTGAATGCCGCCTCAGCCCCGCCCGTGAGCATCATGAACGGCTTCCCGTGAGAGTCGTTGAGAACGGCAATGTCTCGAAGCGCGAAATGGCGCAGGCCCGAGCCGATTGCCTTCCCGAAGGCTTCCTTGGCAGCGAACCGGGCGGCAAGGGAAAGTATCCCAGTCTCCCCCCGGGGAAGGGCGCTGGCCAGCTCTTCGGGATGAAAGAACCTTTCGTAGAGGCCCTCGACCCTCCGCCACCTGCGGATGCGCTCCACGTGTACGACATCGATGCCCACCCCAAGGATCACCGCTGCACCTCCTATCGCCCCGATGGGACCAGGTCCACGGTCACCTCCCGCGGCGTCCAGTCCAGGATAGTAAACCCCGGAGGCGCCTCGGGTCGCGGGTGAAGCGTGTACTGCCCGGACCTGTGGATGCCCGCAAGATCGACACGCAGCTTCACCTGGTCCGCCTGGACGCCGTCCAGGGCCAGCTGTGTGCCCTGCAGGGATACTGTGCCCAGAGGCAGGGCCGAACGCAAGGCAAGGTGCAACGGGATGTCCGCCCCGACAATCGGCACGGCATCCAAGGTGCGAAGCACGACGGATTCCTGGATTGTCGCGCGAAAATCCACCGACGCGTCTCCCACGATGCGCACCAGCGGGCTGGGCGACAAGATCTTGGCGCGGATGGAGAAGCTGGCCGCCCGTCCTGAGAGGTCGATCTCCTCCGTTGACAGGGACGTAAGAGCCTGGACCCGGCTTCGAGCCCCGCGCACAAGAGCGTTCGACGGGGCCACGCTGGACTGGACGATCTCATAGCCGTACGCCGGAGCGCCGCGCAGGTCCGGCACGACGTTCACCTTCCGCTCTGCGAGCGGCTCCAGGGTGAACGTAACCTCCTGAGGCTCCACCGTGATCTCCAGGGGTTCCACGTTCGCGGCCGTGCCCCGGCGGGAAATCTTGATGGGCGCGCGGAAGACTCCCTGGCTCTTGTGGCTGTCCAGGTCTGCGGTCGCTTCAACGTCCTCCTCCAGAATGGGGTAGATTGCCTCCTCGGAGCCGCGAAGCGTTATCCGCACGGTTTTGGGGTACGCTGAGGCTATGGCAAGCCCGGGGGCAGTTGCGACCTCCAGGGGAACGCTGAAGAAGCGTTCCGTCATCGTGTTGACCCTGTGGAAGAGGAAGAGGATCACAGCCGCCGTGAGGCAGATCACCTTGACCGGCAGGTCCGAAAGGAGGCCGCGCAGGAGCCCCGTGCCGCTCACGACGACTTCCCTTCGGCCCTTGCCAGAGGGAGCAGGCTCCTGATGCCCGCTTCCACCTCCTTGAGACCGATGTTGTAACGGATGTTGCCGTCCTGGGCAAGGGAAAGTGCGCCGTTCTCCTCAGAAACAACCACTACCAGGGCGTCGCTCTCCTCCGCAAGCCCCAGGGCGGCGCGATGCCGGGCGCCGAACGCGCTCTCCACGTCCTCCCGCTGGGACAGGGGAAGGAAGCAGCCGGCAGCCACGACGCGGCCCCCTTCAATGATCATGGCGCCGTCATGAAGGGCCGTCCCGTCATAGAAGATGGTCATAATCAGGTTGGTGGAGATCTCGGCGTTCAGGACGGTCCCTGTCTGGACGATGTTCTTCACCCCCACGCGGCGCGGAAACACGATCAATGCTCCCCGGCGGCGGGCGGACAGGAGCTGGACGGCGTTGAGAAGGCTTTCCACGCGCAGGGTCCCTGCCCTGGCCCCCGGGCGGAACCATTCCCGGCTGCCGATCTGGGTGAATATCTTGCGCAGCTCCGGCTGGAAGACGATGGCAATTGCGATGACAAGGCCGGGCACCAGAACGTTCAGGATCCACAGGAGCGTTGTGAGCCGAAGGAAGAAAGACACGGCGTAGATGAGCACCATGACGACGGTGCCCTTGAGGAGCTGGACCGCGCGGGTCTGAACCAGGATCTGCCAGCTCTTATAGAGCAGATAGGCGAGCATGAGGACATCAAGGACAGGCCGCACGACCTCCCGCGCAACCCATGTGTTCAAGAGCTGATCCACACGCTCTCCTTGGGCAGACCGCGCGAAGCGCGGTTTCCGGTACACGTGCCCGCCAGTATAGATCGTGCCATCGCCCTGCCGGTCCTACGTCCCGATCCTTCGCACCGATTCTATGATCTTCACCATCTCGACGGCGTCGCTGACATCGTGGACCCGGATGATGTTGGCGCCATTGATGATGGCAAGGGTGTTGGCGGTGATGGTGCCGATGAGCCTCTTCTCAACGGGCTTGTCCAGGATCTCCCCGATGAAGCTCTTGCGGGACAGGCCGATGAGGATGGGGAAGTTGAGGGATTTCAGCGACGCAAGCTCTCTGATGATGTGGAGGTTGTCCTGGATGCGTTTGCCGAAGCCGATGCCCGGGTCGATTATGAGCATGGAAGGATCGATTCCAGCTCCAATTGCTGCTGCGATGGAGGGCTGCAGTTCGCGCAGGATCTCGCTGATCGTGTTCTTGTAGTAGGGCTGTCGCTGCATGTTCTTGGGCGTTCCGCGCATGTGCATGAGGACAACCGGCACCTTTCTCCGCGCCACCAGCCGGGCCAGCTCCTCGTTGTGCCTCAGTCCCGAGATGTCGTTGATGAAGTCAGCCCCCGCATCGAGGGCCCTTTCGGCAACTTCCTTCTTTCTGGTATCCACGGAGATCATCACTTCGGATTCGGCCCGCAGCGACTGCACCACGGGAATGACCCGGCGTATCTCCTCCTCCTGGGTAACGGGGTCGGACCCGGGGCGCGTTGACTCCCCTCCCACGTCTATGATGTCCACCCCCGCCTGGATCATCTCCCGCCCCGTCTTCAGGGCATCCTTGATGGTGACAGCCCGGCTTGCCGGGTAGAACGAGTCTGGAGTGCAGTTGAGGATCCCCATCACGTAGGTTTTGCGCGTGAAGTCGAGGGTCCGGTTTCCCCATGACATGATGCGAGCGCCGGTGGAAATGCAGGAGGCGATCTCCGTGGCTATGCTGTCCAGCCCGAAGGGCTCTCCCCGCAGCCGGGTGGCCAGGACGCGCAGAGTGTGCCTGCTGCCGGAGATCACGACATCCGTCTCCCGTACGGTGAACTCATGGGCCTCCTTGCGCATCGCAAGGGCGCCTCCCAGGCTTTCGATGCTCGTCTTCATGAGGTTCGCCGCGCGCGTGTCCACGCCTTCCAGCTTCACCGTGCAGTACAGGAACATGTCGGAGATTTTCTCGATCTCGTCATCAGAGACGTCGATTTCACTCAGGTGACGCTTGAGGTCGTTCGCCGAGCCGATGGCAATGGGGTGAGCGTTGGTCTCCGAAGACCGCAGGTAGGTCGATGCCACGGGGGGATTCTAACAGCGCGCTTCCGAACGGGTCAAGGTCGAGGCCGCTGACGACTGCTTGCGGACCTCCGAAGACCGGTCACTGCGGGAAGATCACGTCGATGAGACGGTTCAAGTAGAGGAGAAGAAGCTGCCGCTTCTTCGGGTCGGAGAGTGTGAGACCAGGAGCGGCTGCGGGTTGGGCGGCAGGGGCCTGACCTGCGGCGGGCGCAGCCCCCGGTGCGGCCGGCGCGCCGGGCGCGGCCCCGGCAGCGGGAGCGGCCGCTGGAGCCCCGGGCGCACCGGCAGGCGCCGGAGCAGGAGCAAGAACCTGCCGAATGTCCGCGGGGGACAGCACATCCTGACTGGAGGTCAGGAATGTCGTGTAGACCAGGCGTGAATTGGCCAGCCGGGAGAACGCCACTGATCCTTTCTGGTCCACCAGGCTGGGAGACACCGTGCCGCTCACTGTCACGGACTCGTTCTTCCCCTCCACGGAGACCGTCCTGCTGCCCTGCACCTGCGCGGTCCCGTCCGGGTTGACTGCTGTCACGACCACCGGGATTTCCGTTTTGAGGCTGAGGACATCCCGGCCCGTGGCATTGCGGGAGCCCGATGTGCGCACCTGGGGCAGAAATGAGAAAAGGTTTCCCGCCTCTCCGCCGGAGAACTCGAGAGTGAGGTTTTTCGAGTCGTTGCTGGAAGAAGTAAATGAAAGCGAAGAGGATGCATCGATCTGAATGACAAGGACATCACCGACGGCGGGGCCGCGACCCCCGGAAAGGTAGCCCTTGAAACCGGGCGACCACAGGCTTTCCGCTCCCGCCGCCATTGCGGCGGCCAGCAGGAGCAGGAATGCTATCCGTACGCCTTTCACCGATGCTCCTCCCGGAGAATGCGCGCCGCGGGGTTCGGCCCCGGGCGCTAGCGCAGCTTCTTCTTGTGCCGGTTAGCCCTCAGCTTTTTCTTCCTCTTGTGCGTGGCGATCTTGTGTCGTTTTCTTTTCCTACCACAGGGCACGGGGCCTACTCCTTTCACTTACATTGTCGGAACACTATGGCGGTTTTGCAGACCGCTGGTCAAGTGCTGAGAAACTCTTCGATGGCCGCGCGCATTCGCGGCAACTCCAGAGGGTGAAACCAGCGCACGCCATTCACGGAGCGGAAAAACGTGAGCTGCCGTTTTGCATATCGGCGCGAGTCGCGCTTGATGAGCTCCTTTGCGCCGGCAAGCGTCTGGCACCCGCTTCGCATGTCAAGGATCTCCCGATACCCGATTCCCCTCATGCCCGGATCAGCCGGGCCGTACCCCATGGACAGAAGCTCTTTGATCTCGTTCACGAGCCCTTCAGAAAACATCAGCTCAACCCGTTCTTCGATCCTGCGGTAAAGCTCCTCCCTGTCGCGCTGGAGACCAATGAGGAGGAATCTGAAATCCTGTCGGAGCGTCCTGGGCCATCGGAATGAAAAAATCGATTCCCCCGTGGACTCCAGGACTTCCAGGGCACGGATGATCCTGTAGGTATCCCCGGCAGGAATCCGCTCTGCCGCATCCGGGTCCCGCTGGCGCAGCATGCGCGCAAGGCTGTCGCGACCTTCCACTTTTGCAAGCATCCTGAGACGCGCCCGCGCTTCGGCATTTCCTTTCGGGGAATCCGGCAGCCCAAAGAGAAAGCTCGTAATGTAAAACGCCGTGCCTCCACAGACCACGGGGACTCTTCCCCGCTGGCAGATCTGACTGACAAGCGTCTGGGCCGCCTTCACGAACCCACCGGCGTTGTACTGTTCCGACGGATCGGCGACGTCGATGAGATGGTGCGGGAGCCTGTCACGCATGTCCCTGCCAGGCTTCGCGGTGCCGATATCCATGTGGCGATAGACCTGCATTGAGTCTGCGTTGATCACTTCGAAACGCTGGTCGAGAAGAGAGGAAAGTATCTCCGATTTTCCGACAGCTGTCGGTCCGAAGAGGACGAGCAGGCGGGGGCAGCTCTCAGGATTCCGGGTGGCGATTACGGAATAGGGCTCAACCAGTGCGCGTCTCTCCGTGTTCTACAGTATCGAAGTGTATACCTCAAAAGCACATAGGTCAATCGCTACAACTCATACCAAGTCGTTCCATGGCTTTGCATCGCGCTCAATGTTCTCGATTTTCCTACATTTTCTACCTGCCACCTTCGAACGTCTGTTTGGTGATTCGGGCGGGAAGAAGTGTAAACAGCGAGGTGATTGCTGTGCAAGGATTTGCAACAAATGTGTTTACAGAACCCACCGCTGTTTGCTGTTTACTTCCTTGCGGGGAAGCGAGTTACTCGAATTTGTTTACGCGCTTTATCTTGCCCTGCGGCAGCCACCCGAAAAAGAGTATCGCCGGCGATACTCTTGATCAGACCCTACGAATTGCCCCTCAAGACACGGATGACTTCTCCAGGGAGAAGATGCGCCTCGCCCTTCGCCAGCCATGAGACTGCAAACGCCATGATCGCAATCGACTCTGGCCAGAATATAGGCCATCTTGTAAGCAAAGAACTGCCTGCCCATAGGATCGAAGCGATCATCACAACAAACCAGACAAAGATATTGTCCCGCCATCGCTTGTCAAGGGGACGATCATTCCTGGAGGGCAACGCTGGACTTGCGAAACAGAATGAAAGGAACAAGACGGCCGCGGTGCGCAGCAATAGCCCGGGTGTAGTGCTCCCCATTCTTCAAGCCACCGCTGCCTGCTCTTGAGCCCGGTATTCCTTGGGGCTCTTGTAACCTAAAGATTGATGCGGCCTGCCGCTATTGTACCATTCGATCCACTGAGCAATCGCTTTCTTCGCCTCGAGGAAGCTACCAAAGTTGAACTGCCAAGCGCACTCCTCTTTCAGGCTGCGGAAAAAGCGTTCGATGATCCCGTTCTGCTCTGGCGTATATGGGGTAATGAACTCCTGGCTCAGCCGGTAATCTCGACAGGCCGCTCGAAAGCTCCTACTTTGGAAGATGAGCCCGTTGTCGCTTCTGATGACCGGCGCCCTTCCTGTTGGTCGGAGAGTACCGAATCGTCTAATGCAGGCCTCCTCGATAGCGCGCTCCGCCTCTTTGGCCCTGCCGCGCAGCGCAAACTCCCAGCCGATGAGCTCGCGGTCGTGACAGTCAATCACCGCAACCAGGTGCGCCCAGCCATCCCTGCCGCAGGCCACGTGGGTCATGTCCATCGCCCAGCGCCGATTGCTTTGCGCGGTTCTGCTCACCGAACCTTGAACCCGAGGCCGCGGTGTGCTGGGCCGCTGATGAACCATCCATCGGTTGACCTTCAGAATGCGGTAAATCCTCTTGCGGTTGACCTTTATTTCCAGCCGATAGCGCAAAAGAGCCCACAGACGTCGGTACCCGTAGGTCGGGTGCTCCTGGATCAACAGTTGCAGTTTCGATTCCAGCTCAGTCGACTCACCCACAGTCCGCGCTGCCCTGTTTCTCCTCACCGGGGCCACAGAGGAGCGGCTAACCTCGAGCACGTGGCAGATCCGCCTGATGGAGTAGCCGGGGATACGCCTGCTTTACGGCTCTGACGTCCCCGGCGTCGGAGGGTGGCGTTTGGCTGCCTCCCGCAGAATGTCGATGTCCATGACCAAGTCGCCGATCTTTTGCTTCAGCTTCTTGATCTGCTCCTCGCGCAGCGCCTCATCGTCCTTTGGCTTCGCACGCAGGGCATTCTCGGCACCGAGGAAGAACCGCTCTTTCCAGTCTTCGATCTCGGCAACCGTCAGCCCGTGCTGTCGCGCAGCTTCTTGGATGCTGGTCTCACCCTTTACGATGCCTAGTACCAGGGCAGCTTTTCGCTTCGTCGTCCACCTCTGGGCGTCATCCTTGTCCTGCTCTTCCACTGCCGTACCCACCCTCGACCTCCTATCATACTCGTCTTATGGGTGGACTTGAATATCAGGGGAGCACTGTAAGAGCTCCTTGGCCTGTGGATCGATCAGAGTGAGGGAGCCAAGTTCTGGCTTGGTATCCTCACGGAGCTGAAAAACCGCAGGGTCAAGGATATCCTGATCGCCGCCGTCGACGGGTTGACGGGATTTCCTGATGCGATCCGCAGCGTCTATCCCTCTTGCCAGGTTCAGCTGTGCATCGTGCACCTTGTGCGCAGCTCACTGAAGTTTGTCCCCTACAAAGATCGAAAGACAGTGGCCCAGAGTTTGCGAACGGTGTACTCCGCGCCTACCGAAGAAGCGGCCCTGGCCGCCCTGGAAGAGTTTTGCACGCACTGGGATGGCCGCTACCCGATGATCGGCCGCAGCTGGAAAGCCCGCTGGACCGAGATTGCCCCTTTCCTGGCGTACCCCGCGGAGATCCGAAAAGTGATGTACACAACCAACGCGGTGGAGTCGCTGAATTATACCCTGCGAAAAGTTACCAGGAACCGACTTTCATTTCCGTCTTCCGATGCGGCGATGAAGCTGGTGTACATGGCCTTGCAAAACATCTCGCAACGATGGACGATGCCCATTAGAGAATGGAACCAGGCGCTCAATCAATTTGCGATCCTTTTCAAGGACAAGGTGCCTGGCTGATGAACGCCATTTACACTGAAAATGTTACAGGCTCGGCTACCGGTTTCACGTCCAAGCATCACTCCCTCGCGGCGCAACTTGTGACTAAGTTTTGCGGTATCTTGCCCGCGCGGATATGACCCGAATGCCGTCATTTTTAGCCCCTGAGGCCGGGCAGTCCGTCGAGACTGCGCGCGTTTTGCGATTTTTGATAGTCCAGAACGCCCTGCGCGCCTTGATGTTCCAACTCACGCACAAGCGTGTCCCGTTCAACGTTGAATGTGTACTCCGGCACTCCATAGCCGCATGCATCGGCGATGCGTTTCACCTCCATCTTGATGATCGAGCGCACACCCGCGAACTCACCAAACAACGGGCGATATGCATCAAATTGGGCACTGTGCGGGAGATATACATAGCCAGTCCCATGCAAGCGTAAGATACGAGGGATAGCGTCAAACGAGCAAAACATGATCACAATACGCCCATTTTCTTTTAGATGGGCGATTGTTTCCACCCCACTACCCGTAAGGTCAAGATAAACTGCCTCGTGTTCGCTCACCACGCGGAACGTATCCAAGCCTTTCGGTGAGCAGTTAATCAATCCATTGGCCGCTAGTGGAGCGGTACCAACAAAAAACACTTTTTGCTGCGCAATCCACTCGCGCAGTGTAGTGTCCAATGATCCGTAGATCTCGCCCATGTTAATCACCCCCATGCATTTGTGTGAGCCAACAGTTTACCTCGATTCAGTCGTGAGCAGCAATGACCTGAGGATAGTTCGGACGAATTTCGGGAAAATCAGGTTCTCCAAGATTGCATTTGATTACCTTCTTGCCTTGCCCCTCGATAGCCAGAATCTTTGGGCCAATTTTGAACGCGTTTTCCGTTCCCAGCAAAAGCATCGTTTTCGCGAAGAGCGGCATGGCACCCTCCTGTCGTGAAAAATGGCACAACAAGAAAGCGAAACATTCACGCTCTCCGGTTAACCACCAGCCAGCAACGAAAAGACCTTCACCTCATAACCATCTTTTAGCATAAACTCTTTAGTATGCGGCTGGCCATTGACTAGAAATATCTTCCCATACTTTTCAGGCAATTGCAAGAAGTCACACAATTCGTTTAAGGTTACGCCGTCCAACAGAGTCACAGTACCATCATTCGCTATTTTCCCGTTACCATATTCTCCTATATTACCATAGAGTCTTAGCCTTATTTTCATAAGACTTGACCGAAAGGTGCCCCATCTATTGGTCCATCAATGTCTAGCTCTCTGAGTTTCGCTTTAGTTGGAATGCCAGTGGAACGATCCCATCCACGCGCTTCATAATATTCCATGAGCATGCTCTCCATATCTCTTATTACGCATTGCTCTTCTTTTGCATATAGACCGAATTCTGGTCTTTTCAGTATCCTTTCTGGAACCAAGTCATCTGCTTGTCTCAATCCCTCTCTAAAATTGAAAAGCCGTTGCAGATTAATGGTTCGCTCGCCAATCAGCAGCAATTCCTTCCCGTCGATATCCCAGCCGGTTGAAGCTGACATGAGGGCCGCCAAATGCTCGAGGCCGATCCCATGATACATAAAGAATTTGCACGTATTCAATACATCTGGTATTACCATTCCATCTTGGAGTATTTTGGCTATCGTTCCCTTGCCCTTTTCGTCCCACCTGTCCAGTCCATTTGGGTCTGGGACACCGTATTTCATTAGACCCCAACTGATTTTTCCTGAGTCATACGCCATCCCCTCCAGCGGATGAATGTGGCACATGCCGCGACTTGCAGTGCCATAGGTTACAGCAAGAATCTTTCCCGAACGTGGGTCATGCGCTGGCCCTTCTAAGCCCTTAACGTGAATCGCGAACTGCTCGGAACCCTTTCCTAGTTTTTGAGAGGCTAGTCTTACGCCATCCGCAAGAATATCTCCCAAACCTTCTCTTAACGAGATCATTCTCACCAGTTCAACGATTGCATCGGAATTACCCCATGAAAGATTTAGGTCTCCTACATGCTCTCTTTGCAAAACGCCTCTTTCATTGCACTCCATAGCAAACGCAATCAAAGCTCCTGCAGAAATGGTATCAATACCATACTCATTACATAGATAGGTTGCATAAATTGCAACGTCAATGCGCTCATTCATAATAAAAGCTGTAAAAGCAGATATAGATTCGTATTCGCAACCCTCATGAATTGGCGTTTTATATTCACCTTCTTTTACTTCAGCAAGCCTACCACAAGCGATCGGGCAGCCTGTGTAGCAGCTTTTATTTTTGACTAAATGTTTCTTATAGAACTCGTCATACAGCTGTTCTCCTTTGCCCCAGGAATTTGAAATCCAATTTTTCGTCGGTAAATCACCCGCAGCATCATTGGCCGGCATATCACCTATCGTGCCGTGCTTTCTAAAAGATGTCGCAGTTTCACTATTACGCAATATCTTCAAGCATGATTTTATTGTCTGTTGGAGTTCCTCCGGTCTGGCTATTGGCACTTTTTGAGAACCCCTAACACCAATGGCCAGAAGGTTTTTTGATCCTAAAATAGCTCCAGCGCCGCCCCTGCCTGCAGCACGGCCACCACTCATAACGTTCGCAATCCTAACCTTATTCTCACCTGCTGGACCGATGCACATTATTGAAACAGAAGGATCATTTAGGTCTTTACGAATTAATTCTGTCTTCTCGCTCACTGTCTTCCCAACAAGCGCATAACCCGGCTTTAATATCGCTTCGCGATCTCTTATTGTTAAGTACACTGGAAAGTCTGACTTTCCCTCAACAATGAGTGCATCGTACCCTGAACTCTTCAACTCCGGTCCGAAGTCTCCACCACAACGACTCTCACCCCATGCATTTGTCTCAGGAGACTTAAAACAGAGAATTATGCTTCCACCGCCTGGTACTCTTTTTGATGTGAGTGGACTTGTCACGAATATTATCTTGTTCTCAGCTCCTAATGGGTTAGTTCCTTTAGCTAATTCATCGAATAGAACTCGCGCAGCATATCCAGTCCCTCCCAAGTATTTTCGCAATACCTGGGGATCGATATTTTCCTCTCTAGCCGACCCCTTATCTAGAGATACTCGCAATAGCTTCCCAAAGTACCCGCAAAGATCTGCCATCATGCCCTCCGTACAAAAACGAATCTCCCTCAAATATGTCTGAAATAATTTTAGGCGAAGCCTTCCGTCCTCTTAGCAGCATTAATGCCGTCCATATCAGGCGCGTTCAGCGTTCTATGCGCCTGTACCGAAAGGACCAGCGTTCCGCCACGTTTCTCGTTCTTATGCGAGGCAACTGCCTCTCAATACAAAGTGCAACCTCCTCATGTGCGCCTCAGTGGTTGTTTGAGATCTGCGGGTTTCTCAATTTCGACCGCAGTCGAACCACACGCTTAGCTTACCTTCTACACGTTAGAATCGCTCCTTAACTCTGCGGGGTTGATCGCTCAAATTACATGCTAGCTTTTGGATCATATCTTAAACTCAATATATTTTAATGTAGAAGATCCGCTATTGGTTATACCGTGATCGAACCAAGATGGGACATATACGGCGCAGCCCAAACAACCGTGAAAGGTCTTATCACATAGGGATATCATTCCCTCTCCTTCAAGGATATAGTAAAATGATTCCTCCTCGTGCGCATGTACTGGCACCCGCCCCTCTGTCTCTATCTGCTCTATGAAGACAGAAAACCCACTAGTTTCATTATTCCCAACAAGTTGTTTTGAAATAGCTTTCTGGAACCCGTCAACACTTGCCCATTGCAATTGCTCTTCAAGAATCAATTTTGCGCCTTTCATGAATATTCCTCATATGCTGCTAGCTTAATCCTCTAATCCTTCCTTATGCAGGCTTGTGACCGATACAGTTTTTTTCGAATAAATGTACTAGCTTTCTATACCTTCCGTATCTTTCGATCCTACAAACCTACAAAGCCACAAGTCAGAAGCGCTTAGATAGTTCGTCTTTAAGCAATCCTCCCTTTTCTTTTACCCAATCGAAAATAATCTGCATCTCCCAGCCAATCGAAAAATGTTTTACACCAATGTCCATATATGCCTTACATTGGTCCAAATTCCATGGATCCACTTCCACTCTTGCAGCCTTTTTCGCCTTGAGAGCAGCTCTAATCATTTTTCGTTCAGCCTCGCGAACGTCTGCATCTTTCCCTTTTCCTGGCTTATCCATGCTCATAGAAAAATCGCATGGTCCAAACTGAAGCATGTCTAATCCCTCTATCTCACATATTTCTTCAATCTCATCTAGTGCCGATTTCTTTTCGATCATTACTCCAACAACAACGTCTTCAAGGGCCTTCACATATGCTGGAGAGCCCCCCTCAAGAACCCATCCTGAATTTCGTCCGTCAGTACAGCCCGTTAGTCCTTTTGTGCTTGGCGTATCAGCTCGTACTGCATGTACAGAGCTTCTAACATCTTGAGCCGTTCTGGCGTCAACGAACAAAACATTCTGAATTCCCGAACGAATCGCTTTTTGAGCAACGAACGTCTGATTCGCCTGATCGACTTTGATCATCGAGGACATCTCAAATAAATCTACGGCTCTAGCCCAGTTCTCCAAATCATGCAAGGTATATGGTGCATATTCTGCCAAAAACTCAACATAATCCATCGTGCCTGCATGTCCAATCACCTCAACTATTCCAGGCCATATTGAGTGCACATGAGTGCCAATTGTCGCCTTTCCTTGCTTCAGCATTTCTCGCAGTTTGTTTGATCTCATCGTTTCACTCCTTTGACCGAAAATTCTAAGGCCATCCAGCACCTTCTTATGAAATCATTCACATTTCTTTTTTCTTTAGCAATTCCAACAGTCTGCCAGAAGATGCAGCATTCATTAATTATCAGATCTCGCCTAGAAATGTCTTTGATAGCTCATCTATAAAAAAGTCCGTATGCTTTTCCGCCTCTCTACCGGCCGCCTCCGCTTCATGATTTCTTATAGCTTTCAGCATTTCATCTAGAGATCTACTATACCACTGGATATTCTTAATCTTGTATTGGATATGAAGCAGAAATCTCTCTATTTTTGCATAGAGATCATCTAAAACTCGTTCAAGCAACGGATTTTTTGACGCACGTCTGACCGTCTTATGGAAAAGCTGATCGTCGTTGATGCATTCAACGTAGTTTCTAACAATGTCATACGCTTTAATTCTTTCCACAATAGCCTGAAGTACTTTGATTTCCTCTTCTGAAGCGCGTATCGCCGCAAGTTTAGCTGCCAGGCAATCCAGGGGTTTTCTTATCTCATACGCGTACTTAACTATTCTAACGTCTATAGGCGCGACAAAAGTCCCCACGTGCGGCACAATCGTTACCAAATCGTGCTTTTCAAGTTTAGAAAAAATTTCTCTGATTGGTGTGCGGCTAACATTGAATTCGTTGCTAATTCGCTGCTCGTTGAGTAGCACGCCTGGCTGATATTCTAAATAGGTAATTCGTCTTTTTAATTCAGCAAGAATATCATCTCTACGCGTTTTCTTTTCCCTTTTCCCTGCAATGTCCACTTTTCTTATCCCCATACGCAATTCTCTAAGCAGCTTTTGAATTTACAACCAAATGTGCCCAAAATATTACAAAGGTCCCGGGCGCATTTCCTCCCGCCCGAAGACCTCTGCAAAATACTGAATCTCAGCGGCTCTGGAATCATAATCAGGAATAGTATGCGAATCCTCATCTCATAATTCTCCCAGTTTTTTCAGTTCTCTCATGATTCTATCTTTTTCTTCTCTTGTAAGATCATTCTTAGGCATCAAAGCGTCACCAACATCAAACCCCAGCATTTTAAGGCCTTCCTTTAACGGCTGCATGTCATGTCTTTCAAACAAAGCGTGATTTAAGTCAAATATCGAAAGCTGTTTTTCCGCGGCCTCCTTTATTCTTCCTTCCTTGAAAAGATTGTATATGCTAATGATTATTTTCGGTATGATATTCGCGATTGTGCAAACGCTTCCCTCTGCACCTAGGCATAGAGCAGGCAAGATCTTCGTCTCGAAACCCTGCCACACCGTTATTTGTCCTTTAGTCAGCCGAATGATTTCAGCGGTATGATCTATATCTTGATGCGTATCCTTTATCCCCTGTACAAAACCGTTCTCCGATAGCCGTGCTACCGTATTGGGCTCTATATCGTGCCCATACTGACCGGGCCAATTATACACGAAAACCGGAATCTTTAGTGCTTCGGATATCGCCTTGTAATGAAGGTAGATTGCTTCTTGCGTAGGCTTTGGGTAATGAGGAAGGGAAGGAGCCACCCCGTCAGCCCCGACCTGCTCAGCATACCTGGACAGTTCGATAGCTACTCGAGTGCCATTATGACCAGTGCTCGCAAAAACGGGAACTTTCCCACTCGCAGCCTCTACGCCAATCTTAATCATTTGCTTTCGTTGCTCGTGACTCATCAGAGAATATTCTCCCGTGCTTCCAGCTACAAAAAGTCCATGCACTCCAGCGTCAATTAGGTGATGAATAAATTTTTTCGTCTTTTCCGCATCGATCTCACCGTTAGAATCAAAAACTGTTATAACCGGTGGATAGATTCCTGGATACTTCTTTACCGCTTTCATGTTTCTCTCCTTCTCCTATATGATATTTTGAGTTCTTAACCCCTTCCTTCTACCACCCTTTTTTTATAGATCCATAAGAATCAAAATCAAATTCCTCTGCTTGTCCAATCGATTTCAGAGCAGAGAGTTTTGTGGCTTCTTGCACAAGTTCCTCAGAAATAAAAAAAGTTGACAATTCGTTCGTATTCTTAATCCTCAGCACCCTCATTTTCTCCGTCGGTCTTCCCCAACAGCAAAGAAGAGCCGCTTTTATTGCGTCCCGGTCTGTTGCGAAAGCCATGGGAATTTTGCCGCGTTCGCTCATCCCCGACGCTACTTCATTAATATAGAAATCACTGAAGTTTATCTTACCGATCACTTTTTTAGTGGTAAAATCTGCGATGCCAATACCAGAAGGGTTTCCTTCAGATTTATCTGTTAGATCCAATACAACGATTCTAAAAATGTTAGGCGACCTTGGATCTTCAATGCCGCGCAGACCAATCCGACCTACTGCGTTCGTATCCATTCCGCAGCCGCTAATGTCCTTGCCAATCTGGTCAACAATAAGAACATCTGCATCCAACGGCACCTTTTCAAGCAACATATTCGATAATCGTAGAAGCTTCTCTTCTTCCTGCTTGAAATCTTTTGCTGCGATCGCTCGCACCTTAGCCGTGTTGTGGTGGCCGTTTTCAACTATTCCAATCCCGAAATAAATTGGGGCGCGACTTATAATGAGCTCCGCAGCCTCCTGTATGATCGTCGATAAGCTAGGAACCCCCTGTTGATGAATTGTTGCGGCGCCAATTTCGTGCCCCAATCCGATAGCTAGCATCTTTAAAAGCCCACTTTCTATACGCCCAGTGAAATCGGTATGCTTCTTGATACGGTTGATAGGCACAATGCAATCGCATTTCATCGCAAAGTCATCAAAAAATACCGGCACTCCACTTTTAGTCTTTCCAATTTCGATAACATCAATTGAGCTATGTATTTGCGCATTAACGCTCGCTTCTGTGATTCCATATTCCTTCAGTACATTAAGCTGCCCTTGAGCCGTACCTCCTCCATGACTTCCCATCGCTGGAACAATAATTGGTGTTGCGCCTCTATTTTTCAATTCGGCTGTAACAGCTTTTATTATTGAAGCTAGATTCGCTATTCCTCGACTCCCGACAGCAACCGCAATTTTTTTTCCGTCTAATGTGCGGCTAGGGAATTTCCTCCAAAATCTAAGCAGTTCTGTAGCGACCGCATATTCCACGTCCTGATAGCACTCGTTTGGAATGTTTCTTTCAATTCTGACCATTCTGGGAAATTTCATTTCTCTTTCGATCGCGATGGCTGGAAACATTACTAAGCTCTCGTCTTTCATCGCTTTATTCTCCTCCATACTCGCGACCATCTCAGTCACGCCCAGCCTTGCATCTTCTCTCTGTTTGCGTACTCATATTTCATTTTTTGTGCTTTTATCTATATATGCAATAGCCTCAACTTCAAATTCGACTCCATCTGCTAGTCTGGATACCTCAACAAACGACCTGGCAGGAAATCCATTTTTGAAATACTGGCTATATATCTTGTTGAATATTTTCACGTTGGCCAAATCCGTAACAAAGCCTATTACTTTCACAACATCGTCAAACGATGCTCCTGCAGCCTCGAGCACAACTTTCATGTTCTCCATAGTCACCCGCGCTTTCTCTTCAATAGTGCCCTTTATCGGCTCTCCAGTCTTTATATCCACCGGACACTGCCCACATGTGTAAACGAAATTGCCGGCCTTTACTGCGTGTGAAAGTGGTACTGAAAAGCGAAAGGCACCCTCAGGTTGGATTACTTGGTTCTTCATTTTTTCGCCCCCCTTCTTAGTAATATCTCATTCCTATTTAAAACATTATCCGGGATCTCACCCATCAAGACCTTAATCGCCGTTTGAACAGCCATCCGATGCATATTTCTGAGCGCAGTCTTAGAGTAAAATGCAACGTGTGGAGTGACAATCACATTATCTAATTCGAACAGCGGATTCTTGCTGTTTGGTTCCTCAACTATTAGAGCATCTAATCCCGCTCCGGCTATTATCCCTGCTTTCAAAGCTTCATAAAGAGCGTTTTCGTCAACGATCGCGCCACGAGCTGTATTTATCAAAAAGGCCGTACTTTTCATTATTTTCAACTGGCGCTCTCCGAACATATTCCTAGTTTCTTCCGTAACAGGAATATGCAGTGAGATAATATCAGAGGTTCTTAGCAACTCTTCCAGAGCTAACATTTTTATCCCAGTGTCCGCTATATCCTTCTGTTTAATAAAAGGATCGTAAGCTACAATATCATCACTAAACGTTCTCATCTTCCGAGCATATGCCCGTCCAATATTCCCTAAACCTACGACACCAACTCTAGATGCCCTTAAGTCAATCATTGGTAGCTGCTTTTCAATATCCCAAACTCCAGCCTTCACATCGCGGCTATATTGAAACAATTTTTTTGAAGCAGCTAGAGTTAATGCAACTGCGTGGGAGGATACTTCGTCGATACAATAACCGGGAAGATTTGCCACATATATGTATGCATCGGTAGCTGCCCCTAAATCAATATTATCGTATCCAATTCCGTACCGTACAATTACTTTACATTTTTTAAGTGTTTCAATTACGCGTCTAGTAATTGGGGCCATATCCACAAGAACCGCATCAGCGTCCTTAGCCAATTCAATGACCTCGTCCTCTCTTTTGCAATCTGCCCGAATAAGATCCATTTCATGCTTCTTAGCTTCTTCAATTTCGATCTCCATGGATCTCGTTTCTGAGTCTGTGACGACGATTCTCTGCCTTTCTTTTCCTAGCGCCATCCTATGCTCTCCTTTTGGATTATCAGCTTAGTCTGATGTTTTTTAACCTGATATAGACGCTCACAGCTAGGATAACAATAAACGCTTTGCCAATCAGTTGCGTTTCTATACCAAGACCAAAGAATAGCAGGAAGTTCGATATCAAAACAATGAGCAGGACCCCTGCTATCGTTCCGCCCACCCCGCCGATCCCGCCCGAGAAAGCAGTTCCTCCAACGGCGACCGCGGCGATTGAATCCAAGTCATATCCTTTTGCTGCCCAGTTATCCGCGACACCTAGATAGCCGCTTAATAGTATTCCGCTTATCACCGCCATAACGCTGCATATCACGTAGCAGGCCATTCGCACCCGATCTGTTCTTACACCACTAATAAAGGCCGCCTTAACATTTCCGCCAATTGCGTAAACTTCTCGCCCAAAAGCGCTTCTTTTTAACAGTATCAAAGCGGCCACAGCAATAACGATTGGAATAAAGATATAGAACGGAAAAATGCCACCTCTGCCTTTACTGACAAGCTGGATTATTGAAGGTATGTAGCCATATGCCGAGCCTTTCGTATAAACAAGACGCCCACCCTCTAGTACAATTGCCATTCCAAGAGTCATGATGAATGCGGGTACCCTTCTCTTTACGATGCACCAGCCATTTAAAAGACCTACGCCAAAACCAAATACTAGACATAAACCAGTAATAGGCATCGCCCTTTCGTTGCTCCCTCCCGTCGTTGAAGCTAAGATTATGTTTGTGCAGGACAATACTGAGGCCACAGATAGGTCAATTCCCGATACCAACACTGCAAAAGTCTGGCCTATGCTCACGATTAACAAGGGTGCAGCCTGCTCTGAAATGTTAATTAGGTTCTGAGTTCGGAAAAAACTTGGGATAATAATAACGCTTGCAAGAACTATCACAACTAGAATTGCATAACTGGTTCCTTTTTTCAGAAATGAGTTAATGACATTTCTTAGCAACATCCACATTCTTAGCATTGTTTCTGTTCCCTTTGCATTTTTCGCAGGCCCAGTCATTTCCGGAGCTCTCCCACGTCGACTCTTTAGAGATTCAGCATTCTCTTGGGAAACATCACTGTAACAGAAGAGTTGCTCGGGTTAACAACCTGGTTTATTCGACTCTTAAAGACCGTGGAGCTAAGAAAAATCGCGTCCTCCATTGAGTACCTGTACTCATTTTTCAACCAGAACAGCATCTCACTGCAAGCGATTCTTAGAGAATTGTCTAGCGGACATGAATTACCCACAGTCATTATATACTCCGAAGATTCGATTCTCGGCCAGTTAATCGCCTTCTTCTTTATCAATTCTATAGTTAGTGTGCACTTTGAAGCTATTTCTACTGGCGGTCCGCCTAGCTCGCCGTCACTCTGTAGTGCGTGAACGTCGCCAAGATAGAGCAATGCTCCCTCAACATACACCGGACAAAACAACTTATTCCCAGGACATAAGTCCGGGCTATCCATGTTACCTCCGTGAGCGCCACAAATCAGCGAAGAAATTGAATCAATTTCCGGAGAAGTGCCAATCGTGCCAATCATTGGAGCGAACGGTAAGAAAATCGAGCGTTTGTTCCTAATAGGAATTTCGACAGTATTTTTTCTAATTGGACATATTTTAACATCATAGTCAATTGGCTCGTGCACAAGATATAACCCTCCACTCGCATCACCTGAGGTACAAAGTCCACCGGGCTCCAGTCCTCCCCATCCCTGATCGAAGAGTGGCTCTATTTCCTTTATTTCCACCACCAGAGTGTCGCCCCTACTCGCGCCCTCGACATATATTGGTCCAACAACTGGATTCCAGTGATCAAGAGTCCTAAGAATTACGACGTCTGAGTCTTTCTTTACCCGGTTCGCGGTGTTATCCGGCGTTTCCACGACTACGCTCTCGCCTGGAGTAACTGAAAGCGTGGGCTTGGAATATCTTCCAAGCGTATAACAGTAATCTTTCTGCAACAGTTCTTTCATTTCTTTCCCTCTCTTCTTAGTCGTTGTTTGTTTGAACAAAACACCTATCGTCCCATCCCCTTATCTTTCTTTACGCCTTTGTTCCCGAATAACTACTACAATTATCAATAGCAGACCTTGCACAACTCTTTGTACAAAGCTAGAAATATTCATCAAGTTCAAAACATTTGACATAAGTGTCACAATAATGACGCCGCCATAAGTCCCGATCAAACTCCCCTGTCCTCCCGCTAATATGGCACCTCCCAGTACTACCGCCGTGATTGAAACGAGTTCGTAGCCCTCACCAAGGTTGGGGTCTCCGATACCCATCCGAGAGGTAAAATATAATCCGCTTGCAGCCGCAAGAACTCCTGAGATAATAAAGCTTCTTATAACAACGGACGGCACGTTTATGCCCGCCAATCGGGCAAACTCATTATTCCCACCTAGCGCGTATAGATAGCGCCCGAATTTCTTTCTTTTGAGGACTACCGTACCTAAGATCATTATCGCGATCAGGAAGATAACCGGGAAAGGTACGCCTAATAAATCTCCCTCCGAAAAAAAAATGAAATCCGCAGATACCCCTCCGACCGGTCTCTTTGTATATGATAGCGTAATCCCTTGTATCAAGGACATCATCGCAAAAGTTGTGATAAATGAAGGAACTCTGAGGTTAACCGTCACTAGTCCATTTACAAGTCCAATAATTCCTCCGATAAGCAAAACGACTACTATGACCGGCACTAATGCTTCACTGCGACCTCTCATTATTCCACTAGTGATGCAACTGGCGAGAGAAATGATCGATCCCACAGACAGGTCTAGATTGCCCCCGATTACAACAAAGGTTTGTCCAATGCTTACGATGCCTAGACCAACGCTATCTCGGAAATTATTTCTTTGATTTGTGTCGTTAAGAAAAGATGGCACACCTATCGAAGATAGCGTAAAGATCACAACAGCGATCGTGTAAATTAGCAAAACATTCCTCTGGCCATGAAGTCTGTTCAGCATCCCTTTTAAGACTGTGGTGTTTCTTGCTTTTTCAAATGCGATAGACATATCCTTAGCAACTCTACTGACTACGCTTCATGATGAGCTAAGCGAAGAATCTTTTCTTCGGTCGCATCTTCTCTCGCAAATTCTCCAGTAACTTGCCCGTCCGCCATTATCAGGATTCTGTCACAAATGCCTAATATCTCTGGTAGCTCAGACGAAATCATAAGAATTGAAACTCCATCATTGCTCAACTTCTGCATTAGTGAATAGATTTCCGCCTTCGCGCCTACGTCTATTCCTCTCGTTGGTTCATCAAGGATGATTAACCGCGGCAATGTTAATAGCCATTTGCCCAACACCATTTTTTGTTGATTGCCCCCGCTTATGTTTTTTGCTAGCTGATTAATATCATCTGCACCTCTTATGTCGAGCTTTTTCACAATTTCCTTGGCCTGTAGTCTTTCCTTTCGGGGAACAATAAATCCCGCCTTATTGCTGATTTTCTTTAAGATTGGCAAGGTGCAATTCTCCCTAATCGATAGTATTTCTATCAATCCTTCTTCTCGCCTATCTTCCGTAACAAATGCTACGCGTTGCTTTTTCGAGTCCGATGGGTTTCTTATTCTTACCTTTTTCCCCTCTATGGATATTTCACCTTGCTCGTAAGGATCGACCCCAAAGATGCACCTAGCTAGTTCTGTTCTTCCTGATCCAACTAATCCTGCAATTCCCAAGATTTCGCCCGAGCAAACGTCTAAGTCGATTGAATGCAACGCTCGCTTTCGCTTCAAACCTCTGATGCTGAGTATTTTCTCACCTCTTGAGCGTTTCTCTTTTTGGGGAAAAATGAGATCGCTTGATTTGCCTGTCATCATTTTAATCAAGCCCGATTTATCGACTTGTCCGGTTTCTCTTGTTCCAATTACTTCTCCGTTTCTAAGAACGGTCACTCGGTTAGTGATCAAGCCAATTTCCTCGAGCCTGTGCGAAATATATACTATAGTTATTCCTGATTCTCTTAACGATGATAAAATTTTAAACAAGTGCTCCGTTTCATTTACATCGAAAGCCGAGCTCGGCTCATCCATAATTATGATCTTTGCGTTTTGCGCTAAGCACTTTAAGATCTCAATATACCGTTGCTGAGAAGGCCCTAACTGATCAATAGTAATTCTCGGATCAAGCGTAACATTTATTGCATGAAGTAGTCGGCTCGTGTTAGAATATATAGATCTTCCGTCTATTAATCTAATTTTTGTTAGGGGCTCGGTCCCCAAAAAAACATTTTCAGCAACATTCAGATGTGGAATAAGACGAGGCTCTTGATAAACCATAGCAATACCAAGTTTTTGTCCAATGCGAGGACTGGATATTTTGACCTTCTTTCTATCAAGGTATATTTCGCCTTCATCCGCTTGATAGGCGCCCACAATTATCTTCGATAAAGTGGATTTTCCAGCGCCATTCTCGCCCACCAAGCCGTGAATCTCACCTTTTGTGCAATCGAAATACACTTTTTGCAGAGCAAGCGTACCTCCAAATGAAATGCTAATGTTCTTCATCTCAAGAATTGTCTCACTCATTTCTTTGCCGCTTCCCACGAAATTATCACAGCCTGCCTTTCACTGAGGTTAGAAAAGCAATTCTCCCCGTCATCCTTCTTCGGGCGCGTTCCCGATCATGCACACCAATCGTCCTCAATATTCCTGAGTACATTCTTCTCGCACGCGGACCAATTATACCAAAGGTCACAAGTCTGATAATAGTATATGTGCTTTAGGCGGCACACATACTATTATCAGAGCTATTGGTCCTCTTACTATCTAAATTGCTTCGGGATCCATTGATCGGGCAGCTTAAGATCAAGAGGAAGCGCGTCCGCTTTGCCCGGTTTCACATAGCGACCTACATTTTCCTGGGTCACAACAAATCCAGGACAATTCACAATGTGCGGAACCGGAACGCCGTTAAGAATGTCAACAGCGAGACGAACCGCCTCCATCCCCATCCAAGTCGGATACGAGATCATGAAGGCTGGAAATTTCTGGTCGACCATCTGTTTGGCGAACCTGTTATTATCGTCCAGTGCGGTGAACGGCGGCACCTTCAATCCTGCGTCGATATATGCAGAAACCGCACCTCCGCCCTGAAGCGCGCTATCGCTCCAGACGCCGTCAATCTTGTTCCCGTACTTCTGAATGAGGGTCGCCATCTTCGTCTTGCCCTGAACGACCGACCAGTCGGTGAACTCTTGGGCAAGCACATTAATCCCAGGAAGGTTTTTCAACGCTTCTTTCACTCCGTCTTCCCTTTGGATGGCCGGTCCTGCTCCTGCTGTGCCGCTCAACATTACGATATTGCCCTTTCCATTGAGCTGTTTTCCCAGCCACTCCATTGAGAGTCTTCCTGCAGTGACATTATCGCCGCTAGCGACGCTAACCCAGTTGGAGGTTGTAAGAATCCTGTCCACAACTACGACCGGGATCCCCTTTGCCATCACACGATCAACTACGGGACTCAAAGCATCTGCAACTGCAGGACTCAGTATCAAGCAATCGATCCCCTTAACAAGCAGATCTTCAACGTCCTTTATTTGTTTGGCAGGACTGTCTTGCGCATCCGTCTCATATAGATTGCTGATTTCAGGGTATTTGGACGCCTCATATTCGAGATGGCTAACCATAAATACGCGCCACTCATTGGAGATAGACGCATTACTGAAGCCGATCTTCCATGGCGGGGCTTTTTTGTACTGTAAAGTATCTACAACGTTGTTGCCACTCTGCAACTTCAAGTAGGGACTATTTTGCTGAGAGTACGCAAGCCCTGCTGACCCTATCATCAGCAAAATCAAACAGGTGGCAAACGCAAGGACCTTTGTGTGACTTTTCATTCTTTCCTCCTTGACTCGCATTTAGTTCGGCTCTTCTGCTAGGCAACCAAAGTTTCAGAGCGATTCTTTCCTATCCCCCTCCTTTCTATTGGTAGCACAACCTTGACAATTCCATACCCACGAAGCGCGCTTCAATGCCGCAATCGTATCCGCTGCTAGCAATTAGCGACCACTTATTAAACCCAACTGCCCTGGTTCCCTGAATACCGCTGTACCAGTGCCACCCCCATTGAGATGTTAGCGACCTCCCACCAAGCTCTGCCTCGGATTAACTGCATTAGTCGAAACCATATCCTAAAGATTGGAAAACGATTGTTAGGCGTTTTGTGTATACTTTCATTATACGTCTCGTATACTACAAGTGCACTTTATACCGTCCAGGACACTTTGTCAAGAAAAAAGTCTTTCCAGCAAGATGAGATTTTTCGCGGAATGCTTCTAGCCAGGATTTCTCACACCTATAATTGAAAAATGCCTTCCGTTTCGGCATAAATGTTTTGCCACAAACAAAATACCGAAGGACGGAAAGGCCAAACGATGCAAACACACTGTAGTGCCAACCGCCAAGGCGGAACGGTGTCGGACATCACCTACATTCCCACCGCCGAGGGGTGAATGTACCTGTGCGTCATGCTGGACTTGTACTCACGCCGCGTCGTGGGGGGGTCGATGGGACCGGGGGCTGGGGGTGGAGTTGGCGGTGCGGGCGTTGCTGGTGGCCGTTCTTCGCCGCCGACCGCCTCGGGAGGCTTGCCGTGCCTCCTCTCTGTCTCGATAGATCCGCCAGCGGATCAACTCGGCTCGTAAGGTCTTGAAAAATGACTCCGCACACGCGTTGTCCCACTGGTGTTGCACTCTGACCGTGGGGGGCAGTACTGCGCCGCAGCGTTTCGTCGCCGCCTGAGGGACCACGGCATCCGACAGAGTACGAGCCGCAAGGGGCCGGGTAGCTCTGGGCGGTTACTCGCCCAGAGCCCCCACAGACCCCTACGTGCGTAATTCCCCAGTAGTATGTGGTTAACCACATACTACTGGGGAAAACCCGCCGTACGGAATTTCAGGGGGGAGGATGGAAACGTCGGCATCATTCGAAGCCCGGTCCGCGCCATCCTTCTACCCGACAGCCAGTATAACGGGCTGGACGTGCACAAGGAGTCCATCGCTGTGGCCTACGCTCCTGATGCACAGGGCAGTGAAGGGATCTATCTGGGGCCGATCGGCACCCGCCAGTGCGACATCGACAAGATGATCAAGCAACTGCATTCCAAGGCCAGTCATCTGGTGTTCGTCTACGAGGCAGGCCCCAGCGGCTATTGGCTGTATCGCTATCTTCAGCTTAAAGGGCAGGAGTGTAGCGTGACCGCTCCATCTCTGATTCCGCGAAAGTCAGGCAACAAGGTGAAGACCGACCGAAGGGTGCGTTACAGCTTGCCTGTCTGCTTCGCTCTGGGGATCTGAGCTCGGTGTACGTGCCAAGCCTGCAGGATGAATCGGTGAGGGATCCGTGCCGCCTGAGAGAGGATCTTCTGGGCGATCTAAACTCGGCCAAGCTGCGAGTGAAATCCTTTCTGCTTCGCCACGACATTCGCTACGAGGGAAAGGACTCCTATTGGTATCTGCGCAGGCTCTTCGAGGAACTCCCAACCGCACGAACAGAGGTCGATCTCCTCAAACTGGCCCCGTTCCGCGACAAGACACCCTGACTCTACAAGGTGGGGTTCAGCGTACGCTTACGCGATACCTCCTAACTCCACAAGCTTGACTTCAGCAGACACTTACAGCGGGTGCGCGAAGACTACATTTTCCACGGGTCAAAAAGTCCAGAGAAAGCAAAAAAGAATAGATTCAGCGATCTATAGCATTGCCCCTATCTGCCATGGAGCGAATTCCAAATCTCCGAATCCATGAATCTCGCTTTGTGTTTTACGTCCTGAAGCAGTGGCAAGAATCAAATCGAAAATCCTGTGGCCAATTTCTTCAAGAGTACGTTCCTCATCCACTACGACGCCACAATTAAGATCAAAGTCTTCAATTAAACGATGGTAAGTAGGAGTATTAGAAGCGAGTTTAAGGACTGGCACTGGCTTATTGCCAACTGGCGTTCCACGACCGGTTGTAAAACAAACAATATTAGCTCCGCCCGCAACCTTCGCGGTTACGGAGATAGTGTCATGTGAAGTCGCATCCATAAAAACGAGTCCCGGACCTTTGATTGGCTCAGCATATTCGCAGAAGTCAACGAGGTTTGACGATCCCCCTTTCATTACAGCGCCTAGGGATTTCTCGGCAATCGTGGAAATGCCTCCCTTTTTATTTCCTGGAGAAGGATTATTATTGATCTCTGCATTATTCTTTGCGGCATATTTCTTCCACCACTTGATCGCCTCGACAATTTTATTTGCGACCTCTATATTGGCTGCTCTCCGTATAAGAAGATGCTCCGCACCAAAAATTTCGGGTGTTTCACTAAGAACTGCGGTTCCACCGTTCTTGACTATAAGATCAGCCGCAACGCCAAGCGCCGGATTAGCCGTTATCCCAGAAAAAGCGTCAGAACCTCCGCATTCCAAGCCAAGGATTAAATGGCTAGCAGAGACGGCAGTCCGCTTGGCACTATTAGCTTGTGGGAGCCAGTCCAATATCATTTCAATGCCCGCCCGGACAGTCTTATCGGTTCCACCAATATGTTGGATTGTTAAGGTTTTAAGGTGAGGACTTTCTTGGAGCATTGTGTTTGCTATCAATGAATCAATACTGTTATCCTCGCATCCCAATCCGATAATAATCGTAGCGAAGAAATTAGGATGAAGTGCGTAACCTGCCAATACGCGCTGTAGAAATTGCAAGCCAAGACCTGGATTGCCGCAGCCCGTGCTATGTGCAAAGGAAACGACTCCGTCAATGTTGGGGTAGTTTCTTAGAACATCTTCATTGAAATATCTCGCAATTTTATCGGCAACTGAAGCCGCGCACATCACGGTAGGTAAGATTCCAATATAATTCCGCGTCGCGATCCGGCCGTCGGCTCGAATAATACCAAGAAATGATGCTTGGCTCGCTTCAGGCAGGAGTTCGGTTGGCTTGATATCGATTGCAAAGTCATAGTCGCGATTGAAATCGTTAACAGATAGATTATGTGTGTGGACGTGCTGTCCGGCATTGATATCCCTGCTTGCAAAACCGATAATCTGGCCATATTTCTTCACCGGCATACCTTCAAGAATTTTTTGGCATGCAACCTTGTGGCCTACCTCTATTGGTTCGGTAATGACCAAATCTTCTTCAGGGATTCTTGAACCGACAGGGAGCTGGACAAGAGCTACTACTACATTGTCCACCGGGTGTAAACGAATAGTCTGCCTTTTTCTATTCAATTCGATCGACCTCCCAGCGTGACTATAGCATATGGCAGGAGGTACCAACAAGCTCAGAATCGCTGTGTCTCACTGATTCATGAACATTTATTGAGCTTCGCATAAAATCTAGACACGGATCTTTTCTTGTGGAATAATGCCCTCATGGAGAGGGGAATAAGAAGACTTCAGAAGTTGCGTGAGCGACGGCAAAAAGCAGTCGCACTTTTCGAGCAGGGTGAGCGACAAGCGACCGTCGCTCAGATCTTGAGAGTCAGTAAACAAAGTGTCAGCCAGTGGTACTTGGCCTGGCAGAATGGCGATCTTCGGCGGTTGAATGGAGCCACACGCGCAGGAAGAAAGCCACGACTTCAAGCTGATCAATTGGCCCTTATCGAGAAGGAACTACTTCGCGGGGCGGCAGCCCAGGGTTTTGCAACCGATTTGTGGACACTCCCTCGGGTGGCCGATCTGATTAGAAAGCTCACGGGGGTGAGTTATCATGCGGGTCACGCGTGGAAGATCTTGAAGCTGATGGGGTGGAGTCTCCAACGACCGACCCTGCGTGCCAAAGAGCGCGACGAAGCTGCAGTGCAGCAGTGGAACACCCAGACTTGGGCCAAGGTAAAAAAAACGCCCAAAACTGCCACGCATGGATAGTTTTCCTCGATGAAAGCGGCATTTCTCAGAAGCCGTCAATCAGACGTACATGGGCACCACGAGGCAAGACGCCCGTGGTGCGCTATCCGTTCAACTGGAAAAAGCTTTCGATCTGTTCTGCCATCGGCTACCGTTGGGATGGGAAACGGTGTCGGCTGTATTTTCGCATGGTCGCGGGAAGCTTCACCGACGAGAAGCTGATTGAGTTCCTTGTCCAATTGCGAATGCAATTTCGGGGTAAGAAAGTCATCCTCGTATGGGATGGTTTGCCCTCACATCGCAGCAACATAATGAAAGAGTACTTGGAAAAGCAAACTCGGTGGCTGACTGCTATTCGGCTACCTTCTTATGCGCCCGATCTGAACCCTGTTGAGAGTTTATGGGGGAACATCCAAGGAAAGGAACTTGCAAACCGTTCCGTCGATGACCTCGGCGGAATGGTTGAAGGGGTACGCGAAGGTTTCTCTCGAATCAATTCACAGGGTGAGCTCCTACAGTCTTTTCTCAGACATGCTGGGCTTTGTTTCGACTGAAAGATCACTTGATTATGCGAGGCTCAATAGAAGAACCGTTAAGGCATACAACGCGGCGATTGTGAAGGCAGGTGTTCTACTCGATATGCACATTGACTCTGTTCGCCGGCTCTATTTTCCTTCGCTTTCCATTTCCATACGGCAGTCACGCCGTTAGAATTGGTGTTGATCCAAGTCTCTTCCGACACCGGACCCCAGCTAAGCAGCCGCATCCCGTACAACTCAGTTACCGCCGGCGCTGCCGCGCCTGCCGCCGCGCTTTCCTGCACAACAGCCAGCCCAACGGGACCAAGCAAGATGTCTGCAAGAAGGAATTACAGAGGATTTTCCCCGATAACATGACATGACGTTATATAATATAACATTACGGTACTCTTACAGCAAAGTTGAGCCCACCGCAGACAGTGCTTCTGGGCTAAAGCGGTCGATCTGCCAGGCTGGGGCGGAACTGCTCATCGAGCACACTGGAGGGATCTCGCGGGGCCACGCCACGAGCCTCGCGCTGAGTCCTGCGTGAATCACCGCACGAGGATTTTCACGCCACACCCGGTCTCGTCTCAGTCTCCTAGCAGGCTGTTGAAATACTCCTGTTTATCATTGTGCAGGAGGGATAAGTCAGGTTATTCTCCCCCATCAGCACTCTGGGAGGGAGCCGATGCGAGGAGAAAATGTAGAGCAGGATCACGTCTTCGTTTATGTCTCAGCTGAAGAACGGATTCCAGCCGATCACCCCCTGCGACCTATACGGAAAATGGTCAGCAAAGCTTTGGATGAGATGTGCGACTCCTTCGAGGAGATGTATTCTTCAATAGGTCGTCCTTCGATTGCTCCCGAAAAGTTGCTGCGCGCCTTACTGCTGCAGGTGCTGTATTCCATTCGCAGTGTGCGACTTCTGATGGAGCAACTGAACTACAACATGCTGTTTCGCTGGTTTGTGGGACTGTCGATGGACGACAGGGTGTGGGATCACTCCACGTTTTCCAAGAACCGTGATCGGCTGATTGAAAGCGAAGTGGCCACGCAGTTCTTTCGCCAGATTCAAGACCAGGCACGGGAGAAAGGGCTGCTGTCCGACGAGCATTTCACGGTGGACGGGACTCTGATCGAAGCCTGGGCATCTCAAAAGAGCTTTCAACCCAAAGACCGTACCCCGGGAGGCTCTGGGGATTCGGGTCGCAACCCCGATGCGAACTTCCGCGGAGAGTCTCGAAGCAACGCGACGCATGAGTCGAAGACCGACCCGGATGCACGGCTGATGAAGAAATCGGGCGGTGGGGAGGCGCGACTGAGCTACATGGGTCATGTGCTGATGGAGAACCGCAACGGGCTTGTGGTGGACAGCCGCCTGACTATTGGCAGTGGCAGCGCGGAACGTGAGGCGGCTTCTGCAATGCTGGACGCCCTGGGCGGCAGCAAACGGCTGACCGTCGGTGCGGACAAAGCCTATGACGTGGCAGGCTTTGTGGAGGAACTTCGGGAGATGCGGGTGACTCCGCACGTGGCGCAAAAGCGTGAGGGATCCGCGATTGATGGACGGACGGCGCGGCATACGGGCTATGAGATCAGCCAGCGGGTACGCAAGCGGGTAGAAGAGGTCTTCGGCTGGCTGAAGACGGTCGGGGGCCACAGGAAGACGCGGTTCCGTGGCGTTCACAAGGTTGCCTGGGAATTCACCTTTGCCGCGGCCGCGTACAACCTGGTTCGAATGCGCAACATAGAAATTGCCACGGGCTCTGCGTGAGTGCAAGAAGGTCAAAACCGATCGTTCGGTACTTGATAGCGTGGATCAGGCCCCAGAGATAAGAGACGAAACAGGGGAAGCCAACTCTGGGATTCCCCTCTTTTCAACACCCTGCTAGAGTTCCTCTGCGTGAGGAGTCAAGCATATCGCCACCTACCACCTCAATCATCAACGCGCTCCAGGCAGCGTGACTGCATCATAAAAACTTCCATGACCTGCGCCATCATGCCGAGGCGAACGCCGCCAACGGCCTGAGGTGGCTTTAACGGAGGCTGGGGCATGCGGCAATCGATAGAAACACCATTGCACTGGACACTGAGAAACTGTGAAAATGGTACTTGCAGCGTCAAGAGCGCAGGCAGATGGGGAGTGACGATAAAGCGGACCAATAGACGTGAGCTCGCCAAATGACGCATGGGCGGGTCGTTTGGCAAGGCTTTCCGAGGGCTTGCACAGTGGAATGGATCCACTCAGGTGCCTGCCTGAGTTCGTGCCGCAGGCAACCTCGTCGCGCCAGCAGGGCAATCGGTCGACGCGTGCGCACCAAAATGAACGAGTATTCGGGGCGGGGAGACAGCGGGGTGACATTAAATTTCCCTTGTTCTGCGGGGGTGATTGTCGGCATATTGTTCGCGAGGGAATCTGCTGATGCAGCCGGCTGCTGAAAAAGCGCAAGGGCGCTGGTTCATCCTTTGCATAGTCTACCTGGCGATGCTCGGTGTTGCCATTACCCTGCAGGCCGTGCCGCCGCTCCTCGGATCGATCGTCTCCGAGCTGAAAGTCTCGTTTGCGAACGCGGGACTGCTGATGAGTCTCTTCGCGTTGCCCGGAGTCTTTATCTCTATTCCCGCCGGTGCGCTAGCGGATCGTTACGGGGAGCGGTTGATCGGGTCGATCTCTTTCCTCCTCATGATCGGAGGACAGGCGCTCTTCACGACCGGGCATACGATGGTGATTCTCGGCGCTGCCCGCATTGTTTCCGGCGTCGGAGCCATGACCCTCATGGTGCTCCTGCCCCAGATTCTCAGCCAGCGGTTTGCCGGAGCGGAGATTGGCCTGGCCATGGGCATTTTCAATACCGCGATACCCCTGGGCACAATTCTGTCGTTGAACGTGCTGTCGGTCATCGACTCGACGTCCGGCTGGAGGCTGAGCAGCCTGGCGGCTCTTCTGATACCGTTGGCGGCGTTTCTCCTGTTCATGTTCTTCTTTTCGTCGCTGCCCCGCAGGGCATCCGGCGGCGAGAAAGCCCGATCGATGCTCGCCGGGCGCGAGGATCTCCTGCGTCAGATAGCGAGGTCAGGCTGGAGGATATGGCTTGTCGGTGCATGCTGGCTCCTGTTTAATGCTTCAATCATTTCCTTGTTCACCTTTACCCCCACCTTCCTCGTGGGGCTCGGGTTCAGCCCCAAGCGCGCAGGGGCAACCACGAGCGCCGTGATGTGGCTGCCCCTAGTGCTCAGTCCCGCGACGGGCCTCCTGATCGACAGGATCGGCGGCAAAAGGACCATGATCGCCTCGGCAGGCGTGGCACTTGCCGTGCTGATCGCGCTTGTCCCGGGAGCGGCACATTGGATGCAGACGCTCATGCTTCTCATAGGGGTGGCCCAGACTCTCGTTCCCTCGCCCGTCATGGCGCTCGCTCCCGACGTTGTCCCGAAAGAGAGACTCGGCGTCGGTTTTGGCATCATCTCCACCTGTTTCAACTTGGGCATCCTCATCGGACCTGCCTTGCTGGGTTGGGCAAGAGATGTCACGGGCTCGTTTTCCCTGAGCTATGCGCTCATGGCCCTGCTTTCACTCCTGATCGCGTTCGTCGTGATTGGATTGCGGCCCCATCGGATCAGGTGACGTGCGCGGCCCTCCAAGGGGCACGCCACTACTATGATTCTCCTTTGGAAGGACGTGGATGAGAATTGCAAATCGGGACCGAAGGAAAAACCGTTGTGGAAAGAAGTCCTCGTCGTTTTCATCCTGTTTCTTCGGGACTCATGGGCCACCCGCCCACGGAGAAACACCTGCCTTTTTCCCATTTTACGCTGAGTGTCAAGCAATTCCTCGGTAAGGAAAGGATTGAGAATGGACCTCTCGCATCAGCCCTGAAGACCGAGTTTAGGTTCAGAACGTGGGAGGGTACACGGAGAGAAACGCACGGGCCGTTCTCGTTGACTTTGGTACACCCAAGCAGACATCGCTAAGACAATGGAAGTAGGGCTTTCCCAGCGACTTCCGCCCCACGCTACGGAAGTAACCTGGAGATTGCACCTGCAGCCACGCTCGCTCCGTTTGCTAGTGGAGCCGCCCACGTCACTTGCCTGCCCATGTTCTTGGAAATGACCTCTGCCAATCTTTCGGGAGAAGTTTCGCGATAGCTCATTCCGATCCCAGCGCCGTGGCGGGTTAGTCGTTCTGCAATGTAGACCTCCTGGTCGAACTGCCCTTCAAGGGGAAAGTAGACAAACGGTCTACGAAGGGCGCTCAGCTCGATGGTTGTCGTGCCTCCGCCGACTACTACTGCCATGTCACATGCCGCATAGTGCTCGTATAGCTTGTCGACGTAACTCCTGACATCAACCCCAGCGGGTAGGTTCGGTTGCTCTTTTCCGTAAAGCTCACCGCACACAAACAGCATTCGCAGGCCAGGGTTGCTGGCCTTGAGCAGGGAATAGGACCTGCCACGGAGTTCAAGGACTTCTTTCCCAGCGGCCGTCCCGCCGGTCGCGCATACGATCAGGGGGTCGGACGAATACCCAAGTCTCGCCCTGATCCTGTCTCTGTCTCCGTATTGAGCCGGGTCGAACCTGACAACGTACCCAACTATGGTGTAGTAGAGCCTTGCGAAATAGCGCTTCCTAACGGGGGGTGAACCAAATACTTCATCAGGTATGTCTTCAAGTTCACCAACGAAGAGCCGCGTCACTTTGTTTTTGAGCAAGGACGCCTGCTGGATGAGTATGCGATTTGTGCGTTGAACGGCCAATTGCTCCAGGCGGTCGTCCGTCATTGGCTGGCTACCTATGAAGTCCTCAACCATGACGATCGGGCAGCTCATCGTCAGGGTTCCCTTGGCGACTGCGTCAGCGACCTCGTATATCTCGTCTCCTATGATAAGGTCAAACCTGAAGTCCCTAAGGACTTGCCGAAGAACCTGTACGTTGCTTTCCCGAGCCTCTTGCGACTCCCTCCAGTAGTCCATGACATTGAAGCGGAAGCCTGCAACCACTTTGGATAAGGAAAGGTTGTAGTCTGCGCAGCTTCCCGAGTGCTCAAGAATGGTTTCGCCGGCGCCGTGTAGGACCTTGCAGGCAAGTGGTTGGGCGAGCCAGACAATATCGACTCCTGGTCGAGCGGATCGTAAGGCTTGAGCGATGGCGATGTCCCTGGTGATGTGTCCCATGCCGACCTGCCAACTGATGAACAATACTTTCGGATTGGACATCCCGGTTCCCCTCACGGAAATGCATTTGGTCAGGAAAGAGGACGCCTGACCAAACAAGCGTTTGTCACGACCGCTAGCCCGCATTTCTCATACCCCGTCTCGGATTTCGAGCCAAGGGGCTCCCGTTAGGCCCTGATGAACATGTGCGAGGCGCCGTAGGTCTTCCCGAGAGAATTTCAACAGCATTGGGATGGCAGATGGCGCCTGTCAGTAGTCTGGCACCGCCGAAGTCCCGATTTTGCCTCCCCAGGGACAGACCTTCCCCACCTCGTGACGCTACTCGGGGTCGTGTTGGTCCTCAGCAACGAAGCGGAGCGGGGCTGCGAAGAGCGCGATATGCAGCGAGAAATAACTCCCGATACGGATAGCCGGTCGACAGGCTCACCGCTACCCGCCGGACGCTTACTCGCACCAAGCCCCCAATCTTGAATAGCTTCAGGCGGATCGTCTGGCAAGTGGCCTCGGCAAGCTCGGTACCGCGCAGGGTGCGACGCCGTAGTTCGTTCATCAGCACATAGCTCACCGCTGAGAACCAGAGCCGCACCTGGTTGGCTGCCATCTTCATGCAGGAGCTGCGGTCGGCGAACAGGTACAGCTGTTGCTCCTTGATGCGGTTCTCCATCTCCCCGCGCGGGCAGTACTGCTCCTCGTAGACCTTTTGGGCGGAGTAGCGCGGCTCACGCGGAAGGTTGGTCACGACGAAGCGGGAATTTTCCTTGCCTTCGGTGTACTCGGCCTTCGCGATCACACGGCGACTTCTACTCCAGCTCCTTCGCGTTCGATAGTAGAAACTCAAGTACCTTCGGGCAGGGAGGCTTGTGCGAGCGTGCTCGGCGCAGCTGCGGCGCAGGTGCTTCCTGATCCGCTCGACGAGTCGCGTATTTCTCTGCAAGCCAATGACATAGAGTAAGCCGTGATCTTCGCACCAGCGCAGCAGCTGCTCGCGGCAGAAGCCGCTATCGCCTCGAAGGACGATCTCAACGTGCTTCCACCGATTTCGGATCAACCCCACGATCCGATCCAGCTCCTCCGTCACCCCTTCGGCGGGATCCACCTCAGCGCTGCGAAGCTTCGCGCACAACAGATCGTCACCGCAGTAGATGTACAGCGGCAGGTAGCAGTAGCAGTCGTAGTGGCCATGGAAGAAGCGGCCCTCCTGCTTGCCATGCAGCTCGTTGTCCGTCACATCCAGGTCCAGCACGATCCTCTTCGGCCGACCCGGGTGATTGTTTAGGAACGCTTTCACGAAGAACTTCTCGATCTCTGGGGTGTTCGCCACAATCTTTTTCACCGCGTCGGTATGCCAGAAGTCTTCGCCAGCCTCCAGCCGATTCAGCGTGCTCTTGCCGGCACAGCCCTTGCCTTTGTCCCGCGCGTGGACGCGATGCTCGCCGCTGAGATCCTCCTTGCCGCACAACGTGGCAAACAGCGAATCAAAGCGCAGCATGTCGTGGTCGACGACATCTTCATATCCCAGGCACAACCCCATGACCCTCTGGCTGACCAGTTCCTGCACGCTGTGCTCGATGAACCTCTGATTGCGGTAATCCAGAAAGCAGGTGGAGAACTGCCGCAGAAGATCCGTGGCAACAGCCACTTCGCGCAGCAGCAAGCCGCCAGCGTCAGAGCTGATCATCCCGCCGTCAAAGCCAGCGACTACCTTCCTCGCTCCCAAGTCTTGAAAGCCGAACAAGTCCGGGCTACAGTCTGTCTGCATCGTTTGGCCTTCCTCTCGCGGCGTAAGTCGTTCTTGGCAAAACAACTATACCGGAGAGTAAGGCCTTTTTCTAGCCCAAGTGTGAGAAATCCGGGCTGATATGATGTGACCGTCGCGCACTGAAAGTCGGATTTCTTTGCATCATATTCTATCCCCCGGGTATCGGGAAGGGTAGAGAAGCGGAAACGCGACGATTGGTCAGACTGATATTCGCGGATTGGCTACCGCATGACATTTGAATCGTCGGGAGCTGGCTCACTCTAGAAGCAAGGATTAGCCCGCGGAGGGCGGCCTTATAGCCCGGCCGAGCATGCTCCTTCACCGTGTGGCGTTCTCTACCCATCTCGATACCCGCGGAGACCTCCATGCACCCCACTGTCAGTCCACGTTTCCTACCATGAGACCCCAGACAAAGCCGGCGAACTCACGGGCGATAGCCACCACAGCCACCTGAGGTTTCCTACCCTTGATCAAGACCAGCTTCACGTACTTGTGGTGCAATCGAGTGATGGCGCGGCTGACATAGGCAAGGACTTGGGGTGATTGGCCTTCTCGACGCTCACGCAAATGCTTGCTCGGTGCGCAGTTGTAGCGGTAGTGCCAGGCAGCCTCGATGAGCAACCTCCTCAGATGGGTATTGCCCGACTTGGTGATGCCCCCCTGCAGGCGTTTGGTTCCGCTGGAATACTCACGAGGGACGAGGCCCAAGAACGCCATGAAGTGGGCAGCGGTGGCGAAACGCTTGAAGTCCCCCACCTCGCAGACCAGGCTGAGTGCGGTCAGATAGTTGATGCCCCGCAGGCAGCGAAGCTTGCCCACCGCCGAAGCGTAGCGAGGGCTGGTGGCCAGCTGCTGGATCTCAGCATCCATGCTCCGCAACCGCTCCAGCTGCTCCAGCAGGCAAGCCAGGTACCCCTCGAAGGTCTGCTTCAACATCGCAGACCCTAGCTCCAACTGCCGCAGCCACTTGTGATGCGCGATAGTCCAGTTGCGCCCCGAATACAGATGGCCGTGACGCGGCAGGAACTTCGACAAGCGATGCTTGGTAGCCAGAATGTCGCCTCGCAGATCCCCGCGAGCTCGCAGGTAGTCGCGTACCGCCTCCTCCTCACGGCTGGGAATGCGCACGGCTTCCAGCTCACCCCGCCGCAACAGCCGGGCCAGCATCATCGCGTCGCGCCGATCGGTCTTGATCTTGTCCGAGGGTTTGCGCGGCAGCTTACCCGGAGCCGCAACGATGCACGGAACTTGCATGTCCTCCAGGAAGCGCGCCAGTTCGAAGCCCATGCAGCCTGCCTCATAAGCGGCTACCACGGGTCCTCGGGCTAACAGGCGACGAAACGGCTTTCGAATCTTTGTGAAGTCGTAGGGCAGCCTCTGTTCACTGTCCGGCTCGACCTGCTGTCCGGCCAGCACCACCGCATGGATGCCGCTGAGGTGGACATCTATCCCGACGTGAAATAAAGTATCCATCGTGACCTCCGCCGAACCTTGATTGTGGTACGCCCTCACCGGGGGCTAATCCACGGTATATCAAGTGCGGAGGTCACATCATATTGTCTAGAGCCGGCACGAGCATAGCCAACTCCGCCGCGCCGATTATCGCAAATCTTACATTACGCTATAGATAGGAGTATGGCCGCGTAATCATACCACCCCAGTCAAGCAGACAAGTGCCGGACTTTGGTACACCCCCAAGCAATGCGGTAAGCCGCCATCTTGTGTCCCAAAGTCCCGCCTTCGTGACTGAAGAGTCGTGGTTTGGGGTCGTATTGAACCCCTTGACAGAAGCTCAACCACCCCCGCCTAAAGGCGGGGGGTTCGGCGCTCGTCGGCTGAAGCCGACTGGGGCTGCCTCACCGTTCCGAGTGAGCTGCTCTCCAATCCTCAAGCATGGTTTGCATTCGCTGCAGCCCCTTAGTGCGCCAAGATCGCCCATGCCATATGGCAACTACTTTCACTTCTCCTCCCGAACATCCGCTTGCGGCACTGCGATCTTCCCCATGCTTCCAATCCGATCTGTATGCCGCAACCCTGCTGAAGCCTTCGCCTAAAGGCGAGGGGGTTTCTCCCCGTAGCAGACTCTAAGCAAGATGGGCACTGGCCTGAGGATATGTGAGGTATTGCAACGATCTCCCCTCCTCTGCGTTTCTCATCAATCGCAAAGGTAGGCGAAGTATGGCGATTTGCATGTTATCGGGATTGTTTATCCAAGAGTCAATTTGGCAGTCTTGCGTCCGGGACTACAGCCTTCACTCTGTGGAAGTCGAGAGCTCCCCCGCTATTCCGGACTCGCGTTACCTGCTGCTTGATGCTGCCTTCCTTGATCGCTTTGGACCTGACCGTGAAAATGCGCACAGAGGGCGCGCCATTCGCTGAACCCGAACCCAGCGAAAAGGGCAAGCAAGAGAGACCTTGCTGATTTTCCAATCGAAGCCTCTCTCAATCAGGCCTTCACGTATCAGAGAAGATAGACATTCGCACACGCGCGGGCATGTTGCCTGCAACCATGCCTCATGATCGTTAGCCTTCGGCTTGCTCTCCGTCGTTATCTCGATTATCAATCCAGGAGAACGTCCATCCTCCCGCGGAAGTCCATCCTTTGCGTTCTGCCTGTTCCATGGGTCGCTGCTCGACAGCCGCCTAAGGATCTCAAGATTCTTTTCGTATAGCGGACCTGGACCCTTCATTTTCGCCTCCCTGAAGCGAATCCCTGGCTACCAAAGCAAGCAGGGAAGCCGGCCAGGGAGACCGGCTTGTCGTCCCCGGGCCGTCGCCCGGGAACTATCCCCACCCGCCCTATCATAGCACGCTCATTGCCGGAACGGCACCAACTTTCCGAACGCTTCCGTTGCGGCTGTGCGAACCTCTTCAAACACCTCTGCGGCGGCGTGGTCGGCATATTCCTGGAAAATCGCATCGCTCCTGTGCCCGGTTGCGCTCATCACCTTTCGCGCCTCCAGCCTGTCGGCCATCCGTGCAGCGTAGTAGTGCCTCCACGAATGAAAGCAAACCCGCCGGCTTTTCCAGTACGCCGCGACCTCCCGCAGCCTTTGCGGGTCCCTAAACTCTTCCTCTGACAGTTTCATGCTGATAAGAGCCTGCTTCAGTTCAGACAATAGATCATCGTTCTTCATCGGGCGATCAGTGCGGACAGTACTCCAGAACACGAAAGCTGAGGGACCGATGCCATTCGGATTCTTCCGGGCGAGCTCGAGCATAGCCGCGCGCACTTCAGGCAGCAGCGGCAGCGTCCTCTCCTCGCCTGTCTTCGTGCTCTTGAGCCTGTCCTGCTCGCTCCAGGAGTGACGAACGCGCAGCCGGTCCTCTTCGATATCGCGCACCTGGACGGCCAACACTTCACCGGAGCGCAGCCCCGTGGACATGCTGAGCATATTCCCGACGTAGGCCCGCTCATGCGACCAGGGAGAGGAGAAAAGCAGGCGCACCTCGTCCTCCGTAGGCACTCCTCGCTTTGCTGATTTCCCGCCAAACTTCACGAGCCCTCTTGCCGGATTGGTGGGAATGTATTCGTTCTCGAAGGCCCAGCGCAGCGGTACGCTTCCAGCGGCCAGTACGTTGTTGATGGTCTTGCTCTGCAGGCCCTTTTCCCTGTCCAGCCAGGCGGAGAAATCCTTCAGGTCTATCTTGCGGATCTCCGCGAGTCTGCGGCCTTCGAAATAGGGCTTCCAATGCGTCCGCACCCAAAGGGCCATGTCATAGCAGTGGCGGCGGCCGATCCGTTGCCTGTGCGTCAGCTTCTCCCGCACGTAAGGGCTTTCATCATAGTTCCAGAATCGCAGCAGGAATGGTATGAGTCCTTCGGCTCCAGGACCATCACGAAGCACCGCGTACTCGATCAATTCCCGCGCCTTTAAGGCTGCGATGATTCGTTCAGTATCCTTCAACTCAAGCGAAACCTGTCGGATCAACTGTACGATCGTGTCAACGTCATAGGCAGCGGCAAGCGACCTAGGGCGCCCCCGGGAATCAGGGATCCCGTCTCGCTCCCATCTTGCGACCTGGAGGAGGGCGGCGTCCTTGTCGGTCTCACCCGTGCTGCGGGCCCCTGTGTAGCGTTTTGTGGTCGGGTTGAAAAACGAGGCGTACCAGATCAGGCCCCGGCGATAGAATGAAACTCGGCGCATCCTTCCCTCCCCGATGACTTCCTACAGTCATCTGACAGTAGATCGAGGATCGCGCCAGGTTTCTGGTAGCGGTCTGTAAATCCTTACTCCGTAACTTCTTTCTCGGCAGGCTGTGGGCTTGTACCCTTAAGTCTCCGGGTGGCGATACCGTACCTTTTGCATGAGGATCTGCTTGAGGGCCGTGGAGACGATCTTGCCCTTGTTTGCTTCAAGCTCGTCGTCACCCGCAAGGTTGATCTGAACGCTGCGTTTCATGGCCGCGCACGTCATCTCATACACATTGCCCTGAAAGCTCTCGAGAAGGTCCAGCGGCAGCACCATATACTAAGAATATATAGTGCCAGCGGTATTTGTTCAAGGGAAGCCGCGCCGACGCCGGGAAAAATCCACGATCAGCCGAGCAACCTTTTCCTGGTCCAGCTTCTCCGTGTCGATGACCAGGGCGGCAAAATCCCACCGGTCCACGTCATATCCGTACAGCCTCTCGTACCTGTCGTGATCCCTCGTGTCCCTGGCTGCCGTACGGGCAAGCACGGCTGCGGCGTCCCCTCCCTCGCGGTGGGCGATGCGCGCCGCGCGCACCTCAAGGCTCGCCTTGAGATACACGGTGAGCGCGGTGTCCCGCAGGAGCCAAATAGCCAGCCGGGAGCCAAGGACGCATCCGCCCATGCGCGCGAGATCCACCTGCATTCTGTCGATGGTGAGGTCATACTGCGGATCCGTCTCCGCCTTGAGCGCCAGCTCCTCGAAGCTCATCCCGCTGTCCCTTGCGAGGTTCTTGAAGGTGTAGTTGATCACCCGCAGCCCGAGCTTTTCGGCCACCAGGCGCGATACCGTACTGTTGCCGCAGCCGCTCTTGCCTGAGATGGCGATTCTCAGGTCCGTGTCCGCGACGGGCGCTGCCGCGCGGCCGCCCTTTTCATGAGGGACGAACGTGCTTGTCGGTTTCACTCGACATTCCGAAGCTGCTCCCGAATCTTTTCCAGCGTGTCCTTGACAGCGATCACCGCCTGATCGATTTCGAGAGTAACACTTTTGGACCCGATGGTGTTGATCTCCCTTCCCAGCTCCTGGCAGATGAAATCCAGCTTTTTGCCCTGCGGCCCCCTCTGCCCCAGGGCCTCCACAAGGCTCTCGAGGTGGGCCTTCATTCTCTGGACTTCCTCGTTGATATCGAACCTTACAAGCTGCACAGCGGTCTCCGCAAGGATCCGCGACTCGTCTATTCCGTCGCCAAGAAGCTCCCGGAACCGTTCGCGCAGGCTTTCCTTTATCTTCGTCTCAATGGCGGGAATCTTCCCTTCAATGATGGCGATCCTGCCCTGGATCTCCCCTGCAAGCCTGCGAAGATCCGCTTCGGTTTTCGAGCCTTCCACCGCCCGCGACCTCTCAAAGTCGTCGAAAACCTTTTCCAGCAGCGGAACCAGGGTCGCCCAGGAGGCCTCGGGGTCCTTGCGGCTCACGGTCTTCAAAACGCCTTCCAGCCCGATGAGGTGAGCAAGTCGGGGTCTTTCCCTGATCCGCGTCGCGCGGCGCAGCTGCTCCAGCGCGGCCATATAGGCGCGCACGCGCCCGTTGTCTATCAGGACCTCGGTCCCCTCCTCCAGCTCGACTATGGAAAGATACAGCTCCACTTTCCCCCGCTGGATGCGGGCGGAAAGGAACTCCCGGACCCTGGGCTCCAGCTGCTTAATGGTGTAGGGAAGGTTGATGGAGAGGTCCAGGAACCTGTTGTTGTACGACCGTATCTCCAGGACCATCTGGAGGCTGGGATCTCTCAACTCTCCATGCCCGAACCCCGTCATGCTGATCATGGCCTGACTCCGAAGGAATGGAGCAGCTCGCGTCCCAGCTTCCAGTTGTCCCCAGCCCCCATGGTGATGAAAAGGTCTCCGGAGCGCAGTTCGGACATCAGGAAGGGAATGGCTTCCCGGGGGTCGTCGAAGTAGCGCACGTTCGTGTGGTGCCGTGAAACCTCGTTGAACAGATCCCGCCCTGTTATCCCCCCCTCGTTGGGCTCGCGGGCGGAGGCATAGATCCTGTGGAGCACGACAATGTCCGCGCGGGAGAAGCAGGTTCCGAACTCGTGGAGGAGCAGGCGCGTGCGCGAATACGTATGGGACATGAAATCCACCACGAGACGACGCTTGGGGTAGAACCGCCGCAGCCCTTCCAGCGTCGCGTCGATGGCAGTGGGGTGATGGCCGTAGTCGTCCATGAAGAGGATGCCCGCCGCCCCGCCGACAATCTCGCTCCGCCTCCGGCTGCCGCTGAACGAAGCGAGGGCGGCTGCCGCAGACTCCAGATCCATTTCAGAGCCCGCGCGCTCTCTTGCCCAGATCAGGCTGCACAGCGCGAGCGCTCCCGCTGCGTTGAGGACGGAGTGGGCCCCGGGGATTTTCAGGGTGAACCTCTGCGGCCATCCGGTGAGGGTGAAGCCGGTACAGCCGTTCCCTGTTTCCTCATGAACGATCCGAAACGCCCCCTGCGCGGTGCGTCCATACGGGACCGACTTCAAGTCACCGCGGCGGGAAAGGATCCGCGACGCAGCGGTGCTGGCCCCCGGGTCATCGGCGCAGTACACGAGCTGCCCACCGGCAGGCAGAAGGGCGCCGTACTCCTCGAATGCGCTCAGCACGTCATCGTATCCCGTGAAGTAGTCCAGGTGGTCCGGCTCCACACTGCTGATGAGGATGCGCGCCGGGTGGAAGTTGAGAAAATGCCTTCTGTATTCGCAGGTTTCCGCCACAAAGTACCGGTCCCCCTGAATAAGCGTGGACCTGTCGCCGAAGGCCGGCACCTCGGCGCCGACGAGGACGGTCGCAGGCATGCGCCAGGCTTTGAGGATGATCCCGCACATGGCGGTTGTCGTGGATTTTCCGTGGACGCCGCTCACCCCGCTTGAATCAGACTGCCGCGAGAGCTGCCCGAGGGCCTGGGGATAGGCCAGGGACGGGATCCCGCGCGCGGAGGCCAGGGCAAGCTCCGGGTTGTCCTCGCGGCGGTACGCTGCGGAGTGGATGAGAAGCTGAGCATCAGCGGGAAGGTTCGCTTCTCCAAATCCTTCCGTGAAGGGGATGGAAAGCCGGCGCAGAACCGCGTCGGTATAGAACGTCTCTTGTGTGTCGGACCCCGTCACCCGGGCACCCCGGGCCCACAGAATCTCAGCCAGGGCTGCCATTCCCGTTCCCTTGATGCCCACCATATGGATGCGGAAGCCTTCGAGGGACTGCGGGAGAAGCAGCTGCTCTGCCAACATAGCCTCCTGGGCGGCCTCCATGCGGAGCGACCACCGGTAAAGATAGGGCTGGAAACACCGGATTGTCCGCCGTGCTCCCAGCCCGCTATCTCCTAGGGGATTCGAACCCCTGTTGCCGGGATGAAAACCCAGTGTCCTAACCCCTAGACGAAGGAGACTTGATGGTCGAAAGCGTGCGCCGTTCGGCGCTTGACCCGACCGGGTCACGTAATAGCCTTGATGAACGAGCTTTGTCAAGAGTTGAACACAAAGCCGCGGCGATATACTATGGGAGGTATCGCGAGGGGAGGACAGCACTGATGGCGAAAGTCAGCTGGAACAGGACGTGGAGTGAAAAAATGCGAAAGCGCAGCCGCGGGAAGAAAGGAAAGAACCGGCTTCGCAAGAAGAAATAGCGCGGTCGGGCCTGATGTCTGATCGCGCCGGGCGCCTGCAAGGGTACCATAAATGAGTGAAGGCACAAAGAAAAGCTACAAGAGGGGCGCGCGCATCTACCTCGAATCAGAGGAAGAGAGCAGCGAAGTCTTTGTCATCGAGAAAGGAGAAGTGGAGCTCTCCGGCTTCCCCGAAGCCAGGAGGTTCCGTTCAACCCTCGGCCCGGGCGACATCTTCGGCTTCACTTCCTGCCTCTGCCGACGACCCCGCATGGAGACCGTGGTTGCCCGCACGGACTGCACGTGCGCCGTCCTGGGGAGGGACCGCTTTCTTGAATCAGTCCAAGCCAACCCCGAGCTGGCGACAAGGGTCATCTCCTATTTCGCGGAGGAGCTTCGGGCCTACGACGACATGGTGGCGGTGCCTTCGGACAAGGCGGGACCCCCGGATGAGGAGGCGCGCCTGTTCGAACTAGGGATGCACTTCGTGCGCGCGGGTCATGATGCGCATGCCCTCCATGCCTTCACTGCGCACCTGCAGCTCTATCCGTCTGTTCCCAACTCTTTGGAGGCTCAGAAGACCGCGTCGGCGCTGAAATCAAAAGGCGTTAAGGTCCCGCCAACCACGCAGCACGGCCTTGCCCGCCGGTACTCCGACGGCCAGATTGTCTTCTGCGAGCACGAGCCGGGCAAGGAATTGTACATCGTGAAGTCCGGGAAGGTGGAGATACTCAAGATCACACCTCCGGAGGAGATGCTCCTCTCCATACTGCGCGAAGGAGACATCTTCGGCGAGCTTTCCATCGTCTCGAGCAAGCCGCGCAATGCCACCGCCGTAGCAATCGGGGAGACCGAGCTCCTCCCTGTAGCCCGGGAATCCCTGGCCGCCCTGTTCGAAAAGTCACCCGTCACGATCGCCCGGATACTCACAGCAATCAGCCAGAGGCTCTGGTTCACTTTCATCCGGTTGCAGTCCAGCTTCTACGAGAACCCGCTGACCCGGGCGTACGTCCTCCTGGAAAACAAGCTCATGGAGGAAAGGATCTCTCTTTCCAGCAGCAAGCCGGTAACGCTTCCCCTGGGGATCGGAGAGATCCTGGGCATGGCCAGGGTCCCCGCAGAAAGGCAGCAGAAGCTCGCTGCCGTACTGACAGATGACTCGAACCTCAGCTTCCAGTTCCGCCAGGTCACGATAGAGAACCCGAGCATCCTGGAGTCCAAGGCCCGGTATTTTCGTACACGGGACCACCTGGGAAGCCAGGAGATGAAGGGAGACCCGAGCCCGGCCAACCGCAGGAAGCCCACTGGCACCATTGGGCTGGATTCTCAGGAGCTTCGCGTTCCAGCGGACAAGCTTCCGGACAAGTAACGCACAGACCTGGCTATGCCGCGCCTTCCGCACATCCAACGCCGCGCAAGCGCGGCAGGCTCGGCGCGGCTCCGACATCCATGTCTAGGGCGTGATGTCTTTCCGCACCTCGACTCCCAGCGACAGCCTGCGGGCGCCGCTGGCCCGAGCGATATCCAGCACCCGGATGACGATATCATAGCGAAGCCCCCGGTCTCCCATCACGACGACCGGAGAGCCGGGCTGCCGCGCAAGCATGTTGGAAAGCCGCTGGCGAAGCTCGTCGAACATGACCCGGTCCTTCCCCAAGTACACTGCGCCGGCGGCATCGATGGTCACGACAATGCTCTTCTCAGGCTGCGCCTCCGCCGTGCTGGTTGCCGGAAGGTTCACCCGCATCCCTGACTGGATGATCAGGGGTGTGGCGATCATGAAGATGACAAGAAGGACAAGCACCACATCAGTGAACGGAGTGATGTTGATTCCCGCCATGAGCCCGTTATTATGCCGCGATCTGAGCTTGCGCATTGTCAGCGTGTCAGAAGGTCCGTCATCTCGGAGGCGCACAGCTCCATGTCATTCACGAACCCGTCGATGCGCCTCACGAAATAGTTGTACGCGATGACCGACGGCACTGCCACTGCAAGCCCGGTTGCGGTGGTGATGAGCGCCTCAGCGACTCCGCCAATGACAACCGCCATTCCTCCTGTTCCCATTGCAGAGATGTCACGAAAGGCCCTGATGATGCCCAGGACGGTCCCGAAGAGACCGATGTACACGGCAGTGTTTCCGATGGTTCCCACGATGCTGGTAAGCCTTTCCAGCCGGGAGGCCTGGGTGGTGACGGAGCGCTCCAGCGTGCTTGCTATGAGCTTCTCGTCCCGGGACCTGAGCACGAGACCCGCCAGGGCCACGCGCGCAAAAGGCGCCTTCGTCTCCCGGCAGATCTCCACGGCCCCGTCACGGTCCTTGCGCTCGATCATCCCCTGGATCCTGCGCATGAACGCCGCCCTGTTCACTTTCATCATGCTCCAATAGGTCCAGAGCCGGTCAATGATGACGGCAAGTGAAAGAAGCGAGCAGAAGAGAAGCACGTACATCGTAGCGCCGCCGGACGCGAAGATCTGCCACAGGGTTTTTCCTGCAAACATGAAACTCTCCTTCCTTCGGGACCTTACTGGCCACCGGAATCGTTACGAACAAGAATGAACTCCACGCGGCGGTTCTTCCAGCGGTTGTCGAGGTCAGAGAACGGCACAACCGGCTCCGCACCGCCGATTCCCACGGTGGAAATGCGCGCTCCCGCGATTCCCTGCGCAATCAGCGCCCCCTTGATGGCCTCCGCCCTGGCTTTCGACAGCGGGATCAGCTCTTCGTCCTGTTCTTTCTTGGCACGCGCAGGGTTGTCAAAGTTCACCAGGTTCGCATGCCCTTGTATCGTGATCTTGTACTGGCCGTACTTCTTGAAGATCTCCGCGAGCCGGGAGATTGTGGCGATGTTCTTCGCAGCCTTGTCGGGCTCCACGTGGATGAAGTCGGCCGTGTTGGCCTGGAAAGTAATGCTGGGGATCCTGATCTTGAGATTATTGCCGTCACGGATCACAAGGATATCTACGGGAATGGTCTTTGTGTACGTGGCGGTGTTTCCCAGCACATCCTTGATCGTGAACGTAAGAGGATAATCCTCGGCGGACTGCACCAGCTCTCCCGTGTCCGAAAGTCCATTCCAGATTATTGTCTCGGAAGGTGCGCCTTTCCCCGAGAAGGAGGCAAAGGGATGGTTCTCCGGGTCGAGAATCTGGATGCTCCAGCTGTCGATCGGGCTTGGATCGTCCACCTTCAGCCCGATGTTGAGCTCATTGTGGTATCCCGTGTTGTCAGGCGCAAACGGAAGGGGACCGAGGGTGAGGTCGACCTTCGGCGGGCTGGCGTTCAGGACGAACGGCGGTGTTTTTGTCTCAGGCAGGTTCCCCTTCTGATAATCCACGGTGAGGTCCGCGACATATGATCCGTCGGGCGCAAGAGCGCCGGCGGAATCCTTGCCGTCCCACGCCACGGACTGCGGGACTGGCGGCGCGCCGCTGAAGTCCCGCACTGATGTCCCCGCGGCATTCACCATGGAGATCTTCCAGGACCTGATGCCGTCCGACAGCTGCACAAGCGGCGTGAACGTGATTGTGTTGGGAACGCCGTTGGGCGTGGGAGAGAATCCGGTTACAGAGGCAGTGAGGAACACGGGCGTTGGCCGCGTGTCAATCTGGATCCCGCGCAGCTCCTTGACCGTCTGATTTCCGGCCTTGGTCTGGGACTTCACGGCATACGTGTACGTCCCGTCAGGGGCGATGTTGCCGTTGTCGTCCTTGCCGTCCCAGGCAAAATCCACTGCCTTCCCCTTCCAGAACCAGCCGCGCACCCGTTCATTCTTGGCATTCCGTATCTCGCCTTCCCAGAGGTCCTCATCGCTGGACGCCTGCTTGATCGTGATGGACTGCAGACGGCTGGTGCCGTCCGGAGAGAAGAGTGTGGTATCCGCGCTCACGTCGATCTGGGGGAAATGGTTGTCCACGAAGAACGGGTTGCTCTGGGCCGTTGGATGCGTCCCGTTGGAGTATGCCACCTCGAGCTCCGCTCCGTACTGGCCGTCGGGAACCCTCTTGCCGGCATCGTCTATGCCCGCCCATAAAATCTCTTCCGGAGGCCTGTTGGAGCCCTTGAACGTCCTTGCCACATCACCTTTGGAGTCTTTCACCCGGACCACGAAGCTCTCGATGCCTGTTGTCACGGCAAGGGAAGGAATGATCCTGATCTTCGTTTTTGTCCCGCCGCCGAAAGGTGAGAAATAGGCGAGATCCGTGGAGACGCGGACCGGTTTTTTCTGCGTGTCTATCCGCAGCGAAACGGGCTTCGAGGTGCCGGTGTTCCCGGCGCGGTCCGTGGACGACAAAACGTACGTGTAAGCGCCGTCGGGAAGAAGGTTGCCGTCATCCGTGCGGCCGTCCCATTGGAAGACGGAGTCAGCCGTGCCGCGCCATACCAGCGTCCTTTCGTCCTTGCCTTTGTCATCCTTGAAAGTCCCCGTCCAGAACAGCTCTTCAGAGGTGTCCTGGTGGATCTTGACCGTGTTCCTTTCGCTGTCACCCGTCGGGGAGAAGACCTCGTACTCTGCCGAAGCGGCCGCGGTGGGCGGAGTCGTCTTGACCGTGATCAGCGGGGATCCCGCAGCGGGGTTGTGCCCGTTCACGTATACGATGGCCAGCTTGGCCTTGTAGCCGCCGTCAGGAAGCACCTTGCCGCCGTCATCCTTCCCGTCCCATGCGAGTGTGGATGGGATGGATCCTTTGCCGGAGAAGGTCCTCTGCGCCGTCCCACCGGCATCCGAGATGGCGAGGCTCCAGTCCTCGATCCCATTCTTCACCGGCACCCCGAAGGTGAAGGTCACGGCCTGCTTGGGGCTGCGTGTGCCCGGTGAGAAATACGCATAGTCGATGGAGAGCTGGATCGGTGTGGCCTGCGTATTGATGATGATGTTGTCCAGCTCGGCGCCGCCGCTATTCTGCGCCCGGTCAGTGGCCGTAATATGGTAGCTGTAGACTCCATCCGGCGCCAGGACGCCCTTGTCGTTCTTGCCGTCCCACGCGAAGTCGGGCGGCGCAGAGTCCTTCCACTCGAAGGTGCGCACTGTCCCCCCGGCCGCATCCTTGATCACCGCATTCCATGAGTCTTCCGTGGAGCCTGTCTGGTGAACGGGAAGGGTCGCCTTCGTCCCTTCCCCTGTCGGAGAGAAGATGAGATACGCCGCGTTCACCGTGACTTTGGGAGGCACCGTCTTGACGATCGTCGTGCCGAGCGGGGTCTTCCCGATGTTTCCGTTGTCGTCCCACGCCTCCACGTAATAGTGGTACGTGCCGTCGGGAACCACGGTGCCCTTGTCCGAAGTTCCATCCCACCTGATCGAGGGCGGGATGGGAATTCCCTGCTTCACGTAAAAAAGACGCTTGACAAGATTGCCCAGGTCACGGTTCTCGGGCCTGTCCTCCTTGTTCTGGATTGTCCGTACGGGATTTCCCGAGGAATCCTGTATCACGAACGTGAACCCCTTCACATATCTTTTGGAGGTGATGGAAAGCGGAAGCACAAGGTCCACCTTCCCGCCGACAAGAGTCGGTGAAATGTATTTCTCACCTGAGGTGTCCAGGGAGATGTCGGGGGGAGTCTTCACGATGGCGCCGAGGGGAACGTTGAGCCCGGCGCCAAATCCCCATACGCCGTTCTGTAGCGGCACGGCGGCCACGGTGGTGCTGACCTCGCTCCTGTTCCATCCCTGCTCGGTGGCGTTGAGAACGCCGATGTTCTGCTTGATGTTCGTCGTGAGCTTGAAGGAAAGACCGAATGAGAACGGCAGGGAGCGCGCCGGCTCGATACCTGCAGCCTCGCGCAGATCGTAGATATAGGCTCCGCTCAGGGTCACCACGTTGAAGAGCAGGATGTCCGCGCCGATCGTGGCACGCATGTCAACCAGGGAGGGGAAGCTTAGGTCAGGACTGAAGGAAAGGACAACGGGGTCAGTCTTGAGCAGAGAAAAGTGCGCGCCGATGGCAGGTGTGAACACGGGAGGATTTGCGAGGGAGCCCATGGCAGCGGAGGAGTTGTATCCCTTTCCGATGTCGCGCATTGCCACGCCCCACCGGAAGTCTTTCAGGAATCCAATGTCGCCGGGGATGTGGAGAAATCCAAGATCCAGACCGAGGCCCCAGTCGCTTCCGAACTCGAATCCCACCCCTGCACCGACGTAGAGGTCAGGGAAGAGGTCCTTGGAGAACGAAGCTGTCAGGCCACCCATGGCGCCCCAGTCCGGGCCGTTGGTGCCGAAACCGGCGTTGGTGAACCGGCCTGTCGTGGAAAAAACCCCGGCCGCGGTTGGAATGGTGACGCCGGCGTTGATGAAGTTTCCATTCCAGTTGAAGGGGCTCACCCCGGTCAGGGCGAGGTAGCTCAGATCCAAGGTCACCCTCTGTTTTCCGGCGCTGACTGCCGGATTGAGGACCGTTCCCTGCGGCGAATTGAGGTTTGCGGTCCCTCCCATGCCGGCGAGGAACTGCGGAGAATAGAAATCGAGAAAGCCGCTTTCCGCATGAACGGCCCCTGCAGCAAGGGCAAACAACGCGACGACGACGAGGCGACGGACCTGCTTTTTCATGGGGCCCTCCCGACGAGCATACTGTATATCGGCGTCACGGCATTTTCAACGATATGCCGCTCCTGTTCCTTTCAAACTCTACGGTCGTGGACAAGCCTGGGTCAGTAATGCGAAAAATGATTCTCGTGTCGAATCTCAACGACAGAACATGTAATTGGAGCAGGGCTGCGGGCGCTGTCATGGAAATTCGACCCTATTTTCCTTTCCTGGATGACGTGAGCGCGCCGGAATGCGTGGTACCTTCACTTGTATGGAAAACGATGTGCAACCCGGCAACGCTTCCCTGCCGGGGATTGCGTCTGCCGGATGCTTGCGGTACGCTTCGGTCAGGATGCGCCTCGCGGCAATTTTCATCATGCTTGCAGGCCCGGTTTCCCTCTGGGCGGCCCCAGCGGCCGGCGAGCTTTTCACCGAAGCAGAAAGCAGATTTCTCAACAAGAACTACACGGCGGCGCTCGTCGAATACGACGAGTTTCTGCAGCTGTACTCTTCCTCTGACCTGCTCGCCGACGTGCAGTACCGCCGGGCGGTGTGCCTGTACCAGCTGGGCAACTACCAGCAGGCTTCGGAGGTGCTTTCGGACGTAGCCTTGCGCTATCGCTGGACGCGCTACATAGATGCAGTTCCCTTGTGGCAGGGCTTGTCCCAGTACCGCCTCTCCCGTTTTACGCCGAGCCTTGTCTCCATCAATGAATACCTCACGACGGGCAAGGATCCCCAGCTGGTCCCTCGAGCGCTCCTGTGCAAGTCGCTGGACCTGGAGGCGCTGCAGAAACTGCCCGAAGCTTCCGATGCCGCGCGCCAGCTCCTGAAAAGCTACCCGAAATCCGAAACTGCCGGGCCTGCTCTCGTGCTGCTTTCGTCGCTGCTCCTGAAGCAGAAGTCCTACGACCAGCTGGAGCAGCTGGCAGCCGCCTCTGATCCCTCGTCCCTGCCCGTGGAGCTCAGACAGGAGTTTTTCTGGAACCGCGCCGAAGGCCTCTGGGCCGCCAATCGTCAGGTCGACGCCCTGGCCATCTACACGGACCTTCGCGACGCTCGCGCGGACATATCGCTTGCCGCCTACCGCAGGCTCTTTGCAGCAGCCGAATCGCAGGGGGACCTTCCCCGCATGGAGTCCATCGGACAGGAAATGGACGGTCATTTTGCCGCTACTCCGCAGGTCATGATGGACATCTGGGCCGGCCTGGGGGTCGAAAACTACAGGAAAGGGAACCTGGAGCCGGCAACGATGTACCTTCAAAAGGCCTGGGCGCTTCGCAAGTCCTACAAAGTTGATGCGACGGTCCCCATCTATCTCGCCAAGATCATGCAGGACCGCAAGGATACCGAAGGGGCCAGGTCCATGCTGCAGGACTACATCGCCCAGCCAGGGGCTTCCTCTGAATCCGCAATGCTGGCGCTGGGAGTCATTGCGCGCGACTCCGGCGAAATGACTTCCGCGGAGAGCATCCTATCGCGCTTCCTCGACGCGTACCCGAAGTCCCCGAACGCCCCGCGCGCGGCGGCGCTCCTTGCCGACGTGGAGTTCCGCCAGGGGAAGCTTGACCAGAGCGCCGCGCTGACGTCACGGTACCTGCAGGGTGACGCTGCCGGCAGCTCCCGGCAGGACTTCCTGCGGCTGCAGGCGGAGATAGACCAGAAAAAGGGCAACTTTGCCGCAGCAGCCGCTTCCCTTCGGGAATATACGGGCCTTGCTCCACAAGACACCGATGCCGCAGTGGATCTGCTGGAAATGCAGTTCCTTGCAAGGGACTACCAGTCAGTGCTCTCGGGCGCCCCTGCGCTGCTCGCTTCCCTCACGCCCAAGAATCCGCGTTCGGGGATCCTTGCCGCCTACCTCCTCGGGCTCAGCCAGGTGGCTGTCAAGGACTACGCGGGGGCGGTGGCGACTCTGACAAAGGTCGATACCGGCGCGGCGCAGGCTGCTGATCTCGGGGTGATCGTTCCGTACCTGCGCTACTACCTGGGGTGGGCTCTCACGAAGACGGGGGACTTCAAGAGCGGTGCGGGCATCCTGGACACCCTGGTGACAGCGTATCCCTACCACGTGCTGGTCCCGAAGATCCTGTTCCTGGCCGGATGGAGCCATTTCAATCTTGGGGACTTCGACAAGGCCGCGGACTATTTTTCCCAGGCCGCAAATGCCGAAGGGGACCGAAGCTCGGCGGAAAAGGATTTTTACCTCTACGCAAAGAGCCTGCTCAGCGCAAAAAGGCTCACGGACGCCGGGACTGCGTTGCAGCGCATCATCAATTCCTCGCCGCAATCGCCTTTTGCGGACAGCGCCCTGTTCGACTACGCGGGGATCCAGGCCCTTTCCGGCTCGCCCTCCGGCGCCGTCGACGCATACAACAGACTGGTCCAGCAATACCCATCGAGCCCTCTTGCTGAGGAGGCCACCTACAGGGTAGCGGAGACGATGTTCAACCAGCACAATTACGCCGGCGCGGCATCAGCATTCACGGATTACCGGCGAAAATACCCTAACGGCCGGCTGTACGACGCTGCGCTGTACTGGGGGGGTGAGGCGGCCAACGCCACGGGCGCAAAGTTCGACGCGTCGCTCCTCTGGGAGCAGCTCGCCAATACCTACCGCGCCAGCTCCTTCCGCGCTGCGTCGCTGCGCAAGGCGGCGGAGATCTACCAGGCGGCCGGGGACCTCAAGCGCGCCCTGGACCTGTACACCAGGTTCATCTCTGACTACCCGGATGAAGCCCGTCTGGCAAAAGCCGACATAACCGCCGAGAAGCTGCGATACCAGGTCCAGGGGTTTGACGCAGCTGAAGCTGACCTTACCACTCGCATTTCCCATTCCAGCGGCCAGACGCGAATGGAGGCCACCACGGACCTCGCCAGGTTGTATATCTACAGCGGGGAAAAGAAAGCGGACCAGGGATATCAGATGCTGCAGCAGGTGGCCGCCCAGGGGAACGGCATGGTCGCGGCCAGGGCCCAGTACCTCGAAGGGGAGTATTTCTATCGCAAGAGCGACCTGATGGAGGCTGCAAAGAGATTTGTCGCCGCGGCAGCCGCAGGAACAGCGGATTCAGACTTCTCGGCCTCCGCCCTCTACAGAGCTGCGGAGATGATGAAGCTCGGTGAGCGGCCGGACCAGGTCCAGGCCCTGGCAAAGAAACTGACGGACAGCTTCCCTTCCTCGCCATGGGCTGCCAAGGTCAGAAAGCTTCTGGAGGCGGGAAAATGAGCAGGCTGAGCGCGCTCTCCTTCGTCATGATGGCTCTGCTTCCTTCCTTCGCCGCCGCGGACCAGGCCCCTTCCCCAGAGATCGTGCTGCCCGAGGTGACGCTGGACATCAAGGACATGAGCGTCGAAAACGTCCAGGCGATGCTCCCGCCGGCGGGGGCGCCGGTCATCGTGAAAAGCGACGTCGTCCTTCCGGCAGCTCCCGAGCTGGCAGTCCAGCCTCCTGTTCGAACCCTCGCCGTGGAAGGCGCGGATCCCCTGGGAGGGGCTGCCAGCCCTCCCCGTCCGCTCGCGACGCAGGCGACCCTTGGAGCCGGATCGCAGAACCGGGTGGTGGGCGATCTGAACATGACGGCCACGGGCCAGAACGCCGAGGCCAGTCTGTCCTTTTCTCACCACGCTGCTGACGGCATCTCGGGGCAGCCGCAGGGCTCGGGGTTCGACAATCGGAATGACGCCATCTCGGGAAACCTGTCCGGCAAGCTGGGGGCTTTCAGCGGCGGCTTCCAGGGGAGCTACGCCGAAGAAGAGACCGGGCTGCAGAAACAGACTACGAGTTATTTCTACCGCCTTGGCAGGAACCTGGAAGGCACGGCCAACCTCAGCGTCCAGCCAATAGACTGGCTGACAGTTGAGGGCTCGGTCCACGGGCTCACTGACTCTCTGACCCTGGCCGGCACGCCGCCTTCCGGTCCCGGGCAGGCAAGCGAATACAAAGGAGACACGCACCTGACGGCCAGCGCGCATGCCGGGATATTCACTGCCGGCGTGTCCGGGGACTACAGCTACCGCCTGGCGCACCTGATTACAGGAAGCGACGACCAGGTCCAGCGCCTGCGCACGGGCGTTTCGCTTGCGCTGAACTTCCCGGGGGCGCTTCTGCTGGAGGGCTCGGCGGCCGTTTTCCTGAGCACCCAGGGGGCCAGCCTGCTTCCTTTCTCCATCCATGCCACCGGGACACCTTTCTCCGCGCTGACGCTTGACGCCTCCTTCGGATATCGCGTGGTTCCCTATGACGAAGGTGACATTCTGGCCATCAACCCGTACCTTATCCCTGTGAACCTCGTTGATGACAACGGGTGGTTCGGAGACGCCTCCTTCCAGCTTGCGTTGTCGGGGGACTTCAGCATCAGGGCGGGGCTCTCTTTCCTGAAGAGCACCAACATGCTGACATCGGATTCTTTTGCCTCAGGCGCCTTCTACGGCGCAACGGGGCTTTTCCTGGTGAACCAGGTGGGCGCCAATCGCCTGACCGGCAGCGCCGGCCTGCGCTGGAGCATCATTCCGGGAGTGACCCTGGACGCCAGCTGGAAGCGCGAGCTGATGGACCGGCCGTCGTTCGCCCCTGTGGATGAAATCACGGCGGAGGCGATCGCAATGGAGACAACCGGCGCATTCGGAGGTCAGCTCGCCGTGACCATGCTCACCGGGCTGCCTCCGTCCGTTCAGCTGCCCGAGCTGGATCTGGGCGGGTTCGTGCGCCTGGCGGAGCCTGCCCAGCTTCACCTGGACCTGTATGACCTGCTCTGGCCCCTGATCGGCGGAGATCGCTTCGGGCCGAGCCTTTACCCGTACGTGGAGGCTGGATTCCGGGTTGTGGTAAGCCTGCGGCTGAGCTTCTAGAGGATGTGAGTATGAGTGCCCTTGAGCATCTGATGGATCCAGAGCGCGGCGATTCCCGCCGTCTCCTGGCAGCGCTGATCGCAGCCGTGCTCCTGCACATCATTGCTTTCGCCGTTTTCGCCATCATGAGATTCGCGGAGAATCCGGCCAACCTGACGCCAGTGAGCGTTGAGCTCATGCCGGGCACCCTGGGCGGAGCGGCCCCGGGCGGAGCGGCCCTGGCCGGGCCTCCTTCCCAGGCGGCGCCTTTGACCCAGACGCAACAGGGACCTGCGGCGGCGCAGCCGCGTGCCGGCAGCGACCAGGGTTTCGTCATACCAACGCCGCGACAGGGCGTGGGCACTGAAGCGACCCAGCCCAGCGGACCGGCGTTCCGTGAGGCCGGGTCCAGCAGCGCCCAGACCGGCGGCGCCCAGCAGGCAACGTCGCCCGTGCAGGTGCCTGTCTTCCCCCATGTCCGAACGCAGCAGGAGGGGACAGGCGCAGCTTCCGGCGGAGGAGGCGTGTCCGCGGGCGCTCCAGCCCACGGCGTGCTTGTGGAAGGCGGAGGCCAGACACCCAGCAAAGGCTCGCTGGATCTTGGCTCGCTGGACAAGTCACCTTCGGGGGTGCAGGGAACCGGGGGCCCGGCCGGCGCGGAGTCGGGAGGCGGTGGAGGCGGAGGAGCCGGAGGAAACGGAGGAGCCGGCGGAGGAGCCGGTGTCGGCTCAGGAGGTGGGGGACAGGGAGACTATCGATTCCAATGGGACCAGCCCGCCGCAGCCCAGGCCCGGAAACTCCTGGCAGCGCCGCGTCCCCGGATCCCTCAATGGGTGAGCACGCAAGGGCTCAGCCTCACCGTCCTGGTGGCTTTCACGCTCACTCCCGACGGCCTCCTCAGAGACGTAAACATCGAGGCATCATGCGGGTACAACGAGGTGGATGCTGCCGCCATGGAGGCGGTGAGACTGTGGCGATTCAGTGCTGATCCCGCTTCCCGCCCCATCCATGGCCTGGTTCCGTTGGCAATCCGGGCGCGATGAGGTCGCGCACCTGCCGCGCTGACGCGCATCCGCACACCGTCAAACGGTGCGCATGTCAAGCATTTGCCCATTGATTTTTCCCCTGAATGGGTGGAAAATGATCAAGGTCGAATAGAGAGTTCCAATGTCGAATCGACAGGAGGCTCATCATGTCGTTCAGGCTTAAGGAAGCAGTCTACAAGGTCAGATGCAGAGCGCCCGGATGCACCTTTACATCTGAGTTCGCCATCAAAGAGAACCTCATGGGGGTCACCGAGGCTGATATCGACACTGAAGCAATAAAGATCGCAAAAAACATGGCATTCATAAAACATGACGCCCTTCTCGGGAGAAAACATCAGCTGGCCAATCCGGAAGTTTTCAGGGTATCAGGGTCATACGAGCGGATCGGAGGTCTGACCTCCGGCTCTGTCTTCGCCCCGGCTCAGGGCCCGTCAGCGCAGGAACCCGCGCACACCTTCCGGCGGGGCGGGCTGATCCTGAGCAAGCAGGAGAGCGCCGCGCTCGTGGTCGAGGTAATCCGCGGATCAGCGCAGAACGCAGGGCACCCCGGCCTTCGCTATCGGCCGGGGGCCATGGTGGGCACTGCGACTATCTTCCACCAGAAGAGCAGGCCTGCGGATATCGTGGCTGCTGAGGACAACACGATTGTCACCGTTCATGATGTCAAGGAGCTGACCCGCACCAATCCAGCCAGGGCCCGCGAGTTGTATGACCGCGCCCTGGAGGATGTTTTTCACGTTTTGCTGCATCTGCAGGACTACTCCTCGTCCCTGGAGAAGAAGCTGAAAAAGCTGGAGTCCCTTCGCACAGCACGGAAGCCGCCGCAGCGGCGGGCGGCAGCTAAACGGGCAGCAGCAAAGCCGGCCTCTGCGCGAAAGAAAGCGGCCAAGCCGGCCTCAGCCAGGAGAAAACCGGCCGCAAAGGCCCGAAAGAGATAGCGCTGCCGGCCGCTCGTGGTGCACGGCGTAGTCCGTACTCGCAGAGCGTGTATTCACGCACTTTGTACTCGAAGAGCGTGCATTCACGCACCCGCGGTGCCGCGGCAGGGAACCCCTGTAGTGCAAGCACTCCCGTGTGAGGGTTTTTAAGGATTCCTGCGAATAGCATGATTTTACAAAATGGTTGTGAATCATACAATACGCCTGCCACTTTTCCGGGCAGACTTTGGGGAGGGTGACGGGAGACCTGCACGACATCGGCAAGAACCTCGTGAAGATGACGGCCCAGAGAGCAGGGATGGAAGTAGAAGACCTTCGCAGGAAAGTCCGGTTCCTTGTGGGAGGGGCGCCCCTCACGGACCAGCACGCCCAGGAGATCGGGGCAGACGGCTATACCGCCGGTGCGGCCGCGGCCGCCGAGAAGCTCAAGGCAATTATTGGAGCATAGATCGGGTATGGCACTCAGGGTACACCGCAAAGGCAACCCCTGGCCCTTGCGGGTAATCGCGATCCTTGTCCTTGTCACCGCAGCGCGCGCCTGGACAGAACAGGCGGACGCCGGCAGCTCCGCATCGCGGGCACCGGCGGATGCCACGCCTTCTGCGGCGGCGCCTGATGCAGCTTCATCAGCGTCGCGTTCCGTAACCGATGCCACAACGTCGGCGTCACGCGCCTCCCGGGCGCCGGTGGACACCTCTGTAGTGCTGTATGACTTCGCCCAGGGGCCTGCCCTCCGCTTTTGCCTTCTGGCAGCAGCGCTGGGAATCCTGTATCGGATCTGGCAGTTCGGGCGCCTGACGAGGACCATGCGGGGACGATATTCTCCACAACCCAGGCAGAGAGTCTTCGTACCGGCTCGGCGCTCCCCGCGGCAGCGAGGAAGCATTCCCCATCCAGTCATGAGAACAGCAAGCCTTGCGTTTCACGTTCTTCTTTTCCTGGTTCCCCTTCTCCTCCCTGCGCACAACATGATCCTGCACCGCAGCCTCCACGTGAGTCTGCCCGCAATCCCTGCCCCCCTGGCGGACCGGCTTACGGCAGTCCTTGTTGTTCTCGGAGCCTTCTTTCTGGCGCGCAGAATCGCCGTCCCCCGGGTGAGGGTCCTCTCCACGGCGTATGACTACCTGGTGCTCCTCCTGGTGCTGGCTCCATTCGTGACCGGCCTCATGGCCTATCACCACGTTTCGTCGTCCCGGTGGCTGATGATTGCCCACGTGGCGTCCGGCGATGCCCTCCTTGGGGCAATCCCATTCACGAAGCTGGGCCATATGCCGTTCCTTGTCTTCTCGCGATTCTTCGTATCGGGCGAGTATTCCTGGAAGCCCGGCAGGCGGGCGTGGGGACGGGGCGCATGAGTGAATCCACCAGCAGAGCCATCATGGCGCAGCGCATCGGGAGGATTCTCAGCAGGAACGGCGCATTGATCAGATTGTCTCTGCAGGCGTGCGCGCATTGCGCCCTGTGCGCGGAGAGCTGCTTCAAGTTCCAGGAAAGCGGCGGGGACCCTGCCTATACGCCGTCGTACAAGGCCATCAACTCGATCGGAAAGATCTACCGTAAGAATGGCCGATTGTCTGAGTCAGAGTACCGCGCAGTGAGCGAGCTGGTATGGGACCGCTGCGCGCTGTGCATGCGCTGCTACTGCCCTGTCGGGATCAGCATCCCGTCCCTGATTGCCTGCGCGCGGAACGTCTGCAGGGAAAGGGGTGTCTTCCGCACGTACGACGGGACGCGAAACGCATGACAGCCCCCAGGAGGAGCCAACGATGATAGAGGCCACTCGAAAGCCTTTACAGGAGATATTCGCCATGATCCGCACCTACAGGGAAGCGCGGCGGCCCCAGGACTTTCTACGGGTGCTCACGGTGGGCTGCGGGGGGTGCACCTCGGTCTGCATGGCGGGAGGCCAGCGGGAGGTCCTGGCCCTGAGCGAGGAGTTGACGATGATGGCCAGGTCGGAGAAAGTGCCTGTCCTGTTTTCCTGCACGACGATCGAGCGCCAATGCAACCCGCAGTTCCTGGAGGACATCGAGGACCTCGCGCAGGACTGCGACTGCCTCCTTTCCTGCGCCTGCGGAGCCGGCGTACAGCATCTTGGAGACAGGTACCCGAGCAAGCCCATCTTTCCCGCGCTGGACACGATGTTCCTGGGCGTGGACATCGACACGGGGCTCTACGAGGAGCGGTGCCGCGCGTGCAAGAAGTGTGTCCTGGGCATTACCGGAGGCATCTGCCCGCTGACACGATGCTCGAAAGGGGTGCTCAATGGCCCATGCGGCGGCACGCGTCCCGACGGGACCTGCGAGGTTGGCGGCGGGCTTCGCTGCGCGTGGAACGCCATCTATGAGCGGCTCCGGGAGCAGGGAAGGGCGGACGAGATCCTGGAGATCCGGCCTCCCATGGATTGGCAGGAAAAAGGACAGGGAGTGCTCATCCAGAGGGGGTTCGAAGGGCGCTACGCTGCTGAGGAAACGAAGGCGGGTCGCGGATGAAAGCGGGGAGCACATTGGAAAGGATCCTCTGCGCGGGCCATTTTGCCGTCACGGCCGAGCTGGGCCCCCCCCGGGGGACCGACACTGCTGTTGTGGAGAAAAAGGCAGACGAGCTTCGCGGGTCGGTGGACGCGGTGAACGTCACCGACAACCAGAGCGCCAGAGTCCACATGTCCAGCATAGCCTGCGCCGCGCTCCTTGTCCGGCGCGGCGTCGAGCCTGTCATGCAGATGGCCTGCCGCGACAGGAACCGCATAGCCATCCAGAGCGACATCCTCGGAGCTTCGGCTCTTGGCGTGAAGAACATCCTCTGCATTTCCGGTGACCATCACAGCCTCGGAGACCAGCCCGGGGCCAAGAAGGTGTACGACATCGACTCTACCCAGCTCGTCGCCATGACAAAAAGGCTCCGGGACGAGAGACGCATACTGGGCAGCGAGGAGGAGGTATGCGGGAGCGTCCCCCTTTTCATCGGGACCGCCGCAAATCCCTTCGCAATCCCTCATGAGCTTCGAGCTCACCTTCTTGCAAAGAAGGTCGCCGCCGGAGCGGACTTCTCCCAAACCCAATGCGTGTTCGATGTGGCCATGTTCGCGGATTGGATGGAGAAGGTCAGGTCGATGGGGGTGCACAGGAAGTGCCGGATACTCGCCGGCGTGATACCCTTGAAATCCTTCCGCATGGCTCGATACATGGCGGAGAATGTTCCCGGCATCGTCATCCCTGACTCCATCCTCAAGCGCCTGGAAGCTACACCACGGGAGAAAGCAGCAGCGGAAGGGATCCGAATCTGCTGCGAGACAATCCGGCAGGTGAAGGAAATAGAAGGCGTCGCAGGGATCCACATCATGGCCATCGAATGGGAGCACCGCGTGCCGGAGATTGTCGAGAAGGCGGGGCTCCTTCCCAGACCGAAGACTTGCGTCTAGCGCCGCGCGTTCCCGACCGCATCATCGGACGAGTGTTTGACTTTCTCACCGCACGTTGCGACCTTATTCGCATTGAAGATTCATATGGTTCGATTGGCGATATCCGCGCTACTGGTTCTACTTGCCGTGGAAGCCGCCTCCGCGCAGGCGCCGGCGAACGCCAAAAAAGCATGGCCTGCGTATGTGCTCGGAATAGGCCTGGGATACGGAACTGGCCATTACTACCTGGGTCTTGACGGCACGGACTTTCTGATTGCGGACCTGGCGGGCGCCATCTCAATAGGCGCGGGCGCCGCATTCATTGCAAGCGCACTGGTTCCACCGGGGTCCAACTTCTACTCCGGCGGCTCCGGGCTCAGCACCGGAATCGGATTGGCCGCGATTGGCCTGGCCATCTATGTCACCTCACGGATCTGGGAGAGCATCGACCTGTTGAGCGCAATCGACAAGAGCAGGCGCGCCGGCGGGCTGGTCGGGATTGAGCCCGTCATCGACGCGCGTCGCACGTCCTTCGAGGCGGGCTTCGCAATCAGCTACTGATGGTCTACCCCAATCTTGAAACCACGATCCCTCCCGCAATGAACGCCAGGATCCACCATACATAGGCGCCAAGGGAGTAATTGAGCAGGCTTTTCGGCATTTCCCCGCAGCCATGCCTCTTGAAGTGCATCCAGCTCAACGCCAGGTCAGCAGCCATCAACAGAAACGCGGAGTAGCCAAGGACCCCGTGGAACGTGAGCGGGATGCGCCGTGAACCGGCGATCATGAAACCTGTTGATGTTGCATCAAGCGCGACGCCCGCGGTGAGGAACACTCTCACAACTCCCGTGATTCGCCGCTGCTTGAGTTGCGTGACTACTGCGGTTGAGTAGCTTGCGCATGCAAAGAGGACGACCACAATGCCCGTCAGCAGCAAAGAGTTCATGCGCGCCTATCCAACCCACGGTCAGATCTTCTGGGCCAATGCAATGCTCTGAGTCCCATTGATACTGGCCATTACCTTCCCGTCCTCGTTCTTGAAATACAGATCCTCCAGGCCGCGTGGACTCTTGAGATCCACCAGGGTGAAGGAGTACTTCGCAAGAAGCGGTTTCACCTCCTGCTCGTCCAGGCCGTACTGCCAGGATTCACCGAGCTTCCGCACGCCCCGCACCGTTCGCGCCTCCCCGTATGATGAGCCTTCGCCGCGCAGGGCTGAGGCATGGGCGTAGTCGAACACGAACCAGCTTCCTGCGCCTGCAAGCTCCTTGATTGCCTGAAGGGTCGCCATGGCTGCTTCGGGCTTCAGATACTGGAAGACCCCTTCAGCTATGACCAGGGTCCTGGCACCTGCGCAGAAGCCGCTTTCCGAAAGCCTTTCACGGATCGACTCCTTCTCGAAATCGATTGCCACGAACGAAACGCTGGGAGGAACAGCGATCCGCCTGGCCTTGTATTGACCGAGCTTCGCATTCTGGGTTGTGGGAGCATCCAGCTCGAACACTTTCAATCCCCTTTCACCTGTCTTGAAACGGATGGCTCGCGTGTCGAATCCCGCGCCGATGATGAGAACCTGGGCGAACCCGCTCGACAGCGCTCTCTCGAAGACTCCATCGATGTATCTTGTCCTGGCAATGACCCATTCGTAAACACCTTCAGGGCCAAAGACCCTGGTCAGGAGACGCCTGAAGACGGGCACTTTGAACAGCGCCTGCATCTTGCGGGGAAGCAGGAGCGGCGCCACCCAGTCGCCGCTCCTGAAGGCAGCGCGCTTCTCCATCCACGAGGCCGCTCGGCATCCGCAGGTCATCTCCGCGGTGCGCGATTGGGTTGTCTCGATCCTTCTCCCTTTCATGATTCAATCCTTTTTCATTTCGCCGGGACAAGACATGCTGATTCTGCTGCAGTCCGGTCCCTCCTGCGGCAAGCGCGGCTGCGGTTGACTTCATGCGACGAGAACGGCGACGCGACAAGGACTACGACAACAGGAAATGAGCCGCGCCAGAGTCGAACTGGCGACCCACAGCTTAAAAGTCGGTCCCGCCGTCTTGCCCCTGTTAGGCGGTGTTCGCTCGTATTCGCCCAGGTTGAACACACTAAAGAAATTGCGCGCTCTGTCCCTCGCTCGCCTTCGCTCACCTTCGCCCTTCTTCGGCTGCTTTTATTGAGGGTTCTGGTCCACAAGTGGTCCACGGACGGGCCATCTTGTCAAGGAACGTCCAATCACCGGCAACCCCTTTTGCTGCAATTTTGCTACAAGAAAAGACCCCGGGAAACCAGGGGCCTCTATGCCCCCCTTTAAGGCGGAAAGCTAGAGCAGCCCCAGCCCGTCGGGGACTAGCTCGGTCGCAGGGACGGGCTGGCGAGGAAGTTACTGGCGCGTGTAGATGGCGTATATCGCGCCAGCCGGGTCTATGGACGTCGGGTACGCCGTGCTCGAACCATTGAGTTCCAGCGTGTTATTGGTGTTGCTCACGCGTAAGAGAAGAAAAAGGGTGTTACCCCCCGCCACGCTTATGCCCTTGAAGTAGTGATCGCCGCCGCTGGTCCAATCGTCCGCCAATGTGAAAGAGCCACTAAACACCGGTGTTGTGTCCGTATCGTTGTTGTAGTCAGTCCCTGAAGTCGCCGTCATCACCATCTTTCCCGCAGGCCCTCCGTTGTGACCGTTGTATGCGGAATTGACCCATGTCCCGACGTAAGTCCAGCCTTCTTCCGGCGGTTTCGTTTCCCCACAGCCGGCCACGACAAAGGCGGCAATGACGACCGCGATGGAGACAGGAATCCAGTACTTCATAACCTCACCCCCTTCTTGGATCGATTTGTGCCAGATTCGCCAACTCATGCCTCTGAAGTATTGCAAACAGAATGCCAAGAAAGAGCTTTAGCGCTATTTCTCTGCAGATGAATGACTTATTCTTCTGTTGGGGCGGCAGCCAAATGGCTTATCCCCTGCAATCTTGGTTGCATCACCAACATAGAAGTTGCAGAACAAAATACCCACCGGGGAGCGATCATCCAGTGGAGCAAGGGCGACGAAGCGGAACCTACCAGATACGGAACCAGAGCATGAATAACACGGAGACTAAGTTCCCAGAAAGAGAACCTGTGTCGCATTCATAGGGATCGGTAGTCGAACAGTCGTGATGCAGGTACTGAGCGCGTAAGACCAGGGGGCCCATTCTCACGTCCACGCCGCCTCCCAGTGCAAGTCCCACGCCTTCGGTCATGTAAGCATACGTGTGCCAGACCAATCCCGTGATGCCGCCCCCCACCTCGATCCACGGCGTCAAAATGTGGTCTTTCAGCGACCAGAGGCTCTTGCGGAGGCCAATGAAAAAGAGGGCGTAGTCCGCACTATCGGGGGGATACATCTGGATATCGCCGGTTGAGACGCTCCCGCCACTCATAAACATTCCCAGGGACCAGGTATCTGCGAACTCAAAGTCGAATGCCACCGCAACGGATCCCGAACTGCCGTTGACCCCGTTGGCATCATTCGTGACCCAGACGCCGGAATAGCCCAGTCCGGCATCTATTGAAGCGGCACAAGCCGGACCCGCGGATACAAGAAGCAACGTAAGACACAGGCACTGCAACAGCCGAGCGAAATACCGACGTTTCATTGTCTCCTCCCCGTTGAGCTACGAACTAGCTCAACGCGAATGTCCACCGCGTTGCACAGAGCGACGACCGCCTGCTCGTTCTTGTCGGTTTTGACTTCGGTCTTCTCGACGGTGGACTGAGCGATGTTTCCTTTCCGCCCCCTGAGACGGATCTGATCGTTGGTCCTTCCGCCTTCTGTAGATTCCGCCCATACCGTCTGAAGTAATGCAAACGGAATGCCAGGAGGGGCTTTTGCGCTATTTCCCTTTGGATGATTGACTTACACTTTTGCTGGAGAAACAGCCAAATGGCTTACCCCTGCAATCCAGGTTGCACAAATGAAACGGAAGTTGCAGCACCATCTTGCCGGAAGGGTCGCGGCCCCGTGCGTTGCTTCCGCTTCAAGTGCAGTTCACGGATGCGCGGGAAGTGCCCCAGGGCGCAAGTTCGGCCGGCGTTTGGTGCCTTGACGCATACGGTAGAGGGTCTATGATGTAGGAAAATCATAGGCTGCTCTTTGCAGGCCTACCTTGTTGCTTATCATTCATTACTAAAGCCAAAAGAGAAGCCAGGGAGGAAATCATGAAGTGGAGAACGACTCTTCTCTGTGCTGTCGCGGCCGCCATCGTTGCTTTTGTCCTGGCAGGCTGCGGGGGGTCAGGAGAAAAGAGTTGGACTTACGTTGGGACCTGGACCAATCCTGCCTACAACGGCAATAACGGCGGACCCCCAGGCAAAATGGTCACGACTACGACTTCGATAGCGTTCTACAACAACGATACCGATACCACACCAATGCTCAGCGGTTCTTTGAACGTCTCGGATGATTGGACCAGCGGCGGCGATCACTACTTCAAGGGCATCGTCTCGGGTGGAGGTCACTCGCTGTATTTCCTAATGCGTGTGAGCAACAACAACAACACGCTCGAGTTCAACGGCAACGGTACTTCATATCCGACCGCAATTGACCCGGCTGGCTCGCAGTATGGCATCTTCGGGCGCCAGTAGCCTGCAAAAGAAACCCCCGGCGGCTTGCGGTGATCGGCCGCTAAGAGCCGGGGGACGTTCTCACCGGCGGAAGGGCTTCCTCCGCTGGAGCAGCGAGAAGAAGTTCCGGTCTAAAACAACTCCCTTGCAGGTATCAGTCAAAAATGTATCCGCCTCCTCCTGCACCGAAAAAGTTCCCCTTATCCAAGGACGTTTAGTTTCTCGTCAATCCAGATAACTGCTGATTGAAAGCCCTTCAAATCGTTTGTACATCCGTCGATGTATACGTGGCCTCCGGAGAACGCCGCCCCTCCCGGAAAGCCGTAAGGTTGTCCACTCGTAGTGGGGAGAGTCCTGATTGACCAATTCAGCCAGTATACCGGCGGTTGCATGCTGTTCCATGTTCCGAGCATGCCGGTGGCAAACAAATCTCCTGTGGGGGATAGATTCATCCACCAAACCATCCCGTTCGATACCGAACCCGTCGGAATTTTTGTGATAGTGCTGCCAACCATATAGGCGGGATAGGTGTTGCCGCTGCTGTCCCATATGTACAATAGCAGCGTCATAACAGAAGAATAGGGGGGAAAACAATGTTAAGATACTTCATTTACTGCGCCATTTTTCCAGAATACCGGAACCTGCAGGCCAGAAACAGGATCCCTTAGAAAACCATCGAAGTAGCTGTCGCCATGATAGTCAATCCACCCATTGCCGGCGTCTCCCTCCGTAGCAGTGCCGCTCGCCAAGTTCATCGATAGCGGAGTCCATGCAGCGTTCTTCCAGTATCCAGGAATCGCTAATCCAGTTGATATCGATATCACAGTTCCTTTGATATACAGGTCGCCAGACGAGTCGAACCCGCCTTCGTTCGCCGACCCGAATGTTCCAGATGGGAGCGGAAGCGTATAGATGACCCCATTTACCCAGTATAACGGGTTTCTGTGTGGACTGCGTGGTTCCGCTCTCCGTCGAACCGATGATATAAACATCTGTCCCGTTGACCGCGATACCTTGTGCCCGGCCGTTCGATTGCGTCCCGGTGGTGAGCAGCGTTAGGACGCCGTCTTTCCAGTAGCAGGGCAAAGTAAGATTCGGGTCGCTTAGATCGGTCTGTACGTAGCCTACCTTCAGGATACCTTTACCTGCCAACGGGGGTAGGCTGCCACCGCCGCCTGATTGGTTACACGCGGTGATGTTGAGGACTAGTGCCGCGACGGTCAGGAATAATAGTCGCGATACGTTTCGGACTGTCTTCCACGACATACTTCACCTTCTGATACACTATTTGGTTCAGATATGACCGCAGAAGCACGAGAGTGGAGTAAACAGGCTTATGGCCAAGGCGAGGACCATCAGCGCAGGATGTAACTTTTTTGCTCAGGTCTCCTGTTCGCACAGTATACACCCAAAACAAGAAAAAAGGGGAACCGAACCCAGGACGCTGTAAGCGCCCCGAATCCGACTCCCCGATATTATGAAAACTTGAGTTCCCGCTTCACATCGGATCCTCCTCGCCTTCGACTGTGACGACTGCAGAGACGAGGCGCTGGAGGTCGAACGTCACGGCGAGGATCTTGCCCCCATCTAGTACCTGAAACCACGCGGAGAGGGTTCTTCGTTCCGCATAAACTTGAGCCGCGCCAGAGTCGAACTGGCGACCCACAGCTTAAAAGGCTGTTGCTCTACCAGCTGAGCTAGCGGCCCCGGGCGCTTGTAATGTAAGCAGCGGATTTTCCTTTGTCAATTCGCAGGGACTAGATTCGCAGATCGACGTTGAATGTCATCCCCGCGCCAGGCCTGTCCCCAAGGTGCTCGCCAAGCTCCTGCGTGAAGATTGCCATGTTCATGTCGAAGATGAGCAGCGTCATTCCGGCGCCAAGGGTGAGGTAGCCCTGATTGAGCCCTCCGCGGAGGGTGAAAAGGTTCATGAGCCGTATCTCCGCTCCCGCGTGAAGAAGCGTCCAGAAATCCGCGCTCCCGTCTATTGCACCGAAGATGTTGCGCATATCGAAGCTCAGACTGGGATCGAAGAAGTACTTTGTCTGTCCAAGATCGGGGTGGAAGGCGAAACCCACCCCGACATCCATCGGGATGACATACGTGTCAGAGGGCTGACTCCCCGAAGGGAAGCCTCCATGCGATGCGAGATTGCCCGTGACGGAGCCGAATGTATTGGAGGAATAGTTGAACTGGGTTCCGCCGAAGTCCCTGATGGACAGACCGACGGAGAACCATCCCAACTCGGCTATTGCGCCGAGATCCAGCCCGATCGCAGAGCCGTAGAGGGTTGCGGCGGAGTTGAGCGCTCCGCCGATGTCCCCGCCTGAGGTCAGCGCCATGAGCACGGCGATGGCGCTGCTGTTGGAGATGGGTGTGTGGATGCGGATCATGGGGCGGATGTCCGCGCCGACATGGAGCTTCATGCCTCCGCCAAGGTCAAAGGGCAGTGAAAGCCCACCAATGAAGCCAAGGGTTGCGGTAAGGTCTCCCGTGACTCCAAGGAGGGTCGGTCCGAACAGCGACGAGTCAAGGATGAACACCGCCCCCAGCCCGAACCCGTCCCCGACGTAGCCGATGCCCAGGGAGGAGCCTGCCCCAATGCCCCCTGTGGTGACCTGCGAGTTGACGAAGTTGAGAAGCGATGAGGAACTTTGCGTGCCGACGATGTTCTGGGCTATCTGCGAGATGAGCAGATCCGGCCTGGCATAGATCCACGAGGTGCTGGAAGTGAGCGTGAAAGCCCCGTTTCCCCGTGAAAAGCCCGCCGGATTGTAGAAAAAGGAGTTATACCCCTGCGCGCCGGCGATGTATGATCCACCCTGGCCCATGATTGCGGGACTCAGTGGGAGGAACGGAGCCTCGGTGAATTGAGCGGCAAACGCAGGTGCCGAACACAGCAGGAGAATCACAACCACGGAAAACGACGCTTTCCTCATGCCGTATGCCTTGTTCGACTTCCTTGTTGTCAGGAGGGCATGGTTGCGCCGGCGACTTTGAAGATATTCTTGACGTTCTGGAGACTCGTGGAGTCATACGGCGCGATGGGCGTTGTGAATGGATCTATGGTGCTTGCAGGCACTGTGTTTGGCTGATTGTTCAACAGGTTGTACATCTGCTGTATCGCATCGGCGGTCCCCCCGCCGCTGGCATTTATGATCTCGTACACCATCGACTGCATCGTGTAGGCCACGGCGGCTTTCTGCGCCACATCCCCCATGTTCATACCCGGAGGCGCAGTGGCAGGCGGCGCCAGGCTTGCGCCCAGGAGCTGGTACGCCGACGCTGCATTGAGCAGGCCGCCCACCATTGCCGTAAACGCTGCTGGATCAGAGGCAACATCTGCCGGGACAATTCCCTGGAGGATCTGCTGGATGGTCTGGCCGCTCCCGTTTCCCGAGAGAACCAGGTTTGCAGCGTTGTTGACGAACTGGTCCCCGGAGGTGGTTTTGAGACTGAGATCAGCATACAGCACAGCCGCCTTCTGCTGATCTGAAGTGGTGAGCGGTCCCGTGAGATACGTGGTGGCAAGATAGTTCTCGATCTGCTGCGTGGTTGTCGGGTCACCCTTCAACGCGGCCACGACCGCAGGCGAGCTCAGGTCTGTCTGGAGCTTGTCCAGTCCCCCCGGCCCCTCGTAATCGCTGGCCTTGGGAGCCGGCGGTTTGTCCAGTCCTTTCAAGAGATTGAAGCCGAAAAAGGCCGAGCAGCCTGCCAGGAGCAGGAAGGGAGCGAGCACGCACGCCTTCACCGCGCTCGAAGCCATTGACGACCTCCTCCTGAAACATACTCCGTCGACGCACTTTCTGATTGTTCATCCTTGAGTATAGCGCAGGGTATTGGCATTTGCCAGAAATTGTCACTCAAAACCCAGGAACGCTGCTTTGCAGACCTCCCCATGCCGGGTGAGGCGGGCGCGGATGACTCTCCCTCTCAGCTTTTCGGCTGAAGGAACATCTTCAACCATCACCTTGAGATAGTTCCCTGAAACGCCGTGCGCCACACGCGCCGTTCGTTGCCAGGGGTCCGCCTCGATCAGCACATGCACTTCCTTTCCCAGCCATCCCCGCGAGTAGCTGTCCAGCAGCGCGCGCGAGGCGGCGCCAAGCTCCCTGGCGCGCTCATCCCGCACGCGCTGGGGCACAGGGGGACGCAGCCTTGCGGCAGCGGTGCCCGGCCGGGGAGAAAACGGGAAGACGTGCAGAGCGGCGAATCGCAGTGTCTCAATCAGGCGGCTTGTCTCTGCATGTTCCTCCGCAGTCTCACCGGGAAACCCCACGATGAAATCAGCCGCGACGAACGGGGCTTCTTTTGCGGCGCGCAGAAGTCTCACGCCCTCAACGACTCGAGCTATCCTGTATCGGCGCCTCATCCGCGCTAGTACACTGTCCGACCCGGACTGGACGGGGATGTGGAAGTGGGCGCAGACCCGGTCATGGGACAGGCTGTGGGCAAGCTCCTCCGTAAGGGATTCCGGCTCAAGGGAAGAGAGGCGAATCCGCGCATGGTGAGTGGCGCTGATGACCTCCGCGATGAGCCGGGGAAGCAGCACGTCCCCTGAGTGATAGGAGGAGATGTTGACGCCAGTGATCACGATTTCCCGATGCCCCAGGCATTCCAGCTCCGCAGCACGGCGGACCACCTCATCCACCCCCAGGCTGCGCGATGGGCCGCGCGCCAGCGGCACGCGGCAGTATGCGCACCATGCATCGCAGCCGTCCTGAACTTTGAGGAACGCCCGCGTGTGAAAGCTGAGCCTGTTCACCCGGAAAGCGAAGGGGTCGCGGGCGGCCGGGGTCGATCCTTCGCGAAGCTGCGCAAGGCCCTCCCGTATGTCGGCAGCCTGGGCAATCCTCTCCGCCAGGGCAAGAAGCTCTCCCTTGGACGACTGGGGGACGATGAGGATGTTCTCCCCCAGGGAGGAAAGGGCCTGAGCTTCCAGCTGTGCTGAGCAGCCTGTGACGATGAGAAGGGATGCGGGGTGCTTCCTGGAGAGGCTCCGCACGACTGCTCGGGACTTGTGGTCTGCCCGTCCCGTCACCGTGCAGGTGTTGATGATGTAGGCTTCAGCATCCTCTTCGGAGCCGACCACGACGTGGCCCTGACCCCGAAACGACGATGCCAGCGCTTCTGTCTCGTACTGGTTGAGCTTGCAGCCGAGGGTATGAAACCCGATCCTCACAGGAAAATCTCTTGTGATTCCAATGGAGCGATTCTCATTTTGCCCCATCTACCCTGCGGCTCCTCGAATTGAGCCACGAGGCATTTCAACTCGAAGGTGCACAATGAGAATTGCTGTGATCCTCATCCGCCCTTGAGTTTCTTGTCGACCCTGTCCTTGCCCCTCTGGGCATCAACAAAACTGGGGTCAAGCTTCAGGGCGTGTCCGTACGCATCCGACGCCCATTTCCAGTCCCCCGCCAGCTCCCGGGCCCAGCCGAGCCGGGACCACCACTGGCTGTTGTTCTGTTCATAGTACAATGCCGTGGAAATGGCGATATCTGCGTTCTGGTATTCCTTCAGGCTGACATACACTTCCCCCATAAGCCAGTACACGCGCGCTATGCGGTCCCCGTCAGGCCGCTGGGCCACATATTCCTCCAGGTTCTTGAGGGCATCAGTGGGCTTTCCCAGGAACGTGTCCGCCTCCCCCACGATCTCAATGACCCGCGGGTCGTTCGGGTTGATGCCGGCTGCTTTCTGGCCGGTGTCCAGGGCGTCCTGGTATCTCTTGAGCCGCAGGTACGACCACCCCATGACAACATGGGAGTCGATGCTGTTGGGGGACTCTGCCAGCTCCTGCTGGCAGACCTTTATCGCGTCCTCATATCGGTTTGCCCGGTAGAGCTCCAGGGCATCCGGCTTGTCCTGGGCGAGCGCTGATGCTGCCGGAAAAAGCAGGCCGCCAAGGAAAAAAAGAATAATCCGGCGCGGCTTCATTTCTGCCCGCCTGCCACGCCGCCCTGCCCGCCGGCACCCCCCTGGGGCGCGTGCGGCTTCTGCTGTTGCTGTTGTTGTTGCGGCTGCGGTCCGCCTTGTGGTCGGTGGGCCTCGGGAGCGCCCCGTGACGGTTCCGGCCCGGTCCTCTGTTGAACGCCCGGTGCGCCGGGCTGTGCTGCGCCACTGCCCCTTGTCGCTTCTGCGCCGCTTTTCGGCGGCTCCGCCTGGGCGTTTGCGGAAGCGCCAGTGGAGGTGCCAGCGCCGGAAGCCCCCTGCGGCGTTGCCGGCGGCGCAACGGTTTCCTTCTTTGCAGTCTCTCCGCCCATGTTGCAGTTGCCGTTGAACTTGCAGCCGCTTTCCACTACGAAATCCGGAGTGGTTATGTCCCCATCCACCCTCGCCGTTGAAAAAAGCTCTACCCGCGAGCGGCCCAGGATGTCGCCTTTGTGCCTGCCCTTGGAGGAGACCACGTCAGCCTCCGTGGTGGCCTCCACATACGCCTTTTCACCGATATACAGCGCGCTTGTGGACTTGATCTCTCCCTTGAACTTTCCTTTTATCATCAGGGGCTTCTTGAAAGTCAGATGCCCCTCGAAATCGATGTCCTCCGCGAGGATCGTGTCTATCTCGTGCTCGTCGATGTCCTTGATCCTGACTTCAGCCATGCGAGTCTCCGTTCATATTTGCTAGCGTATCTACCCTCCCGTGGCATGTCAAGGCAATTGAGTATCAGGGCTGCGCGGATTTCCCCTCCAGCGATTCATCGATTGCCGTCATGACGGACGCCAGGGATTTTGACAGCCGGGCGCGCATCTCCCGGGTATGGGGATTGTACCGCTGCAGGTCCAGGAAAAGCTGCCAGGGGTCGTTGCACGTCTGCTCCACGATCTCCAGCAGCTTGTTGAAACCCACCGTGCCGATTGGAGAGCGCCTGACGCCGAAATCCGAGAGCACCCGTCCTATGTAATGAGCGACACCTTGCGTGAACGCGGCCTCCCTGTCGTGCTCGTCGGGTGACATGATGGATGCGGCCAGCCCCAGGGACGTGAAAAACTGACGCCACCGCTGCGTCTCCTGCGCTGCAACCCTGGCCGGACAGAGGATGATAGGCAGACCGTGCATGCCGTTTCTGGCCGAATCCGGCCCGAACATCGGATGGGTCCCGAGAACGGAAATGGAGTCCGGCAGCAACCGCATCATCAGCGCCACCGGGTAAGTTTTCACCGAGCATGTGTCCATGACAAGAGCGCCTGGCAACAGGCGCCCGCGCATCCTCTCCAGCACTTCTTCCATGGCGGAAATGGCAACGCAGAGGATAATCACGGGAACAGAGAGAAGCTCGTCCTCCCCCACCCGTTTGACTCCCCGCGGGACGGGACGTGTAGCGTCGCGCGAGTACGCGCATACCGAGGCATGGTCCGCCAGATGTTCCGCCCAGAAATACCCGAACCTTCCAAGGCCGTAGACTCCGATCGTCATGGCCGTGATTATTGCAGTTTTCAGGGAAAAAGTTATACTGTCCGTACACTGGAAAAAAAGGAGCCCGCCATGAACTTCATTGAAGAAATGCGCAAGAAGGCGAAATCCGACCCGCGCAAGCTCGTGCTGCCCGAAGGCTACGAGCCGCGGACCCTGAAGGCGGCCAGGCTCATTCTGGACGGGGGCTTTGCAAAGGAAGTCACGCTCCTGGGAGTGGTCAAGGAGATCGAAGCAGAGGCGAAAAAGCAGGGGGTGAGCCTCTCCGGCCTGATGGTGGAAGAGCCTGCCGTTTCATCCCTTCGCCGCGAATATGGTGACGAATACTACGAGCTGCGAAAGGCCAAAGTGGGCAGCCGTGAAGAGGCTGAGAAAATCTTCATGGGGGACACCCAGCACTGGGGGGCCATGATGATGCGCAAGGGGCGCGCTGATGCCATGGTATCCGGCGCTGACAGCGAGACGGCCAAGGTCCTGCGCGCGGCCCTCACCATCGTAAAGACCGCTCCCGGCATCAAGACCGCATCCTCCTGCTTCGTGATGGTCATGCCGGACAAGAAGTGGGGCATCGATGGCCACATGGTTTTCGCGGATTGCGCCGTGATTCCCGACCCCACAGCGGAACAGCTGGCCGACATCGCTCTCTCCTCTGCCCAGTCCTTCCGCACCTTTCTCAAGGTGGAGCCCATGGTTGCCATGCTTTCCTTCTCCACCAAGGGCAGCGCTTCCCATCCCCTTGTGGACAAGGTCACCGCGGCGCTGGCCATCATTCGGGAGAAGGACCCCAAGCTCATGGTGGACGGCGAAATGCAGGCTGATGCCGCGCTCATCCCCTCGGTTGCCGCAAAGAAGGCTCCCGGATCGCCTGTGGCGGGAAAAGCGAACACGCTGATATTTCCGGACCTGCAGAGCGCCAACATCGGGTACAAGCTCGTTCAGCGGTTTGCCGGCGCAGAGGCATATGGCCCCTTCCTCCAGGGATTCGCCAAGCCAGTCAGCGACCTTTCCCGAGGATGCTCTGTGGACGACGTGGTCAACACGTCCGTCGTGACGCTCGTGCAGTCGCAGAAAGCGTAAGCCCGCTCGCCGTCGCAGGGCAACTCTTGTTTTTCCCGGTGCTCCATCCTATGATGCCCGGACCATGAGAGTTGCGATCGTCGGGTACGGGGGCATGGGTCAGGAAGTCGAACGCGTTCTGCGCTCCGGAGGTCACGAGGTTGCCGTGAGAATCGATCCGCAGCAACCGGGGGCTGATGCGCGGACTCTGACCGAGGAAACGGCTCGCGGCGTGGACGCGGCAATCGAGTTCTCCCACGCGGATGCGGTGCTGGACAATGCGCGCGCGTACGCGAAGTTCGGCGTGAACGCCGTCGTGGGCACCACGGGCTGGTACGGGAAGCTGGATGAGCTGAAATCCATCCTCTCAGGGAGCCGGATCGGGCTTGTCTATGGCAGCAACTTCTCCATCGGGGCCCATCTGTTTTTCGCGCTTGTCGCGGCGGCCGTGGAGCTGTCCAACCCGTTTCCCGAATACGACATCCTGGGCTGGGAAGTGCATCACAAGAGAAAGAAAGACTCCCCTTCCGGCACGGCCCTAAGCCTGGCAAGGATCATCACCTCGACGCACGCGCGCAAGAAGAAAGTTGTGACGGAAAGGCTTGATCGGGCTCCGGGCGCGGACGAGCTTCACTTCGCCTCGGTACGGGGAGGCGACGTTCCGGGCATCCACACAGTTCTCCTTGACTCTACGTTTGATACCATCGAGCTCACCCACTCCGCGCGCAGCAGAGGCGGGTTGGCGATTGGCGCAGTGCACGCGGCAGAATGGATCCAGGGCAAGAAGGGCGTCTTCGAAGTAAGCGACTTCATCCAGGACATTCTCGGGAGGAAAAAACCATGAAGCTGGAAGGCGTCTATACGGCGCTTGTCACACCCATGACCGAGGACGGAAGGGTGGATGAGAAGTCGCTGCGCAGGCTGGTGGACTTCCAGATCGAGGGCGGCGTCCAGGGCCTTGTTCCCGTTGGCACCACCGGGGAAAGCCCGACTCTCGACGGCGAAGAATGCAAGCGGGTCATCCAGGTGGTTGTGGAGCAGGCCCGCGGCAGGGTCCCCGTGATCGGCGGCGCAGGCTCCAACAACACCCGTGAGGCCGTCCACTATGCGAAAGAAGCGAAAGAGGTCGGAGCAAACGCCACTCTCCAGGTGACCCCGTACTACAACAAGCCCACCAACGACGGCATCCTTGCGCACTTTCGAGCCGTGGCGGACAGCGTCGATCTGCCCCTGGTGGTCTACAACATAGCCGGCCGTACGGGAAAGAACATCGACACCCCCACCATGCTGGAGCTGGCAAAGCATCGCAACATCGTGGCAGTCAAGGAAGCAAGCGGCGACATCACGCAGATGATGGACCTGATCTCCCGCAAGCCCGCAGATTTCACCGTGCTCTCAGGGGACGACAACCTGGTCTTCCCCCTGATGGCCCTGGGCGGAAAGGGCGTCATATCGGTGGCCAGCAATATTGTCCCCGATCGGATGTCACGGTTTGTCGGCGCGGCTCTGAAAGGGGATTGGGACGCGGCCAGAAAGATGCATTACGAGCTTCTCCCCCTTTTCAAGGCCATGTTCATAGAAACGAATCCAATCCCCGTGAAGGCAGCCCTTGCCATGAAAGGTATGATGGCGGAAGTCTATCGCCTGCCCATGTGCAGGATGGGCGCGAAAAACAGGGAAACACTAGCCGCAGCGCTCAAGGATCTGAAGGTTCTCTAGGCTCGCGCGGCACGCGGGCTGCCAGCACCTCTGCCGCCCGGACGAACATCTCAGGAGGGAGCTCCTCAGCGCGCGCGCCGGGGTCAATTCCCTGTTTCTGAAGAACCTCCAGCGCGCTTTCCCATCGGATCCCCTCGGGCAACCGGGCGGCAGCGAGGTTGTTTCGGATTGTTTTTCTCCTGGAGGCAAAGAGGCCGCGCGTGAGGGCCCCGAGGACCTCCCGGGTGATCCCCTGCGGAGCATCCGGGCGCGGTGTCAGCTCGACAACGGTGGAAACAACTTCAGGAGCAGGATAGAAGCTTCCGGGCTTCAGGTCACCAAGGGTCCTCGGCGTGAACGATGCCTGACAAAGAATGGAGAACGACGAGTACGATTTGAGGCCCGGCCTCGCGCACATCCGGTCGGCAGCCTCCCGCTGCACGGTCAGGATGGCGCGCTGGAGCCGCAGCCCGCCTTCGATGATGTCGGCAACCATGAGGGAAGCCGAGCGATACGGGAGGTTCCCCAGCAGGAAGCCCGGAGGGCCATGCTCTTCCCGCGCCTTTCGCCACGTCTTCACAAAGTCCCCTTGCACAATGGAGAACCCGCTTCGTTCTCCGAAAACCTCTTCGAGGTACCTGCACAGTCCCCGGTCGATCTCAAAAACAATACACGTCAGTGCCCTGGACAACAGGAGCTCGGTCATGGCGCCAAGCCCCGGACCGATCTCCCAGACGACCTGGCCTTCCCCGGGCGAAAGCCACGCCACAAGTGATTCCCTTGCCCCCCGATTGATCAGGAAGTTCTGGCCCCAGCGCTTCTTTAACGTCAGGCTGCGCCGCGCAAGCTCTGCGCGTATCTCCGCGGGTGAGTCGTGATTCATTGCAAGCCCGGTCGGGCGTGAGGCCGCAGGGGAAAGAAAAGCGCCAGGCATGCCGTGAAGACAATGGAGAACGAGACTGCCCATGGAAGGACCTGCGGGCTGATCGATACTCCCGGCAGGCTGCCGAAGGTTGCAGCGGTCTCCTGGATGAGTCGATAAAGGATGGAGAACCCCTGCGCGCCGAGGTCGTGAAGAAAGGGCCACGGCACGACGAACACGGCCAGCCATCCGAGCCCCCCCCACAGCACGGCAGTGGTGAGCGGCACCAGAATGAGACCCGCAAGGAGGCCTGAGGGATAGTAGACGCCGAATCGGGCCGCAACGAGAGGAAAAGTCGCAATCTGCGCGCCCACGGACATGGCCAACGGGGCCAGGATAATCCTGGGGATTCGGCCCTCCAGGGGCCTCTGAATGACGGGACCCACGGCGAGGATTCCCGCTAGGGCGAGATAGGAGAGTTGAAACGACAGGGAAAACGCTTCCCACGGGCTTGCCAGCAGCACGGCAATCCCGGAAAGAGAGAGCAGGTTGAGCGGCTCCGCATCGCGGTCCAGCAGGAGACCGATGCCTGCCAATATGATCGTGATGGTGGCTCGCAGGAGGGAGGGCATGAACCCTGCCAGCACCTGATAGAAAATGAGGACCAGGGTTGCGATCAGAAGCTTCAAGGCCCTGCCTTGCAGGAAACCGAGCATGCCAAGCAGCAGGGCATAGATCACGCTGACATGGAGCCCGGAGAGCGCAAGTATGTGGAGGCTGCCGGTTTTCCTGAAGCCGTCATAGAGGTCAGGCGGAACGTCTTCCCTGCTTCCGATAAGAAGCGCCTCCATGAGAGCAGACGCCGGATACCCCGCGCGGGAAACGGCCTTGTGCAGCCAGTCCCTTGCGGCGCCACGCATGGACCACAGAGACGACGAGTAGCCGCGCCGCAGCAGGTCTTTTCTTTCAACGGTCGCAGTCCAGGTTTCTCCAGTTGCCGCGTCCAGGCGTGAAAGCCCTGCTTTGAGCTCAAGCTCCTGCCCCAGTGAAAACCGATAATCGCCATGGACCCGGACAAGCGCCTGTCCACGCGCGCTGGCCATGACGCTGAGCCGTTGCGAAGATGCATCCTTCAGGGAGAGACGCAGAAGGGTGTCGCCTGTGGTTGCTAGAACGCTGTCCTGCAGCAGGACCCCGGTGAACCCCGAGACCTCCTTTTCGGGGAAGGGGAGGCTTGCAGCCTGGGGCTCCCGCGTCATCCTGGCCAGGGACCAGAAACCCAGCAGACACCCGCATGCGATGGACAGGAGAAGAATGCCGGCCCGTCGGGCGCCCTCAGGTGCCGTATGGAAGAGAACAATCCCGGCCGCCGAGCTTGCGGCCGCGGCGCAGACGAGCAGCGTCTCGCGCCCGACGAGCAGACGGTTCAGACAGCAGCATGCAAGCATCACGCAGAAGGCGAGGAGTGCGGGCGTGATGTGCCTTCGCAGCATGCGGGCCCGGCCCGGCCGTCACCACTTGAGCTTGTCGAGCGCCGCGCGCGCGGCCTTCTTCACTGTGGTCGGGTAGTTCAGGTACTGCGTGTACATCAGGTCGTCGAAAGCCACTTTGTCGCCGAGCGTCCCCAGGGCGTTGAGGATCGTGGTCACGATTTTCTCGTCGTAGGCTTTCCCCTTCTCTGTGTAGGAGTTGATGAGCACGAGATACTGAGTCAGACGAACTGCCGCGTCGTGCGCCGCCGTTGCGCTCAGCTCATTAATGGCGTCCAGCAGATGGTTGGTATCCACGAGTCCCTTGTCGAACTCGCCGATGGTCGTGTCCAGGTGTTCAACAAGCAGGGCGGCTGCCGGGGCCCACTTGCGGTCACCCAGCGCGGCCGCGGCGACGAACCTCATGTCCCGGAAGCTGCTTCGCGCCGCAGCGTCAGCGGCGCTGGAGTGGAGGCTGATGTCCAGGGCGAACTGCGCCACCTGCGCCTTCTGATCGCTTGTCAGTTTGTTAGTGTCCAGGGCCATCTGGAGCGCCAGCTTCTTCTCCGCCAGGGGTCGGTCCTTGATCACCTGCGTCAACAGCGCCTGGAAATCGCCCTTGATGGACAAGAGCGCGTCTTTTGCAAAAGCCGTTATCTTGCTCGAATATCCCAGGTTCATTGCGCTGAAGAGAATGGGAAATGACGAGGGGTCGCCAAGCTTCCCCAGGGCCTGAAGGCAGGCGGCAAGGACGATCATATCCGGCTGCGCGCCGGCCGCGAAGTTGACGTTCTGCGTGTCCACGTAATGGTTAAGGTTGGCAAGGATTTCAGGGTCTCCTGCGCCGACCTCTCCCAGAGCATACGCCGCCTTCTGCAGGGTCTGCGTGTCGGAATTGATTTGGAAAAGCTTCCAAAGGCTTGCCTTGGCCGGCGCGTACTTGATGATCCCTATCTGCTCGGCCGCGATGGCGGCAAGCTGGTTGAAGCGCGTGTCGCTGCCCATGAGGGTGCCGTTGTCGGTCACGAACTCGAGGGCCTGCTCGTACAGGGGGCCCATGTCAGCGGCATTCTTTCCGGAGGCCGCATCCTGGAGGATCTGGATCTTCACGTCCAGGCTTGCAATCGTGAAATTCCTGCGGTACGTATCCAGAATCTTGCTGGCCTCCTGGGCCTGTGCTGAAAAGAACGGGATGACGAGCACAACCAGGATCCAGAGGGCACGTTTCATATCCCTTATCCTCCAAGTTATCTGCCGATACTATCGGGACTCGCTTGGAATAGCAATCGAGTCCGCGAGATCTCAGTTGTTCGAAGAGTGGTTGGGGTTCGGCGGCGTTGCCTTGAGCATGATTCCTTCGGGCTTCGCCGCATGACCTGCCGCGTCCGCCCTCCGTGAGGGGCCCACCGTCTCCCTTTCTCCGAAGAGATTGTACACGTAGGTGAGGAGCCTGTTCCTCATGGATGCGCTGGGCGGCACGGCCTGCACGTGCAGAACGGAGCGGCTTTTCTTCTCATCGTAGTTGATCCCTTTGACCACGCCGTTCATCGCCATGGTGGCGTCCCCGATGGAAAACTGAAGCTTCAAAGGGAGCCCGACCTTCGCCTTTCCGCCGATGAGCACCGCACAACCCCCTTCGGAGATGTCGACTATCCTGCAGCGAAGTCCCCTGGCCTGCTCCACTTCCTCATTGGCGAGCTCAATGGACTTCATGGGGAAAAGCTCCGCCTGGAGATCCGTCTCCACCCGCACGGAATTGCGCTTCTGCGTTCGAACCAGGTTGTCTGACTGGAGGACGTGGAGAATGGGGTACTTCCTGTCAAGGTAGTCTTCCAGGACCTTGGTCTGGAAGTAGTATCCGGCATCCTCGGCCCGCCAGAAGTAGACACCGATCTTCTGGTTCTTCCAGGAAAAACCATCCGGCAGCTTGGGACCTTGGGGATACGAAACCGCCAGATAGCGGTTCAGGTTTTCCACGATCACGGAAGTGAAAGGACCGAGCCCGGGCAGCATGATCCGAAGGGATTGCTTTGGCGATAGCTTCCGCGTGCTCTTGATGCCCACTTTGTACTTGGGCAGTTCGAACTCCACCCTCTTGCGAAGCTCGAACAGCTTCTGCAGCAGCCTGTTGTATTCCGGGTCCTGTTCCTGGGACCGGGCCCGGTACTGAAGGATGATCCCCTTGATGGACCGGTCAAGTTGCTTCATTGACCAGAAAAGGGACGTTGGATTTTCCAGCTTTGACTCGACAGCCACTCTGCGCAGCAGGTTGATCTCCCGGAACTCGAATCCGGATTCCCTGCCCTTGAGGTAGAATTGCAGCCAGGGGAACCTCCCCCCTCCAGCCCGGCGCAGTATGATCAACGTGAAAACAACGAGGAATGCAATTGCGAGGAGAACGACCGCAAATACCATGTTTTTCAGCTACTATTATCGTGAAAAAGGACATATATTTCCATACTAATCTGAGGTGCCCGCATCATGAAGCAAACGCGGTTTCTCCTGGAAATGGGCCTCTGTTTCCTGACTTTTTTCCTCCCCGGGTATCTCTCGCAGGGCGGCGTTCCCCCCCGCGGCCCCATCAGTTCTTCTGACATGCTCCAATCCATGCTTGTCGGCATCCCTCAGTTCCTCCTTCTGGTTTACATCGCGAGCCTCTCGCGGGAAACGCCGCTCGAGTCCTGGGGTTTCACGTCTCTTCGGCCTGCCGACGCGCTGCGCATCACGCTGGTGCTCCTGGGATGTTTTGCCATCTTCGCTCCCGTCGCGCTTCTCGTTCTGGCCCTGCCGTCCAATGTTGCGAAGTATCTTTCCAGCGGCTTTCGCTTTCGGCTTGCCGGTCCTTCCCAGATACCGCTGGCCGTTGCCTTCGGTCTGGCGGCCGGCTATCGGGAGGAGTTCTTCTTTCGCTCGTACATGCTGAGAAGACTGGATCAGATGGGATTCCCTGTGCCGCTCTCGGTGGCCGCATCGACCATTCTTTTCTGCGCCGGGCACGCTTACCAGGGGCCGCTGGGCATTGCAACGGCAGCGGCTCTCGGCGTGCTCTTCGCAGCGGTCTACCTGAGGCGGCGCAACCTTCACGTCGTTGCGGTAGCTCACGGCCTTTACAACGCAAGCGTGCTCTGCCTGAGCCTTCTGCGCTCCTCGCCATTGTCGAACTCGGTCTGAATGGGTACGTTAGAGACATGAAGCGACAAATGCTGCTTCTCGCCGCAGGCTGCCTGCTCGCAGCGACCCTCCTGCAGTCCTGCGCGCGCAAAGAGAGCTCGGCTTCTCCAGCTTCCCAGGTCGTGCGGCCCGTGCCTGCCGTGCTTCCACCTGATCTCGCCGAAATGTTGAAAAAATCCGGTTTCGCTGTTGCTGAAAAGCCAATTTCCCCCGAAGACTTCTCTCTGGCGTCCCTGGACGGGACGCGCCAGAGCCTCGCATCCTTCAAGGGCAAAATCGTCTTGCTCAGCTTCTGGGCAACATGGTGCGGTCCCTGCAAGGAGGAGCTCCCCTCCGTCCAGGCGCTGTACAAAAAGCTTTCTGACAAGGGGTTTGTAGTGGTTGCTGTTGACATCGGGGAGGAGAAAACAAAGGTCGCGCAGTTCGTCAAAGAGCACAACCTCACTTTCCCGGTTCTCCTGGACGGAGATGTTGCAGTCGGCTCAGCATTTGGCGCCAGCAGCATTCCGACGAACTATCTTCTGGACCGTTCCGGACGGATTTTCGCACGCATTATAGGATTCGACGGAACTGACTGGACAAGCAGTCAAAGATTGGACCTCTTCGATAAAATCCTCGACATGTAGATAGTTTCTTCAAGCATCGGCCTTCTGCAAGAGTTAGTAACGAATCATGACACGCCTTTACAAGCCGGGCTTTCGCGTTGTATCACTTAAGCAAAAATCCGACCTTAGGGAGGCCAGCTTGGACATATTTGAGAAATGCTATTCTTGGGGCGAAGCCCGAGAAGCCCAGGAAAGGGGCCTCTATCCATATTTCAAACCCATCCAGGAAAGTCGAGGGACCCGCGTAATCATGGAGGGCAAAGAGCTCATCATGGCGGGATCCAACAATTACCTTGGCCTCTCATGGGACCCGCGCGTGAAAGAAGCCGCGCTTTCTGCCACCAAAAAATGGGGAACGAGCTGCTCGGGGTCCCGGTTTCTCAACGGCACCCTGGCCATTCACGAGGAGCTTGAAGAGCACCTGGCGCGTTTCGTGGGGAAGCAGAGGGCGCTCTGCTTCACCACTGGGTACCAGACCAACCTTGGAGCCATCTCGGCGCTGCTGGGCAAGGATGAGCACGTATTCTCCGACAAGCTCAACCACGCCTCAATCATGGACGGCATTTTTCTTGCAATGGGCATGCGCGGAAAGGTGAAGGTACATCGCTACCAGCACAACGACATGGCCAGCCTGGAGAAATACCTCTCCCATGAGCCCAACGATGTGCCCAAGATGGTCGTCACGGACGGTGTATTCAGCATGGAAGGCGATATTGTGAAGCTTCCCAGGATGTACGAGCTGTGCAGGAAGTACGGCGCGCGCCTGTACCTGGACGAAGCTCATGCCATCGGCGTTGTGGGGAAGACCGGGCGCGGCACGGAGGAGCACTACGGGGTCAAGGACAACACGGACATCGTGATGTGCACATTTTCCAAGTCATTCGGATCTCTCGGCGGGTTCATTGCCGGAGAAGACGAGGTCATCGACTACATCAAGCATTTCGCCAGACCGTTGCTCTTTGCCGCCAGCATGCCGCCCGCCACCATTGCATCCGTGAGCGCCTGCCTTGACATCATAGAGAAGGAGCCGGAACGCGTTCAGCGCCTTCAGGAAATCGGCCGCAAGATGGTGGCAGGTTTCAAGGCCCTGGGCTTCGACGTGGGGAGAGCCGAGACTCCCATCGTTCCGCTCCTGGTCCGGGATTTCGAGAAAACCCTTTTGTTCTGGCGCGCTCTTTTCGACGGCGGCGTGTTCACCAATCCCGTGCTCAGCCCGGCAGTTCCGCCCGACAGCACGCTCATCCGCACCTCCTACATGGCAATCCATACGGATGAGGAGCTGGACACAATCCTTTCCGTGGCAGGAGAAGCCGGAAAGAAGCTGGGGATAATATAGCCTCCCCAGGGCCCCTGCCGCACGGCCTTCGGCCGTGCTAGAAGAACTCCCGCAAGCGCTGCAGGAACCCTCTTCTTCGCGGCTCCTGCTCGTGGAAGACTCCGAGGCTCAGGAACCTTTCGTGCCGCTGCGAGAGCATGGACTGCACGCTGCGCCGCGAGACGACCCCCAGCGCCTTGAGGATGTCGGACTTGAGGGTTGCAGCAGCAGCGTCCAGGTCCTTGTGAGCGCCTCCGGGGGGCTCCTTGACTATTCTGTCTATCACACGGAAATCCAGCAGGTCCTTGGGCGTCAGACGCAGCAGCTGGGCGGAGAGCGGCGCCTTGCTCGAGTCACGAAGCAGGATTGACGCGCACCCCTCCGGGGTGATCACGGAATAGTATGCGTTCTCCATCATGAGAACAATGTCTGCCAGGCCGATGCCGATTGCCCCGCCGGAACCACCCTCCCCCAGGACGGTGGCGATGATGGGCACGGGCAGCTCGGCGAACTCTTTCATGTTCGTGGCAATGGCCTGACTGATCCCCCTGTCCTCCCCTGAAACTCCGGGATAGGCTCCCGGGGTGTCGATAAATGTAAGAATGGGCCTGTCGAACTTCGCAGCCTGCTTTGCCAGTCGGAGGGCCTTCCGATAACCTTCGGGGTGCGCCATTCCGAAGTTCCTTTTGATGTTGTCCTTCATGTTGCGGCCCTTCTGATGGCCGAAGAAGGTCACCGGCCTTCCGCTGAGGAGGGCAATCCCGCCCACCATGGCAGGGTCATCAGCGAAGGTCCGGTCCCCATGCAGCTCCAGGAAATCATCAAAGATCTTCTCCGCGTATTGAAGCGTGGTGGGCCTCTCAGGATGGCGGGCCAGCTCCACGCGCTTCCAGGCCTCGTTCGTGACCTTGTCAGGGGCGGGAGCGCGAAGCTTTGCCTCCAGGACCCCCAGCTCCCGTGAGATATCCAGGTTGACCTTGTCGGCAAGTGCCTTGAGCTCCGCAAGCTTCTCGCGGATCTGGTTGTCCATCATCCCCTGCCTCCCTGCGGAACCGCATGGGTGGCCAGCAGGAAGCCCAGCGTCTTGCGAAGCTCCCCTCGGGGCACGATGCGGTCTATGAATCCCTTCTCGAAGTGGTACTGGGAAAGGGGGAAGTTCTCCGGCACTTTCTCACGGATGGTTCCTGCAACAACACGCGCTCCAGCAAACCTCATGAGCGCCCCAGGCTCTGCCATGATGACGTCCCCGAGCATTGCGAAGGAGGCAAGCACTCCCGCCGTTGTCGGATCTGTGAGAATGACGAAATAAGGACACCTGCTCTTCTCCAGGGCCTGCGTGGCTACGGCGGTCTTGGCCATCTGCATCAGGGACAGAATTCCCTCCTGCATGCGGGCGCCGCCCGAGGCGGTGAAGATAATGACAGGGATCTTCTTTTCCGCGCCCACCAGCATGGCCCGCATGATCTTCTCTCCGACCACCGAGCCCATGCTTCCGCCAATGAACCGGAAGTCCATGACAGCCAGCACAACCTCCCGGCCGACAACCTTGCACAGTCCCGTGACCACGGCCTCCTTCACCCCGGTCTTCAGGGCCGCTGCGGCCAGTTTTTCCTCGTATTCGGGAAACTCAAGCGGGTTGGTGGATTCCAGGTCGGAAGAGAACTCCTGGAACACGCCCTCGTCTGCTGTATGACGGATCCGCTCCCATGCGGTGAGGCGGAAGTGATGCCCGCAATGCGGGCACACGTACAGGGTGGCTTCCAGCTCCGCGGGATTGAGCGGACGCTGGCAGGACGGGCACGAGTTCTTTGTATCGATGAACTGCCGTTCGTCGCGCTTCCTCTGCACCGTGTGCTCGGTGCGGCCGCGAATCCATTCCTCTATCCTGTTGAATCTGATCACAGAATGCCCTCCTTCTGCACTTCCCCGAGAAACCCTGTTCCATAGTCGCCTTTTCGGAAGGTCGGGTGGGCAATGATTTTCTTTTGAGACTCGATGTTCGTCGCTATTCCCTCGATGACAAGCTCATGAAGGGCGGCTTCCATGCGCCTGATTCCCTCCAGGCGGTTGTGACCGGACACGATGAGCTTGGCCACCAGATGATCATACCAGGGCGGCACATTGTAGCCCGCGAAAAGGAAGGTATCTATCCGCACGCCGAACCCGCCGGGAAGATGCAGCCGCGTGATCTTCCCCGCGGAGCGCGCGTTGATGCGGCACTCCGCCGCGTACCCGGAAAGAAGCACGTCTGCCTGGCGGATCTCCAGGGGCTGGTCGCTTGCAGCAAGGATCTGCTGGCGAATGATGTCGACTCCCGTCACCATCTCGGAGACGGGGTGCTCCACCTGGACTCGTGCGTTGACCTCCATGAAATAGTGCTTGCCGTCCTGGACCAGGAACTCCACGGTCCCCGCCCCTGTATACCCAAGGGTTTGCAGCAGGCGCACCGCGTCATTTCCCATGCGGGTGCGAAGCGCGCCATCCACCGCAAGTGAGGGGCTTTCTTCCACCAGCTTCTGGTGGTTCTGCTGGACGGTGCAGTCTCTCTCCCCCAGGTGCACGACATTCCCTTTGCGGTCAGCGACGATCTGGATCTCCACGTGCCGGGGGTTCTCAAGGTATTTTTCGAGGTACATGGTCCCGTCGGAAAACGCCTTTTCCGCCTCATGGGAAGCAATGGCCAGGATGTCGGCAAGCTCGTCACCCGAGCGCACGATGCGCATCCCCTTGCCGCCGCCTCCCGCAGCTGCCTTCACGATCACCGGGTAGCCGATCTTCCTGGCGGCTTCCAGCGCCACGCTGCCATTCTCCACTGAGCCTTCGCTGCCGGGGATCACACGGATTTCGAGGTCCCGGGCCGAGCGCTTTGCGCGGATCTTGTCCCCCAGCAGCTCGATCACCTCAGGGTCAGGCCCAACGAAGATGAGCCCTGCGTCGCGCACTTCCCTGGCAAAATCAGCATTCTCTGCGAGAAAACCCACGCCGGGGTGGACAGCATCGCAATGGGAAAGAACGGCCGCCGTGACGATGTTCCGTACATTGAGGTAGCTGTCCCGCGCAGGCGGCGGACCGATGCAGACACGGTCATCCGCCATCCTCACTGGAAGGGAATCCCGGTCAGCCTGGGAAAACGCAATCACGCTGCGAATTCCCATCTGCCGGCAGCATCTGATGACCCGGACAGCGATCTCCCCCCGGTTGGCGACAAGGAGGCTCTGGATCATGTCCTCCGGACCTCGAACAGCGGAGCTCCGTACTCTACCATGCGGCCGTTCTCCACCAGGATGTTGACGATTTCAAGGTCGAACTCGGCCTGGAACTCGTTCATCAGCTTCATGGCCTCCAGAATGCACAGCGTCTTGCCTTTTTTCACCTTGTCACCGACTTCCACGAACGGAGGCGCGTCCGGCGCCGCTGCGCGGTAGAAAGTCCCGACCAGCGGCGCGGTGATGACCTCAGCACCGGGCGTTTTGGGGGCGGGAGCTTCTGAGGATGCAGCGCGAACCTCGTGAGGGGCATGAGCGGCTGGAACATGGACGGCCGCATGCACCGGGGCTGCCGGAGGCGTTATGACTTTTTTCAGGCAGATCTCATCACCGTCGCGCTTGAAAACGAGCTTTGAAAGGCCGCTTTTTTCGAATTTCTCCATCAGGGCGTACAGCTCATTCAGTTCCATTGATTTTCCCCCCTATGGGTAGCAAAACCGTCCCGCGTTGTCGCCGAACGGGTTCCCCACAACGTTTGGCCTCTGATCCATTACAAAATTAGTCGGAAATTACCATCTGCCCTCCTGCCATGTCAATTCAGCGGATAATCCGCTTTGCAGGCGGCCCAACCCGTGCTACTGTGCCTGCCATGGCCGATATCAAATCGCTCCTTCCCCATCGGGACCCGTTTCTGTTCGTTGATCGGATAGAGAAATCGGACAAGGACGAGATTGTAGGGTACAAGCTTTTTCGGGAATCGGAGTTCTTCTTTCCCGGGCACTTTCCCGGGTACCCGGTTGTTCCCGGCGTCATCCTCATCGAGGCCCTGGCGCAATGCGGCGGAGCCGGAGTGCGCATGACAAGCCAGGCCGACGGTTCGTCCCTTTTCGTGCTTGCCACCGTGGAAAAAGCAAAGTTCCGCAGGCAGGTCAGGCCAGGGGACGAGGTCCGCATGGTCATCTCCAACCTTCGGGTGAGCAAGGTGATGATCCGCCAAGCGGGCAAGAGCTGGGTGGGAAACGAGCTTGCAGTGGAAGCGGAGTGGCTCTGTCTGGCCGGCCCGGCCCCGTCAGCCTGATCGTGGTGCATTCCGTTTCTAGGAAGGTCCTGCGTCGGGAACAACGGGCTGAGCGACCACGCGTGCAGGCTTCCCGTCCGTCCCTCCTGCCGGCGCGGGCTCCTCGCGGAGCTTGAGGGTCTGGCCGAACCAGGAAAAAGCGCTTGCCAGGCGGTCCGTCATCATGCGCAGGTCGTGCGACACCTCGAGAATGGACCTGATCAGCGTATCCACGCCGGCCAGACCGTCCTGAATCTCCTTGTGGGCGCGCGTGACATCCTCCAGCGCGCTGGAGTTCTGCGCGATCATGGTCCGGATCTCCTCGCTGCGTTTCATTATCTCGGAGAAGCCGGTTCCCAGCCCCTTGATCCTGACGACCCCTGATTCCACTCCCCTGTTGGTGTCCTTGATCACGGCGGTCACATGATCTGAGACTGTCCTGGTGAGGTCCGCGAGCTTTCGGATTTCCTGGGCGACAACAGAGAAGCCCTTCCCCGCCGCGCCTGCCTTTGCCGCCTCGATTGACGCGTTCAGGGAAAGCATGTGCGTCTTCTCAGCGATGCCAATGATCTGGCTCACCGCTTTGCGGATGACGTTCGACCTCTGCGAGAGCGCTTCCATCTCGGCGAGCGTCTCGTGGATCTGGGCGTTGAAGCTCGTGATGAGCCCGTCCACCTGCTCCGTGTGGCCCAGGATCTCCTTCTCCTTGACCACCACCTGAGACTCACCTGTGCCGGCGTCCTCGAGGGACACTATCAGCCCGCCGATGGTGAATGACTGCTTCTGAGCGCTTTCCAGGAGCTTGACAGCCAGCCGGGTAATGTCGATGTTCCGCTTCTCCAACAGGTCCTTGCCTTCACGTATCCGTTCGATCATCTCCCAGTCGCTCTCGATCCTGTCGATCAACTCGGTGCTGGCCTGGCCGTACATCTCCTGTGTCCGCGCCAGCTCGGTGACCAGCAGGTTGCCCTCGAACAGGGCCACGACCATCCCCGGCAGAAACCCCAGAACGCCCCAGCCTGGGAGATAGAAATCCACCAGGGCGCTCCCGGCAAAGGACAGGGCAAGCGTTCCGGCGAGGGCCATTGGCATGACTGCCCTGCGGAAGCCGGCCCTCAGGAAGGCGCGCAGGCTCAAGAAAGAGAGGGCGACGAATGACCCGGCCAGCGCGATCCGCTCCGCCAGCCCCGCGTAGAATGCAAGAGATGAGGTAGCCGCCGCACCGACCACGAACACGGCGAGAAACGGCGGGATGACGAGAGGAAGGAACAGGCGGAGCCGGAAGGATTTCAGAAGCTCCAGGAAGGCAAGGACAAGAAAGCAGCCCATCACGAAGAGGGAGACCAGCTCGATCTTCGTTGCGAGGCCCTGGTCCATGAGGGTGGAAAAGAACCCCGGAAAAAGGCCGCTGGCCGAGCCTGCCACAAGCGCTGCTGCAAGAAAGAGAGTTTCCCGCGAGCGCTGGCGCGCACCCGTGACAAGGAACTGGACAGCCAGGAGCAGGGAAAGCAGTCCCGCGAATATCGGCAGGGGTTCCAGGGGCAGGTTCAGGAGCGCAATGCGCGCACCAAGGCCCCGCTGCGCAACGATTGCCGCGTACGGCCGCATGGACGGCTCGTCCGGCCGCCAGAGGTTGATCCTCAGGGTGTGGCTGCCGTCCGAAACGGCGGGAAGAGCGAACCCGTGGTAACGCGCCGGACCTGGGGCCGACTGTTCAGACCTGCCTGACTGGACTACCTGCCCGTCCAGCAGGATAGAGGCAGGCTCCGCTGTCGGGCCAAGAACGATCCCGCTGGGCTCCGCGGGCAACACCCCGCTCGCCTCCAGCCACGGGTTCCCGTTCCCATCTTCCCCACTGATCCAGGCAGCGCCCAGGCTCTGCCCCGCGAGGGGCATGAGCGGAGCGAGAACAAGAAGGGCGAGCAGGGGCAGTTTCTTCATCCGCGGCTCCTGGGAGAGTATAGAGAGAAACCGATGCCGGTGTAAATCCGGCGCGCGGCGCTCGCGTTGACAGCGAGATGAGGCGGTGGTACCGTGAAAGGAGTCCCCCCGGGTGAAAGGGCCTTCGCGTGACGGAATTGCTTCTCAGGATAATCGAAGAGTTTGCGGATGGTTTTCTCATCATAAACGAGGATCACAGGATCGTTTTCTTCAATGAGGTATTCCTGAAGACCGCGGGACTGCGCTCCAACGACATCCTGGCCCGGGAAAACGAGTTCCTGGATGACCTGCACCTGGACTGCAGCGAGCCGGGAAGGGAAAGCGAGACTCTCATTGCGGACGCAAAAGGAACGCCGCATCGCTTCATCGTTTCCTCCCTCCTCGTGGAGAGCACCCGGGGGCATTACACCCTCGTACGCCTCAAGGCGGTGCACAACGGAGATGGGCTCGGCCAGGGAAGGGATTCCTTTGCCCTGCGCCAGATGTTCTACAACATCCATGATCCGCTTTTCACCGCGGACCTGGGCGGCACCATAACCTGCGCAAATCCGGCGTTCTACAACCTGCTGGAGTGGAAGGCGGGCGAGCCGCTTCCCAACGTGGCGTCCCTCTATCCGCACGCGGCGGAGCTGGAGGACAAGATCCTGCGCCTGGCGGAGACGGACACCGTCTCCAACCTGGAGACGCACCTGCGGACGCGCTCGCGAAAGTCCCTCCGCGTGCTGGACACCTCCTGGGTCCTGCGGGATGATCGCGGGGCAGCCACGGGATACACCACGCACTTCAAGGACGTGACCAAGATCACGAACCTGGAGGCACGGCTCAAGATCTCGGAGCGCAACTACATCGTTCTCTTCGACACCATTCTTTCCTCCATCATCATCGTGGATCCCTCGGGTCGGATCCTCAACTGCAATTACTACGCGGAGAAGCTGTACGGCTACCCATGGATGGACCTTGTCGGGAAGAACTTCAGCGAGGTCTTCCAGGTCCTGAACGGCACGCAGTCCATCGTGGAGATCATTGCGGGGGTGGACCGGAACAGGGGACACCACGTGGAGACGGATGTGCCCCGCAGGTGCCGCGACGGGAGCATCAAGTTCACGTACGCCTCCTATTCGTCGCTTACCAGCACCACCGGTGAAACCATCGCGTATGCAATCATGGAGCGGGACCTCACCGAGCGGGTGCGGCTGGAGAAGAAGCTGCAGGAATCGTTTCAGCAGATCCGCGAAACCCAGTCCGGAGCCGTCCTTGGTTTCGCCCGGCTCACCGAGTACCGCGACATGGACACCGGCAAGCACCTGGAGAGGATCCGGGAGCACACGCGGGTCCTGGCGACCGGCCTGGCCCTTCTGCCGAAGTACGCGGACTACATCACCCCGGATTACATAGATGACCTCTGCCTGTCCTCCGTGCTGCACGACGTGGGAAAAGTGGGCATAGAGGACACGGTGCTCAGGAAGCCCGGACGGCTTTCCCCAGAGGAGTTCGAGAAGGTCAAGCTTCACGCCCGGCTTGGAGGTGAGGCCCTGAAAGCGGTTGACAGCGAGATCAATCGGGAGTCGTTCCTCACCATCGGAAAGGAGATCGCGCTGTCGCATCACGAGAGATGGGACGGTTCGGGATATCCGGATGGCCTCAGGGGGGAGAAAATTCCGCTCTCCGCCCGCATTGTCGCCCTTGCTGACGTCTATGACGCCCTTACCAGCAAGCGAAGCTACAAGGCGCCCCTCCCGCATGAGGAGGCCCTCAGGACCATTGTCTCGGAGAAAGGCACCCACTTCGATCCCGACGTCGTGGACATCTTTGTGCAGAACCGGGAGACCTTCAGGAGAATCCAGATGCTGGATGCCTTCCTGGAACGCCCCGGGAGCGTCGACCAGCTCGTGAAGGCGCACGGTCCGTACCAGCCAAGCGGCGCCAAAGCGTAATGGCCCCCCGGATCGACATCGCGGAGATCCAGAGGGCCGCCCTCAGATCCATTCCCCTGATATTCAAGCTCACCAGCCTTCCCCACGATTCCCATGCCTTGCTGGACAGGATCCTCGAGATATACCTTGCCGAGCTCGGTCAAGAACGGATCCTCGACCCCCTCTCCTATTGCCTGAAAGAGCTCATCATCAACGCTCAGAAGGCAAACACGAAGCGGATCTATTTCGAGGAGAAAGGACTGGACATCACCAGGGAGGAAGACTACCAGAAGGGCATGAAGGACTTCCGGACGGAGATGGCGCTGCACCTGGAGCACTGGCTGGAGCAGCTGCGCAGCCGGCAGCTCCATATCAGCGTCACGTTTCACACAACAGGCGGAAACCTCGTCATCTCAGTCAAGAACTCCGCAGAGCTGACCCCAGGCGAGCTGGCACGTATCTACGACCGCATCGCGCGCGCCAGGGCTCACTACTCCTTTGTCGAGGCTCTGGCGGCGCCCCTGGATTCCCTGGAGGGCGCGGGGCTGGGGATCCTCATCCTCCTGCAGTTTCTCAAGAGGCTCGGTCTGGGAGAGGAGGCCTTTTCCATCGAGGCGCGGGACGGGACGACAATCGCCTCGGTGCTCATCCCGATGAACAGGGTCCACCTGGAGAAGATCAACGTGCTCACGCAGGCCATTGCGCGGGACGTGGATTCGCTGCCCCATTTCCCCGAAGTCGTCCTGGAGGTGATCAAGCTCACGGAAGACCCGAAAGCCACAGTGACAAGGATTTCCACGCGCATCGCCATGGACCCGGCGCTCACCGCGGACCTGCTGAAGCTGGTGAACTCGGCCTTCTACATGCTTCCGCACAGGGTGAACAACATCCTCCAGGGCGTGAAGATCGTCGGGATGAAAGGCCTGCGAAATCTCCTGTACTCATACGGCGCAATGAAAATCATGCGGGAGCAGTACGCGGAGATGAAGACCTTGTGGGACCATTCCTACCAGGTGGCCCTCTACGCCTTCCTCCTGGCGCGCAGCTTCAAGCCGCAGGGAGATCTCATGGATGATGCGTACATTTCCGGCATCCTCCATGATCTGGGCCAGATCATCGTCACGTATCTCCACCCCGAAGCCATGGAGCAGATGACGAGGTTTTGCAAGGAAAAAGACATCCCGCCGAGGATCCTGGAGCGCTTTTCCTTCGGGCTGAACCATGCGGAGATAGGAGCGCTCATTGCGCGGAAATGGAACTTTCCCGATCAGCTGGTGTACGGCATCAAGCACCACCATGACCCGCTCAGCGCCCCCGCGCAGTACCGTGAGGTCGTCTCCTGCGTCTACCTTGCCAACGCCATGAGCGACCTCGAGCGCAGGTATGTGACGTACGAGCAGCTGGAACGGCCCATTCTCAGCGAGTTCGGCATCGACACCGAAGAGAAGCTCATGAAGATCCTTCAGCGTCTGCAGAAGTCCTTCGAGCAGAGAAAGAACATTGCCACTTGACAGCCGAACGCTCCTGCACTATATATTCTTTCACCATGACCGTTGACAGTCAGCGAGTTTCCATTTCTTCCCTCCTTATTAGCCTTCTCCTTGCAAGGAGAACCAGACTCCCCGAGGGGTAGATCGCTGACGCCAGAAGGCGTTTCAAGCGGGCCGTTCTCCTTGGGGGAACGGCCCTTTTTATTTTCAGGCGGCTTTTGCGCCGCGGTGCAGCCGCCGCCGCGGAAGGGAGAAAGATCGATGGAAAGAAAGGATCGAAGAAGCCGGGCGATACGGGACGGCGCCGCACGCGCCCCTCACAGGAGCCTGCTTCGCGCGCTGGGGTGGGACGACTCCTCAGCGGGACGGCCGGTCATCGGGATTGCAAACTCTTTCAGCGAGCTCATACCGGGGCATCGGGACCTGAGAAAGATCGCAGAGTACGTAAAGGAAGGGATCTGGTCTGAAGGCGGAGTGGCTGTTGAGTTCGGCACCATCGGGGTATGCGACGGGCTTGCCATGGGTCATGCGGGGATGAAGTACTCTCTTCCCAGCAGGGACCTGATTGCAGACTCCGTGGAGATTGTCGCGCAGGCCCACGGGCTGGACGGCCTGGTCCTTGTTGCCAGCTGCGACAAGATTGTCCCCGGCATGCTCATGGCCGCAGCCCGGCTGGACATCCCGTCCGTTCTCATATCGGGGGGCCCGATGCTGGCAGGCAGGTTCAACGGGAGCCAGGTGGGACTGGAAGCGGTTTTCGAAGCAGTCGGAAAGCACGGCGCCGGCACAATGTCCGATGAGGAGCTGCAGCGCCTGGAGTGCACTGCCTGCCCGGGCACCGGGTCCTGCTCCGGGCTCTTCACCGCGAACTCCATGAACTGCCTTGCCGAGGCCCTTGGAATCGCCCTTCCCGGAAACGGCACCATCCCGGCCGTCTATGCGGACCGGTGCCGGCTGGCGCGAGATGCGGGCCGGGCGGCCGTCAAGGCTGTCGCGCATGACCTTCGCCCGCGGAAGATCCTCACCAGGACGGCGTTCCTCAATGCAGTGGCCCTCGACATGGCGCTGGGCGGGTCCACCAACACTGCGTTGCACCTGCCCGCCCTCGCTGCGTGCGCGGGTGTGGATCTCACGCTGGACGATTTTGACAGGATCAGCGCGCAGGTCCCCCACCTTTGCTCCCTTGCCCCTTCCGGCCCTCATTACATGGAGCACCTTCATTCGGCAGGAGGGATTGCTGCCGTGCTGAAGGCGCTCTCGAAAAGGGGATGGGTCGACGGCAACGCCCCTACCATTTCCGCGCAACCCCTCCAGGCGCGGTTTGAAAAAGCGCCGGAGCCCGACGGAACCTACATCGCAAGGCCCGAAAAGCCGTACCACGCGGAGGGCGGGCTGGCCGTGCTGAAAGGCAACCTGGCTCCCGAGGGGTGTGTCGTCAAGAAAGCTGCCGTTGACCCCTCGATGCTCGTCCATGAAGGCCCGGCGCGTGTCTTCGACTGCGAGGAGGACGCGCAGGAGGCCATCCTTGGCCGGAAGATCATTCCGGGCGATGTCGTGGTCATCCGATATGAGGGTCCCCGCGGAGGGCCCGGAATGCGGGAGATGCTTTCTCCCACATCGACCATCGCGGGAATCGGTCTGGACAAGGAAGTGGCCCTGATCACGGACGGCAGGTTCTCAGGGGCAAGCCGCGGGGCTTCAATCGGCCACGTGACTCCCGAGGCTGCGGCCGGCGGGCCCATCGGGATCGTTCGGGAAGGCGACACGATCCGCGTCGACATCCCGGGAAAGACCTTGGACCTCCTGATCGACGCGAAGGAGTGGCAGAAAAGGATGACCGGTTTCCGCCCCAGGACACGGTCCACGGGCAGCTCTTTCCTGGATGCGTACGCGGCAAGCGTGGGCCCCGCTTCCCTTGGGGCTGTGCGAGGCAACCCATGAAACGCAGCGGCGCGTCACTTATGGTTGAAGCTCTGAAAGCAGAGAAGGTGGAGGTCCTCTTCGGGTTTCCCGGAGGGGTCGTCATACCGGCGTTCGATGCCCTGTACGGGGAGAGGGAGATCCGGCTTGTCCTTGCCCGGCACGAGCAGGGGGCGGTTCACGCAGCCGACGGCTACGCCCGCTCAACGGGCCGTGTCGGCGTCTGTCTGGTGACAAGCGGCCCGGGGGCAACCAACACGGTGACAGGCCTTGCCACGGCGAACTTCGACTCAGTTCCCCTTGTCGTCATCACCGGACAGGTGTCCCGCAACATGATCGGAAACGACGCATTCCAGGAGGCGGACATTGTCGGGATCTCCCGGTCAGTGACGAAGCACAACTACCTGGTTTCAGACAGAAAGGACCTGGGACGCATCCTCCGTGAGGCGTTCCACATTGCAAGGACGGGGCGCCCCGGGCCAGTGCTTGTGGACATTCCCAAGGATGTGCTGACAGAGGCCTCCGCTGAGCCTCTTCCCCAGACGGTCTCCATCCGCGGGTACAACCCGGTTTATCGGGGCCATCCCCTGCAGATCCGCAAGGCAGCGCAGGTGCTGGCGGAGGCAAGGAAGCCGCTTTTCTACGCGGGCGGCGGCATCAATATTTCCGGGGGCGCGGAGCAGTTTCGCGAGCTGGTTGCCCGGACGGGAGTTCCGGTCATAGCTTCGCTGATGGGCATCAGCACTCTCCCCAGCGACCATCCCCGGTTTCTCGGAATGCTGGGAATGCATGGCACGTACGCGGCAAACACGGCGGTCCAGAGCTGCGACCTCCTGTTTGCAATCGGCTCCCGATTCGATGATCGTGCCACGGGGAACCTGAAGCAGTTCGCCCCGCACGCCACGGTGGTGCACGTGGACATCGACCCGTCCTCCATTTCCCGAAACGTCCCGGTCGAAGTGCCGATCGTCGCAGATGCAAAGCTGTTTCTCGAAGACTTCCTCCCCATCGCCACGGCTCCCTCCATCGGCGAGTGGCAGGCACAGACGGAGGAATGGATGCGCTCGCGCCCCCTGGCCGAGGTCCCCGGCAATGGCGGTCTCTCCCCTTCCCAGGTGATCCGATCCATAGCCGAGGCGTTTCCTTCGGCCGTCATTACAACCGAAGTCGGGCAGAACCAGATGTGGACAGCCCAGTACTACAACTTCCACGAGGCCCGGACGTTCCTCACTTCGGGAGGTCTCGGCACCATGGGATACGGCTTTCCGGCCGCAATCGGCGCGCAGCTGGGAAACCCGGGCAGGCGGGTCATCGACATCGCGGGGGACGGCTCCATCCAGATGAACATCCAGGAGCTGGGCACGGCGGTTGCAGAGAGGCTGCCGGTCATCGTTGCCATCCTCAACAACGGCTACCTCGGGATGGTCCGCCAGTGGCAGGAGGCTTTCCATGAGCGGCGTTACTCCGGGGTCTGCCTGGGCCGGCATGTCGACTGCCCGCCCGATTGCGCCCAGCCCGGGGATGCGTGCCCTCCGTATTCGCCGGATTTCGTGAAGCTGGCGCAGGCATACGGCGCTGTCGGCATCCGGGTGACGAATCCGTCACAGATACGGCCGGCCCTTGCAGAGGCCGCGAAAGTGACTGACAGGCCCGTGTTCCTGGACTTCCACATTTCGCGGGAAGCGAACGTCTGGCCCATGGTGCCTGCGGGCGCAGGCATTGATGAGATGATGAATGCGTAGACAGGGATGTCGGAGGTCGGCCCAGCCGCGCGAGCGCGGCTGGGATGGCCGAAAGGCCGACCAGAGGGGTACACGTGAAACATATCGTTTCAATGCTGGTTGAAAACAGACAGGGAGTGCTTGCGCGGATCGCCGGGCTTTTTTCCGGCAGGGGCTACAACCTGGAGAGCATCACCGCTGGGGCCACCGCGGACCCCACGGTCACGAGGATCACCCTGGCGTGCCTTGGCGACGACCTCATCATTGAGCAGATCAAGAAGCAGCTCAATCGACTGATCGACGTCATCCGCGTCACGGACCTGACGGGGCTGCCGGCGCTGCACAGGGAGCTGCTCCTGATCAAGGTGAGCGCCCGGCCATCCCAGCGGGGTGAGATCTTCCAGGTGGCGGACGTCTTCAAGGCTCAGGTCATGGATGTCGGGCACGACACAATGTCCCTCGAGCTGACGGGCTCCACGGAAAAAATCGATGACTTCATTGCCCTTCTCACGCCATACGGTCTGGTGGAGATGGCGCGCAGCGGGCTGGTTTCCCTTGAGAGAAGCAGGAAGACACCGATACCCGGAGCGGCGCCAGCGCGGCGCGCCTCACGGGTTGGCAGAACGATTCAAAGCAAGGAGAGAGAGTGATGGAAAGAGTGCAGATTTTCGACACGACGCTGCGGGACGGCGAGCAGTCGCCGGGGGCTTCCATGAGCGTGGAGCAGAAGCTGGAGATCGCCCTGCAGCTCGGGCGCCTTGGAGTTGATGTGATCGAGGCAGGCTTTCCCATCTCCTCGCCTCACCAGTTCGAAGGGTGCAAGCTCATCGCCCGGCAGGTGAAGAACTGCACGATTGCGGGACTTGCGCGCGCCCTGGAGAAGGACATCGACGCTGCTGCGGAGGCCATCCATGAAGCGGCCCACCCCAGGATCCATACGTTCATCGCAACCTCCCCCATCCACATGCAGTTCAAGCTGAGAAAGGAGCCCGACGACGTGCTGGAGATGGCCGTGAGCGCCGTCCGCCACGCGCGAAACAAGGTGGCCGAAGTGGAGTTTTCACCTGAGGATGCGACGCGAAGCGAGATCCCCTTCCTCTGCAGGATCATTGAGAAAGTGATCGACGCTGGGGCAAGGATCATCAACGTCCCCGACACGGTGGGCTACGCGGTGCCGGACGAGTTTGCGGTCTTCCTGAAAAAGATCATGGAAGGGACGCCCAACATCTCCAAGGCCGTGCTTTCCGTCCACTGCCACAACGACCTGGGCCTGGCCGTTGCCAATTCGGTCTCCGCGGTCCAGGCCGGCGCCCGGCAGGTGGAGGTCACGATCAACGGGATCGGTGAGAGGGCCGGCAACGCCTCCCTGGAGGAGTTCGTCATGGCACTCACAGTACGCAAGGACAGGCTCCCTTTCACAACGGGCATCAACACGAAGCAGATCTACAACAGCTCGCGCCTCCTGGCAAACACGATCGGCTTCCCCATCCCGCGGAACAAGCCCATCACGGGAGAGAATGCGTTCGCGCACGAATCGGGAATCCACCAGGACGGAGTCCTGAAAAAAAGGGAGACGTACGAGATCATGACGCCGGAGTCCGTGGGTCGTGACGCCAGCCAGCTCGTGCTGGGCAGGCACTCCGGCCTCCACGGGTTTCGAAACCGCCTGACGGAGCTCGGCATTGCGCTGAACGAGGAGGAGATGAAGAAGGCGTATGACCGGTTCCTCGCCATCGCGGACAGAAAAAAAGAGGTCTACGACGACGACCTGTATGTCATTGTGGCGGACGAGCTGGGCCATGAAACGGAGACGTACAGCCTGGACTATTTCAACATCCAGTCCGGAAATCTCGCGGTGCCCACCGCCACGGTGCGGATACTCGCGGGAAACGAGACCTTCGAAGAGGCCGCTACCGGCGACGGTCCCGTGGACGCAATCTTCAACGCCATCGATCGGTCTCTGGGCCTGTCCACGAAGCTCCTGGAATACGTGGTGCAGGCGGTCACGCCTGGCAAGCAGGCAATCGGAGAGGTGAGCGCGTCCGTGGAGATCGATGGCAGGAAGTTCGTGGGCAGGGGCGCCTCCACGGACATCCTGGAAGCGAGCGCCCGGGCGTACGTCAACGCTCTCAATCGGTGGAAAGCCTACCTGGTTGCGCGAAAGGGGAACGGGAATGTCGATGACTCTCTCTGAGAAGATTCTGAGCCGCGCGGCGGGAGGCCGGGCCGTCAAACCGGGGGAGTTCCTGGAGGTCGAGCCCGATCTGGGTCTTGCCAATGACATCACCGCGCCCATCGCAATCCAGGAGTTCGAGAAAACGGGCGCCGACCCCCGGTTCCCGGATCGGATCTGGCTGGTGCCTGATCATTTCACGCCGAACAAGGACATCCTCTCCGCGCAGCAGGTCAAGATGATGCGCGATTTCAGCCGCCGTCATCCTGGCATCCGCTTCTTCGAGCAGAATGAAGTGGGGGTGGAGCACGCGCTTCTTCCCGAGATGGGCGCGGTTGTCCCGGGAATGGTCATGATCGGCGCGGACTCTCATACGTGCACGGCGGGCGCCCTTGGAGCATTTGCCACGGGAATGGGCTCCACGGACCTTGCAGGGTTCTTTCTCACGGGCAAAGCCTGGATCCGGGTCCCGCACAGCATCCGCGTGGAGTTCACAGGAGTGCTTCGGCCGTGGGTTACAGGGAAGGATCTCATCCTGACCCTCATCGGACGGATTGGCGTTTCAGGGGCCACCTACAAGGCGCTTGAGATCTGCGGGCCCGCAATCGATGAGCTGTCCGTGGAAGCCAGGCTCACCATGGCCAACATGGCAGTGGAGGCTGGAGCGAAGAACGGGATTTTCATGGCAGATGCAAAGGTGGAGGAGTTCCTGAAGGGAAAAACCGGCCGCACATGGGAACGCGTGGAAGCCGACCCGGATGCCGAGTATGAGCGGAGAGTAGCGATCGATGTCTCAGAGCTGGAGCCGGTGGTCGCAGCACCCTTCATGCCGCAGAACGTGCATCCGGCATCTGAAAAGAAGGACATTGCGGTTGACCAGGTCGTGATCGGCAGCTGCACCAACGGAAGGATCGAGGACCTGCGGGCTGCCGCGCAGCTTCTTCGCGGCCGAAAGGTGGCTCGCGGGGTTCGCTGCATAGTGATTCCTGCCACGCCGAAGGTGTATCGGCAGGCGCTCAACGAAGGCCTCTTCGATGTGTTCCTTGACGCAGGTGCGGTCATCTCCACACCTACCTGCGGGCCATGCCTTGGCGGCCACATGGGGATCCTGGCAGAAGGCGAAAGATGCGTTTCGACGACCAACCGCAACTTCGTGGGCCGCATGGGCCACAGGACCAGCGAAGTCTACCTTGCCTCTCCCGCCACCGCAGCGGCAAGCGCGATTGCAGGGCGGATTGCAAGCCCGTCGGAACTGGCCGTCATGAGCCCGAGGCAGCCGGCCGCGAGTGGCAGAAAGGGGAATGAGGAATGCGATTGAGTGGACACGCGCGCCTGTTCGGCAGCAACATAAACACGGACGACATCGTTCCCGCGCGCTACCTGAATACCAGCGACCCTGTTGAGCTGGCGCTGCACCTCATGGAGGACGCCAGGCCCGGGTTCATCGATACCCTGGAAAAGGGATCGATCATCGTGGCAGGCGGCAATTTCGGCTGCGGCTCCTCGCGTGAGCATGCCCCCATTGCCATCCGGGCTGCGGGAGTCTCCTGCGTCGTGGCAGAGGGATTCGCGCGGATCTTTTTCAGAAACGCCATCAACATCGGTCTTCCCATTGTCGAGGTCCCCGGCATCGCCTCCGCGGTCGCCGAAGGGGAGACGATCAGCGTCGATCTGTCGCAGGGCTCGGTGCAGCTGGCCTCGGGCCGGACCGTGATGTTTTCGCCTTTTCCACCGTTTATGGAAGAGATCGTCCGGAAGGGGGGCTGGATGCCGTACCTTCTGGCGCGTCAAGGGAGGGATGCGTGATGAAAAGCGACAGGGTTCAGATCTACGACACCACCCTTCGCGACGGAATGCAGGGCCAGGGAATCAACTATACCTTGGAAGACAAGGTCCAGATTGCCCTCACGATGGACGAGTTCGGAATCGACTATATCGAGGGCGGCTTCCCCCTTTCCAACCGCAAGGAAGCCGAGTTTTTCCAGCGGATGCGAAAGCAGAACCTGCGCCACGCAAGGGTGGTCGCGTTCGGGTCCACACGGAAGCCGGGCGGAAAAGCAGCATCAGACCCCCAGGTCACGGCCCTTCTCAACGCGGAAACCCCAACCGTGATCGTGGTGGGAAAGACGTGGAGGGCGCACGTGAAGCAGGTGCTGCAGACCACGGACGAAGAAAACCTGGCCATGATCTCCGACACGCTCCGCGCGCTGAAGAAAGAAGGCCGGGAGGTCTTCTTCGACCTGGAGCACTTCTTCGACGGATACAAGGATGACCCTGCCTACGCCTTGCGCGTGCTCAGGGCGGGTCGCGAGGCGGGAGCGGACTGCCTGGTGCTGTGCGATACCAACGGGGGCACGTTGCCATCCGAAGTGGCGCGGATCATGGACGAGCTGCCGTTGTCCGAGCTGGGGGCTATCGGCGTGCACTTCCACGACGACACGGGAAACGCGGTGGCGAATGCCCTGGTTGCCGTTGACCGCGGCTCGGTGCACATCCAGGGAACCATCAACGGCTGGGGGGAAAGGTGCGGCAACCTGAACCTCTGCATCCTGATCCCGACGCTGTGCCTCAAGCTCAAGCGGGAGGCCACCGCGTGCGCCAACCTGAAGCACCTGACAAGGCTCTCGCGTTTTGTGGCCGAGAAGGCGAACATCATCCCTGAGAAGCGCTGGCCATACGTCGGTGAGGCGGCCTTCTCCCACAAAGGAGGCCAGCACGCGGACGTGATCAGCAAGGCCCCTCACCTCATGGAGCACATAGACGGCGCCCTGGTGGGGAACGAGCGGCGCATTCTCCTTTCCGAGCTGGCCGGCAAGGCCACCATCATTAAGAAGCTGGCCCGGCATGGGGATTTCGACAAGGGTTCCCGCGAAGTGACGCGGTTGCTGGAAGAGTTGAAGCACTTGGAGGAGAAGGGCTTCGAGTACGAGGCAGCGGAGGCATCATTCGACCTGGTGATCCGGAAGGTTCTCAACACGTACAAACCCCTTCTGGAGCTGAGCAACTACCACCTGGAGAACTACAAAGCTGCAGGGACCCCGCCCAAGAGCGTGGGACGCATCTTTGTCCGGGTGAACGGCAACCTCCTGATGGGAGCCGGCGTTGGCGACGGTCCCGTGGACACGTTGAGCGCGGCCCTGCGAGATGCGCTTCTCCCGCTGCACCCCTTCCTGAAGAAGCTGAAGCTCACCGACTATCGCGTTCGGGTCCTGAACCCGGAGAAGGCCACGGCAGCCCGGGTGCGGGTTTTCATCACGACCTCGGACGGGGAGGAATCATGGGACACGGTGGGCGTGGATGAGAACATCATCGAGGCGTCATGGCAGGCCCTGATGGACGGGCTGGAGTACTACTACAACAACTTCGTGGACGGCAACGCAACCACCTGATCATCCGCCGGGAGGCTTCAGCCCGAAGATGCGAGTAGTTGCAGCCAGGAGCAGGACTGTCCACACAACCATGGCCACTGCCGTGGACAGCCTGCTCTGGAAGAGCTTGTCAACGAAAAGAAGGATGAAGGCAGTCCCGAGGAGCCAGACGATCAGGGCTATCCCCCATCCCCAGCCGACCCAGGCTCCCAGCCAGGCGATCATTTGGACGCCGGGGGCGCGCTCCCTGCACCGCCAGCCCTGCCCCTGAGAAGCAGAAAGACTCCGGCAATTAGGAAGATAGCAGCGAGAACGATGAAGAATATGAAACGGCGTGGATGATGGCTCGCCTTGTTCAAGAATCCTGCGACGACCGAACCAGCACACAACACCAGCGCGATCACTCCGGTGACAACGGAGCCACTTCCGCTCATCCCTTTCCTCCCTTCTGCAACGCGGGCCGATTGTAAGGGTTCTGAGCAAAAAGCGCCAGCCACCCCTAGCAAGGCTGAAGGCCTTGCGGAGGGCTGAAGGCCTTGCGGAGGGCCGAAGGCCTTGGAGGGCCTCCTGCCGAAAAGCCGCCCTCATACATCCCGGGATTCTTCCGACCATTGAAGAGAGTGAATCCCCGGACAAGGACGTCCGGGCTGCTACGTTCAAGGAGGATTCGATGATCATCAATCACAACATGAGCGCTCTCTTCACCGACCGCCAGCTGTTCTTCAACGGCGTCCAGGCGGACAAGGACATGGAGAAGCTCTCATCCGGCATGCGAGATGCGCAGCCAGATCCGCGGTCTGCGCCAGGCGGAGAACAACGCCCAGAACGGCATCTCCTTCATCCAGACCGCAGAAGGCTACCTCCAGGAGAGCCAGGACATCATGCAGAGGCTGCGCGAGCTGTCCGTGCAGGCCGCCAACGGCATCTACTCCGACGAGGACCGCATGCAGATCCAGGTCGAAGTCTCAGCCCTGGTGGCAGAGGTCAACCGCATCGCCTCCCACGCCCAGTTCAACGGCATGAACATGCTCACCGGCCGCTTCGCCCGCTCCACGGGAGAGAACGCCATCACCGGCAGCATGTGGCTGCAGATCGGGGCCAACATGGACCAGCGAACCCGCGTGTTCATCGGCACCATGACCGCCCAGGGGTTGGGAATCCAGGGGGCCAACGGCCTGCCTGCCAACGCCACTTTCATCTCCCTGTCCTCCCCTGACCACGCCAACGCCGCAATCGGGGTGCTTGACCATGCGCTGAAGATAGTCAACAAGCAGCGGGCGGACCTGGGGGCCTACCAGAACAGGCTGGAGTACGCCATGAAGGGGCTGGCGGTGGGAGCGGAGAACCTCCAGGCTGCGGAGAGCCTGATCAGGGACACCGACATGGCTGCGCAGATGGTGGAGTTCGTGAA
>JBEKUJ010000009.1:0-189826 GCA_049515135.1 Spirochaetia bacterium
CCTTCGAGATGACAGGGATGTAGATCTTCGCCGGCTTGCATCCCACCAGCGCAACCAGAATCACTGCCGCTACGAGCAGTATCCCGGATCGTCGAAATAGTTTCATACACACCTCCTCTTGTCTGTTCCTGTGAGTCTTTGTCAAACTGTACGGCACCTGCATTCCGCGTGTCAAGACCTTGAGGATATTTTGGTAGACCGTTATACTTCCCCGATGGCAAAACGAGCTACCCTGAAAGAGGTAGCGTTGAAGGCTGGAGTGTCCTCGGGCATGGCCGGACGGGTGCTTGGCAACTATGGCTCCTTCAGCACGGCAACGCAGCGAAAAGTACGCGCCGCGGCCAGGGCTGTTCAGTATTCCCCCAATATCATCGCCAAGGCCCTGAAGACCAGATTCACGAAAACCGTCGGAGTGCTCATTTCAGACATCACGGCCACCTTCTGGACTACGATGGTACGCGGAATCCAGGATCGTGCTGCGCGGGACGGGTATAGCATCATCCTGTGCAACAGCGACGAGGAATCTCACAGCGAGAAGGCTTCTCTCACGACGCTTGTCGAACGCAGCATCGACGGCCTTATCATTTGCCCGACTGTCGGCAACCATTTCTATCTGAAGAGACTCTCCCGCGGAGGCACGCCCCTGGTTCTTGTTGATCGCACAGTGGCGGGAATCGATGCCCCTTCGATCCGGGTCGACAACCGGGCAGGCGCGCGGGAAGCCGTGTCGTATCTTGCAGGGCTCGGGCATACAAGGATCGCGATCATCAAAGGTATCGACGGCGTCGAAACCAGTGACGAACGATACGCTGGATACGCGGAGGCCCTTGCTGAGCACCGGCTCGGCGTCCAACCTTCCCTGGTGAAGGAAGGCCGATTCTCGAAGAACAAAGCCTTTGAAGCGACATCTGAATTGCTTCGCATAAAGAACATACCAAGTGCGATCTTTGTCAGCAACGAGCTTATGGCCAGCGGCTGTATGCTCGCTCTCAAAGAGGCCGGCGTGCGCGTACCCCAGGATATATCGCTGATTGCCTTCGACGACCCGGTCTGGGCGGAATATGCGAGTCCCCCCATCACGAGCGTGAGCCAGCCGAGCTACACAATGGGCATTCTCGCTTTTGACTACCTGCTGAGCCAGATCCCGGAGAAGAGAAAAAACATAAAGCGCTTGGAAGATGTTGTTCTCAAAACAACCTTTATCATACGACAGTCCTGCAGGGAGGCCGGAAGCCGGGGATCCCAAGGAAAGGCCCGCCGATTGGGCGGGCCCATGCCTTGATTCAGGTTTCTCAGACTGCAGGCAGAATCAATCGTAGACCAGCTGCGCGATGTCGGGCTGATCCATGTTGGTGGAATCGTAGAACTTGGCGCCAGTGTCCACGTCAGCCACAGGCTGCTTCTTGATGGCCTGCACGGCAAGCTCGACCGCCTTGAACCCGATCTGGTAGGGGTCCTGCGTGATCGCGCCGAAGAAGTACTTGTTTCGGATGGCTGCCTTCTGGGCTTTGCCGGCATCGAATCCGATGACCACCAGGCCGGGATACTGCTTGGGCAGCGCACTGCCGTCGTTGGAGGCGGCAAGAGTCGCCCTGGCTGTCCCTTCGTTCGAGCAGAAAATCCCGAGGATGTGGTCTGACTTGACCCGCGCCAGCACAGCATGAGCCGTGTTGGTGGCGTCAGTGTCCTTGGGCGAAGCAGGGACCACCACGTCGATGATGATCGCCTTCCCGCTGGTCGGGCTGTCAGGGGCGATGTAGGCCGGGTTTCCCATCACCTTGATATCGGTGGCCTGCTTGCCGCCATCGGTGGTGATGAGCTTGATCATCTCGTCGCGGAAGCCCTTTCCGCGGGAGGTCACGGACATGCTCGTGGCATCCTGGTTGAAGTCAACGATCGTGACCGGGTGCGCCGCGCTTGCCGCTGCGATCTTGTCCTTGATCACGGGGAACATCTTGTCCGCGGCCAGTGCCGCAGCGTTATAACTGTTGGTAGCCGCGGTCGCGTAGATCGAGCCCTTTGGCGCATTCGGGACTCCTGAGTCGAACCCGATAATGGGTATGTGCTTCTGAAGCGCCTGGTTCAGCTGATCCATGACAGAGTTCGTGTCCAGTGCTGCAAGGCAGATGGCGGAGGGATTCTTCGCCATGTCGTTCACGAGCATCTGCACCTGGGGCTGAATGTCGGCTTCCGTCGGGGGTCCTTCAAAGGTGATGTCCACCTTGTACTGAGCCGCGGCGGCCTCAGCGCCCTTCTTGACGGTCTGCCAGAACTGGTGCTGGAACCCCTTCGAGATGACAGGGATGTAGATCTTCGCCGGCTTGCATCCCACCAGCGCAACCAGAATCACTGCCGCTACGAGCAGTATCCCGGATCGTCGAAATAGTTTCATACACACCTCCTCTTGTCGTCGAAATAGTTTCATACACACCTCCTCTTGTTTTCATGCCCGGAACATGCGCTCCGGGCTGATAATCACGTCCAGGAGTCCTGCCTCCGCCTCCGCGCAGCATACTGCGCTAGAGCTGGGGCCGCTCCATCTCTTCCTCCTGCGCAAGCTCTTTGCGTTTGATCATCTCAGCAAACTCGTGATCAGCGGCCCGTTCTTCGGCCCGTATCCGTGTCTGCTCCGACTTCTCATCCGCTTTCATCTTCGCGAAGGTAGCTTTCAGCTCGCTTCGAGCCGCGCTGATCTGCGCCTGAATGGCCGCCGCCTGCTTCCCATCACCTGCTGCCTTGTGCACCGACACTTCCTGCTTCATGGCGCCGATCTTTTCCAGCATCGACGCCTTGTAGACGTCCGCCTGCGTTTCAATCCGCACTTCCGACGCCTTCCTGTTACGGTACATGTCCAGGAGCACAGCCCCAATGACAATGACGCCGGTGAAAAATGTCTGCCAGTGGGCCTCGAGGTTCAGGGCCGGCAAGCCAGTGGCCAGCACCGACATGATGAAAACGCCGATGATGGTTCCCCAGATGGTTCCAATGCCTCCCGCAAGCGACGTGCCCCCGATGACCGCTGCCGCAATGGCGTACAGCTCGAACCCCTGCCCCTGGGCAGGGAGGACGGTGGTGTAGATGGCCGCGTAGGAGATTCCGCCGATGCCCGCCGTGCCGCCTGCGATGACGTAGACCAGCGTTTGATACTTTTTCACATCGACGCCCGAGAGCCGGGCGGCCTCCAGGTTGCTGCCGATGGCGTAGGTGTACCGACCCAGCTTCGTGTTGGACAGCATGAGGTGGCAGATCACGGCCACGACGGCAAGCAACAATGCGCCGGTGGGCACTGCTCCTCCGTCAGGAGTGAGGTAGAGGAAGATGTCCTTGAACCATCCGCCCGGCTGGCCCCGGATAGGGAAAGTGGCGCTTGCCACGTTGGAAACAATTGAGCCCACGCCCATGGAGATCATCATGGTGCCGAGGGTCACGATGAACGGCGGCATCTTCAGCCGGGAGACGAAGAGGCCGTTGAGGAAGCCGAAGGCGAGACCTACGACAACGATCAGAAGAAGAGAGGGGACCATCGGCAGTCCCGCCTTGAGGGCTGTTCCGCCGATGATGGCGGCACACATCATGACCGTCCCGACGGAAAGGTCGATCCCGCCGCTGATGATGACGAATGTAACGCCCATCGAGATGAACCCGATATAGAACGCGGCGTCGATGATGTTCACCAGGGTGGGGTAGGCGAAATAGTCGCGCCCGAATATTCCGAAAAGGACGTAGAGAATGACCAAAGCTCCTGGGGCAAGCGCCCATTTCAGCCCTCGCTCCCGGAAGCGCTGCATCCTGATCTCGAAAGTCACGTCTCCCATATTCTTCAACTCCTGGCGAGGACTTCCTGGCGTCCTATGGTTGCGTACTCCATGATGGCTTCCTGGCTCGCCTTTTCTATGGTAAGCTCCCCGGTGATCCGTCCCTCGGACATCACAATGATACGGTCGCTCATGCGAAGGACCTCGGGGAGCTCAGAGGAGATCATGATGACCGACTTGCCCTCCCTGGTCAGCTCGTTCATCAGGGTATAGATTTCGCTCTTTGCCCCCACGTCGATCCCGCGAGTGGGCTCGTCGAAAATCAGGATGTCGCAGTTGCGGATCAGCCACTTTGCAATGACGACCTTCTGCTGGTTGCCTCCGGAGAGGTTCCGCAGCAGCTGCTCGATGGAGGGGGTCTTTATGTTCAGCTTGCGGATAAACTCTTCAGTGACGTTTCGTACTTTTCTTGCATGAATGAACAGGCCGCGCTGGAACCGGTCATAGGTTGCCATTGCCAGGTTGTCTCTCACGCTCAGGTTGACCGCCAGGCCGAAGCGCTTACGGTCTTCCGACAGGTACCCGATGCCATGCGCAACGGCATCTTCCGGGGAATGAATGGAAACCCGACGTCCGCGGACCTCAATTGAGCCGCTCTGGATCTCGTCCGCGCCGAAGATTGCCCGGGCAGTCTCTGTCCTGCCGGATCCCATCAGTCCTGCGATGCCAAGGATCTCTCCCTCCCGCAGATCGAAGCTGACGTTTCTCACCAGTCTCCCCGCGTTCAACCGGTTAACGCGAAGCACAACCTGCGCACCGGGGGCAACATTACTCTTTGTCTTGGGCTGCTCGTAGATCACGCGGCCGACCATCATGTTGATGATCTGCTGCTTTGTGACCTCCGAGGTATTCTTCGTATCAACGCGCTCACCATCGCGCAGGACGGTGACCCGGTCCGCGATGCGGTGGATCTCATCCAGGCGATGGGAAATGTGGATCATTCCCACGCCGCGGCTCGCCAGGTCTCTCATGATGGTGAACAGCTCGTCGATTTCGGCGTCCGTGAGCGCCGCTGTGGGCTCATCCAGGATCAGGATCCGCAGCCGGTGCGACACGGCCTTCGCGATTTCCACCATCTGCTGCTTGCCGACGGTCAGCCGCCCCAGGGTCTCTCCGGGATCAATGTTCATCTTGAGGCGCTTGAAAAGCTCCTCGGCACGTCGATTCTGCTCCCGCTTGTCCAGGAGGATGCCGTTGAACCGCGTGGATTCTCTTCCAATGTAAATGTTCTGGGCCACCGTGAGATGGTCCATCATGTTCAATTCCTGGTGGATGATCCCGATCCCCATCTCGAGGGCGTGCTTGGGGTCCCGAGCATTGAAGGTGTGGCCAAGATAGTGGATCTCGCCGGAGTCTTTCGGAGCTATGCCGATGAGAACCTTCATCAGCGTGGACTTGCCGGCACCGTTCTCCCCCACCAGGGAGTGAATTTCTGCCTCATCCAGGTCGAAATCCACCTGCCGCAGAGCATGAACGCCGGTAAAGCGCTTGTCGATTTTCCGCATGGAGAGGATCTGGCGGCCCACTACAGAAACTCCCGCGAACTGCCCTTTGCCATGCGCCATTTCCGGCTCATATGATCAGATATCGTACTGTGGTCTCCTTCGTTCTCACTTCCGTTGACTGACTGAGTCACTGAATTATCTAAGGAACGTGCAGGACATCGCTCTGTCTCGTCCATCACCACTGCTCATGTCCTAGAATGATGGTACAAGATAGATTCGCAGAAAGTCAAGCTGTGGCGTTGCCGAAAACTCCCGACGTCCCTTCACGCCGAGATCAGAGCCACCCCCGCAAGGGCAAAGGCAAGCCCTATCACGCGGGGCGCGGTCACACGCTCGCGCAGGATAATCCAGGCAAGGATGACCGTCGGCCCCGGATAGAGGGCGGCGACCGCCGCCGAAACGCTGAGCATTCCTGTCCTGGCGGCAAGGAGGAAGGCGATATTGGCCCCCATGTCGAGCGCGCCGGAGAGCATCACCGTGGGGAGCGACGCTTTTGAAAGTCGCAGGGGCCTGCGGGTCACCAGGGCAAACAGCACAACGGAGGAAACCGTGGCGATGCGCGCCGCCACAAGGGGCCACAACCCTGAAGCATGTGATGTCCTTGAGATGAAAAAAAAGAACAGCCCGAAGCCCGCGCCCGCGGAGACGCCCAGGAAGATCGCGCGCCGGACCGCGCCGGACCGCGCCGTCACGGGCCGACTTTGACGGGCCCGCCGTCAGGAGGGCAATGGCGCAAACGCCCAGGAAGATTCCCGCCCATGAGGCGGCACCGGGCCTCTCACCGGCCGCAACCCCCAGCGCTACGGGAATGATGGCCCCGGTGACGGCAGCCAGCGGAGATGCAACGGCAACAACCGTCGTAGCCAGGGCCGAGTAGAGGGCCGCTATCCCCGCAGAGCCGCACACTCCGGCAAGGGCGCCCCAGAGGAAATCTGCCGGCGCGCTCAGGTGAAAGCCGAAGGCAAGGGACGCCACCAGAGCCACTGCCAGCCCGACCATCTGCGATGAGGCCAGCACGGCAGGAAGCGGCGCCCTGCGGGTCGCCATTCCCCCGCAGAAGTCGCCTGCGCCGTACATGAGGGCGGAGAGGCCGGCAAGAAAGATCGCCATGCCACATTTCCTTGACCGGGGATTGAAGCACACGCGGAGGCGGCTGGTCTATACAGGTGCTTGACTTGACAGCGGCCAGCGGCGCCGCGATGATTCCGCTGTGAACGGTGAGAATGAGAATACGCAGATCAGGCGGGACCCGCAGAAGTTCAGGTACTCTGCAGCGCTGGGCAAAAGGGCCCTCCTGGTTGTCCTTTCCAGACGGGGCTTCGGGACCACATTCGTCGTCGAACAGGCCCGCAACGTGCTGGGGCGCCAGAGCGACTGCGAGTTTGTCATCGATGACCCTCTCCTGAGCCGCAGGCACTGCGAGGTGTCTGCAGAGGGGGACGGGGACTACTTTCTCGAAGATCTGAACTCCACCAACTCAACCTTTCTCAATTCGCGCAAGCTGGCGGAGAAGACCAGGCTGCAGTACGGGGATCGGATCGTGATCGGCACCACGATCATGCGTTTCTATCTGGAAGAAGAGGCGGAGGCAAAATAGAAATCCCTCCGGGCAGGGCGTATATTTTACCTGCCGATGAAGATCCCGCATATGCGCCTGCCTGCCTGCATGGCCGTTGTCCTGCTCATGGGCGGCTGCGCGTCGGTTCAGCCTCACGCGAAGCCGCCGGCAGCCGCGGAGCCCGTGTCGGTTCAGGCCTTTTCCCACAATCCGTTCCTGTCTGCTACGCTCCCCGCCACTCGAATGCAACCGCACGAAGAGGCCATCAAGGCCCTCGGCCGCCCTCTTTCGGTCAGTTCCCGGGATGCGCCAAGCGAGCATGACCCGAACGTTATCAACTCGGTGATCACGTTGAGATACGCTTTCGGGGACCTGATGTACCTGCGCGTTTCAGGGAAGGACGTGGAAAACCTCATCCTCATCAAGCTGACCGGAAACCAGGTCCCATTGAGGTATGGGATCCGGTTCGGAGAGACCACCCGGGAGAAGATCCTGAAGCTCTTCGGTCCGGCGCAGGATGCGCAGGAGAACTCCTTCTCGTACAATATCCAGTACACGCAGGAGATCACCAACTCCACGACGTTCTACTTCAGGAACAAGGTCCTTCTTGAGGTGGACATCTCCTCCCTGATGATGGACTAGGCCGCCATTCGTCTCGCCCGCTGAGCGCCGTTTGTGTTACAATCGGGGCATCTCGAGAGCGGAGGTGCGTCATGAACGAGCTGTGTCCGCGCTGCCGCGAGGTGCAGGAGACGGAGATCCGAAGGAAAAACACCACCAGGATGGATCCCGACGGAACCACGGTCAAGATCACCGTGGTCAGCTGGTACTGCACAAAGTGTGGAACGTTCATCAAGAGCGAAGAACAGGTGACAGGCAAGGGGATGTGAATGCGCCTCAAAGGTCGGTGGTGGCGGCTGCCGGGGATTGCCGCCGGCGCGTTTCTCCTGCTCTGCGCGGGAACGGCGGGCGACGGAGTGAGTGAATCAGCGGCGGACTGGGCCTCCTTGCCCCTTGCGAGCGGCTATCGGGTCAGCAACAACGTCTGGAACAAGGATGCCGCGCACGGACCGCATCAGCAGGCCATCTTCAAGACCAGCGCGGGCGGAAAGACCGCCTTCGGATGGCGGTGGCGCTGGCCCTCCAGCGACGGCGTGGTGGCGTATCCCGAGGTCATCTACGGGGATACCCCCTGGGACCTGCAACCCCAGGGCCGAGCGGCAGACCTGCCTTTTCGCATCGGCACGCGCAGCATCACCGCGGATTACGACATTTCGTTCGAGTCCAGCGGTATATGCAACCTGGCCTTCGAGTTCTGGACCGTCTCGCGGCTGCCGGCCACCTCCTCGGTGATTACCAACGAGGTCATGATCTGGATCGACAACAATGGGATGACGCCGGCAGGAACGTGGACCGATGTGTTCACCCTCCGCGGAACGACATATGACGTGTTTGTCCGTGAGGGCCACGGGGACGCCTCCGGAAAGAACCCCCAGAAATGGACCTATATCGCCTTCCTTGCCCGAACGCCGGTCCTCACAGGGCCGCTGGACGTCGGCGCCTTTGCGGCATTCCTCAGTTCGCGCAAGCTGCTGGGCGCCGGCGTCTACCTGACGAGCCTGGAGCTGGGCAACGAGGTGATGACGGGGACGGGCCGCACCGAGGTGAGGGGATACAAGGTCACAATCAAGTAACGGCGCCGGGCGGAATCAGTCCTGACGGTACAGAGGCAGGCGCTTGCGCGGAGGTACTCAGCAATGCGCTCGCGAGGCTCTTGTGAAAAAGCTGGTCCCGATCGATAATAAAGCCACCTGAGTTTGCGCGCATTTAGAATGGGAGGTTTTATGAAAAAGATACTTGCAGCTGCCGCGCTGTTGTCGTGTGCCCTGTCCATCAGCGTCAGCGCGGATGGGTTCTTTCGTCCCACGGAGATCTATGGTTCCATCGGGTTCGGAGGGCTCACCTCGGGGTTTCAGAATGACCTCCCAAACCAGACCCTGTCCCCGACGCCTGATTCTCTGACGGCGCTGATGCCGATGCTCGGCGTCAGGACGTACCTGCTGGGCCCGCTGGGGATCGAGGCATCGTTCGTCATCTTCGGAAGCACGTCAGCCAACACAAACGGATATGATTCGCTGGGGATGTACAGTTACTCGGTGGCCAACCTCGGGCTCATCCTGCGCGCCGGTTTCCGCACGGGACGCTCAAGCGCAATTGCCGTCTTTGCCGGGGGCGGGGCGAACTACTCCTTCCTCTCCCTTTCCAGCGACTACACGTCTCTTTTCAGCGGAGTCATCTTCTACAACGTCCTTTCCGACATCGGATACTACGCAAAAGCGGGGATCGCTTGGTACCCCTTTCCCGGCTTCTTCATGGATATATCGGGCTGGTACTACCTCATCAACGCAAAGTTCGACGTGAGTGGAAAGAAGCTGGATGGCGCCTATTTTCTTGGCGCGATGTCCATGGGATTTGCTTTCTAACCCATGGCCTCCCGCGCGGCCAAGATGGCCTCGATCTCTGCAATCTCCCCAGGAGTGAGGTCCCAATCCGCTGCGCCCACTGTCTCCCCGACCTGCTCGGGCCTTCTTCCGCCCACGATGGCCGCTGTCACCTCGGGCCGGCGCAGGACCCACGCAATTGCCAGCTCCGCCATGCTCCTTTCATGTCGACGCGCAATGGGCTTGAGCTTGTCCACCAGGGCAAGGTTGCGGCTGAGCGCGGGCTCGGCGAAATTGGGATTGCGCGAGCGAACATCATCGGCGGCCAGGTGAGCAGCGCGTTCACGAGAGAATGCCCCGCTCAGCAGCCCCATCTGCATGGGGCTGTAGACAATGACGCCAATCCCGTTCTCTTTGCAGAAGGGAAGGAGCTCGCGTTCGGTATCCCGATTCAGCATGCTGTACGGGGGCTGGAGGGAGGTCACCGGGTGGATCGCATGAATCCGTCGAAGCTGCTCCACGGAGAAATTGGATACCCCGGCGAACCTGACTTTGCCTTCCTTCACCGCCTTGGCGATCTCGTTCCACCCTTCCTCGATCTGGGGCTCGGGCCGGGGCCAGTGGATCTGGTACAGGTCGATATAATCGGTATTGAGCCTGCGAAGGCTGTTCTCCAGCTCTTTTCGAACGCTGGCGGACGAGAGCCTGTCGACGATCTCGGTGCTGCCAGGGTCCCACGTGCGGGCGCATTTCGTTGCGATCATGACCTTTGATCTGCGTCCCGCAAGCGCTTTCCCGACCACTTCCTCGGAATGCCCCAGGCCATACACGGCAGCGGTGTCGATCCAGTTGATGCCCAGCTCCATGGCCCTGTGGATTGCGGCAATGGAGTCTTTGTCATCCTGGGCTCCCCAGGCGTATTGCCAGCCAGCGCCGCCGATGGCCCACGTGCCCAGGCCAACCACCGTGATCTCAGGCCCTGTGCTCCCGAGCTTTCTCTTTCTCATGACTTCCCCTCCTGCGTATTGACGCGGATGCTCACCCCAGAATCCGCGGCCTCCCGCACCCGGAGGCTGATCTCGCTCACTTGAAAGGCCTCCTCCACGCTCATGCGCATGGGCGCACCAGCCTCGATGTGGCGGACGAACTCCTGGAAGATCGACACCGGCTCTTCCTTGGTTAGCGGCCGCCGAGGCGCCTCCTCCGTGCACAGAGAGGCCTCTCCGCCGGCAACCTCGACGACGCCCTTTTCTCCGGCCACGCGGAGCCTGTCCTCCCCGTGGGTCGGGGCCGACCGGGGTCGGAAGTAGTCGAAGGTCACGATGCCTGCACCCGAGTTGGAGAGACGCAGCAGGCACGCCCCCGAGCTCTCCAGCTCTCCGTGGCCCCGGTTGCCCCGTGCGGTCTGGCGCGCGGCAACCTCCACGATTTGTCCACCGCTGAACCATTGGATCCAGTCGATTGCGTGGATGGCGACCCATGGGATGGTGCCCCCATAGGTAGCCCTGTGGGTGTAGATGGCATGGCGCGCGCCGAGCTTGTACGACTTCTGAGCGGTGATCAGAAGCGGCTCACCGATCAGCCCATCCCTGACCGCCCGCCACGCCGCGTGAAACTCCGGCCGGTAGCGGGACTCCAGCATGGGACAGAGGGCAACCCCGGCCCGGGCATGCGATCTGCGAAGCCTTTCCAGCTGCTCCAGGGAAACAGCCATTGGCTTCTCCACAAACACATGGATGCCGCGCTCCATGCAGTCGCAGGCCACGGCGGACTGCAGGAAGAAGAACGGGGCCACCACTGCCACGTGGGGCTTCTCCCGGTCCAGCATCCGCCGGTAGTCGTCATAGAAGGGGATGAGGGACTTCTCCAGCCGGTCCACGAAGAAATCCCGCGTATCCTCGTCCGCCGAGCCCGGCGCGATTCCCACAAAGCTCACCTGTGGCAGCCTGTCGCGGACTTCCAGCGCCAGGTCAATGTGACCGCTGGTGCCGATGATCACAGCTTTCACCGAGGACTCTCCCCCTGCATTATACGCCCATAGTAGGTCAGAGGTATGGTATAATCCAGCAGGACATCGTCTCCCCGCGTCTGATTCAATAGTGAAAGAAAAAAATCGATACGCCTCACAATGAAGAGGGAGGAATGGAAAAACAGCCGTTCGAAAACCGTGTCGCGGCGATTACCAACGCGGTCAGGAGCGCATCGCCCGTGGACTCCTCGCTTGGAGTTGACCGAACGGGAAAGGACGACTCGCTTGATCTGCTCGTGGATGCCATAGAAGACCTCTTGAAGCGGCTGACCGAGAGTGTCAGGACCTTCCACAGCGCTCATGAAGCCCTCCTGAAGCCACAGGTCACCGAGGAGCGCATTCCCCGAATAGCGGCCCTGATGCAGGCCCTGGAAGAGAACATTCCCGACACGATCTATTTCAAGGATACGCAGAGCCGTTTCATACATGTCAGCAAGGCGCATTTGCGGGCGTTCAACCTGATGGATAAAAGTGAGGTCATCGGCAAGACGGACTTCGATTTCTTCACGGAGGAGCATGCGCGAGAAGCGTTTGAGGACGAGCAGAGGATCATGCGGACCGGCGAGCCCATCATCAACAAGGAAGAGAAAGAGACATGGCCCGGTCATCCCGCCACCTGGGCTTTGACCACGAAGATGCCCCTGCGCGACGCGAATGGAACAATTGTCGGGACGTTCGGCATTTCCCGCGACATCACGGAGCGCAAACGGGCGGAAGAGGCGCTGCGGAAAAGCGAAGAGCGCTACCGCCTGCTCTTCAACAGCATCAACGATGCCGCTTTTGTCCATGATCTCGCGCCGGATGGGCTGTCTGCCAGGATCATAGAAGTGAATGACATTGCCTGCGAACGTCTGGGCTATACCCGCGATGAGCTGCTCCGCATGGGTCCCTACGACTTCCTTGCCCCCGAAACGGCGACCGTCGCGCGGGAAATGACGGCTCGTCTGAATACGGAAAAGCACGCGGTGTGGGAAGGAGTCTACGTCACCAGAACTGGGCTGAGGATCCCCGTGGAGGTCAGCAACCACCTCTTCGACATGGAAGGCAAGCCGACAATCCTTTCCACCGTGAGGGACATAACCGCCCGAAAGCAGCTGGAAGAGAACCTCGAACGGGAAAAGGCACTGCTGTTGACCCTGATCAACAACCTGCCGGATTACATCTCGATAAAGGACACGGAGGGCCGCATTCTGATCACGAACATGGCAAACGCCCGCGTCATGGGTCTGGCGAGAGCGGAGGATGCCATCGGGAAATCCGACCACGATTTCTATCCAGCCCCGGAGGCCGCGAGGTACCTTTCCGATGAGAAGACCGTGATCCAGACCGGAACGGCCTTGGTCAACAAGGAAGAGGAATCCACCGACCGCAAGGGCCACAGCCGCTGGACATTGACGACCAAAGTGCCGCTGAGAGATGCCCGGGGAAAGGTCATTGGAGTCGTATGCACTGGACGCGACATCACAGAGCGCAAGCAGGTGGAGCAGCAAATCGAGGATCTTGCCCGGTTTCCTGATGAGAATCCGAACCCGGTCATGCGTGTTTCACTCGATGGATCCATCCTCTATCAGAACCAGTCCGGCCGGACTCTCCTGCCATCCTGGACGGGAGCGCGGAACGACAAAGCACCTTCTGAGATCATGCCGGAGCTCCGTGAGGCATGGGAGTCGGGTGAGAAACGGGTTGTCGAGGCGCGGGAAGGCAAAAGCACGTTTTCGATCACGATCACACCGATTCGCAGCCGCGGATACATCGACCTGTACGGACGGGACGTCACCGAGGAGAGATCCCTTGCGGAAAAGTTCCTGCAGGCTCAGAAGATGGAAGCAGTCGGCCGGCTCGCGGGCGGCATCGCCCACGACTTCAACAACCTCCTGACGGTCATCGGAGGCTACTGCGAGCTGGTGCAGGAAGGGCTCACGGCTGGAAGCCCCGTGAAAGCGCAGGTAGGCGAGATTGCCAGGGCTGCCAAGCAGGCCGCCATGCTGACCGGACAGCTCCTCGCTTTCAGCAGGAAACAGGTGCTGATACCACAGGTCATCAGTCCAAACAACCTTCTGAGGGCTGTGGAAAACATCCTTGTTCGGCTCGTGGGAGAAGATGTCGAGCTCAGGACGTTTCTTCAACCAGATGCCGGGAATATCAGAGCAGACTCAGGGCAGGTCGAGCAGGTGCTCATGAACCTCGTGGTCAACGCCCGTGACGCCATGCCGGAAGGCGGGAAGCTGACGATCGAGACTGCGAACCTCGCGCTGGACGCTGCGTACGCCCTGGAGCACCCAGGCGTGAAGCCGGGCGACTATGTGCAGATCGCCGTCAGCGACACCGGCCACGGCATGAGCCAGGAAGTGCTGTCGCACGTATTCGAGCCGTTCTTCACCACGAAAGAGCAGGGGAAAGGGACCGGGCTGGGCCTCTCCACGGTCTACGGGATAGTCAAACAGAGCGGCGGCCACATCACCTGCTACAGCGAACGGGGCAGGGGAACGACTTTCAAGATCTACTTTCCGCGCACTGCGGAGCAATACGTCCGGGCCGTCCCCCATGTCGGGGAAATCTCGGCGATGCGCGGCAGCGAAACGATTCTTCTGGTGGAAGACGAAGAGACGGTGAGGCGTTTCATGCGGACGGTGCTGGAAGACAACGGCTACACGGTGTTTGCCGCGCCGGGAGGCAGGGAAGCCCTGGCGGAGATGCAATCGAGGAAATGCGCATTCGGTCTCGTGGTGACCGATGTCGTGATGCCGCAGATGAGCGGGAAGGAGCTTGCGCAGAAGCTCCAGAACATCTGCCCGGGAGTCAAGGCCCTCTTCATATCAGGGTATACGGGAAACGCGGTTGAGCATCATGGGATGCTGGACCCGGGCATCGATTTCATCCAGAAGCCTTTCACCTCCCATGAGTTCCTGGCCAAGATCCGCGAGATCCTGGACAGGCGGTAGTTGTTCCTCCCTCAATCTTTCGCTATCTCGTTTGCGGTGATTGTACTATGATGGCGGTCAGGTCGACTGGAAAGTGTGAGAGGCCGTCATGAAGCGAGTTTTCGCCGTCGGGTGTCTGGCGGTTCTTGCTGTCTTCGCCGCATCACGGCTGACGGCAAGTCCGCTTGTGGTGGGAGATGCTCCATCATACCGTCTGGGAGGTCATCTGGAGATTCTTCGGGACGACACAGGGGAAATGACTCTGGCCCAGGTCTCAGGCCGCACCGCTTCCTGGCAACCCACGGCAGACGACGAGCCGAATCCCGGTTTCACAAAAGCGATCTATTGGGTTCGTTTCCAGCTGGAATCACGAACCGCTCACCGCCTCCTCCTGGCATCCGATTGGGCCAACGTCAACCTCGTGAATGTCTTTGTAGTGCATCCGGACGGTGTGCTGGAACACATGCAGTCGGGGACTCACATCCCGTTTGCCAGGAGGCCCATACCGTACCGCTACCCGCTTTTTCCCCTTGCCCTGACGCCCGGACCGCCGGTCTGGTGCTACGTCCAGGTAATGGATGCCCACAGCGTCTTCCCTCTCTCCGTCTGGGACGAGGAGGCTTTCCACAGGGTTGACCACGATCTGCAGGTCATTGTCGGTCTGTTCGTGGGTCTGCTCCTTGTCGTTGTCCTCCTCAACGCGCTGTTCTTCATTGCAACCAGGGACAGGGCATACCTCTCCTACGCCTTTTTTGCGCTTTTCTATGTGCTTTTCGAGCTGACGTGGAGAGGCATCTGTGGTGAATATCTCTGGCCCTGGCACACGCAGATCGACGGTGGCGTGGAGGTGAGCGCAGCCTCGCTGGCCATCACAATGGGGCTTGTCTTCACTCGCAGCTTTCTTCAGACCAGAACGTGGGCGCCTCGCATGCACCGGTTCCTGGGGGCACTACTCTGCGCAGGGATCGCGAATACCCTGTGCACAATCATCTTTCGGTTTTCGATCATGGTTCAAGTCACCAACGGCTACCTTCTTCTGTCGGCAATCGTTCTGATTCCGAACGCCCTCATCGTTCTCAGGCGGGGGTTCCGCCCTGCCCGCTTCTACCTGGCTGCGTGGGTACTGCTCCTGCCGGGCGGCATCGTCTTTGGACTGCTGAACTTCGGGTTGGTGCCGAGCAGCCTCCTCACCAGGACGGCACTGACATCCGGGGCCTCCCTGGAAATGGTCCTCCTGTTCCTCGCTATCGTGGACAGGTATCTGCTCCTGCGGCGCGAGAGTGAAAACATGCAGAGGGAGCGGCTGGAGGCGGTGGAGAAGAGACTCTACTCGGACTCCCTCACCGAGCTCCCCAACCGAAATCGGCTCATTGCCGACCTTCGACCAGGGAGACTGGTGACGATCATCCTCGTCAACATCGACCATTTCCAGGAGACCAACGACTACTTCGGAATACGTGCCGGTGACCACGTCATCAGGGAGCTTGGGAACCGGGTGCGCAGCGCAATTGCGCGGGACCGCGGGGAAGTGTACCGGCTCCATGCGGATGAGTTTGCGGCGGTCATCGACTCAGCGTACGACGACGCCGCGCTTGCGGAAGCGGGCGGCCGGCTGGTGAGGATGTGCCAGGATGAGCCGTACCTGTACGAAAACGAAACCCTGCGTCTGGATGTCAGCGTCGGTGCCGCCGTGACCGATTCCCGTCATCTGGAGAAGGCCGACATGGCTCTTTCTGTTTCCCGGTCCAAGAAGACTTTCGTTCCCTACCGGCCTGAGCTCGAGGTTGTGCGGCAGTACGCTGACAACCTCCACTGGCTGCATGTCCTGCGCGAGTCCATCGAGCAGGATCGGATTGTCCCTTTTTTTCAGCCCATCATGAACAACGAAAGCGGTTCCATCGAGAAGTTCGAATCCCTCATGCGGATTCGAATGGCGGACGGAACCTTTGTCGCACCGGGCGCCTTCTTCACCATTGCCAAGAAGAGCAAGATCTATCCTGAGCTGTCCCGCGTGATCATCGAAAAGACGTCGGATGTCATGCGAACGGAGAGCCGCGAGGTGTCGATCAACGTATCGTTGGAAGACATCATCCATCCCGACGTGCGGGCCGTGATCGACAGGGTCATTTCAGAGAATGGTCTTGGGCGGCGGATCGTCTTTGAGCTGCTCGAATCGGAAGGCATCGAGAACTATGACGAAGTGTCCCGATTCATCGAGCTGATCAAGGAAAGGGGATCAAAGATCGCCATCGATGATTTCGGAGCAGGATATTCGAACTTCGAGCACATTCTCCGGCTCCGCGTGGACTACCTGAAGCTGGACGCATCTCTCATCAAGTCGATCGCTACCGATGCCAACGCCCGCAGCATAGTGGAGACCATCGTCTCGTTCGCCCGGAAGCTCGGAATCCAGACCATAGCGGAATATGTCCACAACGGAGCCGTGCAGGCCGTCGTACGTTCAATCGGGGTGAGCCATTCGCAGGGCTATTACATCGGCAAGCCCACTCCGCGGTGCGCTGATTTTCCCTGACGGACGAAAGACTTGCCGCACCAATCCAAATGGAATACTCTGGCGCGCGGATATGAGCTCTCCATCCGGCCCGAACCCGCTCAGAGCGCCCGGCGGTTTCGCCGTGCTCTTCCTCTGCCTCGCCCTGCTTGTTTCTGTCAGCATCGGCCATTCGGCAGTCCGCGCCGCCCAGCGCATCCGGGTGCTGGTTCCCCAGACCACAGCGGCGTTGCCCTTCCTGCAGATCGCGCGGGAGCACGAGGGTGCCGACGTGGACCTTCGGGTGGAGCTGTTCGCCAACCATGCCCAGGCCCTTGCGCTCCTTCTGCGCGGAGACGCGGACCTTCTTCTCAGCGGAACGAGCCAAGGCTGGCAGAACAGGCTTGACGGGAGCCCCCTGGTCATGATCGACACGGGAGTGTGGGGTCTGGCTTCGCTTGTCGGGAAGGACCCTTCCATCAGGAGCTTTGCCGATCTGCGGGGGAAAAAGGTGGCCGTGCCTTTTCCCGGCTCGCCGCTGGACTTCCAGACCCGCGCCTTGCTTGCGCATGAGGGGATCGATCCCCAGAGGGACCTTTCCATCACCTACGGCCCTTTTACCCAGAGCATAGCCAGGCTCCTCTCCGGACAGATCGACGCTGCCGCCCTGCCTGAGCCGCTGGCCACCTCGGTGGTGGGCAGCAACGGCCTCCTGCGTCTTACAGAGTATTCCCGGGCATGGGCGTCGCTGAACAGCGGGGACGGCAGGTCTCCGCAGGTCAGCCTTTTCTCCACGGAGGCCTTTGCATCGTCCCACAGGGCCCTGCTGATCAGCCTCCTGGAATCGTGGCGGGATTCCAGCCGCGAGATCTCGGCAGATCCGGCAGCAGCTGCTCGAAGGTTTGCCGTGACTCTCGGACTTTCGCCGGGGGTGCTGGAGGAAGCCACGCGGCGGACGCTCTTCGAAGTGCCGGACCTCGCCGAAAACGAGTCCCGGGTGCTCGACTACTATCGCCAGGTGGCTCCGTTTCTTCCGGAGGAAAAGCGGACCCTGGACGGGCAGTTCTTCTTCTTGCCGTGACGCGCCTGAAAGGCCCGCTCGCTCTTCGTTTCCAGGCAGCGACCGGGACTGCGTTCCTCCTGCTGGTCTGGGCGGCCGCGAGCCTCCTTGCGGGTACCTACCTCGTTCCCGCGCCCTGGACCTCGGCCGCGGACACTGTCCTCCTTCTTTCGCATGGCTTCGCGTGGCTGCAGATCCTGGCAACCCTGATCCGGGTTTTCATTGGCTTCTGCGCGGGGTTTTTCGCTGGATGCATCGCGGGCATCGCCTCGGGCAGCCGTCCGGGGACAGGCGCATTCTTGCGGCCCATCGTGCAGTTCTTCCAGGGCATGCCGCCGCTCCTGTGGGCCATCCCCCTGGTCGCCCTCATGGGAGTCGGCCACCTGCCGGCGATCACGGTGATCGGTCTCATCACGTTCCCTCTGGTGGCTGTCACCGTGGGAGAGGGCATGACGACTCTCCCGCGTTCATACGGGGAAATGCTTTCTGTGTTTGCCCCTGGTTTCTCTCCGCGCATGCGGGAGCTTGTCTTCCCGCATTTGAGGCCGTTTCTGGCCGCATCACTGAAGGCCGGGCTGGTTCTGGCAGTCAAGGCGTCAGTGACTGCAGAGTACTTCGGTGCATCGAGCGGCATCGGCTTCCAGATCCAGTCCGCGTACATGTCGCTTCGCATCCGAAACCTGTTCGCCTGGGCCATCGTTCTGATCCTGGTCATTCTCGCCTTCACGCACCTCCTTCCCCTGGCAGGGCGTCTCTGGACCCCTGTCCGCCGTCTGATCTCCGGCAGCCGGCCCTCTGCCCGAAGGGAAATCGAGCCGCCGGATCCGCAGGCGCTGTTCACGCCGACTCCACGCCCGCAGCGGATTCGTCTGCTCAGGGTCGGGTTTTCATGGCAGGGGAAAGAAGCGCTCCTGCGGGACATCAGCATCACGGTCCCTCCGGGAGGCGTGGCTGTCATCACCGGTGACTCCGGGATCGGGAAGACGACCCTCCTGAAGCTGATTGCCGGCCTTCTTCGGCCGTCCAGCGGCGCGATATCAGCACCTGCGCGCCTGGGGTTCGTGTTCCAGGATGACAGGCTCCTGCCCTGGAGGAGCGTTGAGGAAAACGCTGCCCTCCCCCTCCTGTACAGTGGGCATCAGCGCGAGGAGGCGCTTGGCATGGCGCGTTTTCTCCTCAGGGAAGTCGGGCTGGCAGGAGCGGAGACCCGGAGGCCTGAGGAGCTTTCGGGAGGAATGAAAAGACGCGCCGCGCTGGCCCGTTGCTTTGCAAGGGCCCCTGATGCCATCCTCATGGATGAGCCATTCAGCGGGCTGCACGCCGATGCGCGGAGAAGCCTCTGGGCGATGTTTCTGCGGCTTCTCTCGCGCCATCCCATCCCTGCAGTCGTGGTGACACACTACCCCCGGGAGATCGAGGGAGCTGCGGCATGCAGGATCTACAGGCTTGAGGGAAAGCCGGCGCGGCTCGTGTCTGCGGGAAAGGAGAAAAAATGGCCACTGACTTCGAGCTGATCTACAGCAGACACGCAGGCGAATATCACGAACTGGTTTCCTTCGAGGACTGGCAAGGGAACCTGCCCCGGGCGCTGGGGGAGGCTGCGTCTTTCACCGGCAAGGCCGTCGTGGAGCTGGGCGCGGGCACGGGGCGCGTGACCATGCTCATTGCCCCGCTGTGTGGCACGGTGGCTGCTTTCGACAGGTCGAGGCACATGCTGGACAAGGCCTTGGTGAACATAGAGAGCCGCGGCCTGCGGAATGTCACGGTGGCTGTTGCCGACAACAGAAGCATACCGCTTCCTGATTGTTGCGCGGATGTGGTGATCGAAGGATGGAGCTACGGGCACGGCGTATCGGAGGCTCAGAGCGAATGGAGGAATGCAGCGGAGGCTCTGCTGGGAGAGGGCACCCGGCTGCTGAGACCCGGGGGGACGTTCATCATCATCGAGACCCTGGGGACCGGCTTTCGCATGCCGAGCGCGCCCGGCTCGGTCCTGCCGGTCTTCTACGGGTTTCTGGAACGCCAGCTCGGGTTTGCGGCCCGGTGGGTCCGTACGGACTACAGATTCCCTTCCCTTGCCGAGGCCAGGCGTCTGGTGGAGCTTTTTTTTGGCCAGATGACGGACTACGATCTTGCCGCGGGCGGCGAGGTGATTGTCCCTGAGTGCACGGGCATCTGGTGGAAAAGGCGTTGACGATCCTTTTCCGTGGGCAAGAATGCGCTGTCGTGAAAATGTGGCGCGATTGAGAATGAAAGGAGCCCATGATGGGCAGATCGATCGAGCAGGAAAACTCGTTCCTCCAGGTCCTGTTGAAGCTGATCCCCAGTGAAGTGATTGCGGTCTTCATCTTCATTCAGGGAGTGATGCCGCCTGCTTTGCTGCCTCACCTCGTGGTGGCGCTGCTCCTTGTGGCCATCACGCCGATCTATCTCAGCAGGGCTTCGGGGGTGACCTCGCGGCCCCAGCTCATTGTTTCAACGCTTTCCCTTGTTGTCTGGATCTATGCCATTGGCACGGGTCCGCTGCGGTTCGTGCGTCCGCCGTACTACGAGCCGTGGCACGGGGCAGTGGCCCTGGCGGTGTGGACCCTCGTGCCGCCCATCTTCCTCACCCCCCGGGAGGAGCCGAAGGGACGGCGGAGGAAAGCGCCCGGGCCACGCGCTCGAGGCCGTCGCTGAGGACAGCCCTGGGGCAGGCGAGGTTCAGGCGCTGCAGCCCCTGCCCGCCGCGGCCGAACTTGCGCCCCTCATCGAGCCACACTCCTCCCACGCGCCGCAGCCTGTCCGACACCTGGTCATCGGTGAGCCCAAGGGACCTCATGTCCAGGAGCGCAAGGTAGGTTCCTTCAAGGGGGAAAATGCGGACGGCCGGCAGGCGCCCGGCAAAAAAGGACGCCGTGAACCTGTAGTTTGCTTCCACATACACCAGCAGCTCATCAAGCCAGCGCTCCCCGTGCCGCCATGCCGCCTCGGAAGCAGTTGCCGCGAACGCATTCGCCAGGCCCGCAAAGACCGAGTGCTGAGTTGCATCCAGGCGCTTTCTCAGCTCGGGATCCTCGACCACCGCCACTGAGCCGCCCAGCCCGGCCAGATTGAACGTCTTGGTTGCCGCGATAAGAGTGACGGTCATGCGTGAGGCCTCCGCGGAAAGGCATGCAACAGGGACATGCCTGAAGCCGGGCATCACCAGATCGAAGTGGATCTCGTCGGAAACTATCACCACACCCCTGCGGGCGCAGATCTCCACCAGGCGCTCCAGCTCTTCGCGCGTCCAGACCCGGCCCACCGGATTGTGCGGGCTGCAGAGGATCAGCATCCGCGTGCCCGGGTCGATGACCCTTTCAAGGCCTTCGAAATCGATCTCCCATCGCGCGCCGGACAGCAGGAGCGGGTTTTCCATAACCCGCCTCCCGTTGCCGCTGATTCGCATGGCGAACGGATGGTAGACAGGGGGCTGGATGACAATGCCGTCACCGGGGCCGGTAAGGGCAAGGATTGCGGCGGAAAGACAGGGTATGACGCCGGGGGAGGCGAGCATCCACTCCCGTTTGACCGTCCAGCCGTGGCGCCGCTCCAGCCAGAGACCTGCGGCCTGGAAGTACGACTCAGGCTCCACGGTGTACCCGTAAATGCCGTGCTGGACCCTGCGGGCAAGGGGCTCGCGGATCTCCGGCGGGGCCTCGAAATCCATGTCCGCGACCCAGAGGGGAAGCAGGGCGTCAAAGCCGGTGATCCTCTTGCTTGAATCCCATTTGAGAGAGTTCGTTCCGCTCCGCGTGATGATCCCGTCGAAATCGTAGTGTGTCTTCACTGTATGATCCGGGGCTAGATGGTTTTGACATCGAGGCTGCGGACCATGTACAGCTCGATGTAGTTTTTCAGCACCTCGCGCTTCTTGATCTTCGCAAGGCTCTTGCTGGTGGAAAGCTGTTCTGCAAGGGCATGGATCCTCTTGATATCGGGGGGTTGAACGAGAAAAGACCGTCTGACGGGTCGCAGGAAATCCCGGACAAGAGAGTTGACGTCCTCAACGAGGTTCTTTTTTGCCCGGGGGTCATAGAGGGGGTTCCATTTTTCCGCCAGTTCTTCCAGGGTCACATCTATCGACTTGCCCAGGGGGACATAGTGCGAGATCAAGGCCTGAATGCTCCTCTTGTACTGCAACAGATTGGTCTTCTGGACTTTGTCCTTTGCGCCGCCGGCACCTTTCTCCTCGACTGCAGTCTCCGGCTGACCCAGGACGACGCGGGCGCTTGCCGCGGGCGGGGGGGCCTGTCCGTCCGCGCGGATCTTCTTCCGGCCCCTGCCGAGCCGCCGGAAAAACCTTACGATTCCGCTGACGAGCGGCATGGTCTGCCAGAACGGCAGGTACAGGCGCACATCCTTGAGCAGCTTGGCCCGTGAAAGACCCAGCAGCTCGTCGAAGGGACGCAGGATGCTCTCCACGGAAAAGCATCTGCCAAGCTCCGTGTGGGCCGCTTCCGGTGTTCCGGGAAGCTCCGCAGCCAGATAGAGGACAGACCCGTTTGCCAGGGCCGAGAGCAGGGGAAAATCCTCTTTCACGCGGACCTCCACGTCGCGGCGGAAGGCTGCGTCGTTTCTTGCGGCTGACGGATAGGTATCCAGCTTCATCGCGGCAGACCAATCATCCAGGTATTTCGTGCGCAGCTCGTCGGAAGCCTCCGTCAGCTTCTTCAGGAAGACAGTCACCAGAAAGTCCCTCTGGATGAAATAGTCCTTGTTCTGTGCCACGGCGTGGACCCGCACCAGGAAGGGAAGGTTCTCATCCCCCGAGCGCTTGGTCTTCTCCTTGAGGAATCCGTGAATGAAGTCCCGCGTGTGCTTCGCGGCAAAGGCGGCGCCCTTTTCGTCCTTCAGCTCGTAGAGGTCCTGATAACCAAAGACGTACGGGGGTTTTCTCACCGCCGAGTCCAGCTTTTTCAGGTCTGCGGCTTTTTCCTGGTCCCGCTGCGACGCTCCCTTCATGTGGAAAACCGTGTACGCAATGATCATGGCGGACTGGCACAGCCCATGGTCTGCGTCTGTCTTGCCTTCCTTTCCCAAAGCGTCCTGGAGCAGCAGGTTCGTGAGATGGTTCCAGAATCGGAACTGGAAATCGCTGGGGGCAAGTATCAGGGAAGCGGCCTTGCGCGGCCGGCTTGTGGCATCTTCCAGGGCCTGGCGAAGCACAAGCTCGTTCCCGCGCAGAACGGATCCGAGCTTGCTCTCGGCGTAGGAGGCGTTCTTCGGGTCCTGCAGGTAGCGGGAAATCTTGGCGGCTGCAGCTTCTATCAGCGCAGTGCCCACGATCACGCGCGGCACGATCAGAGACTTCACCCCGTCAGGGAAGTCGACCTTGACGAGGCCCTTGCGGGGAGACTCATCCTCTTCGAGGAGCGCGGCAAAGGTGCCTTTCACATCGACGGTGGAAAGCTCCTCTTCCGGGACTTTCACCGGGAGCGACTCCAAGCTGGGGAAAGGCAGATCAGGCTCAACCGCCAGCCGCTTGTATTCTTCCTGCAGGGCCGTCTCGGAAAAGTCAGGGAAGGTCACGGCCCGGATCTTCCCCTCGGCCGCGGACAGCTTCAGGGCCCCCTTCCTGGCAAGCCCGCTGAGCGCAGTCCCCATCTCCGTGGGAGTCATCTGTCCTTTGGGGAGTGAGGCGATGAACTGGCGCAGATCGATCGTGGAAGCTTTGGTGCGCAGTGCGAAGCCGCGAAGGAGTGAAAGGAGATCCTCAGGCGACATATGACCTGGCATCTAGTGTAGTCGATAGCAGGAAACGTGGCAAGGACAGGCCCGGGAAATCACTCGCGGGAGCGCTGAAAAATCACCATACTAGGCTGGATTCGCTGAAATACTGAGGCGTCACTTCATCAGCGACTGGAGCCTTTTCACGAGGCCTGTCATATCCGTGTCGTTGCTGTAAGCTTTCAGTTGATCGGAGAGGAACCTGGCGCGGGCATCAGGGGTGGTCTGCTTGGACATTTGAATGACGACGTCCAAGACCTCCTGGATGGCATTGGATCTCCCTGCGGAAAAGAATCCCTGGTCATAGCGCTTGATGCGCTCGAACAGGCCGGGGAAAGTCTCTTCTACTGGCTTTGATCCAAGGAAATCATTCAGGTACGCCTTTGTATCAACAAGGCCCTGGTCCCCGCGGGCCTGGAGAATAGGATCCTCGCGAGATGCGTACGCCGAATACCCGTTGCTCAGGGCAGCGAGCTTTGCCTGAAGCGATGCCAAGTCTTGTCCTGACCCTCCGGATTGCGCCGCCCGCTGCTGCGCAGCCGCGGTCTGCTTTGCGGCGGCATCCGCGGCGGCCTTGTCCGCCTGTGTCTTCAGCTTCTGGTTCTCGGCGTCCAGCGCGTCGACCTTCTTTTGAAGCGCCGCCGCGTTGTCCTCTGCCCGTGAAAGCCGCTGCGCCAGGTCACTGGAGGCTCCCTGAGCAGCTGCGAAATCCCCGAACTTCCTGTTCAAGGCATCCATGAGCGTCGATGTGTCTGTCGTCGCCGGATCTCCCTGCATGCCAAGCAGAGTCATGATGCTCTTCTTCATGCCGATGATCTCGGCCCCGCGGTCAGCCACCTGCCTCTGCAGACCGGCCACCTGGGCGCTCAGGTCCTTTTCCCGAGCCGAAAGGCGCGCGTCAGCCTGGTTTGAAAAAAGAGCAGAGGCGTCCTTGATGCCCTGCACCGCGGAGCTGGCCTGTGGGCTCTGGGGGAAACGCTCCAGGACCGTGAGATAGCGGACCATGGCGTCAGCCGGTCTTCCCTGCGCAAGGGCGGCATCTCCCTGCGCCAGGATGGGACCCGCTGCCCTGGCCTGTTCCGCCTGGCTTCTGGTCCTCCCTTGTTCCGAACCAGCCGCCAGGATGTTCTCAATGGTCTTGTCCAGTCTGGCGGAAGTCTCCGGAAGGTAGGCTAAGGCATCCTTGTAGGCAGCCAGCATCTCAGGGTAGCGTCCTGCATCGAATGCCGTCTCGGCCCTGGCAAGCCCTGCGCTGAGGACCTGCTGGCGCGCATTTTCGGCATCGCGCGCCTTTGCCGTGAAATAGCCGTAGCTGCGGGCGATTTCCGGGATCGCGGCAAGGGCCTTGTCGTAGAGCTTCTCCGCCTCCGCGATGTTGCCCGCGCGCGCCTGGGCGTCCGCCTGGGAAACCGCCGCCCTCACGTCGGAAATCTGTCCTGCTGCGGCGACCAGGGAGCTGGTATCGACGCTTGCCTGGGAGAGCTGATCCTGCACGTAGCTTTTCAGCGAATCCACGACAAAGATATCCACCTCCCGCCGCTGCTGAATGGCTGGAAGCATGGCCACGTCCGTACGGTTCACATAATCGCTGATTGCCTGCAGGCTGGTGAGGGCCTTCGGGTAGTCCCTGGCCGAGATGTCAGCCTTGACCACGGAGTACAGGCCCACGAGCTGGCCCGAGACAAGGTCCTCCTGCTGCTTCTGCTGCTGGAGGTCGGCAAGGGCCTGCTGAGAGCTTGCCTGAGCTGAAGCGGCCTCCCGTGTCTTCTGCTCCAGCTGGGCCTGGAGGTCCGCCTCGCGCCTCTTCGACTCATCCAGGACCTGCTGACGCTCCTGGTTGGCCCTGGCGAGGTTCGTATTGAACTCCGCCTGCAGGTTCCTGAGGTTCTCATCCGCCTTCTGCCTGTCCGCCTCCGCCTGCGCGCGGTAGGCGTCGAGCTGTCGGGCGGAGTCCGCGTTCTTCTGCGCTTCAAGGACGGTAAGCCGGCTGGTGATGTCCTGTTCCGAAAGCCCCTGCTTCTGGAGCCGGGCCTTTTCGGCCTCCAGCTCAGCGGCAAGGGAAGCCTTGAGCTGGCCCTCCCGCTCGCGGACTTTCGCGTCCATGTTGGTCTGCAGGTCCTGGCGCTGCTTGTCGATCTCAGCAAGGCGGTCCTGGATCTGGTTGATCTGCTGGTTTTTTTCCAGCAGCTTCGCTTCCGACTCCTTCTTGAAGGTCTCGATGAGCTTGCCTTCGGCAGTGATTGTGCCTGTCTGGCTTTGCGACAGCTGCGTCTCTCCGCGCTGGAAGAAGAGGTACAGTCCGGCCAATCCCCCGGCCAGGGCAACGACCGCCGCGAGGTTCACGAGGACCGGGAACAGGATCCCCTTTTTGGCTGCTTTCACGGCAAACACCTCGGGGCTTACCTCAATGCGGTTCCCGGTTGCGACCGTCTCGATCTGCTGCAGTATGTCCTTCTGGTCTTCGCGAGAGATCCCTGAGTCGGCGTCAAAGACAAACTCGTCGCGCCCGTCGGCAGGCAGCCCGAGGGTGGTCCTTATGGTGCGGGCTTTCTTCAGCAGCCCAAGCATGGATCCTTTCATTTCGATGTCATCGCGATCACCCCGTTCCAGGAAGGGGGCGGAGGATTTTTCGCGTATCCCTGCGCGCGCTGCATGAGCATCCCAGCAGGCTCATCGGTGGGGAGCATACGCTGCACGTTCCGGAACAGGGACAACGCCCGGGAGAAGTTCCTCTTGTAGTACTCATCCATCCCTTCGTTGTGCAGGTCCCAGGCCTCCTTCTCGGCCGGGGAAGGGGCCTTTTTCGTTGTAAAGATCTTCACTCCCTTGGTCTTGCCCTTCACGGCAACCGTGTCCAGAAGGCGCCAGGGCATCACGTCCTTCACTTTCGACTGAAGGCTCTCAGCGTAGAGAAGCGGCTGATGATAGTACTTCGTGAGACCCTCCAGCCGCGAGGCAAGGTTCACCGTGTCTCCGATCACCGTGTAATCCATCTTTTTCTCGGTCCCCATGTTGCCCACGGTCACGACGCCGTAGTTTATGCCGACGCCGATGCGGAAGGGAGGCTTGCCCTGCTTCTCTTGATGCTCATTCCATCCAACAAGGGCTTCGATCATGTCGATTCCGGCCAGCACAGACTGGAGGCCATCGTCCTCGTGGCGGAGCGGAGCACCAAAGACCGCCATAATGGCGTCTCCAATGTATTTATCCACCGTCCCCTGACGGCCCATGATGATGTCCACCATCACGTTGAAATAGCTGTTAAGAACACTCACCAGGTCATCGGGATTCATCTTCTCCGAGATTGATGTGAAGCTCCTGATGTCGGAGAACATCACGGAGACCACGCGGTTGTCCCCGATGAGCATCTTATCAGGGTTCTTGGACAACTCGACAATGACGTCGTTGGGCACGTACTTCTGGAAGATATTCTTTATCTTCTGCTCTTTCTTCTGGGCCAGCACTGCCTTGAAGGCAAACTGCTTGATCTGCCGGTACGCCTTCTCCAGCTCTTCCACCATGAGGTTGAAGGTCTGGGCAAGCTGTCCGATCTCATCGTGGTACTCCACCACCACACGCTGGGAGAGATCGTTCGTCGAGATGATGGACTTCATTGTGGAAGCCACGCGGGTGAGGGGCCGTGTGAGGTAGCCGGCAAAAATGAGCACCAGGAGGACCCCCACGCCGATGGCCCCCATGAGGATGATCCCGGTCTGGACGGTGATCTGGTTGACCAGGCTGTAGAACGCGGAGCGGTCCTCCGTGGTCAGGATGTACCATTTGAAGGGATCGAACCAGAATCCCTTGGCCACCCTGTCCCTGCCCCCAATGCTGATTGCGGGGATCAGGTCTGTCGATTTGGCTCCGGCAAGCCTGGCAAGGGATGCCTTCTCCGTGTCGGACAGGCTGACATCAGCGGTGCTCATGGCAACGCTGCCGTCCTCCCCCACGGCCACGATCAGCTCCGTGGGGCTGCCGATGATGCTGTTCGCGTACGCCTCCACTGCGGCTTTTGTCGCCGCCACCATGTCCGGCTGGCCGGTGAGGTTGTTCTGCACCAGCAGGGACCACTGGCTCTCCGCCTGCTTGCGCAGCTCCTCCGCCTTGAAGCCCAGGAAGTCCTTGGCTATCCGCGTGATGCCATTACGGGTGGAGAAGAACGAGGAGCCGCCGGTAAGGCCCAGCGTCGCCACAATGAGGGGGAGGACGATCAGGAATATCTTCCAGCGGATGCTCATGCGATAGTGCCTAGAATATCGGCGAAGGCGCGCATTGACCTTATCACGCCCGGCGGATACGCTCAATCCGTGAAGAAGGTGCTCGCGGTCGCGCTTCTGTGCGCCGGGTTGGCTCTCTGGGCCGGTCCGGTGCGCCTGTCCGCGGGAGGACCGCTTTCCCTCCAGGATGCCCTAGATGCGGCAAAGGATGGAGACACGATCATCCTTACGGCGGGGACGTACTCAACCCCGGCTGCAATCACAATCTCCAGCCGCAGCGGCCTCACCCTGCGGGGGGAAGGGAACGTGCGTCTTCTGTGCACTGACCTGTACCAGAACGTCATGACCCTGGCGGACAGCCACGACATCCGCATCGAAGGCATTGTGGTCCGCCACTCCCAGCCCGCGGGCACCTATGCGTGCGAGGGTTCGGTCATCTCCGCGCAGAGCGTCACAGGATTGGTCATTTCCCGCTGCGAGCTGGCCGGTTCCGGCTCCATCGCCGTGGACCTTTCCGGCTGCGAGGACATCGAGGTGAGCGACTGCTTCATCCACGACAACACCTTCGCCGCGTTCCAGCTCACCGACGTGGCATCAATAACGATCGCGGGCAACAGGGTCCAGCGGAACGCCGCCACCATGTATTCGGCCGGAGTGAGCGGGCTCACCATGGTGGGCAACACCGTCTCTGACAACGGCTCCCGGCGGTGAGCTCGCGTGGCTGATCTTGTGGCGGAAGTCGCCTATACCGTGCACCTCTTCGACACCGATGCGCACGGGTTTCTGTCCGTGCGCGGCCTGTGGGACTTCCTGCAGGAGACCGCGGGCTTTCACACCCAGCTCCTCGGAGTTGCCCCTGAAGACCTCCGGCCGCAGGGGCTGGCGTGGATCCTTTCGCGCCTGCGAATGCGGGTGGAGAGGTACCCGGCGCTGGGGGAGAAGATAACGGTCCGCACCTGGCCCACCGGCGTGAACAAGCTGTTCGCGCTGCGGGATTTCTCAGTCAGCGATGCCCAGGGGAGACGGATTGCAGGGGCCACCAGCGCATGGCTCGCCCTCAAGCTTGACACGCTTCGGCCGGTCCGCGTCCAGTCAGTCTTCGATCCGCCCGGCCAGGATGCCCTCCCCCGCGCGCTCGACGCAGACGTCGACAAGCTGCCGGGGCCGGCGACCTCCCAGAACAAGTGGTCGGCAACGGTGCGCTTTGCGGACCTGGATGCGAACAGGCACGTGGGAAACAGCCGCTACGTTGATTGGGTGGTCGAAAGCGCTGGACTTCAGCTCCTGGAAGGCAGCGCTGTTGCAGAGCTGGGAATCGACTTCCTCTCTGAGACGACGTACGGCACGGGGATCGGGGTGCGAACCCGGCAGAGCAACGCAGATCCCGTGCGGCTGGAGCACTCCGTTGTGCGCACCACAGACGGCGTTGAAGCCGCCCGGGCGCGAACCGAATGGAGGCCGCGATGCGAAGGGTGATGGCCTTCCTCCTTGCTCTCGGCGCGGTCGGCGCGCAATCCGTCGGCGCGCAGGCGGCCGGCGTGGAGCGCATCCGCATCGAAGCCCCTCTCGTTGCCCCCGGGACCCTGGAAGCGCAGGGGCAGGCAGCTGAGCTTCTGGAAACCATGGCCGGCGTGACAAACCGGCTGTACGCCGGGCGCATCGAGTGCGCCCCACCTGAGGCGGGCGGGAACTTCGACTACTCGCTGTCCATGATCGCCGGCCTGGGCGGGGACAGCCCGAGCATTGTCATCCGAATCAAACGCCTGTCAGACGGCGCAGAGTCCGCGGCCTATCCCTGGCTCGGCATGCCGACGCCCGAGCTGCCCTCCCTGTTCGCTCATGCGGTGTTTCTCCTCTGGGGCTCGCTCAAGGGCATCACGCAGCAGGCCTCCATGCAGCCGCCACAGCCCGTCGACGAGCTGCCAGCGGCGCTGATCTCGCAGTACGCATACCCCTGGTCCCTGGCTACCCGGCCCAACGGAAACATCCTGGCCGCCCTGGGGACCGGCTGTGTGGAGCTGGACCCCGCGATGCGCGTCGTCTCTGAACCGGGGAAAAGCCTTGGACAGAGCGGGATCGTCAGCTACGCCCTTGGGGTTTCCGTGACGCCCGGCGGCACGGTGCTTCTGAAGCCTGCCCAGGGAAGCAGCCTGTATCGCATCGAAGCGGATTCCGCGGCGCCAGCAAAGATGCAGACCGGGATCGAGCTGGCCACGGCGCCGTTCGCCGCGCTTCCCGACGGCGGCGTGCTGGTGGTGGATTCAGCGGCTCGGAAGGCGGTCAAGATAACCGGCAGGAAGCGCGCTGATTTCCCCCTGTTTGCCAACGCATCCGAATACATCGCCTTCATCGGGGTCAGCCCCGACTCCACCGTCTGGGTCTACGACTATATTCTGCGCGCCTTCCGCATTTACACTTCGGAAGGCCGGCTGGTGGACTATGTTCTCCCCCTCGTCGACCCGGCAAAACCCCTCACTCCTGTTGCAATGACAGTTGGGCCGGACGGCAGCTTCATCGTGCTTTCAAGCGGGCAGCTTTTGAAGTTCTCCCGGGACGGCAGCCTCATCTGGAAGCTCGAATCCCTTGCCGGCCTGGAGGTGGAAAAGCTCCCGGCAAGCGGCTCAGTGGCCGCGGACTGGAGCCGGGGTCTGGTGTACGTCTCGGACACCACGGGGCGCCGCCTCATCAGGCTTCTGGACGCGGGGTATTGCGCCCAGAAGGGCATCCACAACGAGACGGAGGAAAAGCTCGCTGCTCTCCTGCAAGGCACAAGCCAGGATGAGGCGGCCACGTTCTCCAAAGCAGCCGCCCTGTACGAGGCTGCCGGCTCTTCCCTCATGGCCCGCGCTGCCTGGCAGAAAGTCCTTGATGCTGATCCCGGCAACCAGACCGCGCAGGCCAGGCTTTCGGCTTTGGAGGTTGCGGACCTGAAGCGGGCCGCTGCGGACCTGGATGCCAGGACGCGCGAAACTCTACGAACGGTGGGGCCCGAATCTGCGCGTCTCACCTATACGCAGACTCTCCAGACATACGAGCAGATCCTGGCCAGGGACCCCAAGGACCGTGACGCCCGGGCCGCAATGGAAGAATTGAAAAGGCTTTTCGAGGCGGGCGGCTCCGCCCCGCAGCAGCAGGCACCCCTTGTGGTGCAGGAGGTGAAGATCCCCAGCCTTTTCCCCGCTCTCATGCAGTTCTATCTCACCCATCCGGCAGGGACTGTGACGGTCACAAACCAGCTTTCCGCGCCTGTTCAGAACGTGAGGGTGAGCATCTTCATCCCCCGGTTCATGGACTTCCCCTCTGAGGCAAAGGCGGTTTCACAGCTTGCTGCCGGGGCGCAGGCTTCCTTCGACCTCCTGCTGAGGTTCCAGCCGTCGGTCCTCGAGCTGCAGGAGGATGCAGCTGTCCAGGCCAGGATCGACGCGGTCTGCACGGTGAATGGTGTGGAGCAGAAGGTCAGCAGGGTCGTGAACGCGACCATCAACCGCAACACCGCGCTGACCTGGGACGACACGCGAAAGATCGCAGCCTACATCACTCCCAACGAGGACACGGTGAGCGGCTTTGCCCGGCGCGTCCTGGACATCGGGGATTCGGCGCGCGGCCTGCACATGTCGCGGAAGATCTTTCAGGCCATGCATATCTGCGACGCTCTGGGCGCGTATGGAATGAGCTACGTTCCCAACCCTGAAACCCCCATCTCCAAAGTGCTGGGCAACTCCCAGGTGATCGACACGGTGCACTTCCCCAGGGTGACCCTTGCCAACCGGGGTGGTGACTGCAGCGACACGACGGCCTTGCTTGCCTCGCTCCTGGAGTCCGTTGGCATACGCACGGCAATTCTCACGACTCCCGGCCACATCTTCCTGGGTTTCGACACGGCTGAGCCTGCGGAGAACGCAGCTCTTTTCACGACAAAGTCCCTCGAGGTGATAGCACACGGCACGGTCTGGATCCCCGTGGAGACCACTGTGCTGCAACAGGGCTTCCTGGCAGCGTGGACCGCTGCCTCAGAGCTGGTCAGGAAATATCGGCCGTCCGGGCCGTTCGAGTTCCTGCCGCTGGCCGAGATGAGAGAATCCTGGCCGCCGCTTCCCCTCCCGCCCAGCTCAATCACGATCATCGACCCCTCGCCTCAAGTCGTTCAGAAGATCTATTCGGGATCGCTTTCCGGTTTTACGGCTGCCCTCTACACCTCACGGGTCTCCGAGCTGACGGCTCAACTTTCGGGACTGTCCGACAGACAGGCAAGCCTGGCGCGCATCCGGCTGGGAATCCTGCATGGAATGTTCGGCGACATGAAGGACGCGGAGGAAGCCTTCCGCGCTGTGATTGCACGCGACCCGGCGCTGGTCTCTCCGTACATCAACGTTGCTACCATCCGGCTCCTCTCTGGTGACAGCGATGGGGCTCTGGCGATGGTGAACAGGGGCCTGACGATCAACCAGGGCTCGCCGCTGCTGAACCTGCTGGCCTCGCAGATCTACACCGCCCGCGGGGCCGCGGACCAGGCGGCTCTCTACATGGCGAAGGTCAAGGTTGCGGCGCCTGAGCTGGCGGCCCGGTACGCGGATGCATCCGGAGCGGGATCGCCGGGCAAGCGCGCGGCGGGGCAAGGCGAGGGGCCCATCGTGATCTGGGGAAACGAGAAGTAGCCCGTCCAGCCGACCTTCGTTACTTTCATTCCCATGAATGAGCAGGTTGCCGGCAGCGCGGGGCCCTGGGTCCTTTTCTCCACGATCTTCGCCTCCAGCATGGCTTTCATTGACGGCACGGCCCTCAATGTGGCCCTTCCCGCGGTGCAGGCAGGTCTTCACGCAAGCGGGGTCCAGCTCCTCTGGGTGGTCAACGCATACCTTCTCATGCTCGCCGCGCTGATCCCCGTTGGCGGGTCGCTGGGCGACCTTTTCGGCAGAAGGAAGATATTCGCAATCGGCATCCTCCTCTTCATGCTGGCATCCCTGGTGTGCGGCCTTGCCCCCAATGCGGATTTCCTGGTATGGGCGCGCGCCGTGCAGGGAGTCGGCAGCTCGTTGATGATTCCCGGAAGCCTGGCAATCATCAGCTCGTTTTTCGGGCCAGAGCGGCGCGGCCGGGCCATCGGGACCTGGTCAGCGGCCACTACCATAGTGACCGTCGTCGGACCCGTCCTGGGCGGCGTGCTCTCCAGCGCGGGGCTCTGGCGCGGCGTCTTCCTGATCAACATCCCTCTGGGGATAGCTGCTCTCATCCCGCTTTTTCTGCGGGTGCCTGAGAGCAGAAACGACCAGGGGGACGGTCGCATCGATTTCCCCGGAGCTGCGCTCCTCATCGTTGCTCTGACCGGTCTGACCTACGGATTCATCTCCGCCCCTGACGACGGCTTCGGAGATCCCCGGGTCATTACCGCCCTTGCCGTGGGAGTCGCGGCGCTTGCAGGCTTCATCGTGGTGGAGGCCCGCAGCAGTCACCCCATGATTCCGCTCGTCCTTTTCACCTCCCGGACGTTCAGCGGGACCAACCTGCTCACCCTGACGCTCTACGGCGCGCTGAGCGTGGGCATGTTCTTTCTTTCCCTGGATCTCGTGCAGGCCCAGGGCTACAGCATGGCGGTGGCCGGCTTCGCCTTTACCCCGTTCGCCCTGGTGCTGACAGCCCTGTCACGGTGGGCGGGCGGACTGGTTGACAGATCCGGTCCGCGGCTCCCGCTGGTCATCGGCCCGGCGATTGCAGGTCTGGCGTTCCTCACCATGGCGTGGAGCGGCCTGACCCCTGGCCCGTCGCGATACTGGGTGAGCTTCTTTCCCGGAGTCGTGCTTCTTGGCGTCGGAATGGGGATCACCGTCGCGCCCCTCACCACCGCCGTCATGGGGTCGGTTGCCAGCCACCTCTCGGGCACGGCCTCGGGAATAAACAACGCGGTCTCGCGTACGGCGGGGGCCCTGGCAATCGCAATTGTCGGCGCGCTCTCTCTTGTGCTCTTTGCCCACGGGTTGGATGCACGAGCGTCTGCGGCGGGGTTTTCCGCGCCGGTCCGCCAGGCGCTCTCCGTTGAGGCCGGCAGGCTCGGAGCTGCGGCCGTGCCGCCTGTGGCGCCGCCGCAGCAAGCCGCAGCAGTGCAGGCTGCCATCCGCCTGGCCTTTGTGGACACCTTCAAGGTGGTCATGCTGGTCTGCGCTGTGCTGGCCTGGGTCGGCGCCGCCCTTGCGGGTCTCTTTGTGGAGAGGAACTTCAAGGCAGCGCGTTAGGACTGCACGGCAGTCATTTCCCGGGGCTTCACCCGGTAGACGACCATGGCTTCCTGGACTCCCCTGATCATCGAGCTTTCCTGCACGACGGTCCTGTCCCGGAGCGCCTCACGGACCCCATCGGCGTCGCAGACTTCCTGCGTCACGCAGATCTGGTCCGAGTCTGCCAGACCCTGGACGCGCGAAGCGACATTGACCATCTGGCCGAAGTAGTCGAGCCGATCGTTGAGCGTGACGGCGATCGATGCACCCCGATGAATCCCCACCTTAAGGACCAGCTGTCTACGGGCCAGGTTGCGATTGAACACGTCGATCTCCTGGAGCATGGCAAGTCCCGCCTTCATTGCGTTGACGGGCGACAGGAAGGAGGCCATGATCGCATCCCCGATCGTCTTCACAACGGCCCCGTCATGAGCAAGGATCACCTTGCCCAGGCTGTCGAAATGCTGGCGCACCAGGTTGAATGCCTGCAGGTCGCCAATGCGGTCGTACAAAGCCGTGGAGCCTTTCAGATCGGTAAAGAGTATCGTGATGTCCCGCACTGCGAGCCCCTCGGAGGTGGAAATGATCTCGTTGCGAAAAAGGTCGCGGAACGTCTGGGTGCTCAGGATCCGCTTGCCGGTGAGTACATGGTCGAACTGCAACGACGGCAATTTCTCCGCCGACTCACGGAAGCCGAAAACTCGCGAGGGCTCCGTCATGGTATTTACTACCTCCACATGGAGCTTTCCCCCTGCGCGCGGCGTGGTTTCCAAGAGGCGTGAGCCACTGCGCAGCTCGAGGCGGACGGGCGCGTTCGCCTCGCCTGTCTGTTGCGCCACCTCGAAAAAGCATCCGGCATCTTTCTCCAAATCCGCAATGATCAGCCACCCCGGCATCAGGTCAACTGTGAAACGTGCGGCTTGGCCGGCCGGAATGGTTTCGAGGAAGTACGCATTCCTGCGGAACGTGTCAACAAAGCGGCTGCCGTCGGGGTAGTGCGCGTATTGATCGAATCGATACTTGAGGTAATAGTCGGCTGCCGACAACCCTTGAGGATGATGATAGGGAATTTCGCGGACCCGAGGTGAGACAGTGAAAGAGACGTGAATCATCTCGTCGAGCGTCGTTTCCAGCGTGGTTCGGCAGAGGTTGCAGCCAAAAGTGGCATGGATATTCCGGAGGGTCTTGAAGCTCTCGACGACCTCGGCGCAGGTAGGGCACGTGAGCGACCAATCCGTTGTAAACAGCCCGCCGGACGATGCGTGGAGGAAAAGATCGAGAGATTCCTGCTCCTTGATGTTTTTTTCCAGAGCAAAACGGAGTGGATTGACCCGTAAGAGAGCTTCATCATCCGCTGTACGGATGTGGGTTTCGAGCTTCGAAACGACTCGCGGTGACCATGTCCTGGCTTTCTCCAGGCGTTCCAAGCCCTCCTCGAGGAACGGCTCGTTGATCTTCATCAAACCAACGTGGTGATTTCCATGGCTGACAGGCAAATCCACATTGAAGGAACCGATCCATGAATGAGCGACCAGGAACGGCAGACTGCCGTGGACCTGGCCGCCCTATGCATCAATGACGGAGATCTCAGGCGGCCCGGCTGCCTCCGCCTGCGGCCTTGGTGGAAAGCAGCCGGTCCCTGTTTGCCGCCAGGACCTCTGCATACCGGGCCAGCCGCGCCCCCATGTACCGCGCTGCCGCCAGGACCGGCTCTTCCACCGGCGTTGCCTCCCGCGCGGGAGCGGTATAGATCACTCCGTAGGGACTGCCGCCAGCAGCGTAGATGCTGGAGTCTGTATATCCGGTCGGTATGATCACGGTTCCCCAATGGCTCATGACAGCGTAGATCGAGTTGATGGTGTTGACCTGGCCCCCATGGGGGTTCATTGCTCCGGCAAACGCGGTGACAGGCTTGTGGGACAGCTTCCCCTGCCCCCAGAGCGGGCCGCTTCCGTCGAGAAACTGCTTCAGTTGCGCGGCCATCACGCCGTAGCGCGTGGGGCTGCCGAAGACATAGCCGTTGGCCCACTCCAGGTCTTCCAGGGTGGCCTCGGGAATGCTGCGCGTCGCCTCCAGGTGGGCCTTCCAGGCGGGGTTGGTTGCAATCACTTCAGGAGCAGCCAGCTCGCGCACCCTGCGAAGCCGCACTTCCGCTCCTTCCGCCTTTGCACCTGTCTCGAAAGCCTGGGCAACCTGGTACGCGTGTCCCATGGCACTGTAGTAAAAGACTGCGATCCTTGCCTTTTCACTCATGAATGTCCTCCTGCGGGGCTTCCGCCCCTTGTCGTATTTTCACTCGCGGCTCGCTGCGGCTGGTTTTCCGCAGGAGACGGGAGAGAGTTTCCAGCTCATTGTCCGAAAGCGCGGCAAACAGACGGGCAATTGCGCGCTCCTGCCCGGGCACAAGCGCGTCATGGAGACGCCTGCCCGCTGCCGTCAGTTGAAGCCTGTTGCACCTGCCGCTGGGCGGCCTGGCAACGAGCCTCCTTTTTTCCAGCTTCTGCAGAAGCTGGGTGACGTTGCCCTGCGTCACGACGAGCCTGTCGGCCAGCTCCTTCTGGGAGAGCCCCTCTGCAGCGCCTATCTGGGCAATGACGTCGAACTGCGCCAGACTCAAGCGAGGCCCCAAAAGCCGTGCGCCCAGGGCCGCGTGCTGGGAATTGACGAACCGCGCCAGCCTGAGCCATGTCGCAATAGCCCGGCGGGTGCGCGCTGCCGGGTAATCTCCGGTTGATCCGCACTCCCCGTCCGGTCTGCCCGCGTCCATGCCTCTTAATTTAGTGCTAAAGTGTCTCGGCGGCAAGCTCCTCGTCGGCCCGGGCGTTTGAGGGCTGCCTCTTGCTTTCGACTCAGGAGGAATGATTCCCCTTGCTCAGAAAATCCACCTGCGCCTCGGTCAGCCGTATGTCCAGGCATCCGAGGTTCTCGCGGACCTGATCCACGGTGCCGCCCGCCATGACGGGAATGGAGGCGGGCTTTGCCTGCATCAGCCATGCCAGAACCAGCTGGTTGGCCGTGACACCGAGCTCGCGCGCCAGGCGCTTCAGGCGGCCAAGCCGATCCTCGCTGTCGCGCCAGAGGTATTGTTCGGGGATGCCCCTGTCTGCCCTCGTATAGGCGCCGCCGAGAAGCGGTGAATACGCCAGGAGAGCGACCCCGTTGGACTGGCAGAAATCAAGGAGGTCTGGATTGGCAGCAAGCTGGGGATCGAAGGAAGCCCCCGGCCTGGGCTGGAGGTAGGAGAAGCGCTGCTGGATGCAGCAATATTCCGCCATGGCCCGACTGCGGGAGATCATGCGCGCTTCGGCAAGCCGCCAGGCCAGGAAGTTGCTTGCGCCGACCATCCGAACTTTGCCCACCCGTACCAGGCCATCGAATGCCTCGAGGGTTTTTTCCAGGGGAGAGTTGCGGTCGTCCACATGTGCGTAGAAGAGGTCGATCGTGTCGATGCCAAGACGCTTCAGGCTCTTCTCACATTCCCTTGTGATGGTGGATGCGCCAAGCCCCCGTTCCACGGACGGATACTGGAAGCCGACCTTGGTTGCCAGGAACAGACTGGCGCGGTTCCGTCTTTTTCGCATCCAGTCCCCCAGGAGGGTCTCGCTCTCCCCGCCTTTGAATCCTTTGATCCAGTGAGCATAGATGTTCGCCGTATCGATGAATGTCCCGCCATGCTCGAGGTAGAGGTCGAGGATCGCGTGGGAGGTGTCAAGGTCGGTCTTTGTCCCCAGAAACATGGCGCCGAGGCAGAGCGAGCTGACCTGCGCCCCGGAAGGGCCTAGTGGAACCTTCGTCATCTCATTTCGCATGCTACAAGGATACTAACGGTCCCGCGAGCAAAGCGAGCCCTGCCGTTAGAGCGGTACGGCGTACTTGCGGAAGGTGTACCTGCCCCGCGCGGAAAACTCTCTCCGCAAACTACGATCGGTTCCTCTTCGATGTGACGTCGATGTAGACGGCGGCAATGATAACGAGGCCGCGGATGATGTACTGCCAGAACACGCCCATGCCCATGACGCTCATCCCATTGAGGAGGCTCGCGATGATGAGAGAGCCGACGATCGCGCCGAAGATGGTTCCCTCGCCGCCCATGAGGCTCGTTCCCCCGATGACGCAGGAAGCGATGGCATCCAGCTCGTAGTTGGTGCCTCCGCCAATGGTCCCGGCCGCTACGTACCCCGTCAGGACGATCCCCGAGACTCCGCAGAGCAGGCCGATGAGGATGAACACCGTGAAAATGACCCGGTTGATATTGATGCCCGAAAGCCGTGTCGCTTCCTTGTTGCCGCCCAGCGCATAGGAGTAGCGGCCGAACTTGGTATTGTTGGCAAGGTAGGTAAAGATGACCGCCACAAAGGCCATGAGAAGAACGGGGTTGGGGATGCCGCGGTAGCTGTTCATGATGAAGATGAAGAAGGCCACGAGACCCGAGAAGACCAGCGCCTTCAGGAGGTCCCGATAGAAAGGCACCAGAGTGAACCCGAACTCTTTGCGCTGCTGCCTGCCCCGAAAGATGACGAACACAAGGACTACCACGACAATCCCGCCGAGAATCCACCCCACCATGTTCGGAACGTATCCCTGCGCGATGAGCCGGAAGTCATCCTCGTAGATCGTCAGGGTCTTCCCTTGCGTGACGGCAAGAACGCCGCCGCGGAAGATCAGCATCCCCCCCAGGGTCACGATGAAGGCGGGAACCTTGAGAAAGGCGATGATGGTGCCCTGCCAGAGCCCGACTATGAGGCCGACAAGGAGCGCCGAGACGATTGCGATAACGGTGTTGAGCGCGCCTAGGGGGCCCGCCGCCATGCCGGGGAACAGGCTGTGCAGGACGGGCGGCATGATTTGCACCTGCAGATACGCGGTCACCGCGCTCACAAGGCCGGTGGCGGAACCGACCGACAGGTCGATGTTGCCCGTGGTGATGACCAGGACCATGCCGATTGCCAGGAAGGAAACGATGGTCATCTGCCGGAAGAGGTTGGAAAGGTTTCGCGGCTCGAAGAAGATCCAGTTGGTGAGACTGCCGAAAAGCAGCCAGATCAGCGCGAGCGCGATGATCATGGTATACGTGCGGATGTTCGCGCGGATGCTGCGCGTCACGGCCGCAACCGAAAGCGTCTTTGTTGCCAGCATTATCTCACCTCACTTGTTGCGCCCGCAAGAATGCCTGTTGCCATGGCCATCAGTTTTTCCTGCGTCGCCTCGCTCCGCTCGACGATGCCGGCGCACTCTCCTTCGTGCATGACCAGGATGCGGTCGCTCATGCCCAGGATCTCGGGCAGCTCGGAGGAAACGAGGACGATTGCGACCCCTTCCTCCGCAAGCTTGTTCATGAGCTTGTAGATCTCGTATTTTGCGCCGACGTCGATCCCCCGGGTCGGCTCGTCCAGGATGAGGACCTTCGGCTCCGACATCAGCCATTTTGCAATGACGACTTTCTGCTGGTTGCCGCCGCTCAGGCTGTTGACCAGCGCCTGCAGCGTTGGCGTCTTTATGGCGAGATAGCTCGCCATGGATTGGCACGCCTTGAGCTCCGCGTTCCTGTTGATGGAGAGGAAGCCGGAAAAACGCTCCAGGTTCGGCAGCGACATGTTCTTGATGATTGATTGGTCGACGACGAGCCCCATGCGCTTTCTGTCCTCAGGAACGAGGCTGATCCCGCTGTTCATGGCCATGCGGGCCGAATCGATCACTACGGGAACACCTTCGAACAGGACTTCGCCGCTGCGGTTCTGGCCGTATTCGCCGAAGATCGTTGTGACCAGCTCGCTGCGGCCGGAGCCCATGAGGCCGGCAATGCCGAGGATCTCCCCTTTGCGCACGGAGAAGGAAACGCCCTTCACGACCCTCTTTCCCGTCTGATACGGGCTGTCTACGGAAAGGTTTCGGACCTCGAGGATCACCTCCCCCGCCACCCTGTTGCCGGCGGGGAACCGCTCCCGCATCTCTCGCCCGACCATCATCGAGATGACCTTTTCGTAACTGGCGTCCTTTGTGGCCAGGGTCCCGACCACCCCGCCGTCACGGAGAACGGTGATGTTGTCGGTGATGCGGAAGAACTCCTCCACCTTGTGCGAGATGTAGATGCAGGTCACGCCCCGTTCCTTGAGGTGCCCCAGGATGCCCATGAGGATATCGACTTCGGCTTCCGTGAGGGCGGAGGTGGGCTCGTCGAGGATCAGGATCTGGGCGCTCTCCGAGAGGGCCTTAGCTATTTCCACGATCTGCTGCTGACCGACACCGAGGTTGGACACGACGGAGGTCGGAGCAATCCGAAGATGGTATTCGTCCAGGACTTTCTGCGTTTGGTGATAGAGTCTGTTCCAGTTGATGATGCCACTTGTGCTCGGCTCGCGACCCAGATGGATGTTCTCCCCAACCGTCATGAGCGGTATCAAGGCCAGCTCCTGGTACACGATGGCGATCCCTTTTGCAATGGCTTGCCGGATGGAATCCCGCTCGAAGCGCAGCTCCTCCCCGTTGTAGACAATGCGCCCCTCGTAGGACTCGAAGGGGTAAACGCCCGCAAGGATCTTCATCAGGGTGGATTTTCCCGCGCCGTTTTCACCGCAGATCCCGTGGATGGTCCCCCTCGTCACGGGAAAGGTCACGTCGCGCAGGGCTACCACGCCCGGGAACTCCTTGGTGACGTGCTGAATGTCGAGAATGAGGTCATTCGTCTCGCTCATGCTGGCCGTACCCCTTGATACAAGGAAGCGGGGACGCGCGTCCCCGCCTCTGGATTGTAAGGATGCAGTTCGATGCGGTGAACTATGGCTTCGCCGGCTTCATTGAGTCGGGAACGTCACGATACACATCGTCGTAGCTCTGGAAGCCGCTCTTCACGATGACATCGTACACGTTATTCTTGTCCACCTGGACCACCGGGAGGAACTTGCAGGGCACCTGGCCCTTCTGGTTCTTGTCCAGCGTGATGTCCGACAGGTTGTACATCTTCAGGCCTTCGATGGACTGTCCCTTTGCAAGCTTGATCGCCATGTCGATGGCCATAGGTGAGAGCAGCCTGACGTCCTTGTAGACGGTGACCGTCTGCTCGCCCCTCACGATGGAGTTGCACCCCGCCGCTGTGGCATCCTGCCCGGAAATGGGAACCTTGCCCGCCAGGCCCTGGGCCTTCATCGCCTGCAGAGCGCCCAGCGCTGTCCCGTCATTCGAGGCGACCACGGCGTCGATGTTGTTGTGCTGCGCGGTCAGTGCGTTCTCCATTATCTTGGTTGCGGTCGGGGGATCCCAGTTGTCCACCCACTGGTCGGCAACGATCTTGATCTTTCCGCTGTCGATGTACGGCTTCAGGACTTCCATCTGCCCGTTGCGCACCAGGACGGCGTTGTTGTCCGTGGGGCTTCCGCCGAGGAGCATGAATTTTCCATGGTCCACGACCTTGACGACCCCGCGGGCTTCAGCGCGCCCGACCTCGGTGTTGTCAAACGAGATATAGGCGGAGATGTTGGGCGACTTGATGAGCCGGTCGTAGGCGATGCACTTTACACCAGACTTGACTGCCTCATCCACTGCCGTGGCTGCCGCCGCGCCATCTTCCGCGATGATGATGATGACGTTGACCCCCTGCAGCGCCATGTTCTCGATCTGGTCGTTCTGCAGCTTCGCGTCGTGGTTGGCGACCTGCGAAACGACCTGCGCTCCCTGTGCCGCGGCGAGCTTGGTCATCAGGACGTCTTCAACCGGCCAGCGCTCAGTGGCGAAGTCCGAGAAGGAGAGGCCGATTTTGATGGCTCCTTTGGCTGGGGCAGCAAAAACCATGCCGCCGAGCAGCAGGACGGTGAGCAATACCAGACATGCTTTCCTCATAGGGAAAACCTCCTTGAAGTGAGATACATAATAAAACCTGCAAGTTGCATGCCAAGGACACAAACGACCCCGATGACGCTAACTCCTTTACAAAAAAACAACTGCATGCAGCAATGTTCATCTGCTTGGGAGGCGTCGAAATCTCTGTGTAAGCAATTACCCATCAATGCTTTCCCACATCATTCACATTTCCCGCGAAATGTCCATTTCCGGGGGGCATCGGCCTTTTAACCGATTGCGGAGTATTGTATCATGATGTCATGGCTTTTACCGTCCTCATAGTGGACGATGAACGGGAGGTATGCCTTTCCCTTTCCGAAGTACTGCAGTCCAAGGGCTATCTGACTCTCTCCCGGGATGATCCCCGTGAGGTCCTGGAGCTGCTCGCGCAAAAGCCCGTGGATCTGATTCTCATGGACGTCCGCATGCCCGAGCTTGGAGGCATTGACCTCCTCAAGATAATCAGGAAAACCCACCCCCTGCTCCCCGTGATCATGATCTCAGGATTCGCCTCCGTGGAGAGCGCGGTGCGTTCAATGAAGTATGGCGCCCTGAACTTTTTCGCAAAGCCGGTGCAGCTCGCAGAGCTCCTTCAGGAAATCCGTCAACTGGAACGTGCCGTCCGCCTGAAAAGGCCCGTGGCCGGCACGGACACCCTCGTCACGCAGAACCCGAACATGGGTGAGGTGCTGAGCCTGGTGCAGAAAGCGGCTCCCACCGAGGCGTCGGTGATCGTTATCGGGGAGAGCGGCACGGGCAAAGAGCTGATCGCCGACCTCCTGCATCACGCCAGCAAGCGGAGGCATAACGCCTACATCAAGGTCAACTGCGCGGCCATTCCCGACAACCTGCTGGAGAGCGAGATGTTCGGCCACGAGAAGGGGGCCTTCACCGACGCGCAAAGCCAGCAGAAGGGAAAAATCGAGCTGGCGGACGGCGGCACCATTTTCTTCGACGAGATCGGCGATATGAGCCTGCAGACGCAGGCAAAGATGCTTCGCGTGCTGCAGGAGAAGCATTTCACCCGGCTCGGCGGGTCGGTCCCCATCCGGGCGGACTTCCGGGTCATTGCGGCCACGAACAAGAACATCGAAAGCATGATCACGCAGGGAACATTCCGCGAGGATCTCTTCTATCGACTTTCAGTCATCACCCTGAAGCTCCCTCCCCTCCGCGAGCGGAGGGAGGACATCATCCCGCTCGCTCTGCATTTCGTGGGGGAGTTCAACCAGGTCTACGGGAAGAAGGTGCAGGGCATCTCGGAGAGCGTGACCGGGACGCTCAAGGAGCACAGCTGGCCGGGCAACGTCCGCGAGCTGAAGAACATCATTGAGAGGGCAGTGATCTTCTGCGAGACCGACCTGATCGAGGCGCGGGACCTCCCCGAGCAGTATCGCATCGTGGACCGCAGCGCGACGGGCCTTGAGGCCATCAGGGAGTTCTCCGCGGAGAAGGCGCGTGCGGTAATCCGTGAAGCCCTGCGGCAGACCAATGGCATCAAGGGAGAAGCGGCTCGATTGCTGAAAATCACCCGCAAGACGCTCTATAACAGAATGAAGCGGCTGAAGCTGGAATGAGCGCGGATCCCGTCCTGTTCACGCACAGCCCGAACGGATCTGCGGCAATTGCGCCCTCCAACCGGTATCTCCTTCGAATGCGCAACATCCATGTCGCCTACAACGGCGTACCGGCGCTGAAGGGAGTGGATTTCGATCTGTATGAAGGGGAGATCCACGCGCTGGTAGGAGAGCACCGCGCGGGCAAATCATCCCTGGTCAAGCTCATCAGCGGCGCCGTCCAGAAGAGCCAGGGAGAGATCATCTACAGGGGCGTTGAGGTGAAATCCTTCACCCCCCAGAGCGCCATCCGGGCAGGCGTGGGCATGGTGTATCAGAACCTGACCGTGCTCCCGAGCCTCAATGCGATTGAAAACATCTTTGCCGGACGAATGATCCAGCACCGATTCATGGGCCTGGACCGGCGGCGCATGTTTTTGATCGGCAAGGAGCTGTTCCAGCGGATGAACGTTAAGATCGACCTCGATCTGCCGCTGCACCGTCTCACCCAGGCGCAGCAGCTCATGGTCGAGTTCGCGCGGATCCTCCTCCTGGATCCGCAGCTCATGATCCTTGATGAGCTTTCCGGCAAGCTCACGCCGGAAGAGATGAGGACGATCTACGACATCATCTCCGACTTCCGCAAGCAGGGGAAAGGCATCATCTACATCACGCACAACATGGAGGAAACGCTGAAGGTCGCAGACCGCGTGACCATCCTCAAGGACGGCTACCGCAGGGGAACCGAGCGCGTGGCAGACCTGGACAGCTTCCGCCTCTATGAGCTCACCTACTCCTTCGCCTTCGGAAAGAAGGGGATCGAAGCCAACAGCATGCAGTTCTACCTGTTGAAGCGGTACAGCGAAATGTTCATCAGGCACCTCCCCATCGGCATCGTCATTCTGGACGCTGACAATGTGGTGCAGCTGGCCAACTTCGCGGGAATCGAGATCATGCAGCTCGCCCCCGAGCAGCTGGCAACACGCTCCTTGGAGGCGCTGCTGGCGGCGATACCCTTCCCCAACGCCGGCGAGATCCGCGAAAAGGTGGCCGCGCGGGAGGAGTACGTGTGGGAGGAAGTCCGCATCCATGATGACAAGCAGGTGCGGGTGGACGTCTTTCCCCTGCGCGACGACGAGAGCTCCTTCATCGGAACCGCCATCCTGGTCCATGACATTTCGATCGATCGTTATATGAAGGATTACATCATCAGGGCGGAAAAAATGGCCACCGTGGCTGAGGTGGCCGCCGGGGTGGCCCATGAGATCAACAATCCACTTTTCATCATCCGCAACTACGTGGAGCTTCTGAAGGACAAGGAGCTGGATTCCGATGGAAAGGAGAAGCTGCGGAAGATCGAGAAGGAGCTGGGCCGGATCGTGGAGATCACCGGGAGCCTCCTCTCATTCTCAAAGGTCAAGGAGCTTCCGGGGAGCCGGACGAACCTCGTCGAGGTGATCGAGGAGGCAATCCTCCTCCTGCAGCACAACCTCTCCAAGAAGAACGTCCGCCTGGACAAGGAGCTGTGCGCCGGCAGGGTGGAGATTGTCGGTGACGAGAACCGGCTCAAGCAACTGTTCTTGAATCTGCTCATCAACAGCATCGACGCCGTGCTGGACGGCGGCACGGTGAGGGTCAGGCTTCTGGCCCACAGGGAAGACCGGTTCGCAGAGGTGACGGTGGCAGACAACGGGTACGGGATCCCCGCGGATATCCAGGACAAGATCTTCAATCCGTTTTTCAGCACGAAGATGAACAAGAAGAACGCCGGACTGGGCCTGTCCATCTGCCAGCATATCGCGGAGGCGCACGACGGGATCATCACCTTCACGAGCACCCCGGGGGAGTTCACGGAGTTCAAGGTAAAGCTCCCGCTGCAGTGACCCCCATCAAGTCTCCTAGGTGGTATAGCGGATTCGGGGATTCAGGAGCGCGTAGAGGATATCAGCTAGAAGGTTGGACAGACTGAAGACGACAACCAGGAGAAGGGTGATTGCCTGCAGCAACGGCAGGTCCCTCCGCTGGATGGCAAAGAGAAGCAGCCTCCCCAGGCCGGGGTAGCTGAACAAGGACTCGGTAACGATCAGCCCGCCAATGAGCCAGCCGATCCCCACCGCAATCACGGTGACCGTGGGAAGCAGGGAGTTGCGAAGCACGTGCGTGAACAGCACCCGCAGAGGATGCAGCCCTTTGAGGTACGCGCTTCGCACGTAGTCGGTTCCCAGGACATCCGCGGTGCTGGAGCGCGTCATTCGCGCGATGTAGGCAAGGCTGACCAGGGAGACGGTGATGCCGGGCAGGATCAGCCGCGGAAGGGCTGCAATAAGGCCTGAGTCCGGACGGATGTCCGAGCTGGCGGGCAGCCAGTTCAAGCCCAGCGCAAAAATGGCGATGAGAATGAGTCCGGTCACGAACTCCGGCAATCCGATGAACGCCAGGGACGTGATGGAAACCACCTGGTCAAAGAGTTTTCCCCGGCGAAGAGCGGAGAAGAGACCCAGAAGGATGCCCAGGGGGACGTACATGAGAAAGGCAACCAGCGCCAGCATGGCGGAGTTGCGAAGCCGGGCGGCAACCAGGGGAAAGACCGGCTCGCCCGTGGAAAGAGACAGTCCCCAGTCCCCCCGCACATAGTGCGCAAGCCAGCTCCCGTACTGGACGAGCAGGGGCCTGTCCAGGCCCAGCTTCTCCCTGAGATTGGCAAGCGCCTGGGGCGTTGCAAACCTCCCCAGGATCGCGCGCGCGGCGTCCCCGGGCAGAATCTGCGTCACGATGAAGATCACGGCCGAGGAGATCAGCAGCGTCAGCAGCACAAGGCCCAGCCTCCGCGCGACGTAGCGGACCATTCAGCCTCCCGCCCGCCTGGCAATCGTGTCCGCCTGGAGCCGCCTCAGCTCTTCCAGGGGAATGTGGCAATAGATCCTGTGGTCGTTCCTTCCCTCGCGCCACGGAGGGGTCTGGGTTTCGCAGATGCTGCCGATCTTGCGGGGACATCTTGTGTGAAACCTGCATCCGGCAGGAACGCTGGCTGCGCTTGGAACGCTCCCGTGAAGGCGTATGGGCCGCTGACCGACCTCCGGATCGGCAACGGGGATTGCCGAGAGCAAGGCCTCGGTGTAGGGATGAAAAGGCGGAGCAAAGACATCCTCCGCGTCGCCCCATTCCATCAGGACGCCCAGGTACATCACCGCAATCCAATGGGAGAGGTGCTGGACAGCGGCCAGGTCGTGCGAGATGAAGAGATAGGAAACGTTGTTCTTCTCCTGAAGCTCGGAGAGCAGGTTCACCAGAGACGCCTGGACGGAGACATCCAGTGATGACAGCGGTTCGTCAAGGAGAATGATCTGCGGCGATGCGGCAAACGCCCGCGCAATCGCTACACGCTGCTTCTCCCCTCCGCTCAGCTCCTCGGGAAGTCGGCGGGAGAAGCCGTGGGGGAGGTTGACCGCTTCCAGGAGCTGGGAGACCCTGACAGAGGCTTGCCTGCGGGAAAGCCCGGCCAGAAGCCGCAAGGGCCTGGAAATGGCGCGCTCTACCGAGTGCCGGGGGTTCAAAGAAGCATCGGGGTTCTGAAAGACCATCTGGAGCTGTTTCAGGACCGATCGCGGACGGTTCTGCACATCCGGCGGGAGAGTTTCCCCGTTCAGAAGGAGCTCCCCGGAGGTCCGGGGCGCCAGGCCGCTGATCACGCGAAGCATCGTGGTCTTCCCGCACCCGCTTTCTCCTACCACCCCCAGGGTGTTGCCCTTGCGGACCCAGAGCGTGACGCCGTCCACGGCGCGGATGCTTCGGCCTTTCCCGCCTGATCCGAAGATCCGTTCCGTCGGAGGGAAGCTCTTTTTCAGTGCGACGATGCGAAGCACCTCGGGTCGCTCTTCCTTGTGGACCGGGACCTGCGGCGCCGAGCGCGCGTACTCAGCGGCAGTGGGCAGCTGGTCCCAGCGCAGGCACGCGCTCGAGTGCCCGGGCCGCACCTGGCGCAAGGGCGGGGGTGATCTCCGGCATTCGTCTCTGACAAAGGCGCAACGGGAGGCGAAGATGCATCCCCGGGGCAGCGCATCGAGCCGTGGAATGGAGCCGGGAATGCTCGTCAGAAGACGCTTTCCGCCTTCGGGATCGAAGCGCGGAACGCACCCCAGGAGGCTCAGGGTATAGGGATGCAGGGGAGCCTGATACAGGTCCCTGACCGCGGCCTGCTCCACGAATTGCCCGGCATACATCACGCCGACCCTGTCGCACAGCTTGGAGACCACAGCCAGGTCATGGGTTATGTAGAGGATCGCAGAGGCGAAATCCCTTGTGAGCTGGGCAACCAGGTCCAGCACCACGGCCTGCGTGGTCACGTCCAGCGCAGTGGTCGGCTCATCCAGGATGAGAAGCTCTGGCCGGGTGATCAGGGCCATGGCGATCACGCATCTCTGCAGCATCCCCCCGGAGAGCTGGTGGGGATACCGCCCCATGATTGACCGGGGATCCGGCATGGCCACGCGGGCAAGCATCTCCCGGGACTTTTCCCACGCCTCACGTGCGGAGAGTCCCAGATGGCGACGGGCAACTTCGCTCAACTGCCTGCCGATGCGCAGGGAAGGGTTGAGCGCCGTGGAGGGATTCTGGTAGACCATCCCGATGCGGCTTCCCCAGATCCGTCGCATCTGAATGCGGCGCAGCCCAGTGAGCTCCACCTCGCGAAGCCGTGAGGAGCCGCCCAGCACCCTGCCGTTGGTGCTGAGATAGTTGATGGCGCCCATGGCCAGGGTGGTCTTCCCGGATCCTGACTCCCCCACAACGCCGAAACATTCCTTCTCACGGATGCCAAGGGTGGCGCCCCGCACGGCCGGCAGGAGCCCCGCCTCGGTCTGGTAGCCGAGAGTCAGGTCTGTTGTCTGAAAGACCACGCTGGGATCCGGCATCCCTACCTCGCGCCCGGCTGGAGAACCTGCCGCAGACCATCAGTCATGAGGTTGGTGGCCACGACGAGGAGTGAAATGGCTCCGGCGGGGAAGAGCAGGATCCACGGGGCGGTGGCAAAAAAGCTCCGCGCCTCGTTGATCTGCAAGCCCCAGTCCGGAGAAGGGGGCTGAACCCCCAGCCCCAGAAATCCAAGGGAGGCCACAAGGAAAATCGAGTAGGAGAACCTCACGGAGACCTCCACGAGGATGGGGCCCAGCGCATTGGGCAGGATCTCGCGAAAGAGGATGACCAGGTCGCGCTCGCCGCGGATGCGCGCGGCCTCGACGAACTCCTTTGTCCGAAGGTCAAGCACCGTGCTGCGCGCAAGACGCGCCAGCATGGGGACGTAGAGGACCGAGATCACCAGGAGCAGGTTCAGCGGCGACGGGCCCAGCGTGGCAAGCAGCAACAGGGCGAACAGCAGGGGCGGAAAGGAAAGCAGCACGTCGAGGACGCGCATCAGCGCCTCGTCCCAGAGCCGCCCGTAGAATCCTGAGAACAGCCCGATGGAAACCCCGATGAAAGCGGCAAGCAGGGTGCCGCTTCCGCTGAGGAGGAAGATCCCCCTGCTCCCCACGAGGATACGGCTGAGGATGTCCCTTCCGTACTGGTCTGTTCCCAGCAGGTGCGCTGCGTTGGGCGGCTTGAGCCGCTGCGCTATGCTCTGAGCCTCATAGCCATACGGCGCCGCAAGCGGTCCAAGGACCGCCATCAGGAGAAAGAAGAGAAACACCAGGGTGCCAACCAGCGCCGCGGGGTTGCGGCGCAGGCGTCCCAGCGCGCGGGAGAGACCGCGGGAGGATGTGTCGGCCCCTGGGTCGCTCATGGCGCGCTGGGGACCGGGAACGCCTACTTGGAGAAGTATGCGCTGGTGAACCGGGTCCTGGGCCAGTCCGAGGTCAGCACCACTCCCTGCAGGTCCGCGCTGAGACCGGCCACCGCCTTCTCGAAGTAGGGCACAATGGCAGGACCCCGATCGATGAGGATCTGCTGCGCCTGCTTGTACAGGGCGACGCGTTTTGCCTTGTCCATCTCCTTGTCGACCCTGCGCGTGATCTCGTCGAACTGTGCATCGGACCAGTGGCTCTCGTTCCACTGAGCGTCGCTGGTATAGGCGAGCTTGAAGTAGGTGACCGGCGTTGCCCGGGTGCCCCAGTCAGTGATCCCGAAATCAGCCACAAGCCAGCTCTGCTCCCCGTTCCCGTAGTACACATCGGAGGGGACAATCTGGATGTCGACCTGTACGCCGATCTGCGCCATCTGCTCCTTCCACACCGTGGCAATGGGGATGACGTCCAGCTGGTTCTGGGTGGCCAGGGTGATCTTCAGTCCGTTGGGATAGCCGGCGTCGGCAAGAAGCTTCTTTGCCCTGGCGATATCGACTTTCGGCGCCTTGTCCAGGTAGTAATCCGCAAATGCCGGGCCGACGGGAGTGAAGCCGCTGCCGATGGAAGCGAGGCCCGGTCTCACCTGATCCACGATTGCCTGAAAGTCCGTGCCCAGCTTCAGCGCCTGGCGCACCTTTGGGTCGGCGGCAACATGACCCTTGTCGGATCTCATGTGGAGGACCCAGTGCATGTTGGATGTATTGGTGATGACCTTTGTCTGCGGGTCCTTCTTGACCGCATCCGCGGCCTGGGCGCTCAGGCCGGCCACGTAGTTGAGCTGCCCTCCCCGAAGTGCTTCCACCTGTCCCCCCTGGTCAGGGGAGAAGATGATGTCGATCTCATCCAGGTAAGGAAGAGCCTGGCCGCCGGCATCCTTCTGTGTGAAGTAGGGGTTCTTCTTCAATACAACGCGGTCTTCAGGGGCATAGGAATCGATCATGAAGGGGCCGCTCCCGATGCGCTCCTTGCCGGGATCCTTGCTGGAGGCCGGGATGATGCACGCGTGATAGTCACCCACATCGCTGGCAAACTCGGGATTCGTGTCGGAGAGGGTGAACTGCACCCGGGAGGCGTCCAGAGCCTTGATGTCCTGGATGCCCTTGAAAAGGCTGGCAGCGGGGCTTCCCACCTTCGGGTCTCGAAGCCTGTTGAAGCTGGCGATCACGTCATCCACCGTGACGGGCTGACCTGTGCTGAACTTCGCGTCTTGCCGGATGGTGAACACCCAGACTTTCCCGTCAGCGGACTGCCACTTTGTTGCAAGGTCGGAAACGGCCCGGTTGCTGGGATCAATGTAGGTGAGATGCTGGTAGATCTGCTCCAGCAACGTGATGTCGGCGATGGAGGTGGCGAAGTGCGGGTCGAGATTGCTCACCGGCTGGCTGCCGATTTTCAGAACACCGCCCGGAGTCGGCGCCGCCTGCGCCAGGACCGCTGCAGAAAGAAGCATCGAGATAATGAGGAGCCGGATGGGAAACTTGTTTGCCATCGGGTTCACCCCCCTTTCGTTGCGCCCCCATTATAGAGGAAGACCTTCCGAGTTCAAGTGCATGGTGCCGATGTTTTGGTTGCGCCGTCCCCGAATGGGCGCTATGATAGGCGCCTCACATGGAAAGCTCCTCTCAATCAGCCCTGCGCGTGGTTGCGGGCAACTGCGGCATCTGCCCCTCGGGATGCTCTGTGAAGATCACCATGCAGGGAGAGCGCATCACCCGGGTCGTCCCCGACCCCAGCCGTCCCAACGGCATGTGCTGCCGGCGGGTCAGCAAGGCGGCTGAGATCCTGTATTCGCCTGACAGGCTCCTGTACCCCCTTGCCCGTGAAGGGCGACGTGGAGAAAACAGGTTTCGCAGAGTGGGATGGGATGAAGCCCTGGACATCGTTGCAGCCCGGATGCTCCAGATAAAGGCCCATTTCGGCCCCGAGGCGCTGTGCCTGTACACCGGCCGGGGTACCTTCGAGCGGTCCTTGTGGGAGATGCTGGCGCCGGCGGGCGTTCGGGAGACCTGCGCGTGGAGCCTCCTGTTTCCGTTCGGATCCCCCAACACAGCGGGCGCAGGCTCCACCTGCTACGTCAGCCAGGCGGTGATCGCGCCCGCGGCGACCTTCGGGATGTGGTGGCCGGACACCTATGCCGACCTGGAAAGCTCCGACCTCGTGGTTGTCTGGGGCACGAACCCCGCCAACGCCTCCCCTCCCGAGCTCATGCAAAGGATCCTGAAGGCGCGAAGGCGCGGGGCGCGAGTAATGGTGATCGATCATCGCCGGACGGAGACTGCGGCGCGCTGCGACGCTCAGTGGGTTCCCGTTCGGCCCGGGACGGACGGCGCGCTTGCCCTCGCGATGATCAACGTGGTCGTCGAGGAAGGCTTGTGTGACGAGCAATTTGCCGCAGAGTGGACAAAAGGTTTTGATGAGCTCCGGACATACGCGGCGCAGTTTTCCCCGCAGCTGGCGTCCAATATCACCGGAGTGCCACCAGAGGTGATCCGCGCGTCCGCGCATTTGATCGCACGGGCCCGCGGTGCCGCATTTCTTGGCTACTCAGGCCTCGAATACACAAACAGCGCAGTCCAGAACATCCGCGCCATCCTGATCCTCTGGGCTCTGACCGGCAACATCGACGTCCCGGGCGGCAACATCTTCCTGACCCCGGACGCCGGGTTCCGGGCGAGCTCCCGCCATCGCGTGGCCCCCCCTGCCGGACCCGCGCCGGTCGGGGCCGGCGCATATCCGCTGTACCATCACTACCGCAGGGAAGCGCAGGCCATGGAGCTCCCCGCGGCCATCCTTGACAGCCGCCCCTACCCGGTCCGCGGCATGCTGGTGTTCGGCGCGTCCATCCTGACGGCCTACCCGAATCCGGATCTGTGGAGACGCAGCTTCTCGGCCCTGGACTTCCTCCTTGTTGTGGACAGGTACCCTACGGAGGACTCGCGGTACGCCGACATCGTTCTTCCGGCAGCAACCTCCTTCGAGTGCGACTCCTATCTCGTTTCAGGCAACACGGTGAAGCTGCGCCGCAAGGTCGTGGAGCCCTTGGGAGAGTCCCGCAGCGACTGGGACATCGTTTCGGGGATCGCAGACCGCCTTGGCTACGGTCATCTTTTCCCAGGCTCGGTTCGCCAGATGCTGCAGTGGGCCTTCGAAGACACCGGGATTGATCTGAATATCCTCGAGGCCAGCCCCGAAGGCGTGCAGGTGCCCGCGAAGCCGGTTCAGTACCGCAAATGGGAGAAGGGGCTTCTCCGTTCGGACGGGAAGCCGGGGTTCCCCACGCCGTCGGGAAAGATTGAGATCGCCTCCGGCATCCTCAAGAGCTTCGGCTACGAACCGCTTCCTGTCTTCACCCCCCCTGTGGAGGGGCCTGCGGAGAATCCCGAGCTTGCAGCCCGATATCCCCTTGTCCTGAACTCCGGGGCCCGTTCAAAAGCATTTCTCAACTCGCAGCATCGAAACAACCCGGCGCTGGCCCGGCAACGTCCCCATCCACTCGTCTGGATCAACACCCGGGACGCCGCTTCCCGCGGCATAGAAGATGGTGACCCAGTTGACGTGGAGAGCCCGCGCGGCCGGGTGCGATTTCAGGCTTTTGTTACTGATGACATCATGGAAGGCTGCGTGGAAGCGGACGCGCACGGGGGAAGCCCCATCGCCGTGGGCCCCTGGAAGACCTGCAATATCAACGAGATCACCGACGCGGAAAATCGGGATCCGATCTCGGGTTTTCCCGTGTACAAAGCGTTGCTCTGCAACGTGATCAAGGCCGGCTCGTAGGAGCGTGAGCCCAGGGAGTCGGCTGCGGTCAAAGCTCCAGGATCTGTTCCACCTCCCGCACCAAAGGGTCGGGAAGCGGCGAGCCCGTGTGGTCTTCCATGATCTGCACCGTCCTTTCCCGCAGCCGCGCGCCGAGCCCCTTGGATCCTGACGCCTGCCAGCTGTCGAAACGCTGCCTGTCGAAAAGCTGCGGCTGCCACATCTCGCGGAAGTGACGGATGGTGTGGTCCTCACCGAGGTAGTTCCCCCCCGGCCCCACGGCATGAATGACGTCCAGGGCAAGGTCGTCGGAGCTCAGGCTGAAGCCGTCCGTGAAATGCCGCATCATGCCGATCATGTCCGCCGTGAATACCATCATCTCGGGCGAGGTGATGAGCCCTGCCTCCAGGTATCCCACGTCGTGAATGAGGTTTGTCCCGCTGAGGAGCGCCGTCTGCACGGAGAAGACGGCGTCTGCAGCCGCCTGTTCGTCGAACAGGATGGAGTCGGAGTGGCCGGCATATCCCCAGGTAGGGAGGCCGTAGTGCCTGCCCATGGCAGCCACTGCGACGCGCGCCATCTGAAACTCCGGCGCGCCGTACACACTGATGGAAGTCTTCATGTCCATGTGGTGGAGACCGCTGCCGTACAGGAACGGGGCGCCGGGCCGCTTCCTCTGGTGAATGATGATGCTGCTCAGGACCTCCGCATTGCCCAGCGCGAGCCCCCCTGCCAGAGTGACTGGCGCGGTGCTTCCCATCATCGGCGCAGGTGAATGGACTACCGGAAGCCCTGCCTCCGCCATGAAGAGAAGCTTTTCCGTTGCGGTAGAGCTCTGGGAAAGCGGCGTCGTTGGCTCTGAATACAGGAGCAGTGTGGGGTTGAGCCGCAGCTCTTCCATCCCGCCGGCCACCGCGGCGGCCGCTTTGACAATTGCGCGGCAGTCCGCCCCGTCGTTGCAGACGAACACGACAGGCTTTCTGCTTCCCTGGATCAGGGTGGCATATTGCTTGCGGTACGCGTTGCCGCGATAGTCGCGGGGGATCCCCATGGACATCAGGAACGAGATCTCGGGGAGCGCGTCCACAAGACGAACACAAGCTTCCAGGTCCACCAGGGTGAAGGGCCGCCGGGCGCCGTCCTTCGGGTCCAGGTAGTTGGGGCAATCCGAGCCGGGGCCGAAGCTGGATTCTCCCGGGCAAAGCCGCACGCTCGCCGTCGAGGAACCCCTGTCGCACAGAGCGATGGTGGAGGGGGCCTGGGAAAGGGCCCACTCCACGAGCCCCGGCGGGATGCGCACCAGGTTGCCGTCAGTCACTGGACATCCGGCATCCTTGAGCAGGGCAAGAGCCCCGTCGTGGTACACCCGGACTCCTGTTCGCCGCAGGATCTCAAGGGAGGCCTGGTGGATCCTCTCGCACTGCTCCTGGTCCATCAACTGGAGTCGCGGGATCGCGCGCAGTGAATCGTTGTTCACGGTTTGCTCCTCGGATCAACGTAGTCATGAATCTATAGACACCCGCGCCGGCCCTGTCAAGGAAACCGGGGGCCACCACCAGTGCGCTGCCGGCCAGAATGATGATAGTTCCGATCACCATCCGCGTCGTCACCGGCTCCAGGAGCAGCAGCGCTCCCAAGGCCATGCCAGAGACAGGGATCAGGAACGTGACAGTCAGCGCCTTTGTCGGCCCGGCGCTGGCAATCAGACGGAAATACATCAGGAATGCCGCGGCGTTGCACAGCAGGGCAAACAGAATGATCACCGGAGCTGCCCGGACGAGCTGGGCCGTCGGAGGCGGCGCCAGGAAAACAAGGGGGAGCATGATCAGGCCGGCAGCAAGCTGGCTTCCCCCAGCCACGGCCGTTGGCTTCACGTGAGAAGCTTTTTTCTTGATGTAGACTCCAGCCAGACCGTAGCAGACCGTTGCCATCACACAGGCCCCAATGGGAAGGAGCGTTGCCTTCTCCCCAGGCCCGGTCGCGAGGCCAGTCACGCAGGCGACTCCAGCAAGCCCCAGAGCCAGTCCGAGAATCTTTCGTATCGTCAGTCTTTCTCCGAGCCAGATCGCTGAAAAGACAGCTCCGAACAGCGGTGAAAGAGCATTCAGGATTGCCTCCACAGAGGCCGGGAGCGAGAGAGCGGCAAAGGAGTACAGCAGAGCGGGGACGCCCGCATTCAACAGGCCGATGATAACGAAGTGCCCGGCGTTTTTCTTCCATCCCGGCCGAAAGCGGATGACAAGGAAGAAAAGCCCAAGGACAATGCCGGCCACCAGGGTCCTCATGTCCGCCGTGAAAGCCGGACCGACCGTTGGAGCAAGGTATCTCATGAACATGAATGAGCTGCCCCAGACCGCAGATATGGCCAGGAGAAGCCCGATATCGAGCAGGCTCATCGCACCCTCCCCGTGACGCCGCAGCGTCACAGGAGAAAGCTATGCAGTGGCCTCTTCTTTCTCAACCCGATTCTTGCTGCGGCCCTTCTCTGCCTCCGGCCGGCAGCGGGCATTGTGCCGGAAAAGCTCGTGCAACAGCCGGGAGAGCTCGGCGTCCGACATGCGCTCTTTTTCCACGAAGTACCTGCCGATGGGACGCTGATGGGCGTGCTGGATCCTGAGGATCCTCCGCACGTCTTCCACGGTAAGGAGCCGAAGCCGGGAGGCTGCCGCCCCCGTCTGCTCGTGTCGTGTCCGGGAACGAAGCACGCGAGTCATGTCGTTTGCCGAGACGATTCGAAGCTGCTTGGCAATCTCTCCGAACTTTGGCCTTCCTGCGCGTTGCCAGACCAGGGCGCTGATCAGGGACTGCCAGGAGATGCACCCGGAGTAATAGAGGAACTCCGCCAGCCGAAGCCGCCGGCGGGGAAGCGGGCCGTGGTAGAAGATCTCCTTGCCGCGGTCCGCGCGGGCCTTGGCTCCGCGCGTCCCGGTCGCATGCGGCCGGGCCCCCGCGGCGTGCGGCCGGGCGCCTGCTGCGTGCGACCGGGCTGCCCCCGCATGCGGCCGCGCGGCAGCGGGGTGTTGGCGGGCGGCCGAGGGTCGCGGCGGGTCCTGGCGCGGGGACGGCCTTCGAGCCAGGAGAAAAGCCATGAGCAGCTCATACGCGCGGGAGGCCTCGACGAAAAGCGAGCCGTCCGCATGACCTCGAGCCCTGTCGGGGTGGGTGCGCAAGGCGAGCCTGCGGAATGCGGATCGGACCGTAGCGATCGTGAGCTGACGCAGCAGCGCCTGGCCGGCCCGTCGGGCCTGCGGCCCCAGCAGGACCGCGCAGGCGTCAAGCAGTTTCGCTTCCATCTCTGTGTAATATATCGGAACGCCGGGGCAATGTACCAACCATTCGCTGGCGCTTGGCCGGTGAGCACGCTACACTCGCCCCTGTGACCGTCCTGAGCATTGTGCTCACCATTCTCGGTCTCTCTCTGTTCGAAACCATCTCCAGTGTGGACAACGCCATCATCAACGCCACCGTGCTCTCCGGCATGGCGCTGCGCGCCCGACGCTGGTTTCTCATCTGGGGCGTCCTCTTTGCCGTCTTTGTCGTGCGCGGTCTCCTTCCCTGGCTTATCGTGTGGGTTGCGCTGCCGGGGGTGGGTCCCTGGGGCGCGCTCACCGCGACGTTTTCCGCAGATCCCCGGGTGCTGGGAGCTGTTGAAAAGTCAGCGCCCCCCCTGCTGATGGGCGGCGGCGTCTTTCTTGTTCTTCTCTTCCTTCACTGGCTCTTCCTGGAGCCCAAGCGCTACGCCGTCCCGGGTGAGAGGTTCTTCTATGAGAAGGGCTTCTGGTTCTATGCCATCGCCTCGATCTTCCTGGCGGCCACGGTCTGGTTCGCCCTGCGCATGAGCGACATGCTTGCCTTTGCTGCCGTCCTCGGCTCAACGGTGTTTTTCATCACGCACGGCTTCAAGGAGAACGCCGAGCAAAAGGAACGGCAACTCGCGGGAAGCTCCCTGTCGGACGTAGCCAAGATCATGTACCTGGAGATCATCGACATGACCTTCTCCATTGACGGGGTGCTTGGCGCATTCGCCTTCACGCTCTCGGTGCCGCTCATCGTTGCGGGAAACGGCCTGGGAGCGGTCATCGTTCGCCAATTCACCGCGGGAAACGTGGAGCGAATCAAGCGATACCGCTTCCTCAAAAACGGCGCGATGTATTCCATCCTCTGCCTCGGCGTTGTCATGATGTGCGACGGGTTCGGCCTGTCCGTGCCGCAGTGGATCTCCCCCCTCGTGACTTTCGCCGTTGTAGGATTTTTCTTTGCACGGTCCGTTCGGGCGGCGCGGCAGCCGGGATAGAAAGCTACTGCAGCCGCGAAGCCTCGTACTCGAGCTTCAGCACCAAGTGGTCGAGTTTGTCGAGCTTGACCGTCTTTGCCTTTGTGCGGACGCTTTCCAGAGTCGGAAGCACAGTCTCGGTATACCTCCTCACCGCATCGCGCGCCTTGTCCACCAGGGCTTCGCCATTGGCTTCGTTCACGTAAGCTATGATCAGCTTCTTGCTGGTTGTCGTGAGCTCGGATTTGTTCAGATGCTCGATGATTGCGAAAACGGCAAGGAGAAAGCTCATTTCGCTCATTGCGTCTTTCCCCTCCCTTGCCAGTGATCCTAAGCCCGGCCGAACGCGCTGTCAACAAACCGTCCGAGGTGCCGAGCGTCTGCTTGTACATCCTTATACGCAGCCGCCCTCGCTTGCGCGGCACTGGGGCGTCCGCTTGTGCATCCCTGCACGCGTACGCCCCCGCGCCATCCATGGCGCTGGCCTTTTTCTTCTTGACTTGGCCAGCCCGATCGAGTATGCTCTTTTGCGTATTCCGGTCGCTCGTGGGCTGGTTTCGTTGAAACAGGACTGACATGCGGAGGAATACCGCGTTCTCAAGGACAGGCGCGCGGATTGATGACAGGGCACGCGCGGGATTGCATCAAGTGTGATGTGTGCCGCCCAGGGGTGGATCTGGAAGAACATCGAGTGATCGAATTACTTCCCCATAAAGAATTCGCTTCCGACAGAATCAATTCTTTCTCCCCCGTTTCAAGAGCCCATGACAGTCATACGACGCGACGGCCCGCAATTGTATTAGGAGCGCATTGAGCCTGTCGTCGACAGGCTCCGGGGCATGGAACGGCGGGGGAAAGTCCCCCGGACAAAAAGGGGGTTCGACATGGCGAAAAAGATCTATGTCGGCAACATGAATTATAACACCAGCGAGGATACGCTGAGACAGCTCTTCGCCCAGTACGGCGAGGTCGTGTCCGTCAACGTGATCACGGACAGGTATACCGGCCGCGCCAAGGGCTTCGGGTTCGTCGAGATGGCGTCTGAAGATGCCGCTCGCTCGGCAATGGCTGCCTTGAACGGCAAGGAGGTGGATGGCCGTCAGTTGAAGGTCAACGAGGCAAACGACAAGCCCCGGGACAACAACAGGAGCGGTGGAGGGGGCGGAGGCAGCCGCAGCCGGTACTACTAGGCGATCCGGGGAGGTTCAGCCTCGGGCTGGCCTCCCTTTTCGATTTCGGCCTCTTGAGAAAGTCATTCATCTGTGCCCTGTCTGCCGAGCGGCACGGCATGGAGAAGGGAGGACCACGTGGGAAGATCGCCATACCAGAGTGAAAAACGCCGCAAGGAGCTTGCCCGCCTGAAGAAGCAGGAAGAGAAGAGGCAGCGCCGGTTCAACAAGAAACACGAAGGGGAAAAGGGCCCGGACCAGCCGGGTGAACCGCTCCCCGAAGGCTCGGCGCCAGCGGGCCAGCTTGAAGGCATAACGCCAGATTCGCAGGATGCTCCGGGAGAGCAACCGCCCCGGGGAAGCGAGGAGACAGGGCAGAGCTCCTGATCCATCAGGTCTGCAGAGCCCTTTTCTCGATCCTTGCCCATGTATCTTTCAGGGCAACTGTACGGTTGAAAACGAGCCTCCCGTCGGTCGAATCAGGATCCACACAGAAATAGCCCAGCCTCTCGAACTGGAACCTGTCTCCTGCGCGGGCGCCGCCCAGGGCGGGTTCCACGCGGGCTTCCCGCACCACCTCCAGCGAAGCAGGGTTGATGGTGTCCTTCCAGTCCATGCCGGCCGGCACTGCCTGCGGGAACTCCGCAAGGAAGAGATGATCGTATAGGCGCGCTTCGACGCTCAGGACGTGAGAGGCCGAAACCCAGTGGATTGTGGCCTTCACTTTTCGATTGTCGGGAGCGTTGCCCCCCCTCGTGGAGGGGTCATAGGTGCATCTGACCTCTTCGACGACGCCCGTGGCTGGATTCTTTTTCACGCCCGTACAGGTCACGATATATCCATAACGCAGCCGCACCTGTTGACCCGGGGTAAGTCGGTAATATTTCGGCGGCGGGACTTCCCGGAAATCATCCTGCTCGATGAACAACTCCCCTGAGAACGGCACTTTCCTCGTTCCTGACCCGGGATCCTCGGGGTTGTTCACCGCATCCAGCTCCTCTGTCCTGCCCGCCGGCCAGTTCTCTATCACCAGCTTCAACGGCTTGAGCACTGCCATTGCCCGCCGGCACCTGCGGTTGAGGTCTTCGCGGAGGCAGTGCTCGAGCAGCGCAATGTCCACCGTGCTGTCAGCCTTGGAGACGCCGATGCGCGCTGCGAAATCCCGCAGCGCCTCAGGGGTGTAGCCGCGCCGGCGCAGCCCCACGATGGTGGGCATCCGGGGGTCGTCCCAGCCGCTGACCCGCCCCTCCCTGACCAGCTCAAGCAGCCAGCGCTTGCTCAGGACCGTATGGGTGAGATTGAGACGTGCGAACTCGATCTGTCGGCTGTGAAAAACCCCAAGTTGCTCCAGGAACCAGTCGTACAACGGCCTGTGTATCTCGTACTCCAGGCTGCACAGAGAGTGCGTCACCCCCTCGATGGAATCCGAAAGGGGATGCTGGAAATCATACATGGGATAGACGCACCACGCACCGGCGGTGCGGTGATGAGAGGCGTGGCGGATGCGGTACATGACCGGGTCCCGCATGTGCAGGTTCGGATGGGCCATGTCGATCTTCGCCCGCAGCGTGCGGGCCCCGTCAGCGAACTCCCCGGCGCGCATCCGACGGAAAAGATCCAGGTTCTCCTCCACGGAGCGGTTGCGGTAGGGGCTGTCCCTGCCCGGTGGCGTGACCGTGATGGGACCTTTGTCCACAACGTCGGTCCCCCGATATTCGCGGATGGCCTTCTCATCCAGGTCATCCACGTACGCCTTCCCTGCCCGGATGAGCTGCTCTGCCCACTGGTACAGCTGCTCGAAGTAGTCAGAGGCGTAAAACTCCCGGTCCTCCCAGTCAAAGCCCATCCATTTCACGTCGCTCTTGATGGCATCGACGTACTCCTGCTCCTCCTTGGTCGGGTTCGTATCGTCGAACCGCAGATTGCATTTGCCGTCGAACTGCTGTGCGATGCCGAACGAGATGCACATTGCCTTTGCATGGCCGATGTGCAGGTAGCCGTTGGGCTCGGGCGGAAACCTCGTCTGCACCCTGCTGAATCGTCCGCTCTTCAGATCCTCCACGACGAAATCGCGGATGAAGTCCGACGGCGGCAGCCCTGGCGCGGAGCTCCGCGCAGGGGCGGGAACAGGGACTGACGGGTCTGGCATGGGGTGCTCCTTCCGCCGCGCTTCAGGGGCGCGGTTGCATTACTGATAACGGTGCGGCCGGAAGGTGTCAAGTCCTGCGGCATCTCGCGGGATCCGCTCTCATGCCGCGGCGAGCGCCGGTAGGGTCGGGAGTGTTTCGGTCCATGGGTGAGGCTCCTCGTCGGCCCGGCGCTTGCGCGGGGCCGGAATCCGACGGTACATGATAAGAAAGAGCCCGTAGACGACGGCAGTCTGAAGCACCCCGGCTGCCGCAATTGAAAGAGGCTCTCTCAGGAGAGACACAGCCGCGATGCTCACCACCGAGCCTGCACCCGAGCCCAGCGCGTCCGCCATTCCATAGCGGCGATCGAAGCTGGCCCTGCCGGCCCGATATTTCTTCTCCTTGATCTTCTGCAGAAGGTACACGATCGAGGTGGAGAACACCCCCATGATGACCATGGAAGCAAGGTAGTACACGGCCAGATCGAACGCTGCCACAAAGGCAGCCCCGCAGCCCATGACGAGCTCGATGGCCATGAGCCAGGGCAGCAGATTGTATATCCGCCTGAAGAGCCGTCTGTTGCCGAGCACTGCCCCGATGAGAACCGGGAAGCCGGACGACATGAACGACCCGACGGCAATGATACGCGGATCCAGGCGCGCGAGTATCACGCTGACATAAAGCGGATTGAGGAACCCGTAGAAGAAGCTGCTGACGAAACCGCTCAGGACAAAGACGTCCAGGAAGACTTTCAGTTTTTTCATGCTCCACCTCCCGTGGCGCGCGGAAACGGCACAGGAGATGGACCAGGCTTCGCTGCGCAAAGCCCAAAAGGGGCATCCCCCGTGCGCTAGGTCAACTTACCCCCAGGGTCGTCGGTGTGTTGCATATGACCTCCAAACGCACAGAGTGAGAGGCTGCCGGGACCACGAAGGGCCTGGCTCCTCAAAGAAAATGATAGCCCGGAAAAACGTCCCCGTCAAATGCGGGGATTTCGGCCAGAACCTTCAAGCTCGCCGGAACCATTAGTCCAGAAGGCGCTTCTGTCCCGTGAGGGATTGGATGTGCGCGATCTTCTCAGAGCACTCCAGGCACCCGACGAACTTTCCCCCGGAATCGCGAAGCGCAAAGTACCGAATGAGAACTTTCTCCGGCCTGCCGTCCACCTGCATATCGATCCAGAACTCGGCGCTTTCCCTTTTGCCGGCTTTCATCTCGGAGAGGATCTTCTCAACTTTCTCGAGGCTTTGCTTGGGATGGCAGGCGCGCACGTCCCTTCCAAGAACGTTCTGCGTTCTACGGAATAGTCTTGTTTCATGCCTGTTCCATGCGACCACCTTGTCATTCTCGTCCGTGACGGAAAACTCAACCGGCAGCGTTTCCAGCAGCGCCACCAGGACCGGGTCCGCGAGCTTGCCAATAAACATCCCTTACCTCCGGAAAAATCGCTTCCGCCCCGACTCTGACTGAGAACCTCAGTTGCTGTCAACCGGAGCCGGCTCCCTCTTCCCGTTCCTCACGGGCCTCTTCCACGAGGCTCGACAGCTCACGCCAGTGCGAAATGGCTGCATAGTCGGCGACTGTCGCGGGCACGGGGGCATGAGCGTTGTACGCAATGGGATACAGCCCGGCGCCCCGAGCCCCCACGATATCATAGCCGACGTTGTCGCCGGCAAACCACGCTTTTTCCGGCCGGATCCCCATCTTGCGAAGCGCTGCCTCGAATATCAGCGCGTCAGGCTTTCTGATACCGTAGTCTGCGCTGGAGATCACGAACTCGAAGTACTCCAGAATCCCCTGACGCGCAAGCTCGCGCTCGATGGTGGCCGCGCCGAAGGAGGAGTTGGAGATCACGCAGCTTCGAATCCCTTGCTCCCGCACGTGCTCCAGCATCTCACGCACGCCAGAGCGGAGAGCGACCGTGAGGGAGGCATTCCAGAACTCCCACTCCAGCTCTTCAAGCGGCCTGCGGAAGCTCAGCCCGAAGGAGTCCGAAAGAATGCGGAACAGCGCGCTCTGCGTGAACTCCAGGGAAGCCTGCTCCTCCCGGGGGACTGTGGCTGTAACCACCCGGCGCCCCAGCTCCTGAAGCTCATCCAGCGTCACCCCCCGCGGGTTCTCCGCAAGGGCAAGCAGGGCGGCGTTTCCCTGCTCGGGATCGAACCCGGTCGAATCCATGAGCGTTCCCCAGAGGTCGAAAAGGATCGCCTCAGGCTTGTACATTCCCACATGCCTCCTCGATCTCGTCGGCAAATATACGCCTTGCAGGCGTTACCGGGTATCCCGTATGATGAGCCCGAGATGTCCGACCCGAAGAGCTATCTCATCGACATGGATGGGGTCCTGGTCAGGGGCACGGACCCGATCCCCGGCGCGGACGCGTTCCTCAAGCGCCTGGAGGCGCGCGGCGCCAAATACCTGGTTCTCACGAACAACCCCAAGTACACGCAGACGGACCTCGCCTATCGCCTGACAAGCGTCGGCATCTCTCTGGCGCCGCAGTGCATCTTCACCTCCGCCATGGCAACGGTGAGCTTTCTCAAATCGCAGAAGGGCAACGGCAAGGTCTTCGTCATCGGGGAGAGCGGGCTTACCGATCCCCTGCACGAGGCGGGTTTCATCATCACCGATATCGAGCCCTGGTACGTCGTTCTGGGTGAAACGAACTCGTACAATTTCCAGCTTATCACCACGGCCATCCGCCTCATCGAGAAAGGGGCGCGGTTCATCGCGACGAACCCGGATCCATCGGGGCCCGGCGACGGGGGTCTTGTTCCCGCCTGCGGAGCCATGGCGGCGTTGATTGAGAAAGCCACGGGCGTCAGCCCCTTCTTCGTCGGCAAACCCAACCCCTTGATGATGAGGACCGCGCTGAACTACCTCGGGGTCCATTCCGAGAACACGGTGATGGTTGGCGACCGGATGGACACCGACATGGTGGCAGGGGTGGAAAGCGGAATGGAGACCGTGCTTGTCTTGAGCGGCGTCACGCGGAGGGAAGATGTGCCGCGCTATCCGTATCAGCCCACGCGCATTGTGGAATCCGTGGCGGACATCGCACCATAAAAAACGCCCCAGGCGACTGGGGCGCTCTATGCCTACTTTGTCGTCCTGTGGAAAACCCCGTCCCAGCCCTTCGGCGGAGGGTCAGCCTGGAACTCCTTGATGCGCTGGAGGAAGACCTTGCTCGTATCGTCCTTGAGTTCTTTTACAAGCGCGCTGAATCCTCTTTCCGCATCCGCCCACTTCTGCTTGCGATAGAGCTCCAGGGAGGTCTCGAAGATCTTCTTCAGCTTGACAAGCTTTTCGGCGGCAGACTTCGACTCCTGAAGGACCTCGTAGATACGAACGGGTTCAGTCTTGCCCTTCACCGTCATCAAGTCTATCTCGCGGCAAAGAAAACTTTCCTTCACTTTGTCGTAAACCGCTTTCGTGATGAGCGTCTTGGTGCCGTATTCCTTGTTGGTTCCCTCCAGCCGCGCGGCCAGGTTGACGGTATCCCCGATGCTGGTGAAGTCCATCCTGTCCTTGGCCCCCATGCTTCCAAAGACCACCTGGCCTGTGTTGATGCCGATCCCAATGGACACGTCCTCTCTGCCCTGCGCCTTGGCCAGCTCTTTCGCCTGGGCCATTTCCTTGCGGATCTCCAGGCTGGCCCGGCACGCGTTGATGTCCTTCTTCGGGCCCTCGAACATTGCCATGATCTCGTCGCCGACGAACTTGTCGATCTCCCCATTGTTGGCATGAATGACGGTGGTTTGCAGATCCAGGTAGCGGTTGAGCATCTGCACAACCTGGTCAGGGCTCATGGACTCCGAGATGCTTGTGAAGCCGCGGATATCCGTGAACAGGAACGTCAGCGTCTTCCTCTCCGTGGTGGGCTTTTCCCGTTCAGAATACTTGAGGGTTGAGGCGGAAATGTAGGGGATCACTCCGCGGATGACGGTGGTCATGTTGTTGACCTCGTTGGAGAGCAGCTTGATCTCGTCCCGCGTAGTCACTCTGTCCTTATATTGCAGCAGCTCCGCGGAAACCCTTTCCTTGCCCTTGATCATGCGGGAGAGCATGTCGGCAATGGAGAAAACGCTCATTCTCAGGAAGAGGATGGGGAACACGATGTTCCTTCCGAAGAGGTAGATGAGAAACACCGAGGCGTACATGAAGAGGGCGGCGATGGCGAAGACCATGACTTGCGTTCGGAAATACGGCTCGTAAATCACGTCGCGGGCGTAGTCCACCATCACGTAGCCGATGTTGACGTTGCTCAGCATGACGGGCGACAGAAACTCGAAGACCTTGTCCTGCGGGTTGTAGCGGGATATCGCCTGGGTAAGGGGGGTATCGAGCTTTGTCCTCTGCCCGATCTTTTTCGAGTCCGTGCCCGACCAGAGAACGTAATCACCCGCCTTTGCGTCCCTGCGGTAGAAGGAAAGCGTGTTGAAACGGAACGAGGCCCCTGATCCCAGGGCAGCGCTATTTTTCTTGGCCGCTGCGCCGAAGTAGTCGTCCAGCGCAATACGGTCCGTGGGGTTTGCCTTGACCTCGGTTGCCGCGCTCTCCGTCACGCTCTGCCCGTTGGCAAAGACCGCGTCCTGGATGGTGCCTTTGAAGTTGCTCAGAAGAACAAATGAAAGGACCAGGATCACAACCAGGATGAGGGGAACGAACGTAAGGATCAGCCGTCTCTGGATTCCCTGGCGCGGAACGACGGAAAGGATTCCATGCCCGTTCCCGTTTTCCGCGCCGCCCCGGCCGCGGAACTCCAGGTATTCCTGGTAGAAGGGGTCACGCCTGCTGAGGCTCATGATGAGCATCACCAATGAGAAAACGTTGAAGCCGATCGAGAGGGCGAACACCACGTAGGTGACCGGAGGGAATGCCTCGAAGTAGCGGGCGCTGGCTGCAAACGCGATGACATGGACCACGAGCATCGCGATCACGAGGCCGGAGGAGACGATGTTCATCAGGATGGGAAGGGTCCATGTCGGGTCTGTTATGATCTGCACCCGGTCCTTGAGGAAAAAAGCGGCAATCTTCCACAGGCAGATCAATGGAACAAGGACGGCCATGATGGTGATGACAAGCCATGCGACCGGCTGGCGGGGGGGCGAGCCGTAGAGCGACCCGGCAAGCTGCAGCGGATTGAAGCTTCCCAGGGCCTGGATCAGGTAGGGGAGCAGATACCAGACAATCAGGATGATGGAAAAACCAATCTCCGCGGCATGGTATCCCAGCCTGGACCTATCCTTCATGTGTCCCTCTCCTTGAGTGTGGGCACCTGCCGGCGCCCCACGGGTCAGAACTGTTCAAGCAGTTTCTGCTTTGACCGCGCCTTGTCCAGGTAGTCGGAGGCCTGCTCGTAATCCACCTGGATGGCGACAACGGTCTGCAGCAGGTCGATGGCGGTCTTGAAGTCCTCACTGCGGTAGGCATCCACGCCCTTGTCGTACAGGTCCTTCAGGCTCGCCAGGATCTTTTCGTTTCTGCTGTCCAGCTGCTGCATGTTGGTCTGGTCCTTGGTGACCTTGGCAAGCGAATCCACCTTGCGGTGGGCGGCCACAAGCTCGCCTGTTGCAATCAGATTGTCGATGTCCTGCAGGGATGTATCGAAGGCGACCGCCACCACCGGCTGCACGCTCTTGTCCGCTATCTTCCTGCGCAGCGCCCGCGCCTCATCTGTTTTCATGACCGCCAGAGCGGCTTCATTCTTCACTTCGGCAGTTGTGTAGTCTTTCTTGTTGTACAGGCTCAAGGCCCATTTGTAATTCAACGAATAGGCGACCTGGCGCACGTCCGTATCGAAGCTGTTGCCCACGCGCCTGTTCAGCTCATTGAGCACATTGACCTGCGTCCGTGCATCCGTGAAGTTGCCCGCCGCGATGGCCTTCTGAGCGATGTCGATCCGGCGGGTGACGAGCTTGGCCAGCTCGGAGCGCGCAGAGTTGCGCTGGTTCTGCGCGCTGAAGCTCTTGGGATCCACGTCAAGAGCCATCCCGGTCTGCTGAAAAGCCTCAGTAAATTGCTTCTCCTTCACCGAGTCCGGGGTCTTGTCGTCCACCTTGTCTGTCGCTGCTTTCGCTCTGGCGAGGTAGGAATTGACAAGCGCAGAGCGCACAGAAGCGGTGTCGTTCAGCATCTTCTGGGCTTCCGCATTGCCCGGGTCGATCTTGATCGCCGTCTGGAGCGCGACGAAAATGTTGTAATTGTCGTCATCCGAGCGCTTGGTGTTCTTCAGGGCCCGGGAGGCGGCCCCGAGGTTTTTCTTCAGCTGGGCATTCTTGAAATCGTCCAGAAGCGACAGGTATTGCTGAGCACGAGCGTTCGTCGAATCGAACTTGAGGGCAACGACAAAATAGTTCCTGATGTCGGCAATCTTGTCGAACTCGGCCTGATGGACAAGGTGGATATCGTACTCCTCCACCCCGGCCTCAGTCAGAGCCCTGGACTTGCTCTGATCGTCCAAGGTCTTGATAAGAAAGGAATCATTGGTGGACGTGCATGCCAGCAGCCCCCCCACGACTAGGCAGGCAAGAAAGGTTAGCCTCTTCATCGCAACCTCTAATGAACTCCAGTATAGTACCATTCGAGTAACCCGACAAGGGAACAAAAGTACCAATCTCGTCACGGTGAAATCACCGATCACCCTTTTTTCACCGCCGCCCGCGCGGAGAGCAGGGTGTTGTACAAGAGCATGGCAATCGTCATGGGGCCCACGCCGCCCGGCACGGGCGTGATTGCCCCTGCCTTCCCGCAGACCTCATCGAACTTCACGTCGCCTACTATGCGCTGGCCCCTGGGATGTGTCGGATCCTCAATCCTGTTGATGCCGACATCGATGACCACGGCGCCTTCGCGCACCATGTCGGCGGTTATGAAATCAGGCCGTCCGATGGCCGCTATCAGGATGTCGGCCTGACGGGTGATAGAAGGCAGGTCCCGAGTGTGGGAATGGCAGATCGTGACCGTGGCGTCAGCGTCCTCCTCCTTCTGCATGAGCATGTTGGCGATAGGCTTCCCGACGATGTTGCTCCTGCCCACAACCACCACGTGGCTTCCGGGGATCTTCACCCCCGAGTAGACGAGGAGCTTCTGGATGCCCAATGGAGTGCATGGACGAAAGCCCCTTTCCCCCGTCATGATCCGGCCCAGGCTGACCGGGTGGAAGCCATCCACGTCCTTGTGTGGCGCAATCGCATTGATCACCCGGGTCTCGTTGATCTGAGCGGGAAGGGGAAGCTGAACCAGGATGCCGTGAATCTTCGCATCCAGGTTCAGCTTTTCCACTAGCGCAAGGAGCTCCGCCTCAGAGGCGCTCCCGGCCAGGGTATGCTGCTCGGAGTAGATGCCGATCTCGTGGGCGGCCTTGTTCTTGTTTCGCACATAGCTGCGGGAGGCGGGATTGTCGCCCACCAGGACCACGGCGAGTCCCGGCGTCACCCCTGATTCCCGCTTGAGACTTTCGATCCCTTCCGCGATCTCGCCGCGAATCCTGCCTGCGATCTCCGTGCCATTGATGATCCGCGCTGCCATGGGCTTCTCTCCCTTACCCCATGCCCTCGAACCTGCCTTCTCTCTCCGCGGTAATATAGCTCATGCAGAACTGGTCCCTGCCGGCAAGGGCTTCTGCCGCGGCGATGTTCGCCATCATGCGAGGGTCCAGGGGGTCGACAATCGCGCTGTCCATGCCTTTCGCAATTGCCATGGCGACAAACACCTGGTTGAGGAGCCTCCGGCGAGGCAGACCGTACGAGACGTTGGACAGACCGCACGTCGTGTGCACCTGGGGATGCCGCTCGGCGATCCTTGCCACGACGTTCAATGCGCTCATTCCGTACTCGGGATTGGTGCTGACCGGACGGATCAGCGGGTCGACGAATATGTGGTCGGGGGGGACCCCGTCATCCTCCAGCCTCTTGATAAGGCCATCGGCAACCTCCCAGACCTTGCTCATGTCGTCCGTCATCCCGGAATCGTCAAGGCTCAGGGCCACCACGCGAGCGTCATATTTCTTGAGAAAGGGGATCAGGGTCCGGTACCTGTCGGCCTCCGCAGAGATCGAATTGAGAAAGGGATCCTGCCCCGCAATCGCTAGCCCTGCTTCAACCGCAGCGGGCCGCGGAGAATCGATGGACAGGGGAACTGTGCTGACCTCTCGGATGACCGATATCAGCCACTGAAGCTTCTCCACTTCGTCTGTGGGGAAGGCGCCGGCGTTCACATCCACCCAGTTCGCCCCGGCCTCTGCCTGTTTCTTCGCGAGATCCTGGATAAGCCCGCTGTCCTTCTCTTCAATGGCTTTGCGGATCTGCTTGCGCGTCGAATTGATCAGTTCCCCAATGATCAGCATGCCGGTTCCCCTTTTGCGCAAATGTGTGTGGGAGATCGGCGAACTATAGGGCGCGGGCAGGGGAAGGTCAAGCTTTCGCGCCACCGCACGGCTGCGCCGTGCGAGGCGTGGGCGTCGGCCTAATCGAGCGCGTCGAAGGAGTAGGCGACCTCCCGGAAATGCCCCCGCATCTCCTTCACCTCGTCCCCGACAAACCTCTTCTCCATGAGGCAGCGCTTGAAAAGATCGGCAATCCGATCCATTTCCGTTTCCTTCATTCCCACCCGGGTCATCTCCTGCACCCCGATCCTGATGCCGGCCGGGCTCGTGGCGTGATCCAGCGGCTCGAAGGGGAGGAGGTTCATGTTGACAATGATCCGGTTGTCCTTAAGGTCCCGGGCGGCGGCGTCCCCGCTCCCGAAATCGGTCATGTCGATTGCAACCTGGTGGCTTTCGGTGAACCCGAACTGTTCACCCTGGACCTTGAAGCCCGCGTCGTACAGCCCGCGGGCCAGCTGCTTGGCGTTGGCCACCACCTGGCGAGCATAGTCCGCTCCGAACTCCAGCATCTCATATGTGGAGACCGCCAGCGCAACCAGGGTCTCCAGGTGATGATTGGAGGAGGAGCCGGGGAAGGCGCCTTTGTCGATCTTGCGCCACTCCTCGTCATCCACGTTGGAGAGGATCACCCCGCGCTGGGAGCCGAAGAAGGTCTTGTGGGTGCTGGCGGTAACGATGGTTGCGCCTTCTCCAAGGGGGTCCTGGAACTGGCGGCCCGCGATGAGCCCCAGGACGTGCGCCGCGTCGTAGATGAGCTGGATGCCCCGCTTCCTGCAGTACGGGGCCAGTTCCTTCACCGGTTCGGGGAAGAGGAAGAGGCTCTTCCCCATGATCAGTATTTTAGGCTCAAAGGCCTTCATGAGGTCCACGGTATGATCTACGTCGATGTGGTAGCCGTCCGCGGTGAGCGGGAAGTTCACGATGTTCTTGGTGTATTTCCCCACCGAGCCGGCGCGGTGGTGGCTGATATGCCCCCCGGCAGGGGTCGAGTTCACGAACGCGATATCACCCCAGCGTATATAGCGGCTGAAGACGGCGTCGTTCGCGATGGTCCCGCTGATCGGACGCACATCGGCGTGCTTGCAGTGGAACAGGCCCTTCGTGTGCTGCTTGAGGAGGCTCTCGATCTCGTCGATGATCTCCGTTCCCTGGTAGTAGCGCTCCCCGGGATGGCCTTCGGCGTATCGGTGCGCGAAGTCCGAGCCCATGATGCCCCGCACCCTGCGGCTCGTCACGTTTTCGCTCGCAATCAGGTTGATGCAGCTGTCACGCCACTCGTTCTGGTCCTTCACCAGGGCCTCGATGTGGGCGACGTTTCTCTCGTACATTGTCCGTCCTTTCCGCTACGCTAATGTTTGAAGGATCTCTGGCCCGTGAAGACCATGGCGACACCGGCCTCGTTGCATGCCTCGATGGACTCGAAGTCCCTCTCCGAGCCCCCGGGCTGTACGATGGCCGTGACACCCTCCCGGATGCCGACATCCACACCGTCGCGGAAAGGGAAGAATCCGTCTGAGACCATGCACGAGCCGGCAATCCCGCCCTTTTGCCGGGCCACTTCCCGGTCGATCTCCGCTCTGGCGCCGGGCTTTTCAAGGGAGGCATACGGCGTTGCAAAGGCTTCCCACGCCAGCCGGTCTGCGAGCTTTCGATACGCCTTGTCCCGGGCAATCTCCGCCACTCCGACCCTGTCCTGCTCCCCGGTGCCAATGCCGACAGTGGCCCCGTCTTTGACGTAGATCACCGAGTTGCTCGTGACTCCCGTCTCCACAAGCCAGCCGAAGAGCAAGTCCTCCTCCTCTGCCGGGGTCGGGGACCTTGCCGTGCGGTACTCCTTGCCCTTGTAGACGGTTTGCGCGGGCAGGAAGTCCCGGACGCTGAGCGTGCGGGGCACAAACGCGGTCTGCGCTATGATTCCCCCGTCGATCAGGCTTTTAAAGTCGACATATGGCGCGCCGACAAAGCTCTCCAGCCTTGCCATGTTGGAAATGCGAATGACGCGGAGGTTCTTCCACCGGGCAAAGACATCCATGACGCCGGGAGCGAACTCCGGTGCAACCACCACCTCGGCGTACGCGGCGGCAATCAGCTCTGCCGTCTCTTTGTCGACTTCCCTGTTCAGCGCGATTGCCCCGCCGAAGGCGGCGATCCTGTCCGCCATATGGGCACTGTGGTAGGCCTTGGCAAGGGTGGCAGCCCGGGCCACGCCGCAGGGATTGTTGTGCTTGACAATGACGGCGCAGGGAGCGGCCGTAAGGTAGCGGAGAATATTGAGCGCGTTGTCCGCGTCCGTGATGTTGATCTTGCCGGGATGCTTCCCTGACTGCAGGAGCTCAACGTCCGACGCGAGGTGGCGCCCGGCTCTGATCGTGACGGCCCCCCCCAGGGATAGGTTCCCGTTGACAAGCCGGTACAGGGCCGCTTCCTGCCCCGGATTCTCTCCGTAGCGCAGCCCCTTTTCCTCTCCATCGATCACCCATGTGGCTTTTTCGTAGAACAGCGTCTGGCGGCCGGCCTCCCCAATGAAGCTGATCTCCATGCGGTCTGGGAAATGGTCCTCCATTATGCGCCGATACGCGCTTTTCAGATCAGGAGCAGACATGCGCTTCAGCTTCCCGTTCTCACGTCATAGTCGGCGCGCACACGCTCCGGCGCCAGCTGTGCGAGGTAGCCGCAGATGGCCGCATCATAGGCGGCAGTGACCGCGAACGCCTTCTGCGCCAGGCGCCAGCGCGTGGCCAGCGTGAGCGCGCCCCGGCCCGCGGAGAGCTCGGCAAGCACGGGCTGGTAGTCAGCCGGGTCCGTGAGCACTGCAACGCGATGGAAGTTCTTGGCGGCAGCCCGGACCATGCACGGACCCCCGATATCGATGTTGGAGCGGGCCGCCTCCGGGGTTGCGCCAGGCTGGGCCACCACGGTGCCGAACGGGTACAGGTTTACGACAACCAGATCAATGGGGACCGCCCCCGCGCGGGCCATGTCGGCGTTATGGGCTGTATTGTAGGTTTCCGAGAGAATGCCCAGGTAGACTTTAAAGTCGAGCGTCTTCACCAGACCGCCCTGCATTTCCGGCTGCCCGGTGTACTCGGAGATTTGCTGCAATCTGGCGCGCCCCCCTGGTCCCAGGATCTTCTGGATGGCGCCATGGGTCCCTCCGGTGGAAAGGATCCTGACATCGGGAACGGCGGCGAGCAGGCCGGACACCAGGAGATCGAGGCCCGATTTGTCCCAGACGCTGACCAGGGCGGTTTTCACCTTTACATGGTCATCAATCGTCTGGACTCTGTTCAGGGCCATCGCACCTCCGGGGCCATGCTATTAATTTTGACCCTGAGGTTCAAGCCCGGCGCAGGGTTTTGTTGAATGTTTCATTCTACCCTGATAGAATCCGCACCCGATGCAAGGCTCGCCTCGCCGGTATCTCCTGGCGTCGGTTGTCTACATCGGCGCCGCGCTCCTCCTCATCTGCCTCGCAGTGTTTGCGGGCAGCTTTTCCATGACCACAGGCGGGGCGCGCATCTCAGGACGCTTTTCCCCGCTGCCGCTGTTCAACAGGAGCCGTCTGGAAGAGCTGACGTTGTCCTGGAACGGGCTTGACCTGCGTTTTTCCAGGGCTTCGAGCCCCGGGCTTGAAAGATTCGAGACTTCAGACCGGGCGGCAGACATCGTGCTTTCAGGAGATGAGCGCCTGCGCGTTTCTTCGGCGGATGCCGCTGGCTCCGCCTTGACCATCTTCCAGGTTGCCGAAGGCTCCCTCCCCCCCGGAGTGCTCACCATTCCCTTCAAGGTTTCCGGGATTCTGCAGCGAGACGCAACTCCAGGCACGCTCTCCTGGCGGCAGGGCGCAGGCGTTTTCCAGCTTTCCCTGCCGTCGGGCTCAACCATCGACTACAGCTCCAGGGCAATCAGCCTCCACGTTGGCGCCGCGGCTTTGCAGCCGGCAATGCGCCTGGTTTCCCTTTCGCCCGCCGCATCGCCCGCTGCTCCGCTTGAGGCATCCGTGCCTGCCGCCAGGCTCCCCGACGAGAAGTCGCTCCCGACGCCGGATCAGCTGGCCGCCGCACTCGCCCGTTTCTCCGATCTGGCATATGCGGGATGGAGCGCCTCGCGTTTTTCCTCAAACCACCGCACGTGGAAGATGGCGGACGGAAAGCAGGGGTTTTCGGAGGAGATCGGCGTGGGTCTTCTGGCTGAATCTTTGGATCGAGGGACCTTTGCGGACGCCATTCAGACCTGGAGCAGCGCCTTTGATGACCAGCTCAGCCAAAATCCAGCGCTTCAGGTAACGTATTCCGCCTGCGTGTATTCAGGTCGCCTCAGAGACTTTGCCGGGCGTCAGCAGGCGGGGAACGCCGCCGAGGTGGAACGGCTGAAAAGTCTGGCAGCCCGGAGGGATGCATCGCTTGCCAACACGCCGGGCGTCCTGTTGTCTGCGCTTGACAGGGAGGGCCCGGCGCTTGCCAGGACGGTCCTTTCCTCTCTGCGCACCTTGGATCCGGCCGGTCTTCCAACACCTTCCCTCCTCACGGTTCTGGAGGCGCTGGAGGATTACGCCCTGTTCGTGGGTGATGATGCCACCGTTCCAGCGGCGGCAGGTGATCTGATAGAAAAACGTCTGCTTCCTTCCCTTGCAGCCGGCAACGACGGGGGGGTGTTCCTCCGCTCGCAGACCGGAAGCGTCGACGTGAAACAATCCGTCAGGTGCGGCTCACTTCTCATGCGGGCAGGATCCCTGCTGCAGTCATCTCAGCTCAGCGCTCTGGGCCGGGGCCTGATCGTGTCATCCCTCTCCCTTGCCGAGGACGGCGGTTTTCTCCCTGCCTCACTTTCCCTGGCATCAGGACGGATTACTCCACAAGAGGGCGAGCTTGCGCCGGAGTCAGTGTATATGATGCTCCCGCTGGGAAGGCACATCCCGCGGGAGATCCCCCTGTATCGACTCATGGGCCCGGGATGCTGGGCCTGGACAGCGGCAGATCTGACCTCCGCGGACGTGGCGGACGGACAGGCACGGCTTGTCTTCTCCTTTCCCGCGGGTGTTCCGCAGTACCTTGCGTTTCTCGGTGTTCGGCCGTTCCAACAGATCCGGCTGCACGGGATCCCGTGGCATTCAGACCCGTCCTATGCAAAGTATTCAGACGGATGGGATTACGATCCGGGAAGCAGGACCCTCTTCATGAAAATCACGGGCAAGCAGGACCGTGAGGAGGTGGACTTCAGGTTCTAGCAGCCAGGGGGGCGACGGGGCCCGGCGCGCCTTCCAGCTGCTCGTACAGCGAATATACCGTGCCCTCCAGCTCGGCTTTCAGCCGCCTCTTCTCAGCTGAAAATGGCTTCCCCGCGTCAAAACGGATTGGCATGCCGATCCGGATTGCGCCGATCCTGCGGTTTACCGCCACAGGCAGGAACTGCACGGCTTTCCTTGTCTTTCGGTAGTAGAGCCGGGCCACGTGGATGAAACCCGTGCAGAACTCGCACATGGTGTCGTTGACTTTTCTCGTGGAGTCCTCTGCAAAGACGAGAATGCTCTTTCCCTGCTCCAGGAGGGAAAGGCTCTGAAGGACCGTGGCCGTGATCTTTTTGCTCTTCTGGTACACGGGGATTGCCCCGATGTCCTTCATGATGGCCACGCAGATCCTTCCCACAACCCTGCCCAGCCATGCGCTGAGGGGCGGCCTCAGATGCAGCTCCTGCTCCAGGAACTCCTTCTGGATCCGTGGGGCAACGGTCTTCAAGTCCGTCACCTCATGAGCAACCCAGGGATACATGCGCACTGGCATGGAAGTGATCAGGGAAACCGGCCCGAAAGAGCCCACATGGTTGGCCACCATGATCAGCGGCTCCTGCGAGCGTAGATTGGCCCTTCCATCAATCCTTGCCCTGAAGAAGAGGTAGCGCACCGCTTTGTAGAAATACCGAGCGACCATATTGCCTGCGTCGGCTATTACATAGACAGCCTATGCAAATAGTATCCTTAGTAGCGGCCGCAGTCAAGAACAGCCGATGAAGAAAAGGCTCAGGAGATCCGGACGGACGGTACCGTTTCCCGACCAACGACTGTTCGGAGCAGAAAAGGGCTGGTCAGAAAAGCCAGGAGCGCCAGGGACAAAAGAAGAAGCTCAAAGAGTCCTGACGCGCCCCAGAAGCTCTTGAGGACCGCGGCTCCTCCAACTATGCCCACCGCAAGAATGGATCCAGCCTTGAATACGCGCTGGCGGACGCGGACGAAAAGAACAGAGGCGACACCCAGGGTTGCGCAGAAATAGGCCATTGCAGCGTCCCAGCGGCTGAGGCGGACCTCGAAGCTGCGCAGGATATTGACGACGAACCCATCAGATTGGCTGACGGTGATGAGCCAGATTGCGAGCACGGGAAGGGGAAGCAGCATGAGGGAGGCAAGAATCCAGTCACGCCGGGCGGTCTTCACGGTCGTTGATGCCACCAACCAGATGCTGAACACGCATAGGGCCCCCAGCAATGTAAGCTCCCACAACGGTGCAGGTGCGCCCGTTCCCTTGATCAGGTAGGTCACGGTGCGCACCACCGGGTCCCACGACATGCTGGTGAGGATCAGGAACGGAAAAACCGCGTACCCCATCCATGAGTATGACCAGGTCGGCGCGCCCCGACGGCTCCCCAGCGCTGCGATCAGGAGAATCGCGGCAAAAGCCGCGCCAAGCAGGACAGGCTGCCGCCACACGTGCGTGGCAAACAGGGCTGCGACAATCATGTGGGGCTGGCAGCTTATCAGGGCTTCCATCCAGCTGCCCCGGCTGTACGCCTCATAGGTCAGGCGCGCAATTGCGCGAGCCCCACCGAAGGAGGCCAGCGCCTCCCGGGTGGCTTCCAGCTCTGACGCCCCCCGCTCCTGCAGCTCGCTCACCTTCTCCTGAAGGTGAGAGTACAGCTCGTTGATGACCCTGGATTCCGTGTCTCGATCCAGGTGAAGATGGGTCCTGACCTCATCGAGATAGATCGCGACCTCAGCCTGCATCGGCTGTCCTTTCCCTTATCCCTCCGCGGGTTTCATGACAAGTGCCATGGCGCTGGCAAAGCTCCGCCACATCGCCAGCTTCTGCTGCAGCAGCTCGCGGCCCTTGTCGGTCATGGAATAGTAGCGCCGCTCCTGGCCATTGGGCAGCTTCTTCCACTCCCCCTGCACCAGGCCATCGTTCTCGAGCTTTCGAAGCGCGGGGTAGACCGTACCTTCTTTGAACCGGAAATACCCTCCGCTCCGCACCTCGATCTCCTTGATGAGTCGGTACCCGTAGGCCTGCCCCATCTCGTTGATCAGGTAGAGAAGCAGCGAATCCGTGTTCCCGCGCAGAAGATCGGAATCATATCCTCGGTTGCCATCTGTCATCTGTTGTACCCTCACTTCCTTTGCTTTCTGAAAAGGGTAGTGACGCTGTTCTGCTGATGTCAAGGGCCGCCGGCCCGAAGGTCCCGCCTCCGCGCAGAGTACCGCCTCTGCGCGGGGTACCGCGCTAGGGCTGACGCTGAACCCGACTTGCCCCGCGGTGTATACTCATTTCATGGCTAAAAAGATCCCGAAGAAGGCGGCGAAAAAGACGGTTGACCAGCGCAGGGCGAAGCTGGAAAAGGAGCTGAGAGAGGCCATCAAGGAAGTCGATGAGGAGGGCCTTCTGTTCCTTCTCCAGCAGGCCGGGGTCCTCATCCACAACGCCCGCGTGGAGCGCATCAACAAGGTGGCAAGCGAGATCCGCGGGTCCCGCAAGGCATCGGCGCCCCAGGCGGCAGGCGTGGAGATCGAGGAGTCCGACGGCGGAAAAGTCTTCTTCCTGACGATCGGGCAGAGCCGCAAAGTCCTGAACCTCGAGGAGCTGAAAAGGCTCGTACGCATCTGCTACGCGGCAGAGACCAAGAGCGACGCCCTGCGCCAGCTGTACACCGTCCTGTCCCGGGAACGCAGGGACATCCTGTCCGACGCGCACATCGGCGGACCCCAGAGCCCCTTGATCGACGGCTTGTTTCAAGCCATCCGCGCCAAGTTCAAGCTCGAAGACAAATAAGACCGCCCACAGGTCTTGCGTACGGTCCCGAATCCATTTATTGTTTGGCATCCATGGCATCCGCAGTCATCGACGGGAAATACTTTCTTTCCTACGAGCAGATTCACGCTACCATACGCAGGCTTGCGGACGAGATCCGCGCTGACGGCTTTGACCCGGATGTAATCGTGGCCATCGGAACAGGCGGGTTCATACCTGCCCGGATCCTCAAGACATTCCTGAAGAAACCAATACTGACCGTCGGCATCTCATACTATGGCCCGGACAACAAGCCGGCAAAGACGCCGCACACCATCCAGTGGATCGACGAAGTGGAGAAAAAGCTCGCGGGACGGAAGGTGCTGCTTGTGGACGAAGTTGATGACTCGCGTGTCACGCTGGAGTACTGCCTCCGTGAGCTCCTGCGCCACGGGGCATGCGAGATTGCCATCGCCGTTCTGCACAATAAGAAAAAGGAAAAGAAGGGAAAGATCCCCCGGGAGATCAAACGATATTTCGCAGGGCAGGAGCTGGAGGATCGCTGGATCTGCTATCCCTGGGATGCGGAGGACATCGAGGAGCACCAGAAAAAAGCGGGATCTTCAGCCCCATAGGACCCCAGAGCACGGATATGAAAACGTCGTACCTTTCCGCATGTGGGCTGCTTTGTAACGAATGCAGCGATTTCCTTTGCGCTTGCATGGGATGCTCCGTGGAGCAGGGAAGACCCCCCGGAAGACGGCAACCGGCCGCGGCGGCCTGCCCGCTCTTCGCATGCTCGCAGGCAGGCAAGGGTCTGCGGCACTGCGGCAGATGCGGAGAGCTGCCCTGCAGTCTGTTTCAGGCGTCGGGGAATCCCGCAGAAATCGATCAACGCATCGCCAGGCTCAAAGCAGAGAACGGCAGCATGTAAGGCCGGAACCGACCCTTCGCGCGTGAGCCCGGCCGAGCATTTACGGCCTGACCCTCTTGCGGTCACGCGGGAAAAGCGTTGCTTCCTTGACGTTGGAAAGCCCCAGGATCTTCTGCGTGAGCCGCTCCAGACCGATGGCAAACCCGCCATGCGGCGGGCAGCCGTAGCGAAAAATCGACAGGTAATCGGAAAGGCCCGCAGGGTCCAGACCGAAGGTCTTTGCGTTCTCCACCAGCATGTCGTACGTGTTGATGCGCATGCCTCCCGAGGTCACCTCGAGGCCCCGGAACAGAAGATCGAAGGCCTTCGTCTTGTTGTTCTCAGCCGGGAACGTGTAGAAGGGCCGGGACTTGCGCGGGTACGCGTAGACAAAGCAGGCGTCCACCCCGCGTGTCTTCTGCGCCCAGTCGCAAAGTGACCTCTCTGCCTCCGGCGTTATCTCGTAGACCTTCTTGCCCGTCTGCCGGGAGACGATCTCTTTGGCCTCGTCGTGCGACACGCGGGGGATCTTTGCGCACAGATCGGGGTCGGGCACCGAGGCATTCCAGGCATCGAGGTCATGCTGGCAGGCGTCACGGACCTCTTTGAAGACGGTCGAAAGGATCCTGGTCTCCAGGTCCATCAGGTCCTGCTCGGTATCGATGAATGCCATTTCCACGTCCAGGGAAACGAACTCGTTGATATGCCGCGGCGTGTCATGTTTTTCCGCCCGGTAGGCGGGCCCGATCTCAAAGACGCGCTCCAGGCCGGAGGCGATCATGGCCTGCTTGTACAGCTGCGGGCTTTGGGTCAGGTAGACGCGTGTGTCGAAATATTCAACCGCAAAAAGCCCGGTGCCTCCCTCGGTTCCTGTGCCGATGAGCTTCGAAGTCTTGATCTCGGTGAACCCCTCTGTCCTCATGTGCTCTGCAAAACCCTTGAGAATTGCCGACTGCACGCGGAAAATGGAGAGGATGGCGGGGTTCCGCACGGATATCATGCGGTTGTCCAGAATGGACTCCAAAGATGTCTTGCCTGGCTCCTGATTCACGGGGAAGGGGAGGTCGACTGCGGCAGCGGAGAGGACCTCCAGCTTCTGGACTCTTACCTCGATGCCGCCCGGAGCCTTCTGGTTGGCGGATGCCGTTCCGTCCACCGTGACAACGGACTCCAGCGTCACATCCGGCTTCGCGTCGAAGACAAGCTGGACCATGCCGCTTCTGTCGCGAAGAACGACAAAGGAGACCTTGCCCAGGTCCCTGATCCTGTGGACCCAGCCGCAGAGCGTGACCGACGAACCGACTTTCCCTGCGAGCTCAGAGACAAGCGTCCGCATTCCCCTGCTCCATTCTGGCCAGCATCTCATCCTCGGTTTCCGAGAAGGCAGAGCACACCACGAGCTTCGTCCACGCCGACTCGGTGGTTAACGGACCCATGGGAATGGCTCCTTCCCGCCACAGCTCGTGCGAGGTAGCATATCGGGAAAAATCCACGATTCCTTCCTGCTGCGACGTGCAGAAGAAGTGGACCCCCTTCTCACGTGCGGCAAGGAAAACCCGGCGAAGCGAGTAGGGCGAGTCACGGAGGTTGGCCGTGCCGGTGTCATAGAGCTCCAGGACGAAGTTCTTCACTCCCCGGTCCATGAGCTCCACGAGGTGGTCCCCGCGCATGCCCGGGTACACACGAATAATAAGGGTGGAATTGATCGCAGCTTCGAGCCTGCCGCGCAGCTTTTCCCGGTCCGCGCCAAGGGAGAGGTCTTCAAAAAGAGCTCCCGCAGTATGGCAGGGCTTTTCCATGTTCCAGTTGCGAAACCCGTCTGCGGTCATGCGCTCGAACTTCAGGTTCATCGGCGAGAACACTTTGCCGCCGAAAACGACGTAGACCCCGGGGACCCCCTCCGCCGCAGTCTGGATGGCCTTGCGAAGGGTGGGAATAGCGTCGCTGCCTTCCCTGGCGGGAGTCAAGAGGGAAGCGGCCAGGACTATCGGCACCGGCGGCCTGGGAAACAGCCAGAAGACGAGCGAGGCGGTATAGGCAAGGGTGTCCGTGCCGTGCGTCACAACGATTCCCGAGGAGCGGCCGCTGCGCAGGTGCTCATCCAGTCCGGCCGCAAGCCGCGCCCAGTCCTCCGGAGTGATCTCTTCACTGAGGATCCTTCCGACCTCTCCTTCCTCGAAAACGACCTTCCTGCCGAAATGCCCTTCTGCCTCCACAAGACGCAGGATCTCCGAGGGATCCCCCGCAACAACATCTCCCTGCTCGGATTCCCGGCCGACAATCGCCCCGCCCAGGGAGAGGATCTGGATGACGGACACGGCCAGCTTCTTCTTCACCAGTCCCTGCACGAGCGCGGGGTCCGCCCTGCCCGAGGTTTCCTTCATGATCTCGCCGATGAGGAAGGTGATCAGCCTGCTGTCTCCACCCCGGATGGAAGCCACAATAGAGGCGTTTGCCTTCATGACGGCATCAACATGAACGCCCAGCGCGGCCGGATCCGTGATCTGCTCCCAGCCTTTTTCCTTGATGATGGCAAGCGGGTCCTTGTCTTCCTCAAAGACCTTTTCCAGCACTGCCTTGGCGATCTTCCCGTGGATTCGTTTTGCCGCAAGGAGGCCCAGCAGCTCTGCAAGGCGCGAAGCAGAAAGCGGGCTTGCGGAAAGGCTGGCGCCCGTTCGATTCAGGTGCTTCTTGACGTCAGAGGCCAGCCACAACGCCGCGCTCTGCGGATCAGCCCCCAGGCTCACCGCCTGCTCGAAGTAGTCTGCCGTGGCCTTTTCTTCGCAGAGAAAGTCTGCCTGTTCCTCTGTCAGGGAGAATTGGTCCAGGAAGCGCAGGCGGCGCGCCTGGGGAAGCTCTACGAGCGAAGCATCCACCCTTGCCAGGAAGGCCTTGTCGGGCACGAAAGGAGGCAGGTCGGGCTCCGGGAAATAGCGATAATCGGATGAGCTTTCCTTGGTCCGCATGCCCTCAGTCACGTCCCTGTTTTCATTCCACAGGCGGGTTTCCTGCGTCACCGAGCCGCCCCGCTCCAGGATCTCGGTCTGGCGCTCGATCTCGTACGTTATTGCCTTGCGCACGAACTTGAAGGAGTTGAGGTTCTTCACCTCGACCTTGCTCCCCAGTCCCTTGCCCTCAAGGTTCACGGAGACGTTCGCGTCACAGCGCAGCGAGCCTTCCTCCATGTTGCCGTCGCACACGCCGAGGTAGCGCACCAAGCGGCGAAGCTGCTGGAGGAAGACTTCCGCCTCCTCGCCAACCTCCATGTCCGGCTGGGTCACTATCTCCAGGAGAGGAGTGCCGGTCCTGTTGAAGTCCAGGAGCGTGATGTCCCCCGCGTGGATCATCTTCCCTGCGTCCTCCTCCAGGTGCACCTCGCGGATCCTCACGCGCTTCTTTCTTTTTCGAAGCTCTATCTCCATCCACCCGTCCGTGCCCAACGGAGAGCGGAATTGCGAGATCTGGTAGTTCTTGGGCAGATCGGGATAGAAGTAGTTCTTCCTCTCGAACAGCGTGGAGCGGGCCAGTGTGCAGTTCAGTGCCCTGGCCACGATGTAGCTCATGCGGATCGCTTCCACGTTCAGAGTCGGCAGAACCCCCGGGTATCCCATGCACACCGGGCAGACGTTGGTATTGGGCTGGTCCCCGAAGGCGGCGCGGCATCCGCAGAAGACCTTTGTGCGGGTCAAGAGCTGGGTGTGGACTTCAAGCCCGAGAAACGAGGCGTACACTTTTCAGCTCCAACCCCTTGGGTAGCCGGGCGCGTCAGGTGACGGAAAGGCCTTTTCCACCTGGCGGCATGCGTCCAGCAGGAGCCCCTCTGCAAAGGCGGGGGCCAGAAACTGCATGCCGATGGGCAGCCCGTTTTCCACGGCGGCGGGAAACGACATTGCGGGAAGCCCGGCAAGATTGGCCGAGCAGGTGAAGATATCCGCAAGCTTCTGGGTGAATGGATCCGAATCCGCTCCCCCTCTCTCAAAGGGGGGCACCGGATACACGGGCATGAGGACAAGATCCACCGCGAGAAAAGCCTTCTCGAAATCCATCCGAATGGCGGTGCGAATCTTCTGTGCCCGCAGGTAGTATTCGTCCTGGAAACCTGACCGAAGCACGTACGTGCCCAAAAGGATGCGAAGCTTGACCTCGTCTCCCAGGCCCTCGCTGCGGGAACGGAACATCATCTCTTCCGGATTGTCCGACTGCGGAGCGCGATGCCCGTAGCGAACCCCGTCGAAGCGCGCCAGGTTGGCGCTGGCCTCGGCTGTTGCAATCACGTAATAGGAGGAAACAACGTGATCCAGCGTGGGAAACGACACTTCCTCGATTGCGTGCCCCAGATCCGTCAGCAGCTTGCGCGTGCGTTCGAAGGTTTTCTTCACGTCCGGGTGCATGGGCACATCAGCGCACTGCCGGGGGACGCCGATGCGGAGGCGCCCTTTTTTCTGCTGCGGCGGTTGCCAGGGGAGCGATGAGTGGTCCATGGGATCCTGGCCTCGCATGACTGTAAAAGCCTGTTCTGCAAAATCCACGGTCTTGGCCACGACGCCTATGACTTCCAGCGAGGACGCATAGGCGACCAGGCCGAACCGCGAGACTGCCCCCCAGGTGGGCTTCAGGCCATACACGCCGCAGAAGGATGCGGGCTGCCTGACCGAGCCGCCGGTGTCGCTCCCGAGGGCAAAGGGCACAATCCCGGCGGCAACGGCCGCCGCAGACCCGCCGGAAGACCCCCCGGGCACCCGTTTCCCATCCCAGGGGTTCCGTGTTTCCAGAAGGGCAGAGTTCTCTGTGGATGAGCCCATACCGAACTCGTCCAGGTTGGTCTTGCCGGCTACCACCCCGCCGGCGTTCTTCAATCTCTCGATGACGGTGGCGGAATAGGGGGAGACAAAGTCTGCAAGCATCCGCGATCCGCAGGTGAGGCGGAACGAGCGGACGGCAATGTTGTCCTTGACCCCGAAAGGGATCCCGGCCAGCGGCCCCGCTGCACTGGAGCCCTCCTGTCCTAGCTCGGGGTCAAGCTGGAGAAAGCACCCCAGCTCGCGGTTTCGCGCCTGGGCAAACGCCTTCCACGAGTCACGCAGTCCGGAAGCTGTCGCAATGCCGTGCCAGTCCAATGCCCCTCCCCGGGGATGCAGGTGATTCAGAGTACGTTCGGGACGACGATGAAGCGCTCTTCCAGCTGGGGAGCGTTCTTCAACAGCGCGTCGGAGACCTCAGCCGTCCGCTCCGCATCATCACGCGTTCGATTCTCTCGCAGGAGCGCATGGGTGGTTGGCGCGAGGCCTTCCACGTCGATTTCTTTCATGTGGGAAAAGTGCTGGAGCATCTGCTCCACCGCCTTCCCGAGCTTTTCCATCTCCGCCGGCGTGAGGGACAGCCGCGCCATGCGCGCGGTCGCGGAAAGCTCCTGCAAATCCATGTCGGTAGTTAATCCGGCACCCTCTCACGTGTCAAGGATGGAGGAAAATGGCGCCAAAACTTGACGATGCTGCCCACTTCGCCGTACATTTTTGCTCAGAGTACCCCGCTTCTTCACTACGGAAAACTCCCTGTGACGCCGCTACCGGCGGCGTTTGGCGCACGCTTTTTCCATGCTGCGCGGAAATTACGTTTGACGGTGGAAGAGGGCATGGTACAATACGACTTCGAGAGCGAGGAATGTGAGTGGTAAAAAGGGACTTCCCGAAGATACATTTCTACGACCAGGATCTGGTTGCGCTGTACGACGAAACATGGATCCTGATCAAGGACTTCTGGAAGAAAGGGACGACGCATAACGGCTTTCACGGCAGGTTCTTCAGCCACCCGCAGAGCACGCGGATAAACCAGTTCGACGCTTGCTTTGCGTCGTTCTTCCTGGTCTACTCCAACAGGATTTTTCCCGTCCTGTCGGTCCTGGATAACTTCTATGCCAAGCAGGAGGAGTCTGGAGCCATCCGCGGGGAATACCGTGAGGCGGATGGAAAGCCTGTGCACCCCAAGGACAATCCCAAGGGGATCCTGCCGCCCCTGTTTGCCTGGGCTGAGTACAACATCTACCACAAGCTCGGGGTCAAGAAGCGCATCCGCGAGGTGCTGCCCGTCCTTGAAAAGTACTACCGCTGGATGGAGGCGAGCTTCAAGCGGGAGAATGGCTTGTACGAGGTTCCCCTGTCTGCAACCGTGATGGAGAACTCCCCCCGGGACGGCATGGCGTACCCCATAGATTTCAATTCACAGATGGCGCTGGCAGCCCTGTATATGTCGGAGCTGGCGGACATCGTCAACGACAAGGAAACCAACTACGCCTACAAGAAGGCCTATTTCTCGCTGAAAACGAAGATCAGCGCCCTGATGTGGGATGAGAAGGACGGCTTCTACTATGACCTGGACGAATCAGAGAAGCGCCTGAAGGTAAAGACAATCGCCTCATTCTGGCCGTTGCTTTCCGAGATCCCCAATGAGGCGCGCGGGGAAAGGCTCATCGACCACCTGGTGGACCCGCACGAGTTCGGCATTGAAAACCCCTTCCCGACCCTCGCGGTGTGCGACAAGAGGTTCGATCCCATGGGGATGGGTTTCCGGGGCTCCGTCTACCCCCCGTTCAACTACATGGTGATAAAAGGGCTGGAGAAGTACAAACGCCACGACCTCGCCCGGGAGTTCGCCATCCGGCATCTCTACCACGTGCTGGACGGCCTGTACACCGGCAATGGGAAAAGGGGATCCCTCTACGAGGCATACGCCCCGCATACGGAAGGTCCGGCCCGATGGCCGGGGAAGAAAGGCTTCCCCCGCACCATGTATGTGCCGTATACGGCGCTCACCACCGTCTCGCTGATGCTGGAGAATATCATCGGGCTGAACATATCCCTTCCGCGCAAGACCGTGGACTGGACAATCCCTACCCTCGAGCTCATGGGGATCGAGGACCTGGCCTTGAAGAGGAACCTCATCTCGATACTCAGCGCCAAGAGCAACAGGGGATGGGAGGTGCACCTGGAGAGCGAGAAGCTGTATTACCTCACCATCGACCTGTTCGGCGCGCGCAGCAAGACCCTGCCCATCCCGTCAGGGAAGTGCTCCATCCTCGTGGACAAGTTGTAGGACGAACGGCAAGACCATCACATTACGCTGCGGCCCTTGAAAGATCGGGCAAGGGTCTGCTTGTCCGCGAACTCAAGGTCCCCTCCCACCGGCAGCCCGAAAGCGATGCGGGATATTTTCACTCCGGACTCCTTGAGCTCCTTCACCAGATACAGGGCCGTGGTTTCCCCCTCCACAGTCGGATTGGTGGCCAGGATCACCTCCTGGATCCCCCCCTCGCGCACGCGATCGACGAGGGCTCCTATGCGAAGATTCGACGGACCCACCCCATCGATGGGGGAGATTGCGCCCATCAGGACGTGGTACAGACCACGATGCTCGTGGATGGACTCAAGGGTGATAACATCGCGGGGCTCTTCGACAACGCAGATCGTCGTCCTGTCCCGGGACGGATCAGTGCAGATGGAGCAGGGATCGATGTCGGTGTACGTGCCGCAGATGCTGCAGGAGCGTATGGTCTGGCGAAGGCCTGCCAGATCCTCTGCAAGGGACCTGACCAGCGTGTCATCTGCGCGCAGAAGGTAATAGGCGATTCGGGATGCGCTCTTCCTTCCAAGCCCGGGAAGCCGCGCAAGGTTTCCGATCAGCCTCTCAAGGGCATTCATGAGCTACAGCCCGAGGAAGCCGGGAGGGAGGCCCAGCATGCCAGTCACCTGGGACACCTCCTCCCTGATTTTCTCCTTCAGGCGGTCCAGCGCGTCCGTGACGGCTGCCAGGATCAGGTCCTGGAGCATCTGAATATCCTGGGGATCAACCGCTTCCGGAGCGATGGTGACTTTTTCAACCTGCATCTGGCCGTTGACCTCAACGGTGACCATGCCTCCCCCGGCAGAGCCGGTTGCGCGCACCGTCTTCAGCTTGGCCTGTATCTCGCCCATTTTCGACTGCAGCCCTTGAAGCTGCTTGAAGAGCTCAAACGGATTGGTCGCCATGACCCTCACCTTTCACCACTTCGCCGCGGAAGACCTTCCGCAGCAGCTCGACCCTTTGATCGACCACGGCCGGCTCCTGTTTCGCCTCCTGGAACGCCAGCTTGAGGCGCACGGGCCGGGAAAAAAGCGCCCCGAACCTGGCGGCAAGCATATCCTTGTCCTTCAGGACCACTTCCCCCTGGAAGTGATCCTTTGCTGAAAAGGACAGGACCACGTCGTCTCCATCCAAGCTGACCGATGCAACCCTGTCCAGCGCGGAGGCAAGTGCGGGTTTCTCCCGGCGAAGCGTTTCGGCGACATTCCGGGCAGCGTCCTTGACCTCAGCCGGGTTCTTCCGCGAAGCGGCCGGAGACGCGGCGCTCTCAGTTCGCGCGCCGGGCTGGGAAAGCAGCTGGCCGCGGATCTCCGCCAGCGCTTCCCGCACTTCCGAAGGGCTGATCAGCTGGTCAAGCTGCGAAAGGCGGGACAGGGTCAGCTCCAGCTCAAAACGCTGGTTCAGGGAGAATCGGATATTGCGGTACAGGGAAAGAAGCAGCTCGATTGCGCGCTCGATCTGCGCCGCATCAAGAGAGTCGAGCACGGACGCATCGAAGTCCTCTGGCGCATAGCCCAGGAGTGTGTCTCTGGCGAGGCCGCTCTTCAGAAAGAGAAGGTTGCGGAAGTACTCCGCAAGATCTGCAACGAGCTGTTCGATTGAAACTCCGGTGGCCAGGAGCGAATCAGTGCTTTCCAGCACTTTCCCCATCTCCCCGCCTCGAAGAAGACGGACAAAGTCGTTCAGCTCCTCGATTCCCAGGATACCCAGCTTCTCGCGGATGCGCTCCAGGGTTATGGAGCCGTCGGAAAAGGAGACGACCTGGTCGAGAAGCGTATACGCGTCCCTCAGCGAGCCGGTAGCCTCCTTGGCAATCCACGTAAGGGCCCGCTCTTCGGCCTCCACCGCAAGCTCCTGCGCAGCTTCCTTGAGCTTGGCCTTGATCTCCGCCGTGGAGATGAGCCTGAAGTTGTATTGCTGACACCGCGATCGGATGGTTGCCGGGACTTTGTGCACCTCCGTTGTCGCGAAGATGAACACGATGTACGGCGGGGGCTCCTCAATGGTCTTCAGCAGCGCATTGAACGCGCTGTTGGAGAGCATGTGCACTTCATCGATGATGTAGACCTTGAACCTGCCGGCGTTCGGCGCAAAAAGGACCTCGTCGCGGATCTCGCGAACATCATTGACGCTGGTGTTGGATGCGCCGTCTATCTCGATCACGTCCAGCGAGGAGCCGCGCGCTATCTCCTTGCAGCTGGAGCACACTCCGCAGGGGGTGTCAGTCGGCCCTTTCTCGCAATTGAGCGCTCTGGCGAGGATACGGGCAACCGAGGTCTTTCCCACCCCGCGGGGACCGGCAAAGAGGTACGCGTGGGCGATCCGCCCTTGACGGAGAGAGCTCGCAAGGGTGGCGGAAACGAACTCCTGACCGACAAGCTCAGCAAAGCTCTGGGGACGTTTTCGGGTTGCCGTGACTTCATATCCCATATGCGAGGCCTCCGCGCCACCTGGTGCGAATCCGGCGGCCGTAGCAATAAGAAAGCCAACCGGCGTTGAAAAAGCAACCCCCCCGGCTCCACCCAAGCTGCGTACGGCTCATGAGCGTGCTGCTTACCGCTGCTCCCTTCCGGGCCTGGCGGGGTTGGGCAGCAGCTCATAGCGTATGGCCTGGATATCAACGCCGAGAGGGTTGTACGGAGAGAGTGGGATTCGAACCCACGGTACCCTTGCGAGTACACACGCCTTCCAAGCGTGCACCTTAGGCCACTCGGTCATCTCTCCCAGCTCCATGGATGGAGCGAGGGCGCCTGCGTACACGGAGGTACAAGCAGGCGCCCAAGCGCCACCCGGGGGCCGAAGCGCGGTCGCGTACATGGATGTACAAGCGGACGCGCAAGCTCCACGGATGGAGCGAGGGCGAACGCGTACATGGATGTACAAAGCGTTCGCCCAGGCCGTCACAACGGCCGAAGCGCGGTCGTCGCGTGCATGGAAGGCGTACCTGCCCAACGGGTACTCCCGTACGCACAAGCGACCACCAGGACTCAGAATCCACACCCGACTCGCGGAGAGAGTGGGATTCGAACCCACGGAGCCGCAAGCGGCTCAACGGTTTTCGAGACCGCCCGATTCGACCGCTCTCGCATCTCTCCAAGCCCATGGATGGGCGAAAGACGTCCGCGTACAGGGACGTACAAGCGGACGTCCAGAGCGCCACGGATGGCGCAAGGTCGGCGTTGCCATAGAGGGCCAAAACGCCGCCCAGGAACGCAGACGCCCCAAACACAAGGTCGCCCGCTGCGCCATCAGGCAGGGGGCGACCGATCTCTTCGTGCCCAAGAGGATTCGAACCTCCGACCTTTAGATCCGCAGTCTAATGCTCTATCCAGGCTGAGCTATGGGCACCCGACAGTCCCGCAATGTGCTTCCGTGTACCCCTTTTGACCTCCTGTAACGCGCTCACACGCTTCGGGCAGCTGTTTCGGCACATCTGTCTACGGAGAGGGGGGGATTCGAACCCCCGGTACCCTTACGGGTACAACGCCTTAGCAGGGCGCCCGATTCGGCCACTCTCGCACCTCTCCCTGTCCAGCACCCCTCAGGACTGGCAGCCCCGGTTCAAAAGAAAAGGGTCGGCTTGGTCCTCTTGCGAACAACTTGGAGGGGCAAAGGATATGTGATCGGAGAGGGAGGGATTCGAACCCCCGGAACCGCAAGCGGCTCAACGGTTTTCAAGACCGCCTCCTTCGACCACTCGGACACCTCTCCCAAGCGCATGAAAGCGGCGTTCGGCGGGTTGAAGCGCCCGTCAGTATCGCCATTTTCACGCTTTACCGGCAGCGCCCACTATACTCATGGCCCGGAGCTTTGTCAACAAAACCAGGCTGGAGAGCACGCACCCGGCGCACCAATCAGCGCTACGAAGAGCTAGAGGATGAGTTCGAGGAGCCTCTCGAGGTCCTCAGAAGAATAGTAGGCGATCTCCATGCGCCCCTTCCTGACGTTGCCCTTCAGTTCCACCTTTGTTCCGAGCTTCTCGATGAGCTTCTGCTCGATCTCCCTCACCTCGGGATCCTTGCGGCCAGTGGCGGCCTGGCCTGCGCGCCGCGGCTTTCCTGCCGTCCGCTTTCCCACGGAGAACGCGGCGGCCAGCTCCTCTGCTTCCCGCACGGATATGCCCTTGTCCACGATTCGCTTGAAGAGGACTTGCTGATCTGCCGGGTTGACCAGCGAAAGAAGAGCCCGTGCATGGCCGGGGCTGAGGGTGCCTTTCTCCAGGGCGCCCTGAACCTCAGCGGGAAGCTTGAGGAGGCGCAGCGTGTTTGCGACAGTGGACCTGTCCTTTCCAACCCTGCTTGCAATCTGCTCCTGGTTCAAGCCGGCGATTTCCATCAGCTTCTTGTATGCCAGGGCCTCTTCGATGGGGTTGAGGTCCTCGCGTTGTATGTTCTCGATGAGCGCGATCTCGAGCTTTTCATCCGGGCTGAACTGCCGGACGAGCACAGGCACTTTCTCAAGACCTGCCAACCTGGCGGCTCTCACGCGCCGCTCCCCCGCCACAATGACGTAGGTGCCGTCCGGGCCGGGCTCTGCCAGCACAGGCTGCAGAACGCCTTTCTGCCGGATGGAGTCAGCCAGCTCCTGGAGAGCCGTCTCATCGAAATCCCGCCGTGGCTGCTGCGGGTTGGGCTTCAAGGCTGATACGGGCACCTCGGAGACCGAAGCCAGGTCGATCTCCCCCTCGTCGCCGAGCAGGGCGTCGATCCCCCTGCCCAGCACCTTCTTAGACATTCAGCAGGACCTCCTCCGCGAGCTTCTGGTAGCTGCGGGCGCCGATGCACTCCGGGTCGTACTGGCTGATGGGTTTTGCGAACGAGGGAGCTTCGCTCAGGCGCACGTTGCGTGGAATGATGGTGCGGAAGACTTTGTCCTTGAAGTAGCCCGTCACCTCCTGGACGATCTCGTGGGCCAGGCGGGTCCTTACGTCATACATCGTGAAAAGTATGCCGCCGATCTTCAGCTCTGGATTCAGGTTTTTCTGCACTCTGTTGACGGTCTGAAGGAGAAGGCTCAGGCCCTCGAGGGCGAAATACTCACATTGCAGCGGAATGATGACGAAATCCGCCGCGACGAGTCCGTTCAACGTGAGCAGCCCCAGCGAAGGCGGGCAGTCGATGAGGATATAGTCGAACTGCGGAGAAAGGGTGCGCAGGGACCGCTTGAGGAAATACTCCCTTTCTTTCTCGTCGACAAGCTCGACAGTGGCGCCGGTCAGGTTGATGCTGGACGGAATGATTGAAAGGTTCGGCACGGAGCAGGTCTGGATTGCCGCGGAAGGCTCAACGCTTCCGGTGATGACCTCGTAGATGCCGGGGAGGTCCTTCTTTGCACCGACGCTGCTTGTGGTGTTGCTCTGCGGGTCGAAATCCACCAACAGGACTTTCTTGCCGGCCTCAGCGAGGTATGCTCCGAGGTTGACGGCTGTCGTGGTTTTGCCGACTCCTCCCTTCTGGTTTGCAAAGACTATGACCTTGGCCATCGCTCTCAGGAATACTCCTTTTTCCCCCTGCTGACAATATAACGCAGGGAACTTCTCCTATACATGCGTTACCATATTTTGCCGTTCGTCGAAAAAAAACCGGCAGGGCTTGCGCAGCCTGTTGTCATGCGTTATACCAGTGGCCGGTCATCGACCGGACAAGACATCCTTGGGAGGGGAATCTCGTGTTTGTCTCAATAAGAAAGCGCAATGGCACAATAGTCCCTTTCAGGCCCGAGAAGATCACTGCAGCAATCAACAGGGCGGGGGAAGCCACAGGCGAGTTCGGGGAAGATGCCGCCCAGAGGCTGATGCTGCGGATTCTCAACCTGGCGCAGCAGGCTCTCCCTGGTGAGATTCCATCAGTTGAGCAGATCCAGGACATCGTCGAGGAAGTACTCCTTTCCTCCCAATACAAGCGGGCGGCCAAAGCCTACATCCTTTACCGCGAGCAGCACGCGCGGATCAGGGAGATTGTCTCCCGGGCCGACGTGGACCTCATGGATCGATACATCGAGCGTGAGGACTGGCAGGTCAATGAGAACTCCAACATGGCCTACTCGCTCCAGGGATTGAACAACTATGTGTCCTCCGAAGTCAGCAAGATCTACTGGCTGAACAAGATCTATCCGCCCGAGATCCGCCTTGCCCACACGGACGGGGATTTTCACCTCCATGACCTGGGAATCCTTTCCGTGTACTGCGTCGGCTGGGATCTGGAAGATCTGCTCATGCAGGGGTTCCTGGGAGCCCCAGGGAAAGTTGAGAGCCGCCCTGCCCGGCACCTGCGAAGCGTGCTGGGACAGGTTGTGAACTTCTTCTACACTCTTCAGGGGGAGGCGGCCGGGGCGCAGGCATTCTCCCACTTCGACACGCTCCTTGCTCCTTTCATCCGTTTCGACTCCCTGCGGTATGTTGATGTGAAGCAAGCGCTGCAGGAGTTCGTTTTCAATATCAATGTGCCCACCCGAGTGGGCTTCCAGACCCCCTTCACGAACATCACCATGGACCTCAGGGTTCCCGCAATTCTCCGCGACAGGCCTGTGATCTTCGGAGGCGAGTACCGGGAAGAGACGTACGGGGATTTTCAGGAAGAGATGGAGGTCCTCAACAAGGCATTCCTGGAAGTCCTCTCGGAAGGCGATGCCAAGGGCCGGGTCTTTACTTTCCCGATTCCGACCTACAACATCACGCGCGATTTCCCCTGGGATGATGCCTCCCTTGATGTGCTGTGGAGCGTGACTGCGCGCTACGGGATTCCTTACTTTTGCAATTTCGTAAACTCGGACATGTCGCCTGAGGACACCCGGTCCATGTGCTGCCGTTTGCGGCTTGACCTGCGCGGCCTTGAGAAGCGTGGCGGCGGGCTCTTTGGCGCCAATCCGCTGACAGGCTCGATCGGAGTGGTGACAATCAACATGCCGCGCCTGGGGTACCTGTCCGCGGATGAGGGCGAGTTCCTGGACCGTCTTGCAGACCTCATGGACCTCGCGCGCTCATCGCTGGAAATCAAGAGAAAAGTCCTGGAGCGATTCACGGAAAACAATCTCTACCCCTACACAAAGTACTATCTTCGCGGGATCCGCGAGAGATTCGGCCAGTTCTGGAAAAACCACTTCTCCACGATCGGCCTGGTCGGGCTGAACGAGGGGTGCGCCAACCTTCAGGGCACGAACATAGGCACTGAGAAGGGCCAGCTGTTCGCCCTGCGAGTGCTCGATTTCATGCGCGACAGGCTGCTCACCTATCAGGAGCAGACTGGAAACAACTACAATCTGGAGGCAACTCCCGCGGAGGGCACCTCCTATCGGCTCGCTCGCATCGACGCTGAGAAGTTTCCCGGCATCCTTTCAGGAAACGGGCACCCCGCGGACTCGAACGGAGAAGAAGGCGCCGGCAGACACCTGCCTTTCTATACCAACTCCTCTCAGCTTCCCGTGCAGTACTCCGACGACATCTTCGAGGTGCTGGATCTGCAGGATGAGCTGCAGACAAAGTACACCGGCGGCACAGTGCTGCACCTCTTTGTCGGTGAGGAGATAACGAATCCGGACAATGTGAAGAAGCTCGTGAAGCTGATCTGCGAGCGCTACCACCTCCCCTACTTCACCGTGACTCCGACATTCAGCATCTGCCCGGTCCACGGCTACCTCTCCGGCCGGCAGGAAAGCTGCCCTCACTGCGGAGCCCCTTCCGAGGTCTACTCACGGGTAGTCGGGTACCTTCGTCCGGTCAGCCAGTGGAACGAGGGGAAGGTTGAGGAGTTCCGGGAACGCAGGACGTTCAAGCTGAGCTGACTCGCAGCAGGCTCTCCGGGCGAAATGGACGTTTTCGATGATAATTGGCGGCCTGCAAAAACTCACCCTTGCCGACTTTCCCGGACACCTATCTGCAGTCCTCTTCACGCGCGGGTGCAACTTTCGCTGCCCTTACTGCCACAATCCAGAGCTGGTGGACCCGCGACTCTATGCAAAGCCAATTTCCGAGGAAGCGGTATTTTCCTTCCTGGGGAGCAGGGTCGCCCGCCTTGATGGAGTTGTCGTCACAGGAGGCGAGCCGACAATTCATTACGACCTGCCGGCCCTGCTTCGCAGGATCAAGGAGCTGAGACTTGCAATCAAATTGGATACAAACGGCAGCTCTCCGGAGATGATCAAAGCGCTCATGGAGGAAGAGCTGCTGGACTACATCGCCATAGACATAAAGTCTTCTGCCGGTTTCTATGCGCGCGCTGCAGGAACTGAAGTGAACACGAAGGCCGTCAGGCGGAGCGTGGAGCTGGTAACATCTTCACGCATCCCGCATGAGCTGCGCATGACCTTTGTCGAACCGCTGGTGCCTCTGGAGGAGATCTCGGGCGTAGCAGAGCTCGCCCGAGGTTGCGGGCTCTTCCTGGTGCAGCCTTTTCAGCCGTCCAAAGCCATCGACCCGAGCTTCCTGCGGCTTCCCAGGCCTTCCATGGAAAGGCTGGAGCAGGTGCGGACTCTGCTTTCGGAGCTGGGGCTCCCCGCTGTGGTCAGGTAAGCGGCGGCAGGCTATCCCAGCACAACCTGTTCAGCAGTCACAATGACGTTGTGCAGCTCGGCCGGAGACGTTGCGGTCTCCAGCCTGTCCTCGAGGTAATCGCTTTCAAAGATTCCCGCAATGTGAGAGAGAAGGATCTGGTGGATGCGGGGCGTGTCTGCCGGGGTCAGAAGGATGAACATCAGGTTGATATCCTCCCCGGGCACCGGAGCAGGAATTGGCGTCTTGAGCCTGGCCACGATAACCATCGGGTCAGCAAGCCTTTTCAAACGGGCGTGGGGAATGGCCAGCCGCCGTCCCACGTAGCTGCTTCCCAGCCTCTCCCTTTCTGCCACGGAAAGCATGATGGCTTCCTTGGACACAGGAAGCTCAGTCACGTGGATCCTCTCGAGGGCGTTTCGAGACGCTGAGATGATGCTGCCTCCTTCCACGTCAAGCAGCGTGCGCTCCGGCGTGAGGAGGTCCGCAAGACGAATCGGGGGCTCTGTCGGGTATTCCTCCTCAATGGTGCCAATGACTTCTTCGATAGCGTCCTCGAGGGTGATGATCCCCGTCCAAGCGCCGTCGCTTGTGAACACCAGAGCCATATGGCAGGCTTTTCGCTGCATCTCGGAGAGACGCTGCTCCAGGGAATCCTCTTCCTTGAAGTTGAAGCATGGCCGCACGTACGCCTTCAGGTTTTCCGTAGACCGACCCGAGCGATCAGCAAGGAATAAGTCTTTGACATGAATGTACCCCAGAGGTCTTTCGGGGTTCTCCCCCAGCAGGGGGTAGCGGGAGTATCGATTCTCAGCGATGATCCCGTTGATTTCCTCCCTTGTCTGGCTGAGGCTCAGGCTTCTCACGAGCCTCCTGGCCCGCATTGCGTTTCGAACAGTCAGTGTGCCCATGTCCAGAACGTTCTCCAGGTGCAGGAGCCGGCGAAATGAGAGCGTTCCGCTCGTCTGCGACTGGTCAAGGATGATCCGAATCTCGTCCTCTGTGTGGACTCCCTGCCCGATCGACGGAGATAACCGAAAAAGTCGCAGGATCCCGTTGACCGTGGAGTTGAGCGCCCAGATGGGAACTATGAAGATGTATCGGAAGACAAGCATTGGATAAGCAGTCAGGAGGGCTGCACCCTCGGTCTTCCTGATGGCCACAGATTTTGGAACGAGCTCGCCAATCACGATATGCAGGAAAGAGACGATGAGATAAGCGATGGCGATTGCCAATGTGTGCGCGGTGATGCGGGCACCAACGGCAGAGATTCCTGCAAGGCGGAGCGGCGGCTCCAGCAGCGTTGCGAAAGCAGGCTCTCCCACAAATCCGAGGCCGATGCTCGCAAGAGTGATCCCGACCTGGCAGACCGACAGGTATTCGTCCAGGTGCGTCTGGATCCGCTCGACCAGCCTGGCTCGTCTGTTCCCCTTTTCCGCAAGGGCTTCCATCTGCGTCGGCCGGGCTTTCACGACGGCGAACTCCGCCAAAACGAAAAATGCGTTGAGAAAAAGGAGGATAACGGCAACCAGCAGATAAATGGCCAACAGCATTATCTACCTCGCAAGAGCTTGCAGGGTCGTAACGAAGGGCGCGCGTTTCGGCAACGGCTGATTAGAGTCTTTTTTTAAAGGAAACGAAAGGGTCAGCCTCAAGAGTCGAAGCGACAAACGTTCCACGTGAAACATTGGGCAGCAACCCCAGGCCGGCTACTCTGCCTCCGGCTCCCCGTTCTGCTCTTCTTTGACCACCCTGGCCACGCCGACAACCACATCGGGCCGGGTGATGTTGACGATCCGCACGCCCATGGCCGTCTTGCCCAGAGTGGCGACCTCGGAGAGCCGCAGCTTGAGGGTGTTTCCCTGGGATGTGATGCAGACAAGGTCATCCTTGTCGCTCACTGAGAGCACCCCGACTACTTCCCCGGTTTTGTCGGTTGCCTTGTAGCAGATCTGCCCCCGAGTCCCCCTGCCGTGGGGAGAGAAGTTCTCATACTCAGTGCGCTTGCCGAATCCGAACTCGCTCACCAGGAGCATCTGTTCGCCCTGGCGGACCATGGCCACCCCCGCAAGCTCGTCCTTCTGCGAGAGCCTGATCCCCTGGACGCCGTGCGACGCCCTGCCCATGGCGCGCACCGCTTCCTCATTGAACCGCAGCGCGATCCCCTTCCGGGTGACGAGCACCACCTCGTTCGAGCCGGACGTGAGGAGCGCCGTCACCAGGCCATCACCCTGGTCCAGCTTGATGGCGACAATTCCCCGCGTCTTGGCATTGGCGAACTCTGAGATCTTCACCTTCTTTACGACGCCCTGCCTGGTGGCCATGAGGACAAACTTCTCATCCGTAAAGTTACGAAGGTTGACCACTGCCGTGATCTCCTCTTCGCTGCCGAGTGAAAGAAGGACCTTGATGCTCTGCCCCTTGGCCTGCCTGCTGCTCTCAGGGATTTCATGGACTTTGACCCAATACGCCTTGCCCTGATTGGTTATGAAAAGCACGAAGTCATGCGTCGAGGCGATGAAGAACTGCTCGATGAAGTCATCCTCCTTCAGGAGAGCCGAAGAGGATCCTTTCCCTCCTCTCCCCTGCCTGCGGTACGAAGTCACAGGCATACGCTTTATGTACCCGCGGTTGGAGATAAGGATTGCCATGTCCTCTTCCGCAATCAGGTCCTCAACGTTAATCTCCTCCGCTTCCTCCTCAATGATCTCTGTGCGACGGTCATCCCCGAACCTCTTGGAGATGTCTTCGGTCTCCTCTTTTACAACGCCGTAAATCTTCTGCTCGCTTGCAAGAAGCGCTTTTAAAGTTTCGATCAGGGCAAGCACCTCGGTCAGCTCGTCGATGACCTTCTGCACTTCGAGGCTTGTCAGGCGCTGCAGCCTCATGTCGAGGATTGCCTGCGCCTGCCTTTCACTCAGGGAGAACCGGTCCATGAGGCCGACGCGCGCCGTGCCGGCGTCTGCGGATTTCTTGATTATCGCGATTACCTCGTCGATGTTCTCAAGGGCGATCCTCAGACCCTGCAGGATGTGGGCCCGCTCCTCGGCCTTGGCCAGGTCGAACCGGGTCCTGCGGGTTACCACCTCTTTTCGATGAGCGATGAAGTGCTGGAGTATCTCTTTCAGCGTAAGGGTCTTCGGAAGCCCCTTCACAAGGGCAAGGTTGATCACCCCGAAGGCGATCTGCATCTGTGTGTGCGCGAAGAGCTGGTTGAGGATGACTTTTGGAGACACGCCCTTCCTTAAATCTATGACGATCCTCATCCCGTGTCTGTCCGATTCATCGTTCAAGTCGACGATCCCGTCGATCTTCTTCTCTTTCACCAGGTCGGCAATCCGCACGATGAGATTCGACTTGTTCACCTGGTAGGGGATCTCGGTGATGATGATCGAGTCCTTGCCGGAGCTGGAGCTTTCCACCGTCACCTTTGCCCTGACGATGATCCTGCCCCTGCCCGTGGCATAGGCGTCCCTGATGCCCTTGCGGCCAAGGATGATCCCGCCCGTGGGGAAGTCCGGTCCGCGCACGATTTTCATCACCTCTTCATGCGACGTCTCGGGGGCATCGACAAGCTTCACAATGGCTGCGCAGATCTCGCGAAGGTTCTGCGGCGGGATGTTTGTGGCCATGCCCACAGCAATGCCGCTTGCGCCGTTGGCCGCCAGGAAGGGAAACGCGCCGGGAAGAACCAGAGGCTCTGTCTGCGAGCCGTCGTAGTTGGGACCGAAGTCCACTGTGTCTTTGTCGATATCGCGGAGCATCTCCTCTGCGACCTGATTCATTCGCGCCTCGGTGTACCTGACTGCCGCAGGAGGGTCACCGTCGATGGAGCCGAAGTTGCCCTGCCCGTCCACCACGGGGTAGCGCATGTTGAAATCCTGGGCCAGACGCACCAGGGAATCGTAGATGGCCATGTCGCCGTGGGGATGGTACTTCCCAAGGACATCCCCGGTGATGCGGGCGCATTTCTTGTAGGGCCTGTCCGAGCGCAGGCCCATCTCGTTCATCCCGAAGAGGATCCTGCGGTGAACGGGTTTGAGTCCGTCGCGCACGTCGGGAAGCGCGCGGGCCACGATGACGGACATCGCATAGTTGAGGTACGAAGTCCTTACCTCTTCCTCGATGGGAAGGGGGATGGTTCGGGATCTGGGGTCTGACATATTGTGCTGCCCTTATACGTCGAGGTTGCTGACCGAGAGCGCGTTGTCCTCGATGAACTTCCGCCGGGGCTCGACGTTCTCTCCCATGAGCGTGGTGAAGATCTCCTCAGCCTCAACCCCGTCTTCGAGCTTCACGTGGATGATGCTGCGAAGGTCCGGGTTCATCGTGGTCTCCCAGAGCTGCTCCGGGTTCATCTCTCCCAGGCCCTTGTACCTCTGGATGCCTACCTGGTCTTCTGACTTGCCGTTGCTCTTGAGGATCTCGTCCTTTTGCGCGTCGTCGTATGCGTACAGGATCTTTTTGCCGATCTCGACTTTGTACAGCGGCGGCATGGCAATATACACATGCCCGCGCTCCAGAAGCTCCCGCATGTAGCGGAAAAAGAACGTGAGAAGGAGCGTGCGGATATGGGATCCGTCAACGTCCGCATCCGCCATGATGATGATCTTTCCGTAGCGCAGCTTGGACACATCGAACTGGTCCCCGACGCCTGTTCCAAGAGCCGAGATGATGGGGAAGAGCTTGTCGTTGGTAAGAACCTTGTCGATACGCGTCTTTTCTACATTGAGCATCTTCCCCCATAAGGGCAGGATGGCCTGGAAGGTCCTGTCCCTCCCCTGCTTGGCGCTCCCGCCTGCCGAGTCACCTTCCACGATGTACAGCTCGCACTTCTCGGGGTTTTCTTCCGAGCAGTCGGCCAGCTTTCCAGGAAGCCCGGAGTTTTCCAGGAGCCCCTTCTTGCGCGTCAGCTCGCGGGCCTTTCGCGCGGCTTCCCGCGCCTTGGCTGCCATGATGGACTTGTCGAGGATCTTCCTGACGACGTCGGGGTTCTCATCGAAGAAGAGTGTGAGCCTGTCGTAGGTCAGGCTCTCGACAATCCCCTTGACCTCCGAGTTGCCGAGGCGCGCCTTGGTCTGGCCTTCGAACTGGGGTTCAGGCACCTTGACGGAGATGACCGCAGTCAGGCCTTCCCGCACGTCTTCCCCGCTCAGGTTCTCCTCAAGCTTCTTTGAGAGGTTGAGCTTCTTCAGATAGTCGTTGAGGCATCTGGTCAGGGCGCTTTTGAACCCGATGAGGTGAGTCCCGCCCTCCCGCGTGTTGATATTGTTGGCAAAGGTGAAGATCGTCTCGTTGTATCCGTCGTTGTACTGGAGCCCCACCTCGACGCGGGTGTGGTCCCGCTCGCTGTCGAAGTACACGGGTTCGACGTGGATCAGTTCCTTATTCTTGTTCAGGAACTCGATGAAGGACTTCACCCCGCCGTCGAAATGGAAGATGTGGCTCTTGCTTGGCGCGGTCCTCTCGTCGCTAACCGTGATATGGATGCCCTTGGTGAGGAACGCCAGCTCCCGGAGCCGGTTCGACAGCACGTCAAAGCTGAACTCGATGTCCTCGAATATCTGCTTGTCAGGCTTGAAGCGCGTGACAGTGCCATGACGGGTTGTGTCTTGAGTCACCTTGACAGGCGCTTCCGGCGCACCGCGCACGTAACGCTGGAAGTGAACCTTGCCCTCCCGGTGCACTTCCACCTCGCACCATTCCGAAAGGGCGTTGACCACTGATGCGCCGACGCCGTGCAGACCGCCGGAGACCTTGTACGTGTTCTTGTCGAACTTCCCGCCGGCGTTCAGCTTTGTCATGACTACTTCGAGAGCGCTGACCTTTTCCGTGGGATGAAGATCCACGGGGATTCCACGCCCGTCGTCCTCCACGGTAACCACGTTCCCTTTTGAAAGAAGCACGGAGATCGTGGTACATGCCCCGACCAAAGCTTCATCGATCGAGTTGTCTACAATCTCGAAGACAAGGTGGTGCAGCCCGTCCTGACTCGTCGAGCCGATGTACATGCTCGGGCGTTTTCGGACATGCTCCAGGCCCTTCAGGACCTGTATGTTGTGTGCGCTGTAAGTATCATGCATGGGAAGCGGAACTGCGATTACTCTCGACGATACAGGTATTCCTGGAAAAAATCAACACGGGCTGACATGAGCCGTCGGCCTTCCCGGCCGGAAAAGTTGATGCCGAACCACCAAATCCTCTTGCCGGATTCATGACGATGAGATACACTGCGGCTCGAAAGGCCGTGTGAATAATCTGTGGATAGTGTATGAAATATCTGACAGGCATTCTGGGCTCCACTTCTTCAAAGCTCATTGATGCAAAAACTCATATACTTCTGAACAGGTTGTTCGCATTTAATTGTATTCAATATAATTACACATCACACAATCCGGCAAGCCATCGCGGGCAGGCCGTCGGGAGACGCTTTTCCCTGCTCTACCAGCCTTTCACAGCCCTCCGGATTGTGCACAACCTGTGCATAAACTGGCAATAAGAAGGGGACAATCCCATGGAGGCGGGCAAGAGGGGTTACGAGGCCTTCTGGAAGGAGGCCATCCGGAACATTTCGGATGAGCTTCCCGAGCAGGAGTTCTCTACTTGGTTCCGTGGCATCGAGTTAGTGGGAAGCGGGGATTCCCACGTGCTGATTTCCGTGCCCTCGTCCTTCATCAAAGACCAGATCACACAGAGGTACCTGGCGCGGATAGAGGAAAAACTGGAGGAATTGGCGGGCCAGAAACTGACCGTCAAGTTCTCTGTCCAGAAAAAGTCGGCCGGCAAAGGCTCTCATGAAGAGCCGACGCGAGGGCAGAAGCCTGATGAAGGCAGCGCCAGGAAGCGACAACACCCCAACCTCAACAAGGAATACACCTTTGAGCGGTTCATCATAGGCGAATCCAACTCTTTTGCCGCGAACGCCGCCCTAGCCATTGCACGGAACCCGGGAACCGGATACAACCCGTGCCTGATCTACGGCGGAGTCGGCTTGGGGAAGACCCACCTCATCCAGGCCATCGGAAACTCGGTCTACAGGGAGTTTCCCGATCTCAAGGTGGCGTATGTGACGGTGGAGACTTTTGCCAACGAGTTCATTCTCTCCATCCAGAAAAAGACCGGCCACCAGTTCAAGAACAAGTACCGCTCGGTGGATGTGCTCCTCATCGACGACGTTCACTTCCTCGAGGGAAAGGAAGGGACTCAGGAGGAGTTGTTCCATACCTTCAACGCACTGTACGATGCGAACAAGCAGATGGTGTTCACCTCGGACCGTCCGGTCTCGGAGATCCGCAGCCTCTCGGACCGCCTCCGAAGCAGGTTCGAGCGCGGGCTCAATGTCGACCTGCAGCCCCCCAACTATGAGACGCGGATGGCCATCCTCAATCGGAAGATAGAGGAAAAAAAAGTGGAGATCCCCGACGAGGTTGTTGAGCTGATCTGCCGCAACGTCAACACGAATGTGCGGGACTTGGAGAAAGCCCTCACCAAGCTCATCGCATATGCGGAACTGGTCAACAAGGACATAACACTGGACATCTCCCGGCAGCAGCTCAAGGACTTCTTTACCCAGCCCAGCCAGAAGAACATCACAATCGAACTGATCCAGAAGATCGTGGGGGACTACTTCGGGTTGTCCTACAAGGACCTGCGGGGCAAGAGAAGGACCAAGGCGGTGGCGTTTCCGCGCCAGGTGGCCATGTATCTCTCCCGGGAGCTCACTGAATACTCCACGACAGAAGTCGGCGCCGAGTTCGGGGGCCGGGATCACACCACCGTCATGCACGCCTGTCAGAAGATCGAGGACAGAATGAAGCTGGACCCGAACCTGGAGCCCACAGTCCAGGCCCTTGTGAAGAAGATCAAGGAAAACAATGCGTAGACGAGGACCGACGCGAGTACGCGTTCCGCGCGAACGCAGTCTGGGCCGAGCCTGTCACGCTCTTGGCGTGACAAGCATGGCCGTGCGTGATCCCCTGAGTGCCTGTGGATGTCCTGTGGACAAACCAGGAGCATCGTCGCTTTCGGCTGTGTGTTACTCTGTTGACAGAAAATCTCTCTTTGTGCGAAATGCCGCTCGGGGCAGAGCGAAGGAGGAATAGGTGGACAGTCTGTGTACAGAACCCATGGGTTGTTCCACGATGCATCTCCTTGGAGATCAGACAGATAGGCCCTCTATCCACATATCCACAGCGCTCACCGGTACTACCGTCTTTATTCTTACTGATACTAAGAAGAGAAGGAGGAGAGGATGAAGTTCACCTGCTCGCGAGATGATATTCTCAAGGAGATTTCCGTCGCCCAGGAGGTCATCTCCTCGAAAAACTCTCTTTCAGTGCTGTCCAATGTTCTCCTGACAGTTACAAAGAAATCGCTGACCCTGCAGGCGACCGACCTGAAGGTTGGCTTCGAGACCTCGCTGCCGGTGGAGGCGATCCAGGAAGGCACAACCACGGCCTTCTGCGACAAGCTGCAGGGCATCCTTCGGTCTCTGCCGGAAGGAGAGGTGGAACTGGAGCAGGTGGATGCCACCATGCTCCGGATCAAGCCAACCTCCCGGAAAATCGACTTCCAGCTGCGCTGCATCCCCTCGGACAAATATCCTGAGCTCGCCCGCGCCTCGGACAACATGTACTTCGAGTTCCCTCAGAAGGACTTCATCGAGATGGTCTCCAAGACCATATTCGCGGTGTCAGACGATGAGACCAGGTATTTCATGAACGGGATATTCCTGGAGAAGCGGGACGACAACCTGATCATGGTGGCAACGGACGGCCGCCGCCTTGCGTTCATCTCCAGGAAAATCCCGATCCGCATGGAGAACCTCAAGGGAATCATCCTCCCGCCGAAGATCCTCACCATCGTGCGCAAGCTCTCCTCGGGCGAAGGTTCGCTTTCCCTTGCCCTGACGGACAAGAACGTCTTTGTGCGCCTCGGAGCGACCAACCTTTCCTCCAACCTCATAGACGGCCAGTTCCCGGATTATCGCAGGGTCATCCCGGATGCCCAGAAGTACCGCGCGGTGGTAGAGCGGCGCGCGCTTGAAGACGCGCTGCGCCGGGTCTCCCTTCTCGTGGAGCAGAAGTCCCGCAAGGTTGTTTTCTCACTTGCCGGCGGCAGCCTTACCATCCTCTCAAAGGAAAGCGAGCTGGGGACCGCCTCAGAGGAGCTGCCTTGCGACTACGAAGGGCCCGATATGTCCCTGGCCGTCAACTGCCTCTACATGATGGAGCCCCTGCGCGAGCTTTCCTGCGACACGGTGACCATTGAGTTCAGCGACGTAAACAAGGCAATAACCCTGAAGCCTCTGCCTGAGGATGGCTACCTGAACATCATCATGCCCATGCAGCTGGATTGATGGGGACGACAGGATCGGATGGGATTTGAGAAGCTCCGGCTTTTCAATTTCAGGAACCTGAGGGACGGGGAGATCGATCTCGGCGCGCGCGAAATCTTCCTCGTGGGAGAAAACGGACAGGGAAAGACGAACCTCATCGAGGCAGTGCACCTGCTGTGCCTTGGCTCTTCCTTTCGTGAAAAGCGCGAAACAGCGTTTCCCCGAAACCCGGATCTGCAGATGGGGATCCACGGACGCTACGCTGACGGCGGAGCGCAAACGACTTTTGACCTGATCTCCCTTGCCGGCAGAAAGAAGGAGCTGCGGATCAACAACAAGCCAATCCAGGACCGACGCGAGCTGCTGGCGGCGGTGCTCTGCATCTGCTTCGCCCAGGCGGACATGGAGGTCATCACAGGCGCGCCCGAACAGAGGCGCAGGTTCTTCGATCAAACCCTCGCTTTTTGTGACTTCTCCTTCCTCGACTCGCTGCGCGGCTACCGGGAGGTCCTCTATGCGCGCAACTTCTGCTTGAAGAGCAGACAGGGTGACATCCTGGACGCATATGACGAGCAGCTCGCCGATTTCGGCCTGGAGCTGCAGCATAAGCGCGAAGCCCTGGTGCGCGGGTTTAATGACGTGTTCTGCCCGCTGTTTCGAGAGATCACCGGGGAGGAGCAGGGAGTCGAGATCAGGTACATTCCCTCGTGGCAGCACCTGGGGACCAGGGAAGATGTCATTGCCCACCTGGGGGCCGCCCGCGGCAGGGACCTGGCGCTTGGCGCCACATCCAGCGGTCCGCACCGGGATGCGTTTGTGTACCTTCTTGGCGGACGAGACTACTCTCACTTCGGCTCTGCCGGCCAGCTTCGCCTCTGCGCCCTGGCCCTGCGAACAGCGCAGGCGCGATTCCTCACGCAGCACAGCGGACGCCGGCCAGTCCTCCTCCTGGATGACGTGCTGCTCGAGCTGGACCAGGGGAAGAAGGCGGCTTTCGTCGCCCGGTTCCCTGATTACGAACAGGCTTTTTTCACGTTTCTCCCCGAGGAGGCCTACGCCTCCTATGCCTCGTCCAGCACCCTTGTCCTCACGGTCAAGGGGGGGGAGCTTACAAGGTGAGGAAGATCGGCGACATTCTCAAGGACTATCTGCGCGATAGAGGATGGCTGACGGAAAATCCCTATGCCGCACTTTTTTCCGGCTGGAGCCGGGTGGCGGGGGGACTTGCGGCCCATACGCGCCTCAGGGATGTGCGTGACGGGATCTTGATCGTTGAAGCGGATCACCCGGGATGGCTGCAAATGGCCCGAATGCGCAGGGAAGCCATTCTTTCTGCGGCGCGGACTGCGGCTCCTGAGGCCACGATAACGGATGTCAGGTTCCTCCTGAGCACCCGGGAGCAGTGAGAAGCCGAAAAGACGGGGCGTTAGCGCCCTGTCGGGTATTGTCGCCATTGACACGGAGCACCGTAAGTCCTATATTTTTCGGGATATACCCGTGAGAAACCCCCTGGTCGTCAGGTTATTCAAGGAGCATTCGTTGTATGAAACGGACCTACCAGCCCAGCAAGACCAAGAGAACAAGAAAGTTCGGCTTTCGTGCGCGCATGGCCACAAAGGGCGGGCGGCTCGTGCTGAAGCGCCGGCGCGCAAAAGGGCGCATCAAGCTGTCCGCCTCAGATGAGAAGAAGCCTTACTAGGGCAGAACGACTCCGCGCAGGCCGGGACATCAAGAGGATTTTCAGGACGGGAAGAAAGGTCGATGTCGGCGGATTGAAGCTCCTGCTTGATCGAAATGGCACTGGCACCAACCGGATGGCCGTCGTGGTTGCCCGTGGTTGCGGCGGTGCAGTCAGGAGAAACAGGGAGAAGAGAATCACGCGGGAGGCGTACCGCTCCCTCAAGGAGCTCATCCCCCCGGGGCATGACCTCCTCTTCCTGGTCGGCAGGTTCGGGTCTTCGTTCGCCGAAAGGCGCTTGCTCATGAAGCAGCTGCTCAAGCGCGCCGGATTCCATGAACATGCGGATTAGCAGGATCGGGACGTGGATCGCAGCCGCGCTCATTACCGGGTACCAGTACCTCATCTCACCGCTGTTTCCTTCGAGCTGTCGCTATGTTCCCTCCTGCTCGCAGTACACCAAGGAAGCCATTCTGAAATATGGAGTCATCAAGGGATCGTACATGGGGGCCCGACGGATACTGCGGTGCCATCCCTTTCACGCCGGCGGGTATGACCCTGTCCCTTGAAAAGAAGGAAATAAGGAAGCATGGATAAGAGAACTCTCCTGGCAGTCGTGCTCTCGGTCGTGATCATCGTGGGAGGCATGATTCTCCAGTCTGTCCTGGCTCCCCCCAAGCCGGCCGCTTCGCAGGCAGCCCAGAAGCCCGCAGCCGCACAGACGGTCGGTCCACAGCAGGCACCGCAGGCCCAGGCTGGTCAGCAGCCGTCTGCTTCGTCTCAGGCACAGACAGCGCAGCAGGCTGCCCCCGCGCCCGTGCAGCAGGCCCGGACAAGCGGCAAGGCGCCGGCAGCCGTGGCGGCGCCAGGAGCGGCCACAGCAGTCGCCACGGGAAAAGTGGTTGAAACGCCGGACTCCGCGCCGCCCATTTCCCAGGAAGCGACCGTGCTGAAGGACACGGACCTGTATAGCCTGACGTTTGAAACAGCCGGCGGCACCCTGTCCTCCGTGAAGCTTCGCAAGTACAAGAACGTCGACGGATCCCCCGTGGAAATGCTTCTCATGCCGAAGACTGTGACTCCAGGGGAGCTGCCTTTTGCGCTGACATTCGGGGATTACAAGGCGGACCAGCTCACCGTCCCATTTGCGCTCCATCAGACAACGGATGCGGACAAGGTCACTTTCGATTTCACGCGGACTTTCTGGTCTCCGTCCGGCGTCCCGTTCACCCTGCACAGGACGTACCTTTTCTACAGGGACGAATATCTCTTCCAGCTGCAGATAACAATCGAGAACAGCGTCAATGATTTTCCCGCCCTCAATTTCGGCGGTTACGCCTATACCCTGACCCTTGGTCCCCAGATCGGGCCGCACTACATCAAACTGGACGGCCGCAACGATTTTCGCAAGTACGCGTATTACGCGGACAGCAAGCGGTCGGACCCCGGCGCGGGGATGGGCCAGCTCAAGGAGCTGGACAAGTCCGTGACGTGGGCAGGGATCGAGGGGAAGTACTTCACGGCCATCGCCGTGCCCGACGGGGCGGTGAGCCATCTGGTGTTCGACTCGCGCAAGCTCGTGGAGGGCTACGACCGCTCTACCATCAGCTTCGAGAGACCCGCGCTGAAGAGCGCCAAAAGCACAGACACGTATCGTTTCTACATGGGCCCACTAAAGAAAGAAGTGCTTGCGCGCTACAATGACGCTGACAAAAATCGTTTCGGGATCGCGAGCCTGCACGTAGACGAGATGGTGACCTCATCCATCCTCATTGGCTGGCTGGCGCAGCTTTTGAAGTATCTTCTGGATTTTTTCTACCTCATCGTTCCGAACTACGGAATCGCCATCATTCTGTTGACCATCTTCATCAAGGTCATCTTCCTCCCCCTGACATTCAAGAGCTCGGAATCCACCGCCAAGATGGCGGCGTTGAATCCCAAGATTCAGGATATCCGCACCCGCCTGAAGGCCAAACCGGACATCATGAACAAGGAGATCGCCGAGCTCTACCGCAGGGAGAAGATCAATCCCCTGTCGGGATGCCTGCCTCTCCTGCTGCAGATCCCGGTTTTCTTCGCCCTGTACAACCTTCTGAACAGCTACTTCGAGCTTCGCGGCGCAATGTTCATTCCGGGCTGGATCCCCGACCTTTCCGTTCCTGAGTCGATCCTGAACTTCCCGTTCGCCATTCCGATCCTGGGGTGGACCGCCCTGCGCGCGTTGCCCCTTCTGATGGTCGGGAGCCAGCTCCTCCAGGGCAAGTTCACGCAGCCGGCGGACCAGTCGCAGACCGGCGCCCAGATGAAGCTCATGACATATGCACTTCCGATCGTTTTCCTCTTCATCCTCTACGATATGCCGTCGGGGCTCGTGCTGTACTGGACCGTCCAGAACGTCCTGTCCATTTTCCAGCAGCTCTACATCAACTCGCTGAAAAGAAAGAGGGACCAGCAGACAGCGGCAGCGACCCCCGTGGTCTTCAAGTCCGGCTCAAAGCCCGGCATGAAGGTGAAGAGGTGACATAGCGAAGGAGACTGCCAATGGTAGTGAAGGAGTTCGAAGGCAAGAACGAGAAGGAAGCCATCGATCGGGCCATCGAAGAGCTCGGCCTCGACAGGAACGAGATCGATTTCGAGATCGTGGAAGCCAAGCGCCCGGGCATCCTCTTCCGCGGCGGAAAGGTCAAGATCCGCGTCCACATGTCAGAGGAAGTGGATGGCGTAGAGGAAGAGGAGCCCGGCCGGGACGGCCCTCCCATCCCGCAGGGAGAGTTCGAGGAGAAGATCATCGAATACACTCGCGGGCTCCTGTCGCGAATGGGGTTTCCTGCGAAGATCACGGTGAGCTTCCGGGAGGACAGGCGGCTGGGGCTGGATATCGAGAGCGACGGTTCGGGAATCCTCATCGGCAAGCAGGGGAAGACCCTCGAGGCCCTTCAGTTCATCGTCAACCTGGCTGCCGGCCGAATGGGCGGGGACTCCACCCGCATCGTGCTGGATACGCAGGACTACAGGAGCCGCCGGGAACGCAGCCTCATCAGGATGGCAAACCAGGTGGCGGAGCAGGTCAGGAGGGGGCGCGATTCGCAGCTGCTGGAGCCGCTGAACCCCTTTGAGCGCCGGCTCATACACACCTCTCTTGCCCGCTACGGAGACATCGAGACGATCAGCGAAGGGGACGGTCTGTACAAGAGGATCCGCGTCATCTGGCGCGGGGACGTGAGATCGGAGTAGAAGGCTATGCCGATTTACGAATACGAGTGCAGGGAGTGCAGGACGTCCTTTGAGCTTCTCATGCGCTCTGACACGAAAATTGCCTGCCCTTCCTGCGAAAGCACGAAGATCGTCAGGAAGCTCAGCCTCTTTGCCGCGCATACGGCGCACAGCCATGGCGCGGATGCCATGCCCGCATGCGCCACAGGCGAATGCGGCTGCGAGCAGGGAAGGTGCGGCTCGGGCCTCTGCGGGATGCAGTAGCACTCCGCACGGCCTCCGGCCCCCGCACGGCCCTCCGGCCCCCGCACGGCCTCCGGCCCCCGCACGGCCTAGGGATACTCGTACCCGCACAGCAGCTCGCTGAGCTCCCACAGGCGCCGCGCATTCTGAGCGTTGCATGCTTCCTGAGATGGTGGCAGCTCGGCGCATTCCTTCCAATACAGCCCTGTTCGTCCCTCCGCTTCGGGATCCACGGCGCAGAAAACAAGTGACCGGGCGGCTTTTTCAGCGCTCATGGCCTTTCGTGTTCGTATCTTCCATGCAAGGTGGACAAGCCGGTTGTTCCCTTTCAGCCCGATCCCGGTCTTCACGAGCCCGGGATCCACGGCGTAGGTGCTGATCCTGGAGCCGTGGCCAAGCCGGCAAGCCAGCTCACGCGTGAAGAGAACGGTCGCCAGCTTTGATTGATCATATGCTGCAAGCCCGCTGTACCTGTGGCGAAGCATCAGATCGTTCCAGTGCATCCATCCCGAGTAATGGGAGCCTGAGCTTGTCGTGACCACGCGGGCGGCGGGGGCTGCTGCAAGGAGAGGCATGAGCAGCCCCGTCAGCAGAAACCCTGCGAGATGGTTCACGGCGAACTGCATCTCGATCCCATTGCAGCTCTCCGCCCTGCGGAACGTGAAAGTGCCGGCGTTGTTGATCAGCACATCGACCCTGTCCGCCAGCTCTGCAACTTGCCGCGAGAGCTGTCGGACGGCAGCCTGGGAGGAGAGATCTGCGGTCAGGAAACGTGCATTCGGATTTCCCGTGGAGCTTCGAATGGCATCGGCGGCTGCCGCGCACCTTTCGGGGTCCCGCCCGACGCCGATCACCGCATCACCCTGCCGGGCAATCAGCCTGGCGGTCTCCAGCCCGATCCCTGAGCTTGCCCCGGTCACCACGCAGATCCGTTGGCGAGACACCACGTGACTCCTTTCGATAGTATATGACGGCAGCCCTACGGAAAGCACTTCGTGTCCGGTGAAGGGTTGGAAGTCGCCGGTCGCGTCCAATACTTTGACACTGCGCGAACCGCGTGGTAATCGTGAAGTGAGCGCCGCGGCAGTTGGCTGCGGCGGGGACCGTCACGGCCGGGCGCCGTGACTGATTGAGAAAGCCGCCGTGACGCGGGCGGCCAAAGAGGGGCAGCCCGAGACCGTGACTGATGGAGAAATCATCGGCCGCGTATGCGGCGGCGAAACGCGGATGTTCGACGAGCTGGTGCGCCGCTACCAGGACCAGGTGTATGGCATGGCGGCGCGGTTCGTCGGCCAGGCGGCCGATGCGGAGGACATTGCCCAGGAGGTGTTTCTCAAGGCCTTTCGGGGGCTCAGGGGATTCAAGGGGGATGCAAAGTTTTCCACGTGGCTTTACAGGATCACATTCAACCTGTGCACGGACTGGCTTCGCAGGAACAGGAAACCGGGGCGCGCTGAGTCCCCTTTCGAGGATGAAACCACGGCCGCTCTCGGCGCGGCGGACGTCGGGGAGGGTCTGCTGGCCTCGGAAGAGCGCAGGGAGATCAGGAAAGCCCTGGACGGGCTCCCTGAGAAGTACAGGACGGTGGTGACGCTGTTATACTACCAGAGACTCTCCTATGAGCAGATCGGGGCCATCCTGGATGTTCCGACAAAGACTGTGGAGACGAGGCTGTATCGGGCGCGACGCATGCTGAGAGAAACACTGGGGGACCGCGGATGGTGAGCTGCAGGACGGCAGGCCTACTGCTGGACAGGTACGTGGACGGCGCCCTCAAGCCCGGTCGGGCGGAGGAAATAGCGGCTCACCTCGAGTCATGTGCCGCGTGCGCCCGGCGCGCCGCCCTGGCCCGGCGGCTTGCCTCCGGCCTGGCTTCCCCGTCTGCCGTGCCGGCTCCGGCAGGGTTTCGCGGTAAAGTCATGGACGAAGTGCACCGCCTGGGCATGGCAGGGTACCCGTCCAGGGCTGAGGAAGTGGACAGGGAAGCCAGACGCGGAGGCTTCTATCGGCGGCTCGGCTTCTGCTTCATGGTGAGCGCGGCGCTTCTGGCCATAAGCCTGGCCATCCCACGCGCATCGTATCCCACCATTGTTGCGAGCAAGGTCGTGGCAGCCGACCTTGCAGCGGACCGGGCCTCCATTGTGAGGGCGACGCTCATGGGCGCGGACCGCCTGGTCCGCGGAACCCTGATGAAGCCGGCAGGGCCGGAGGGAGAAACCAACGGAGGAGAGGCAAGATGAAATGCAGCACCCACCCCAGAGCCGAATCGATTGCAAGCTGCGCGAGGTGCGGCAGGCCCTTCTGCGGTGAATGCGTGGTCGAGGTGGACGAGAGGATGTGGTGCCGGGAATGCCTGAAGGCCATCCTGGCACCTCCGACAGCCGGGGCCCATCCGGGATGGGTGAAGCTGGTTGCCGCGCTCCTGAGCCTGCTGCCGGGAGCCGGCCACATGTTCCTGGGCATGATCGGCAAAGGGTTTGCCCTCATGTCCCTCCTGATCGCCTCGGTATTCCTCGTCATCCTGTATTCCGACGCCACAGGGATGTACTGGATGACCGCTTACCTCGTACCGTCCCTCTCGGTGCTTTTCCTTAGCTATGCCGTATTCGACGCCATGGCCATCTGTGATGCGCGAAAGGGAGGCAGAGCCCGGCCCGAAACGGATGATGAGACCATGAAGGCGGTCTGGGAGCGCGTGCTCCTCAATCGCCGCACCGGAGGCTGGATTCTTCTAGTTGCAGGGATTGTCGGCGTCCTTCATATCTTCTCAGAACCCCTCAACCGCATGGCGGCGGATTGGCTGCATGTCTCGGTCCCGATCACGGGACTGGTCATTCCCGTGATCCTGCTTCTCATCGGTATCCTTCTGCTCCAAAAGAGCCGAAAAGGTAGTTAAGGGGCGGAATGGACAAGACCGGCACCGCGGTCTGGGACAGGATCGACATCTCTCTGAAACAGTGCGTCGCCTGGCGGTTTCCCTCGCGCAGCTTCTGGGTGGAACGGGTGGACAACGAATGGCACGTTCTCTCCCTTGCCCAGGAGGGTTGGCGCAGCGGGATACGTCGGGAGCCTGTGGCCAGGTCGCAGAAACCCGACTCGTCTCTCTGGCGGCACTACCTGCACAAGGAGATCGGGCCTGTTCAGCCCGTACCCGTGCTGCCGGACAAGCCCGTAGTGGTCCGGCCCGACAGGTCCCTGACGCTGCTCCCGGGACAGGACGCGCTGTTCTTCCCCGAGATCCCCGTGTGGTTTCGGCTCTGCACCACGGTGCCGCGCAAGCTCGTGATCTTCGAGGAAGCCATCGCGGTCCTCACCAAGACATGGTTCGGGGATCCGATCACGGGGGAGCTGTGCTACGGGCTTGCCACGCGTCTGCACCAGGGAATCGATTCAGTGGACCCTTCCGCGTACCTGGCGGTCTGCCCTCTTTCCATCACCAACGATTCGGAAACAGACCTCGCCTTTGAAAAGATCTGCCTCCATGTGGAGAACTTGAGCGTCTTTCGCAGCCAGCGCAGGTTGTGGACGAACAGCTTGAACGTGATTTTCCGTGGGCCGGACCAGGGCACGCAGATCGAGATAGACCGCGACCCCCCCGGATTCGAAAAAGGGCTGGCCCTGTTCGCAGAGGCGCGTCAGCCGGCAGCGGGCTGGAACATCAGGAAGACCTTTGGCATCCTGAAGTCCTTCACGGACTTCTGAGGGAAACGGCTCATGTTCACCCTGCAGATTCGGACCTGGATCACCTCACTTTCTCCGGACGTGCTCTCCAGGGGCCTGCGCATTGTGTTGACCCTGGTCATAGGTTTGTTCCTTGTGCGGGTGCTGGCCGTGGTGACCCAGCGCTACATCATGCGCAAGTCCACGGCGCAGCGCCAGATGATTGCCCGCAAGGCGATCAGCTATTCGGGGTTCGTTCTGGTGGCGGTCTCCGTGCTCGGCGAGCTGGGGGTAAAGCTTACCGCGCTTCTGGGGGCCGCGGGGATCGTGGGGATCGCAGTCGGATTCGCCTCCCAGACGAGCGTGTCGAACATCATCAGCGGTCTGTTCCTTATCTCGGAAAAGCCCTTCACCGTCGGAGATGTTATCCGGATCGGGACCACCACCGGCATCATCCAGTCCATCGATCTTCTGTCCGTCAAGATCCGCACCTTCGACAACATGTTCGTGCGCATCCCCAATGAGAAGATCCTCACCTCGGAAGTCACCAACATGACGCGGTTCCCCATCCGAAGGATGGACATCCTGTTCCAGGTTGCCTACGGTCAGGATCTTTCCCGCATCCACGAGCTGCTGGACGAAATAGCTCGCGTCAACCCCTGGAGCCTCGACGAGCCCCCGCCTGTCATCATCTTCAACGACTTCAAAGATCCGGGAATCGAGGTCCTTTTCGGGCTGTGGTTCACCCAGTCAGACTTCCTGCAGCTGAAAAACTCGATCATGAAGGACATCACCACGCGGTTTGACGCGGAGGACATCCGCTTCGCTTCGCCGAACCGGGTCATCCGTGTGGTGGAGGGAAGCCTCACCTCCTGATGATCTGCTCGCGTCGCGGACCCACCGAGATCCATCGGATGGGGACCCGGATCTTCTCCTCGATGAACAGCACATAATCCCGGGCCAGTTTGGGAAGCTCTTCGAAGGCGCGGATTGCGCCGATGTCGGTCTTCCACCCGGCAAACTCCTCATACACCGCCTCAGCGGAATCCAGCAGGCGCGAGACCGGGAAGCGCGTGGTGGTCTCTCCCCCGAGGCGATACGCCGTGCAGACAGGGACGGAATCTCGGTAGCCAAGCACATCGAGGTTGGTGATGGCAACTTCCGTGGCCCCCTGGACCCTGCAGCCATATGCGGTTGCCACGCAGTCGAACCAGCCTACCCTGCGCGGCCGTCCCGTTGTCGCGCCGTACTCCCCTGCGTCTCCTCCGCGCTTGCGAAGCGCTTCCCCCTCCTCGCCGTGCAGCTCGGTGACGAAAGGACCGGCACCCACACAGCTGGAGTATGCCTTGGTGACGGCCACGACGCGCGTGATGGACCAGGGGGGAATGCCGGCGCCCACGGCGGCAAAGCCCGCAAGGGGTGAAGAGGAAGTGGGATAGGGATAGATCCCATGATCGGGATCGCGAAGAGTGCCCAGCTGGCCTTCCACAAGGATGGTTTTCCCTGCCTCCACGGCATCCTGGAGGAGCATCGTTGTATCGGTCACGAACGGCGCCAGCCTGTCCCTGAGCTGGGTGAGCTGGGCTACCGTGTCCTCCAGGGACAGCGGCGGCTTTCCGTAGAGCTTCTCCAGCAGGACGTTGCGGGAGACGAATGCCTTGGAAAGCCTTGCCTTGACAATGGCCGTATCGAAGAGCTCGTTCACCTGCAGGCCGATCTTCAGGCACTTGTCCGCGTAGAAAGGCGCGATCCCGGATTTTGTGGAGCCGAAGCTCTCCTTTCCGAGCCGCTCCTCCTCCAGCGCATCGAAGAGGATGTGGTGCGGGAGGAGAACCTGGGCGCGCTCGGATACCCGGACGTCGGGGCGCGGAACACCGCGCTGCAGCAGCGCGTCGAACTCTGAGAGGAGAGCGGGGACGTTGACGGCTACCCCCGGGCCCAGGACGTTGATCACGTTCGGGTAGAACACGCCCGAGGGCAACAGGTGCAGGGCGAACTTCCCGTACTCGTTGATGATCGTGTGGCCCGCGTTGTTGCCGCCCTGGTAGCGCACGACAAAGCCTGCTTCGCGGGCAAGGTAGTCGGTGATCTTCCCTTTTCCCTCGTCGCCCCAGTTCGCGCCGACAACGGCAGTCACGGGCATTGACTCCTCCTTTCACAGGTCCCTGCGGGACGGCGGGCCATGGTACACGATACCAGCGCGCAGGGAAAGCTCATTGAGTGGAGCTGCTTCCAGGGTTGGCCGGCTGACCCTGGGGAGCTGAGGCTGGTGCGGCGGCCGCCGAAGGGGCTGCCGGGGCAGGAGTTGATGGCGCCGGCTGCGACGATGACGGGGCACCAGGCGAGCCAGGCTGTGCGGACGGGCCGGCCGCCGCAGCGGTCCCGGCAGAAACGGGCTGCGGCTGCTGGGCCTGCGGTGGAGAGCGCAGGGCATCAAGTGCGTCCTGGAGCTGGGGGAGGAAGAGCGATCCGGGATAGTCTTTGATCCCCGAGGTGAGGAACGCTTCCTGCTGCTTCGGGCTTTTCGACGCTGAGGCGAGCTGCAGGAGAATGGCGGCCTGGACGTCATCAGGGCGCGCTGAGACCCCTTCGTTTCGCAGGTAGACGTCGTCTGAAAGCACTTTCTGCTGCGGATCATAGACGCTGACGTGAATGAACTGCATCCCGCCTGAGTCAGAATGGATGGCGAGCAAGGTCATTCGCGGGATCGTGGCAGTGGTGGCGGCAGTATTTCGCGGCACGCTGTAGATGATCACCTCCGTCGTGGTGACCGCAAGGATGGCATTGGACACCACGAGGTCTGCCCGAACCCAACCCTCCGCCCCCGTGTCACGCCGCGCCCGAAGCAGATCTCTGTCCTTTCCGTTCAGCGTGACATGGCGGGTCTGCCCCGTGAGGGCAAGCTTTTCTCCCAGCTGGACGCTTCCTTTCTGGGTGAGCACCGTGCCCGAGAAATCCCACAGGGCGAGATCCGGCACCAGGGAAAAACAGCTCTTGGAGTCCGCGATTGCAGCGGCAGGAGGCTCGGGGGACTGGCTTTTCTGGCAGGAGAGAAGGAGAAGAGCCGAGGCGACTGCAGAGGCGACGAACAGAGCGCGTCTCACGATCCACCTCCGGTACACAGGAAACCTGGCGGAACGCTACCCCCCGGGCTTGCCCGTGTCAAGGAAACAGGATGCCTTGGCCTTCTTCAGTCCATGCGCTCAGTTCGCATAAGAGAAAAGCGGGTCAGTAATGGCAAAATAGTCTTTCGTGCCTGGCGTTACGTAAACTTTGTGATTGCTGTCCACCATGACGACGCCAAGACCAAGCTTGCTGCCCAGCCTGATGCCGTCTGTTTTTCCCATACAGAACAGGGCCAGGCCGAAACCGTCTGCGTCCATCGAGGAGCTTGTGATCACGGTCACCGACACAAGGCCGTTGTCCGCGGGATAGCCGGTCCGCGTGTCCATGAGATGATGGTATCGCTTGCCATCCTTCATGAAGAAATGCTCGTACACCCCTGAGGTGACCACTGTCTTGTCGATCACGCGCGCTATGCCAAGGTAATTCCCCCGCCCGGCTCCCGGGTCCTGGACTCCAATTCTCCATGGCTGCCCGGACTGCCCGTGACCCATGGCGAAGATGTCTCCACCAAGGTCGATGATGGCAGACCTGACGCCCCGTGCGGACAGAATGCGGACAGCCTCGTCCGCGGCGTAGCCTTTCACGAGCCCGCCAAGGTCAAGCTCCATCCCCGGCCGCTTGAGGAAGATGGTTTTCGCTGCGTCATCGAGCTCCACGTCGCGCCAGTTCACCAGCGCGCGGGCGGCAGCGATATCCGCCGGTTTCGGGACCTCGGGGTTGTCCTTGTTGATCTTCCAGACCTTGATGAGCGGCCCCACGGTCGGGTCAAAGAGCCCGTTTGAAAGCCGGGCAAGCTGGAGCGCTTTCTGTGTCACCGTGAAGACATCGTCTGTCACGTGCACCGGCCCCTTGCCTGCAGCCGCTGCTATTGCATCCAGCTCCGAGCCGGGCACTCCGACGCTCATGCGGCCGTGAATCTCGCGAAGGCGTTGGAAAGCGCCATCCAGGGTCTGCGTGTCCGCGTGGTCGTACAGCGTGATGGTGCAGGTGGTCCACAGGATTTCCTCAGTATGCGAAAGGGGGGCGCGCTGCGCGCAGCCAAGAGCCATTGAGCCGGCCACAACGACGGCAAGCAGGTGAGGGGCGCGCATTCTCATTCCTGGTCAGCAAGAAGCCTTTCGGCTCCCTCCCGAAATGCAACCGCCGTGGATCGGTAATCAAAACCGACGATCACGCTCAATCCGCCGTAGAGGGTCTCATGGAGGAAAGCAGTCAGCAGCTTCAGGTAGGCCCTGCCGTTGATGCGGGATTGCGGGTCTCGAAGGAGAAGATCGGGCAGCTTCAGCGCTTCCGCGATGGCCGCTATCTGGCGCACAAGGATCTGGTACAGGGCCTGCAGCGTCTTGAGGTAGCGCGTCCTGTAGCCTTCATCCCCCTCCACCAGTGTGCGGATCTGCCGGAAACGGTCCCGCACCATCCTGCCTTTCTGGTTGCGTCTCCGTGGAATGAGGCCCCTGATCAGTCCGATCAGGGTCCGTGACTGGTAGAGCTTATACAGGGAGAAGTAGAACAGCAGCAGCGCGCCGTGGCTGCGCATCACTATGCTCCTGCGCGCGGCCCTGTTGGCAGTGACGAGAAACCGGCCCAGCTCCCTGTCCACGGCCCTGTCCTGTTCGGGGTTGGCTAACCCGCCCATGGCCCTTCGAGATACGTCGATCTGCCGGATCCGGTCGGCCAGGAGCCCTTCCAGGCGCACCAGTTCATGACGCAGCGCGCTGCCTTTGACCCTTTCCAGGAAGGTCTCAAGCACCCGCTGCTCCGCGGGGGAGAACTGCGCAGCCCCGGTCTGGGTCCCGATGGGCTCTACCGCGGCAACAATGACTTCCCGGAGGTATGAGCCGAACCGGTCGATGTAGTCGGCGGGTCTGCCAATGACGGGATGACGCTGGGCATACAAGGTGAGGACCTCGCGTACGCCGCGCGGAACGTTCAGGCCGCGTGAGGCATGGGAAAGCAGCCTGCCATGGACATGCTGCAGGCTGTCCTTCATGCACGAGAGGACGTGGAGGACCGGGTTGGGCTCACCCTGCAGGAGGTCCAGCGCAGGGTCTTCCGGGATGAAAGCGAAATCCGACAGCAGACTCCTCTCCCGGGGGGAAAGCCTTTCCGAGGGATCCACGAACCTGTTGTAGTTGCCGGCAACGTCGGCGGGGTTGAAACCGTCCCTGACCACCGAGGAATACCGATTGTGCCAGATGTTGATGGCCGTGCCGGGATACAACCTTTGGACCTCTTTGACGTACGCGCCGGCCGACGCATGTGCGGTAGGCTCGGGGTTTGTCACCAGGACCAGCCGTTTCATGAACGGAAGGTAGACGAGGTTGTCCTCGTAACTCATCCCAGCCGGCATGTCGAAGATGAGGAGATCGAAAAGCCTGTCCACGTCCTGCAGATGGAGGCGATAGATCTTTTCCAGCATCCCTGCGGCCTCTCCGCGGGCCAGCTTCTGAAACGGGAAAAGGATTTCCAGGCCTTTGAACACGGGCATCTGGTATTCGGCCATGCCTTCCCCGCTGCGCGTGGCCAGCCGGGCGCCGCCGGTGAACACCTGCTCGGAGTCCTGGAGGTCCAGGAGGGCTGCGACGTCAGAAAGAGGGTCCAGGTCGACAAGCCCGACCCGCATGCCCTTTCGCGCGTAGTAGATTGCCAGGTTGCACGACGTTATGGTCTTCCCCACGCCTCCCTTGCCTGAGCTGATGGCGATGGACTTGCCGATGACACTGCGCAGAGTGGCGCTGTCAGCCTCAGTCATGATGGATCGCACGAGGTCCTGGAATGGCTGCGATCCGTTTCCGGTTCTTTCAATGGTGGCGCGTTCCACGGTTGCATGATAGTGCATGTTTCGCGATAGTGAAAGGCGATCCTGCCTATGCGCAATGCCTGTATTGCCTTGCTCAGCGACTTCGGGTCCCGCGACGTGTATGCGGGCGTGATGAAGGGTGTGATTGCGACCATTTCGCCCCGCGCGCGTCTGATCGACCTCACCCATGAGATTCCTACCGGAGATGTGCGCCAGGCCGCGTTCCGCCTCTGGCAGGCGCGTCCCCACATGCCGCCGGGCACCATCTTCCTGGCCGTTGTGGATCCCGGGGTGGGAACAAGCCGTCGGCCCCTTGCAATCCGTTGTGAGGATTTTTCCCTTGTCGGCCCGGACAACGGCATCTTCACATACCTCCTCGGAGCGCGGGGTGCAGAGCGGCCCGTGGAAATCACGAACTTTGACCGCCTGGCCTGGCGCCGGGCGCGACGGCAGAGCAGCACGTTTCATGGCCGTGACGTCTTTGCCCCGGCTGCGGGACTTCTTGCCCTGGGGTCGGACGTCGATGAGCTGGGACCCGAGGCGGGCGATCTGGTCAAGATCCCTCTGCCACGGCTTGTCTGTCTGGAATCCGAAGAATCGCTCCGCGGGGAAACGATGTTCCAGGACAGGTTCGGGAACTATGTGACGAGCATCGGCGCCTTGGCTCGGGCGGGGGATGTGCTGCGCCTTGATCCATGGGTTCCCGGCTGCCCGTCGCTGACCCTTCCGTCTCCCCGGTTGCGCGTCCAGCTCGGCGACGGCCGCACTCTGCCCCTCGTGCGCGCGTTTGCCGATGTTCCCGTTGGCTCTGCGCTTGCCTATGTAGGCAGCGACGGCCTGCTGGAAATCGGAGTCAACCAGGGAAGTGCCGCAGATTCTCTCAGCCTCACTTCGGGCATGGAGGTCGTCTTGGCCTGGGGTTGACCCCGGGCTCTGCCGCTCCCTGTTTTGACTGACCACCTTCTCTTTCAGTAAGTTTACTGAACAGATCGGAATAGTCATGAATCACACGACACGTGTTTACAACAGTATCGTCGAGATGCTTCCCGATGAGGCAAACCCTTCCCCCATGGTACGCCTCAACCGCCTGGCGTCAACGGACGGGCTGCCCTTGTACGCCAAGTTGGAATGGATGAACCCTTTCGGCTCCGTGAAGGACCGCGCTGCGTTTGAGATGCTGCGGGACCTCGAGGAGAGGGGGGCTCTGGAAGGCGGCAAGGGGATAGTCGAGCCGACCTCAGGAAACACCGGAATCAGCCTTGCGGCCCTTGGCGCCGCGCTTGGCCATCCGGTGCGGGCCGTGGTTCCTGAAAGGGTCCCGGACGAGAAAAAGGCAATTCTCAGGATCCTGGGCGCGGAGCTCGACGTTGTCGCTGACGCGCTCTGCCCGATGCCCGGACAGAACGGCGGCGGCACGATCAACCTGGCAAAGACTCATGTAAAGGCGCGCCCGGACAGGTACGTCATGCCCAACCAGTACGAAAACCAGCAGAATGCCCGAGCGCACTTCCGCACCACAGGCCCCGAGATCTGGCGCCAGACCGAGGGGAAAGTAACGCACCTGTTCGTTTCCCTCGGCACCTGCGGGACGGTCTCGGGAACGAGCCGGTTCCTCAAGGAGAAGAACCCTGCCATCAAGGTCATCGCGGTTCAGCCCTCCCAGGGACATGACATCCCGGGGCTGCGGAATGTCTCTGAGCTGGAGGTCAGCGCGCTGTACGATCCATCGCTTATCGATGAGATTGTGGAAATACCCTTTGAGGTGGCGTATGCCCGGGTTCTCGATCTGTGCCGGCAGGAGGGCCTGCTGGCAGGGCCGAGCTCGGGGCTCATCCTGGAAGGGGCGCTTCGCGCGCAGAAGCAGGGCGCCGCAGGTCTGGGGGTGATGATTTTTCCGGACGGGCTTTTCAAGTACGTGGAGCATATCGCGAAACACATACAGGGCATTGCAGAAATGGCCCAGGTATAGAGGAAGGAGGATCTCATGCCATACGCTCATCCCGAGGTGCTCGTTGAGACCGACTGGGTGAAAGAAAATATCGGCAAGCCGGGGATCAGGCTTGTGGAAGTGGATGTCGACCTGCAGGCATACGAAGCCGGACACATTCCGGGGGCCGCAGGCTTCAACTGGCAGAAAGACCTGCAGGACCAGCTCTCCCGTGACATCATCAGCCGCCAGGCTTTTGAGAAGCTCCTTGGCGGAGCAGGGATCTCCCCGAAGGACACGGTGGTGCTCTACGGGGACAACAACAACTGGTTTGCGGCCTACGGCTTCTGGCTGTTCAAGATCTACGGGCATGAGAGCGTGCGGCTCATGAACGGAGGCCGGCAGAAGTGGCTCAACGAGCAGGACAAGCCTTTCACCACCGACAAGCCTTCCTTTCCGCCCGTGACATATGCTGCCAAGGCTTCCAACGAGGCTCTGCGGGCCCGTCTTGCCGAGGTGATGAAGATTAGCGGAAAGCCAAACCCGAACCTGGTGGACGTGAGGAGCCCTGATGAATACACGGGGAAGATCATTGCGCCGCCCGGCATGACCGAGACCGCCCAGCGGGCTGGGCACGTCCCCGGGGCGGCGAACGTTCCCTGGAGCAGCGCCGTGGACAAGGACGGCCGGTTCAAGAGCGTGGAAGAGCTCTCCGAGATCTACCTGAAAAAGGCCGGGATCGATCCGAAGAAACCCGTGATCGCCTACTGCCGCATCGGTGAGCGGTCGAGTCACACGTGGTTCGTGCTGAAATACCTCCTGGGAATAGACACCGCCAAGAACTACGACGGCAGCTGGACAGAGTACGGGAACGTCGTGGGCGCGCCGATAGAAAGGTGAGAGCCGCGGGCCCCGCCCCGGTCTCGGAGGAAAGGGCCCGACCATGGCAGGAGCGCAGAAGTTCTATCTCGTCACCGGAGCTTGCGGCGGGCTGGGATCGGCCGTGACAGACATGCTTGTCGCAGGCGGGGCTTGCGTATTCGCCGCTGACGCAGACAAGGGGGCCCTCAGTCGATTTACCCTGGCAGATCGCGTCCGTCCACTGTCTTTGGACGTGAGGGATTCCCTTTCCCTCCGCGCAGCCTGCACGACAATCCAGCAGTCTGCCCCGAGCCTTGACGGAATCGTCTGCGCGGCCGGCATTTACGTCGGAGGGCCTCTTCTCGATGTGGCCGAGGAGGAGATCCGCAGGGCCCTGGACGTGAACGTGATGGGCGCCGTCCTTGTGGTGAAGGAGCTTTTCCCCCTCCTCAAGGAGGGGAGCAGGCTGGTTTTCCTGTCCTCCGAATCAACCCGCGCGGCGCTGCCCTTTACAGGGCCGTACGTCATGAGCAAGCGCGCCCTGGAGGCGTTTGCTGACACCCTGCGGCGTGAGCTCCTTCCCCTGGGAATCCGCGTGACCATCATCCAGCCGGGCGCCATTCGGACGCCTCTGCTTGCAAGCGCGGCGCAGAGCCTCACGAGCGATTCCGGACTGCCGGTGTATCGCAAAGGCAAGCAGAGCGCCGCTTCCGTGCTGCAGAAAGAAATGGAGACAGGGTTGGAACCTGCCCGGGTGGCGCGCAGAATTGTCCACGCTCTGGAAAGCCGAAGGCCCATGCTTCTCTTGCGGGTCGGCAACGACCCCGTGAGGGCGCTCCTGAGCCGTCTGCCTGCACTCTGGATCGACGGGCTTGTCCGAAGGTTCCTGTAAAAAAAAAGCCCCGGCGCGCCGGGGCTTGCACATGATGCTCTCTTCTATTTCGTTTTCGCCATCTTCATGAGCAAGTCCACCGTGCGGCAGGAGTAGCCCCACTCGTTGTCGTACCAGGAGACGACCTTGAAGAACCGCTTCTCGCCCTTCAGGTTGTTCTGCAGAGTGGCAAGGCTGTCATAGATGGAAGAGCGCTCGTCATGGATGAAGTCGGTGGAGACGACCTCCTCATTGCAGTAGCCAAGGATGCCCTTGAGGTAAGTCTCGGAGGCTTTCTTCAGAAGGCCGTCGATCTCCTCGATGGAAGAATCCCGCGTCGAGCGGAAAGTCAGGTCCACAATCGAAACGTCGGGGGTGGGGATGCGGAAGGACATGCCGGTGAGCTTGCCCTTGACGGCCGGGAGGACCTCGCCCACGGCCTTTGCAGCGCCCGTGGTGGAGGGGATGATGTTGATGGCCGCGGCCCGGCCGCCCCGCCAGTCCTTCTTGGACGGGCCATCCACGATCTTCTGCGTGGCAGTGTACGAATGGATGGTGGTCATGAGCCCTGTCTCGATTCCGACTCCCTCCTTGAGGATGACGTGGACCAGGGGCGCGAGGCAGTTCGTGGTGCAGGAAGCGTTGGACACCACATCGTGCTTCTTGGGGTCATACTCGTTGTCGTTCACGCCGATAAGGAGCGTCTTCACGTCCCCCTTCGCAGGGGCCGAGATGATGACTTTCTTCGCGCCCGCCGCGATGTGGCCCTTGGCCTTCTCCCCGTCGGTAAAGAGCCCGGTGGACTCGATAACGTACTCAACGCCAAGGTCTTTCCACGGAAGCTGGGCCGGCTCCTTGGTGGCCATGATGCACTTGATCTTGTTGCCGTTCACCACCAGCACATCGTCTTCAGCCGCGCCTGGCGACTTCTCCGTGGCCAGCGTGGCTTTCAGCCCGCCGTGGATCGAGTCATACTTCAACTGATAGGCGAAGTACTTCGCCTCCGTGGTGATGTCCACCACTGCCACCACGTCGACCTCCTTGCCCAGGAGGCCCTTGTCCACCAGCGCCATGAAAGCAAGCCGGCCGATCCTGCCGAATCCGTTGATCCCCACCTTTACAGCCATCTCATGTTTCTCCTTCCCCGACTCGCTCTCTCAGGAATCTTCCAGGAGCTTGTAGACCGCGTCGGTTGTGTCCGCCTGGATGATCGCCCTGCGTTTTTCTTTGTTGCGGATGATGAGGGTGAGCTTTGCCAGAATGCGAAGATAGTTCTCATGCTCTTCGGGGCCTGCGATCAGGAAAGCGAGGTGAACTGGCTTTTCGTCCAGGGACTGCCATTCCACCCCGTCGCGGAAGACCCCGATTGTTATGAAGAAGTCCTTCACCCACCTGCTCTTGATGTGCGGGATTGCGACGTTCTGGCCGATCCCCGTGGTGACGATGTATTCCCTGTCCAGGACGGCAGTCTGGAACTGCTCGAAATCGATGACATGCCGCGGGTCATCTGAAAGCTCGATGAGCTTGGCCAGGGCATCCTGCTTGTCCTTGGCTGCGAGGAAAGCGATCCTCTCCCGTGCAATGTAGTCTTTTAAATTGATCATCTCGGTGCGCAGTGTAGCAGTTTGGAAAGTTTGCGGCAAGCGTAGCCAGGGATGGCGAGGTCGGCCCCGCCGCGCTCTGCGGGGTTGCGCGGCGGGGATGGCCGAAAGGCCGACCAGCGCAGCCGAAGGCCGCGCGGAAGGCCACGCTAGATAATATCCGCCCACTCCACCCCTTCCCCGGGGGGAATGGCCCGCCGCGCCACGGCGCCGACGACGAGATGAAGGAACTCCGGGCCGATGCCCGGCCGCAAGGTCTTCTCCGTCCTGAGCACGGCAATGTCCGCGGGGCCGATGCGCGCGCCGCGAGGGATCTGCTTCACCGCGTGGACGGACCTGTTGGTCCGGCTGTAGTTCGCCCTTTCGGAAGCTGCCAGCTCCTTCACTCCCGTTCCCATCACCGCGCGCACCCGATCGGCCCCATGCTCCTTCTCCAGCTCGGCGCGCGCGGCGGCGGGGCCCGCCTGCTCTGCTTCCCTGACGCCACGCACCATCTTTCGGTACTGGTCCGGCTCCAACGCTATGGGATCATCCAGACCCGCTCCCGCGCGCGTGAGGGTAAAGTGCTTCTCCACCACGCAGGCGCCGCTTGCCGCAGCGAGCACCGGGACAAGGACGGGGTCCAGGGAATGGTCGGATACCCCCACTTCCACGCCGAAGACGGCTCTCAGTCCCGAAAGCACATTGAGGTTGTAGTCCGTTTCGGGAGCGGGGTAAGCCGTGACGCAGTGCATGAGGATGATGTTGGTCCTGCCCGTGACCGCCAGGGCCCGCTCGATGTCTCCCAGCGTGGACACTCCGGTGGAAAGGAACAGGGGAAGCCCGTACCCCGCAACCTCCTCCAGAAGGGCGAAGTGGTTGAGCTCAGGAGATGCCACCTTCAGCGCCTTGGCGCCGATTGACTTCAGCTCCCGCGCGCTTCGCAGTCCAAACGGCGAGCAGAGAAACAGCACTCCCCGGGATTCCGTGTAGGTCTTGAGGTCCTCGTAGAACCCGACCGCCTTTTCCAGGGAACGGAACTGCTCGTACAGGGCGACTTTCCCGGTCGGAAGGTCGACGATGCCCGACAGGGGATGCAGGATCTCATCCGCGTGCACGAGCTGGAACTTGATGCAGTCCGCTCCCGCCTCCGCGGCGGCATCCACCAGCTCTCTGGCCCGCGCCCTTTCCCCCTGGTGCGATGTGCCCAGCTCGGCGATGAGCATGCAGGGAGCACCGGCGCCCACAGGGCGACCCGCGAGCGTTATCACCTCATTTCTCCTTGTCCACGTCCCTGTAGACCCGGCTGCCAACAGTGCCCCGCTGGCCCTGATACTTGCCGGCGTAGGGAGTACGGGTAGCCCTGTCCATGAATGCAAACACGATCTGGCAGATCCGCCTGCCGCTGGAAAGGCGGATGGGAAGGCGGTTGGCGTTGAAGAGCTCCAGCGTGATGTTGCCCTCGAACCCTGGATCCACCCATCCTGCGTTCTGAATAAACAGCCCGATGCGGCCGATGGAGCTCCTGCCCTCGACGAAAGCGGTGATGTTGGTGGGAATCCGGATGTACTCCACCGTCGTTGCCAGGAGGAAGGAATGCGGAGGGATGATGATCTCCTCCTTCTCGATGGCAACGTAGGGAAGCTCGCTGTCCATGCCAAGGGCATCCAGGGAGTTCTCGTCGATCTTCAGGAAATTGCGGCCTAGACGAAGATCGATGGAGGCTGGCTGGATCTGGTACGGCTCAAGGGGCTCCACCACAATGCTCTTCTCTGCGATCATGCGGCGAAGCGTATCGTCGGATACGATCATCGGTGCCTCCCGTCCGCCAGGTTCTCTTTCACCAGGAGCGTTTTCATGGCGGCGAGCTTGTCCGAGAGGGACACTTTGTACACGTGAGGGTTGATGAGCCTCTTGTAGGTGTCATCCAGCAGGTCCAGCTCGTTGCAGGCCTTCGAACGGATGGCGGTAATGGAGGGAATGTCCCCTACCACGGCGCCTGCTTTCATCTTCAACCCGAGGAGAGGGGTGATCCCGGCGTACTCGGTGAGGACGAACTTCCTGTAGTCGCCCGATGGGTGGTGGAACGCGTGGGGCCTGCCGACGGAGGGCTCCTCATCGTCAAGGCAGATCAGGTCCGCAAGCGGGCTCCCGCCTCCGTTGGTGAAGCGCCAGACCTGCTTGACGCCCGGATTTGTGGTCTTCTCAGGATTGTTGGACACCTTGATGGTCGGAATGTAATGGCCGCCTTTTTCCCGCGCGGCGATCTTGTAGACGCCCGTCAGGGCAGGGTCACCGCCGGCAGTGACGAGGTTTGTGCCGACCCCCCAGATATCGATGGGCGCGCCCTGGGTGATGAGCTGGTGGATGATGTGCTCGTCCAGCTCGTTGGAAGCCACGATCCGCGCATCCGCCAGCCCGGCGTCATCCAGTCTCTGGCGGACCTTCTTGCTGAGGTACTCCAGGTCGCCGCTGTCCAGGCGGACGCCGAAGTTGGCGTGACCAGCCTCCTTGAGCTTCCTGCCTATGGCAATGGCGTTGTCGATCCCGCTGCCAAGCGTATCATAGGTGTCGATGAGGAGCAGGGCGCCGTCGGGATATGTCTCGGCGTATTTTTCGAATGCCTCCCGTTCGCTGGAAAAAGCCATGACCCACGAATGGGCCATCGTCCCCCTGACCGGTATGCCAAAGTGCTTGCCTGCCAGCGTATTGGACGTGGCATGCGCCCCTCCGATGAAGGCGGCGCGGGAGGCGGACAACGCACCATCGATGCCCTGGGCCCGGCGGAGCCCGAACTCGATCACCGTGCCCCCGCTGGCAGCCTGCCGGACCCTTGCTGACTTGGTGGCGATGAGCGTCTGGAAGTTGATGATTGCAAGCAGCGCGCTCTCGATGAGCTGGGTCTCCATCAGGGAGCCGTGCGCCCTGACCAGCGGCTCGCCGGGGAAAGCCAGCGTCCCTTCGTCCATGGCCCAGATATCGCCCGTGAACCGGAACCCAGCCAGGTAGTCCAAGAACTCGCGGTGGAATGCGCCAAGGCTTTCCAGGTACGCAAGGTCCTCCTGGCTGAAGGACAGCGAGCGGATATATTTCAGCAGGTTCTCAAGCCCGGCAAACACGGCAAAGCCGCCGCCAAAAGGCTGGCGCCGGAAGAACATGTCGAAAACGACGTTGGGGTTCTCCCTCTGCAGCAGATACCCCTGCATCATCGAAAGCTCGTAGAAATCCGTGAGGAGAGTCAGGCTGGTGGACCCGTTGGGTGTCGTCATGGAAGGATTTGGAGGATGGGGGATTCGAACCCCCGACCTACAGATTGCGAACCTGCCGCTCTACCAACTGAGCTAATCCCCCGGGTCGGGGCAATTCCGAGGCTCCCGGTTCCGCGCGGTGTACGGGAGTACCCGTTCGGCGAGTACGCCGTACCGCGCTAGACCTGCCGCCCCAGGGCCCGTGTGGCTGACTGTATACTGGTCAGGAAAAGAGGGTCAAGGGGCGGCAAAATGTACACAACCGGCGCTTCCCGAAGTATACTCACTGTGAGAGGGAAAGTGAGCGTACCGTGAGCGAGCAGGAAGCTAGAAAAGTGTTTTCGCATGTCGTCTCCCTTTACAAGGTTTTTGGCGGAGATCTCATGCAGATGTGCGCCGACAAAGGCGTGCCGGAGGAAATGGTTAAAAAGCTCATTGCTGAGCAGAAAGTCTGGGACTGGGGGCTCAGCAAGTTCGATTGGGACGGATCGATAAAAAAGGACGCCCGCTAAGCCTGACCCGTACCGCGCGAAGCGCGGTCTTCGGTAGACGTGTCCACGAGCGCCAGGGGTGCCATCGCCCTGAAAGTCCCTAAGCTATGAGCTGCTCTGCCGGGGCCTGCTCCTTGCGGGGAGCCAGGCCAACGGCAAGTGCTTCATCGATCCTTTCCACCAGCACAAAATGCATCTTTGTCCGCACGTCTTCGGGCAGCTCTTCCAGGTCGCGCTCATTGCGCTTGGGGAGGATCACGGTGGTCAGACCAGCGCGATGGGCGGCGAGCACCTTCATCTTGACCCCGCCAATGGGGAGCACGCGGCCGCGCAACGTCACCTCTCCTGTCATTCCGACGTCCCCCCGCACTGGCCGGCCCGTGAAGAGGCTGGCAATGGCCATCACCATGGCTACCCCCGCCGAAGGCCCATCCTTGGGGATTGCTCCGGCCGGCACGTGGACGTGCACGTCCATCTGCGCAAACACATCCGACTCCACCTTGAGCTCGGCGGCCTTCGAGCGGACGTAGCTCAGGGCGATGCGGGCGCTCTCCCGCATGACGTCGCCCAGCTGCCCGGTCAGCGTGAAATCGCCTTTCCCCTTCATCCGCGTGGCCTCGATGAACAGGATGTCGCCCCCCACGGGCGTCACTGCGAGGCCCGTGGCGATGCCCGGAATCTCGATGGTCTCAGATGTCTCTGAATCGAACTTCTCCTTCTTCAGATATTCGCGGACCACATCCGGGGTGATCTCAACCGCCGCCGCCTCGCCCGAGGCTATCCGGGTCACGCTCTTCCTGCATATTGCGCCGATCTGGCGCTCCAGGGTGCGCACGCCCGCTTCCCGCGTGTAGTCCTGCACGATCTTGCGCAGCGCTTCCTCGGAGAAGACCACCTCGCCGTCCCGCAGGCCGTTGGCGGCCAGCTGCCGCTTCACCAGGTGCTCCTGGGCAATCTTCACTTTCTCATGCTCGGTGTAGCCATCCAGCTGGATGATCTCCATGCGGTCGCGAAGTGGCGCGGGGATGGGCTCCAGCTGGTTTGCCGTGGTGACGAACATCACGTCGCTCAGGTCGAAGTCCACGTTGAGGTAGTGGTCCCGGAAAGTCCCGTTTTGAGCGGGGTCAAGGACCTCCAGGAGCGCGCTGGAGGGATCACCGCGCCAATCGCTTCCCACCTTGTCGATTTCATCCAGCATGAACACGGGGTTGCGCGTTCCCGCCCTCTTGATGGCCTGCATGATCCTGCCGGGCATGGAGCCGATGTAGGTCCTGCGGTGGCCGCGGATCTCCGCCTCGTCGCGCATGCCTCCAAGGCTCATGCGGGTGAACTTGCGTCCCAGGGCCCGCGCGATGCTCTGCCCCAGGGAAGTCTTTCCGACCCCCGGAGGTCCGACGAAGCACAGGATGGCGCCCATGGCCCGGCCGGTCTTGTCGTCATCCGCTCTGTCTTTTCGGATTCCGCGCTCCTTGAAGAGCTTTCGAACTGCCAGAAACTCGATGATGCGATCCTTTACTTCCTGCAGATCGTAGTGATCCTCATCGAGGACCTTGCGCGCGTTGGCGATGTCCAGCTGGTCCTCGCTCACGGTGCTCCAGGGAAGCTCCACCATCCAGTCGAGGTACGTCTTGATCATGGAATACTCGGCTGCCTGGGGCGGCATGCTGGAGATCCTCTTCAGCTCGCGTTGCGCTTCCTTCCTGGCCTCCTCCGGCATTCCCGACTTCTCGATCTTCTGCGTGTACTCGGAGACGATGGACTGGTTCTCGTCCTGGTCTCCCAGCTCTTTCTGGATTGCCTTCAGCTGCTGTCGGAGGATGTACTCCCTCTGCTCTTTCTCCATCTCCTCTTTTGCCTCGGTCCGGATCTTCTGGCCCAGGCTCAGGACCTCTTTCTGATGGGACAGATGGGCAATGATCGCGCGCAGCTTGTCCTTCACCGAGTCCATCTCCAGAATCTTCTGGGCTTCCGGGAACTCCAGCTGGGCGTTTCCCGCAACGAGGTACACGAGGTATCGGGGCTCTGAAACGGAGTTCAGGACATTGGCGGCCTCGCGGGGGATAGTGGGGGAAAGATCGATGACCTCCTGCGCGATGCTTCGAAGGCCCTGCACGAGCCCTTCCTGTTCCAGGTCCGAATCCTCTCTCTCGGGCGCCGATTCGACCCTGGCCTTCATGTATGGCTCAGGGGCAAGCCAGTGTGTAACGCGTATGCGCTCCAGCCCCTGCACGACAACCTGCATGGTACCGTCCTGGTTCCGCGCGACACGCAAGATCTTCCCTGCGGTGCCGACAGTGTGCACCTGCTCGGGAGCAGGCTCTTCCAGGGAGGGGTCTTTCGAGGCAACCATCCCGATCATGCTGTTGTCCTGCAGAGCATCCTCGATGAGCTTGACCGAACGGGGGATGCCGACTGCGAGCGGCATCATGACGAAGGGGAAGGGTACTGTGTTGCGAAGGGGCAGAATGGGGAGCTCCTTCGGAAGGGTGTCAGACTTCTCTGTGCTTCTCGGCCGAAACGGGTTTGTCATGGGAAGAAGATACTAGCGGCTTCCTGCAACGCAAAACTGGCCGAAAAGGCAGTGGCCCCCTAGCACGCCGGAGGCGTGCGGGGGCGCCCCAGCGTGCTACTGCAGTCGGCCTTTCGTACATCCATGTACTCGGCCGACCTCCTAGGGGAACACCTGGTCCTTGAAAGGCGCCAGGTATTTTGCCGACATCACGGTAAGGGGTTTTGCCGCAAGGGCGATCTTTTCCGAAAGCAGGGTAAGAACCTCGGAGAGCTTCTGGACGGAGGCGTCGCGATGTCGCGATGCCAGCCGGTAGAACGCCTCTCCCTGCTCAATGTAGTCCTCCCTGCTGCGCCGCAGCGCCATGCGAAGCCCCTCGTTGAGCAGGGCAAGGGGAGCCTCCGGCGCGCTCTGCGGGGGGGAGAAGACCCCCAGAGTGAAGAGGCAGATGTCCGCGATCCTCTTGTAGGCGGGAAAGCGCTGCGATTCGTCCAGGGCATTGCCGTAGCGCATCAGGCTGTCGATGTCGAAATCGCTGAAGCGCACCCGTCTCCACACCCCGCTTCGAACGCGCACTGTGGTGGAGAAGCTGTTCACCCGGACGAAGGACACCAGGAGCGCGGCAAGGTAGTCGCGCACCTCCTTGTTTGAAAGCAGATCCACCACCTGGGGAGAGTCGAAGAGGATCATGGAAAGCCTGCTTGTCCTCTCCAGGGTCCACGGCTGGCGCTCCAGGTCAAGCTTCACGCGTGCCAGAAGGACCCTGAAGAAGAATGCCGGAGAAATCCGAAGGAGGGGGAACGACGGTTCGTCGAGGATCTTGTGCAGCACCTTTTCATCGCACAGCATCCCCTCCAGGATTTCCTCGTCGTCGCGCAGGACGCGGATCATCCGTTGCAGGTCCGTGGCGTCGGGCATCAGGGTTCGTATGAGGAACAGCAGGTCATCGTCGGAAAAGCTCAGCCGGGTTCGTTTCACGCGGGCCCCCTGAGCCTAAAAATATATACATTTTTCTATGTTGTTACACTTCTATCGTCTTGCCTTCTTGAGCAAGGGAGACGACCATGCTGGTCTTGCCCTTCAGCTGGTTCACGAGGTTGCAGTACAGCTTTTCAAGCTCTTCGTCCCCGCGCAGTGGCTCGTGGTGGAAAAGAACAAGGTGCTTCACCCGGGCCCGGTTTGCGGACCTGATTGCCCACTCGAATGAGCTGTGGCCCCATCCCTTCTTGTCCTTGTCGTATTCCTTCTGGGTGTACTGCGAGTCGTGGACCAGGATGTCGGCGCCGGCAAAGAAGTCCTCAACCTTCTTGTTCTCTTCCTGCGCGGCAATAGCTCCCTCCCTGACGGCATTCTCATCGTAGCTTGGATGGTCTTTGGGCATTTCAAAGATGTTGCTGTACGGCTCGTGGTCATACGCCGTGCAGAACACCTTGCCCTGGTATTCGAACCTGTATCCCAGAACGGTGATGGGGTGGTTGAGATACTTGGTGGTCAGCTTCAGCCCGTCTCCCAGGTCCATCGGTTCTTCCTTGAGACGTTCGTACTTGATGTCCGCAGCGAGCTGCTCGATATTGACGGGAAAATACCTGTACTGGAGCTGGCCGCCGACCACTTTCTCCAGAGGATCGTCTTCGAAGCTCACAGGCCCGTACACCTGCAGCTCCGTACCAGGAATGAAGTTCGGAGTGAAGAAAGGAAAGCCCATGATGTGATCCCAGTGGGTATGGGTGAGGAAGATCTTCGTCTTGATGGGGCCCTTTTTCAGGTCCTTCTTCACTATCTCACCGGCCAGCTCACGGATGCCTGAGCCGGCGTCAATGATGATGAGCCTGTCTTCCGTACCGAATCGGAGCTCGAGGCAGGCGGTGTTGCCCCCATACTTCACCGTTGTCGGGCCGGGGGTCGGAATCGATCCCCTGACTCCCCAGAAGGTCACCTTGATGGCCACGGCTGGTCCTTACTGGCGGGCGGCGACCTGGAGGAAGATCTTGGCCTTTTCGATCTCGCCGTTCACCTTGCTCTCCACCTCATCGAAGTCGTCGCGGGTGATCTTCAGCTCCTCGAAGACCGAGGAAGGCAGCGGCTCCGGGTAACGGTCCCCGGAGAAGCCGATCTGGTAGGAATTGGCGAAGTAGTTGGCCGCGGCAACGGTCAGAAGAACGTCGCGGTTCTCCCCAGGATAGGAATCCAGGAAATGGTGAAAGAAGACCACGTCTTCCATGGCCGAGCCGAGGTTCCAGTTGTTGACGATGAGCCTTCCGACCTCGCAGTGGTTCACCTCCATGGTGCGCTCTTCCGCGATATACAGGGGAAGATGCTCCTTGTCCGTGAGGGAAAGGGCCTGGACGTATTCAGCAGACAGCTTGTTGTTCAGGGGGATCTTGCCGATGTCGTGGAGCAGGCCGGAGACGAAATACTCCTCCAGCTGCTTCGGGTCCTTGCGTCTCTTGGTGGCAATCAGCTTGGCTGCCACCCCGACGCACAGGGAATGGCGCCAGAACCCATCGTTGTTGAGCGCCAGGAAGTTGCTCTTGCTGGAAAGCCCGCCCAGGACCGCGGTGGACAGCGCGAGGTTCTTGACCGTGTTCACGCCCAGCATGATGATGGCCCGCACCAGAGAGGTGATCTGGTTGTTCATGCCGTAGTATGCGGAATTGATCAGCTTCATGACCCGGCCCATGAGCACAGGGTCCAAGTTGATGACCTGGTTGAGGTCAGCAGGGGTAGCCTTGGGATTCTTGGAGATATCCTGGATCTTGGACCATGCGATCGGAAGGCTGGGCATTTTGGAGATGTAGGTTTTTATGACGGCGATCGTCTTGGCCTTATCGTTCATACTCTATCCTGCTCTCCTCATTCGGGCCACGAGGGACTCGATGCGCTCCCTCATCGCGTCGCCGACCGCTTTGTCGGGGTGCCACGCCGCAAGGTCCTTGAGATAGGAGAACGTATCGACGACCAGAGGTCGGGTAAGCGGCTCCCTCCTTTCCGGAGCCGCCGGGTGGAAGCGTTCCGTGATAGATTGCCGCAGGCCCTTCCTTCCAGCCAGCTTCGACTTCAACGATTCCATGGCAAGACGTTCGTCGCTTCCGAGGAACCGCTGCTTTTCTCGCTCGGGGAGATAATCGGACAGTTTCTCCAGATAGTCAAGAAGATCGGCGGGGCCAGCCGGGCCCGGCGATGCGCCATCCAGCTTCTCCTTCACCCCGTTGAGGTACTGACGCAGCTCGTTGCGCACATCATCGCTCGTGCGGGCGTCCGTTGGTGGTTCCGCTTCAGGCGGCTGCCCCGGCTGGGAGGGTTGTTCCACAGCTTGCGGGCCGGATTCCATTTCCGGTTGCACTCCGGAGGGCGACGCTGGTTGCGGCGGAGCGGCCGGGGGCGCCTCATCAGCCGGCTCCAGCATCTCCAGGTCTTCCGGCGCCTCAAAGTCCTCCGGCACTTCTTCCAGGACGGCCTCTTCCTGCTCGGGTTCTGCAGCCGGGGCCGCGGCAACCGGGGGCGCAGCAGCGGGGGCCGCAGCCGCCGGCGGACCGGAGGTTTCTTGCGGTTCCCTTCGGACTTGCGGAGCAGCCTCTTCCTCGGAGCCGGCGGCGGCAAACCTGGGAAAGCCCTCGGCTGACGGCTGCGGCGGAGGGTAGTTGAGAATGACAGGCTCCGCCGGCGGCTGCACGCGCCCGCGCCGCGAGGGCTGCGTCGGCGGCGGGTTCAGCATGATTGGCACCACCTGCGGTGGCCGCCTCTGATCTTCGATCTTTCGAGAGAGGTCGGAGATCTCTCCGAAGAGCTTGTCGACCATCCTCTGCTGCGTTTCAACGGACTCTTTCAGGGATTTCGCAAGGACGTTCTCACCTTGCGGCGAAAGAGAGGGCGGGGAGCCGGCAACCCCTGCCGGGCCTGGGGCCGGACCTGGAACCTGGCCCTGGGGCGCCGGCGGCCCCGCGGCCCCTGGACCAGCACCGGTCCACACGCCAGCCCCGCCTGCGGCGGGCAGGGTACCGGGGGCCCCTTGTCCCCGTGGCTGCGATGATATTGGCGGGGGAGGCTGGAAGGTCTCCAGCGCCGGGTTCTCCGCGTACAGCTCCTGGTCCTTGAGGAGATTGACGAGGTTCGGCGGCCGCTCGTCTTCGATTGAAATGGTCTCCTCCTGGACAGGCTCCTCGGCTTCCTCCAGCTTCAGCTCCTCGTCCTCCTCGCGAACGGCGAACACCGGCTCCATCCCGCCAACGTTGATGATGGGCACCGAGTCCTCTCCCAGGGGCTCCAGACCTTCGATCATGAGGGAATCGTCCTCGAGGGCTTCCTTCTCGGGCTTTCCCTTGTCCACCGTCAGTTCGCGCAGTTTGCGGATTGTTACTTCCCTCTCGTTTCGGAAGTCCTTTTCGTGCTCTGAGATGGTCTGCTCGTATTCCTCCATCGCCTTGGAGAGGGCATCCATGTCGCCGGGATCGCTGGACTGCTCCAGCCTGTTGATGAGGCCTTCCATTGTCTCCACGGCCTTCTGGGGTTCGCCCAGCTGGCGGTAGAGCTTGGCCAGCCTGTAGCTTGCGTCCTTCTGCTCAGGGTTTGTGTTCAGGACCTCGCGCAGCGTCTGGGCAGCCTGCTTCTTCTGCCCCTGGGCTGCGTAGATGTCCGCCAGCAGCACGCGCGCCCGCTGGTCATCCGGGAACGCCTCCAGATAGCGAAGCACCTCCTGACGCGCAAGGTCAGGCTTGCCGGAATCTGAGAGCAGCAGGGCCCGGTCCAGCCGGAAGCTCTGATCACCGGCTGCGCTGGCTTCCAGCTTCGCGTAGTACTCCAGGGCCTTTGCCTGCTGGCCCATTTTGCCATGAGCCCAGGCCAGCCCCCGCAGCGCCTCCGCGTTGTTCGGCTGTGCGGCAAGCACTGCCGTGTCGTGCTCCACGGCCTCGGGGAAGTTGTCCATCTTGCGGAGGATGCTGGCCAGGCGCAGGTGGGCATCGATGTCTCCGGGAACCATGGAGAGGAGGCGCTTCAACTCCTCCATCGCCTCGGTGAACTTCCCTTCCTGTTCCAGCAGGGAGGCCAGGTTGCCGATTGCCTGGGCATAGCGCGGGTTTGACCGTATGGATGAGCGATAGGCCTGCACTGCCTCGTCCCTGTGGCCGAGGGCGGCCAGGACGACACCCAGGTTGTTCAGCGTCCGCGCATCAGAAGGCTCGCTGCGCAGCACGTCGCGAAGGGTCTTCTCAGCGGCGCGCTCATCCCCCAGCCTGTGCTGAACCACGCCGAGGTTGTTCAGCGCCTCCGTCCAGTTGGGGCGCGCCCGCGCGGCCGCCTCGTATTCTCCCCGCGCCTCCGCCAGCCTGCCGATGCGCTCGTATACCACTCCGAGGTTGTAGTGCAGGCGCGGCTGGTTGGAGTCCACCTGAAGCCCCTTGAGGTAGGTGCGGACAGCTTCGGCGTTGCGGCTGCCTTCCTCCAGTGCGGTGCCGAGATTGATGTAGGAGGGCACGAAGGAGGGATCCACCGCAATCGCCTTCTGGAAGCTTTCCTCCGCAAGAGCGGCGTTGCCCAGGGACTTGTAGACGTTGCCGAGGTTGTAATACACGTCTCCGCGCTGGGGCGAGAGGGAGATGGCCTTTTCCAGGTGAGTGATGGCCTCTCCGTGCCTCTCGATTTTCCTCAGGATGACTCCCAGGTTGTTGTGCGCCTCCGCGTAGTCGGGGCGGGAGTCCACTGCTTTCTGGAACAGCTCGATTGCCTTGCGGAACCGGCCCGTCTTGTCGTAGACGGTTCCCAGCAGGTTGTATGCCACCGCGGAGTCCGGCTCGTCTGCCAGGATGCGCAAGGCGAGCTTCTCCACAAGCGGGTACTCTCCCATCTTGAATGCATTGCGGGCCCTTACGAGGATCTCGGGGGTCGTCATTGGCTTCACTTGTATATCCTCGAAGGACGAGCGCTCACCTCTGGCGAGAAATCGCTCCTCTGCGGCGGGACTGAATCATCATATGCCACAACCGCGAAGTAGTACAGGTTCCCGTTGGTGAGCCCGGATATCTCGATGCTGGTCTTTGTCCCTGCGTCCACCGGTGAGTCCCCCTCCTGTGCGCCGGTGCCCAAGTAGTTGTGCGGCGAGATCCCATAGAAGACCATGTAACCCTTCACGCCCAGATCGTTCACCGGCCTCCAGCTCAGGGTCACCTTGCCATTGCCCGGGGTGGCCATCAAACCAGCGGGCTGCGCCGGCGGCTCGTTGGGCTCGTAGACCACGCGGATGCTGGAGACCCGGGGGGTGAGGTTCCTGGTCCCGTCCGGATACAGCACCACCATGAGCTGGAGGTACCTGCCCTTCAGGGTGTCCTTGAAGTCTGCCGTCGGGCTGAACGGGATCCAGTCGGTCTGGGTCTTGAGCAGTCGCGGGTTCTGCCAGACATTGGAGACCTGATAGTAGAACTCCACCCCCGAATCCCCAGGGGTGGAGTAGACCGCTTCAATTCTCGAAATCCTGGTGTTGGTGAATCCGAGGTCGATGATGTTGGACGTGGCTGTCCCCGTCCTGCCGGCAAAGCGCTGCACCATGGGGTCATCGACCACGCGCCGGGAGATCCGAAGCTCATCCAGGAAGCCGGTGAAACCCGCGCCGAGAACCAGCGGGCCCGCTTCTTCCAGACCAAGCCGGGGAACCGCGATGGATCCCGTCTCACGGCCTGTGTCAGTGACGTGCGTGATCGCCTCCGGCACGCCGTCTATCAGATACTCCAGGAGTCCTTCGCTGGCGCTGTAGCGAAGCAGGTGGTGGTGCCATACCCGGGGAAGAAGCTTCCTGGTGCCGCTCAGGGTGACGGGAAGCCGTTCGCCCGTGGGGAGTGTGAAGAAGTTCCGGAACTCCCAGACGAGCTGCCTGTCCCGTATGAAGCAGCGCATGCCCTGGGCGCTCAGCACGGGTTGAGCCGGACCGCCCGCCTTGGCCGTTCCGGCCCAGGAGAGAACGACCTCGCCGCTTTCGAGGGTGGCAGGGTAGAGCCAGAACTCGATGGACACATCGCCCCAGACCGCGCCGGGCGCGAAGAGCGCACCCGGGGGCGCTTCCAGGCTGACTCCGGCCTGCCCGCCGTTGAACATGGCGCTCCCCCCGCCGAGGGCAAACACCTTGTTCTGGATCCGCGGTCCTGCATCGATGAACCGGTATGCCCCCTCGGTTTCAGGAGCGGCCCCACCGTCGAAGTGGAGAAGAAGCTCTGTGGTGCTGTCCGAAGCGTATTCCCCGTAGGAGAGAGCGAGGTCCTTGAAGCCCCACCTGCCGTCGACCCGCGTCACTCCGTCCAGGGTCTGCATGTTGCTCCACAGCTGCTCCTTGCCCAGCTCGATTGATCTCTCGAGGCTGCTTGCGGGACGGACGCAGACAAGGAGGCATACGAGGATCGCTCCGGAGCGTATTCCATTCCGGATCATCGATCTGTACATTGGTATTATAATCGGAACACAGGGGTGATTCTATTGAAGCCTTTCAATCCGCGCGAGCGCGACTACCCGGACAGGCCGGGGGTCTACATCATGAAGGACTCAGCCGGGGAGACGATCTACGTCGGCAAGGCGCGCAGCCTGAGAAACCGAGTCCGCTCGTATTTTGCGGGTGAGAAAGACATCAAAACGAGGTTTCTCCTTGCCGCCATGGCGGATATCGAGGTCATCATCACCAATACAGAGTACGAGGCCCTGCTGCTGGAGAACAACCTCATCAAGCAGCGAAAGCCCCGGTACAACATCGACCTCAAGGACGGCAAGACCTACCCCGTGATCAGGCTGACAGCGGAGGATTTCCCGCGGGTCTTCCGCACCCGGCATATGATATTCGATGGATCGGAGTACTTCGGGCCCTTCCCCAAACCGCAGCAGATAGACCTGTACCTGAGGCTGATCGAGCGACACTTTCCGCTGTGCAAGTACCGGGGCTCCCGGAAAGCGCGGGGATATCCCTGCCTCAACTACCACATGGGGCGATGCGCGGGTGCATGCTGCGGCAAGATAAGCCGGGAGGAATACCTGAAGATCGTGGACGGGGTCCGCAAGCTGCTCTCCGGCAGGGTGGAGGAGCTCCTGCGGGAACTGCGGGACAAGATGAAGGCCGCATCCGAGGTGCAGGAGTTCGAGCGGGCCGCGCGGCTTCGCGACCAGATCCTTGCCATCGAAGAGGTGTCGGGAGACCAGAGGGTCCAGGAGTTCTCAGAGGAGGACAGGGACTACATCGCCTCTGCTCCCCGCGCAGAGGCTCTGGTCATCGTGGTCCTGCAGGTTCGGGAGGGTAAGCTCCTGGGCAAGGAGGTGTTCCGCATCGCAGAGTACGCGCCCGACGAGGAGGCGATGTCGCACTTTGTGGCGCGGTATTACACGGAGCGCAAAGCTGTCCCGGATGCGGTCTACATCTCAAGCCTCGTTGACGCGGAGAACCTCTCAGCCTACCTGCGCGAGCTTGCCGGAAGGCAGATAGCCGTCAAAGTCCCTCAGCGCGGGAAGCACACGCAGCTTCTGGCCATGGCCGAAGAGAACGCCCGGGAGGAGGCGGCCAAAGACGCCCGGGGCGCAGAGATGACTGCGGCGCTTGAAGGGCTGCGGTTGGATCTCCAGCTGCCCGGCATTCCGCGGCGCATCGAAGGGTTCGATATCGCGCACCTGGAGGGAACGGACACTATTGCCTCTCTCATACGCTTCACGGACGGGAAGCCTGACCGCAAGCTCTACCGGGCGTTCAACATCAGGAGCCTCAATGGGAAAATCGACGACTTCGAATCCATCCGGGAAGCCGTGGCGCGACGCTACACGCGCGTGCTCAACGAGGAGCTTGAGAAGCCCGACCTGATCGTGATCGACGGAGGAAAGGGCCAGCTGGGCGCGGCGCGGGGGGTCCTTGAGGCGCTGGGGATGGGGGGGATTCCTGTCATCGGCCTGGCCAAAAAGAAGGAGGAGATCTTCATGCCCGGCAGGGAAGACTCCCTCCTTCTGGACGAGGCTTCCCCTTCCCTGAGGATCCTCGAAGCCGTGCGGGACGAATGCCACAGGTTTGCAACCACGCTGAACAGGAAGAAACGTGCCAAGCGGGTGGCCTTGACCCTCCTGGAGGCGGTGCCCGGGATCGGTCAGACCAGGAGCAGGAGGCTCATGCAGGCCTTTGGCTCAGTGGAGGCCATCCTTGCTGCCTCTGTGGACGACGTGCAGAAGAAAGCGCATGTGCCTAGAGAGACAGCCGCCATGCTCCTTGCCCGGCTCTCTGAACGATATAGTACACCAGGAGATGCAGAAGGAGCGAGTGGAGGTCACTCCTGAATGAGCGCATCCGCTCGTCGAATGCGGCCAGCAGCTGGCGGATGGCGTCCAGGTCAGCGGTGGAGAACCGCCGCGACCCCTCGAGGTATGTACGCTGGTTTCTCTTGCTCATGATCCGCAGGCGGGAGAAGGCCTCTGACGGCTCATAGTTGCGCGCCTGCAGGCGCTTCAGCTGGGCAAGGCGCCGAAACTGCATGAGCAGGCCGCTGATGATCTGGGTGGCCTCCGCCTCGCGGGAGAGGAGGATCTTGTCCAGCACCTCCTCGGCGCCGGCCAGTTCCCTCTCGCATATCCTGTCGAACAGCGTGAAGACATTCTCCTCTTTGGAGTGATAGATGTAGTGCTCGACGTCAGGCAGGCCAATGGCCGCACCCTGGCCGAAGAACAGGGCCAGCCTCTCGCATTCGGTGCGCATGTCGCGCGTGTTGTTCTCCACCATGTCCAGGATGTAGTCCACGGCGGTCGGGTCTATCGTTATCTTCTTCTGCCGGAAATAGCTCACGATCCATCCCTGCTTCTGGTTGTCGAACATCTCCCAGAAGATCTTCAGGCGTTCCTTGGGGATGGCGGAGACGATCCTGCGGTCCACCTCCGATGCGAACCCGCCCGTCACGAGCACAAGCGTGGCGTCCCCGGAGGGGGAGGAGAGGTATTCCAGGATGGCCTGGACTTCTTCGGCCCGCTTGACTTGTTCGACGCCGGAGAAAATGACCATCCTGTGAGCGCTGAAGAGCGTCTTGTTGCGCAGGCACAGGACCACGTCTACCGCGCGCGATTCCCCCCCGTAGAAGCGCGTCACTTCGGGCGGCTCTCCGCGCCTGGCCGTCAGCGTCTCCTTGAGCTTCTGGATGAAGGCCGACTTCTCCCCCTCTTCGGGACCCAGGAGGAGATGAGCGGCAGCCTCCCCTGCGGAGGCCGGGCTCACGAATAGCTTCTCATGAGGAAGGCGAGCTTCCCGAGGATCCGCACGTTCTGAGTGTACAGAGGCGGGTACTTGGGGTTCTCCGCTTTCAGCCGGACCCTGTTCCTCTCCATGAAGAAACGTTTCAGGGTCACGGCGTCTTCCACCATGGCCACAACGATGTCGCCGTTGTCCGCCGAGCTCTGGTGGGCCACGACGACCACGTCTCCGTCCATGATGCCGGCGTCCTTCATGCTGTCACCCTTGACCTTGAGGGCGAAGTGGGCGGAGGTTCCCAGAGCGTTGGCAGGGACCTGCACGAAGCCCTGCAGGTTTTCTTCCGCAAAGAGCGGCTTTCCCGCCGCAACGCTCCCGAGGAGCGGCACCGAGGCCATCTCGTCCTTGTCCGCCTCTGCGTCTCGGAGGATCTCGATGGCCCGGGACCTGTTTTCGTGGCAGCGAAGGTAGCCTTTCTTCTCCAGGGCCTTTACGTGGTCGTAGCTTCCCTTGACCGAGAAATGGAAATTGACCGCGATCTCGCGGATGGTGGGAGGATAGCGATTCTTATGGATGAACCCCCGGATGAAGTCAAACACCTCCCGTTGACGCTGGGTGAGTCCTTTCATGACGTATTATTTCTCCGCCGACATTTTTAGCTTTTTCATCTTGCTGTGGAGGTTGCTGGCGTAGACGCCAAGGGACTCTGCCGCCCGGGAGATGTTGCCGCTGGCCTCCCGCAGCCGGGCCGCAATCAGGTCCCGCTCGAAGCTCTCCCGCGCCTGTGCGAGGGTCATGTCCGCATAGGCGGTGAGGGCGTCGTTCGTCCGTCCCATAGGGGTCCCCCCCAGGAACGACTTCACCGAATCAGCGGAGATAACTTCCTCCTCGCTCATGATATTAATCCTCTCAACGAAGTTTTTCAATTCCCTGATATTGCCGGGCCAATGGTAGGAGCGAAGGATGCGCATGCCCTCCGCGGAGACGGTCTTGGGCTCCTTGGCCGAGGGACGCTTGAACTTCTCCATGAAGTACGCAACGAGCTCCGGCATGTCGTCCATGCGCTCCCGCAGGGGCGGCAGAAGGATGGGAACCACGTTGATGCGGAAGTACAGGTCCTCCCGGAACTTCCCCTTCCTGATCTGCTCCTGGACGTCCTTGTTGGTGGCCGAGATCACCCGCACGTCCACCGACATGGATTCCTCCGCCCCCACGCGCTCGAAGCGCATCTCCTGCAGCACGCGCAGGACCTTGGCCTGGGTGACAAGGGACATGTCGGCTATCTCGTCGAGAAACAGCGTCCCGTTGTTGGCCATCTCCAGCTTTCCCCTGCGCCGCGTCAGGGCGCTGGTGAAGGCCCCCTTCTCGTGGCCGAAGAGCTCGCTCTCTATCAGACTCTCCGGGATTGCCGCGCAGTTCAGCTCCACGAACGGTCCCGAGCTGCGCGCGCTCCTCGCGTGGACTTCCCGCGCCACCAGCTCCTTGCCCGTGCCGTTTTCCCCCAGGATGAGGATACGCGAATCGCTGGCAGCCGCCTGTTCAATCAGCCCTTTTACGGCAAGCATGCCGGGGCCCGAGCCCACCATGCGGTCGTCCATGAAGATGCTCTTCTTCAGCGACCTGTTCTCCCGGCGGAGGTCCTCCATGGCAAGGGCGTTTCGGACCACGGTCATGGTCCTGTCGAGAGAGAGAGGCTTCTCCAGGAAGTCGAACGCGCCCATCTTCGTGGCCTGGACTGCGAGGGAGATGTTGGCGTGACCCGAGATCATGATGACTTCGACATCGGAATGCTGCTCGCGCACCTTCTTCAGAACGTCCATGCCTCCCATATTGGGAAGCCAGACGTCCAGGAACACCAGGTCCACCTCGTTCGCGGCCAGCTCCGCAAGCCCCTGGATGCCGTCCTCGGCATCGATCACCGAGTAGCCTTCGTCCTGCAATATATCGCGCAGCACGGTGCGGATACCGGGCTCGTCGTCGATGATGAGGATGGTGCTCATGCCGGGACTCCTGCCGTGGTGGGGATGTCGATGAAGACGGTGGTGCCGCTGGAGCCGTCGCTTTCCGCCCACACGTTTCCCTTGTGGTCGAACACGATGCGCTGCACGATGGCGAGCCCCAGACCCGTGCCGTCCTTCTTGGTTGTGAAGTAAGGGTCGAAGATCCGTTCCCTGTCCTGCTCAGCGATCCCGGTGCCTGTGTCGCTCACAGCGATGCGGCAGTACGAGATATGGCCTTTCTTCACGATGTCGGCCCGTACGCCCACCAGGCCGCCTTCGGGCATTGCCTGGATGGCGTTCGTGAAGAGGTTGGCAAACACGCGCTTCATCTGGTTCCTGTCCACATTCAGCACCAGGGAGTCCGGGACGCTCGCGATGTCGATCTTCACGATCGATGAGAGGCTGGCGTACACCGAGGTCACCTCCTGGAGAATCTCTTTCATCTTCACGGGCAGGGGCTGGGGCACGGGGAGCTTGGCAAAATCCGCGAACTCGCGCAGCAGCCTCTCCAGGTTGTCCACCTCCTTGATGATTGCTGACACGGAAGATCCGAGGACTCTGCCGAACTCCTCTCCTCCCGCCGCTACGGTGATATCGGCGTGCTTCTTGAGGATCCTCTGTGCCGAAAGCTTGATGGGGGTGAGCGGGTTCCTGATCTCGTGCGCCAGGCGCTGGGCAATCTCCTGCCATGCCGTGATGCGCTCAGCCTGCAGGAGCTTCCTGCGTGAACGGTCCAGCTCGGAGACCATGCCGTTGAAGGACTCCACCAGGCCGGAAAGCTCGTCCCTGGGCCGGGTCAGGATACGGAAGCTGAAGTCTCCCTCAGCGACCCTTCGGGTGGCGTCTTCCAGGTGAACGATTGGGCTGATGATTCTTTCGGTGAGGAGGAGGCTCACGAGGATCGTGATGAAGAAGATGGGCAGGGAGAACAGGAAGAAGAACCCCACCAGGACGATCTGGAACAGCTCGCGGAACCGGTCCAGAGCGGTGAACAGGGTCAGGCTCTCCGTGAGCTTCCGGGCGTCCATGCGCAGCGTGCCGGGCAGCAGCGAGCTGACCACTCCCGTGACCCGCCTGCCGCCCATAGTGAAGACCTTCACGTCGCGCAGAATGCTCACGTCGCTCCTGTCCTCCCGGGGCTGGATCCCGCCCGTGCCCTCCACCGTTGCAAAATCGGTGATCCTGGCCCGCTGGTCTCCGCGGAAGGCGATCTCACGGCCGTCGGGCCAGAAGAGCTGAAGCGCGCCGATCCCCGCGTTGACCTCCTGGATGGATTGCCACGCCGTGTCAGGGTCCCGGGCGAACTGCCGCATGAGGTCCGGGGCAAGCAACCCTTCTGCAAAGGAGCGCAGGTTCTGCACGCGTTCGTCCTGGTAGTCGATGGCCATGCGCGAGGCCCCTCGCAGGGCCTCGCCGATTGAGGAGCTGAACCATGTGCCCATTGCGGAATTGATGAACGTGATTGCCAGGAGGGATTGCGGAACGGCGGACAGCACCGTAATGAGAATGAAGAACAGCGTGAGCCTCAGCTTCAGGCCGGCGCCGGCCTGGCGCATGGCCCGTTGCCTCAGGAGGCGCACGATCTGGAAAACGGTGACCCCGAGGAGCACAAGAGAGAGGGCAAAAGCCACTACCAGCGCGATAGTTGTCGGTGCGGTCTCGGTGCCCGCGATGGTGGTGATGAAGGTGCGCGAGAAGGCGATGATGACCCCAATGAGGATCACGAACAGAAGGATCAGGATGATGAGGCCGCGCGAGGTGTTTTCCGGGGCGCCCAGGGGCCGTCTCATTGCGCGTCGCGCCGCTCCCAGGGCGTGGTGTACGAGGCGGCCGCACCGGCCAGCGTCACGATGGTAAGGGGAGGCATCAATCGGATCGGCTCCAGGCGCGCACGGGCCGTCACGTAGCGAAGCTCGCCGGGCCGCGGGGGAAGCCGGAAGACCGGAAAATCCGTGAGAGAAAAGAAACCCGCCAGGAGATCCCGGGGGCTCGTGTAGGCTGAGCGCGAGCCGTCGTCCGACTCCACGACGAACTTCTGGTCCAGGAAGTCCCAGAACGCGCTGCGCGCGACACTGGTCTGCGCCAGGAGCCTGTCTCTGAGGAAAGGAAGGAACCCCTGATTCCTCTGGTAGACCCTGAACGTGAAAATAATCCGCGCTTCCATGCCGTCGCGAAGCGAGTTGACCAGATCCGCCTCCCTGTTCCATCGGAAAGACACATTCGCGCTGATTCCCTCCGCGCGGACGTTCAGGCCGAGGTCCAGGGACTGGGCCGCAGCGGGCGCGGCCGCAAGCACGGCCAGGAAGGCCAGGAGGATGCCGGGAAAGACCGGCCTGAGCGCCGGCTCACTCCTCCTCGAAGCGGTTCTCGAAAAGCTTTTCAATGGCATCAAGGGCCTGCGTCTCGTCGGGCCCGTCGGCGATGATCTTCAAGGGAGTGTTGTAGGTCGCCCCCAGGGTGATCACGCCCATGATCGATTTTCCGTTGACCCGCTCGCTGTCCTTCTCGATGTAGATCCGCGACTCGAACTCGCTGGCCGTCTTGACCAAGAGCGCCGCGGGGCGGGCATGCATGCCCGCCCGGTTGCGGATTGTGACGATGCGCTCGACCATGTGCCCTCATTTCTCATTCAGGAACTTAGCGCGCGTGCTCTCCGTCTCCAGCCAGTTCATCACATTCTTATTGAACTCCCGGGCGGAGTAGTATCCCATCTTCTTCAGGCGTTCGTTGCGGGCGGCCGTCTCTATGATCACCGGGATGTTCCGTCCCGGCTTGATGGGGACCACCACCAGGGGAACGTGCACGCCGAGGATGTCTATGGTGTTCTCCTCCGAGCCGATCCTGTCGTAGTTTTTCTTGGCATCCCAGAACTCCAGCTGCACCACCAGCTGGATCTGCTTCCTGTCCCGGATGGCCCCCACGCCGTAGAGGTGGGTGATGTTGATGATCCCCAGGCCCCGGATCTCCATGTGATGGCTGACAACCTGTGCGCCGCTTCCCATCAGGATATTGCCGCTGACGCGGCGGATCTCCACCGAGTCGTCCGCCACAAGGCGATGGCCGCGCTCTATCAGAGAGAGGGCGGACTCGCTCTTTCCCACGCCGCTTTCCCCCTCCAGGAGCACCCCGATGCCGAACACCTCCACCAGCACGCCATGCACGGTTTGCTTGGGCGCGAATATGGTCGACAGCACCCTCAGGATCCGCATGGTGAACTCCGAGGAGGAGAGGTCGGTCTGCAGGATGGCGCAGCCTGCCTTCTCCGCGATGTCGTAGAAGTCGGCGGTCGGCTGGAGGGAATGCGTGAACACGCAGCAGGGGATAGGGAACGTAAACAGCTTCTCCATTTCCCCGCGGCGTTTCTCCTTGGCGAGCTTCTGGAGAAAAGCGTTCTCCCCCCGGCCGAAGATCTGGATGCGCTGGTGGGCGAAGTTCTCATAGAACCCGCCCAGCTCCAGCCCCGGTCTGTTGATTTCCGTGACCGAAATCTCCCGGATGAGACCCGGCCTGCCGCCGATACATTTCAGGTTGAGAGCATCGTTCTCCCGCAAATCGAGCTGGAGGAGATCAAGGACCCGAAACTTCTCTATCTGTGACGCCATGGCAATCCCGCGCTCATCCGTTTTCCCGCGCCGGCTCCTGCTTCTTATGGTGCTCCTGGACCTTCGATTTCTCCTTTTCTATCTTTGCTTCCAGCTTGTCGAACAGGTCGTCAATGCTCTGGTTCAGGTTGAAGCTTTCCACGCCAACGTGCGTTGCCGTCCCCCAACGGAAGTTGAGTGTAGCATCCGCCTTGAAGAGGTTCTTTTCCCGGGTGAGGTTGAGCAGAAAATCCACGACAAGGTCTTTTGCGAAATCCAGACGGGGCATTTTTGTATCGATATACTGCCTGATTCTTTCAGTGACTTCCAGGTGTATTCCTTTGATTTCGACGTTCATGTGCGCCTCCTCTGGTAGGAAGAGTCGATAGCCAGCTCACCGCGGTACTTGGCGACCGTCCTGCGGGCGATGGATACCCCTTGCGCGGCCAGCAACTCGACGATTTTCTGATCGGAAAGTGCCCCTCCCTCCTTCCCGATGATTTCCCGAATGATTTCCTTGACACCCTCCTTCGAGAATCGCGACCCGCTGCTGCCGGTGCCCGCGACGGAGTTTGAAAAAAAGTGCTTCAGGGCGAATATGCCATATTCTGTCTGTACATACTTCGCCGAGGTGATCCTGGATACCGTGGCCTCGTGGACACCGATCTCCCCTGCGATGTCCTTCAGCGTCAGTGGCTTCAGGTATTTGAGCCCCTTGATGAAGAACTCCCGTTGGAACTCCACGATTGCGCGGCAGACCTTCAACAAGGTCTCGTTCCGCTGGCCGATCGTCCTGATGAACCACCGCGCGTCCTGGAGAGTCTGGGTGACGAACTGCCGGGTCTTGGGGTCCTTTGCCTTCTCCTTCCCGCCCGCCATCTCCTCAAACAGGGGATTGACGCCCAGGACGGGTATCACCTCATCGTTCAATATAATCACGAACTCCCCGTCGTGGAGCGTGACCTGCACGTCAGGAAGGACGTAGCGCACGACGTCCCGGCTGAAGCTCCTTCCCGGCAGCGGGTCCAGGGTGCGGATGAAGGCGATGATCTCCTTGAGCCGCGCCTCGGAGACCCGCATCCCCTTTTCGATGTCGCGCAGGCGCTGTTTCTCAAGCTCCACGAACCACTTCTCCACCAGTTCTTCCGCCCGCGGATGGGGCGAGGGGTGTCGCCGGATCTGTACAAGGAGGCTCTCCTGCACGTCAGTCACGCACACCCCCAGGGGATCGAAGCCCTGGACCAGGTGCAGGACGCGCGAAAGGACCTCCTTCTCTTTTTCTTCCTTCAGCAGTATTTCCGGCGGCTCGCGGTGGAAGCCGTTCTCATCGAGGTTTCGGATCAGAAGCTTCCCGACCGTCCGCCACAGCTCAGGGATGGGCTGCAGCATCAGCTGCTGCAGGAGGTGCTCCTGGAGGCTCTCCGGAAGCGAGAGCGCCCCCTCGATGAACTGCCGCCGGGCGTCGCTGGCCGCCTCTGCATCCGCCCGTGAATACCCCGTGTCAGAGGAATGGTCGAAGAAGTCCCCCTCTCCGTCGCTTTTCTCCCTGGCAGGGAGCGACTCCAGCGACACCGTGGACTTGTCCTCCACCACCTGGAGGGCAGGGTTCTTTTCCAGCTCCTCTTCGATTGTGGTGCGCAGCTCCTGCAGGGGCAGGGCCATGAGCCGCACGGCCTGGTAGAGCTGCGGCGTCATCTTGAGCTTCTGGACCTGCTTGAGGACGGGCCGCTGGGACTGCACGAAACCTCCGTGTCGATTGTGCGGCAGGGCGGATCAGTTTGTCAACGTTTTTCAGATCTCGAACTCATGGCCCAGGTAAATCCTGCGGGCCAGCTCGCTGGCAAGGATCTCCTCCCTGCTGCCGCTCACGAGGATCTCCCCAAGGTTGATGATGTGCGACCGATGAGTGATTTCCAGCGTATCGCGGACGTTGTGGTCCGTGAGGAGGACGCCGATGCCTCGTGTTGACAGCCTCTGCACAATGCCCTTCAGCTCCGCCACGGTGATCGGATCTATCCCCGCAAACGGCTCGTCCAGGAGAAGGAACTTGGGCTCGATGGCGAGCGATCTTGCTATCTCGGTGCGGCGCCGCTCACCTCCGGAGAGAGTGTACGCCTTCTGCTTGCGCAGGTGCCTGATCCCCAGGTCGTCCAGCAGGCTGTCCAGGAGGTGCTTCTTTTCCGCGTGCGTGAGGGATGACCGGGTCTCGATGATTGCACCAACATTGTCCTCAACGCTGAGCTTCCTGAACACCGAGGGTTCCTGCGGCAGGTAGGAGATGCCCAGACGCGCGCGCTTGTACATGGGCAACCCCGAAACGTCGTGGCCGTTGAGCCAGATCCGACCTGCGGTGGGCCGAATGAATCCCACGACCATGTAGAAGACGGTGGTCTTGCCCGCGCCATTGGGGCCGAGGAGGCCCACCACCTCCCCGCTATCCATGGAGAAGGTCACGCCTCGGACCGCCTCTTTGCGGCCGAAGAACTTGACCAGCCCCTCAAGAAAGAGCTTCCCGTTCTCACCCACCCGACGTTCCCCCCTTGCCGGTGTCTGGCGGGGACGGCGGCTGAGAGGGAGATGTCGGCGCTGTGGGAGCAGGAGCGGGCGCGGGGCCAGATCCTGATGGCGCGGGGGGCGGCGACCCGCCCGGGGGGGATCCCGGCGAGGACCCCGGCGCGCCTGGCCCGGGAGCGGCTCCGGGCGGGGTAGTTCCCGGAGTTGACTGCGTCTCTGGGGCGGCGGCAGGCTGCGTTGAAGATGGCTGCTCTTTCTTCTCCGACTGAATGGTCCCCTGCACGTCTCCTTCGAGACTGATATCCTCCGTATCCAGGTTCATCGTGATCCGCGCGGCCTGGTAGATGTCGTCCCGACGCGATACCCAGGGCATGCCGGAAAGCTCGACCAGCTTCTTGTCGCGCCAGTACTTGGCGAACTCCGCCCTGCAGACGATGTCCTTCTTGAGGATGCGCACCCCGATCTGGACAATCGTGAGCTTCTCTGTGTCGCGGTCCTCGATGAAGCCGCCTTTGACAACCATCTCGTTCTTGACGTCGGCCATCACCGCGTCTCCGGTGATTCGGGATATCTTCTGGTCCCGGTCATAGAACAGGTTCTGGCTCCGCAGGTCCAGCCCGCGCTTTGCATCCACCACGTGCACGTTTCCGCTGGCCTGCGCATAGACAAAATCCTTTCCGAAAAGAAGGATCTGGTCCGCAGTAATGCGCATGTCGTTTGTGTCCACACGGGCGTGCCCCTTGAGGAGAGCCTGCTGGTTTCCCTCCGCAAGGACGGTGCTCATGCTGTCCCCCGAATAGGTGAAAGTCTGCGTGTCCGCGGAGAGGGACTGTGAGACCAGCAGCAGCGCGGCGCAGGCCGTCAGGGCTCTACTATTTCTTCTCTTCCCACACATACGTGCCTTCGACCCGGCCCGAGAAAGTGACTTGTCGCGTGCGGAAATCCCCCACGAAGCCGGTGCCCCGGATGAATGAGCCGTCATCCTTTTTGACCACAACATCTTCCCCCGGCGGCGCCGCGAGTATCTTTTCCTTGTTCTGCCAGGTGAAGGAGTCTGCCGACACCATGGCCTTTTCCGAGGTGGAGTGAACGCTGACGGACCCGGAGATTTCCGCGTTCTCGGTATCGGACTGGAAGACGATCCGCCCGGCCTGACCTTCGGTGGCCTTTCCTCCCTTGTCGTCCAGCTCCTCGAACCTGGCGCCTGTCAGCAGGGTTTTCTTGGACGAATTGAAGGTCTCCGCCTGGGAGGCCTGGAGCACCAGGGAAAGATGACCGTTCTTGAAGATCTTGTGCATGATCCCTGTGGCCACCGTGTCTGGAATGCCCTCGCCGGCTTTCTCCGCCACTTCAGCTGCCCGGTAGTCCATGCTGCAACCGGCCAGCGCAAGCCAGACCGCCGCCACGGCAGCAAGCGTCACCCCGGGGCGGGCGGCGCTCACGCGTGGACCGACGCCAGTTTTTCCTGCGCAACGAGACATGCGGAGATGAAATGGCTGAAAAGCGGGGATGGCGCCAGCGGCTTGGACTTGAACTCGGGATGGAACTGAACGCCCACGCCCCATGGATGGTCAGGCCACTCCACGGATTCCACAAGGGTGGAATCAGGAGTGAGCCCGGTCACCAGGAGCCCTTCCTCCTCCAGCCCGGCCCGATACTGGTTGGAGACCTCGTAGCGGTGACGGTGGCGCTCCGAGATCACCTCTGCTCCGTAGGCGGAATGGATCTTCGATCCGGCCTTCAAGTGCGTGTCGCTCCTGCCGAGTCTCATTGTCCCGCCATACGACTTGATGTCCACCTGCTCCTCCAGGAGGCTCACCACCGGCGTCCTAGTCTCCGGGGAGAACTCGGTTGAGCTTGCATCCTTCAGGCCCAAGATGTTTCGCGCGTACTCAATGACCATGATCTGCATGCCCAGGCAGATTCCGAGGTAGGGAACCCTGTTTTCACGCGCGTACTGCGCCGCTCTCACCATGCCTTCGATCCCGCGCAGCCCGAAGCCCCCGGGCACAAGGACGCCGTCACACTCTGCAAAAACCTCGGAAAGACTGCGGCCGTCCTCCAGCTCTTCGCTTTCGAACTTGACCAGCTGCACCCTGGCCCCGTTGGCGATCCCGCCATGAAACAAGGACTCGTAGATTGAGATGTACGCGTCATGCAGCCCGGTGTACTTGCCAACAACAGCTATGCGGACGGTCTTCTTTGCCTCCGTGAAATGCTTCACCACTTTTCGCCAGCCGTCGCGGGCCGGGCCCTTTTCTCCCAGGCCCAGCTTCTTCACGATGATCTCGTCAACTTTCTGCTCCACGAATGTGAGAGGGATCTCGTAAATGGTGGTTCGAACGTCGTAGGCGGAGATCACCGCTTCCTTCTCCACGTTGGTGAACAGGGAGATCTTCCTGCGAAGGTCCTCGTCCAGGGGACCGCCGGCGCGGCACAGGAGGATATCGGGCTGGATCCCGATCTCCCGCAGCTCCTTCACCGAGTGCTGGGTGGGCTTGCTCTTGGGCTCTCCCCAATAGACCTGCGGCACCAGGGTGAGGTGGATGAAGAGCACGTTCTCCTTGCCAAGGTCATGGATGAACTGCCGCGCCGCCTCCAGGAAAGGCACGCTCTCGATGTCACCCACCGTTCCCCCGATCTCCACGATGGTGAGGTCCACGCCCTGCTGCTCTCCCACGCGGAAGATGCGCGCCTTGATCTCATCCGTGATGTGGGGGATGACCTGCACCGTCCTGCCCAGGAACCGCCCCTCGCGCTCCTTTGTGATCACCGCCTGGAATACCTGGCCGGTCGTGATGGAGTTGTCCCGGCCAAGGGGCGATGTGGTGAACCTGTTGTAATTGCCCAGGTCGAGGTCGGTTTCCGCGCCGTCGTCGGTGACATAGACCTCGCCGTGCTGGTAGGGGTTCATCGTACCCGCATCCACGTTGATGTACGGGTCGATCTTGATCATTCGAATGCTGAACCCCCTGTTTTCCAGGAGGCTCCCCAATGAGGCCGCGGCGACGCCTTTTCCAAGCCCAGAGCATACGCCGCCGGTGACAAAAATGTATTTGCTCATGGGGATTGGATTATAGCATAAAGACGGGGGAGGACCAAGTGGCGTGGTACGGGCCATCGTCCGCTGGGAGAGACTAGTCCTTGATCACGGTGACTTTCTTTCGAAGGTCCCATCTCACCCAGGGCCGCAGCGCTTCCATCTGGGACCTGTTCACGTAGTAGATCCGATTGTCGTATTTCACCAGCGCGCCATCGTAGTTGGCGAACTTCAACTGGTAGGAAACGCACCCCAGGAACGTGGCGCGGTCCCAGTAGGGACATGTCTTGAGGTGAGGGATCTTCCGCAAGGTGCTGGCCTTGATGGTTTCACCAGAGACTGAATTGCGGAGAATCTCCTGCCACTTCATGACGCGGGGAGCATTCTACCCGATCTCGCCGGTTTCCGTAAAGCACAAAGTGGCAGTTTCTAGGCCGAAATGAACAGGCCTATGACCTGAGACGCCACAAGGAGCAGACCGAACACCATGGCGGTTCTGGCGGCTTCTGCCGGAGCCTTTCCCGGCACCCCCTTTGGGTCGTACAGAGATCGGAGCAGCTTAACCGTCAAAGGAACAGAGAGCATCACCAGGAGTCCCCACGGCTGCAGCACGCGGAGCAGGACTTCCGCCACTGTCAGGAGGTAAGCGGCAGCGCTGAGGCCGACAGCCAGCAGCCGCCCCGAGTCTTCCCTGAGCAGCGTGGCCGGCGTGTGGATCCGCAGGCCGGCATCGATCTCCCTGTCCCTGAGGTTGTTGCAGAGAAGGACCTGCGCCACCCAGAGACCCTGGATCACAGAAAGGGCAAGCGCCTTGCGAGACCCGTCGAAAGTCATTCGCTGGACAAAAAAGGCGCCGAGCACCATCACGGGGCCCCACATCAGGAAAGCCGTGAGCTCTCCCATCGCCCGGGCCTTGAGGCGCACGGGCCCTGCCGAGTAGAAGAACCCCGCCAGCACCCCGATACCTGTAAGGAGGATGAGCTGCCAGCCCCTGGCCACTCCCAGGCCCGTCCCGATGGCAAGCGCTGAGATCCAGAAGGTTATTGCTCCTGCAAACACCTGCCGGGGGGAAAGGGTCTTTTCGACAAGGGGATGATGGCGGGCGCGAACCCCGGGGCTGCCCGGGGTATCGATGCCGCCCACGTAATCATAGTAGTCGTTTGCAAGGTTCGTGGCCGCGTGAAGACAGAGGGTGCCTGCCAGGGTCAGAAGCGCCAGCCACCAGTCAACAGGACCCAGAGCGGCTGCCGCCAGCGCGCCAAGGGCAACGGACACGGCCGTCATGGAGAACGACCATGGTCGCGTTGCCCCGAGTATCTGAATGGCGCTGCGAAGAGGCCCGGCTACTTCATTGTTGCCGGCGCCCATTTTGCAAACGCGTCGAAATGCGCCCAGTAGGCGGCATAGCCGGTGAATGCCCAGATCACGGCGCAGACGAGCAGGAGCACTGCGAGGATCAGGCGGAGTAGGCGTGCCTTTTTGAAAAACAGTGCAGGCAGGGTGAGGATGGACGAGAGTCCTGTGAGCACGAATCCACCTGCCGCAAGGAGCGGCTCGCTGGTCAGGTTCAGGTTGAGGATGCGCGCCCCAATGATCACGGAGGCAATCCCGGCGAAAAACGCGTAGATGCCGATGGTGATGAGGTCCCAGCCGAACACGATTGCAAGTCCCGCCATGAAGAAGAACCCGCCATAGAAAACCGACATCTCGCCGTACGGGAAGTTGTATGGACCCGGCAAGGGCCACGTGAAGATCATCCTGAATCCGGTCATAAGGGCGACGAAGCCCGTGAGCAGGAAGCCGGGGACAACCTTCTTTGGCTCTTTGTCGATGAGCTTCCCTATGAACAGGGCGAAGAGCACAAGCGCGACGACAAGGTTCGTGAGCATGAGGGTCAGATAGTCAATGAACATAGGGCACCTCCCGAAGAGTAACTGTTCTCGTTATCCTAAAGCTACTCAGAGAAGGCGCGTTGGGGAAGAGGACCGCAGGAAATAGTCAGTCCTCCTGCGGGGGAACGTCGGCCTGGGTGGCGGACTGCGGCGGAGGCGGGCATGTCTCCCGCAGCCTGGTGATGGAGGTGGCTTTGCCGGATTCGTTGATCTGGATGATGACTCCCTGGAGCTCGAGCTTTGCCCAGGCTTCCTTCGAATATTCATGCACCAGCGTTGTCAGCTTCCGGATCTCAATGGCGGGATCCAGCCCTGCCACCGACTCCAGGCTCCCCGTGCGGCCTGCATCGGTGATGACGGCAGTCCCCCCTGTCAGGATGCGTTCATCCGCCGTGATGGCTTTCGTATGCGTTCCCACGACCGCGGAGAGCTTTCCGTCCGCAATGGCGAACATGGTGGCTTTCTCCGCGGTCGTCACGGCATGGTAGTCCAGGATGACTGCATTGGTCTCCGTTGTGATGTTTTCCAGGAGCCGGGGGAGCAGGCTGTAAGGGTTCTTCAAGTGCACCCGTTTGAACCCCGACACCCCGAGCAAGCTCATGACAGCCACCTTTCTCCCGTTGCATTCGTAGACCATGAAGCCCCGTCCGGGGTTTTTGGGGGGATAGTTCGCGGGTCTCAGGAGGTAGGGAGCCTTATTGAAGTGCTCCACGATGTCCTTCTTGTAATAGCTGCATTCGCCGGTCGTGATGACGTCTATGCCGAGCTTGTGCAGGTAGATTGCGTGGTTTTTTCCGATCCCGAACCCGCCCGTGGCCCCTTCTCCGTCGGCGATCACGAAGTCTATGGCATGCTCCTTCTTCAACCTGGGGAGCAGCTCTTTCACGCACCAGACCCCTGACTTTCCCACGATCTCGCCGATGAAGAGGATGCGGATGTCGGCCATCTGCAAAGGATAGCGATCGAGGTCAACCTTGACAAGTTTGGGCGATTGTTGCTACGTTTCCGGCGAGCCCGGATGGTGGAATTTGGTAGACACGCTAGATTCAGGGTCTAGTGCTCGCAAGGGCATGGAGGTTCAAGTCCTCTTCCGGGCAGATAAAGTCCTTACGTTGTAAGGAATAAGGAAACCACCGAAAACGGCGTTTCCATGTAGCTCTCACTCTGACACTGGCTCTGACCCCGAGCCAGAACAGGAGATGCCATGGAACGTCGGAAGAGTCCCTATAGCATTCACAAGCGCCCCACCAAACGCAAGAACCGGCACGTCTATTACGCACGGTTTCGAGACGAATCCGGCAAGTACGGTAGCGCAATTTCAACTGGATGTTTCAATCGAGATGACGCAGTACGATGGTGTGAGAAGCGCATAGTCGAACGTCGTGAACACAAAACCAGCATTACTCTGAAGGATTTCGCTGAGGGATTTTGGAAGCCGTCAGGTTCATACGCTGAAGCAAAGCTCGCGCGAGGCTTTTCTCTTTCTGCCGGTACTTTGTACGTCGCAAAGCTAACAACAAATAAGCACATTATTCCCAAATGGGGCTCTTGGCTCTTGCGCGATCTCAGTGCGGCGAAACTTGACGCGTGGATTATTCAACTTCGCAAGAGCGGTGAGCTCGCCCCAGCATCAATTAATCACATTCTTCAAGCCTTGCGAACAATTCTGGCTCAGGCCGTATCCGAAGGGTTTATCAACGAGAACCCAGCAGAGCTTGTAAAGCCTGTCAAACTAGTCCAAGTACAGCGCGGAATCCTTACCTTTGCCGAAGCCAAGGAACTACTTGCTTCGCCATCGATCTGGCGCGATAGAACCCATTTCGTTCTAAACCTCGTTGCCGCATGCACCGGCGCTAGAATGGGCGAGCTAAGAGCGCTCCGCGGTCAAGATATATTTCCCGATCACATTGAAATACGCCACAGTTGGGAAGATCATAGTGGGCTCAAAGAGCCCAAGTGGGGCAGCGCTCGCGGTATTCCGATCGCCGCCCAAATTTCCACATCGTTAACAGAGCTTTTTGATTGCACCAATCCCGGAGCATTCGTATTTCATAGCATTCAGCGTCAAGACCTACCTCTTACCAAGCACGCAGTCGAGGCTGGGCTCTACGAGGCAATGAGAAAGATCGGCATCAGCGATAGGGAACGACGTGATCGAAGGATTTCCTTTCATAGCTGGCGGCATTGGCTGAATACTGCCCTTAGATCTCGTGGACTCCCCGACAGCAAATTGCGTCTAGTCACCGGCCATCGTTCAGAAGCGATGAGTGATCGATACACGCACTACTACGCCGCCGACTTCTATGAGGTGCTCGCGTTTCAGCATGGACTCGTTGAAACCCCAGCTTTGAAGCGAGCACCTGAACAAGACGGGAAACCCGATGTTCGATGAACCACAGTATTTCCCAATATTAGGCGAGCCGTATCTGGATTTCAAGAAGATCGAAAGCCGTGAGGTGTCCTTGGACTGGTTGGCGAGAAAGCAAATCTACCTCGTCTGCGAAGACTTCTTGTCCTCTGCAAGGATGTACGACTACGCTCCCCCACTTGATGCAGAGGCTTCACGGAATAAAGCACGCGATCTTTGCAAGAAGGCAAGGTCCGCCAAGAAGGCGCTGAGCGATCTCTCCGTCTGTTCCTACGACGCCGTCCTGCATGACTTCAACCTTTTTGTACCCGAGGAAGGCAACGCTTACCTCTCTAAGGTCAAACGCGCAATACGCCTTGTCAGAAAGATCGAGGAACAAGCCGAGAAGCGATCCTTGGAGCTTCACCACGGAGGTCGTCCAGAGTTCTGGGATTTCAAACGTCTTGCGGCCGAGCTGTATCGCATTTACATGGCCAGTGGAGGCGTGGGAAAGGTCATCTGGGACAAGAGCAGGAAATGCTACAAGGGCCGCCCCATGTTCTTCATCCGAAGAGTTATCGATCAAATCCAGCCCCTTGTCCCTGAGACCGTAATGAAGAAGTTCCTTCCTGAAAAGGATAGTGCCCTTAGTCGTACCGCGGCAGAAGCGATCAAAGAGCTTGAAAAACGGGAGGCAAAAATGTGGGAGGAAAATAGGCGAAAACTAGCCATATTTCTGCCTTCCTCGGAATTCGACTCCCCTCTCAACCAGGTGATACGGTCCACTCATGAACAACCAAGAAACCATGACATCGTCCACTAGCATCAACCTGATCGATTACGAAACTGCGGCCGCGCTGTTGGGCATCAGACCTCAAAGTCTGAGAAGGCTAGTATCGCAGCGACGTGTACCGCACCTTCACGTCGGAAGGTTGGTCCGATTCGACGTCCGGGATCTCCATGAGTTTCTGAACTCACAAAAGGTGCCAGTTGCCAAGGCGAGAGTCCAGCGTCCATGAGTAAGGACACTTTCGCACTCGCACGCCAGTTAGTCTCTACCTCACTGATAGAACGTATGTTCGGCTGCAAAAGCTCCCGGTGGGAAGGAGATGAGTACAAGACGTTATCTCCCCTTCGAGCAGACACGCATACGGGATCGTTCGCGATCAGGAAAGACGGCCGTTGGTACGACTTTGCCACCGGCGAGGGCGGGGATTTCATCGACCTTGTTGGGCGCGCCATGGACTGCCTACCACTGGAGGCGGCGAAGCACATCGTTCACGAGGCAGGGTATTACGAGGCGTCGGAAGCAGCTCAGGTCCATCAAAGTCAGGCCAAGCCGCGAGCTAAGCTTCCAATACCAGTCGCAGCAGATGAGGGTATAAGGGCGGCGTTCGACAACGAGCTGACACGCCGGGGGTATGGCCGCTTTGTCAGCGCGTGGCCTTATCGTCAGTCAGACCATCAGACGCTCTTCTATGTTTGCAGGTACGAAGGCCAGAACGCCAGTAAGTGCGTGATCCCATGGTACTTCGGGGATGACAGCGCTTGGCATCCTGGACAGCCCGTACCGGCCGGACGACCGCTTTTTCAGCTGCCCGAGCTATTGGTAACCGACTCCCCCGTTCTGGTCGTCGAAGGAGAGAAGTGCGCCACTGTTCCCGTACCAGAAGGCTTCCCTTTTTTCATCACGACCTGGAGTGGCGGCTGTCGGGCTGTTTCAAAGACCGATTGGACTCCGATTCTCAATCGAGAGGTGGTGATCTGGCCCGATGCTGATGAACCTGGTCGTGAGGCTGCCCTTGCAATCAGGGCCCAACTGCCACAGGCGAAGGTGCTTCGAATCGAGGGTAGACCGTTGGGTTGGGATATCGCGGACGCAGTGTCTGAATCTATCGATTTGGAACGATTCATCAAGAATTGTCCGTTCGAGAAGGACGCTGTTGCAGATCGCGGATTCAGCTCACCCAGACTTATCACTCAACGCGCTTCAGAAATCACTACGCGCCCTGTCGATTGGCTATGGGAGAACAGGATCCCCCTTGGGGAGTACTCGGTCCTGGTAGGGCATCCCTCCTCGGGCAAGTCTACTTTCGCTGCCGCTCTGGCTGCTCATGTGAGCGCCGGGATCCCCTTCCCCGACGGTACAGAGCCAGCGGTTGGCGATGTGCTCTTTCTTTCAGCGGAAGAGTCGGCGTCAAAGGCGCTCGTTCCACGGCTAAGGGTCGCAGGTGCTACACTCGAACGGGTTTCTATCGCCGATATCAGACTCAAACACACTGATCGAGCCGAGCTGTTTACTTTGGCAGATGGTACATCCCCAATTGAGGCAGCGCTCGATGAAATGAACAGCCCGCGCCTCATCATTATTGACTCTCTGACCAGCTGCACCGCAGGGATCGACACCTTCAGAACAGACGCTTTCGGTCCGGTCTTAGCGGATCTCGCCCAGCTTAGCGAAAGGAGAAACGTAACCACCCTTTGCCTTGCCCACTTCACGAAGGCTGTCACCAACGGCGCCATGCTCCGCGTACTGGGCAGCGTCGCGGTAGTAGCGCTCGCGAGGGCGGTCTACATGTTGGCGAGGCATCCCGATGACTCCAAACGCTCTCTATTCGTTCCAGTAAAGAACTCCTATGCCCCCCTTGGGGAAGCCATTGAGTTCTCTCTTGTCTCAGCCGAATCAGGAAGACTCCCCCAGATCCGCTGGGGCGGGCAGGTGGAGGGGGTTGAAGCAGATTCACTGATCGCCTTGGAGGACGTTGACCGCAGGCGAGAACGATCCGATGCCATGGAGCTTCTTACGGAGATTCTGGGCAATTCTGAGGAGGTTCTGGCGCATGAGATTTACACCTTGGGCGCCGAGCGTGGGCTGTCAAAGACAACCATTTGGCGCGCGGCTAGGGACCGCAAGATTCAGATCGAGGGCAAGGGACGCGCCGCGAAATGGCGGCTTCCAATCGTTTCAGATTCGTTTCACCTGCGTACGTACGCAGAAGAAACGATTACAGACACGGGAGAAACGAAAACTCGGGAAGTTGAGGAGTGTTCCCTCTGAACGTGCTCCCAAATTAAAGAATTGGAGGTGTAAAATGGTGGTATCGTTCTCAAGCATCAAAGGTGGTACTGGCAAGACCAGTCTCTGCATTCATGTCGCAAACTACTGCGCCGCAGCCGGCTACCGAGTACTGGTCATCGATTTTGACATCCAAAACTCACTCTCTTTCTACTACCTTGATGAGCTTTCCGTCACTGACCGAAAGAATCTGGCCCTTGCCCTGAACTCAAAGGACCTGGGGGGCAATATCCTCCCCTCCAACTGCTTTGGGATCGACATTCTGGCGTCCTCTTTTTCTCTGACCAACCTTAGGACTATCGGGGCAAACACTCTGAGGCGAATGATCGCCGAGACCAAACTGAACTACGACTTCATTCTCATTGACTGCGCGCCCACGTATGACAACCTCGTCCAGAACGCAATCTGCGCATCAGACCTCATCCTGACCCCTGTGAGGCTGTCTCAATTCGACTTTAAGGGGGCGCTTTTCTACCGGGATCAGATCGCTCAAGACACGGACCGGCTACCGGCCTGGCGGATAGTTTTCAACTTCTACAAAGCTCCGAGAACCGTGAGTTCTGAATCACTTCGAAGCCAGTACGAAACGCTTTTTCGAAGCACTTTCGACGGGGTAATCCTGCCCGTTCAGATCCCCGAGACAACACTGTTGCAGAGAAGCATCGACACCAAGGAAAAGATGAGCGACGCCCAGAGCAAGGCCGCTTTGTTCGGTGCTATCCATGATCTTGCAGGGCTCATTGGAGCCGACCGCGAAGTAGGGAGATACTAAGATGTCAAGGAAGCTCGATCTATCTGCCCTTGCGGCAAAAGCTGAGACGGGGAACAACTCATCGGTGAAACGAATCGAGACTCTCAACATCAACATCGACGATTTGCTGTTGGAGGAGCCTTTCAGGTCTCTGTTTCCGATCCGCGAGGAAGTGAAAGAAGCCATCAAGGCTCACATGCAGGAGCACGGGTACGATGAATCAAAGCCTATAGACGTTTGGAAGCGGGCAACCCAGGACGGATTCGAGTACGTTCTTGTGGACGGTTTCACGCGGATCCGAGCGGCGAAGGAGATCGGAAGGCTGACCGTGACCGCCTACCTTCATTCCTTTACCGGTGTTAAGGAAGCTCGTGACTACGCCATTCACACTCAACGAGACCGGCGAAATCTAAGCGATGCCGAGATCATGTCAGTTCTTAGCGTGATCGACGCCAAGATGACAGGCTTCAAGCGTAGCTTGCCGCTAGCGCCAAGTGACGCTAGCGGAGAGCCTCCCGCAAAAACGGCCGAACGAACCGCAAAAGAGATAGGGACCTCGACGCGAAAGATCGAGAAAGCGCGTAAGGTCAGCTCCGATCCGGAGCTCGCAGCTGCAGTGAAAAGAGGCGATCTTTCGATCAACAAGGGATACAACACGATTCGCGCGAGGGAAAAAGCCGCACCAGCCCTCGGCGGTGGGGAACCAGCACTCGAGGCGCCGAAATAAAAATCGACTCCAGCTCCCAGCCTTTCGGTCAGCAAGCCGATCGATTTCAACGTCATTGTGGACCGCATACGCACCAAGCTCGGAGTTGAAGTCGCCCTTGCCCTTGATGGAACGGGCGAATCCGGAAGGGTAAGCTTTTGCTTCGCAAGCAGCGATCAACTCGCGGCAGTAGTCGACAGGATCTGCGGTTCAGAGATCCCATCCAACAAGGGCTGAGGCCGGTGCCGACAGATGGTAGCCGAAATAGCCGACTTTTGACGCCTGTGGGCATCTGTCGATACGAGCCCGGCACGCCTTAAGGGCTAAGCGTCAGCGGATCGATCCTCGACCAGTCGCATTTGGTCTTCTGACCATTTGGGAATCCGGGCTTCCTACCATTAGCGCCAAGTGGCGCTAATGGTGGCCAGCAGATCCCGCCGGAAAGACGGCGCAAAGACCATGATTCAATGACCCAGTCCAGCACTTGTCAGCAACAAGGAACGTCAGGCCTTCGAGCGTTCGGTGCGCTCTACGGTCTGGCTCGCATAGGGCAATCACCCGGTAGACCCCATAACGTACTCGTACTCGTGACCCCGTTAGGGCAAGATAAAAAGCGTATACCGAGTCGCTTATTTTTCTGCTCAATAATGAGTTAGACTGTAAACACCCCATTGCCTTGTAAACATTTCGCTTGTAATTCCTTATATTGCTGAAAATTATGTGTAAACACTTCAAGAATCACGATTTGACACAAGTTCTTGCCCAAAACCATGTATTCATAAGGACCGTTATGTATGCATTGGCCGGTTGACGGAGTTAGCGCAAATTAGTCGGGAGGGCGATACTCGCGCGACGGCTCTATGGCTGCCGCATGAAAGCAATGGAGTTGGTCGCTCGGAAAAGGTCGGTGTAGCGGTGTAGCTTTGTTCACAACAAAGGGACTTTCTCTGGCAGCTTTTTTCGAAAGTTTTCGAACTTCCGCGTGTTTGGTACTGCACAACCCTCTTTGTTCCTCCAGGCACATCCCTTAGCGACCGAGGAGGACTCGCCGAAACGACACTTCAACGCAAATAGTCCTTTTCCTCTTGACGCAAGGAGTATAATCTTGCGTAGAAGTGAATGGGATCTCCTCTCTCAGAGAGGAACATGAAAAAAACATGTCTGCCCGAAGCGTGCTCGGCAAGGCGTTCGATGCTTTTTGCAAAAACTTCGATCAAAAGTGGTTTGATTCTTGTGTCGGCAGCCAGTCTATTACCCTTGTGGACTTGAAAGAGCATTCTGATCCGATGTTCGGAGTCGAAATGCTACTTCTCACAGAGATCGAGATGCCTTTGTTCGATTGCGGCAAAGGAGGAGGTCCATGTTGAGTTGGCGAATACCTGTTCTGATGGTGGCGACACTTCTGTCAATCAGTTTTAAGTCGGAAGCCTTACCATTTGATGATGCATCAGTCCGTCTTGTGGCGCGCGCATATGCCCTTTCGATGCCGCTGCTATTCGAAGAAAATGAGCTGATTCCGCTGATGGCGGCAAACAAAACTGACTTTCTTGCGGGTGGAAGGGCTATTATTTACATGCAGGCATTGGGCACTGCTTTGGTTCAAGCGGGAGTGGCGGCAGGGGCTCAAATCAACAGCGACCCTTCAGTAAGCAAAAAGTTTGGCGGACTCATGCCACCAGGACTTGAGAGCCTGCCGGCACAGGCCGATGCCCAAATGCGAAGTCGGGCTAATGGACTGATCATGGTAGGACAGGAATTGTTATGGCTTTCACAGGTCTTACCCCCAGCCGCTAATGGTGATTATAATCTTTATAACACCACAGCAACTCCGTTTCGACAACAATTAATCGCTCAAGTGCCAACTTACCGGATATACGCTCAGTATCCTGGAGGCTTGGCCATGATTCAGCAGCAAGAGCTCCTAGCGGAAAATACAATTTACAACTTGGCTATCCAGGTCTTTAAGTAAAGCTTGTAAGAGGCCTATGGCAAACCTGAGAAATAATTCCCTAGTCACTAGCAGGCTTAAATACGGAAAAAATCCACGTCTGGAGGTGCTCTATGGATTCTGCAGTCTGGCTCCGCGCAGTGGAGAGAATTATCGGTGTTGGTATTGGCGGACTGTGCGTTTACCTCGGCTACAAACTTTTTCTGCACCTCCCCGAAGTCACAGACAGCAAAGGGAAGGTTGTACTTCCTGGAGGAATCTCGATTTATCTAAGTCGAGTAGGCCCCGGCGTTTTTTTCGCCTTATTCGGCGCGCTGCTCGTTGCAGCATCATTCTATTTTGGTCTAACGACTGACGACAAGAATGGTCACTTGAATTACGCCGTTGACAGACCCGAAAGGCCCCCGGTGCAATCCGGTACGGCAGAAAGTGACAAATCTGGAATCCACGGATATCCGGTAGGCGAAGGATTGGCGCCTGAGATCGCGATCAAGCAATTGACGGCGGATATGCAGACACTCAATCAGATCGCGGAAACTATCAAGCTCGTGAACAAAGATGAGAATACTAGGAACAAGGTCGACGACGGAGTCATGCGCATCAAACTATCAATGATCGCCCTTGTCTGGAGCCCTGGGTGGGGAGACTTTAAAGACTTTCGCAATTGGGTGAATGGAGGACAAGACAAATCCGAAATGGCTCGTTGGCATGACGCATCGATGATATTCAACGCCGGGAGATAAAATTATGGCAAGATTGAGAAATTTCGTCTTTTTTCTCTCAGTTCTAAGCCTCGCGCCCATGACAATCTGTTCACAAGACTTGTCGACGCTTTACCCGGATAGCACGCTGCGTTACTGGCAGGCGCGCTATGCACCCAATATCATGTATAACCTCGAAGAGGTAGTTCTCCCGGAACTCACGGCGGATGAAAGTTCAGTTTTGGGTCCTGTGCGTGTTGATTTTCCTCTCGTCGGGTCTTATGGCGATCCTCTGAACTTCTACTCGGATGTATTGGGACGCGTCATCTTCATGCCCATTCTTTCTATTAAATTTGTGGACGACCTTTCCGTCGCTGAAGCGTGGCTGGAGGCGAAAGGTGTTGGGTACGGAAGAATCGCGGATTACATCGCAATGCTTAAATACAAGAAGCCGTCAGAATTCCCCGGTGGCCGGTACCTACCCCCTCTACAGGCAATGAACATTCCCAACGACGCTTTGAATGATGCTGCCGTGAATGATACCTCACAGAAGATCCTCAAATCTGCGATTGTTTGGATCATGGCGCACGAATTAGGGCACTTATATCATAGACACCCGAGTTATAATGCCGTGTCGGCAGCTGTGGCGAGAGATAATGAGACGGAGGCCGACAATTTCGCAACTGAGATGATGCGACGCATCGGCGTTGTGCCAGTAGGGGCGGGCATCTATATGTTAGCGGCAGTGAATTGGTGCGGCAACCGTGGCGATTTTTCAACTGAAGGGGAATACGAAGATTACTTGCGGCGTGCGAACCACCCCATTACTTCCGAGAGGCTGAACAATCTTGCTCAGTTGATAGAACTCTCGGCAGACGATTTCGCCAGAAAGGAACCCAATCGCTCTTCAGCGCTGGTAGCAACGCACAAGGTCGCCGAACAGTTTCGAGAGCTTTCAAAAATTTTGTCCGATTCCAGTTTCCAGGCCTTTTTCCGAGCGCGTGTTGAAGCTATGGACCCTGCAGCGCTTGGCAAATATCCCTAATACGGAATTGTCCTGTATTTACTGGAAACTTTTGCTGCTTGCTGTAAATGGAAGATATGAAAATGGGCAAGCCAGCACGTATGAAAAACCTTTGGGCAGATGTCTTCTCCCACGAGAGAAATGGGTTCACGTTTTCGCAATTGCCGGAATTCCTAAACATTTGTCCGGTATTCTATCTGAACGCTGGCGAATCTTGCATAAGGTTGCTGGTAGGGAGGTAGGGAGTGAGCAAGCGCCGTGACCTGCCAGCGGAGGAGGGTAGTGTTCGTAAGGAGCTAGTATGGAAACAAAGCGGCCGCGTAGCTGGACGCCCTGAAGGGCTAATGGTTCGGCGCATGCGGTCATGAATTCACAAATGTTGCCGCCAACCTCAACATTGCATAGCTTTGGGAATGGATTCCCGCCCTCTTGCTTTCTTGCTATCAGCTGGCGTTGCCATGATCACGGAGTGAAGTTTCATTTGACCATAACACTTGACGAGGCAAAGAAAACTGAGTTTCTAGAGCGTATCAGATTCAGACGCCGGAAGGAAAATCGTTACATCTTGAGGCGACACAAAACTTATCGTAACTCCAATCTGCGGTCGAAGAATGTCATTTTTCATCTGCATAGCTGCTTTTGTCACTCTTGGCTCCCATACCTTCATGATTTTGAGTATCAGCGCTGAAAACGCGGAGTCGAGTTGTTCTTTGAACAAGTCATTGAAAACGACAATTCCGTTAAAGACAGTAAAAAGCCGAAACTTATGAGAAGATCCCTGCGGCGGGCCGGCCGCAATCTTGGGTCTTATCGGCGTAATTTCACGTTCTATCTGATGCCAAATCAAGTTCCAAGCTGCATAGTCATACACCGCCTTCAAAAGAGGGCCGTCATGCGAGACGAGATCAACATGACTAATTCCGGTTTGCAGGTCGATACGTCCGGAAGGGAGTATTGCATGGAGTCCGATTAAGCAATTCATATCAAAGTCAATTTTAGTTTGGACAATCAACAAAAATGGACGAAGGAAACCCTCACCAATGTTTGCTTCCAATCGAAAAAGGGGAGTCGATCTCCTTTCAAAATGTGGGATAGGTTGAAGGACTTGAAATGGAACTTGACCAATTTCTGTTACCCTAGTGATGCCAAACTTGGCGCTAACCCCGTGCAAAGAATCGGAAAAATTTCTTTTCAATTGAGATTGAAGTGCCTCAACCATTTTTTCCTTTTCTTCCGTAGTGGATCTTAGTGACTCAACTTCTTCGAGCAAAGCCTTCGTTCGATTCTTTATTGCTCTTGCTTCTTCAATAATTGCCTGACTTTCGGAGAGAGGCACAACAAGAGAATCAAGGACCGCTCTAATTGAATTCGGCGTTGAATATTCAAGACGCTTTTTCCAGTCCTTTGCAAGAAGGTTGTGAGCAAGAGAAATGAGCCTTGGGTCAACGGCGGCATTCTCGATATTTGGTTTTTGTTCAAGGATAGCAACAATTAGATTAGCTTGCGGCACGGCCTCTGCGAATAGTTCCTTCTTCATGATCAAATCATGAAGAACTCCGCCGATTTGATAGAGATTTACTGCTCTCCAGCCATTTTCATTGTCTTCCTCATTACGTTGAATAAACTCCGGGGGACCGTATCGGTGGGTTCCAATAAAATGTTTACCGTCATTGTCAGTAAAAGACTGGGTCCCCACAAATTTTAGGACGCCCAGATCCATTACAACTAGGTCGCCAGATAACGTGACCTGGATGTTCTCAGGCTTTATGTCCCGGTGAGCAATTGATCGAGTGAGAAGTTGCTCCGTCACTTGAAGTAGCGTGGCTACTACTTTAGTGATGAAATCTTGGTCGTAATGTTCGGCCTGAATATATTGTTTTAGGTTTTTACCATCCAGCAAAGGCATTACAATATAGTAATAGGACTCTCCCTCTAGCTCATATTTCCCACCATCAATGATTTCCACTAGGTTCGGAATGCCGTGGCCTTTCAGAGAGATTTCCTGCTCAATTCGTTTACCTTCAATTCCGTCATCAAAATCGGTATCGAAAATCTTTACCGCATATTCTTTGCCGTCTGAGATTGCGCGAAACACGGCGGCAGAGTTGCCGTAGTTCAGCAAATCTGAGATCTGAAAACGATCTAGGAGGTGCCCGCTAAACGCTTTTGCGTAACTGCTCGCTTTTGCTCGATCCATAGAATTTTCCTTAAGAGTAACTGCAATGGTTCTCTGCAAAAAACTACTTGTCAAGCTGATCGAATCGAATACATCAAATTACTGAGGTTGAAACCACATTTGCAGATCAGAAAATAAGGGAAGTGGGGAGAGCGTCCATGATCGGTGTACGAAGGTTCATCGAGGACCTTTGGTAGTCGCGGGCGGCGGGGGGACAGATTATACCGGACTGACAACACGGGCGACGGTAGGCAGCCACGCGTGATTCGAAATGATGTCGCCACCAGTGGAATAGGGGCCACCGTCACTGCCCCCGTTTAACCGCATGGATGACCATAACATTTGTTCAGTCAACATAGAAATGACAGGTGTCGCAAAGCAAAACTGTAAGATGGACTTCTCAGTTTCGGAACTGTGGGTGTCAGTTTATGGAATCCAAAGCTGCATAACAAAGATCATTTTGTTGAGCCGGAGGGGATTAAAATCAAGCTGAAGTAGTAGTATGATTACCACTATTGCTGGGCGTGCCCTCGGTGCCTTTTCTTGAATTTCAGAGAGGACGGCTATCCGTGCGCAACCACGGGCGGCCCTTTGGAAAGCGCTCTCGGCACGGTAACCAGGCAAGACTTTCATGAAAGTGAGATTTGGACAAAGTGGACTCCACTTCTATAGCAGGGAAACGGGTCTCAACGTGCTTCTCGACGAGCTCCGTCTTCCGCGCAATCTTTGGTCGCTGGCCCCCAGGCATGTTTCTATTGCTCTGACGAACGCGTGCGATCTGCACTGCGCTTTCTGCTTTGCGCCAAAAGAATACGCGTCTTTGCCCGTTGATAGAGTCATGGCTTGGGCGGATGAGTTGGATGCGAACGGCTGTCTGGGAGTGGGTCTGGGGGGAGGGGAACCAACGCTATATCCCTTTCTGGTCGAACTTGCTGAATACTTGTCTACCAGGACCAAACTCGCAGTGACACTTACCACTCATGGTCTGAACTTTGATCACCTACCAGCTGACAAGTTGTGTGGTCATATTCATTTCGCCAGAGTTAGCATGGACGGCGTCGGCGAGACCTATGAGAAGCTTAGGGAGCAACCATTCACTACTCTTTGCGAATGCTTGCGCGTGATCAGCTTGCGTTTTCGGTTTGGTGTGAACTACCTTGTCAATTCGGCGACAATCTCCGATTTGAGTGCTGCCGCCGAATTGGCGAGTGGGCTAGGCGCTTCAGAGATCTTGCTACTGCCGGAGCGCCGTACACGCGGCGCAGATGGCGTTGATCTAAAAACCTCAGAAGCGCTGCGGCGCTGGATCGACGGATACCGAGGTTCGCTGCATATATGCGTCAGTGAACCACCCATTGACGGCCTTCCTGTCTGCGATCCGTTGCCAAATGAACGCGGACTGATATCTTATGCGCACATCGATGCCTCCGGTTCGGTGAGAAGAAGCTCCTTCCACAGTCAGGGAGTAGCAATCGACTCTACTGGTGTAGTTGAGGCACTCCGAAGACTGGGAGAGTCATGACGGAAGTTGCAAATACATTCAGAGTTGCATCAGCGCCGCCGCTCGCGAGAAGAGTTCCTGCAAGGAGCGAAAGATGAAGATCTGGTATGAGCAAGGGTCCGAGCACTCTGCAAATCTTGTAATGATCGGTCGATTCAAGGAAATTGAGGACGCTCAAGCCGCGAAAGAGGTCCTTGATACTTTGATCAAAGAGGTCATGGAAGAGGAACGTCAGGGCAAAAGCATTCCGGGCAGCTTAACGGATCGGTACTCGGATGAAATGCTAAAGCTTCTCGGTAAGCTGAATATCGGCGCCATCGGTCCAATGGAGATCGAGCAATTCATTTATGACATAAAGATAGAACTGCATGACAAGGAAATCGTTCTCCTCACTGAGGAAGTCGACGTGTCCGCATTCATTAAAGTACTGATCGACAAAGGAGCGCGTATCGAGATTTACTCTGCCCACGACTACCCTGGAACTGGACACGGGCGGGGCGGTTGAGGAGACAGGCCTCATGCCACCCTTAAATTGGACGATTTTTGAGCAACTCCCTGGGAGTCAGCAGACCAATTTCGAACTTTTGAGCCGATCAATTATCTGGTATCGCTACGGCCGCTACGGCCTGTTTGCTGCACGCGCCAACCAGCCCGGTGTTGAATTCCACCTCAGGATAGATGCCGATTGCAACTTGGGAGGCCCCGGCAGATGGTTTGGGTGGCAGTGCCGCTGGTACGACCTTCCTAGTGGCCGAGCCATCGGATCTAGTAGGCGAAGCAAAGTCGTGGATGCGCTGGAGAAAACGGAACGTGATTTGCCCGGGCTGACGGACTGGGTCCTTTGGACGCGCCGGCCTCTCACAAAGGGAGACCAGAAATGGTTCTACAGCCTGAAGACTCCGTTCAAACTGCGTTTATGGACCGCTGACGACGTCGAACAACTCCTCACGGGTGATGCAGAGATGCTACGGCGCACGTACTTCGGGGAGCTTGTGCTGAGTCCCGCTGAACTTAGTTCTATACACAAAGCGTCCGCTGCACGCATTCGTCGGCGATGGATTCCAGAGGTGCATCAGGAGGTAGACGCGGAGAGGACTATTCGGCAAATGCTTGCGGAGAGGAAATCTTGGGATAGTCTGTCCGCTCTGGCAAATAGGCTCAAGATCGCAATTGGAGGAATTGAAAACAGTTCCAAGAAAGTGTCGGGACCGCTGAGCACTGATCTCGCAGACTTCGCCAGGACTGGCAATCTAGTTTCAGACTTCGCGCTACGCATTGGGTCTCTTCTTGAAAGCGGTGACCTTGCCTTGCTACGGCAGGAGTTGATTGGTCGTCCGACTGCAGTAGCCATGAATCTAGCTATTCTGCCCCGTAAACTCCGCGCGAGGCGGCTGTTGTTGGGTCTTTCAACAACGAACGCACTCGCAGATATTCGCCTTGTCATTAGCCTCTTGGAAGATGTTGATAACGCTCTTTCCAAGAGACTTGTGGCGGTCCTTGCTGGCGCAGGGGGAGGCAAAACCCAGCTAGCGGCCCAATTGACCAGCTCGGCAGATGACCGCCCGTCAGGGCTTCTTTTGCATGGTCAGGACCTCCGCGCGCGAGATGGCCTAGATGACTTGTCTCGGCAAGTCTCGATACAAGGCGTTCCAGTTCAGAGTATGGAAGCACTGCTCGCGGCGGTGGACGCTGCAGGCCAGAGATCACACAAGAGACTACCAGTCGTTATCGACGGACTAAATGAGGCAGAAGATCCACGCCGATGGAAAGGGCTTCTTGCCGCACTAATCGAAATAGCATCTAGGTATCCGCACGTACTCGTGGTCTGCACCGTAAGACACACAAGCGCCTATCGGCTGCAGTCTTTCGCCCGCCCTCAGGACGACGAGGAGCCGAGCTTTGCCAATGAGACTCTACCTGAAAATGCGACTCGGCTGGACATGCCTGACTTTGGACATGATGCGTATGCTGCGATCGGGAAGTACTTTCAGTACTACAAAATAAGACCGGCGGACGCTGAGATTCCCTTCGAACTGCTGACAAATCCGCTTACCCTGAGGTTATTCTGCGAGGTTACCAACTCAAAGAGGGAACGAATAGTTGGAATCGAAGCGATGCCCACCAACTTGACGGGCCTCTTTGAACGCTATCTTGATCAAGTAGCGGAACGCATCTCTGAGCTAGCCGCCTATACGCGGAGGTACTTGCAACAGGATGTTAGGGCAGCACTAGACAGAATCGGATGGGCTTTGTGGGAAAAAAAGGACAGAAGCCTCGATCTGGTGGAGCTACAGGAGCTCCTGGGAGAAAGAGGTTGTCTCTGGAATGACAGCATCGTTCGAGCGCTGGAGGAGGACGGTGTGCTCCTGCGTGCGCCCGGCAGACCGCCAAACGGCTCAAGGGTGCAGGCAGCGTACGACTTACTAGGCGGGCACTTGGTAGGAAAAGCACTTCTTGGCGGACTCGGGCGAGACCACATAGAAGAGTGGTTGAAGGAACCCTCGACGTTAGCTGCACTAAGTGGTTCGGCTGGAGAACAACACCCGCTTGTGATTGACATCTTTCGTGCTCTGGTTGGGCTGGTACCACGCCAATTGCACGGCAGCCAGTTGTGGACAATTCTGGAAGAACCACTTCGGTCAGCTGCCTTGCGTCTAGCTGCTAGTCTGGAGGCTCAATTTTTGGATGGCGAGACGGTAGCCCAGCTTTCAAGAATCGTGCGGGAGTCTCTACCAGGTTCATCTGATTTGCTAAAAAGACTCCGGCAAACAAGGTCTGCCGCTAGTCATCCCCTTAATGCGCACTTTTTGGATGGGATTTTGCGCGAAATGCCGATGGCAACCAGAGATGTTGGCTGGACGGAATGGGTGCGGAAGAACAGAAGTGACCTTTCCGTCGACATTGAAAGGTTCGAGAACCGGTGGAAGTCCACGAAGAGTGACAGCGTCAGCGATTCTCTCAGGGCGTGTTGGATGATGTGGACACTGACATCAACAGTTCGGATTCTACGGGACACGGCAACACGTGCCCTTTATTGGTTCGGACAAATCAATCCTTCAACTCTTTTCAAGATGACGTTGGAAGCTCTCGGCACAGACGACCCCTATGTGCCTGAACGGATGTTGGCGGCAAGCTATGGAGTCGCAATGGCGATCTTTGGAGATAGGACTACGCAAGACATCAACCTCCCCATCCTGACCGAGTTCGCACTTAATTTGTTTAAATCAATGTTCGCGGAGGCAGCTCCACACTCAACTACACACGCGATCTCAAGGGATTTTGCCCGGCACATAATTGCGATCGCGCTTGTTCACAGACCTGAGCTGCTCGATCCGTCTGAGCGGGAGCTTGCGAAGCCTCCTTTTCGAAGTGGGGGTATCAGAGATTGGGGCGAGCAAAAAAAAGAAGGGGACGATTCAGAACTGCATTACGGAGGTCCGCTCGGGATGGATTTTTTCAACTACACGTTGGGCCATCTTGTGCCAGATCGTCACAACTATGACTTCAAACACGCTGAGTATCGAACAATCGCTGCTAACATCCTATGGAGAATGGCGCAGCTCGGATACACTCCGGAGCTTTTTGACAAGATCGACAGGGAAATTTCGTCTGAGAACTGGGGTCCACGTTCCGAAGAGAATGCTGGGAGAATCGACCGATATGGCAAGAAGTATTCTTGGATCGCGTACTACGAGTTGTACGGGCATCGGTACGACAAGGGACTTCTCAAAGGCAGATACGACGAAGCAGAAGAACGACCTTCAGATATCGATATCGATCCAAGTTTTCCGACGGAGCCGCTTTCTCTCCAAGTTGTGAAGGCGGATTGGTTAGGCAATCGAGCCGTCCCGCTAAAGAGATGGATCGATCGGGGCGGACTTCCTAAGCTTTCCCCATATCTCGTCGTTAGGGAACTCAACGGGCGGAAAGGTCCCTGGGTATTGCTTGACGGCCATTTCAGGCAGACGGACATGAGGAGCAAGCGAGCTATATTCGCATATGCGAGAGGATTGCTGATAGCGAAGGGAGCAGGGACCTTGCCTTTGGCCGCAGAGAAGCATCAAATGCGTCCGCCTGACGTTGCGGGCGATTACTATACTTTTTATGGCGAGATACCCTGGTCTGATACCTTCCCTCCAAACGGCACTAGCGATTTGGAGATTATTGTCGGGCGCCAAGTTCGGAGAGATACCGAACCTCGGATTCGTCTCTACCGTGGCAAGGAACAATTGAGCGACGATCGGGTGGCTGAGATCCTCAAGAGGTTTTTTGTGCTCAAAAGGCAAACGGAAAAGGCGTTCCAGCGCATCCTCAAGGCCGAAGGGATCACTTCGAGTCGAGTGGTCTATGTCACAAGGAAAACGAATGTACCAAAAGTAAGGACGGTGCAATGCTTCACTCCGGTTCGCGAAAATCGTTGGGAGAGCTACCATAGTGCATTAAACCCCGGCCGTGGGGTTACAGTGCTCACTCGCGAAATCGCCGAGAGTCTTGATTTGCGCTTTCGACTGCCAGACTGGGATTTATATGATTCAAAGGGAGAAATGGCTTCGACCTCAATAGAATGGGGCTCCTTCTATACGAATGGTCAAAGCGGCTGCTTCCTGCGAAAAGATCTCTTGCTTCGGTTTCTCCAAGCGAAGCGGCTGCAACTCATTTGGATAGTATGGGGTGAGAGGGAAGTTTGGATGAAAGACTATGAAAAGGAATCAAGTCTCAAAATAGAGCACTGGCGAAAGAGGTTTCAGCAAGTTTTTCGATACGACGGCCGTCAGATCAGACGAGGAGAGTCAACTGAGGTCTATAACTAGCGATTCGTTTCTTCAAAACTTTGTGGCTTTCGTTTGGAAATTGAGGACGCAGAAGTGGCAAGTCGGAGGGGTTATCAGAGTTACCCTTGGAGGCGGCTCCTGGCTTTGGAAGACTTCTTTGATTTTCCTCACATTGCATTCCATCGTAGTATGCATAAACACCCATATGGAAACCAAGGGGGCGAGAGAACCAAGCAAGATAGTTGACAGCTTTCCCGCGGTACATGGTGGTTAGAAGGGAGGAATGGGCAATGGAACCATCCGCTATGTCGGACGTACTCAAAAGGCTGTTCGATGGCTTTTCGACACAAAACAGAACAGCGGCCGCGACCTGGATTGCCCTGGCAATTGTTTCCGCAGTGGCAATTATCACTCCGCTTTCGGACGATTCAATCATTCTGCCTTTAATTTCCGCCAAAGTTCAGGTACCGGATCTTTTTCCTGCCGCGTCTATTGTAATCTCGCTACTCATAGTAGCCTACGGTTCTTCAAATTCGCAAGCTACCCGCACTCGAAAACTCATTCAAAAACATATTGACGAATCAAAGGAAAAGGTTGACCAGCTTACCAGCATCTATCTGCAGGATGTGTTTGATGCTGTAGCCACACCAAGTATAAACAGAGTTGCACCCATTGCTCAAATATTGCAGGGAAAGTATCAATTCTTTCCAGACGCCGACGATCGTCCTCAATGGATGAGGATTGTAACAGCCGTCTATTTCATACTTTTGCGAAGTCTTGGAATATTGGCCATAGAAGGTATTCCTCTTTTTGCTTTGGTCGATTGCTTCTTAAAGGGGAAATTACTCGAAGCCAGGGATAACTTCTGGGGAATCCCAGAACCCTTTTTTTGGTTCGCCGGCGCAATGGGCAGTCTTGTAATTATCGAATTGATCTATTTTGACATAAAATCAGGCGTGGGGTCGGTCGTTGCAATATGCAGGAAACCTTCAAAGCCCCTTAGCAAATGAAATCCAGTATCACTAAGAGTGCGTCCCCAAACTAGATATCTAGACCTTTTAGAGATTTGTCGCTAACGTTCTCCTCGTGGGAGGGGAACTACTATGCGAAGGAAGGAGAATCGACAGCCACTTCCGCGTCGACCGGGTTGGAGAGACGTTCGCGATGAGTTTTGGGAGGAGGTCAAGGAATACATACCCAAGCCCAAGCGAAGGAAGAAGCCAGGAGGAAGGCCCGCCGCAGATCCGTGTAAGATCCTGAATGGAATCTTCTACGTTCTGCGTACTGGCTGTCAGTGGAAAATGCTTCCGCGGGAGTACTACGCGGGCAGCACGACGCATCGGTATTTCCAGAGCTGGGCCACCCAAGGGGTATTTCGAAGGATGTGGGGGCACTGCCTGCGCGAGTATGATGATCTGAAAGGCATAGCATGGCGGTGGCAGATTCTGGACAGCCATACTGTCTCGGCTCCCGTGAAAGGGGGAAAAAATAGGGAAAAACCCGACTGATCGAGGGAAACTGGGCACCAAGCGACATATGATCGTAGATCAAAACGGAGTTCCGTTGGCCTTGGTTCTTTCGGGCGCGAATGTCCATGACAGCAAGGAGCACGATCACTGTTGGGACTCTCTTGTACTTCCCCGTCCCAACCCCAGAGTGCTGGAGCAGCATGCCTGTGAAGACAAGGGCTACGATTTCCCTGCCTGCCGGCGGAAACTGGCGAAGAAAGGCTACACCGTTCACATTCCTTATAGGGGGTTGGGCATCGAAACAAAAGGGTTGAAGCCTCATCCATCTCGGCGCTGGGTTGTTGAAAGGACGGGTCGTTGGGTGAACCTATTCCGCGAAGTGAGGATTCGCTACTGCCGAAAACCAAACAACTATGAGGCGCTTGTTCAGTTCGCGAATGCCGTCATTTGCTTTAGAATGGCACGGTCATGGATTTAGGGACGCACTCTAAATCGCCATTGACAAATCGCTGCAGTTGCCCCTTGGAGGCCCTGTTGGAACGCGGCGTTCAGTCCCCGTAGCGGTGGGTTAATGCGGCGGGGCAACTAAGCTCCATGGTATCTTCTTCAAAGCTCTATAATGAGAGATCAGGAGAGGATCCGATGAGCATCGATCTTTCATAGTTATTCACAGACACATTCACCGCGCCCAATGTCACGAAAAAGCGCTATCCCGACGGCTACCGAGATTCCTCGACAGTCTTTATTCTTCGATAGCCCGACAATAGCCCGAATGTAGGCTTCCCAATAAGCGGATTTATCGGGGAAAATCCTCCGTAATTCCTTCTTGCAGACATCTTGACTTTACCAATTATAATTGGTATAAATAACGTTGAAGAACAGTACAAGATCCGTGTCGGCTGTTAGGAATAGGATTCAAGGAGAAAGCGTATGGGAATCACTTTGCCAATAGGAGTTCAGTATGCCTCTCTCCGGGAAACAGGTTCTGGAACTGTACTTGAAGGCGGGGTGGATCAAGCTCAAAAGCAAGAGTGGCAAATCTGGTTCGTCCCACGTAAAGGTTGGGAAGGGCACGCAACGAGAGACCATACCGATGCACAAAGAGCTAGCCAAGGGGCTAGAACGGAAGCTGCTCAAGCGCATTGGTCACTAAGGAGTTGCCGCTAAAGAGGCTTGTTATGAAGTACCACTTTAAAGCACATGTCAGCGATGGTGAGTGCTGGGCTGAGTGTCTCGAGCTCGAAGGGTGTCTTACTCAGGGCACCGATTTGGAAGAGCTGAAGCGAAATGCCGCCGATGCCCTCAATCTTCATTTGGATGAACCGGAAGACTCTAAAGTCATTTTCCCGATGCCTGATGTTTCGCTCGCTAAGGGGAAAAACGTATTTTCCGTAGAGGTTGAACCACAGGTTGCCTTTGCCGTACTGCTCAGACAGGCGCGTATTGCTCGAGGCTTAACACAGAAAGTTGCAGCAAAAAGACTGGGGATTGAAAGTCTCTACAACTACCAGCGGCTTGAACGGCGAGCCAACCCGACACTTAGCACGCTTAAGAAAATAAAGATTGCATTCCCTGAATTGCCCTTTGAATATGTGTTGTAAATGTCCCATCTGCTGCACTCCTCGGTCGTAGTGGTTACGTTTCGGAAGCTACGAACCGACCCTTATTGTCGGGTGATTCAAAGATTCAAAGTAGTGACTCTCTTCTTGACTATCAAATTCATCCTGGTTGGATTCAGTAGCCGGCAATTCTACTCTTGCGCCATGGGTCACCGGATATGCCAAGGTATGCTTGCTGATTTCTTCCAACACGTTTTCACGGCCGATCCGTTTTAGCAACCAGCGCCGTCCCCAGTATTCCGCAATGAGCCGCGTTTTTTCCTTCGGGTTTGCTTGTGGAATCAGATACTGGGTCCGTTTTGCCAGCCCCAACAAGACCTCGGAGGCATTCCGGGCCAAGGAAACGGCGTACACAATACGAGGATTTCGATGCCGAAGAATCTCGTCAGACGGCAGACCCAAAGAATCGAACACCTCGCGCAACTTTCGCATGCGCGGGTTCACGCCTTCTCCAAAAATACTATTTACTCGCCGCCCTCCTCTGCGGCGTCCCAGCATGATATCGCCCAACTTAACGGTCAATTCGCTGAAATGATATGAACCGAATCCCTCGCTCTTTCCCAGGCATTCGTAGACCAGTCGCTCTCCAGATCTGCCACCAATAGCCTCACAAGGAATCCGCACTCGGTTGTATTGACTGGACCCGACCCCATAGAGGCTGGTCGTTCCAAGAAAGACCAGTTGCGGGGCTCTCACGACAGTAGCTCCCTTCATAGAGGACGCAATCACACTAGTTTTCGCGCCGTAACGCCCCCGGTACATCGCGACAACCTCTGGACTGCACAGAAGCATGCAGACGAGCTTTCCCCCAAGCAGAGCGTTGTATGGTGCGACTGCACCGCATACCACGATGTCCATCATATCGATGCCGACGCGCTGAGCCTTGACTAGCCGGACAAGCTGCGCTACTGCGCCACGCATTTCTGTGTTGTCCATCACCAGCCGCAGTTCCCTTGCTGTTCCTTCTTTGAGGCCGCACTCCTTGAACACCTTTCGAATCCGCATGAGTTTCGCCAAAGTTTTGCACCGCTTTCCCTGGAAGAGGTGTGTTTGTGCCTGTTTCTCCCAATTGTCATCGCTGTCAGCGTCTGTTTGTGTCGCCTTGTGCATCGCCGCCTGCGGAAATAACCTGTGTTTCTTGATCTCAGAATTCCCACGCGCCTCGAGTCGGGCGATCAAGTCATCAGTTGGCGTCTTCAGCTCGTTGCGTTTACATGTCCCTTCTGAAAAAAGGTCTGCCTTATACAGTCCGCCAATCAGCTCATTCAAGCACTCCAACAGCCACTTTGCGTAATTCGTTCCCGGCGTTTTGCAAATGGTGTCCACCATTGTGTCTTGATCCCATCCGATCCAGATGTCCCGCAATCGCTGCTGCGCAACCGAGTTGCCCAGTGCTGCAATCCCAATAACAGGATGATTCGGGGCTGCTTTGTCTCGAATTAGAATCGACATCGATCGTCCTGGTAGCGATTTGTAACTATTCACCCATGTGTGACGGAAGTACCGCCATATTTCCTGAAGAGGCAGACCTGTATGCTCGCATACGCCGTTTTCGGTCACAAGTTGCATATAGGGGGACACTACCTCGCGAAGCCTCGCCAGTTTCTCCTCGTCGCTCCTCAAGCTTTCCACTGTTTTCAGAGCACAGGCCAACTCCTCGCCGTCACGCATCACCGAAAAGACCGAATGCCACCCTTTGTCCGTCAGTCGTCGCCTCTCCATCTGCCGAATGAACTCGCGGACCGACGGCTGCCGAAGTTGCTCGTCGCGCTCCAAGAGGTGGCCTTGCCGGATGAATTCCTTTAGTTTCGCTGGATCTTCCGATACCCTCAACGGCGACGCAACATACACAGTGCCGCCTTCAATTCGCAATCGCCACCCGATACCAATCAGATCGAGGATTACACTCTTCATAAAAGCGATAGCTAATGCGTCATCGTTAGGAGTCGAACCCAGCCCATTGACTATTTCCTCTCGAAGCGATCTCAAGAGTATCGCCAAAGGCTTTCGCTGCTCCTTTTTGAACGTCCTGGTCACGCGCAAGCAGAATGCCGAAAACTCGACAAGACCAGATTCTGCTAGCAGCGGCTGAATTTTCGTGTATTTCACTCTCATGCGAGAAAAGCCGCCACTATGTTGCTCCACTTTGTCCGGAAGTCGGCCAGCGTAGCGCGTTGGCCCTCCTTGGCGAACGCTCTTTCGGCACGCGCCGCAGCGAAGAGAAGCAGCTCTAACGCTTTACTCACGCTGCGCGTATCGCACTGACGCGCCTGAGTCAAGGGAAGATAGAATCGGTCACAAAATGGATGCTGCCCGTTGAGTACAAGCTGTAGCCCTCGTCGGTTAGAACCCCCGATATAGAAGTCGGGCACGCCCAGATTTTCGATCGCCAGTTTGTAAAGAATTCCTACCGTCGTTCCCCCCGTAACCGCCAAGCTAGTAGCCCTTCTGGGCCATTGCGGCGGCGCGAACAAAATGTCGCGTTCCGTTGCACGGCGTTCAGAAGGAAGGCCTTTCTTCTTCTCCTTCATGAAAACCGATCGCACACGTGCGTTCAGCTTGTGCGCCACTGTCTCGAAGTCAGGACTGAGGAGCCGCAGCAACGATTCGGACGGAGCAATGCCCTGTTTCGTATGCGTCACACCAAAATGCTCATCCAACTCTGGTTGAAACTCCACTTCGCACCGCCACCAGTCGTCATAGTTTTCTTTGCGCTTGCCGCCCATGAAGAACCAGCCAAAGTCGATCTCTCGTCCAGCCCTAAGAACCGAGACGCCGGCGCCCTTACTAATACCTTCATTACTCTTCTCGCGGTTCGACTTTCCCATCCACTCCCTCACCGGTAGCTCGGCAAACCGTACAAGAATCTTACTCTTCCACTTGCCCCGCTGATCGCCGCCTTTAACGAAATATTCCAGCATAGGGCCATACATCTTAGAGCCCTTCAGGTTTTCTCCATCTCGAAGAAATAGGGGATCAACGGGCAATACTGTCTCGCCATTTATGCTGATCTTTCGACCGTCCCAGAGCATTTTTCGGAAAATGCGTCCCATTTCTCGACGCAGCCTCACGAGACTCGACTCACGCTTCAGGCTCAATCGGTCGCAATTATTCCAGATCACAACTGTCCCGCTGACAGTCAAAGCGTCGCCGAATTCTGTCGGCAACAACCGCCGTTTGGGTTCAGGTATGCTGGAAATCTTGCCGCCCAAGATTTCATCAACATCTAGATATGTCCACCATGTTCGCTGGGGTGCGGTCCAGGTGTAAACCTCCACCCGCCTCGCCTGACTGACTGAACTGTTCGGCAATCCCATTCCGAAACGTCCAGTCCCCTGACGCTGCCCAAACCGGTTACTCCCACCGAACTGCAGCGCTTTTCCCAATTCGGCTGGCGTCATACCACATCCGTCATCGCGCACCACAATCACAGAGGTATCTGCCGTGATACCCCGGACCTCAATCTCGACGGAGCGAGCGTCGGCCTCAAACGAGTTATCAACCAACTCCGCGAGCGCCGATCCGGTCCCGCGGTAACCTGCGTCCCGTATTGCCTGAATAAAATGCCGAAGCTCGACAATCGGTGTAGCCACACGATCCTCCTCTGTTTTCTATACAGCGCCTCACGCATGCCTCTGATACGGTCGGCTCAAACAGTACGCTGTTTTCATCGCTCCCAGACTGGTTCTCACCTGTCGTGGGTATCCATCCGGGCTTCGCCATTAAATGTTGCCTATGCTAGGCCAACTACTCGTGCCCCCTCCCGGGCTGTAGAGACTCAATCTTATCCGTTGTTTAGTTGCTTGGTGTAGAGTACGATACTTCACCGATCCAGACGAGCCATAGGTCGCCCGAACTGGAGTGCGAATGTGATGGTCGCCACAACAGAAAAAATCGCTAGCCTTCCGAAACTGCCTGGGCAGATCCACCCAAAGTGGCCAATTACACCGCGAGTTCCGAAGTCCAGGTATTGAGGTAGTGATGGACCTCACAGGCTGGCAGGATCGTCTCGCGCAGCACTTTACTCAGCTAAAAACTGCACGACAAAACTCCCAAGGCGACCGACCAGTGTTCGCGCTTGAGCACGGCCTCGACCAAACTGAGGCGCAGTCGCTCGCGACTCTAGTTCGCGATAGCATAGCAGGCGGCGCGCCATCGCGGGAGCACGCGCTTCCTTGGATAGTTTACGCCACAGAACTTGGCTACAGGTACTCCGGCGACGAGTATTGGCAAACGTTCGAATCCAAGACGCCAGGGTGGACCGACCATGGCGATCGCTACTGGATCCGCGACCGCTTCCACTCGTTTCACGCCAAGTTCGGCGGCGCAAAACCGTCCGGCGCTTGGGCTGAACGTTTCTCAATCATCTGTTGGCCGATCACGCATGCAATCCTCCCTCTGGATCTGCAACGACAACTCGCTCAAATCCTTTACGAGATTCGCTACTCCTTTTCGGCCGAGGTGTTCGAGTCGCCGTTCAAGCTTGGCGAGTTCATCGCGGCAAGAAGCTGGAATACCTCTTCAAGATTCCAGAACTTTGCGCAAGAGACAGCGCTCGTAGGCCAGATCGCAGCGGCGCTACTCCTTCGGGGTGAGTTCGGTACAGGAAGCTTGATACACCCTGCGACACTTCAAAGAATCAGCGAGGACCTAGATCGGGAGCGTCTTTCACGAGAATGGCTACGCGGGGCTCGCCGATTCGCCGAGGAGCGCGCGCACATTCGCGGTCTCGGGCCAGGCTGGGGCCCAACGTGGACCATTCCGCGTCATCCCGAACAGGCTCGAGCCGAAGTTGTAGCGCTCGGCATCGAGCCACGCTTGGTACTTCGCCCAACCGACGTCTTAGACGCGTCGTGGGAAGTGTCACTTGAGATTCCAGACCTCTCTCACCTCCTCTTAAGGTTCCCTCAAACACGTGGCGTACTCACCGGTTCTAGGTGTATCGTCGCAGGCGCCGCAGGTCGGCCACTCGCGCGAGGACGGTTTCTTCACGGCGCTCAACGTGTCGCGCTCGCTCAATGGCCGCACCCCAACGAGGTGTTGCTACAATTCGAGCCATCTGTTCCTGAGCTAGATTTCCTCCTTCACACCGAGTGTCTGCTTCGCCCCGTCAATACCCGTCTCTTTCGCATAGCGTCCGATGGACTTGCTTATGAGTCAAGAAGTCTGCGAGTCCGACCAGGCGAGAGTTACGTGATCGTGAGCGATAGGAAGCCGGTCGGCGCTATCGCCCACGTTCGGCCTATAACACTGCTCTGCCAGAGAGTCTACGGCGCAATTCTCGGTTTGCCCGCTGCGCTCACCGCTGATTGGGAAGCGACCCTTCGTAGCTTAGGATTGGGACTTGCAAAGACGATCGAAGTGTGGCCCGCGGGCCTCGCAGCGCTCGTATGGGACGGGGAGGGCCACGGAGAGTGGCTCGCATCCGAACGGCCATGTCTGGGAATTCGCACTGACCACCCGACCGGCTCACTTGTGGTCTCAATCTCCGGGAGCACAGAGCCGCCACTTGAGCTCACGTCGATCACGCCGGGAGAGCCGATCTTCGTGGAACTCCCTCAGCTTCCTGTTGGTCTCCACACGGTCCGAGTCTTTACTCGCAGTGACCCGAAAGCTGAAACAGAGCCGCTTGGCGATCTCGAAGTAGTAATGCGCATCCGCGAAGCGCATCCGTGGTTGCCGGGCGTAAGTGCTAGTGGACCGCTGCTCATACAGATTGACCCGGACACGCCGACACTCGAGCAGCTCTGGGAAGGACAAACCGAGGTCACTCTTTGGGGGCCACCTGGCCGAAACGTTAAATGCCGCGCCTCATTGTTTGCGAGGGACTCCGAGCCAGCGAACGTTGTCAAAAAACTCCCTCCAATGACATTGCCCATCACGGCAGACGGATGGCGAACTCACTTCGAGAAGTATTTTATCGAGACGAAAGAAGTGCAGGACTCGTACGACGCTGCCCGCATTTGCAAGCTCGATTTCAGTGCCGACGAGTTGGGAGCTTTTACAATCCGGTGCGAGCGGGAGTTTACACCGCTTCGGTGGGCGGTCCGGCGGCATGGTGCACATCACATCATACGTCTAATTGATGACAGCGGAAGCGCCGCAAGTCCGACTGCAGTCCAACTTGCCTTCGAGACTCCTTCCAAGGAGGAGCCTCTCGAGAACTGCACTGAGTACGAGGTCCCTCCTGTTGGTGGGCTGTACGTGGCGCGGTCGGGTGAATTTACAACAGCGATCATCGTTCCTCCAATGGTGCGCGACCTCGCCGGCCTTCGATGCTCTCCTCACTTTGACCGACTAGATCGTTCGGTGGAGTCCTTGGTCAAAGCAGTAAGGCTTGCACGCCTCTGGGGCCAAGCGAGACTGACCGGCGGCGTGTTCTCGGTAGGAAGGCAACGTGACGTCCTGCATGCGCTCACGAGTGAGATTTTCCGGATCCTTGGCGGCGACAGATGGGCGAATTCGGAGGGCACTGTGCAGGGCCGACCCGACAGGATTGAGTACCTAAAGCGCGCGGTGACCCAGCGGAGGAAGGAGTTCGCTATTGGCGAAACCCTTGCGCTCCAAAGTGCCGCCCTCGCGACGGCGGCCTGCCGTGATAGAGTGGAGAGTGTCGAATCGCTCGCTACGAGGTTTTTCTGGTTACCTCCACCGCCGCCCGAGAAATTAGCCCCCGGTCTGATGATTATTCGGCGAAACAGGCCTCCCAGCGCCGACGATCCGAAATGGCTTTCTGAGCTTGCCCTTAGACTTGCGAGCGATCCTGGTGGGGTAGAGGTCTGGGCCGGGCAACACCTCCGCGCCGGTATCCAGCGACTCTTCGGGGTACCCACGCTGGCGAGAGCCGCGAGATTCTTCGTAATCGCGATCCACATACACCTACAGTCGCGCGCATCAACTGGGGAGCTTTATGCCGGGTGGAGGTGGGGATGAAGCGCCTGACTGCGGCAGAGGTCCACGTACAGAAAGTCGCCGAGTTGGGGCTCGACCCAACAGCTGTCGACCTCACATCAATAGAGGCAATAGCAGGTGCGCTCCGCAGGGCGGCGAGTCACCTATGCCCTTGCGCCGCTGCAACATTGGTGCGAGATGTTGTGAGTCCGCTCCGCGGTCTTGTGCCCGACCTCGACGAGTTTAAGACACTTGTCAAAGAGACGCTCGAAGCGATGATCGCCCACGGAGACTTCCTGGAGTATAACGAAATCAGCGAAAATCCTCGGCGCGGGACGGGACCTCTCCTCTATACGGCCCCCGTCAGCTTCGTGGCGCGTGAGAGCGGGGCTGCAATCCTGCTTGGCGTCGCCCCTGATCAACTCTTTCCGCTCCCCAACGAGCTAGAGGTCCGCATCGAGTACGTCAATCACGTTCGGCGATTGAAGCCATTACCCAACGAGGACCTTCATAGCGAGCTTATTCAACTTGGCCTCGTCGAGGTGTCCTACGACGGCTGGTTGAAGGCGCCTCCCTTTGAGGATTCGGCCAAACACGTTCTGTACTTTGACCGATTGATGGACGGTGCGCAGCCGTCTCGCGAGGTGCCTGGCTTGTCGCTCCTGGATCCACAAAGCCCGGTCCGTTTTTATCCTGGGCGATGGGTCCAGCCGCGCTCTCAAACCGGACGCTTCGTGGGACGCAGAAGACAGGCGTACGGCGCTGATCTCTGGTGCTACGTGCAGATACGCAATGGTCACCCAGAACGCCTAATCGATCTGCCGCTTGCCAGCAACCAGTGGCGGGGCTGCGATGAGGCGTGGTGGCTACAAATGGCGATCGACGTACAACGCGGAGAGCCACAGCTCTTCAGAATTCGTCCGGGACCGGGACGCACGGTCGTGATGGAACTCTTCTCGCCGGTTCCGATGTGGGCGACAAAGCGGTGGGATGCGGTCGGCGAGCCTATCCCTACTTCGGGGTGCCTATTGGCATACCGATTACCCGACACCGAGGCGGAAGAAGAAATCCAATTTGCCCGCAAAGCTTTGTGGCTCGATGAACTACGCTAAAGGGTCCGGGGCCAGGACTAGGGGGAAGTAAGATGGATCTTACAATCGGAGAAACGACGCAGCAGTTGCACCACGCGCTACGAGACTACATCGAGGCAACATACCATCTGAGCCACCCTAACCTTGTGGCGCAGCGCCGGGCACTTCTTGAAGAGCCGGGTGTTATCCACCAGCGACCATACCTCGAGAGCACGCCTCGTTATAAAACTGGCGCGCCGTTTCGAGATCTGGGCCTTGACGCCGCTGCGCTGGAAGTCTTCTCGGCCGTTTCGAAGCCACAGGGCAATCTCAAGCTCTTGATTCACGATCCTCCTTATCAGCATCAAGCCATCGCCACTAAGCTCTCACTCGTAGATGGTTGGAGCTTGGTCGTCATGACTGGCACGGGGTCTGGCAAGACGGAGTGCTTTCTTCTCCCCATCCTTGGCAAACTTGCTCGAGAGGCAAAATCTAAGGGAGTTGAGTTCGGCACAACACCTGCTGTACGTGCCATGGTGCTCTACCCGATGAACGCCCTCGTTAACGATCAACTCGGGCGACTCCGATTGCTTTTCGGCGATCCGCGCGTCGTCAACAAGTTCATAGACTGGTCAGGAAGACCGGCACGTTTCGCACGGTACACAAGCCGTACTCTGTACCCGGGCGTGCGCAGCGTGGACAAGGACAGATACCGTTTGGCGCCGATAGGCAAGTACTATGTTCGAAACTTGGAAATCGCCGCGCAACCCGCGTCTCAACGGCAGATCGCTGCTGAAGAGCTCGTTCGCCAATTGAAGGAGCGTGGGAAGTGGCCATCGAAGCCCAACCTTATGGAGTGGTACGGTAACAAGAGAGCACGCTGGAGGGACGGGAGAACGGGCCCCTTCAAGCGATGTGTCACACTCGAAGGCGATCCAGAATTAGTTACTAGGCACGAAGTCCAAGAAGCTCCGCCGGACGTTCTTGTTACGAACTATTCGATGCTCGAGTACATGCTGATGCGCCCGCTCGAGCGCCCGATTTTCGACCATACGCGCGACTGGCTGCGCGCGAACCCTCATGAGCGCTTCCTGCTCGTGATCGACGAGGCGCACCTTTATAGGGGTGCTGCAGGCGCTGAGGTGGCACTCCTGATCCGCCGTTTGCGTATGCGCCTTGGTATTCCTGCAGACCGACTGCAAGTAATCTGTACAAGTGCGAGTTTCAAGGACGCTGACTACGCTGTGAAGTTTGGTGCTCAACTTACGGGGAAGGACCCAGCCGACTTTCGAAAAGTGCAGGGTGACCTTCTCCTTCGTTCCAATGAGGCGAAGGGCACGAGACGGGACGCAGATGCGCTCGCTGCGATAGATCTAACTGCTTTCTATGAGTCGGACAACGATGGCGCCCGGCTTACGCAAGTAAGGCCGTTTCTAAATTATCGCAGCGTTCTATCTTCATTAGAACTGCAGCCCGCGCTCTTCAGTGCGCTCGAATCTTTCGGGCCAATGGCGACCCTCATCAACATAACAATGAACGAAGCCCAACAGGTTGATAGGCTTGGTGAGGCATTGTTCGAGGGTGTCCCGTCGGATGTCGCCGCTCGAGCCGTGACGAGTCTTGTTGCCCTCGGAAGCATGGCACGGCGAGACCCGACCGAGCCGGGTCTCTTACCGTGCCGAGTGCACTCGTTCTACCGGGGTCTCGCTGGACTCTGGGTCTGCATGGACCCTCAGTGCGCAAGTCTCCCTTCTGAGCAGCGTGGCGGACCCGCCGGGATGCTTTTCAGCCAGCCACGAGATACGTGTAACTGTGGCGCGCGAGTGCTCGAACTCTTCACGTGTCGCAACTGCGGGACCGCTTACGCACGCGCCTACACGAACAACGTAGGCGATCCCAACTACTTATGGCCGGAGCCTGGCGGCGCTTTTCGGACGCTCTTGCGCCAAGTCGATGAGCTCGCGCCGATAGATCTCCTGCTTGAGAGTCCCGTTTTTGGTGATGCCGTCGAGCCGGCTGAGTACGACCTGGTCACGGGTCGGTTGAACCCCACAAAACCGGGACCGAGAAATCGCCAAGTTTACTTGCGCAGCAACCGATTGGGCCCGCCCGCAGCCGACGACGATTTCACAGACGCCAGACCTGGTGAGTTTCGGCCGTGTGCGGTCTGCGGCGAGAGCGCCGCCTTTGGTCGGTCCTCCGTTCAGGACCACCAGACAAAAGGTGACCAGCCGTTTCAGGCGCTGATCGCAAAGCAGATCCAGGTGCAGCCCCCCAGCGCTGTTGCGGCGACGCGATTGGCCCCACTCCGGGGTCGGAAGGTCCTCATCTTTTCGGATTCCCGGCAGACGGCCGCGCGGCTTGCGCCCAACCTCCAAAAGTACTCGACGCAAGACGCGCTTCGACCGCTCATCGTCTCTGGTTACGCACGGCTCACTCGCTCTCCAAATATAGCTAACATGCTTTCGTTGGATGACCTCTACCTCGGGGTGCTGATCGCCGCAAAGGACATGGGTGTACGGCTTCGTCCCGAACTGAAAATCGGCGAGGGATTCCAGGACGAAACCGTCGTAGAGGATGCGATCAGGGGCGGCGCGTTATCCAACGATCAGGCTCTGCTCCCTCTCTGGGGCCAACTACGGGCATCCCGGCCACCAGAGTCTTTGCTTCGCGCGATAACGAACCTGTTAACCGATCGGTATTATGGCTTGGAGTCACTCGCCCTGGCTTCACTGATCGAGCGTTCTGTTCACGCGCCCAAGATACAAATCCTGCCTGACATCACGGGGCTCGCAGTGACTCCGGAGCAGAAGCTAGCCCTTGCACGCGCTTGGCTCCGGTGCTGGGGACGCGTTGGGCTGTGGCTTAATCAGATGCCACCAGCCTGGTGGGGACTGAGTTGGGAGTTCCAGCCGCGCTCCGGGAAGTTCATTGAGATGAACAGGCTTTTCGGCGAAAAGGCATCGCGATCAGTCTTCGAGAAGGACTGGATTCCAAAGCTTCTGACCATCTTTGCGGAGCCAATCTCTGGTAAGTTCCGGCTTAGGGGAGGTGAACTCTCCCTCGCGATAGGCGGTATGTGGGCCTACTGCCAGTCTTGCCGGACAGCACAACGCCCGTTCCCGGGACGGAAGACATGTATCAACTGCGGCCAAGACACCGCAACACCCATCGACCCCGACAACGACCCTGTGTTCGTCGCCCGTAAGGGTTACTACCGAGCCAGCACCCTTGACGCGCTACGAACACCGCCTACACCCCCGATGGCGCTCATCGCAGCAGAGCACACAGCACAGCTCAACACTGCTCAAGCAGACGAGGTGTTCTCGAGAGCAGAGGAGCACGAACTCCTCTTCCAGGATGTGGACCTCGGCCCGGACGAGTCTGGTCGCGAACGACCGGCGATCGACGTCCTTTCCTGTACAACGACGATGGAGGTTGGCATTGACATTGGGACGCTCTCAGGCGTCTCACTGCGGAACATGCCACCCGCGCGCGCGAACTATCAACAGCGCGCTGGGCGCGCAGGCCGCCGCGGAAACGCCGTCGCAACCGTAACCGCCTTCGGCAGCGCCGACAGCCATGATGAGCACTACTTTACCCATCCTGACCAGATGATTCGGGGCGCGGTCGATGATCCGACATTGACCTTGGACAACCCTGAGATTGCCCGACGCCACCTCACAGCCTACCTCCTTCAGCGCTATCATCAAGCCAAACTCCCTGCGATCAAACCCGAAGCTCAGCCGCATCTCTTTGCTGTCCTCGGAAAAGTTTCCAACTTCAAGAACCCGAAAGAGGTGCTTAACCGCGCCGACCTCGAGCAATGGCTGCGGTCTAACGAGACCGCCCTCAAGGCAGACGCCGCCACGTGGCTACCCACTGAACTCTCTCGTGCGGATCGGCAGCAACTCCTCGACGGGCTCATCGACGGGACACTGCGACCGATAGATGAGGCAATTGAGTACGATCCCGGTACGGCTGCGGTCGCTGCAAATACCACAACCACGTTAAACGATGACAGCACCAGCATGGAAACACCGGACGAGGCGGGTGAGGAACGGCCTGACCGCGATCCAGCCTCAGAGAACCTCTTGGATCGCTTGCTTTACAAAGGCGTGCTACCAAGGTACGCGTTCCCTACCGACGTCGCCACCTTTCATGTCTTCGATCCAGATCGATCGACGCTTTTCCGGCCTGTCTTTCGGTTTACGCCGTCTCAGGGGCTTCCGGTGGCGCTCTCGCAGTATGCGCCCGGGAAGGAGGTTTGGATCGGGAGCAAGCTTTGGACATCGGGGGCTGTCTATTCGCCTATGCGAACGGATCGCTACCGCGCCTGGCTGGCACGACGTTATTACTACGAGTGCAGTTACTGCCACTACGCACGGACAACTAAGTTGGAAGAGGGGACGCAAGGAGAAACCAAAGACTGCGAGGCCTGCGGCCATACAGGTACGTTTGGCCCCGCGACGTATTGGCTTCGCCCTCCCGGATTCGCGCACCCAGTAAGCAAGGAGGAAGGCACTTCGCCTGACGACCAACCTGCCAAGAGCTACGCGACTCGGGCTAAGCTGACCGCCCCGACACCAGCGGATGCGGGGAGTTGGATGCAACTCAACGACCACCTCCGTGTGCACTACACGAGACAGCATCTCATTGTGACAAATCGAGGTCCGCGCGAGGAGGGCTATACGTATTGCACAAAATGCGGCCTCATCGAGCCCACAGCGCTTCCAAAAGGAGTGGTTGGTGCGGCGCACCGGAAACCCTACCCAGATTCGCACGATCCGAACTGCCCTGGAGGTGGAGCGACCAAGGGCCTTGTACTGGGAACCGACTTCATCACCGATGTCCTCTTGATCTCCATCAGCGTTGACCCGCCGCTAACGCTGACCCCTGGCCTTCTTGCTACCGACGTTGCACTCCGCACTATCAGCGAGGCACTGACTAAGGCAGCATGCGCCCGGCTTGAGTTGGAGGCAAACGAGCTGCAGGCCGAGTACCGGCCCGCACTCACGGCCGCGGGGCGCGACGGCCGTGAAGCCGAGATTTACCTCTACGATACACTGCCCGGCGGCGCTGGCTTCGCCCCGCGGGTGGGTCGGCTCGGATTGAGCGTTTTCGAAGAGGCGCTACAGATTCTAGAAAACTGTCCTGAGAATTGTGACCGCTCTTGTTATCGCTGCCTTCGAAGCTACAAGAACAAGTTCGAGCACGACCTACTCGACCGTTATATCGGCGCGAGCCTTCTCCGCTTTGCGCTCACAGGCACAACACCGACCCTCGACGCTGGGCGGTTGGAAAGATCTACGGACCTTCTGTTTCAGGACATCGAACGACAAGGCATTGAGGGACTCAGCCTGGCTCGGAACAAGGTAGTATCTGTGCCAGGACTCGGACAGGTTGTGGCGCCGATCTTGGCTGTCAATCGACTTGGCGAGTTCGTAGTTGGCCTTCACGGGGCACTGACGCCAGACACACCCTCGGACAACGGTCTCCGTGATATGAAGGAGTACTCTGTCGCAATCCCCGTTATCCTGGTCGACGAGTTGGTAGTGCGAAGGAACCTTCCGAACGCGACCGCTAACCTAATTGAGAGGTTACGAGCTAGCCTTCGGGAGGTAACATAGATGATTGCTACAGAACCGGTACCGCTATGGACCGTGGACACGCCGGCTACGTGGCCGGAAGCACCGGCGGAGATGACAATCACGACGCTTTCAGAAATCGAGGCGTGCCCACGGCGTTGGGCTTTGGCCGCGGCTGAATACCCTGAATTATGGAGCGGCCATGGATACCCACCGCGCCTACAGTTAAGTGCCCTTGTCGGTACTATTGTCCACCTTGCCCTTCAGACGATCACGAGAAAGCTTGTTCAAGCCGCATGCTCGTCGGTTCAGGATCAGAATGGTCCCAAGGTTATGAAGGAGCTTGGCGGCTACACGAAGGTAGTGCACGATTGTATTGATAGAGTCTTGCATCGCTTTACCAACAATCCCAGAGCGCTACCGCTTCTAGAAAGCGCAAATAGATCACTCCGCGCTCGGACACCGGAACTGCGAACGCGAATACAAACCATGCTGTGCCGAGTACGTCTCCCGCCACTCCAAACTGTGCGTGCGGAAATGCGCGAGTCGAAGCTGCGTGCTCCTCTGACTATTGGGGCTTTCACAGAGATCGAACTGCGCGCGACACACATCGGCTGGAAGGGCAAGGCGGATATGCTCGTTCTTTCAGACGAGACATGCGAGATCACCGACGTCAAGACAGGCATGCCGGAAGAGAGACACCAGTTTCAAGTTCAGGTCTACGCGCTCTTGTGGTGCCGTGATGAGGAGCTGAATCCGAACCATCGACGCGCGGATCGACTGGTCTTGCGATATAGCGACGAAGACGTTCAGGTAGCCGCTCCAACTGCAGTGCAGCTTGAAGAAATTGAGCGCAACATCGTCGCTCGCCGTGATGCTGCTCTCCAAACTGCCTCTCAGAGACCGCCAGAAGCTCGTCCCAACAGGGAAAACTGTCGCTACTGCGGAGTTCGGCATCTGTGCGACAAATATTGGACGCCTGAAACTCAGTTTGTAATTGGCGCTGACCAACGTTTCACTGACGCGGAGGTTTCCATCACGGGGAGGCATGGGCCGTCGAGTTGGGATGCGGTGGTCAAGTTATCTGCTCATTCTAAGGCGGGCACGCGGGCAGTCTTGAGGACACATCATGAGCTTGAGTTCCGTGTCAACGATTGTCTCCGAATCATTGAAGCAGCTATTGCCGGAGGGGACGACGAGCAGCCAGTGGTATTCACCCTGTTTGCCGTGAGCGAGGTTTATTCAGTGCGATCCGGTGGAACAGCCACAAAAGCGTCGTAAGGAATTGGACTGATGAGCGCATAGCGATCAACATCGGCAAAAGCACGATCTCCCTAGTGTGTTTTAACTCGCCCCTTGACGGGACTCTGCGCGTCAATTATCTCGGTGGAAGCCTCTTGCAAGAAGGACTTAAGGGGAGGTGGGGGAGGGGCGTCACCTACAGGGTCGTTGGGGCTCATTTATATGTATGATAAAGGACCTTCTCATACATATTAGAGAATTACTTCAATGCCGCCACGATCGATTGTCCCTTTGATATATAGATTGATGTTCGGTTCAAGGTCTTAATCATCGATCGATCCCTCGTCCGTTGGTGCTGCATTCTCTCCCTTTTTGGCGCTTTCCTTTAAATACAAGTCAACATGTTCTCGAAACTGTCTTTCTGCTTCCTCCCACGTCTTAGCCCGTATCGAAAAAGCGACGTTTCCCCATGCCCATTGGCCACGCTTAACCCCTGGTAGGTTATCAGTGTCGTCAATTAGCGTTATGTTGTAGCCACGATAGTTGTACTCCCTTTCCGTCCGCATCTTTTTTCCTCCTGTCAGTTTACTAGAGCAAGGTAACTGACTGGTCGCAGAGCGGCCACTCCTAAGAGTTGTTATGATGCGCCCTGCAGTTCCCGGAAGGCGTTGATGATCAAGTGGTTGGTGGCCGTATACTGAATTCCTCGAAGACCCGGGACCCAAGAGGAGGACGGTAGATGGCCTTCCATAG
>JBEKUJ010000010.1:0-129660 GCA_049515135.1 Spirochaetia bacterium
TGTCTGGTGAGTTATACCGCTGGATTGATCCGAGGCTCTATGAGAAGAAGCTCGGAGACTACGCGAAGGAAATCAAGAAAGGGGGAAACCAGGAGGCGGCTTGACGCGCATCATAGTAGCCCGTAGGGCGATGGCACGTCTGACGCGGATCGACACGTCTACCGGAAATCGCGCTTCGGCGATCCGGCCTAGATGCAGAAGTCCTGGCCTGATCCAAGCCTGGCGAAGTATTTCTTTCCGTTCTTGTCCATGATGTCTTTCAGCGTGACGCTGGACAGGTAGTCTTCCATTGTTTTCTGCAAACCTGTCCAGATCTCGTGCGCCGGGCATGGCTCAGGACGATCACACAAGGTCTTTCTGCGCAGCGTACAAGGTGTGATTCCGTGGGTTTCGCCGACCGCGGCCAGGATATTTGAAACCGAGATCTCCGCCGGCTTCTTGTTGAGCACAAAGCCGCCCCCCGGACCCCTGATGGAGCGGATCAGGCCCGCCTTCTTCAGCTTGAAAAAGATCTGCTCCAGGAACTCGGAAGACACCTTCTCCTCTGTTGCAATGGAGCTGATGGATATCGGACGGTTGTGGTGCGCCATTGCAAGGTTGATGACCGCCCGAAGGCCATACCGCCCTTTTGTCGTGATCCTCATCTGTAATAAGCCTTATCGTGATTATATTATTATTATTGTAATGATTTATCAACTAGCCTCGGCCTGGAAGCCTGTCTTTTTCCTTTTCCTCTCCGTCCTGCTCTTTCCGACCGCCGCGCGAGCGGAGTCTCCCGTCCCGGGGGCCGTTACCGTGCAATTGGTGGCCGAAGACACGTCTATCCGGCCGGGAACGCCATTTCTTGTTGCCGTGCATTTCAGAATGGATCCTGAGTGGCACATTTACTGGAAAAACCCGGGGGACACGGGCCTTCCCACCATCGTGTCCCTGGACCTTCCGAAGGGTTTCATTGCAAGTGACATCCTGTGGCCTGTCCCCCGGAGATTCATCTCTCAGGGACTTGCGTCCTATGGATACGAGGGAGAGACCTCGCTCCTGGCGCGGGTAGTCCCGCCCCCTGATCTGAGGCCCGGCCCGGTGACAATCCGGGCGCACGCAAGCTGGCTCGCGTGCAGAATCGAATGCACGCCCGGCAAGGCCGACATCTCCCTTTCTCTGCCTGCGAGTTCGGGGGCTCCAGAGGCCGACAAGCGCTGGGAAGCGCTTTTCCAGGCTGCCGGCGCCATGATTCCTGCTCCCGTCCCGGGCGTGTCCCTCAGCTCGAGCAAGAGCAAGGACAGGCTGTCTGTCACTGCGGATGGTCTTTCCGTTGGCTCAAAATCAACGGTCTATTTCGTTCCTTCGAGTCCTGGCGTGCTTGCCGAGGGAGCCCCGCAGAGCGTTCACACCAGCGCCTCATCCGTGTCGATAGACATGCGGCTCGCAAAGCAGGCCAGCGTCCAGAGGGTTCAAGGCGTGCTTGTCGTGCAGGACCAGCCAGGGGCGCGCGGGATCGACGTGGACACGGCGCCTGCCGACGCAGAGTCCGCGTCAGCTGGTCCGGCTGGCCCCACCAGGCTCGGCTTTCTGGTCGCACTTGCGCTGGCGTTCATCGGCGGGCTCATCCTGAACCTCATGCCCTGCGTGCTTCCCGTGGTGTCTCTGAAGGTCCTGTCCTTTGTCCGCAATTCGCATGAGGGAAGGGGAGGCGCTCTGCGGCACGGGATGTTGTTCGGCGCAGGAGTGCTGGTTTCTTTCTGGGTGATAGCCGGCATCCTCATTGCGTTGCGCGCCGGCGGACAGCTCATTGGCTGGGGTTTCCAGTTCCAGAGCCCCGCCGTGGTTTCCGTCACTGCTTCCCTTTTCTTCCTCATCGCGTTGAACCTGCTCGATGTATTCGAGCTTCGCTTCCCGGTCCGCCTGCCGGCCGCGCCCGGCGCCGGGACGGGGTCGTTCCTGAACGGCCTGCTTGCCGCCGCAGTTGCCACCCCATGCACCGCTCCATTCATGGGCGGAGCGCTTGGCTATGCCCTGACGCAGCCGCCGGCTGTGGGCTTCGGCGTGTTCACCGCGCTCGCGCTGGGGCTGGCCGTCCCATACGTTGTTCTGTCGGCTCTGCCTGGTCTCGTCTCACGCATACCCCGGCCCGGGCCGTGGATGGTGACGTTGCGCCAGATACTCGCGTTCCCCATGCTCGGGGCGGTCATCTGGATGATGTATGTGCTTGAAACGCTGGCCGGACTTCCTGCTCTGATGACACTCCTTTCCGCGCTCCTGCTGGCCGGGTTCGGGGCATGGGTCTACGGCCGCTGGGGCGGGCTGAACCGCAGCATTCGCTCCCGCGTGATTTCGGCTTGCCTCGCCGTCATCCTGGTGGCCGGGGCAACCGCCTTTTCCGCGGTCCGAGCGGCGAACGCGCAGGGATCGGCCGCTGATCCCGCCCTGCCGGCATCCTGGGAAAGCTGGACTCCCCAGCGAGTTGCGCAACTGCAGGCTGAAGGCACGCCCGTCTTCGTTGACTTCACCGCCAGGTGGTGCCTCACGTGCCAGGTGAACGAGAGAGTCGCTCTTCAAAACCCCGTGGTGGAGAGGGCCTTCCTGCAGGCAGGAGTGGCAACGCTGCGGGCTGACTGGACGGACCGCAGCGACGCCATCGCCCGGGCGCTTTCAGGCTTCGGCAGGGCCGGAGTGCCGGTGTATGCGCTCTACCCCGCAGGCGCGGCGTCGCCCGTTCTTCTTCCCGAGCTGTTGACGCCCGGCGTTGTCCTGGAGGCGTTGCAGAGGATGCGCTGAGACCACGCGACCCGTCCCTTCCGGACCGCGCTCGTTGACCCCCCGGTGCGGCGTCACTATAATGCGTCCATCGATTTTCCTTTTGGAGGATTCCCGAGTGAGTGTCAGAGTCCGCTATGCGCCGTCTCCGACGGGTTTCCAGCACATTGGAGGCGTCCGCACGGCGCTGTACAACTACCTTTTCGCCCGGTCGCAGGGGGGGACGTTCATCCTTCGCATCGAGGATACGGACAGGGAGAGGTATGTCGAAGAAGCGCTGAAGGATGTTTATGACACATTCGAATGGCTCGGGTTCCATTGGGATGAGGGACCGGATGTCGGCGGGCCCCGGGGTCCGTACTTCCAGTCGCAGAGACTGGAGATCTACGCTTCGCGCGCGGCGGAGCTTCTTGAGAAAGGCCATGCCTACAGGTGCTACTGCACGCCGGAGCGCCTTTCGAAGCTGCGGGAGCAGCAGGCTGCGGCGAAATCCGGTCAGGGCTACGACCGGCACTGCCGAAACCTGAACGAGGCAGAGCGTCAAAAGGCCGAAGCCTCCGGCGCAGCTTCGGTCATCAGGCTCAAGGTTCCTCTGGAGGGAACCACCGCTTTCACGGATGCGCTCCTGGGCGGCATTTCCGTGGAGAACGCCGACATCAACCCCGACCCTGTGCTCATCAAGTCGGACGGTTTCCCCACGTATCACATGGCAAACGTCGTTGATGATCACCTCATGGAGATCACCCACATCATGCGCGCGCAGGAATGGCTCCCGTCAGCCCCGCTGCACATGATCCTCTATCGGGCTTTCGGCTGGGAACCGCCCCGGCTCTGCCATCTTCCCATGGTCATGGGAAAAGACGGCCAGAAGCTCTCCAAGCGCCACGGCGCCACCAATGTCAGGGAGTTCCGGCGCCAGGGGTACCTTCCCGAGGCGCTCCTCAATTACATCGCCCTGGTGGGATGGTCGTATGACGACTCGCGTGAGTTCTTCAGTCTTGGAGAGCTGGAAAGGCTGTTCAGCATGGAGAAGATCAACAAGTCTCCGGCTGTTTTCGACTACCAGAAGCTCGAGTGGTTCAACGGCAGCTATATACGGAAGAAGACGCCGGATGAGCTTGCCTGCCTGATCGAGCCGGTGCTCAGTGAGGCAGGGCTCACCGCTGACCCGGAGCTTCTGCGAAAGATCGGGCCGCTCATCCAGGAGCGGGTAAAGCTGCTCTCCGAGGTCCCGGAAATGGTCAGATTCCTGTTTGAGGACCCGGCTCCGCCGTCCCCTGAGGCGCTGATCCCGAAGAAGACGGATCCTGCCCGGGCGCTGGATGCCTTGAAAAAGGCCGATGCCCTTCTTGGCCAGTTGTCAGACCTCGGGGAGGAGGCGGAGACGAGGTTCCGCGCTCTTGCCGAAGAGCTGGGCATGAAGCTGGGAGACCTGCTCATGCCGGTCCGCATCGCAGTCACAGGCGCCAAGGTTTCCCCCCCGCTGTTTGGGAGCATCGCAGCTATGGGAGTGGAGCGGGCCCGGGCCCGAATTGCAAGGGCAGCCTCTATTCTCGCAGAACATGCCGGAAGGAGTTGAATGATGGCGGAAAAGTCGGAAGTCCGCGCCGAAACAGTCACCATGGATACCCTGGTCTCCCTCACCAAGCGCAGGGGGTTCATCTTCCCGTCCAGCGAGATCTACGGGGGGCTTGCCTCCGCGTGGGACTACGGCCCCATGGGAGTGGAGCTGAAGAAACGCATCCAGGAGTTCTGGTGGAGGGAGATGACCCAGCTTAACGACAATATCGTCGGGCTGGATGCCGCCATCATGATGCATCCCCGGGTCTGGGAAGCCTCCGGTCACGTGGAGAACTTCACCGACCCGCTCATCGACTGCAAGAACTGCAAGCACCGGTTCCGGGCCGACCAGATACCGGAAGAGAATATAAAGGCGCACACGTGCCCCGACTGCGGTGCCAACCAGCTCACCGAGGCGCGCAAGTTCAACCTCATGTTCACGACGCACATGGGCCCGGTGGAGGACGAGGGAGGGCTGATCTATCTCCGGCCCGAAACTGCGCAGGGAATCTACGTCAATTTCAAGAACGTGCTCCAGACCGGGCGCGTAAAGATCCCCTTCGGCATTGCCCAGGTGGGCAAGGCTTTCCGCAACGAGATCACGACCAAGAACTTCATCTTCCGAACCTGCGAGTTCGAGCAGATGGAGATGCAGTTCTTCATCCATCCCTCGGAGGACGTGAAGTGGTTCGAGCACTGGAAGGAAAAGAGGCTGCAGTACTACATCGACCTGGGCATCAGGCCGGAGAAGCTGCGCTTCCACCAGCACGGGCCCGACGAGCTTGCCCATTATGCCAAGCTGGCCTTTGACATCCAGTACGAGTTTCCCTTCGGGTGGAAGGAGCTGGAAGGCATCCATAACCGCACGGACTATGACCTGAAGCGCCATACGGAGTACTCGGGAAAGGACCTGTCCTACCTGGACGAGCAGAGCCATGAGCGCTACATCCCCTACATCATCGAGACATCAGCCGGCCTTACCCGCACGGTGCTGGTGGTCCTGGCTGACGCATACGACGAGGAAATGGTCGAAGGGGAGAAGCGCGTGGTCCTGCGCTTCCATCCGCGCATCGCCCCCACCACAGTCGGCGTTTTCCCCCTTGTGAAAAAGGACGGGCTCTCGGAGATCGCTCGCAAGCTTTCCGACGAGCTGTGCGAGGAGTTCCGCACCTTCTACGATGAGAGCGGCGCAATCGGCAGGCGCTACCGGCGGCAGGACGAGGTGGGGACGCCGTTCTGCGTGACAGTGGATTACCAGACAAAGGACGACCAGACAGTCACCATCAGGTCCAGGGACTCCATGGAGCAGATCCGCGTACAGATGGCTGAGATCGCCCCGACCATCCGCAAGGCCATCAAGGATTACAAGCGGGTTCCCGGCGGGGCCAGCGGAGGGACGCAGGGGTGAGCGGCGTCTTCGACACCCTCAAGGAAAGGGGATTCGTCAGTCAGTGCTCCAACGAGGAAGGTCTGCGGAAGCTCCTTGACTCGGAGCAGGTGACGTTCTACATCGGGTTCGACGCCACGGCAGCCAGCCTTCACGCAGGCTCACTGCAGCAGCTCATGGCGATGGCCCACCTGCAGCGCGCGGGCCACCGGCCCATCGCGCTGATCGGCGGGGGAACGACGCGCATTGGCGACCCGACAGGCAGAACGGAGATGCGGCGGATCCTCCCGGTGGAGACTATCACGGCCAACAGCGAGCGCTTCCGCAAGCAGATCTCCCGGTTTCTCGACTTCAGCCAGGACAAGGCGCTGATGCTGGACAATGCGGAGTGGCTTGTTCCTCTGAACTACATAGAGTTTCTCCGCGACATCGGCGTGCACTTTTCCGTCAACCGGATGCTCTCCTTCGAGACCTACAAGATGCGCCTGGAGACAGGCCTTTCCTTCATCGAGTTCAACTACCAGCTCCTTCAGTCGTACGATTTCCTTGTCCTCTGCCGGCGTTATGACTGCCGGCTGCAGATGGGCGGGGACGACCAGTGGGGCAACATCGTCGCCGGCATGGACCTCATCCGCCGCATCGAGGGGATCGAGGCATTCGCGCTCACCTCTCCCCTGGTGACGCGGTCGGACGGGAAGAAGATGGGGAAATCAGAGGGGGGCGCCTTGTTCCTGGATCCGGAAATGGTGAGCCCCTACGAGTTCTACCAGTTCTGGGTGAACATACCGGATGCCGACGTCGAGCAGTTTCTCCTTCGCTTCACGTTCCTGCCGGTCTCTGAAATCAGGAAGATGTGCGCCGTCAAGGACCGGAGCATCAACGACGCCAAACGGAGGCTGGCGTTCGAGATCACTTCTCTGGTGCACGGGAGGGCGGCTGCGGATGAGGCCGCCGAGGCGTCGCGCGCGGCTTTTGAGACCTCGGATGGGGCTGACCTGTCCGGGGTGCCTTCATTCTCTCTGCCGCTGGCGGAGATTGAAAAAGGGATCCCGGTTGTCGATCTTTTTGTTCGCTCGGGATTGTGCGCCACAAAGAGTGACGCCCGCCGGCTGGTCTCCCAGGGCGGAGCGTACGTGAACAGGAAGAATGTGACCGACATCAACGCCGTTGTGTCCGCAGAGGCGGCGGAGGACGGCGCCATTCTCCTGCGGGCGGGCAAGAAAAGGTATTTCCGCATCATCCTGAGCTGAAGACATCGAAATGTCGACGGCCGAATACCTGTACGCTTTTCTTCTCCTCCTCCACGTCCTCACCGCCGTGGCAGCTGTCGTGTCGCTGCGACGCAGCCCCGTCCAGGGATCATCCTTCCTCCTGCTTCGCGCCCCGGAGCTGTTGTTCGCTCTGACGAGCGTCCTTTTCCTGTTTTCGTACATCTACGCGACCAATGCGAACATGAGCTACGTCCAGCTCTTCATGGCGACGCACGGCAACCTGCGGCTGGCGCCCAACACCTCAAAAGAGCGCCTCAGCGCGTATTTGCGCTACCTTCCGCTTCTCGGTGTCGATTTGGCTGCCATGTGGTATTTCAGGTCACGCAGATCATCCGCGATCCGCAAGGAAGTTCCTTCCCTCACAACGGTCGAAGCATGGGCACTGCCAGGCGTGGTTGTATCAGGCGTGCTGTCTGCGCTCTCGGCTCCGTCATTCGTCAGGACCGGGGGCATCCCCGTCCTGGCGTGGGTTTGCCTTGTCCCGCTCCTTGTCGTCCTGGAGAACGTCAGCCTGGCCCAGGGCATCTTTTATGGGACCCTCGCGGGAATCATCCAGACAATGATCTCGAACTTCTGGCTGGGGACCTTCAACCTCTTGACCCTGCAGTTCGTCACCGTTGTCACGCTGCTAGAATACGTCCCGTTCATGGCAATTGCCGTTGGCGTTCTGCGCAAGAGCAGGGGAGCAGGCTTTCTTGTCTTTCCCGCTGCCTGGACTGCATTCGACTGGCTGAGGTCTCAGGGCTTTCTGGGCTACCCGTGGGGCATGCTGGGGGCCTCCCAGTACACTATCATGCCGCTTATCCAGATTGCGTCGCTGGCAGGCGTCTGGGCGGTCACTTTCGTCGTCACTTTCGCCAACAGCGTGACCGCATGGTATGTCTCGGGCAGGATGAAAGCCCTCCGAAGGGGGAAGGCGCCGTTCATCGCCCTGGTGGCGCTCCTTGCCGCGGCTTTTGGCTGGGGAACGCTGCGGATCTTGAACCATCCGGCCGCGTCCGGCCCGGACAATCGCACAGTCCGCATAACCCTTGTGCAGCAGGATGCAGATCCGCGCAAGGACGACTACCGGGAGACTTTTGAGACCCTGAAGCGATTGACCGCAGAGGCGCTCCCGAGCAAGCCCGACCTTGTGGCCTGGTCAGAGACAGCTTTCGTGCCCAACATCCGCAGATGGAGCAAGGAAGATCCCGCGAAGTACGAGCTTGCCGCGCTGGTAAGGGATTTCCTCGCCTACCAGCGGGGCATTGGAACGTGGCTGGTGACAGGAAACGACGACTATGAGTTGGTCACCCGCGACGGCGGGCAGGAGCGCCTGGACTACAACGGCGCGGTCCTGTTTTCCCCTGCCGGGGAGAGGCTGGAGACGTATCACAAGATCCACCTGGTGCCTTTTACCGAGTATTTCCCGTTCAAGACGCAGCTTCCCGGGCTGTACCAGTTCCTGCTGAGCTTTGACGCGTACCTCTGGGAACCGGGAGACCGAAGGGTGGTTTTCCACCACCCTCTGTTCACGTTTTCAACGCCAATCTGTTTCGAGGACTCGTTCCCGAACGACGTGCGCCTGTTCGTCGTTGCGGGGGCGCAGGTCATTCTCAACCTGTCCAACGACTACTGGTCGCAGACTGACACGGAAGCGATGCAGCACGCCGCCAATGCGGTGTTCCGCGCGGTTGAAAACGGACGGCCGCTGGCCCGGGCCTCGGCCTCGGGCCTGACCTGCGTCGTGGATACCCTGGGGCGGATCACGACGCGAAGCCCGCTTTACGAGCAGAGCTTCCTGGTTACGGATATCCCCCTTCCCCCTCAGGGCTTCACTCTCTATACGAGGCTTGGCGACTGGTTTCCCATCGCCATGGCCGCCGTGCTGATCGGTCTGGCGATTGGGGCGATGGCGGGCAGCCCCCGCCATCGCAGGCCGTGAACCGCACTTTCCAGTCCATTTATCAGCGCCTGCTCTCAGCGTATGGCCCGCAGGGCTGGTGGCCACTGCCCAGCATGGCAGGCGCGCGAGGCTTCGATCCGCGCGGGTATCATCCGGGCAGCTACCGCTGGCCGCGCTCCGCGGAGGGAAGGTTCGAGGTCATTCTGGGCGCTGTCCTGACGCAGAACACTGCGTGGACGAACGTCGAGAAGGCGCTCCAGCGGCTTCGGGTGGCCGGGCTGGTGCTCCCCGAACACTTCCTGCTGGTCCCGACGCGCAGGCTTGCGGGCCTCATCAGGTCTTCCGGATACTTCAACCAGAAGGCGAAGAAGCTGAAAGTCGTTGCCCGCATCTTCTCTCCGCCCGGATCCCTGACGCTCCGGCTGGCTCCTTCCCGGGACCAGCTCCTTGCCCTCTGGGGAATCGGCCGGGAGACCGCGGATTCGATCCTCCTCTATGCCTTCGCACGCCCTGTGTTCGTGGTAGACGCCTATACGCGCAGGGTTTTCACTCGTCTTGGCACCTTTGACGGGCGTGAAAGCTACGACCAGGTCCAGGGAGAGTTCCATCGCCGGCTTCCCATGCGCCACGAGCTGTATAACGAAATGCACGCGCTCATCGTCGAGCACGCAAAGCAGCATTGCCGCTCCCGGCCGCAGTGCAGCGGTTGTCCGCTTTCCCGGTCCTGTCGCTATTTCCTTGCGTCTTCCGCCTCTCCTTGAACCGGCGCGCCTTTTGCGTAACAATTGCGGCCATGGCTCCCGAAGGGCAAAAGCGCATCGTCGTCTGCGGCCATATCTGCCTGGACATCATACCCGGTTTCCCGGCTCGGGACGCGCGCGCGGAGCGGCAGGACTATTTCCGTCCGGGCCGTCTCTCCATCGTGGAAGCGGCCGTAACCGCCACGGGGGGCGCAGTTTCCAACGTCGGTCTTGGCCTTCACAAGCTCGGACTGCCGGTGCGGCTCGTTGCAAAGGTGGGCAAGGATCCATTCGGGGATATCGTCATTCGAAAAATAGCCGGCACATCGTCAGCCCTGTCCGGTGACATCACGGCCGTTGAAGGTGAAGTCACGTCCTACACCATCGTGATAAACCCTCCCGGAGTGGACAGGATCTTCCTGCACTGTCCCGGCGCAAACGACACCTTTGCCGACACTGATGTGCCCGATTCCGCGCTCAAGGAGGTGTCGCTCTTCCACTTCGGCTACCCTCCGCTCATGAAGGCCATGTGGTCGGATGGAGGGAACCGGCTGCTGAGGCTTCTCCTGCGGGCACGGGCCGGCGGGGCAGTCACGTCGCTGGACATGAGCCTCCCTGACCCGAACAGCCCTTCCGGCCGGATCGACTGGGAGTCATTCCTTGCCCGCGTGCTCCCCGGGGTGGATCTCTTTGTCCCCAGCGTCGAGGAGCTCCTTTTCATGAGCAATCGGGCCCTGTTTGACAGGCTTGCGGCCCGCGGGGGAGGGGAAGCAATCGTGCGGGAGATCACCCTTCTTGAGACTGGGCTCCTTGCCCGCAAGGCAATCTCAGCCGGAGCCTCGGCCGTTCTGATCAAAATGGGAGACCGCGGCGCCTACTTGAGGACCGGTCCTGGGGGGATGGGGAATCTGCCGGGGTGGTCGAACCGCGAGCTGTACGCGCCGGTTTTTCGCGTGCCTGCCCTTGGAGGAACCACGGGTTCGGGAGACGCCACGATTGCCGGCTTCCTGGCTTCGGTGAACAAGGCCCTTGTTCCGGAGGATGCCCTTGCCATGGCCGTGGCAGTGGGCGCCTGCTGCGTGGAGGCGCCCGATGCCACATCAGGTATCCGGCCCTGGGCTGAGACTGAAAGACGTGTACGCGACGGTTGGGAGCACTCCGGCGTTCAAGTCGCGGAACAGGGCTGGAGGCTCCTTGACCAGGGCATCTGGGCCGGCCCGCTGGACTACGTGCCCGAGTCGAAGACCGTTTTTCCCACGTCGTAGCGGCCGACGTCGACGTTGCGGCGATAGTCCGCAAGATCAGCCAGCTCGCGCTCCAGCTCTGGAAATGAATATGTGAACGCATTCGTGCCTTCCTGGACCACAGGCTCTGCCTTGAGCTGGGCGGCAAGGCGCTCCAGGATGCGCCGGGCGGTGTTTGCAAAGTTCTTTGGCTCGGGCATGCCCAGCGGCGGACGAAGATCGCTGGAGTCGACCCGGGAGGGCGAGGACAGGACTTTGCCGAGTATCTGCCTTCGCAAGGCTTCTGTCCTGATCGCGTCGTTCTGACGGGAGAGTCTCATGCGGCGGAAAAGTGGAACAAGGAAAAACACAATGGAGAACAGCACAGGAACGATCCCCAGTCCAATCGTGAGAAAGCCCACGGGGTTGATCCCGGCGTTCAAGAGCAGGTTGCCTGTAAATGAATAGAGAAACGGCCCGGTCCTGGCCAGCGCTGCAGCCCCCTGCGTGAGACTGATGGCAAGGAAGTAAGTCCCAAAGAGCAGGTTGAACGTGTTGAAGAAGATGATCCACCCGTTGGTTCTGCTCTTGTTTGCGGAGAAGGAGACCGGCATCTTCGACGGCCCGCTTTCCACCCGGACCTGGCCAGGCGCGCCCTGAGAGCCCCGCGAGGTGCGCATGAGCTCCGGAAAAGAGTAGATCAGGGTGCCGTTGTCGGTGACTCCGGGCTCTCCTTCGAACTCCAGAAGAAGCCTGTTCATCAGCGCGTTGGCATCATCCGGCTCGCGGCCCGTCATTGCCATGAGCTCCTCGAGAGTGATCACTCCCTTGCTGCCCTGGATGTAGGAGATGATGTGTTTCCTTTCCGTCTCCTCCCAGCCCTTGTTGGGGTCCCCGTCCCCGAAGACAAAGCCGAAGACCGACTTGTAGAAGGCACGGCCTTCCCTGGGCCTTCGCCGCTGATTGTTGACGCCAAGGATCGAGGACCAGAACCACATTCGCAGGATGAGATCCAGCAGCTGCATTACAATGTACATTCCGCCGAACCCGCCTCCGCCCCCGCGGGAACGGTCATCCCGCCCCCCCCTGCCGGCCGCGCTGGCGGCCACTGATGCAACGATGGCCAGCACGCCGATGGCGACGAACGCGACGAAGTACCCCACGAGCATCGCCACGATCCAGATCTTGAAGAGGAAGGAAAGGACCCTGGCGGCCCCCTGGGTGAAGCTTTTCCAGAACCGCCGCAAGCCGGGGCCCAGACCGTGGACCGTGCTTCGCATCCCCGCGGGAAAATAGTACAGCAGCTCACCGGACTCCGTGACTTTCAACCGTCCGGCGTACTCGTCCAGGGCGACCTTTGCTGCCTGTTCCACCTGGTACTTCGGCAGGCCGGTGCCTGATATCATGTCAGCTACGGTGGATTCGCCGCGGCGGGTCTTGAGGAACGAAACCAGCGTGTCCTCGACCTTTTCCATGGGGAAATCATAAACCTTGGGGACGGTCGCCACTCTTAATCCTCCTGACCTGGCAAAGCCCAAAGCCATGCGTGCAGGGCTTTGCGCCATTCGTCATATTTACGATATAGCAACGAGCGACAAATGACAAAGGGAGGGCCTTGTCAGCCACTTGACATCCAAGGATGGTTCCGGTAGCTTCACAACTTGTTACGAGCGCTATACTTGCAATAGCGTGGAGGTGACGTTACTTGTCCAGGAATCTCTCGGCGGAAAAGGACCAGAGGCAGAGCGAAAAGCGACGCCTGCGGAACAAAATGATCAAAAGCAAGGCGAAGACTCTCGTGAAGGACTTCGTCCAGCTGGTTGGTGAGAAGAAGAAGGATGAGGCGCAGAAGAAGCTGACCGAGCTTTCTTCATTCCTCGACAAGGCGGTCTCAAAGGGCATCTACCATCGCAATACTGCTGCCCGCAAGAAGTCGCGGATGAACCATCTGCTGGGCAGCTTCAAGGCCTGAAGCAGGCATCAATCGTGGCCCGGGAAAAGCTTTCCAAGGCCGAAATCGTCGAAAACATCTACCCGCAGGTCAGGGCAAGCAAGAAGAATATCCACAGGATCATCGACCTGTTCTTCGACCAGATCAAATCCGGCCTTCTGGCAGACAGGATCATTGAGCTGCGGGGTTTGGGGACGTTCGAAATACGAACCCGCAAGGGACGCAAGGCAAGGAACCCCAAGACGGGGGATTCCGTGGTCATCAGCGACCATGGGGTGGCGCATTTCCGGCCCGGCAGGGAACTGAAGCAGAAAGTCTGGGATCTGAGGAGCTGACGTGGTCCCAGGCGCCCCGAAGCAATCCTCCGCGAAGGTCTTTATCGACCTGGGGCTTCTCGTCCTTTCAGCCCTTCTGTTCGCGCTTTCTTTTCCCAGCTTCCTCTCCAATGCCGGCTTGTCCCCCCTTGGTTTCATCTGCCTTGCTCCCCTGTTCGCAGTGGTCCATCGGTCCTCCTGGGTCGCTGCGCCGTTCTATGGGGTGTTTTTCGGGTACATCTCCTACGTTCTTTTCAACTATTGGCTCGGCACGTTCCACCCGCTCACGCTGGTCGTCGTTCCTCCCATCTATGCCGCCTACTTCCTTCTGGTCCTGCCGGCGCTCAAGCTTGCGGACACGCTCTTCCCGGCCTGGGGGTTTGTCCTCCAGTCGGCCGTGTGGGTCTGCTACGAGTATTTCCTGAAGTCAAACGGCTACCTCGCGTATTCGTATGGAGACATCGGCTATACCCAATATCCCTTCATCCCCTTTATCCAGATCGCGAATGCTCTTGGGGTCTGGGGGGTCTCGCTCATGGTCGTGTATCCCTCCGCCTTCATTGGCAACACGCTTTCCCGGGGTCTGCAGCACCTCAGGGAATCGTGGAGATCGCGGCTCGGGCCGGCCGCAGTCTATGTCGCTGCGTTCGGGGCAGTGGTTCTCTACGGCCTTTTTACGCAGGTCGATACCTCGCAGTCACGTCAGTGGAAGGTGGCACTGGTTCAGCAGGACGTGGACCCGTGGAAGGGCGGGTACAACGCGTATCGCCAGTCCCTTGATGTCCTTCTCCGGCAGAGCAGAAGAGCGATCATGCAGAACCCTGACATCGTGATCTGGTCGGAGACCTCATTCGTGCCGGCAATCGACTGGCACACCCGCTACCGCCCCGACACGGAGACATACGGGCTGGTCAAGGAGCTGCGGGCATTTCTGGACACCCAGACCGTGCCGTATGTCGTGGGAAACGACGATGGCGAGCTGAAGAGGATCGAGGAGAACGACGAGGTCCGCGTGGATTTCAACGCAGCCATCCTGTTCGACAAGGGCAGGATCGTCGACACGTACCGCAAGCTCCACCTCGTGCCGTTCACGGAAGGCTTCCCCTTCGAGAAGCAGCTGCCCGGGATCTACCAGTGGCTGAAGAACGCCGACACCCACTTCTGGGAAAAGGGCAAAGTGTACACCGTGTTCGAAGCGGACGGGGTCCGTTTCTCCACGCCGATCTGCTTCGAGGACACCTTCGGTTATCTCTGTCGGGGGTTCGTCACGCAGGGTGCGCAGGTGCTCGTCAACATGACGAACGACGCCTGGTCTTTCTCCGTTCCATGCGCCATGCAGCACATGACGATGGCGGTGTTCCGCGCGGTGGAGAACAGGCGCTCGGTGGTGAGATCCACCAACGGCGGAATGACCACCATCATCGATCCGAACGGGCGGATCCTCGCCACGCTGGCTCCGTTCACGGAAGGGTACCTGCTCGGCGCGGTTCCCGTATATACGCAGACGACAACGTTCTACACCCGGTGGGGAGACTGGTTCCCGTGGGTGCTCCTGATTGTGAGCGCCGCTGCCCTGGCAGCCGGAGTCAGCCTCCGCTTCCGCCGAGGGAGGAGGCGCCGGGAGACTCCCCACCGTTGACAGCCTGGTTTTTGTAGAGCACAATAGCCGTGAAGAGGAACTCATGAAGCTGAGGGGCAGGATCCTCATTGTCGACGACGAACCGATCAACCTCGAGTTTTTCGACGTCATGTTGAGCAAGCTCGGTTTCCAGATCGAAAAGGCGGTTGACGGGGAAGAGGCCCTGGAGAAGGTCCAGGCGTGTAATCCTGATCTCATCATCCTCGACAATGTCATGCCCAAGCTCTCCGGCTGGGAAGTCACGCGGATGCTCAAGCATGACCCGGAGTACCGGCGCTACCGCAACACGCCCATCATCATGTTCTCCGCAATGAACGAGGTCAAGGACAGGATCGAGGGCTTCGAGCAGGGAGTGGATGACTACATAACGAAGCCGTTCAATTTCTCCGAGGTGCTTGCAAGGATCAGGGCGGTGCTGCGCAGCCGTGAGCTCTCCCGTCAGCTCCTGCGCAGAGAAAAGCGCATCGCGGTCGTCGAGTCCCTCAACAGCTCCCTCATGTTCTTCACGCAGCACATCAAGAAGCCCATCTCCGAGCTTCTGGACCTTGCGGAGAAGCTGGACGGGGCGGATGCGGAGGAAGTGGAGAAGCTCCTGCGGATGCTGCGCAAGGAAGGCGGGGAGATCCTGGCAAGCCTTCGCGGCCTGGAAGAGGAGGTCTCGGACCTCCAGGGCAGGGGGGAGAAGCTCAAGAGGGGAGACCTCTCCCTGGATGATCTGGAAAGGAAGCTGCGCAAGAACCTCCGCGTAGGGACGCAGGAGCGCGCGAAGTCGGGGGACGGGGGCGAGTGAGTGATCGCTGAAGACAAGAAGCAGGCTCTCGAGATCTTTTCTGAAGGCAGGAAGCTGTACAAGCTCATGAAGTTCGCGGAGGCGCGTGACGCTTTTGAGAGGGCCCTCAAGGCCTGCCCTGAGGACGGACCGTCCAAGGTATACTTCAAGCGCTGCCAGTACTACATCGAGAATCCGCCCCCGGAGGACTGGGACGGCGTGTGGGTCATGACCACGAAGTGACGGGTATGGCGAAGAACGACGACCACAAATCAAGCGAACGCATCAGCACAACCCTGGGACGTGAGACCGAGTTCAACGGCGTCATGCGCTTCAATGATTCCCTGAAAATCGACGGCACATTCTCGGGGGAGATCATCTCATCGGGGTTCCTCTACATAGAGCAGGGGGCCTCCATCACCGCGAACATCCGTGTGGGCTCCGTCGTGGTGGGAGGGACGGTTCGCGGCAATATCGAGGCAACGGAAAAGCTGGAAATGCTGTCCAGCGGCAAGGTTTACGGCAATATCCGAACCGCGAAGCTGAAGATTGCGGACGGCGTCGTGTTCGAGGGCAAGTGCGAAATGATCAAGAACCCGCAGGCCATCAATATCTTCTCCGGTCCGGTGGAACAGCTGAAAAAATCCGCCCAGAGTGTGTGAGGGAAAGGCCGCCATCGTCATCTCCGTGGGAACGGAGCTGACGGAAGGGATCATTCAGGACAGCCATATCCGCTATCTGTCCAGCGAGCTGACCTCCCTGGGCTTCACGGTCTGCCGGGGAGTGCAGATCCCCGACAACGCCAGCCAGTTCAGCGAGGAGCTTGCCAGGGCAACCGCCGAGGCGTCGCTCGTCATACTGACGGGCGGCCTTGGCCCTACAACGGATGACCTGACCCGGGAGATCGTGGCGCAGGCCGCGGGTGTTCCCCTGGAGTTTCACCAGGGCGTTTGGGACGGCCTCGTGGAAAGATTCAAAGGCCACAGGTTCTCCGATACCAACAGGAAACAGGCCACGGCCCCTCAGGGCTTCACGTTGGTTCCCAACCCCAACGGCACAGCGCCGGGATTTCATGGTGAGATCGGCGGCGCGCTCGTCATTGCCCTCCCCGGACCGCCTTCCGAGCTTCGGCCCATGTTCGCCCAGGGCATCCTGCCGGTTCTGGCCAGCCGGTTTGGAAGCGCTTCCGCCAAAGACATTCTCTGGGGAACCGCCCTGATGGTGCCTGAGTCCAGCCTCGAGGAGGCGCTGAGGGCCGCGCGCCGCGGAGAGCTTGCGTGGGGCACCAGGGTGGATGAGGACCGTATCGTTTTCAGCCTTCGGGGAGGAACCGAGGAAGACCGCCAGGCATGCCTCGCGTCGCTTGCCGCATCCCTCGGCCCCACGCGGATCCGACGCGGAGAGACGCGCCCCGCACAGCTCCTGAGCGATGCGCTCCTGAGCAGGCGCATGATGCTCGTGACCGCAGAGTCCTGCACCGGCGGGCTCATCGGAAAGTACATGACGGACCTGCCAGGCAGCTCCCGGGTCTACTGGGGCGGGTACGTGAGCTACTCGAATGGCGCGAAGACCGGCATGCTCGATGTCGGATCGGGCCTTCTGGAAAGTCACGGCGCCGTGTCGAGGGAAGCTGTGACCGGCATGGCGCTGGGCGCGCTTTCACGGTCCGGGGCGGACGTCAGCATCGCGGTTTCCGGAATAGCAGGTCCGGACGGTGGTTCGGCGGAAAAGCCCGTCGGAACTGTGTGGACTGCAGTCGGCACGCGCGCAGGGTCTCTCACTGCCCGGTTGTTCAGCTTTTCCGGCTCCCGGGACATGATCCGTCGCAGGAGCGCGGTGGCCGCAATGCTTCTTGCGGAGGCCGAGCTGCTAGGCGGAGACTTCCTTGACAGTCAGGCAAAGTGGTAATATATTTGGCCGTAAAGAGTCTTCGGTAGCCAGCCAAGGCCTGCATGCAACCTAATCTGTAAATCGCGTTTACATTTGACACGACGGGCCAGGAATTGACGGAGCACCACATGGGAATGAATGATCACGACAATGAGACGCAGCCGCAGCCGGTGGAGCCCCCTCGGGATGTGTCGCTCACCAATGACTCCCTCATGAACGGGGAAACGGATGAGCATGGGCAGAACCGCGCGGGGCAGAATCGCGTCGATCAGCCCGCAGGGCACCGGCCCAAGCGGCGCGTGACCCGGCGGAAGATCCGCGTGGAGCTCATCAAGGAGCCTGACCGGGGGGAGGAGGAAAGGGGAGACTCCCTGGGTGATGACAGCGGCATGGACGTGGCGCAGGGTCCCGTGGCGGCCCCCGCGGACGCTGCACCCCCGCAGACCGCTGGCCTCCCTGCATCCGGAAGCGCGTACGCCGCGGCGTCAGCCCCGGCCACTGCTGGCGGCGCTCCCAGCGGGACAAGCTCTGATGCGACTGCCAAGGTTTTTCAGCAGAGCGATAATCGCCTCCACATCAACGACCTGAGCCAGATGAGCATGCCGGACCTTCGCGGCCTGGCATCGAAGATGGGGGTCAATCACGAAGCCCTCATTTCCATGAAGAAGCAGGAGATCATCTTCCAGATCCTGAAGGCGCATACGGAGAAGGGCGGCGCCATCTACGCATTCGGGGCGCTTGAGATTCTGCCGGACGGATACGGTTTCCTGCGGTCGCCGAACTACAGCTACCTCCCCGGTCCCGACGACATCTACATCTCGCCGTCGCAGATCCGCCTCTTCAACCTCAAGACTGGTGACACGGTAGCGGGCCAGATCAGGTCTCCCAAGGAAGGGGAGAGGTTCTTCGCAATGCTGCGAGTTGAGACGGTCAATTTCGACCCGCCGCTGGTGGCGCAGACTCGTATCCCGTTCGACAACCTTACTCCGCTGTACCCGGATGAGAAGCTCAACCTGGAGACCGTCACCGAGGAGATCTCCACAAGGATCATCAACCTGTTCTGTCCCATCGGCAAAGGCCAGCGCGGTCTCATCGTCTCTCCGCCGCGAACGGGGAAGACCATCCTGATGCAGAAGATTGCAAACGCCATCACGGCCAATCACCCTGAGGCATTCGTCATCGTGCTGCTGATCGACGAACGGCCAGAAGAGGTGACTGACATGCAGCGGAGCGTCAAGGGGGAGGTGGTCTCCTCCACCTTCGACGAGCAGTCCACGCGGCATGTCCAGGTTGCCGAAATGGTCATAGAGAAGGCCAAGCGGCTGGTCGAGCACAAGCGCGACGTGGTCATTCTTCTTGATTCCATCACCCGCCTTGCGCGGGCGTACAACCAGACCGTGCCGACATCTGGGAAGATCCTCTCTGGAGGCGTGGACTCCAACGCGCTGCACAAGCCCAAGAGGTTCTTCGGCGCCGCGCGAAACATCGAGGAGGGTGGGAGCCTTACCATCGTGGCAACGGCCCTTGTGGAGACAGGAAGCCGGATGGACGAGGTCATCTTCGAGGAGTTCAAGGGCACCGGCAACATGGAAGTCATCCTGGACCGAAAGCTCTCGGACCGCAGGCTCTTCCCCGCCATCAACATCAAGAAGTCCGGAACGCGCAAGGAAGAGCTCCTTCTCACCGAGGAGCAGTTGCAGAAGATGTGGGTGCTCCGCCGGGTCATCAACCCGATGGAAGATGCGGAGATCATAGAGCTTCTGATTGACAGGATGAAGAAAAGCAAGAATAATGAGGCTTTCCTGAAATCGATGAATACATCATCGGTCACCGACGCGTGACGCGTCGGGAGGCCGTTACAAACATGGAGGAAACAATTATGAAGACCGACATACATCCCAGGTACGAAGTGACAACGATTACCTGCGCGTGCGGCAACGTCATCCAGACGAAGTCCACGGCAAAGGACATCAGGGTGGAAATCTGCTCCAAGTGCCACCCGTTCTTCACCGGCAAGCAGCATCTGGTCGACACGGCAGGCCGCGTGGAGCGCTTCAAGAAGCGCTACAACATAAAAGACTGACGTCACGAAGGCCGAAAAGGCTGAGTGGTGAGCGGGGCCGAAGGGCTGCCAAGACCCTAGGGGCTTCTGGCGCCCAGAGAGGCGGCAAGCTCCATCATTTTCTGCCAGTGAGAACCGCGCCAGAAGACTCGCCGACACGCCGGGCACTCTGAGAAGTCCGTGTATTCACGGCCGACCGCCGGCGGCAGGCGTGCAAGCACACTGTCCCGTGAGACGCGCTCCAGGGGAACGTTGCATTCAACGCATCGGCCGCCCAGCTGCAGGTGTGAGGACAGATCGAATCTTTGTACGACCTCTCTCAGCTGGTCATGCGGCGCGAGAGATCGAACCAGATAGCCGTGCGTTACGCTGCGCCGTTTCAGAAGCCCCCGGTCCCTGGTAAGGACGATGCGCTTCTCAAGCCGTGCCACGCGGACCAGCTCCTGGTCCTCAAGGGAATTGCGATACAGGGAATCGAATCCGAACATCCTGAGAAGCCGGGCAAGCCGCCCCAGATGCACATCGAGGGCGAAGCGGACTTCGCGCAGGGGCACCGGCCGCACGCGGGAGAGCGGCCCGATGTCCCATGATTCGAACCTGGGGTAGACGCTGATCCGGTCCCCGTGGGCGGGCCGATACGCGAAGTCCACGGACTCGCCGTTGGCAAGAACCAGGTCGACCTCGGTGTGAGGGACTCCCAGGTCCTCGATCAGCGCCTTGACCGTGCATCCCCTGGGAACGTCGGCTGAGATGGGCTGCTTCCTTTTCTCTGCCGGGAGAAAGGCGTTCAGCTCCTCGTAGAATCGGATGGTCACAGACGCCATGCTTCGATAGTATAGGAGATGGGGAGCGCCGGGAGAAGACGTGGAGCACCGCAACGGAAAGGGAGCCCTCGAGCTTGAAGGGGTTTCGCTCGACATCGACGGAAGACCGATCCTGAGAGATATCTCGTGGAAGGCCCAGAGGGGAGAAAAATGGATCATTCTGGGCCGCAACGGAAGCGGAAAGACTTCCCTCATGCGGATGCTGTCCGGATTCGGGTTTCCTTCCCGTGGGCGCGTGCTTGTCCTGGGAGAGCTCCTTGGCAGGACGGACCTCCACCTGTTGCGGAGGAGGGTCGGCTGGATCTACGCGGACCTCGCGGCCGACATCCCGTGGTTCATGACGGCGCTGGAGGTCGTGCTTTCCGGGGCTGAGGGCAGTCTCGTGGTTTACGAGCAGCTTCCCGGAAACGAAGAGGCCATGGCCCTGGGAATGCTGGAGGCCCTCGGGATGAAGGACTTCGCGCCGCGCAGCTTCTCACGTCTCTCCACGGGTGAGAGGCAGCGGGTCCTTATCGCCCGGGCCCTTGCCGCGGGACCCGAGCTGCTCCTCCTGGATGAGCCCTGCCAGGGCCTGGACCCACGGGCGCGGGAAGAGTTCCTGGAATCGCTTGCTGGGCTGCTCGCCTCACGTACGGATCTCAGCGTGGTATGCGTGACGCATCACGTGGATGAGATCATAGACGGGTTTTCAAACGTACTGGTCCTGGAGGAGGGACGCGTGCTGGCGCACGGACCGCGGGAGACGGTGCTTACTCCCGTGATGGTCAAACGGCTGTTCGGTGAGCGGTGCCGCCTGCATTCCCGCGGCGGCAGGTATTTCCTCAGCTTCGGCAAGGAGTAGGGACGTGGACAGAAAGCCGGTTGTTTCCAAGCTCACCCGCGGACAGGACGCCTACTATACGGTCAGCTGGTCCCGACTCAAAAAGAGTGACAAATACGAGATCGTGAAATCGGTCCCTTCGGAGGCAGGCATCTATGAGCTGTACTACATGGATTACAAGGGAAAGCTCTGTCTTTTCCACGTGGGAAAGTCGTGGTACGGGGGCCTGCGGAACGAGATCAGGCTCCGCACGGACGCAGAGCTGGAAAACGACGAAGCCCATCGCGCCATCCTGGAGGAGCACGACTGCTGGTATCGCTGGTCTCTGGTGAGCGCGAGTGATGACATGGCGGACATCGTCTATTTCTTTGCCAGCACGTATGGCATGGCGGCGAAAGTGCACCACTCGGGACGGTACCGGAACATATTCATCAACGAAGTGAGCGCGGACAAGATCGTGTCGATCTAGATCGTGGCCAGCTTCTCCACCATGAATCGGATCCGTTTGGCCAGCGACACCATGAGCCGTCGGGACCACAGCGGGCTGGCCGCGTATATGTCGGCAAAGTTCTCCGTGGAAAACTCCAGGGTTTCCACGTTCCCTTTGGCAATGACGGTCGCTGAGCGCACTGATTTGTCGAAGAAGCTCATCTCGCCGATCAGCTCCCCCCTGCCCAGGGTCGTCATCACGCGGTATTTCTCCCCCACCTTCTGCGTCACGTAGACCTCTCCCGAGATGACCCAGTAGATCTTCTGCTGGATCTCGCCCTCCCGGATCAGGACCTGCTTGTCATGGAACCTCTTGCCGAATTTCTCGATCACCTTCGCATCGAGTGCATCCTCCGCCTGGAAGGCGATCTTCATGATCTCGTCGTACGATTCCATCAGCGCCTGCCTTCCTTGCGGCGTCCCAGACGCTCGCCGAACTCCGCGTTCATGATCCGCAGCTCCCGGGTCAGGCCGGTGATGGCCGCCAGGCCGAGCTCCCAGGATACGCCCGCCGCCATGTAGAAGCCGTCGAGATTCCACCTGTAGAGGATGATCCTCTCCCGCGCCTGCACTGACCCGAGCCGCGCGCATTCCGCGAGCGGCTCCACCAAGCCAAAGAGGTTGTCGGGTGTGATCCACAGGGGGAAGGAGGACGCGGCAAGCGGGTATTCGAGCTTGGCCAGTCCTGCGATCACGTAATAAATCGGCTTGTCGCCGACAGGATCGCCGACGTGAAAAATCTGCTCATGCGCAGGGAAGGAAACCTCTTCCCCGTACTGAAGAAAATGGGGTAGATCTTCCATTCTGCTAGAATTTTCGACATTTTTGAAGCTTTTTATTGAATTCTTTTATCATTTTGTCTATACTGTCGCAATTCCGGAAAGCCTTTCAACAGCGGGAGTTATGCATGGAGCAAGTGAAGCAAAGCCACGCCGAGGAGTACGGCAGGGCGCCAGAGATCATAGCCTGCGCTCCCGGCCGGGTGAACCTGATCGGCGAGCATACCGACTACAACGACGGCTTTGTCTTCCCCATGGCAATAGATTTCACCGTTCGCGTTGCAATCTCCCGTCGAAAAGACAACCACCTGCGGTTCTATTCCGTGGATTACAAGGACAGGAAGCGCGCCACCCTCCCCACGCTGCGCTATCGAAAGGAGGACCGCTGGGCCAACTATCCCAAAGGCATTATTGCGGAGTTCCTGGCCCGGGGGCATGAGCTGGGCGGCATGGACATCACGATCCAGGGGGACATCCCGCAGGGAGCCGGGTTGTCCTCCTCTGCCGCCCTGGAAGTGTCGACAGCGCTTGCCATGCAGGAGTTGTATCGCATAGAGATGGGCCGTGAAGACCTGGCCAAGCTTGCGCAGCACGCGGAGAACGAGTTCGTCGGCGTGAAATGCGGAATCATGGATCAATTCATTTCACGCCTTGCCAGGGAGGGACACGCCATGCTGCTGGACGCGCGGTTCCTCACGTATCATTTCGTGCCGTTGTCTCTCAAGAGCGTGAAGATACTCATCACAAACTCGAAGGTCCCCCACGGCCTGGTGGATTCGGAATACAACAAGCGGCGGGAGGAATGCAGGAAGTGCGTCGACATCCTTTCGGTCAAGAAGCCGGGGACGGCGCTGCGTGACTATACCTCCAACGATGTGCGCGACAGCATGGGAGTGATTCCGGAGGGCACGCGCAAGAAGTGCCTCCATGTCGTGGAGGAAAACCAGCGCGTGCTGGAGGCCGAGGAAGCGCTGAAGAAAAGAGATCTCGTCACCTTCGGCAAGCTGATGAACCGCTCCCATGAGAGCCTGCGCGACCTGTATGAAGTCTCCTGTCCGGAGCTGGACTGGCTGGTCAAGAGGGCATGGGAGACGGAGGGGGTCTATGGGTCGCGCCTCACGGGCGCGGGCTTCGGGGGATGCACAGTGACCCTGATCGAGGAGGAGGCGATCCCCCAGTATCGGGATCACATCGTGCAGTATGAGCGTATCTTCGGGTTCCGCCCGGAAATCTACATCTGCAAGCCGTCGCCCGGCGCCCATATCCTGGAAAACCGCTCCTGACGCGTATGAGGATCCTGATTACAAACGATGACGGGATAGAGAGTGAAGGGATCCGCCAGCTGGAAACGACCTTGAAGGGAGAGCACGAGCTGTGGCTCGTGGCGCCGGAGGGGGAGAAGAGCGGCGCATCCCACTCCATAACGCTCCGTGATTCCATCCGGGCGCGCTGCCGCGGGGAACACCGCTACGCCTGCAAGGGCACAACGGCGGACTGCGTGATTGTGTCTTTGCTCGGGCTCATCCCGCCCAAGATGGACATGGTCATCTCGGGAATCAATCACGGTCCCAACCTGGGCACTGACATCCTGTTCTCCAGCACGGCGGCCGGGGCCCGTCAAGGCGCGCTCATGGGGGTGCCGTCAGTGGCGATTTCCCTGGGAGCCTATGCGCCACCGTTCGACTTCTCACAGGCCGCCGGCTTCGTGGCTCGAAACCTCGAGACTTTTCGGGAGCTGTGGACCGACGACCATTTTCTCAATATCAATTTTCCAGCGTTAGCTGCCGATCATCTTGAATCGGTGATCACCTTTCCGTCGCGCAGGATCTATCGCGACCGGTTGAGCACCTACCGCGCTCCGAACGGGGACACGTTCTGCTTTGTCCACGGGGCTGTGCCCGAAGCCCATTACGAGGCCGGGTCCGATTGCCAGGCGCTGTCCGAGGGGAAGATATCGATTTCCCCCATCCACGCGCACCCGCGCAACTGGGTGTCCATCGAGGACAGGTACCGCAGGGTGAGGTTCAAATGAACGAGAAGTTCGAACGGGCGGTCAAGCTCTACCATTCCCACAGGTTCGAGCAGGCCCTCGCCGCTCTCAATGAAGTGGAAGCGGAAACCGGCGCGACGCCCGAGCTGGACTACTACACCGGTCTGGCCCTCACGCAGCTGGGCAGGTTCGAGGACGCCCTGCTGGCGCTGGAGAAGGTGGTCAGCTCGCATTTCAGCTTCCTGCACATCATGCAGGCGCGGATGGTGCTGGGCTACATTTACTCGGTGACCGGGCGCTACCGTCTTGCCGAGTTCGAGTTCACCAAGGTGAGCGAGCTGGGGCTGCAGTCGTCCCAGGCCCTGGCCGCCCTCGGGTTCGTCTACTACGCGCAGAAAAAGGTGAAAGAGAGCATCGAAACCCTGAAAAAAGCCCTGGAAATGGAGCCGAAGAACGCAAACGCTTTGAACTCTCTCGGGTTCATTTATGCGGAAGAGAAGATAGACCCGCAAAAGGCAGTCTCGCTGTGCAGGCAGGCAGTCGAGGTTGCGCCGCGGAATGCCGCGTATCTCGATTCCCTGGGATGGGCGCTTTTCCGCGTGGGGGGCTACGACGAGGCGCGCGTGCTCTTCCGGCGCGCGCTGGACCTCGCTCCGGGAAACAAGGAGATCGCCTCGCACATGCGCGCCCTGATGGACGTCCTCAAGGACGTGACACGACCATAGGCACACTGTAGAATTTATTTCATTAAATTGGGAGAAACGGTCGAAAATCAGATCAGGAGTGAGCCTATGAAGGTTGATAACGTAGCTCTTCCTGCAGTGTCGAACGCTCAGATGAACGATCTTCCGATCATGAATGCGGAGGAGATCAAGACCATTCTGTATCTCGGCATCAAGGGAGAGATCAAGCTCGAACCGGGCACAAAGCACGCCGTAGATACATACGCCTGATTCCTCTATACTGACCGTGTGAAACTGCGACCGCTGCTAGCGTCCTTCCTCTGCCTGCTGCCCGCTGTTCTTTCCGCCCAGACCCTCGATTTCAACGCTGTGCGCTCCGCTGAGCAGCTTCGACGCGGGGTCCAGGCATTCCACCGCGGATTCTACAGCGACGCCCTCGTTTCCCTTGAAAAGGCCATCAGCTACCAGACATCGAACGCTCTTGCCCAGCGCTGGCTGGGCCGTACCCTTTGGAAGTCCGGCTATGAGCAGGAAGCCATCAGGACCTGGAACCAGGTGGTGGCAGGGGGCGCGGGGGACGCGCTGCTTCGCGACTGGATCTCCGTTGTCGAGCTGCGGCGTGGCCTTGGCCGGGAGATCGACAACAACGCGACGTGGGTCATCTCCGCAGAGCTGGACGGCGCCCTCAAGGGCGGCTACGCCTTCAAACGGCCCACCAGCGTGCGCCCGCGGGCGGACGGGACTTTCTGGGTGGTGGCCTTCGGCTCGAACGAGGTACTTCGGTTCGACGCAGACTTCAGGCTTGTTGCCGTGATCAGGGGCGGGCTTGCGGGGTTCGACCATCCCTACGATGTGCAGGAAGCGTCGGACGGGACGCTGTACGTCTCGGAATACGGCGCCAACCGAATTGCGAAATGCACGCCGGCAGGGGACAAGATCGCCGTTTTCGGCGGCACCGGACGGGCTGATGGAATGCTTGTCGGGCCCCAGTATCTGGCGCTTGACGGCAAGGGGTATCTCTGGGTGACGGATTGGGGCAATTCCCGCGTCGTGCGCTACGATCTCTCCGGCAACTTCGTCCAGTCCATCCCGGGGATCGACGGTCCCACGGGCATTGCAGTCAACGAAGACCGACTTTATGTATCGGAGAAGGGTTCCAAGCGCATCCTCATCTATGATCTGAGCGGCAACCCCATCGGCACCCTCGGTGACGGCGTGCTGGCCGGGCCGGAGGGCATCTCCTTCACCCCGGATGGCATGCTGCTGGTGGCAGATGGGAATGGGGTCCGGGAATGCGACGTGGAGAAGGAGATCTGGACCGCCTTTGGCGACACGAGTGGTCATACCAAGCGGCTCGTCCAGCAGGCGGCGACCCCCAACGGGCAGGTCCTTGGCGTGGATTTCGACCTGAGCAGGATCGTTCTTTTCACCGACACCGCATCGCTGTACGCGGGACTCTTCGTGCACGTGGACCGCATCAACTCCGCAAAGTTCCCTGAGGTCTACGCGGACATATCCGTTGAGACGCGCCTGGGCAGGCCCGTTGTCGGCCTGGGGATCAACAACTTCATCGTTACCGAGAACCACTACTCCGTCGGACAGACCATCATGGCACGCGCAAACAACGACGTGAAATCCGTCGACGTCTCCCTTGTCATCGAGAGGTCTCCGGACTTCGAAAGCTCCCTTGCAGACGCCCGCCAGGCGGTTGGGGACGTTTATGACCAGACGACGAGAGTGGGAAGGATCCAGGCAATTTCCGCCGGAGAAGCGCCGGAGAAGGAAGCAGACTTCGGGGAGACCCGTTTGCGCTTCATTTCGCTCTCTCTCCAGGGACGGCCTTCTCCGCAGTGGAAACTGGGCGCCGCCGTCCGTCTGGCCGGTGATGACCTCCTTACCTCGGTGAGCGGGGCCAAGCGGGCAATCATCTTCTTCACCTCAGGCGCCTTGAGCGGCTCAGCGTACGCCCCGTACTCCCTCATCGAGCTGGCGGCATACCTTCGCAATAATTCCATTGCCTTCTCTCCCGTTGTCTTCGGGCCGAAGGGTGCCGGCGAAGAATTGAGGTACCTTGCCTCCGAATCGGGGGGAAAGGTTTTTGACGCTTTCAGTCCCGGAGGAATGAAGGACGTTGTGAGGGAGACAGCCGCGAGGGTTGTCCCCACATACACCATCCGCTACGCCTCGCCCATGCCGTCCCGTTTCGGAGACGCGTACATTCCCTTCGAGGTCGAAGTGAGTGTGCAGAAGACGAGCGGCAGGGACGAAACCGGATATTACGCCCCGCCCAGTCCCTAGGCAGATCGCGCGAAGCGCGATATCCGGTAGATGTGTTTGTCTGGATCAAACGTGCCATCGCCCTACAGGCCGCTAGGAATCAGGCTCTCAGAAAGGCCTTGAACTTCTCCGAGGCGCTGGCGGCATCAGGTGCATAGCCGTCCGCCCCGATTTCCTTTGCATACTGGTCCGTGAGGGGCGCTCCGCCAACCATAAAGCGCACCTTCTTGCGCAGTCCTTCCTTCTCGAACCTGTCAATGACGTCCTTCATTCCTGTCATTGTGGTGGTCAACAGGGCCGACATGCCAATGGCTTTGGCGTCAGGATTGTCCTTGAAGCCCTGAATGAATTTGTCCGCCGACACGTCAATCCCCAGGTCCACGACATCTATTCCGGCGCCCTGCGCCATCATCTTGACTAGGTTCTTGCCGATATCGTGCAGGTCCCCCTTGACCGTTCCGATGAGCATCTTGCCGACGGGCTTGACGCCCGCCTTGACCAGCTCCGGCTTCAGGATGTCCATGCTGGCGTTCATTGCCCGCGCCGCGATGAGGACCTCCGGGATGTAGATCTCATTGCACTTGAAGCACTGCCCCACTTTGTCCATGCCGTCCAGAAGACCCCGGTTCAGGATCTCTCCCGCCCCGTTTTTTTCCGCCAGGAGCGCTGCTGTAAGCTCTTTTGCCTTTGGAGCGTTGCCTTTCTGGATAGCCTCCGACAATTCCTGGTACGTTGCCAAAACAGTCCTCCTGTGCAGGCTCCGACACTCTCCAGCGCAGACTGTCTCCCGGAAAAGACTGTGCAGCTGCTTCTCTTCAGTTGTCAGAAAGTGTCGAACATGATAATCTGGTGGAACATCATGATTCAGGAGAATCCCCATGTCAAGAGGACGCCCGGAAATCAACCGTGAAAGGTGCAAAGGCTGCACTCTTTGTGTGGGGGCATGCCCTGAAAAGATCATCGCGATGTCCAAAGACCAGTTCAACCGTCAGGGGCTTCCCTTCGCGGTGTGCTTCGATGAATCGCGATGCACCGCGTGCATGTCGTGCGCAATCATCTGCCCGGACTCCGCAATCACGGTGCTGAGGTTCGCCGCGGCCTCGGGAGAGTAGCACATGGAGAGGATCAACGACGGAACGCCCGTTCTCTGGAAAGGTAACGAGGTAATCGGCGAAGCTGCCATCATCGCCGGCTGCCGGTTCTATTTCGGCTATCCCATCACCCCGCAGAACGAGCTGCCCGCGTATATGGCGCTGAGGCTTCCCAAGGTTGGGGGGACCTTTATCCAGGCGGAGAGCGAGATCGCGGCAATCAACATGGTCTTCGGCGCGTCTGCAGCCGGGGCGCGGGTGATGACCTCTTCCTCGTCGCCGGGAGTGTCGCTCAAGATGGAAGGAATTTCCTACCTCTCGGGGGCAGAGCTGCCCGCGGTGGTTGTCAACATGATGCGGGGCGGACCGGGGCTCGGCAACATCGCCGGCGCCCAGGGGGACTACTTCCAGGCAGTCAAGGGAGGCGGCCATGGGGACTACCGCTGCATCGTGCTTGCCCCCAGCTCTGTCCAGGAGCTTGCGGACCTGACGGTCAGGGCCTTCGACCTCGCGGACAGGTATCGCATGGTTGTCATCCTCCTCGGCGACGGCTTCATCGGACAGATGTCGGAGCCCATCATCATGCCCAAGCCCTCGGGCCAGAGCTTCGACAAGAGCGCATGGACCCTGACCGGCGCAAAGGGGAGGGATACCCACATCATCGCCTCAATGCGGCTGAACCCCGAGGATGCCCTTGAGAAGCTGAACCTCCAGCTGCAGGCAAAGTATCGGGACGTGGCGGGCCGGGAAGTCCTCTGGGAAGAAACGGAGGCCGCCGACGCGGAGTTTCTCCTCGCCGGGTTCGGGCTTTCTGCCCGCATCTGCCGCTCCGCGGTGAGCGCGCTGCGCAAAGAAGGGATCAGGGCCGGACTGTTTCGACCAATCACTTTGTGGCCTTTCCCGGAGGGGGCGCTCGCAAAGGCGGCCAAGAGCACGAAGAAGCTCCTGGTCGTTGAGATGAATGCGGGGCAGATGGTGGAAGACGTGAGGCTGGCCGTAGGCTCGGCCGTACCGGTCGATTTCCTTGGGGCGCTCGGCGGCATTACGCCGGGGGTCGATGCAATTGTCGAAAGGATCAGATCATATGCCCGTTGAGACAGCTCCCGCTCGATTGGTGTACAAGAGACCCGAATCCCTCGCGGATGTGCCGAACCATTATTGCCCAGGTTGCGGTCACGGAATCATTCACAAGCTCCTGGCGCAGTGCATCGACGATCTGGGCATTCGCGAGACGACCGTCCTGGTTGCGCCGGTCGGGTGCTCCGTGCTCGCGTACAACTACCTGCGCGTCGACGGATGTGAGGCTGCGCACGGAAGGGCGCCTGCGGTGGCTACGGGAATCAAGCGGGTCCACCCGGATCGCATTGTGATCTCCTACCAGGGGGACGGCGACCTTCTGGCCATCGGCACGGCTGAGACCATCCATACGGCCAACAGGGGTGAGAGGATCACGGTGGTCTTCGTGAACAACGCCATCTATGGAATGACAGGGGGACAGATGGCCCCCACCTCGCTGCAGGCCCAGAAGACCAAGACATCGCCCTACGGGAGAAATCCCAACGATGTCGGTTTCCCCATCCGGGCCTGCGAGCTGCTGAACACCCTGGAGGCGCCTGTTTTCATCGAACGCTGCGCGGTCAACTCCGTGAAGAATGTGCTGCGCACCAAGAAGGCTCTGATGAAAGGGCTTCGGAACCAGGTGGATGGCAGGGGATATTCATTCATCGAGGTGCTCTCCATGTGTCCCACGGGCTGGGGGCTGGAGCCGCGCGAGGCGGCTGCCTGGATCGATTCCGACATGATTCCGTTTTTTTCGCTGGGAAATCTCAGGGACAGGTAGGGGGCCGGCTCGTGTACGAAGGAATATTCATCGCAGGGTTCGGCGGGCAGGGAGTGATCCTTGCGGGGAAAATACTCTGTCTTGCGGCGATGGCTGAGGGCAGGCACGTATCGCACATCCCCTCCTACGGGGCCGAGATGCGCGGCGGCACGGCAAACTGCTCCGTCGTGGTCTCGGACGCCGAGATCGCCTCTCCACTTGTCCCCCGGCCGTCCGTCTGCATCGTGCTGAACACGCCGTCCCTCATCAAGTTTCAGCCCATCGTGCAGGAAGGCGGGCTTCTGATCTGGAACAAGTCCCTCATCGACACGTTGCCGGATCGTCGCGATATCGACGTGCTGGGTATCGCGGCGAACGACCTTGCAGAGGCCGCCGGGTCATACAGGTCCGCAAACATGGCTGCCCTCGGGGCCCTGCTCAAGCGGCGCCCGGCCGTGGCTTCAATGGATGCCGTGGTCGCGTGCCTGGACCAGGCCGTGTCGGCCCGGCACCGTGAGCTCAACGAAATCAACCGGCGGGCGCTGGCAAAGGGTTATGAGGCCGCCTAAGGGGCCCGACGCGCGGCTTCGATTCCTCTTCTGGCGTACCGACTTCGTCGGGATCGCCATGGTAGTCAGCGGGCTGTTCTTCCTGCTGGTCAACTTCGAGCTCATCCCCGTCAGCGACTTCGTGCTGCCCCGGGTCCTGGGGATACTCTTCATCGTCGTTGGACTGATCTTCCTGTTCCTGTCGGGCGCGGGGAGCTGGATGTCCTGGTTCATGCTCCCCGCAGGGGAGCTCCTGACCTGCGGGATCGTGACCCTTGTCCTCGGATTGAACCGCATCTTCAGCCTGGATTCCGCTGCGGCCTTCGCCCTCGGTCTCGGGCTGTCTTTCCTGACCCTGTTCTATTCCCTGCGCAGCCACTGGTGGATGCTGATCCCGTCCGGCTTTTCCCTGGGGTCGGCGGCGTGGATCGTTGCAGGGAGCCACTCCCCTCTGTTGGGCTGGCACCCGGTGATCCCGCTTTTCTGCCTCGGGATTACGTTCCTGGTGATTTACCTGTACTCAATGCAGGGCAAGCGAATGCGCTGGAGCCTTCTGGTCGGCTTCATAATCGTCTCCGTCTCCCTCCTGTACCTCCTGGGAATTCTTCTTGCGCGCTGGAGCATCCTCTGGCCGGTGGTGCTTCTCCTTGCGGGTCTCCTGATCCCGGTCTGGATCGTGTTCATCGACAGAAGGGTCGGAGGCAGAATCTGATGCCGGCCAGGCTCGTCTTTGTGGGCGCCGCCAAGAGCGTCACGGGCTCCCGGTTCCTCCTGGAGGCAGAAGGCGCCACGCTGCTTGTCGATTGCGGGCTCTGCCAGGAGCGCGACATGCAGGGGAAGAACTGGGAGCCTTTGCCCGTTCCCCCTGACCGCATCGATGCGCTGCTCCTGACCCATGCGCATCTCGATCACTGCGGGCTGATTCCCCGGCTGGTGAAAGAGGGCTTTCACGGGAAGATCTTCGCCACAGGGCCTACCGCGGAAATCGCTGAGATCGTGATGCTGGATTCGGCCCGTCTGCAGATGGAAGATGTGGAGAACAAGAAGTCACGTCACGCACGGGAAGGCCGCAGTGATCCGCGCCCGCTTGCGCCCTTGTACACGGAAAAGGACGCCCGGAATGCGACTTCGTTGTTCCAGACCGTGGCGTTTCAGGAGACCATCAATGTTTGGAAGGGAATCCAGGCCGAGTATTTCGAGGCGGGGCACATCCTGGGTTCAGCCTCCATCCGGGTCCGTTTCGGCGCCAACGGCAGCGCGCGCACGGTGCTGTTTTCCGGGGATATAGGCCGCTGGGATCGCCCCATCATCAATGATCCCAGCCCATGCGATCAGGCCGACTACGTTCTGATGGAATCGACCTACGGGGACTCCCTGCATGGCAGCGACGCGGAGATCGGACGGACCCTTGAAAAAACGGTCACGGACGCAGTGGCATCCGGGGGGAACGTCGTCATTCCCAGCTTCGCAATCGAGAGATCCCAGGAAGTCCTGTATCACCTCAACAGCCTTCTCATCGCGAACAGGATCCCGCACCTCCTCGTGTTCCTTGACAGCCCCATGGCCACGAAGGTCACCGACGTCTTCGGCCATTGGCCCGAGTTTTTTGATCCCGACATGCACGAGCTGATCCGGCAGAACCGCTCTCCTTTCGATCTGCCCGGCCTCGTCATGGCCAGGACCAGGGATGATTCCAAGGCGATCAACAGGATCACGGGGAGCGCCATCATCATCGCGGGGGCGGGCATGTGTACCGGAGGGCGGATAAAGCATCACCTGGTCCGCAATATCTCGCGTCCGGAGAGCACGATCCTGTTTGTCGGCTACCAGGCGCAGGGAACGCTGGGCCGGCAGATCGTGGAGGGAGCCCCGGAAGTCCGCATTCTGGGAGAGAGGCACGCGGTGAAAGCGCGCGTCTCCCGGATCACCGAGTTTTCGGGTCATGCCGACCGCGAAGAGCTGCTGCGCTGGGCCTCGTTCCTGAAGAGTTCTCCGCGCAGGGCTTTCATAATCCATGGAGAGCCTGAGGTCGCCCAGCATTTCAGCTCGACTCTGGTCGAGAGGAAGGGCTGGAACGCTCTTGTGCCCTCGCCAGGCCAGTCCGTGGTGCTGGACTAGCGCCCTCCCCCTCAATATTTGAAGGCGCTCTCCCCAATGAACTCTCGCAGGATCGATGTCGCGGGCACCCAGCGGGGGTGAAGCGGGGCGAAGTTCTCCAGGAAAGAGAGCAGGCTCCTGGCTTCCTGGTACTCCGGGACATCGGGCTTGACGGAAGCCAGCAGGGGCTCGGCATACACCTTGAGCACGGCCAGCTCGTAGTCAAGGGCCGAGTTGAAGGCAGAATCGGCGGTGTTCTGGAAGGGGAAGATGTTTCTGTCCTCCCCCGTGCGCACGGACGGCCACATGGACAGGGTCTGCGCGGCCGAGTGACCCCTGAACTGGTTGTCCCTCACAAGCCTTCTGATGAGCCGATTGTCCGTGGTGGCTATTCTGTTGTGGTCGTCGAGGTTGAGCTGGGTCAGGGCTGAGACGTACACCTTGTGCTTCTGGCTCCTCTCCACCAGAGGGGTCAGGGCGTCGTTCAATCCATGGATCCCTTCCAGGATGAGGATTGCCCGCTCGGGAAGCCGCATGCGCAGGCCGGCAGGCTTGCGCGTCCCGTTGTGAAAGTCGAAAAGCGGCGTCTCCACTTCCTCCCCGCGGAGGAGACCGACGAGGTGTTTGTTGAGAAGCTCGACGTCGAGCGCGCCCAACGCTTCCAGATCAGGCTTGCCTTGGTCGTCACGCGGCGTGAGCGCATGGGGCTGGTAGTAGTCGTCAAGGGAGATTGTCACCGGGTTCCTGCCAACAACGCGAAGCTGGATCATCAGCTTTTTTGAGAATGTCGTCTTGCCGGAAGAAGAGGGGCCGGCAATCAAGACCACGCGCACGACGTCCCTCTTGGAAGTGATCCTGTCCGCAATCTCGGCAATCTTCTTATCCTGCAGCGCCTCAGCCACCTGGATGAACTCCTGGATGCTTCCGTCGCGTATCAGTTCGTCCAGTCTTCCGACGGAGCCCACGCGCAGTATTTTTCCCCAGTTTTTGTATTCCCGGTAAATGGAGAACAGCACCGGGTTGTCCTGAAAAGGCCCGAGGAGGAGGGGCTGTTCCGTCGGAGGATAGCGCAGCAGAAACCCGGGCGGATATCCCGTGATGGCGAAAACCGAAAGAAGCCCTGTGGACGGCACAAGCGGGCCATGGGAGAGATCCAGGTAGCCTTCGCAGGAGTTCACGCGGATGGCCGGGTTGTTGCGGTTTTTCAGAATGAGAACGGTGTCAGGTTGATTATGCTTTTCAAAAAACTCCATGGCCTCCCGGTAGGAAAGCATCAGGGAAATGATGGGCGCATCCCGACTGACTATGTCACGCATTGCAGCTTCAATGTTCCGCGCTTCGGCCTCGGAAAGCTCGTCAACGCCGTCAAAGTAATAGAAGTAGCTCTGCCCCAGCGAGTGCCCGACCACGAGCCGCCGTCTGGGGAACACCTTCTTTGATGCCATGGAAAGGAGAAAACACAGCGACTTGCGGTAGATCAGGACCCCTTCCTTGCTCCCCAGGTCCACCGGCTGGAGAGTGCAGTTCACCGTCAATCCGGATTCGAGGCTTACGACCTCGTTATTGAGACGGGCGGCAACCGTTGGATGGGAGGCGCGGGGGAAGCAGGGGTCAGCCGCGGCTTCCCGGACGGGAGTTCCCGCAGGAAAATCCCGCACCTGCCCTCCCGGGTAGGTCACACGGACGTTCACGTCATGTCCCTGATGATCTTTGCGTCTTCTGCCCCGAGGACACGCGTAATCGCCAGCCCCCCTTTTCCCTCGGTGACCTGCACAAGCGGCGGGTCAGGGAGCTTCCTTCCCTCCGGGTCCACGAAAACCCTGACGATGGGACACCGCGGCCGCGTGGGGTCCGTCTTCATGACCAGGCCCTTGCTGTTGTTTGAGAGGAGCACCGCGGTCCCCACGGGGTACACCGACATCGTGTAGACGAAGGCTTTGAGCACGCGGTCATCGTAATGTCCCCGATGCTTCTGCAACAGGTCCCGTATGGAGGAGTGACCGTCCAGAGATTCCGACTTGAACGGCCGGCTTGAGATCATTGCGTCGTACGAGCAGGCCACGGCGATGATTTTCGCGTATTCGGTGATCTTGTCGCCGGAAAGCCCGCGCGGATACCCCGTACCGTCCACCCTCTCGTGATGCTCGAGGGAGGCGAGGGCGACATTCTCGGGAGCGGAAATGCCCTTCAGGATCCTGTATCCAAGGAGCGTGTGAGTGGCAAGGACCTTTTTCTGTTCCTCACTGAGGGGCTGCGAAGAGCGGCGCAGCTCCGGGGGGAGCTTGAACATCCCGATCTCATGGAGAAGGCACGCGTTGCCGAGCTCGATGAGTCGGTGAGGAGGAGCCTTGAGGAACTCCCCGATGGCCATGGAGAGGATTGTCGTGTTGACCGCGTGGCTGATCAGGTACCTGTCGCCGTCCGCGCTCATATCGACGAAACGCAGGAGCGAATCCCGGTTGTCGTGCACCATCTGGATTGTTTTCTTGGTCCATTCGGTGACTTCACCGAGATTCATGACGCCGTCACTGACATAGGCGGCGAACAGCGCGGAAGCGAAACCGGAAAGCTCGGTGTAGAATGCCTTGGCAGCTGCAGCCTGCCTGTTTGCCCTGATGTCCTCATCAATCGTCTGCGGTCCGACTCCCGTCGCCTCTGTGCCGGAAAGGTAGCTGGGCACGTCTTTCCTCGCGCCCTCGGTGAAGACTTCGGAATACTTCCATTTCCTGAGCCTTTCCACCAGCTCAGGGGTGACCGACGAATCCGGGGTGAGGAGTATGAATCCCTTGTCCAGAAAGACGGGCTGATCGAAATATGTGTTGGGCACCAGCTCCGAGAGTGGCATGCCCTTCATGGTCTGTTGTCCCTTCTCCCCTTTACTGGGGACCCCTTTTCTCCTACTATACGCGCCTGACCTACAACTAGTATAGAGGTTTTTCATGAAATTAAAAGCCATCTTTGTGATCCTCAACGTGGTCCTTGGGGTCGCATTCCTGGTGATCTTCCTCACGCCGGTTTTCATGCTGGGCGGCGACTGGTCGTCGCTTTTCTGGACGCGAAACTGGCCCATAGCGCTGGTGTTCCTGGCCGCCCTGGGGGCGGTTGACACCTACTTCATCCTCAACTGGAGCCTGTTCGAGGGCCTGGAGCGGGAGGATTGGACCAGCGTGGCAGGATTTCTCGAGAAGAGGATATATCACCGAGGGTGGGTGTCTCCCATGCGCGTGCGCTTGCTTCTGAACACGTATCTGGTGACCTCCAACACGGAGAGCATCCGCGCGCTGGAGACTTTCCTTCGCGGCCGCAAGCCGCGCTTCATAGGCCAGTTCAGCCTCCAGTTCGGAATCCCTTATCTGCTTGCCAAAGATCCCAAAGAGCCGGAAGCATTCTTCCGCGGGCTTCTTTCCTCCGGCCGTGTGTCCGACCGTGGTTGGGTGCGCTGGAATCACGCTTTCAGCCTGCTGCAGATGAAGTCCGCAGATGAGGCAAAGGCGGAGCTTGCCTCGCTGGCGCAATCCGGCCGGGACCCTGTCCTGCAGCTCCTTTCCCTGTATCTCCTCGATGTGGTTGCCAAAGAGGACCCGGGCCTTGAAAAGGAAGTGTCGGCGCTGCGGGGGAACCTCCGCGAGCGCTCGACGCCGCAGGAGTTTTCCCGAACCATTGAGAAGGCCGGCGGCAACATGGAGGTCGTTGTCCTGTCGCGGATGCTGCACGACGCGGTGGAGTGGCTGTATGCCAACCCTCCCGCCAAGTAAGTGAAAACGAAGCCGGCCCTTGCTTTCGCCGCGCTGTCCGTGCTCCTGGCGGTCGCGTTGCTTCTGGCCGTCAGCATCGGTGCGGTTGCGATTCCTCCCCTTTCCGTCCTCAGCATGGCTGCCCAGGCGCTCGGCGTTCATTCATTCGCTGTGCCTGACGCCACGACCCAGGTCATCATCACTCAGCTGCGCCTGCCGCGAGTCATGGCAGCCGCGCTCGTGGGATGCTCTCTCGCTGTCTGCGGCGTCGTGATGCAGGGGCTTTTCAGGAACCCCATGGCCAGTCCTGAGATCCTGGGTGTTTCCGCGGGCGGCAGCCTGGGGGCTGTCATCGCCATCACCGCAGGCCTTGCCGGAGAGTCGCAGCTCCTTCTTCCTCTGTTCACGATAGCCGGCGCGCTTGTCTGCACGACGTTGATCTACCTGCTCTCGAGCTCGCGTGGAACGACGTCGCTTCTATTCATCATCATCGCCGGGATGGCAATCTCGGCGCTGTGCGGCGGCATTACCTCAGGCCTTCTTCTGTTTGCGCGTCAGTACGAGGTGACCCAGTACGTCTTCTGGACCATGGGCGGACTGGACGGCCGCACCTGGCAGCACGTCCTCCTTTCGGCCCCCGTTCTCCTGCCGGGAGTCCTGGCGCTGGCGCTGTTCTCGCGGGAGCTGAATATCTTCAGCCTCGGTGAGGAAGGCGCCCATTCACTTGGCGTGCATGTGGAGAGCGTCAAACGCCTGCTCCTCGCTCTGAGCGCAATCGTCACAGGAGTCGCCATCTCGGTAAGCGGGCCGGTCGGCTTTGTCGGGCTCCTGGTGCCTCACCTGCTTCGAATGCTCGTGGGTCCAGATCACCGGAAGCTTGTCCCTGCTTCAGCGCTGGGGGGCGGCCTGTTCCTCGTCGTGTGCGACCTGGTGGGGAGGATCATAGCTCCGCCTTTCGAGATACGGGTCGGGATCATCACCGCGGTCATCGGCAGCCCGTACCTCCTGAGCCTCGTCCTGCGCACGCAGAGGCGGGCTGCGGGCGTACGATGACCGGCTCCACGCCTGTTCCCGGCGGGCTGCCGGCCTCGGTCCCGCTGGTGGCAGCCGACGGACTTGCGTGGTCCGTCGCCGGAGTGCGTATCATCGACTCGATTGACCTTGCGGTCGGACGGGGAGAGCTTGTCGGGGTCATCGGTCCAAATGGCGCGGGCAAGACCACTCTCCTGCGCCTGCTTTCGGGAGCGCTTGCGCCCACGGAGGGAGCGGTCCGCCTTGGCGGACGTCCGCTTGGTGAAATGAGCGCGCGCGAGCGGGCTCGCAAGGTTGCTTACATGGCCCAGGAGTCCATGCAAGCGCTGCCGTTCACGGCCATGGAGGTCCTGCTGATGGGCAGGTATCCTCACCTGGCCAGGTTCGAGCGTGAATCCGCGGCTGACCGCCAAAAGGCCCGTGATGCGCTGGCCGCAGTGGGTTTGCCGGAAATCGAGAACAGGGTCATCGCTGAGCTCTCCGGCGGAGAAAGGCAGCTGATTCTCTTTGCCAGGGCTCTGGTCCAGGACACCGATGTGCTGCTGCTCGACGAGCCCAGCTCCAGCCTTGACATTGGACACCAGGACAGGATCTTCTCACTGACTCAGGAGATTGCGCGGGCAGGCCGGACCGTGATCGCCTCCGTGCATAATCTCAGTGTGGCGGCGGAGTACTGCACTCGGCTCCTGCTCCTGGACAGGGGGACTATCGCGGCATCAGGTCCGGCGGAGGCCGTGCTCAAGCCGGAGCTGCTGGACCGCATCTACGGCGTTCGCACCCTGGTTTCCCCCAGCTCGGCAACAGGAAGCCTGACAGTGACCGTGGTCCCCGGCCGCACGGGCGGCAGGTCGGCCAGAGTGCACGTTATCGGCGGGGCAGGGAGCGCGGTAAATATCACCCGGGAATTGTACCGCATGGGATGCCGTCTCTCAGGGGGCGTCGCGCATGAATACGATTCGGACGAGAAGCTCTGGCGAAGCCTCGCCTTGACTGTCGAGTCGGTGGGCGCTTTCTCCCGGATCTCCGATCAGGACGTGGCCAGGGCGGCCCGGCTGGTGGAGGAAGCGGAGCTGACGATACTCTGCTCGTTCCCTGTCGGCGCGGGGAACCTCGGCAACCTGAAGCTCGCCGGACGCGCCCGGCGGCTCGTCATCGCGAGCCCTGGGCCCGGCGACGTCGGCAGGGCTCTTCTTTCATCTGAAGCGGAGGAGCTTTTCCGCCAGCTCTGCGCCGGAGCGACGCAGCTGAGTTACCAGGAGATCGTAGCCATGATCAGCCAGCGCGAAGGATCAGCCCGGTAGGTGCTTCGGACCCTGCCCAGAGGCCATTCCGAGCTCGGCCTTCAGACGATCCATCTCTGCCCGCAGCGCGGCCGCCACTGGTTTGTATTTCGTCTCGCGGTAGGCGCGGAGGTATTCGTCCGTTGCCTGCAGGAGCTTCCGCTCTGCTTCATCGTACTGGCGGCAGGTTGCGGCCGCAAGCTCCTCCCTTCCCGTCGCGTGGTAGAAAGACGCCAGTCCCTTGAATGCCGCAAGAAGGTGCTGGTCGCAGAGTATTGCCGACAGGAACGAGATCTCGACCAGGCCCGATGCCTGGCTCTGCCTCTCTGAGCCCTGCGGCAAGTCGCCCAGGTGCTGGATGATGTCCCTTGCAAGGCCGACGAGGGTGGCTCCGAACGAGGAGAGGGCAAGCCTCGGGTCTTCCCATATTCTTGACAGGTCGACGAAGTTGTTTCTCACGCAGTCGTAGTACTCGGAAACAAAGACAAAACGGCTTATCTTCAGCACATCGCCCTTTGCGTTGTCGATGAGTGCGCTCAGGACGTCTTTTCGGATGCTGTCCCAATGCTTGCGGGTCGACAGGGCGTGCAGGAGCTCCTTGCTGTCGCGGATATTGAATAGCTTATCGCTCCCGAACAAGCCCATTCGTGCCTCCACCGACCGAGAATACCATTGCCATGAATGGAGAGAAGGTGCAACGGGGCATTCACAGCAGAATGGTGTGCGCCTCAAAATCCAAGGACATCGAAGCGATTTTTGTCGCAAAGGGCGAATGCCGGAGACGGGACTTGAACCCGTACGGTCCTTTCGGACCAGGGGATTTTAAGTCCCCTGTGTCTGCCAGTTCCACCACTCCGGCCTGCCACGGTACTCCGTGGCATTGGACGTGCTGGCCCGCCCGAGTCCACGGACGGACGGAAGGGCGGGCAGGCGCTACCTGGACGTGCTGGCCCGTCGATCCCTCTACTTTGCCGAAAACTTTAGCGTTATGCCGCCAGTCGAGTCAAGACAATAGGGTGCGAAGCCGAACATAGATTGAGGATTTTCTATGGTACGAAAAGCGATGCGTTCGCTCTCGATCTTACTTTTCTTTCTGATAGCGGCCAGCCTAGCGGCCGGGGAAAGCTCGTACACGATCAGAGAAGGCGAAACGCTTTTTTCCGTCGCCAAGCGCGCACAGGTTCCGGTGGATGTGTTGAGCGCATACAATGGAATCGACAATGCCTCAAAGCTGAAGGCGGGAAGCGTCATCCGGTTTCCTTCCATGTACGTCATAAAAAAAGGGGACACGCTTTTCGCCATATCCCGCTCTCTTGGCGTGCCGCTTGCCAGGCTGCTCGAACTGAACGGGATGACGGAACGAAGCCGGATCAAGGTCGGCGCGAAGCTCTATGTACCGACGGATCGAACGGCAGTGGCGCAATCGCAATCGATCGAATCGATTTCGGTCACCCGGCCGGCGCAGCAGGACAGCGTTGCGCGGGCCTCTTCATCGCGGGACACTCTCCCGTTGCCGCCGGCTTCTGATGAAGTCATATGGCCTCATTCAGGCCGTCATGAGCCGCTCAGGGGCAAGATATCGGGTCTCGTGTTCTTCGGGTCCGAGGGAGACCCCGTCCACTCTGCGACGAGCGGAGAGGTGAAGTGGGTCGGTCCGTACTGGGGGTGGGGAAAGACCGTCATAATCAAGTCCGCTGACGGAGACATCATCCTCTATGCCGGCAACGAGCAGCTACTTGTGAACGTCGGTGACCGCGTGAATCCCGGGACCGAGATCGCGCGGCTCGGAGTGAGCCCGCAGGGAGGGGGGGCGAAACTCTACTTCAGCATTCAGGGGTCAAACGGGCAGTTTGTGGATCCGGAGAAGTTTTTCTCCGACAAGAGTCACGCGTAAGAGGGTGTATATGGGAAGGCACCTTGAAAAAGGCCAGGGAGGAACGCAGGCCCGTGTCGACACTGCCGTCCAGTCGCCGGCAGCAGTGGGGTTGCTGGCTGGCGCGCCACGGCGTGCGGAGCAGGCAGGAGGGGCGCTGCGGCGGGAAGAGACACGCGGAGCGCCGCGTCGGGAGGCCACACAGGAGAGGGATCTTCTTGCCCTCTATATCAGGCAGATATCCAATTATCCGCTTCTTGCGGCGCAGGACGAGCAGGATATCGGGGGTGCCATCCAGAGGGCCAAAGAAGAGCTGGCCGGGCTGGAGAAGAAGGCGGCCGCCCTCAGGGTCTCACGCAAGGCCTACCTTCGCCGCAAGGCGGAGCTGGAGCATGAGATCACCTTTGCGAAGAACAGGCTGATTCTAGGGAACCTCCGCCTGGTGGTCTCCGTGGCCAAGAAGTACCAGCACCGCGGCGTGTCGCTTCTCGACCTTGTGGACGAGGGGAACATCGGCCTCATTGAGGCTGTGGAGCGCTTCGACTATCGCAAGGGGTGCAGATTCTCGACGTACGGAACGTGGTGGATCAAGCAGGCTGTGATCAAAGCGTTGGCGGAAAACGGCAAGGCGATCAAGATCCCCATCCATCTTCTCAACACCATCAAGAAATGCTTCTCTATCGCGCGGCAGCTCACCCAGGAGCTGGGCAGAGAGCCGAGCAACGCTGAGATCGCCGAGTACCTGCGTATTCCGAAATCCAGGGTCGAAGAGCTCATCAGCCTGTCGTGGGACCCGACGTCGCTCGATACGCCTGTTGCAGGAGAAAACCCGACGAGGCTCTCGGACCTCATCCGCGATGACGCCTCTGAAAAGCCGTTCGAATCAGCCTTTGCCCTGGCCCTCCAGGATACTCTTGCCATGGTCCTCGACAAGCTCAACGAGCGTGAAATGCGCATCATCAAGCTGCGCTTCGGCCTCGATGGAGAGGGACCCTTCACCCTGGAGGAGACGGGAAGGATACTCGGGATCACGCGTGAAAGGGTCCGGCAGATTCAGGAGAGGGCGCTGGTGAAGCTGAAACAGCTTCGGCTGTCCAGCGAGCTGGAAGCGTTCATTCAGGGATGAGGTCGTCGCCGAACGACGGAAGCGAAACCTTGACATGAGGATGCGCCAATTCTACAATATGCCAGAACTTGCGAAGGAAGATGCATGCTCACCACCTACTCGTTGAGTGGTCTTACCGTCGTCACGCCTGACACCGCAACGGCCGGCACGAGTATCCAGGTCGACCAGAAGAAGCTCGGTCGCCTCGGTGGGAAGTGCAAGTTCGAGCTTCGCTTCGGTGACGGATATGCCGCTTTCCCCGCCCTCATCAACATTCACGACCATTTCAACGGCAACTACCTGCCCAAGGTGGGGCCGGCTCCAGGGGAGTTTTACATCAAGTGGCTGGACTGGGAGAGGGACCTCCGCAATTCTGACGTGGTCAAGGTGGAACGAGCCAAGACCAGCACGGAGGACCGATACTTTCTCAGCGCGTACAAGAACCTGTTCTCCGGCGTCGTCACGGCCAACGATCATTTCCCGCACGAATGGAACGAGCCCTTCATCCCGCGGCTTCCCATGCGGGTCATTCGCAACTATACCCTCGCGCATGAAAGCTCCTCCTATGATCTGAAGTGGGGGGAGGGAATCGAGATCGAGCATGCGCGCGCGCTGAAGAACAATTTCCCCTTCATCACGCACCTTGAGGAAGGGTTCGACGAGGAATCCCAGCGGGGCGTCGACATCCTGGAAGAGCTGGGGTGTCTGGATGATCACACCGTCCTCATCCACTGCATCGGCTTCTCGGATGAAGACATCCAGAAGACGCGCCGGGCCGGCGCGCACATCGCATGGTGTCCGGCGTCCAACGTGTTCATGTTCAATGTCACTATGAAGATCCGCAAGATGCTGGAGGCGGGCATCAATGTCGGTCTCGGCACTGATTCGACGGCCACCGGCTCCGTCAATATCCTGGAGGAGATGCGTTTTGCCCGGGATATTTATCGAAAGATGTACGGAGAAGACCTTGCTGCCCGGACCCTGGTGGACATGGTGACCGTCAATCCGGCAAAAGCCTTCCGCATGCAGAAGGAGACCGGACACCTGGCAGAAGGCAAGCTTGCGGACCTTCTTGTCATCAGGCAGCGCAAGGACGATCCATGGGAGTCGCTCGTTGCGATGCGTGTGGAGGACATCGAGCTCCTTGTTCAGGAGGGAACACCGATCTACGGAGACGCGCGGCATGAGAAGCTCTTCACGGCGCGCGGCGGGCAGTACAGCGCGGTGAGCGTAAGGGGACGCCAGATGCTGGTCAGGGGCGACCCGGCAGGCCTCATGGAGAGGGTACGGAAGGCAGTGGGATTCCGCAAGGTCCTTGACTTCATCCCTCTTGACACCTAGCTTTTTCCAGGAATAGGTGGACTGTGCCCAAGGCTGTTCAGTACAGAGCGAACTCGATCATCTACTTCAAGGGCGACCAGAGTGAGCGCATCTATCTGCTCAACGCCGGCAAGATAAGCCTGAGCTACGTGGACATCGAGTCAACGCAGGAGATGCGGGACCTCATCAAGACGGGAGAGTTCTTCGGCGTTAAATCCGCCCTGGGCCACTACCCGCGGGAAGAAACCGCAATGGTCCTCCAGGATTCCACCGTGATGGCTTTCTCCGTGCAGGAGTTCGAGGTGCTGGCCACCAAGAACACCCGCATCATCACAAAGATGCTGAAAGTGTTTTCCAACCAGCTTCGGCGCATCCACAAGCAGGTGGAGACGCTGCTGGTGGGTGACGAGCAGATCAATCCCGAGACCGGCCTGTACAAGATCGGGGAGTATTACATGAAGAACAAGCGCTACGCGCAGGCCCTGCACGCGTACAAGCGCTACCTCGTGTACTACCCGTCGGGAGCTTTTGCTGCCGATGTGACAACCAAGATCGTCTCGGCGGAGGAGTTCCTCTCCCGCTACGGGTCGGGAGAACCGCCGGCCAGCGCGGCAGCGCCGGCGGCGCCCATGGTCTCCGTGGCATTTAATGCGTCTCCCGCGCCGGCGGCGCCCCCGGAGGCAAAAGCGGACGCCTCCGACCTCGCGCAGCAGTACTACAACGCGGTGAGCCTTGTGAGCCAGGAAAAGTACATGGAGGCTTTCAAGGCGTTCAAGAAGATCATCGACGGAGGCGCGGACGCCGAGTATTCGACGAAAGCGGAGTTCGAGATGGCCAAGTGCCTCTTCTACCTGAAGCAGTTCGACTCCTGCATCAAGTCGTTCACCGCAATCGTTCAGAAGTTCCCCAAGCATCCTGAGATGAAGGATGCCATTTTCTTTGTTGCGCGCTCCTACGAGGAAAAAGGGGACAAGGCCAAGGCGGCAGGCCTGTTCAAGAAAATCCTGACCATGGGGACTGACGAGGACCCGGTCATCCGCAAAGTGAAAAAGGCGCTCAGGGCGCTTGAGGGGGGAGGCTCATGAGCAGCGGCCCTGATCTTTCCATGTTCAACCGCTTCATGGTCACCTTCCGCAAGGGCGACATCATCTTCTGCGAGTATGAGCCCGGAGACACCTTTTACCTCCTCCAGTCAGGGCGCGTGCAGATTGTGCAGATCATGGGGGAACTGGAAAAGAACATCGCCATCCTGCAGCCCGGCCAGATTTTCGGGGAAATGGCCATCCTTGAGGAGGCTCCCCGGTCCGCTACAACCATCGCCCTGGACGAGGTGAAGGCGCTGGAGTTCACGCGGGAGAACTTCGAGCCGCTTATGATGGGGAACCCCCAGATCGCCATGAAGCTCCTGAAGCTTTTCGTGAACAGGATCTACGAGCAGAAGCGCCTGTTCATGACGCTGACGCTTGAGGATGTGGAAGCCAGGGTCGCCGATGTGTTTCTCATGCTGACAGAGAAGCAGTCTCTTGACACGTCGTCAGTGGATTCCATCGAGTTCAAGACGAACGTGGATGACATGTCGCATTGGGCTGGCATCCCTCCGGGGCAGTGCCGCGAGGTCCTGAACCACTTCGTGGCGCAGAGACGCATCGAGCTTCACCCGGACAAGATCGTGGTCAAGAACATCAACGACTTCGCCCGCTTTGTTGCCGCGCGCCGCAAGCACCAGGAAAAGTAGCTCACTCTGCCAGGGCGCCAGCCTATCAGATCCCGAGATACGCCGCCTTCACCTGGGAGTTCTCCGCGATATCCTTTGCGGATCCGGAAAGGACGATACGCCCCGTCTCCAGAACGTACGCCCGGCTTGCTATTGAAAGCGCCATCTGGGCGTTCTGCTCCACCAGAAGGATGCTGGTGCCCTGCTTGTTGATCTCTACGATGATGCGAAAGATCTCCTCAACGAGGATCGGGCTCAGTCCCATTGACGGCTCGTCAAGGAGGAGCAGGGTGGGGCGGCTCATCAAACCGCGGGCAGTGGCCAGCATCTGCTGTTCTCCCCCGGACAGCGTTCCCCCGTACTGCGTTGCCCTCTCCTTGAGCCGGGGGAAGCTCCGGTAGACGCGATCCAGGGTCTGCGAGATCTCCGCCTGATCATTGCGGGTGTAAGCCCCCATCATCAGGTTCTCCCGCACGGAAAGAGGGGCAAAGATTTTTCGTCCCTCAGGTACATGGCTTATTCCCATCTGGACTATCTTCTCCGCGGCTACCGTGGAAATGTCCTGCTCTTTGAATCGCACCGCGCCGGTGCGGGAACGCAGAAGGCCCGAGACTGTTCGGAGGGTCGTGGACTTGCCCGCGCCGTTTGCGCCGATCAGAGTAACGATCTCCCCCTCATCGACGTTGAAGGTGATCCCCTGGAGAGCGTGGATTGCGCCGTAGTAGACGTTGAGATTTTCAACCTGCAGCACTTGTGGCAGCTCCTTTGCCCAGATACGCCTCAATGACCATCTGATCGCCCGCGATCTCCTTCGGGGTCCCTCGAGCTATCACCTCGCCGAAATCCATCACCGTGATTCTTTCGCAGATGCCCATGACGACCCTCATCTGGTGCTCGATGAGGAGGATCGTCAGCTTGAACCGGTCCCGGATGAAATGGATCAACTCCATCAGCTGGCCGATCTCTCGAGGGTTCATTCCCGCCGCCGGCTCATCAAGCAGCAGGACTTTCGGCTTGCAGGCGAGGGCGCGCGCTATCTCGACCCGACGCTGCTCGCCGTAGGGAAGGTTCCTGGCTATCTCTTCTGCAATCCCATCCAGCTTGAAGATGGAAAGAAAATCCAGGGCCTGGTCCGAGAGCTCTTTTTCCTTGTCGAGGAACTTCCTGGTCCGCAGGAAGCTGTCCGTGAGACCGTATTCCACGTGGGCATGGTACGCGACGCGGACGTTGTCCAGGACCGAGAGGCTCGAGAAGAGCCGGATATTCTGGAACGTTCTTGCTGTGCCCAGGCGGGTTATCTCAAAGGCTTCCAGACCATCGATCCTTTCACCGTCCAGATTGATGCTCCCCGACGTGAGCGGAAGGAGCCCCGTGATCAGGTTGAACACGGTGGTCTTCCCTGCGCCGTTTGGGCCGATCAGACCCCAAAGAGCGCCGCGCGGGAGCGACAGGGAGAAGTTCTTCACGGCACAGAGACCGCCGAAATACTTGGTTATCTCGCCGATTTCCAGGATAGCGCCTGTGGCATTCGAGTCCGACATGTCAGGACAACTCCTTCCCACGCTCCGGCGTGGTACCGGCAATTGTTTCGCCATTCAGCTGGGCCCGACGTCGATATTTTTCGGCTTTCAGGAAGCCCCACTCGACGGACCCCAGGAGTCCTTGTGGGCGTATCAGCATGAGCAGGAGCAGGGTTATGGGGTACAACACGAAGCGCCAGGTCGGTGCGTCGGTGCCCATCTGGCCCAGGAGGACCCGGAGGAAGCCTTCGAGGAAGAAGATCCAGGCAAAGGAGGCTGCGATGGTGCCCGTCATGCTGCCCAGGCCGCCGAAGACCACGATAATCAGGGGGTTGAAACCTGCAAGGAAGCTGAATGTGTCGGGACTGAGAAATCCAATAAAGTGTGCGTAAACACCCCCGCCGATTCCCGCCACGAAGCTTCCCAGCACGAATGCGAGCAGCTTCGAGCCCGCGACATTGACCCCCATTGCCTTGGCCGCCGTCTCATCCTCACGCACGGACATCGACGCTCGGCCCGTACTTGAGCGGACGAAGTTCCTGACGATTATTATGACGATCATGAGAAATATGAAAGCGGTGGCCCATGTGGTTATTCTGGGGATCCCGATCATTCCCTGAGCTCCCTTCATCTCGGGGAAGGGAAGGATCGTGTCGGAGTTTTTCATGAGGGTCTGCACGACGATGGAAAAGCCCAGGGTTGCGATCCCGAAATAATCGCTTCCCAGCGTGAGCACAGGAAGACCGAAGAGGAAGCTCACCTCGGCGGCGAAGGCGCCTGCAAAGACGACGCCCAGGAAAAACACGATCTGCAGCACGACTGGTGAGGCCAGGACGCCAGGTGCTTTGGGCGATCCGAAAAGCGGTGTCAGAGTCGACCCCAGGGCGCGGCCGAGGTAGAGCGCGACGGCCCCTGCCACAATCACGGCGATGAGGTAGAACGTGAAAGCTGAAAGGACAGGCACCCCCCTGCGCAGCCGCAGCAGACGGCCCACTCCGATCAAGGCGAGCCCGGCAAGGATGACGCCGAGGCCCACGACGAGGAACCCGCCCGCGTCCCCGTTGGTCCAGCGGTAGGTGATGTCTGCGGCCACGTATGCGCCTATCCCGTAGAATCCCCACTGGGCCAGGCTGAATTGACCATTGAATCCATAGATGAGGTTCAGGCCGAGGCACACCATTGTCATGGTCACGGCCTGGTAGAGAAGCCCCTGGTCGAACACAGAGAACACGGAAAAATCGCCGAATTGCATGAGGAATGCGAGCTGGATGACGCCGAACGCCAGCACAACAGTCAGAGCCTTCTGCCAGAGGGGTTTTCGCGCCAGCCCCCATGTCAGCCCGTAGATCCAGGCAACGAGGGCAGCCATTTTCAGAATGGTCGTGAAGAGGTAGCTCAGTTCCATCCCATCCCCCTAGGCTTTCTCGCCCGCTGGCTCCCCGAAGAGGCCTGTGGGACGGACGAGGAGAACGATGATGAGTATCGTGAAGGCTACTGCGTCACGCATGGGCGTGGAGATGTAGCTCATGGTGAGAGATTCAGCCTGTCCCATGATGAGGGCCCCGACGAATGCGCCGGGGAGGCTTCCGATGCCTCCCAAGACCGCGGCAACGAACGCTTTCAGACCGGGAAGGATGCCGAGCTGGGTCCAGATGGACTCATACGCGATGGCGTAGAGAACGCCTCCCAGGCCGGCAAAGGCCGCTCCCACCGCGAAGGTGAATGAGATCACCCTGTCGACGTTGATCCCCATGAGCCGGGCTGTGGGTTTGTCGAATGAGGTTGCCCGCATGGCGATACCGATCTTCGTCCTTCGAACGAGAAACTGCAGGAACAGCTGCACCAGGACGGACGCCGCCAGGATGATGAGAAAGATGTTGGAAAAGCTGATCGTATTGTCCGGTGACGCCTGCCCCGAAACAATGGGGTGGATGCCGCCCTGGATATACCATGCAACGGTGTCGAAGGGGCTCTTGTACGGTATGAATCGGGGGGAGAACACGAACTGAAGAGCTCCGAAGAACTCGAGAAAGAACGAGACCCCGATAGCTGTGATCAACGCGGCGATTCGGGGAGCATCCCGCAGGGGCTTGTAAGCTACCCGCTCGATGGTGATTGCCATCAGGGTGCAGACCACCATGGAGAGGAGGATGACTGTCAGGGATCCGATGACGACGGAGAGACCTCCCGGGATCCCCGGGAAGAGCATCTGCGGCCACCTGTGCAGGTTGAACTGCGCAACCGCGAAGAAGCTCGTGAAGGCACCGACCATGAAGACATCCCCATGGGCGAAGTTGATCAGCTTCACGATTCCATACACCATAGTGTAGCCGAGAGCGATGAGCGCATACACGAACCCCAGCTTCAGTCCGTCCAGAATATTCTGCAGGAACAAAATCGGGCTCCGCACGAGGTTGCTGACGAGGATGTAGGCCGCAAACAACGCGAGGAGGATGAGAAACCCGTTTCCGACCCACGCAAGAGGCGCGCGGTTTTTTCGCGGGATGACGGACGTAGCCGCAGGGTGGTCGTTTTTCACAGGCATGTTCGCTCCGGTCTTGGAAAGATGGTTGAAATTGAGAGGGCAACCGTACGGTTGCCCTCTCCGAAATGCATGGCTTTCAGGTTATGGAGAAACGAAAGAGTCGAAAATCTTCTTCCCGCCCTTCACGTGAATGATGACTGCTCCCTTTACGGGGTTGTGCTGGGCGTCGATTGTGATCTTGCCGGACACTCCGTTGAAGGTGATCCCTTCAAGGGCGGCCTTCACCTTGTCCGTGTTGTCCGCGCCTGCGTTCTGGATTCCCTGCAGCAGCATGTTGGTGGCGTCGTAGGCCAGGGTGGCCAGAGCGTCGGGGACGATCGGCTTGCCATCCTTGTCCTTGTACTTGTCACCATAGGCCTTCAGGAGGTTCTGCACCTCAGGGCGCGGGTCCGAAGCGTCATAGTGGTTGGTGTAGTAGCCGTTGTCAGCTGCCTTGACATCGAGGTCCGAGGAATCCCAGCCATCGCCTCCCATGAAGGGGGCGGTGATGCCTTTCTCCTTGGCCTGCTTGGTGGCGAGGTTGACGACGTTGTAGTAGTCAGGCAGATACACGACATCCGGCTTTGCAGCCTTGATCTTTGCCAGGATAGCGGAGAAATCGGTGTCCGTGCCGGTGTAGTTCTCTTTGCCGATAACCTTCCCGCCGAGCTGCGTAAAGGTTGCTTCAAAGTTCTGGGCAAGACCTATTACGTACGCGTTGCCCTGATCAACCATCAGGAAAGCTTTCTTCGCCTTCAGGTTGTTGAATGCGAATGTTGCGCCCACCTTGCCCTGGAAGGGGTCGATGAAGCACGCGCGGAAGATATAGGGCTTTGTGGCGCCGTTCTGATCCACCGTGACCGTCGGGTTGGTGGAGGTCGGGCTGATCTGGATGACCTTTGCTGCGTTGGCGATCAACGATACCGGGATGGATGCTTTGGAGCACACTTCGCCAATGATGTAGTGGACCTTGTCCTGGTTGATGACCTTGTTGGCAGCGTTGACCGCGGGGTCAGGCGTGCACTGGCTGTCCTCGACGATCGGGGTGATCTTCAAGCCGAGGACGCCGCCCTTCGCGTTCCATTCGTCGATGGCAAGCAGGGCGCCGTCACGTGTGGACACGCCGAATGTAGGGACCGGGCCTGAAAGGGGCGCCAGAATGGCCACCTTCAGTACCTTGGGTGCCTGCTGGCAGCCTACAAACACAACGGCGATAGCCAGCGCGATAGCAACGAGCGACAGAAAACGCTTCATTCTTTCCTCCTTCTATAGAAATTCATTAAAGCGTCTTAGGAATTGAACAGTACCGCACAATCTGGCCGGCCCGGCCAGCCTCAGGGAATCCAACGTTTCCGAGTGGCGTCTGCACCTCCTTGCGTGAACAAGCGGCGCGCGAACTATTGCCGCGGAGCACTTTGGAAGGAACCGCCCCAGCAGGGCGAAAATCGTGCAAAAATAATACTCCCGGTGAATAAATTGTCAAGCATGCACGCTGCGCCGCGACGCCTCCCGAAGCTATGCAAGGAGCTTGTTGCGGACTTCCGGCAGCTCGCAATACCAGATCTCGAACGCCGAAACGAGCATCGCGATGACGGCAATGACAAAATAGTCGGTGTTGAAACGCTGCACGCCTCCTGCGTTTTCCGTCGTGTGCGGGAGAAGCATCATCAGCCTGCTGATGATATTGAAGCCCTGGGAAAAGGCGAGCAGGTACCAGGGCCAGGAGGCCGGGCTCTTGCGGAAGACCAACTGGACGAGGGCCAGCACCACGAGGAACGAGAGGACAATCGGAAGCCACCACTCCTGTGTTTTCGGTGAGTACGAGGACGCGGGAAAGATCAAGAGCGGCACAAGCTGAAGGCAGAGAATTACGTAGATGGCTATGCGGTTACTGAGGAGTTTTCGGAGCATGGAAGCACAATATCATGGAGGGATGAGGACTGTCGAGAGAAAAATCGCAGCTCCTCGCCGCGCGGCCTTCCGCCCTACGGGAGTACCCGTTCGGCGAGTACGCCGTCCGTGGCTACAGGCGCCCTTTCGACATCCATATCTCGGCCGCCTCTCGGCGTCCATGCCTTTAGGCTCGCTTTCGTACGTCCCTGTACTCGCTCGCCTTCGACATCCCTGTCTACAGCCAAGACTGGGAATTGAACCCAGGACCTGCGCATTACGAGTGCGCTGCTCTACCAGCTGAGCTATCTTGGCGTGCCCGGCAGCATATAGAAATGGGACTGCAATGGCAATGGGGAGATGCGGAGCTCTCTCGTCAAGGACCGCCCGGGTTGTCCGATAATGAGGATGGGGGAGAGGGACGCGGGCGCGTTCCCCAGGAGGTTTCAGTGGTTCGCGGACTGTACACGGGCGCAAGCGGGATGGTTGTCCAGATGAATCGCATGGACGAGATTTCCAACAATCTCGCCAATGTGGACCTCAACGGTTACAAGAAGGACACCGCCATCGAAAAGGCTTTCCCCGAGATGCTGATGCGCCGGATGAACGACGACGCGGTCTACAAGTTCCCCATGGGATCGGTGGACTCGTCGCCGATCGTGGGCACCATCGGCACCGGGGTGGAGACGAATGAGGTCTATACCAACTTCGCGCAAGGGCCGATGAAGCAGACGGAAAACGAGTTCGACATGGCCCTGGAGGGGGACGGCTTCTTCTCCGTCCAGACCCCGGACGGGGAACGGCTCACACGCAACGGCGCGTTCCTCGTCAACAAGGACGGCTACCTGGTCACCAAGAGCGGGGACTTTGTCCTGGGGGAGAATGGTGCCATCAAGCTCAAGAAGAACAATTTCGTTGTCGACCAGGACGGCACTGTCTGGCAGAACGCCACTTTCGCGGCGGACGACAAGCGCCTCGTCTCCCAGGAGGAAAACCAGTGGGAGAACATCGAGAAGGTGGACCGTCTGCGCATGGTGGACGTGACCCGAAAGCGGTACCTGCAGAAGCAGGGGGATTCCTACTGGAAAACGACGGACGAATCCGGGCCGGCCGCGATCATTGGACCCGACGTCAGGCCCAAGGTGCGCCAGGGATTCCTGGAAGGCGCCAATGTGAACGCCGTGACGGAGATGGTAGAGATGATCGAGGTGAACCGCGCCTATGACGCGAACCAGAGGACCATTCAGACGGAAGACTCGCTGATCGGGAAGCTCTGGAATGAGGTGGTGAAAGTATGATGCGATCTTTGTGGACAGCAGCGTCGGGAATGACCGGCCAGCAATTCAACATCGACACGATCTCCAACAACCTGGCCAACGTGAACACGACCGGCTTCAAGCAGATGCGGCCTGATTTCGAAGACCTTCTCTATCAGACCGAGCGCCTGGCAGGCACGCCGGCCACCGAAGCCACGGTGGTCCCTACCGGAGTGCAGGTTGGCCACGGCGTGCGGCCTGCGGCGACCCAGAAAATCTTCACGCAGGGCGCCCTTCAAGCCACGGGCAACGTCTCGGACATGGCCATCGAGGGCGAGGGATTCTTCCGCGTCCTTCAGTACGACGGGACGTACGGCTACACGCGCGATGGATCGTTCAAGATCGACTCAAACGGACAGCTGGTCACCTCGGACGGCTACAAGCTCCTGCCGGAGGTGGTGCTCCCCGAGGGATTTGTGAACGACAGCCTGACGATATCGCAGGACGGGAGAATCACCGTCAAGGTGGCTGGCAGCGACGACCCTGTGGAAGTGGGGCAGCTTGAGATCTACCGCTTCGTCAACCCTGCCGGGCTCGAGTCTATCGGGGAAAACCTGATGAAGGTCACCAACGCTTCGGGAGATCCCATCCCCGGCCGACCTGGCTTCGATGGAATGGGAAAGACGCTGCAGAAGTTTCTCGAGATGTCCAACGTCTCGGTGGTCAGGGAGATGGTAAACATGATTGTGGCGCAGCGGGCATACGAGCTGAACAGCCGCGCCATCCAGACCTCCGACTCGATGCTTGCAACCGCAACCTCGCTGAAGAGGTAGCGACAAAAGATGAGACGCGCGCCGCGCCTCCTTGGGCTTCTCGGAGTGCTCCTCCTGGCGACGGCTCACTGGGTTGAGGCACGCGGGATCACCGTCTACATCCAGCGTGTGATCGTTGCTGACCCGGGAGACATCCGCCTGGGCGATCTTGTGCAGCCCTCCGGGGAAACCCCCCGATCCGCGGGAGAGACCCTGGCCCTGGAGGTCGCGTCGGTCACCAGTCATCTCCTGTATATTCCCTCCAGCTCCTACATGGACCGCGTGGCGGACGCGTTCGGCCGCGACTCGATCTTCGTTGGATCGCGCAGCCTTGTGATCCCCCGCGGCACGGTGCCGGACAACGAGGTGCCGCTTTTGGACCGGTTAGTGGATTTTCTCAGCGACTCAGGCGTGCTGGGTGCCGACGTCACAGACATCGAGATACGATCGATTCAGCTGACCGGGACCCTCCCGCAGAACTCCGCCCCGGCGTTCCAGCTGGTGAGGTCCTCGCGGGGATCTGTTGAGACCTCTTTCACCGTCGCGGGCAGCGGCGGGCAGGCCAGCGGCAGGATCATTCTGGCCTTGAAAGGGGATCCTCGGGCCGCTGCCGTGGACATCCGCGCCAGCGACCCGGTACGGGTTGTTTTTCACAAGGGCCCGATCACCATCGAGATGCAGGGCAAGGCGCTTGGTACTGCGGCAGTCGGCGAGACTGTGAACGTGCTGGTATCCGACAGCCAGAAGAGCTTTGCCGGCAAGCTCCTTGCAGGGAAGGCGGTGGATGTTGAGCTTCCATAGGGCATTGTCTGTCTGCCTCCTGATGACGAGTGCTGTGGTGGCTTCAGCCGCCCCGGTGGTCCGGATCAAGGACATCGCCTCCATCCAGGGGGTGCGGGCAAACCAGGTTCTGGGCCTCGGGCTCGTGAGCGGCCTCAACGGGAAGGGGGATTCCTCCAGCGCTCCGCTGCTGCGGTCCACTGTTTCCTCCCTCGTAGCCAGCTTCGGAGTTTCGCTGCCGCCGCAGGACGTGCGCAGCAAAAACGCGGCGGTTGTGATGGTGAGCGCGGAGCTGCCGGCATTCGCCCGCTCGGGTGACCGCATCGACGTGATCGTCTCGAGTATCGGCGATGCTCGGGACCTGGACGGCGGTGTGCTCCTGCAGACGAACCTCCAGGCCGCAAACGGCCAGGTGTATGCCGTGGCGCAGGGCCGGGTGACGACGTCCCAGGACCCGGCAGCTGCACGGACCGTTGGAGCGGTCTCCCAGGGAGCAATTGTGGAAAAGGACGTTGTCTCCCAGTACCAGGACAACAACACGGTTTCCATCCTCCTGCATAATCCCGACTTCGTCACGGCCAGCGCGGTCCAGAAGGCAATTGGCAGCGCATTCAGCGGCATCACCGTAGCCAGCCGCGATCCCTCCCTCATCGAGGTGCAGATCCCGCAGGACAGGCGATCGGACCCTGTGGGGTTCCTTGCGCAGCTGGAGGCCCTGACAGTGACGCCGGACACCGTGGGCAAGGTTGTGATCGACTCCGCAAGCGGCGTGATTGTCATGGGGGAGAAGGTCCGCATCGGGAAGGTTGCCGTGTCCTACCGCACTACGCGAGTGACCGTTGGCGCCGCCCCCGCCGGCGCAGCAACAACCCCCGACGTGTTCGTGATCGGCGATACGACGACGGTCGACGATTTTGTTTCTGCCCTCAAGAGCGTGGGGCTCAAGGCTGATGTAGTCATTGGCGTGCTCGAGGCCGTGGAGAAAGCGGGAGCGCTCTTCGGCACGCTCGTCGTCATGTGAAGAGGTATTCACGATGCAGCCGGTCAACCTGACAAACACCCATACATATCCCATTGATCAAACGCGGCCTGGTCGCCAGGGAGTCGACAAGCACAGCGATCTGTACCAGGCCTGCCAGGATTTCGAGGCCTTGTTCATAAAGCAGATGCTCGATGTCATGAGAAAGACGGTCCACAGGGAAAACGACCTTCTGGGCGGAGGCCTGTCACAGGACGTGTTCGAAGGCATGTTGTACGACGAGTACGCAAAGAAGATGGCCCAGACGGCAGGGTTCGGCCTGGCTGAAACGATCTACCGCCAGGTATCATCAAAATAATACGGACGAATTGTACTAGAAATCATACAAAACTGGTTTGAAAGGCTCATAGAGCGGTGTCCACTAATTAAAACCTTGTCCAGTAAAGAAATATGATGCATTTTTTTCAATGAGCCTTGGCATGCTACTTGCTTATTTATGGTCCAGGAGATGTCAATGAGCAGGAAGCGGGAGGCAACATCTTCCTTTGAGGACAACCTCAAAGCATATTTCAACCAGATCAAGAAGGCCCGGCTCCTGACCTTCGAAGAAGAGCTGGACCTTTCACGCAGAATACAGAAGGGGGATGAAGACGCGCGGCGGATCCTCATCGAATCAAACCTCCGGCTCGTCGTGCGGATCGCCAAGAACTATCTTACCCCTGAGGTCTCCATCCTCGATCTCATCCAGGAAGGGAATATCGGCCTCATGAGGGCCGTTTCCAAGTACGATTTCAGGAAGAAAGTCAGGTTCAGCACCTACGCTTCATGGTGGATCAAGCAGTCTATTGTCCGCTCTCTCTCCAACAAGAAGAGAGTGATCCGCCTTCCGCACAGGCAGGAAGAGAAGCTTCGCAAGATCAACAAGGTGTACAACAATCTCTCTCAGGTGCTCATGCGGGAGCCGACCCTGGTGGAGATTGCGGAGGAGATAGGGCTGGAGGAAGAAGAGGTGGCCGCCATCATCAATTCCTCCAACTCCGTGGCGTCGCTGGATTCATCGATCTCCCCGGACTCCGGAAGCCTGCACGACATGGTGGAAGACCTCTCTTTCGCTCCGGACCGCCAGCTGATGCGCAAGACTCTGCGGGAGGATACTCTGAAGTTCCTCGAAGGGCTCCAGGAGAAGGAACGCCGGATCCTCCTCTACCGCTTCTCTTTCGTGAGCGGCAGGCGCCATACATTGAAGAAGATCGGCGATGAGCTGGGCATCTCGCCGGAAACTGTGCGACAAATTGAGATTCGAGCCCTCAAGAAACTCAGAAGCTTCTCCGAAGAGCTGAAGGAGTATGTCTACAACTGACGTTTCGGAGTAGCGCGTGCGTCGTGCAGCGCGCCCCTCTTCCCGGCTCAGGCTGACAGCCGTCATAGTCACCCTGGCCGCCGCCGCCATCATGGCTGTCCTCGTTGCCTGCCCCCCGCTTGCGCGGAAGCAGTCAGGTCCCGTGATTTCTGCCGTCCCAGGCCCGACGCAGGACAAGCCGCAATTGGAAAACGTGCCCCCCCAGAGCCACGAGCCCGCGCCACGGCCCGTGCAAATCGAGCCGGAGGCAAAGCTGGCGGTCATTCTTGATGACGCCGGGTACAGCCTCCAGGAGCTGCAGCCTTTCCTGGAGCTCCCCGGCCCCCTGACAGTCGCCGTGCTTCCCAACCTGCCCCACAGCGAGGAAGCTGCCCGTCGGGTCCTGGCGGCCGGAAAAGACCTCATTCTCCACTGCCCCATGGAGGCAGAGGGCGACGATGATCCCGGGCCCGGGACGCTGCGCGTGGGGATGACGCCGGCGCAAATAGACGCGCTCCTTGCCGCGGATTTTGCCTCCGTTCCAGGAGCCGAGGGAATGAACAACCACATGGGTTCGCGGGCCACGGCGGACCCTGCCCTCATGGAAGCTGTCCTGGGCTACCTCAAGCGACAGGGCTTGTTCTTTGTTGACAGCAGAACGACTCCAGAAACCGTGGGTCCATCCTTTGCGCAGAAGCTCGGGGTTCCGTTTCTTCAGAGAAATGTCTTCATCGACGATGTTCGAAGCGAAAAGGCCATTGCAGACGCTTTCGGAGTCGCTGTCCGGGAAGCTCGTGAGCGGGGAACGGCTGTGGTAATAGGGCATGTACAGAACAAGGCGGTCCTGGATATACTGCGCGCCGGGCAGAAAGAGATGGCGGACAACGGCGTCCGTCTGGCACGCCTGGAGGAGATCATGAGCGAGACCCGCATCGTCCATGAGGGCAGGGATCGCACGGGAGCGCACGCTTTTTGAGGGTCCTTGGCATCGAGAGCTCATGCGACGAATGCTCGGCGGCGGTTGTCGAAGATGGCCGCCGGATCCTGAGCAATGTCGTCCTGAGCCAGGTTGATTTTCACAAGCCGTTTTACGGAGTGGTTCCCGAGATCGCCTCACGGAAGCACGTGGAGTGGATAGCTCCGGTGGTCCAGGACGCGCTGTCGGCCGCGGGCTTTGCCGTTGGCGACATCGATGCCGTGGCAGTCACGTATCGGCCGGGACTCATCGGGTCCCTCCTTGTGGGGCTGTCCTTTGCAAAGGGCCTCGCCTGGGCGCTTGGGAAGCCTTTCGTCGGAGTGGACCACATCCTTGCCCACCTGTACGCTCCCCACCTGGAGAGAGACATATCCTATCCTTATCTCGGGCTTCTGGTCTCCGGCGGGCATACGATCATTGCCCGGGTGGATCGGCACGACCGGATGCAGGTCCTGGGCACGACCATCGACGACGCATGCGGCGAGGCCTTCGACAAGGTTGCCAAGCATTATGGAATCGGCTTTCCGGGGGGGGTGGCCATCGACACGCTTGCCAGGACAGGAGACTCCCGCGCATTCCGTTTTCCCCACCCCATCCTCAATAAAGGGGAGGCGTTTTACGACGTTTCCTACTCCGGCTTGAAAACGGCCGTGATTCACCAGCTGGACCAGTTCTGGGACAGAACATCTGAAAAGAGCACCGCCAACATCGCCGCGTCATTCCAGAGGGCGGCCATCGACATCCTTGTGGACAGGGCGCTTGCTGCGGCAACCGACACAGGCCTGCGCCGCATAGTTGCCGGAGGCGGGGTTGCGGCGAACAGCTACCTCCGTCAGCGCATGAGTGCGGAAACGGGGCTGGAGATCATCTTCCCGAGCCTTTCGCTTTGCACCGACAACGCTGCCATGGTGGCGGGGCTGGGCTATCATGCGCTTCGTGATGGTACCGTGTCCGACTTTTCGCTCAATGCCGAAGCCCGCGTGCCAGTATTCAAGCGGAATTACCCGTAGCCACGGATGGCGAGGGGGAGCGAGGCCAGGGATGGCCGAAAGCGAGCCCCTGGCCATTCGTGGCGGAGCCGCGCCGAGCCCACGGATGGGCGGGACGCGCGGCATGGCGCCCGCAGAACGCGCTGAGCGCAACGCCGTTTTATTTGACAACACAGGCTCCTGCGAGTAGACTTCTGTAGCAGGAGCAGTGAATGTACAACGTTCTGATACTCTGGGCGCCAGATTCCGCCGAAACTCGCAAGGTGGTCGAGGTTTTGCGCGGATCTTTCAACGAGGGGAGATTCAGGACGACAGCGAAGAAGGCCGATGAGTCTTCCATCGTTGACATTGCCGCCGCGGACATGGTCATTTTCGGCCTGCAGAAATCAGGCGCCATTGAAGTGCCGCCGGAGTTCTCGGAGCTGATGCGCATTTTCAAGGGAGTGACCCTTGCCGGCAGGGCGGCAGGCGTGTTCTCGGTGGGTACGGAAAAGGCCTCAGCCAAGATCAGGAAGTCCTTGAAGGATACCGAAGTGGCGATTTTTGAAGAGGACCCGCTCTTCCCGGGCGAAAAGCCAGAAAAAGTCTCCGATGTGAGCGAATGGGCAAAGAAGCTTGCGGGGTTTTTCCAGGAAGTAAGGAGCTCTCGTGAATGACATTCTGGACACCGCAATCCGAAAAGTGCCGGATTTCCCCAAGCCCGGTGTCCTGTTCTACGATATAACAGGGATCCTCGTGGATCCGAGGGCCTTCGCCTACTGCATCGACCGGATGACCGAGCTGTACGCCGACCTTGCTGTGGACGGCGTGGCCGCAATCGAATCCCGCGGCTTCATTTTTGCCGCTCCGTACGCGCATCGCAGGGGGCTGCCGCTCATCTTACTAAGGAAAAAAGGGAAGCTTCCTGGGGAAACCTATCGCGTGGCCTTTACCCTGGAGTACGGAGAAGATGTCCTGGAGGTGCACAGGAGCGATCTTCACGCAGGCCAGAAAATCCTCCTTGTGGATGACCTGATTGCAACCGGCGGAACGCTCCGGGCTGCCGCCCAGCTTCTCTCGATGGGAGGCGCCAGGGTGACGTCGATCTTCGGCGTTGTCGGTCTGCCGTTCCTTCATTACGAAAAGGCTCTTGGGGACTTCGAAGTCAAGACGCTCATCCAGTACAATAGCGAGTGAGCCGAGGCACGGTATCAGCAGATCCGGGGCAATAGCAGGCCCCGGGGAAAATCCATCAGTCTCTTTCCTCCGATGCTCGTGATCATTATTACTGCGCCAGGGTTGCTTGCGGTGACCTTTCCCACAAGCCTTGCCTGCCTGCCCAAAGGAAAGGACCGAAGGGCATCGAGGGCTTTCTCAGCGGCCTGCTCAGCCACAAACGCCACCAAGACCCCTTCGTTTGCGATCTCCAGCGGGTTCAGACCCAGCAGGTCGCAGACGGCCCTGACATCCGGGTCAACGGGAAACTCGTCCTCCTCCACCTCGATCCCCCACGTGGCGCCGCGCACGGCTTCGTTGAGCACGGCAGCCACGCCGCCACGTGTCGCGTCCCGCATGAAGCGAAGCGATTCTCCGAGGGGAAACAGGGCGCTGGCAATGGGGTAGAGGCAGGCAGCGTCGGAGCGCAGGGTATCTCCCACCGGAAGAGACTCCCGGGCAGCCAGGATGGTAATTCCGTGGGCGCCAAGCGGGCCGGAAACGATCACGGCGTCCCCTGGCCGCACCATGGAAGGTGAGAGACGATGCGGGAAGACACGGGCTCCGACTCCGGCCGTCGTCATGAACAGGCCGCCGCCTTTTCCCCTGGGAACGACTTTCGTGTCGCCGGTGACGATGCGGGCTCCGGCCTCCCGGGCGGAGTCTGCAGCGGATACAAGAGCCCTCTGCAGCTGCGAGATTGGAAAGCCTTCCTCGACGATCATTGCCAGGGACAGGGAAAGGACCCGGGCGCCGCAGACTGCAAGATCGTTGCAGGTCCCAAAAACGCACAGCGTGCCGATATCGCCCCCCGGGAAGAACGGAGGGTCGACCACGTAGCCGTCCGTGGTCAGGAGAAGCTCCGAGCCGGAGGAAAGAGGGCTGGCATCCGACAGCTCGGGGTATGCATCGGATGCAAGGACAGGGTAGATGACCGACTCCACAAGGTCCCGAGAGAGCGCGCCGCCGCTGCCGTGCTCCAGCCTGACCACGCCGTCCTCTTTCATGAGCGCGCGCCGTAGCGGAAGTAAGCGGCGCATGTCCCTTCGGATGACACCATACAGGGACCCACCGGGTCATCAGGCGTGCAGCGCCGGCCAAACAGGGCGCACTGCGGCGGCTGCGCCCTGCCGGCAATTACGCGCGCGCAGATGCAGCCGGGGGCTTCTGCGTCCCTTGCAGGGGGAAGCTGGAAGCGTCTTTCCGCGTCAAAGAGGGCAAGCTCGGGACGAAGTCCCAGCCCTCCACCGGGGATGATCCCCAGCCCGCGCCACACATCGTTCCTGGGCTCGAGGTTCTTCTCCATGACGGCGAGGGCGCGCGGATTGCCGTCCGGCCTCACGGCGCGAGGGTATGCGTTCTCAACGCGACGCTCCCCCTTTTCGATCTGCCGCGCCAGCTTGAGGATCCCAAGGAGCATGTCCAGAGACTCGAAGCCGGTGATCACCCCAGGCCTCCCGCCGTTCTGAGCAAGGAAATCGTAAGCCTTTTCGCCGATGACAACCGAGACATGCCCCGGCAGGAGAAAGCCGTCTATTCCATGGTCCGGGTTCGAGAGCAGGAAGCGCAAAGCCGGCGTGACAGTCTTGAACGCCGTGTACAGCAGGAGGTTCTCGATGCCCTGCTCACCCGCCTGGAGAAGAGCCGACACGACCGTCGGGATGGTGGTCTCGAATCCAACCGCAAGGAACACCACGGGCAGGGGAGACCGCCGGGCAATCGAAATCAGCTCTGTCGGCGAATAGACCAGCTTCACGAGCCCCTGACCAGAGAGCGAGCTGAGGGCCCGGCCGGTCGTGCCGGGCACCTTGAGCATGTCGCCAAAGGTGGCTATGAGGGCCTTTCCCGACTCGGCAAGCAGGAGCGCGTTGTCTACGTACCCTGCCGGCGTCACGCACACGGGGCATCCCGGTCCGGAGACCAGGGAAATGGCTTTCGGAAGAAGGGAATGGATTCCCTTGCGGCGCAGCTCCACCGTGTGCGTGCCGCACACTTCCATGAGCGAGATGGGTCTGCCAATCCGCCGCGTGGTCTTTTCTATCTCTGAGACCAGCTGGCGGGCCAGCTGCCGTTCATCGCTCATGGCTCAGGCGTCTCCGGTCAGCTCAGCCATCCTTCGAAAAAGCTCCAGGCGTTCCTCCGCTTCGGCCAGCGACAGGGTCTCGATTGCAAACCCGGCGTGGACAATAACGTGATCTCCCGGCCTGGGGTTCTCCAGGAGCGAAATATCAACCTGGATGCTGACGTTCCCCTGGGAAACTATTGCTTTCTTTCCCTCGAGGATTCGGTCAATCTTCATGGGCGTGGCAAGACACATATGCTCAACCTCTATTCTTCCGTGTACCAAACCTGTCCAACGGAGAGACCACCATCGCCCGGCGGAACTCTCTCGTTGAGGAAAACCTCAAAACCGGATTGTATCAAGAGGGGGATGAGAAGCTCTCTCAGAAGCAGGTTCTGGAATACGCCTCCAGAAAGGGCAACTCGCCGGAGTTCCGTGACTTCTCTCATCCGTCGAACGCCTTCCAGAGAGGCGGCTGCGATGCTTTGGTGAAAAAGGAGGGCGAGCTCCTGGACCTGCACATCCTGTTTCCTCTCCATGAGAAACGATAGCAGGGGCCGGGCATTAACCAGGAATCGCCGCTCTTGATCAGCAGAGGGGAGGAAGGGGAGGAGCTCGTCGGCCCGCGCGGCCTGGGTTGGCCCCTTTCCTGCCAGGTGCTCGCGCAGAGCATAGCCTTCCAGCTTTATTGGCCCTTCTCCTTCGTAACTGACGGTTTCCACCAGGCCGAGAATTGCCGCAGCCGCGTCGAAAATGCGTCCGAGAGACGTGGAGACGGGGCAGTTGACCCCCCTTTTCAGCATGGCGGACAGCATCCGGCCTTGCTCGCTGGATACTCCCGGCAACCCTTGTTCTGCCGAAGCCCCGAGGATTGCGAAAGCAATCCTTGCGGGATGCAGCACCGCCGCTTCCCCCCCGGGAAGCGCAAAGGGAGCGAAGCTTCCGAGCCTTGCAAAGCCCCTCCGTGTGGCGTGGAGGAACTCTCCGCCCCAGATGGTTCCGTCCGTGCCGTAGCCGGTGCCGTCGAAGGAAAGGGCCAGAGTCTCCTCCAGGCCGTGCTCTGCCATGACCGACAGGGCGTGCGCGAAGTGATGCTGCACGGCAACCCCGCGCACTGGCCGCCCGCCTGCCAGCTCGGACGGACGATCTCCAAGGGCCCAGGCGCTGGAGCGATACAGAGGGTGCATGTCGCGCACAATGAGGTCCGGCGCAGTGCCGTACAGGGTGAGGGTCTGCTCGATTGCAGAATCGAACTGGGCGAGCGTCTCCTGATCATCGAGGTCGCCGTTGAAAGGGCACACATGGACATCGCGGCCCCTGGCCAGGGAAGGGGCGCTCTTCAAGTCTCCGCCGAGACCCAGCACCACTCCCTTCACATCCGCCTGAAGCCTGAGGAGGCGCGGCACGTAACCGCGCGACCTGCGAAGGAGAAACACGCCGGACGACTTGCCGGCCCTGACCACCGAGTCGTCTGTCCGATAGACAATTGCGCGGTTATTGAAGAGGAGCAAATCCGCGACGTCGGCGAGCTTGCGCAGGGCCTCCTGCGGGTCAGTGATGATGGGCTCGCTTGCCCTGTTGCCGGAGGTCATGACCAGGTGCCGGTAGGGAACGGGATGCGCGGGGTGAAGGAACAGCAGCGCGTGCAGAGGCGTGTAGGGCAGCATGACGCCGAGCGTCTCCGTCTCGGAAGCCCTTGAAAGCCAGGCGGGAGTGTCGGCCCTGCGGGGGGCGATGACAATGGGACTTTCGGCGCTGCAGAGCAGCTCCCTGTCCCGGGGCTCGAGGACGCAGAGAGCCTCAGCTTCCTGCAGGTCGCGCGCCATCAGCGCGAAAGGCTTGTGCTCTCTCTCCTTTGCGCGGCGCAGCCGATCCATCGCGCGCCCCTGGGAGGGGTCCGCCGCAAGATGGAAGCCGCCGATGCCCTGCAGGGCCACGATCCTGCCTTGGGAGAGCGCGCTGATGGCGCGCTGGATCGCATCCCCCTCCAGCAGGGCGCCGGATGCATCCGTGCAGGAAAGGCGCGGGCCGCATGCGGGGCACGAGTTGGTCTGGGAATGGAACCTCCTGTCAGCCGGGTCTGAGAACTCCCGCGCGCATGCGGGGCATTGCTCGAAAGGCCGCATGGAGGTGTTTTCCCTGTCGAACGGGGTCCTTTCCACAATAGAGTACCGCGGGCCGCACTGCGTGCAGGTGATGAACGGATAGAGGTAGCGCCTGTTGCCAGGATCGAGGAGCTCATGCGCGCACTCCGGGCACAGGGGAAGGTCCGGCGGGATGGGCGGAAAAGCGAACCTGTCCGCCTGGCTCGCACGGATGACAAACGTGCCTCCGTCCATCTCCTGCGTGACCTCGCTTTCCGTGACTCCCTCCAGGCGGGCTGCCGGAGGAAGCGCAGCGCGAAGGTGGGCAAGGAACGATCCCACGCCGCGCTCTTCCCCCTGAACCTCGGCTATCACCTCGGAGCGTCGGTTCTGGACAAATCCGCTCAGCCCCAGGCCGGTTGCAACGCGAAACACGGTAGGACGGAAGCCGACACCCTGGACTGTACCCTTGAAGACGAATCTCCTGCGCAGCACGGTGAAAGGATACCGGGAAGAGCTTGCATTGACCACTGACGCCAGCGCGTGTACTGTGTCCCGCGGGAGGCTGCCATGGCGAAAGTGATTCTCAAGGCGCAGGACCTGGACGGTTACCTGACCAGCGCGGACAAGGCGACAATTCAGGACATGAACGGGCGGTTCGACAAGGTGCTCCAGCGTTTTGCCGTGCTGTCAGATGAGGGGCGGGAGAGGGAAAAGGGGCGGGCCACGGAGGAGCTCATCGGGCTGTACAATGAGCTGGGCCATGCGATGCGAGAGATCGTCGCCAAGGAGCCCAGGATCCACGTGTATTCCTTCGAGACTCCCCGTGAAGTGCATGGAGAAGTTTCCCGGCTCATAGCAAAGCTGCGCGACACCCGAACCGAACATCCCGAGTTCCTCTATTATACGCAGAGGGCATATGAGCTGCTCTTCAACTTCGCCTTCGGCTCCGCCGCGGACAGGAAGAAGAATCACATCGTGGTGAAGACGCCGGTCACCCTCCCCATCCAGAACTACGCCGTCCACAAGATACCGGACGTGGATGAGCGGATCGAGAACTCAGTGATGTGCGTGATGCTTCGGGGGGCTCTCCTCCCGGCCATGATCATGTCCAAGGAGATCCAGGAGTACTCATCCCACGGGTACGTCACACCGTTCGCGCTTTTCAAGATCTCGCGGGACGACACCAAAGTGGAGAGCAACATGGAGTACGTCCTGAACCTCGACCTCTCCTATTTCGACCCGGCTTCCCTTGACGGCAAGGACCTGTTCTTTGCCGACCCCATGAATGCCACGGGGGGCAGCCTCGTTACGGTCGTGAAATACCTCCTGGAGCACGGCGTGAAGCCGCGCTCAATCAAGTTCTTCAACGTCATCTCCGTCCTCAAGGGAGCCTTGAGGATAGTCAGGGCCCTGGAGACGGCGGAAATCTATACTCTATGGATGGATCCCGTTCTCAACACCAAGGCGTACATCCTGCCCGGGCTCGGAGACGCCGGGGACCGCATAAATGGGTACGACGAGGGAGAAAGACCGCGGAACATCATCCAGCTCATCGCGGACTACGGCACGACGATTGTCTCCCTGTACCGCGAGCAGGTAAGGAAGATCGAGCAGACCGTGCTTGGGGGGTAGGGAACGGAACCTGCGCGTCGGTGAGACCCGGTTCAGCCTCCCAGGTTCTCCCGCACCTTGTCCACCAGGGTGCGCGGGTCCACCGGTTTCTCCAGGAACTCGTTCACCGGCAGGAAGTCCTCATCTTTCCTGCGGTCGAAAGAGAAGCCGGTGCGCGCGCCCACGCTTGTGACCATGACAATGGGGATGCAGGAGAGCTGGGGGTCCTGCTTCATGGTGTAGGTGACCTGGAAGCCCTCGTCGTCTGTATTCATCATCACGTCCAGGATCATGAGGTCGGGCTTGAGCGATTTCGCCTTTGTGATTGCCTCTGCCCCATTTGTGGCCCAGTCCACCCCGTACCCCTCCGCCTCCAGGACGATCTTCATGGATTCGAACACATCCCTGTCGTCATCGACGATGAGTATCTTCTTCATGGCAGCAGTCCAACCTCCTCTTTGATCCTTGCCCGTATCTGCGGCAGCCGGGCCTGCAGCGGCCGCGAAAGCCCGCGGCCGTCTCCCATGTCTTTGCCTTCGATCCCCATGATCCGCACCCGTTCCGCGCAGCCCAGGCTGCTGACCAGGTGGAGCGCTTCCGCGAGGTCCGCATCATGAGGAGCGAGGCCGTCTCCGCGCGCTGACAGCTCAACCTCCGCGGGGGTGAACATCCGATATTCTCCTGCGGCAAGGCCCATGTGCGCTGCATCCACCAGGATGACCCAGCGGCCGTCAGCCGCATGCGCGGCGGCAAGAAGACTGTCGGCACCGGCCGCAACCACGGCAAGCTCTCTGTCCGTGTCAGGCACCCAGGCGCCGCTGTCCAGCTCTTCCTTGAGCGCCTCAGCGATGATCACGCCCACGCCGTCGTCCTTCCTGTCTACGTTGCCGAGCCCAATGACGCTGGCGGGCCGTGCCTTCGTGATGATCATTTTCGGAACTCCACGTCCAGGAAATGGACCGAGCAGGAGATGCAGGGGTCATAGGCGCGAACCAGCATTTCCAGCGTGAGCGTCATCTGCTCCTGCGACATCCCCTTGTCGATCATCCACGGAACAAGCTCCTTCATATCGTCGTCGATGGACTGGGTGTTCTGCGTGGTCGGGATGATGCAGTTGGCCTTCACCACCTGGCCCCGATTGTCGTACGTGTAGTCGTGGAACAGAATTCCGCGCGGCACCTCGGTGGCTTCCGCGCCGCGTCCTTCCCGCAGCTTCTCCGGCGTGACCGGCTTTTCGTCCTTGATACCGCCCGCCAGGAGCTGGTCCAGGATCTTCAGGGATTCCTCAACAACGTGGACAGTCTCCACCAGCTGCGCCGCAGTGTTGAGGAAGGGATTCTTCACGATGGGCTTGAGTCCCAGCTGATCTGCGACGCTGCGGGCCAGGGGGTTGAGCAGGTCGAAGTTGTTGTTCAACCTTCCCAGGGCCCCGACGAAATACGAAGAGCGCGCATGGCGGCAGTGCTTGGCCGTGGAGTGGGGGACGATGAACTCATTGGTCACGGAGAGATAGTCATCAACGGGCGCCAGGCCGGTATCCGTGGAGGCGATCTTTCCGTCATAGAACGCGTATTCCCCGGTGTCGCGGAGCCCGACATATTCGGTTTCCCGCTCGAACGCGGGGAACTTACCCGCCAGGGTCTTGAGCAGCTCCAGGGATGCCTTGGCGTCCGGCACCATCTGGTTGGCCAGCATGTCTCGAATCCATTTCAGGTCTGCCGGCGATGGCAGCTTCGTGAAGCCGCCCGGCACAAGTCTGTTGGGATGAATGGTCCGGCCGCCCAGTCTATCGCAGATGTCGTTGGAGAGCTTCTTCATGCGGAGGGCCATCTTGACCACGTCCGGGTGGCTTGCCGCCAGCGGGACCACTGAGGGGACCCCCAGAAGGTCCGGCGCTGCAAGGAAGAAGATGTGCAGGACATGGCTCTGCATGGTGGCGCCGTAGGTGAGAAGCTTCCTCAACAGCACGGTCTGTTCGCTCACCGGAATCCCCAGCGCCTTCTCCGTCGCTTTCAGCGAGGTCATCTGGTGTCCAACCGAGCAGATGCCGCAGATCCGCGATGTGATCAGGGCGATGTCCATGTAGGAGAACCCCTTGATCATCGCCTCGAAGTATCGCGGGGGCTCCACCACCTCCAGGTGGGAGGTGATCAGCTTGCCCTCCCGCATGTCGATGACAATGTTGCCGTGGCCCTCCACGCGTGTCACGTAGGGGACTTCGATCTTCATCGTGAGGTTACTCATCCAGTTTCTCCTCCAGCGTGACGTAGTTGGAGTTGAACATGTAGAATTTGTTCCTGATCTGATGCATGGACAGCTTGTACTTCTCCATCACGTCGCGGGCGGCGTTCTTGTTCAGGTCAGGAACCAACCCCCTGCACCCGAAGCAGTAATGGCCGTTGGAAGGGCACGCGGCATTGCAGCCCGCGCGAGTCACCGGTCCCATGCAGACGGTCCCGTAATCATAGAGACACTCGTTCTCCCGCGCTTTGCACTCAACGCAGACCGCGTGCTCGGGGATGTGAGGCTTTTTTCCCGTCAGGATGGCGGAGAGCACGCGCTTGAACTCCTGGTTGTCCATGGGGCATCCCGGCACGAAATAGTCCACCTTGACCACGTCCGACATGGCCTGGGCCTTGATGGACGGGAAAAGGTACTTGTCGGCGCCGTAGACTTCCTGCTTCACCGCATCGATATCCATCCGGTTTCGGATGGCATTGATGCCGCCGATGTGCGCGCATGCCCCAAGGGCAACCAGGATCTTGGCCTGCCGGCGGATCTTGTGAATCCTTTCCACGCAGTGGGGAGTGCTGATGGATCCCTCGACAAAGGCAATCTCGTAGTCGTCCCGCCGGTCGGAGATGGCCTCCCGGAAGTTTACCAGTTCCACGAGGCCGAGGATGTCCAGGATGTCATCTTCCAGGTTCAACTTGGAAAGCTGGCATCCCTCGCAGGAGGTGAAATCGAAAAAGGCCACCTTGGGCTTGCTCATTGGATGGCCTCCTTCAGGTCCTTGATCTTGCCGTAGTTGAACACGGGGCCTTCCTGGCAGACGTAGACGTTGTTGATCTGGCAATGCCCGCACTTGCCGACTCCGCATTTCATCTTGCGTTCCAGAGACACGTAGATCTGTTCGTCGCGCAGGCCCTTTGAGCGCAGGGCGAGGATTGCAAACTTGTACATCACCGGAGGGCCGCAAATGGCGGCAACGGTGTTGGGGACATCGAGCTTCAAGTCGGGGATCAGCGTGGTGATGACCCCGACATGGCCCTTCCATTCCGGGGCGGCCCGGTCCACGGTCACGTGGTATTCCAGGCTCCTGCTTTTTTCCCACGATGCGCGCTCTTCGTTGAAAATGAACTCGGCTGGGCTCCTGGTCCCGTACAGAACAATGACGCGGCCGAAGTCTCCGCGTCTTCCCGGATGGATCATCGTGTTGATGACCGAACGCAGCGGAGGAAGGCCGATCCCTCCTGCCACGAAGATGACGTCTTTTCCCAGGAACTGCTCGACATCAAAGCCTTTTCCGAACGGCCCCCGGATCCCTATCCTGTCTCCGGCCTTCAGCGTGTGCAGCGCCGAGGTGAGGTTCCCCACGTCGCGCACCACCAGCTCGAAGGTCCCTTTTGCCAGGGGAGAGGAGGAGACGGAGATCGGAGCCTCCCCGATTCCCAGGAGGGAGACCTGGACAAATTGCCCGGGCTGGTGGCCCAGGTCCCGACCGCCGGGAAGCCGCACCTCGAAGAGCCTCTCGAGGGCGGACATTTTCTCAACGCGCACCAGTTCGGCGATCTCGGGAACGTAGATATTCTTCGAAGCCTCGGGCTTTGCCGCGACACTCGTTGCTGGCATTCCACAACCTCCTACAGAAGGGCGTTCATCACGTCGACGATGTTGATATCCGCCGTGCACTGACGGACGCATCTTCCGCAGCCCACACAGAACGGCTGCCCTCTTCCGTCAGTGATGTAGGCGAACTTGCGGGACATTCGATGCCGAACCCTGTCATGGCGCTTGTCCCGAAACGACTCGCCGCCGGCCACCGTCGTAAAGTCCAGGAACTGGCAGGAATCCCACTCGCGAATGCGCGATCCCGCCTCCGTTCCGAGCACCACCTGGTCATCCACATCGAAGCAGTAGCAGGTGGGGCAGCTGATGTTGCATGTTCCGCAGGAATGGCACTTGCGGGCCGTTTCCTTCCACACGGCGTGGTTGTACGCGCCGTGGAAGATCTCGCGGATGCCTGCCACGGACTGCTTGAGCTTGTTCTTGAAGTGCACCACCGGGTCCCCCGGACAGTCGCAGTCCACCAGCGTTTCCTTGATGGCAGCCACGATGGCTTTCCCCTGATCCGTGAGGGCCTCAACGCGGTAGTGATCATCGAAACGGGTCAGGAACACGTCGAAGCCGTCCTTCATCCGGGTGGGAATGCCCACTGAGTCCGCGAAATGGCAGGCATCGGGCTCATAGGTCACCCCGACGAAAATCGAGTTGCGCCTGCGCTCCGCCCAAGTTTCATCCCGGACTCCGGTGGCGAATGCATAGTCGAGTCGGAAAATGCCTTGCAGCTCGTAGTTGTGGATCCCGAAGAACAGCGTCGGCGTGTTCTGCGCGGCAGGCGCTGAAACAGTCTGGGTTTTCCTGTCGAAATTGAAGATCACGTCCGACGGCGGAAGGAAGAACTTCTTGAGTGGCAGGATAGTAGTAGGGTAGTCGAGGGTCACCTGGGACGGATCGCTGATGCTGGCAAAAACAAAGCTCTTGCCCTTCGGTACCGCGGCTACAATCTTGTACTTTTTGCGCAGGAGATTGACTGCGTCGGAAACTTTTGCCCTGGGGATGGCCCGCTGCATTGTTGCGCCTCCTGGGTCTTTGGTTGATCTGGACTTATTTGACCATTTTTTAGCAATTTTGTCAAGTAATCGTGATAAAGATCACGAAATATCAATAGATAGTTGCTTGTTCTTTGTTTTCCCCTTTGATATTATCCGCGCAATCATGGCGCTTTTCCTGCTTGTTTCTCTTCCGCTGGTCTTTCTTTTGCTTCTATGGCTGCCCTGGGGGCCGCGAAGAACGCCTGAAACCGCTTTCTTAGTTGGAACATTCTTCAAGGGTCTCCTCATGTTCTTCCCCGGCTACCTGGTCATCCTGATCCTGAGGCGGATCTTCGGCTTTTCCTATGCAGGGTTCCTGTTGTATCTGTCTCTGCTGCAGCGCGATCACTTGTTTCCTCTGCTGGCGGGCATCGGAAGCCTTCTGGTCCTGAAGAGCAAGCTTCAGATCTCGGGCGTCGAAGAAGAAAACTTCCTGGGGGTGTTCGCGTTCCTGGCAGGCTTTCTGGCAATGGGGAATGTGGCCGACATGATCCGCGCCTGGGGAAACTGGAGCGCGTACCTTCTGTTCCTTCTCCCTGTTCACAGGCTGTCAGCCGCAGTCCTTATTTCTCTGGCTGCAAGGAAGTTCTTTCCGTGGGAAGGGCGGGATGCCGTCCTGCTGCTCGGTGCCGGCGCGGCCCTTGCCGTGGGATTTGCCGTTCCGGCATTTCTCTTCCTTGTAAATCGCGAGGGCTGGGCCGTCCTGTTGACAGCGCTTCCGCTCTTCGCTGCCATCCTTTCCTTTGCGACGCGCTTCCCCCGAACGGTGAGGACCTAGGTCAATTTCCCAGTAGGGCGATGGCACGATTGGCGCGGGCGGCCACCTCTACCGGATATCGCGCTTCGCGCGATCCGTGCTAGGCGTTGCCTGCGCTGCCCAGCACTTCCTTGTTCTTGCGCTCTATGAGCTTCATCAGCTCGTCACGCGCGGGTCCGAGGTAATTGCGCGGATCGAACCCCTTGGGATCCTCCGCGAAAGCCTTGCGGATCATGGCTGTCATCACCAGCCTGCCGTCCGAGTCGATGTTTATCTTGCACACGGCGGACCGGGCCGCTTTGCGCAACTGCTCTTCCGGGATCCCTACTGCGCCTTCCATTTTCCCGCCGTACTTGTTAATGATGTCGACGTATTCCTTGAGGACCGATGAGGCGCCGTGAAGCACGATGGGGAACCCCGGAATCCTGCGCTCCACTTCTTCCAGGATGTCGAATCGCAGCGTCGGCATGGGATCACCGGGCCTGAGCTTGAACTTGTACGCGCCGTGCGAGGTGCCGATGGAGATGGCCAGGCTGTCAACGCCTGTCTTTTTCACAAAGTCCTCGACGTCGTTCGGATCCGTGTAATGAGATTTCTCCGAGGCCACCTCGTCTTCGATGCCTGCCAGAACTCCCAGCTCTCCTTCAACGGTCACGTCGTGCGCATGGGCGAACTGCACCACTTTCCTGGTGAGCTCGACGTTCTTTTCATAAGGCAGGGACGAGCCGTCGATCATGACGGACGAGAAGCCGCTTTCGATGCACGACACGCACAGCTCATAGGAGTCCCCGTGATCGAGGTGAAGAGCCACCGGGATTGATACCCCCGCGGCCTTGATCATCTCCATGGCTCCCTTGGCCATGTACTGCAGAAGGACCTGGTTTGCGTACTTTCGGGCGCCCTTGGAAACCTGGAGGATCACCGGCGAGCGGCTGTTGATGCAGCCCTGGATGATGGCCTGCAGCTGCTCCATGTTGTTGAAATTGTAGGCAGGAATGGCATATTTGCCCGCCATCGCCTTGCGGAACATTTCACGAGTGTTCACGAGACCGAGCTCTTTATAACTGACCATGGGGTATCCTCCCGAAAAGGTATGGACTAATATCCCGCGATGCACTTACACTGTCAAGGGCTGACAGTGTTTCCACGCGCTCTCATGAAACAAACATTCCTTTCAGTGCTCTTCGCCGCGTTCACTTTGCTCTTGAGCGGGTGCTGGAACGGACGTCTCCTGGTTGCCATGGAGGAGCCGTACTGGATGTCGGAAGGCGGAAATAGCCACCTGAGATGGCCGCTCGCCCGCGCTTCTTTCACGCACGGTTATCTCCCGCGGTTTGTCGTCATAGGCGCCCAAGAAGACGCGGAGGCAAGACTTCGCAGAGAGCTGACCGTCCGGCATTACAGGGCGGTCGTTGTCGGTCCCCTGCTTTCCGTTGAACCGCAGACCTACGAATCAGTCTCTCCCGCCACGCGTTTTCTGCTTGTCGAAAACCCCATTGCCGTTTCGCAGAGCAACGAGGTCCGCCTGGTGTTCGATCGGACGCCTTCATTCAGGACTGCCGGTTATGCCGCGGGTCTGGCCGTCAGAGACGAAGCTGATGGAGCCGCTATCAATGCCCTTGCCTCGCGGATCGGGATCCTCCTCTCTGCGCATCCCCCGGGAACTCAGGATGAGATTACGGCTTTCTCAGGAGGTGTCGCCCAGGCACTTGATGGGGGCAAGCCGTTTGCCAGAAGCCTTACTGACCCGCTGGACCAGAATACAGTACGGTCTGCAATCGAGCAGATGCGCAGGGACGGAGTGGAGATCTTTCTGCTCTTCACGGGAGCCGCTGATTCGTGGGCGCTGGAGGACATGAAAAACTCAGGCGGAAGCGCAATCGTCTCGGACTGGGCGCCCTCAGGGGCTTTTCCCGGTCAGGTTTTTCTTTCCATAGAAACGGAGCTTGACGGTGGGGTTGCCCGGTTCCTGGGGGGAAAGGGGAGCGGGGAAGGCATGGTGAGCGGTCCGGTGCGGATCGTTGCCGGACAGGCGCGGCCAATCCCTTCCGAGATCGCGGCGAAGCTGGCGCTCAAGTGAGCTTCCGGGGGGGAAAAAAATTTGACAAGGGGTGGCCCTGGAAATATAATTTCGAGTGACCTTAGAAACTGACTGAGTTCCACTTTTGCAAAAGGAGACGGGCATGACGCCAGGATTGAGAGCGTTCCTCGGCACAGCGTTGACATTGATGCTCCTCTTCACCGCCGTGTCTGTCACGGCGCAGCAGGAAACTACGCAAAGCCTGCAGGTGCGTCCCCTGATAACTTTCGATGACCAGAATAAGATGACAGACTGGATCATCCAGGGGAGCAAATTTGCAACGCAGGGTTTTCCCCAGTACAAGCTCGTCAAGGCCTTTCCTGACGCAGTCTATGGCCGCAACAAGGAAAACCGGGACCTGAACTCCATGGGGATCCACAGCAAGTTCGACCGCAAGGGCTACAACTATATCGAGATCATCCCCGCGGCAAAGGACAGCTCGGGAAACCTCGTGCCTAAGCCCATCGCAATCCCCGGCAAGGTGCAGCGCATGGACTTGTGGGTGTGGGGCTCGAACTACAATTACAGGATGGACATCTTCCTGAGAGATTACCGCGGGATCGATCACGTGCTCCACTTGGGCTCCCTTGAGTTCATCGGATGGCGGGACCTCGCGGTGACCGTGCCGGGCTCTATTCCCCAGTCGCGAAGATACCTCCCGCAGTTCCAGGGGCTGGAGCTGACAAAACTTGTCATATGGACGGCCCCGGAGGAGAAGGTAGACGATTACTGGGTGTTCGTCGACGAGCTTACAATCCTCACGGACATGTACCAGACCCGCTTCGACGGTGAGGCTCTTGCTGATCCCGACTATCTGAACCAGATCTGGCAGCCGAGCAAGTAGGAGGAATGAAGATGAAAGCACGCATGGCACTCGCACTTCTCTTCGCCTCCTTGGTGCTTGCCGTCCCGGCATTCTCTCAGGCCGCGCAGGGTGGACAGGCGCAGGGCGCCCAGACACAAGGCACGCAGGCGCAGGGCACGGCCCCGGCACCGGCGCAAAACGTCGCAGTTGGCCAGCCCAATCCTGAGAACATCGGAAAGGACCAGGCCCAGCAGCTCCTGGAGGAGATCTCGGTTTCGAAGTTCGAGGACTCGGCGTTCTGGGGCGGGAGCATGCCGCTGGACATGGGCGTGATAGCGCTGAAGAGGCTTGAAGGGAGCCCTGCTGGAAAGAAGCCCATTGCGCAGGAAGCCACGCTGGGCATCAAGGAAGAGGACAAGTACGTCCTTGGCGCTAAGGTAGCCTTCTTCCACCGAGGGGATTCCTTCTTCACCGTCTATCCGGCCAATCCGCTTCCCATACCCGGCGTCGTCAAGACAGTCTCCATCTGGGTGGTGGGGAGGAACTACAACCACGTTCTGAAGCTCCTGTTCACGGATTCCATGGGCCGCGCACAGGAGGTCACGGTCGGGACCCTGAACTTCATCGGGTGGAAACAGCTGACTGTCGCCATCCCGCCCTCAATCGTCCAGCAGGACTTCCACTACGGAGCGGCGAGCGGGATCACTATCACGGGTTTCCGCGTCGAAACAGACCCCCTCGACACGTACGGGACTTACTACGTGTACTTCGATGATCTTCGGGCGGTCACGGACCTCTTTGGCGAATCAAAGCGCGACACCGACGACATGGCCGATGGCTGGTGATCCTTCCTTTCTCTGCAATTTCAGAGCCCTCGCGGAGACGCGAGGGCTTTTCTTTCGCAAGGCGCGATGATAGAGTTTAGCCTATGACTCCCGAGGAGGAGCTCGCCCGGCTCAACCGCGTGATTCATCAATACGAGACCGTCTTCAAGACCACCTCCGACAGTGAGCAGCGGCAGAGGGTTGAAAAGCAGCTCAAGGAGCTGAAGAAATACCGGGAAAAGATCCTGGCGGTGAACGTCATTGATGAAAAGGCCACGCAGGAGGCTGCGGGTGAGAAGTCGGACGACCTTGCTGAGTTTCCCTTGCTGGCGAAGCTTGCGGCAAAAGACGCTGAGCTGCCGCCGCGCCAACGGCTTGCGCCTCTATGGACGCATGACGCAGAAGCAACGACGGCCCAACAGGAAGTGTTTCGCCTCATGCTTTATGTGCGCTGGTTCCGTGAGGAGTTCCTTCCCTTCCTGACCGAGAAGCGCCTGAAGCTCGACTTCAAGTATTCTCTTGACAGGGACGGATTCTACGCCAGGTTCCAAGAGGTGGAGCGGAAGCTCGACGACTTCAGTGAGGAGAACGCCGGGCTGGCTGAAGGGGTTGCGGGTCGTGAGCTGGAGCTGGAGAAGCGCAAACGCCTCGGCAAGCTCAAGAGAGAGATCGAGGCGGATGCGGCAAAGCTGTTCCACGCCGTGCTGGTGTTTGCCAGGGATCTGAAAGAGGACGCGGAGGGCGAGGGGGTAAAATGCCTGAACGGCGAGGAGCGCATTGCTTTTGACTCAATCGAGGGCCGCCGGGCTCTGGAGGGCAAGACAGTGCGGAGCGCCCTCGACCAGTTGGCCAGACTGGCCTCTGAAGTGAAGGCCTACCTCAACGTACCGGACATTGAAAGCCAGGAGAGCTAGGGTGCAGATAGACATCGAGGCCAACTCCACAATCGGGGAAGAGTCCTTCTTCGAGGGAACGTATGCCGTGCGGGGAAGCCTGCGCATCGACGGGCGGTTCGAAGGCAAGTCTCTGCTGGTTGACCAGCTGCAGATCGGCCCCAAGGGGAGGGTGAGGACCAACATCATCGCGACAAGCGTTGTTGTTGAAGGGGTGATCATTGGAAACATCACGTCCTCCCGGCGCATCCTTCTCCTCTCCACGGCCCGGGTGCTCGGTGACATCAAAACGCCGGAGCTTATCATCCAGGATGGCGTTGTCCTTGAGGGCCGTTGCACGATAAGCCACGTGCAGATAGAGAATACTCCCCAGTACATTGAGACTCTCTACCAGCGCAAATAGCGAGGCCGGCGGGCGTTGGCCCCCTATGGGCGGGTACCCAGGCCTGTGGCGCCTTGACATTTCCCTGGCGTTTGGATATTTATCGTTATTGCTCGGTTCCCGGTAGTGTAACGGTAGCACAAAAGACTCTGGATCTTTTTGTGGGGGTTCGAATCCTCCCCGGGAAAAGAACAGCCGATACCCGGTGGCTGCAGTGGCCCCTTCGTCTATCGGTTAGGACATGAGATTCTCAATCTTAAAAGAGGGGTTCGATTCCCCTAGGGGCTAATCGGGACGCAAGAGCGTCCCTTTTTATTTTCTTATATCATAATGAATTATAAATCCATTGACAGATTCAAAATACTATTGATACGCTGAATGGTACGCTTTCAGGAAGGAAAAGTGGAGCGAAAGCCATTCATCATGTATCGAAGGGCATCCGGTGGGCTGGGCGGCCGAATCTACTACGTCGCATTCTGGGATCCGGCGGCACGTCGGTATACGAACCGCCGTTCGACGAACAAGACGGCCAAGGGCGCAGCCGAAAACCAGGCGCGCAAGTGGCTCGCCGAAGGGCTCCCGGTGCGGGACGCGGAAACCTTCGTTCGCTACCTGCAGGACTTCTGGGCCGAAGGTTCGCAGTACCTCGCCGGACGGGAGGCGCGGCTCAAGCCCCTGTCGACAGTCTACGTGGTCAACGCGCGCTCTGCAATTAGGAAATATGTGACTCCCTGGCTCATCGAGCAGGGCAAGGAAAAGCTCCGAGTCAGCGAGGTGACGGCAGGACTCTTGGAATCACTGACCCTCTACCTTCGAGATAGCGGCCTCGGGCCATCGCGAGTCAATGGCATCATCAAGGCCGTCCGGGTCCCGCTGGGGCAGGCGTTCAAGATGGGACGGATTCGAGAGAACCCGGCCCGCCAAGTGGAGAAGCTCCCCGATCCCGCGCCGAAACGGCAGATCCTTGAAATGGAGGAAGCGGAGCGGTTCTTCTCGCTCAAATGGCGGGATCCACGTCACTACGGTTTCAATCTGATTGCTGCAACGACGGGCATGCGGCTGGGGGAGATCCGCGGATTGCAGGCGGAGGATCTGCGCGGAGACTATATCCACGTTTGCCACAATTGGCAGGACACGGAACCGGAAGGCCGGAAGATGAAAGGGCCGAAACACTCGACGCTTGCGGCCGTGAAAGAGCGCGATGTACCCATCCCGCCCCGGCTGGTCCCCGTCCTTCATGAGCTTGTGAAACGCAATCCCTGGAAAGACGGCTTTGTAATCTGGGGAGACTCCCGGGGAAAGCCACTCTCTGAGTCGATAATCCTTCGTCACCTCTATGAAGGCCTGGAGAAAATCGGGATCACGCCGGAGGAGAGGAAAAGGAGAAAACTCAATTTCCATGCGTGGCGGCATTTCTACAATTCGAACGTTCGCCCGTTCGTTCCCGACTACCAGCTTCGCATGCTCACCGGGCACACCTCGGAAGCGATGACGGAACGCTATACAGAGATCACGACTGAGCAACGCCGGGCAGTCGCGAAAATCGCTGACGGACTGTTTGAGGGAAAGCTAGGCGTCGCCGGGATCGAAGAGAAGAAGATCGGAAACGGGAACGATGGAAAGAAGAAGACCACGAAGCGCCCTCAGGAGTAGACCGTGCCACAAGTTCCCGAAGGACGCCTTCGTCAATCACCAGAGAACAAAAGCGAGTTTCGCACTCTTCCCCTGGCACGTGGCCGAGTCGCTCCCTTTTCCGAGGGGTCAGGTCTACCGGCTTGTCGCCACGGAGCAGCTCCGCGGAACGTGCGTCGTGGCAACGAGGCGCTGCACTTTCTGGAATGGCGCAAGATCTCACGTGCACACCCGAACCTATCTCGAATCTTCATCATAGCATTTGATTGATCACCATCTTTCGCTGGAACTCCTTAAGCTCTGTACGGAAAAATCTTTCGATTCTTTCTGTTTGCCGTGGAACCTCGGTATTGAATTTCCTCCTTTTCTACTGGCTGACCCTGTGATTCAAAGGTGAAAAACTAAGAAAAATAGTTAACCACGCGCAACCGGTTAAGCAAAACGCTTGTCTCCTCATATTATAATTTGCCTGATGAGGCACTCGGTCATGGGGAGCAGCATGGCAACTCAGACAGAACGTCAGGACAGTCGGCAGACGACTCTCGTTTCGATTCCACTTTGCCTCCAGCATCCAGTGGACGAAGCAGTAATTGTGCCCGGTGCCGGCGATCGTACGATCTGGAGGTTTATTCGTGAAGGACGCCTGGAAGGGGTGCGCCTTAGCTGCCGCGTATGTATGTCTAGGACTGCTCTTGAGAAGCACACGGACGCCTCTGGCACTCGAGTCCGCGGAGCTCCGCCGCACCTAGCACCAAGACCCACGGCGGCCGCCCAATCGGTGCAATCATGAGCCCACATGTGCGCAGGGTTCGAGAAAACCGATCGACCATCGGCGCGTTGACAATCGCCGAGGTCTCGGATGAGCTGCGGATTTCCGAGAGTTCCGTCCTTCGGCTCGTCAGGAGTCGACGACTCCGCGCCATTTCTGTCGGAGAGCGTAAGCTGATCATCCTTCGGGAAGATCTGCTGAAGTTTCTTCAGGAATCCGGGGCGACTGCATGAGTGGCGCGAAAAAGAAAAACGCCGGAGCGGGGACCCTTGCGCTCTGGACGACGAGCTGCGGAGCTGCTCTTGCTGGACAGCCTGTCTCTTTTAGCGCCTGTTGAGCGAGCTGAAGCCCTACAAAACAGGGATGCAGAACAGGCGGTGCTCGCAACGATGGATTTCCATTGCCTGCTGGACGGGCCGAAGGAAGGCTAGAGGGGTAGTCTTCCATTCTTAGAAAGGCCATGCTCGCCACACAGGGCACAAGAGTAAGGCGGTTTTTGAGGCATACGCGGACCATTCCACAGAAGAGATTTTCAGAGAAGTCCGAGCTGTCGCGAAGGAGACGAATCAGATCGGCGACCCATCGCGTCACGTGTAACTTTCGCCACTTATCGTCAATAGGAGACGCCTTGCACGGTAGGGTAAAGAAAACTGATATTCATTGCAGATTGGTCGAGTCAGGCTTCATCTCTCCGCGCACGGTCGAGAAACATCCGTACAAAATCTATCAGAAGGAGGGGACAAAGAACAGACTGCAGTTGTTCAATCTGCTGCGGTCGGACGCGCTGTGAGTCGCCCTGCCGACGGCGAGCGCGTTCTTGGGTGAGCGGGCGACGAATTTCAGTCCAGCTCTCAAAGGCGCGGCCTCATGCCTCCAGATCGTGAACTACAAGATCCGGGAAGAGCTTCCGCAGCCGTTCCGTAAGGCCTTTTTCTTTGCCAAAGATAATGATTTGCCGCCCATTTTTCTCTTGGAAGTTCTTCAGCATTCGAAGTGCCCGTTCCTCACGGTCGGCGTCCAGGGAGAGGAAAGGCTCGTCGAGGAGGAGAACGCCCCCTTCAGGCGCGGCGCGAACGCTCAGTGCGAGGCGGGCTGCGAACAGGAAGGAATCGCGTGTCCCTTGGGAAAGGTCATCCAAGGGCCGCGCTACACCACCGGCATCGTTGACGGTGATCGACCCGCCGTCCAGATCTCCGATAGCGATCTCCCGTGTTTCAGGGAGGATTCCGCCGAACAAAGCGCCGATGTCTCGCGTAAGACCGAAGAAGACGGCGCCTGCATCACGTTCAATCTGGCCGAATATCTCCGCCGCACGCGCACTCGCCTGGCGCACAAGCTCAAGATCCGCGATCTCCCGCTCACAGTCGAGGATGTGCCGTTCCATCTGGACGATTCTCTCAGGGATATCGGCGAGCGAACCCTTTACAACCCCCCTGCCTTCTGAGACCGCCTCGAGCAGGCGTGCGCGGCTAGCCTCCTGTGCCTCCAGCTTTCCGCGTAAGGCGTTCTTCTCGTTTTCTCTCAGTTTGACGTCCGGGTCTTGGAGGCGGCTGTCCGTAATCGTCTTGTCGAGAATTTCGATTCTCGAGATGCACTCCGCCTTCAGAGAGGCTGCGTCTGTACACTTCCACTTCTCCAAAAGGCCGGTCTGCTGGGCTTCCCGTTGCTTCAACCTTTCCTCGCGGCTTGCTCGATCCCTCACCTTTGCACGATAGTCGGCGCTGGACCGCGCCCCCCTTTGCCGCAGCCATTCTTCAAGAGCGGCGACTGCCTGCGCCTGTCCAGCCTGGAGGGTGGCGATATGTGCACGCAGCTCACCAAGGACGCGCTCCCTCCGCGCGAGCTCGCTCTTCTCCTCTGACACCCGGGCAGACGCCGCATCCCTCTCGACATCCATCCGCCGCAGTTCGCCAGCCAGGACCTCGGAAGTTTCTCCTCGAAGCGCGCGAGTCTCACCCGCGATGGTACGCCACTCGTCCCGGATCCGCCTCGTCTCGGCCGCCATCTTGGCGGCATCCTCCTTCATGATTGTTTTCCGTGCAAGTAGGGATAGTGCACCGCCGGCTGCGACGCCTATAGCTGCAAGCAGGATGCGTACCGTCGTATTATCGAGCAGGATTGCGCATGTCACGCCCGCGGCAATCGCAACAGCCGCCAAGACGAGCATCAACGGATTCCACTGGACCGCGGCTGAGGCGGCCCGAGTATGCGTGAGCGTATTGAGCTCTGCCAGGAGCCTCGCGGAGAGCGCCGCAAGCGGGGCCTGCTCGAGTACAGCTTTTTCCAGGCGAAGAACCTTGTCCCCCTGCTCACGATAATCCTTCTCAGCGTTCTCCTGCGCGCCGTGTGCGCGCTCGAGTTTTCCCCGCGCATCCTGGACCGCTGTTTCAAGGGCAACGAGATCCGTCTCATCTCGAGTCTTGTCCGCCTTGGGAAGCTCGGTGAGACCCCTGGCAAGCTCATCAGTTTCCGCCAGAAAGGCCAGGACAGCCTTGCTTTCTTCCTGTTCGCGGATGGCCTTTTGCTGGGCAAGGATGCGCTCCAGCTCTTCAACGTCCCTCTTGTTCAGCGCTATGGCTTTGTCGATCGCGACAAGCGCGTCCGCGTTCGAGAGCGTCTCCAGCTCTGCGGCAAGCACCTGCTCGCGTCGTGCCTCCAGCTTGACCTTCTCTTCACGCGCCCTCGCGAGCTCCTCTTCCTTCTGTTTTCTTGTTCTCATCTGACGGGTGCTACCCCGCGTAGATGCTTCCGCCTCCAGCTCCAGCCTTATCCGCTTGGGATCCACCCCGCCGGAAAAAAGGGACGCCTTGATCTTATCGGTCCATTTCGCGCCTTGCGCTAAGTCCACCTCCATGTCCCCGGAATAGATCGCGTGGATGTTAATGAACTCGTCGGGATCAGGTGAGAACCCCGTGTCGGCGGGTGATACCTCCGCCTGTCGCTCGTCTCCGTACCGACTCTTGAGGCGCCTGCCGTGCGTGGTTGCTCCGCTGGGGCTGCACAAGGCATCGAAGAGAGCATCGAACAGCGTAGTCTTTCCCGTCTCATTCCCGCCAGTGAAGAAAGTAACCGGACCGAGCGGGAACGTACGGGAGGCGAACTTACCAAATCGAGTTACGGTCAGCTTGGTAATCACGCGCGCTCCACCAAGACCTTCTTGAGCTTCAGAAGACCGATTTCCCGCGTTTTCCGCCAGACTGGGAAATCAGGCGCGTCAGCAGCGGGCCGTACTTTCTCGCAGAGCTCGAGGAACTTCCGCGCGATCGGCTCGGAGGAGATGCCCTCCAGGACCGAGACTCCATCGCGAATGACATTTGCAACGCGCACGCGCGGCTTGAGAGCATGGGCAAGCCTGTCAGCCGCGTCTTTGAAGGTGTTCTCATCCTCAACGATTCCGGAAATGGAAATATCTATGCGGTCAGACGGATCCCATTCGCGGGACAGATGCTCGATATCTGGAATAGCCCCGTTGAGACCTACGTCAAGGAGCACCTCCCGGTACTGACCCGCCGATTTCAGCACGAGTGGTGTCGCGTGGATGTCTTCCCCTACTTCTATCATGCTGGCGCTACGTGGTCCTGTTTCTCCCTTTCTGCACACGCGCGCGGAGCCCGGGTATGAGAGGACGAGAGTGCTGGTCCGGACGGGCGCATCAGGCGCTGTACCTCTCAACCGAATGGTACGCGCCGAGTGGATGTGGCCGAGGGCGGCAAAGTCCGCGCCCGCGCGCTGGAAAAGGTCGGGATCAATAACAGAGACCATTTCCTCCCCTTCGTCAAACGGGATGCCCAGGCCAGAAACGACGCAATGGGCCGTGACGATACGAAACCTCCGGTGCTTGGCGGGCAGAGCCCACTCTCGATAGTCGGCATAGCTTTTTCTGTGCGGGATTGACACCAAATCCATGTCCGGGAGATCAAGAATGCCGAAAGGCTCTTCATCGAGCAAACGGGCTTTCCCGAATTCGAAGCTCCCCAGCTTCCTCGCTCCCCGTTGGAGATCCTCATGGTTTCCGGGGAGAACGAGCACGGTCACCGTATCCCCAAGCGGGTCAATCCGCTTCTTGAAATCCCCTCGGAGCGCTTCCGCGTCGGCGAAACTGTCGAATGTGTCTCCTGCAAAAAGCAGAAGGTTCGCCTTCTTCTCAGTAGCAAGGCTCGCGATCTCAGACAGAACGGACAGCGAGTACACCTTTTCCTGGACAGACAGGTGAAGATCGGCACAATGAAGCATGCGTGTCATGACTTCAGAACTCCATGCTGGAAGCATACTTCCCACATGACTTGAGCGCAAGTTCTCGCCGTGGACCGTGACACCGCCTCTCGCTTTGCAGTGCCAGTTGTTCGTCCCTTGGTGGCATCCGGTTTCTTGTGGAAATATCGAGCGGACGCAAGGGTTCGCCAGCGCGTGCTGGGAAGATGCCACCCGCCCGGCCGAGTCTGGGAGGCGCAATAGAAGAGCCGGTCGGTGATCTTAAGGCCGTACGCGGCCTTGGACTCTTCGACGATCCACGATACCGGAGAATCCATAGGCCTTTTCCTCCTAGTTTTAAGAAGTTTGCTCAGTGGTAGCTACCACGCGCTGGGAGGGACTTATCCCCCAAGACCACCAACTTCACGAATGTGCACCCGTGGCGGTATGCTTCAATAGTTGCAACTCGTGAAGCTATGGTAGAATGGGTGTGGCGAACGGAATACTTATCTGATCGGAGAAGTGGAAATGGTTTCCCTAATGGTAATTTCATTGGCTCGTGAGAGCGGTAAGATCCTCATGCTGTGTTCAAAGTTTCCAGGTCCATAGCACAGACTGTGGGTAATGCATAAAACTGGAGAGACCATGAGTCGGAGACCAATATCGAGGTGGCCGCTTGCAGAACGGCCAAGGGAGAAGCTGCTCCAAGAGGGTTCCCGAGCGCTGTCGGACTCGGAGCTGCTTGCAATCATTCTCAGATTCGGCACCAAAGGGGTGACGGCCATCGATCTGGGTCGAGAGGTCCACGGCCACTTCCACGGCTTCCGAAATATGGCCGACGCCGACTTGACCGAGTGGCGACAGATCAAAGGCCTCGGTGCTGCAAAGACCGCCTCACTCATCGCCACCCTAGAAATTGCTCGCCGCTTCTGGGCGGAGCCGTCAGCTCCAAGGGCGCCCATCAAGTCCGCATCCCAGGTCGTGGACTTGTTCAGACCTTACCTCCGCGATCTCAAGCACGAGGTCTTCGACATTCTCTTGCTCAACGGCAAGCGCAGGTCTCTGGGCAGTGTCCGCATGGACGACGGCACGGTAACCGAAACCAGCACCTACGCCCGTGAGATAATGTCTGTGGCACTCCAGCGGCGTGCGGCCAGTATCGTTCTGATCCACAATCACCCGTCTGGCGATCCCGCTCCCAGCTCCGCAGACCGTGATCTGACACGGCGGGCCGTCTTCGCAGGAAAGGTCATGGACATCAAAGTGCAGGACCATGTGATCATCGGAGATGCCACCTACTTCAGCTTTGTAGAAAAAAGGCATGATCGCGGAGCTTGAACATCAATGGGATACAATCGCCCGGAAGGGGAACTGAGATGACTGTAAATCCCTGCGTTGACAAGTTTTTGACTATCTATAGTCAGAGCGAACGTAGCACTAGCGGCACCCGCGGCTATGATCCGGAGACATACGTCGATACCAAACTGGACCGGAAGCTTATTCCACTCATTTTTGACCCCAAGACGAAACTAGTGATCCTCACCGGCAACGCAGGCGACGGCAAGACGGCCTTCATCCAGCACGTTGAGAAAACGGCCGTGGACCAGAAGGCCAAGGTCTTGAAGCGCACGGACAACGGTTGCACATTCACTTTGAACGATGTGACCTACCAGACTCTCTACGACGGTAGCCAAGACTTTGAAGGTGCCGCCAACGATGCAGTCCTGTCCGGTTTTTTCCACGAGATCGAAGGCGAGAAGGTTCCCGAAGGCAGACTTACGAAAGTCATTGCTATCAACGAAGGCAAGCTCCGTGACTTCATCCTGAACAAACCACAGTACCGATGGCTCGGCAAGCAGGTCCACCACTACCTCGACTATGAAGGATTTAGGCCGCATGAATCACTGGTGTTCGTTAATCTCAACATGCGATCCGTGGTGGACAGCGCAGAGGATGGCACAAGCATCTTCGATCGCCTCCTCGACAAATTCCTTCAGCCCTTTTTCTGGGAACCCTGCGCCACGGCAGCTTGCGAGGACTCCGATACATGCCCGCACCGCTACAACGTTGGCAACCTGAGCGACGCCCAGCGCGGCCCCGAAATCCGCCGGCGCCTGAGGCACCTGCTCCTGGCGGTTCACTTCCGCAAGACCCGTCACATCACCATGCGCGATCTGCGCTCGATTCTCTCCCTCGTGCTGTTCGGGAAGTCCCCATGTAAGCAGATACACGAGAACCTCCGCGCCGGCGCTCAGATGATCCTGGACTTCTACTACAACTCTGCATTCAACGGAGGAGAAAAGGACCGCATAGCCCAACTGCTATCCGATTTGGACGTCGCGCGCGTGTGCAATCCTAAGCTGGACAACTTCATCCACTTCCACGCGCCCGACAGCCCGGAAGTCACGGACCTTTTTCTTCCTAGCGACACGGTACTTAATGCTGACATGCCACACCTAAAGATGCTCTACCAGAATCGTTCCGAAGGTACTCAAGACAATGATCCCACACGTCGAGAAAATGCGCGTCTTTTCCATGCGGCCATGCGCCGCAAGCTCTTTTTCGAAGGTGACGAAGCCAAGATGAAGGCAGCCGGTCTCCCGATATGGAAGAATCTCCTACCGTACCGCGAGTTCGATCGCTTTCTTCAGGTCATCCAGGCGAAAACCGATTCAGGTAGCGCCCTCCGCGATGAAATCACGCTCGCGATCAGCAAGTCCGAGCGTATCTATAACGAAACCGTCGGTCGAGAGCACCTCTGCGTGCGGTCGACCGCTGCCAAACGCAACCAAGCCAAGTCTTTCTACGGTTTTCCGGCGTCAGACTTCGAGGTGGTTGTTAAGGATGCCAAAGCCCAAGCCGAGCTCTTCGAACTGATGCCGAATTGCATATACTACCGTCACAAGGACCAGGGTGCGGAACTTGAGATTTCCCTCGACCTATTCGAGGTTCTTTGTCGAATACGTGACGGCTATGTTCCAACAGCTAGCGAGATTCGCACCTTCTTTCTAAATCTGGAAATGTTCAAACGTCGAGTCACCACGAAGCGATCAGACAGAATCTTTCTGACCGAAGACGACACCAACCTATTCGAAATAAAAAGCGACCCTTCAGCAAAACTAGTCATGTCGAAAATGGGAGGATGACAGAATGCCTCTCGACAAGAAACACAAAGCTTTCCGTTTTCCGAAGGTCATGCCAATTGACGCGAATAACGTTATCTTCGAGCAAGCGTTTGCTCGTCTTCTGGTGCTGGCCCGCACAAAGGGTCTGCCCATCACCAGCACGACCAAAGCCACGCTTCATCCCGAAGACCTAGTTGATATCATCACCCAGGACGATGAGCATTTCCAGGGGATAAAAGACGACCCGCAACGCAAGCGCCTATTGGAGCAGTGGCTCGCTAGCGACTTCACCACCTGCGTGAAGGAAGGTCGCGGCCGAGCCGGCGAAGCCCGCATCGCCAGCATGAAGCCCATCCACATGAGCACGATCAAACTCCTTGACCCGCGCATCCGCAGCCAGGACCGCGACGTGAGCGTTTTTCTCTATAACATCTTTCGTGACTCTGGACTGCTCGACACGGAATCGCTCATGCCATTCCTTACGCAGGGGACCATCGATTTCGGTGAACACGACCTGAAGATCTACGAGGCCGAGGCAAAGAAGCTTGATATCGAAGCCCTTTTCCTTCTTCGTCTTCTAGAGAATTTCAAGGTTGACCTGGCAGACCGTCGGAAGAAAGTGGTCACCCATGACTTCCTCTGCCTGGCTCAAAAGCAACTAATCGTGAATGACACAGCTAGGCTGCTCGTATATAAGGATAGTATTCCTCGACGTGAGTTGATCCAGTATCTGATGATGCTTCTTTCCTTCCACACCGCCCTCTATTGCATCAAGTCATTTGCGATGGTAAACGGCATCGTGGATACCAAGAAACTGCGGTGTTCACGCTGCAAAGGAATGCGGTCAGACGATGACATTAACTCCCTTTCACAATGCGATTACCACCCCGACATTTTCGTGGACCTCACGAACGGCCAGAGCGAGACTTGCGATCGTCTTGCCAAGGAGAATGTCGCCCGACACTACGCTACCATGTATCGATACTTTCGCTCACACTACAAGTTGGCGAAGCTCGATGAGTTCGCGAGGACTTTTCCCGGATATGCTGGCACGCTTGATGAACTAGTAAAATTCATGGGGCATAAGGATGTGGACGCCTTCTTTCGAGTGAAACTCAGTGACGTGACAAAGGTGGAAGATGGGGAAGAGCAAGATCCAGAAATTCGAGCCGTTGTGGATCTCAAACTCCCTCCCTTCGATGCGTACGTGGAGATCCTCACCCAGAAGACTTTCAAGTCTCGCATTAAAAATCACAGGAAGCTCATGGCATCACTATGCGGCCTGAACCGAGACGACGGTTTCCTCCACGGTGGCCGGGGCCAGAAACGCAAATATGTTCTTGGCAGCCAACTACTCGAACTTCTCGTCCAGCTCGCCGTGGTGGACGCGCGTAGTCGTCATGGCCATATAGGGTTTTATACGAAGCCAATCACGATTACGGAGTTCGTCAAGTGGCTTTGGAACCGGTACGGCATTTTGATAGACAACAGCAGGAATTCCGGCGATAACCCAGAAGTCGGCCGGGCTCTGGAAGCTAACTACTCGGCACTAAAGGACCGCCTGCGCCAACTGGGCTTCTTTACCGACTTGTCCGATGCTTCCATCTCGCAAGTTATACGGCCCCGTTTCCCGATCAACTCGAAAGCGGAATGAAAGGACTCTGAACCATGGCCAAAGCCAAAATGGGACAACCAGAAGTTCCTGAGGACAAAATCGTTGACTTTATAGACGGCAAGCTCCGCACTGACTCAGAGACTGAACAGATCCGGCAGGATTTCGAACGCACTCTGATCGAGGAATACCGCTACGAACGCACGGACATCGGCGTGGATGTCCGCCTCAAAGTGCAGGACGGCTCACGGGTCGCCCAGAAGAAGGCCTTCCTGACTGTTTTTCATTCTGACGGAACGGAAAAGGACCAAAACTCCGCCTATATCATAATCCAAGTAGCAAAGCCGGGCACCCAGCCGAGCGACCCCAAGATAGGCACCAACGAACTCGAACGCATGATTGTTGCATGCCCCAACGCTCGCTTTGGGTGCTGGACCAACGGCACCGAGACGGTGTATTTCCAGAAGAAGAAACAGAAGTTCGACACCGAAATCTTCCCGGTCAACGACTTCCCGCGAAAGGCTGAAGACGAGTCTTCAATTTTCACGATTGACCGTTCACGTCTCCGCGTTGCCACCGGCAATAACCTCCTTGCCGCCTTCAAGCGCTGTCATGACTTCATCCACGCAAACCAGGGCGGCTCCAAGGAGCAGATTTTCTGGGAATTCCTTAAAATCCTGTTCGCTAAGATAGAGGATGAGCAGGACGAAGGCCGCCCCCGGTTCGCTATCCGCGACGCCGACGAACGCAATACCCGTGCCGGCCAGCAGGAGGTCAAGGATCGCGTGGAAGTCCTGTATCGGAACGTCAAGATCAGCAAGGAGTACAAGGGCCTCTTCGAGGATGCCGTTGAGGGCATACGATTCAACGCCGATGTTGTGGCCTACATCGTTGCCCAGCTTGAGAAGTACGACTTCCTGCGGTCGTCGGTGGACGTAAAGGGCATGGCCTACGAAACAATCGTGGGCCCCACACTCGAAGGTGTGAAAGGCGAGTTCTTCACCCCCCGAAACGTGGTAAAGATGACGGTCAAAATGCTCGACCCCAACCCGGGCGACCGAATCCTCGATCCGGCATGCGGTACAGGCGGGTTTATCGTAGTTGCGTTCAATTACATCTCCGAGAAGATTCGACAGACCGCACGCAGGACTTGGAAAAGACCCGCGGCGCCGACTGCTGCCGATGAAAAGGAGCTTTTCCGAAAGATTCATGAGGCCGGCACGACGATCTTCGGCCTAGATTTCAACGCCAACCTCGTCAAGACCGCTCAAATGAACATGGTGATGAACAATGATGGCCGAGGTGGTCTTTTTTGCGTCAACTCGCTCACGAAACCATCGGCCTGGCCCAAAGCAGTGCAACAAGTCTTCGAAATTGGATCAATGGACTTGGTTATGACGAACCCCCCTTTCGGCACCAAAATCAAAATCGAGGGGCAAGAAATCCTCGATCAATACGACCTAGCGCATATCTGGCGTAAGGAAGGCGGCAAATGGGTGATGGACGGCGCTCTTCGCAATGCGATGCCGCCGGAGATTCTTTTCATTGAGCGCTGCGTCCAGTTCCTGAAACCCGGCAAAGGCAAACTCGGCATAGTCCTGCCGGATGGAGTGCTCGGGAATCCCGACAATGAGTATATCCGCTACTGGATCATGGCCAACTGTCAGGTACTCGCCAGCGTGGACCTGCCGGTCGAGACCTTTTTGCCGCGGACGGGCACCCAGACTAGCGTTCTGATTCTGCGCCGCAAGTCGGAACAGCAGAAACTTGCTGAAAGCCTTTCAGGGGAGGCCGGAGACTACAAAATCTTTATGGCAATGGCGAAGGCCGTCGGAAAGGACCGTCGTGGCAAAATAATCTACGTGCGCGACCCTGAAGGTCGCGAAGTTGTACGCCCGGACCTCTACGCGACTTATCGTGATTCAACGCTTCTCGATTACTATCCGGCCGTAGAGCCGTCGGGGCGCATAGTGAGCGACGATCTCCCGGCGATTGCTGCTCATTACATAGAAAGGCCTTCTAGCAATGGCGACCGCGGCAAAAACTAAACTGATCGACCTTTTCAACCCGAAGCATGACACCGTGCCCTCCACGCTGGTGTGGGCTAACGCTTGGCGTCTTGATGCCTCGGCGTTTCTACCCGAAGACAATAGTGTGTCTATTTCCGTTGCTAAGAGTTCGGGCAAAGCGCTGTCCGACATCGCAGAAGTATTCACCGTATACATCCAGACACCAATTCTGCAATATGTCGCTCCATTCGCCCACTCACTGCCATATCTCACCACGTCTGAGTTAGGTGAGTATCAGTGTGGTGAGTCCTCCCATGTGTCCCTGTTGAGCGACCCCCGTCTCATAGAGTGGCGGATAAAACGGAACACCGTAGTCCTTTCCCGCTCCGGGCGCGTGGGAGAAGCATATTGGGTTGATAAGAAGCTGGCCGATGCACTCGTGGGTGATTCGTTTCGAATCGTTCCACGGAATAAGGAAGATGCTTTCTTCCTTTATGCGCTCCTCGCTTCTCCTTATGCTCGCAACTACGTCAGCGGCATTACGTATGGTTCGGTTGTCAATCACGCAAGCGTTGAGCAAGTGCGCTCTCTGCCTGTTCCTGACATTTCAGTTCATAACCGAGCTCAGATCAGCGACCTGGTGAGAAAAGCTGTCTTAGCACGAGAATCCGCCTACGATCTACTTCAGGCGGCCGATGAGGCAATGCTTCGGGCAAACGCATTGGGTGTTCTTGGATCCCTGAAACTTGTGACCTTCGATCCACTTGGTCAACCGGCATGCTTTCCCGTGGATGCGAAGAAGGTCCAGGAGGCTAACGGCGATGGTTCGGAACTCCGTCTCGACGCTCATTTTTACAATCCAACTGCACAACAAGCTCTCGTCGACATCAGGAATTGCGGGAGCGAGGTGAAGACCGTCGCTGACGTCACGGAACGGGCCTTTTTCTGCAACCGCTTCACAAGAACTTTTGTAGATAAGGAACACGGTATCCCATATCTGGCTGGGAAGAACATAGTTCAGGTGCGCCCAACCGATATTGCCTATCTTTCGAGATCGCAAACAATCGATCTTGACCAGTATCGCCTACGAAAAGGATGGATACTGATGACGTGTTCCGGAACCATTGCGCGCACCTGCCTAGTGTGGAAGAACTTCGAGGAGTTCGTTGGAACTCACGATCTCATCAGGATCGTTCCAAATGCATCTAGAATGGATGGCGGGTATCTCTATTCATTTCTTTCTTCAGACTACGGGACGGCCCAAGTCTTACGATACCGTCATGGTTCTGTAATCGATCATGTGACACCTGAACAGGTTCAGCGCGTACTAGTACCGTGCCCGCCTCCGAAGCAGCAAACGGCGATTGGAGACAAGGTCCGCGAGGCTTATGAGAATCGGGCAGAAGCTATCCGCCTTGAAGACGAGGCGCAAGCAATCTTGATAAAGTTTACCAAGGCTCCAAGGACCAGGGGGGAATAACATGTTCGTGGTCACACGTGAGATGTACCACGCCGAAATGGCGACGGCGGCTTATGAGCACTTGCGCGACTTCCTCTTGGACATGGAGAAAAATCACTGCCAACGCGTGGAGTTCCTGCCGGTCGAAGTTATGCGCATGACATGTCAGCGGCTCCGTGCAGATGCCGATCTGAAAGCGAAGAATGTGGAAGCCTACGTGTTAGCAGAAAAGGCAACAGAAGCCCACGAAATCGAGAGTGGCGCATTGATCGAGAAACGCAACCGGGCCAAGTTCGGCGTCCTCTTGGCCTTCTTGCCCCAGGGATTGCGCCTGCCTGCCGAGGACTCCTACGATATCCAGACCTTCAAAGCTTATGACCTCACAGGCGTACTAAAGGGCTATGTTCGCCGCATTCTTGAGACGCTGCCGGATGCGCAGCGTGAGATCGTTCGGACAATCCTAGGCCAGCCCAGCCTCAAGCGCCAGCCGATTGATTGTCATCTGAAATACCTCCTGGCGGTCAAGGGTGAAGGCGGCTCATGGCATGAAGCAGGCGCTCACCTATGGCAAATGAATCTAGTCCCCGACCTAGACATGGCCGAAAAGGGCATCGAGACCCGGATTGACCGCAATGCGCGTTGCGTCGCCGAACTCTCCAATGCGGATCACAGTGTTCTGAGCGCTATCGAGATCCTAGTCAACGATTTCGGCCTCGACCCAACTGAAAACAATTTGCGCGAGAACCTGGTCGCTTTCCTACGCGACCGAAGTGTAGTGGAAACGCAGGAATGGCTCCGCCAGATTCTCGAAGACGAAGGGTGGCGCCAGAAACTATCCTTCGACAAGTGGAAGTTCAAGGACATTACCAAACCCGGCGAGGTCGAGATTCATCTCGATCCTCTCCGCGACCCCCAGACCGGTGTGATCGCCAAGGGCCTTCAAGAACGCGGCACGAATCTTGTAGCCACTACTGATCCGCGCAACCCTGTCCATCTCAGGTGGACAACATTTCCCAAGCGGCCTGAAAATCTCGGTCACTACCTGGTCCTGGTAGTTAAGGACACTGCAGACGATGAGGCGGGGGAAGAGCTCACCCGCCGAACCGTGAAGGCAGGTCGCCAAAGTCTCAAACTTGCTTTAAAGGACTTGGAACTCGAAGACGGCGAGACGTGCGCCGCAAGAATCGTCATCAATGCCAAGGACCAGGCCGGCGTGATCCTGGCTTCGGATGAAAGCGAATCTTTCTACATAGAAGGGGGCTTGCCGGCCGAAGACGTTGTGAAGAAGATCAACAAGGTCCGTAACCGCGCCGAAGCCTTCTTTCAAGCCGCTTTGCGATACCGCAAGGCCCCCGCCGTTGATAGCGAGAATTGGGAAGAGGGCAGTCCTCGCCTGTATCGGATCAAGCTGAATACCCGCGATGTTCACAGGATCGTCATCAACGCCACGCTTTACGACATCGAACATAAAAACATTATTGACCCCATGAGTTGCGGGGCATGGAAAGCGGACATGCGCGACCGCGGTGTGCTGGGAGTGCAAGACATCAGCCCAGTTGAAATCACAGCTCCGGCAATCGGGACACTTCAGAGCTTCACGGATGCGCGGCGCCGATTGTTCAATAGGTTTCAAGAGAAAGACCCCGCCGGCGTGGTCGAGGTGCTGGATCTCCGGGAGTTCAAAAAAGAGATCTTAGAATACGTGGAAGCCTACCAGGCAATGTTCGAGGAGCTGCGGGTCAAACTGTCAGTCACCAAGGTCGATGGCCAGATCAACAACCTATTGAACACAGCTCACGCTCTGGGCCGCATCGACACCCTTCACTTGACAGTCGGCTCCGCAGATGAAGCCGATGAGGCCATCATGGTCGCGCCAACCCACCCGCTACGTATGCTATGGGTTCTACAGTACCAGCAACTTCTATTCGGATGGACCGCGAAACTGGACGGCGTCTCTGAGGACCAAGCCTTTCGCCTCGTGAATCGCGAGAGCGTGGACAAGATCACTTCGCTAAACATCCCGTCCGCCGTCTCCTTCGGCCCAAATGAGATTTACATCAATAGCGACAACGTGGACCTATACTGGAGTGTTCTTCCCAAGGGCACTACCACCGACATACGCAAGGTGGTGAGTCTTGTATTCCGCCTGCTCGGCCAGAAGGGCGGCGGTGAGATCACATCCATAGCGCCCATGCAGTTGGCTGACAGAGTCTGGCGTTACCTTAAACACCATCCCTACGTTTCAACGCTCCGCCTGAACGTAATCAATCCAGGCGATGGCCTACTTATCCTAAACGCGATCCGTGAAATTCAGGCGTCTGATCAGTTCAATGACTTGAACTACGACATCGCCTTCTACGGCGATTTACGCTATGAGGTCATGGGCAGTGCTTTTGACGAAATGACGGAGGAAGCCGTTCTCAGTGAGGGTAGTCAGCCCGAGGTGGACGAGGCCTTGCTGAAACCCAACAGCAACGCGCTCTTCCCTAAGCTCACATTCTCAAAGCAGCGCATAAGAGAAGTCGACTGGAGGGATCTCGAACTTCGCGAGGCTCATATCACCGTTCTGATAGACCGCTTCTCCACAAAGGTACTTATGCGCCCCACGGGCGTCACTCAAGGGAGTTTCTGTCTGCACAACCTCATCGCGGAGTACCGTGCCGACTTCGACATCAAGGGGGAATCGGCAACTTGGTCACGTAAGGTGATCCCCAATCAGAACAGCGAACTCGCGGCTGGGGATACCAGCGCCGAAAGCATCTTCAAATCCGACAACGGCCTTTTGCGTACAAGCGCGTGCTTTTACGACTGGGGTAACTCAATGGAGAAGGTTCCGGCCATCCAGTTGGAACTCTCGGACATTGACAAACAAATCATTAGCAAGATTCATGAGTGCTCCGACTGGGTCCTCACTATAGACCGCAATTTCGGTATTGAGTATTTCGATAATCCACGCAGCACCCCCGGCGTGACCGTGCGGAGCTATTTGATCGACTATACCCCTGAGTTCCTTGAAGGCGTCGGCCATCGCCTGATTGTCTCGACTTTCTGGCTCAGCGAGATAGAGGGCCTAATCCAGGACGGCTTGAAGAAGATGGGTATTCCCGGAACAGGCTTCCAGGCCGCCCAGATTCTCGATGTCCTGAAATCCATCTCCGGCAAACTGGCCCTCAAACTCATCAACAACCCCAAGGACGCGCGGGAGATCATCGGCTTGGCCTTGACTCGTCTCTTGCTCGAAAGGGATGGGGCGCTTAAGGATGGCATTCTTATCCCCGTGGACTCTCACATTGACCTTTTCGCTGAACACAAACGACAACTGCAAGACTTGGATATCCGCCTACACCGCAGCGACCTAATATTGGCCCGAGAACGCGATCGTCGCCTATGCCTACAGCTGATTGAGGTGAAGTTCCGCAGCGGCGCGGGCAGCCCTGCCGAGGAGATGGGGCTGAAAGAGGCTATCGTCATCAAGAACGCTGACACGCAGAAGGTCCTCGAAGCCCGATTTGTGCCTCAGCCCGAGTCAGACCGACTAGACCGAGAAATCCAGAACAAGCAACTCGCGAATCTTCTGCAGTTCTACCTAGACCGCAGCCGCCGCCACGGATTGATTGCCCCGCCCATTGGCGATGCCGCTGACATGCAACGGGTCATCCGGGCCGTCACCGAGGGTTCCTTCGAGGTCGAGTTTGAGTGCGCTGGTTTCATCTATAACCTCCAAGGCAGCAGTAAGCAATCGGAACGTTACAAGGACAACCAAATCCACGTTGTGGGCAACGACACGATACGTGAACTTCTGGACATTGCACCGGAGTTGGAGGACTATGAGGTTGAACCGCCCCTTGAACCGCAAAAACCGGCACCGCAGCCCAAGGCTGTCACTAAGGCGGCGCCAAAGAAGTATGCGGACACCGAGGAAACCGAACTAATTGTCATCAAGGCCGCTGAGGACGACAAAAGATATCCGACCACTACTGAGCCCGCTGCCACCGAACCTGCAAAGAAGCCAGAGGCAGCGGTTGCCACAACGGTCCCCGGCGTGCGCATACCGCTGGGCAGGAACTGCGACACTAAGAAGGACGTATACTGGGATCCCTTCACCCCGACGCCCAAAAAACTCGCCAATCAACACGTGCTTATCGTAGGCAAGAGCGGCGCCGGTAAGACTCAGAGCGCAGCGGCTTTCATGACTGACCTTGCCAAGGCAGGTGTACCTTCGATCGTCTTCGACTTCCAGGGTGAATACATGGACCCAAAGCTCACAAACGCTAATCGGGTTACATTCTTGGAATGCACGAAGGCTGAAGTCCTTGATGCTGCAGACGGTATTGATGTGAATCCGTTTGATATCCCAGACGACCCGCACACAGGTGGGAAGCAGAACTTCATGAAGGTCGTGTATCAGGTGGCCACGAGCCTCGCGAAAATCTTCGGTCTGGGCGATATACAACGTGCGATTCTCCGCGACGCGATCGGCCAAAGCTTCGCTGCAAACGGCTTTGTCGCAGGGAACAAGGAGACCTGGAACAACCGCCCGCCAAGGCTATCGCAAGTCTGGGAAATCCTGAAACATCTGGAGCAAAGCGAAGGAGGCAACGTTCGCAACCTCAACCTCCGCATTCAACCAATGTTTGAAACTGGCGTTTTCGTTGAGACCGAGGATGCGAAGTCGTTCGACCGCATCCTATCTCACACCTCGATCATCCGCCTATCCAACCTCGCGACTCCGGAGCTCATGGTCGCCGTCAGTCGTTTTGTCCTGCAAAAAATCTACGCCACTATGCTGTCGAAGGGGCCGAGCAGCCGTCTGTGTGTGTTCGCTGTTGTCGACGAGGCTCACAAACTCTCCTACGACGATACCCTAACCGAGCTCATCCGGGAAGCACGGAAGTACGGAGTCGGCATTCTGCTCGCCTCACAAAGCGTGAAGGACTTCGACCGCATCGTCTTTGACATGGTCGGAACTAAGATCGCCCTTCAGCTCGAGGGGGATGACGCCAAAGTCATGGCGGACAACCTCGGGCTCACGGACAAGAACGAACGTGACATGGCCCGCGCCATGATCCTTCATCAACCACCGCACCGCGCCGTGGTGCGCAGCAACCATTTTGAACCCTACATTCAGGCGGACATCACGCCGTTTTGGATGAAAGGCGACAATGGGACTTAGAATTGGAATGGCTCCCAGTATTTGGGTAGCCATTGTGAAGGATGTTGGGTCCGTGCATGCGACTAACCCCGACCTGGCAAGATCTATATGGGAAGAATTCGAGTTCTCTCCATTCCACAGTTTTAGGCCTTCGCAAGCGAAGCCGATATTCCGCTCGCTTTGAAGGTGCTTTCATAGCTTCCGCCCATGCCATGGAGGGAGAGATCTCAATAACAGTGTATCAGAATAGGGCTATGTGATGTATAATTGGCTCCTTTCTAGGCCGGGATGGCGGGATGGCCATTTAGAAGGCATATTCAAACATTAGGAAGAAACCATGGGTGATGTTCAGGACCCCATCAAGCAAGTTGGATATATCCAGCAGTGTCTCTCGAGCGACAAGATGCCAATTGGCATATTCATCGGTGCTGGTTGTCCGATGGCCGTCCGTGGCGACGCAGCAGCGCCACCGCTGATACCTGACATTGCAGGCATTACCAAGGTTGTACGGCAAAAGCTTTCGGAAAGCGCAGGTTGCGCTCCGCTACTGAAGATTGTTGAGGCTCATTTTACAAAGGATGGCCGTACTGACGTCAATATCGAGCATATTCTTAGTCACATCCGCGCTCTTCGAGCAGTGGCAGGTGCCGAGGAAGTTCGTAACCTGTCTGCAGAGAACCTAGATTTACTCGACCATCAGATTTGCGACATAATCCATGAATTGGCTGACAAATCGCTTCCAGGAAGCGAGACTCCATACCATCGCCTTGCATCATGGGTGGAGGCGGTTGGGCGAGAGAAGCCAGTGGAGATCTTTACAACGAACTACGACCTCTTGATGGAGCAAGCGCTGGAGGACTGCCACGTTCCGTACTTTGATGGCTTCGCAGGCTCCAACAGGCCTTTTTTCGACCTCCGCGCGATGGAAGAAGACAAACTTCCGCCACGATGGGCACGCCTCTGGAAAGTGCACGGTTCGATCAATTGGTACCAGACGACAGCCAAAGGCGTATTTCGCGGTGGAACCAGAAATGAACAAGGCTCGAAGCGAGTTATTCATCCCTCTCACCTAAAATATGAGGAAAGCAGGCGGCTGCCATATCTTGCCATGATCGACAGGCTCAGAGCTTTCTTAAAGCAACCCACCGCCGTACTTGTCCTTTGCGGTTATTCATTCCGGGACGATCACCTCAACGAAGTGATAGTGCAGGGTCTTCAGTATACGCAAACAGCTATAGCATTTGCACTACTTCATGGCAACATCGCCAAGTATACTCAAGCCACGAAATTGGCTTGTGAGCGCTCGAACCTCAGCCTCTTGGCGCCGGATGGCGCCGTTATTAGTGGGCGTCAAGGAAAGTGGCCCGTGAAGGACGCTGAAGTCGCAGAGACCGAGGCGATCGAATGGGTGAAGTGGCTCGCCGTTGATCCGGCGAGGGAGGATAGCAAACGGACGGCTCAGCTCCAGCTGGGTGATTTCGCCGTATTTGGCCTGTTCCTCCGTGACCTGGTGGGCCATTCGCGCCTTCCCCAGGAGTTTCTCAATGCCAAATAGCCCAACGTTTCTTGGAACTGTTCAGGACGTTCAAGGTGCGACAATAAGTATAGCTTTGGACAAGGACACAGTATCTGGGCTGGCCTTTATTGATGGCCAAGGCTATCGAATCGGCCAGATCGGGAGCTTCGTGCGTATCCCCATCGGTTTTACCGATCTTTTCGGAATAGTCTCCCAAATTGGAGCAGGAGCTGTTCCGGAAGCCCTAGTTAAGGCAGAACCTTATGGCTACCGATGGATGAGAGTCCAGCTTATAGGAGAAAGCCAACGCTCTTCCGAATTTAGGCGAGGTATTTCGCAATACCCCACCATCGGAGACGAGGCTCATCTAGTCACCGAACAGGATTTGACCCGCATCTACGGCAGGCCGGACGCCCCCAACTTTGTGGGAATAGGGAGTATTGCTAGTGCTGAATCCATCCCAGCCCTCATAGATATCGACAGGTTGGTGACACGTCATTGTGCGCTTGTTGGCGCCACGGGGGCGGGTAAATCCACCACAGTGGCCAATCTGCTCTCGTCGTTGTCCGATCCAGCGCGTTATCCCTCAGCACGCATTATTGTAATAGACATTCATGGCGAATACCATGCTGCCTTGAGTGACCGAGCGGCGATCTTCCGCGTCAACGCAGATGAAGGCAGGGGCGAAAAACCGCTGTTCGTCCCATACTGGGCTTTAAGCTTTGACGAACTGCTTCGAGTAACTCCTTTTCACGCTTTGACAGATGTCGACCGGGCAGCGCTGGTCGAAAAGGTCAAGCAGCTGAAACTTGCGTCGCTTCAGATGAGATCCCGTATCGGCGTGACACAGGACACCATGACCGTGGACACGCCTGTTCCTTTCAGCATTCACCGCTTGTGGTACGAGCTTCACCGCTATGTCTGCTCTACACATACAGCACCGAGCGCCAACCAGAGCGAAGCCACAGAGGCAATCGAGGAAGGACCCGATGGCCAACCTATCCTCGGCAACGTCATCCGGGTCGTTCCACCCAAATATCGTCCGATCACGCAAGGCGGCCCAAGTCGTATCTATCTGAGCGCTGCACCGCTAAACATAAGGCGGCAGATTCTAGCTCTTGAATCACTCTTGCGCGACACGCGATACGACTTCCTGTTTAGGCCCGGCCCTTGGTGCCCTGATTCAGATGGACAACCGGGACAAGATCTAGATGCTCTACTGCAATCTTGGATCGGAGCCGATATGCCGATTACTATTCTCGATCTTTCTGGGGTCCCGGTGTCCATCCTGATGGATCTTGTTGGGGTACTTATGCGCCTTCTATTCGATGCGCTTTTCTGGTCGCGGTTTCGGCCAGAGGGCGGAAGGACACGGCCGCTCCTTTTTGTCCTCGAAGAAGCCCATGCCTACCTAAACGCGGGTAACGAGGGCGCTGCGTCTGTAGCTGCACGACGTATCGTCAAGGAAGGTCGGAAATATGGACTCGGCGCGATGATTGTAAGTCAGAGACCTTCGGAAATTGATCCAACTATTCTCTCCCAGTGCGGAACTCTCTTTGCCATGCGTCTGGCTAATGCCTCCGACCGGTCGCAAGTAATGGGCACGGTGAGCGATAATCTCGAGGGGCTTTTCAATATGCTTCCGACTCTTCGAACAGGGGAAGCGATAATCATCGGAGAGGCAGTCCAGTTGCCTTTGCGGGCTTTAATCGAAACACCAGCAAAAAACCGGCGTCCCGACAGCTACGACCCGAAGGTTTACGATCCGAGTTCGGCCGGTGGGTGGAACAGTCCCAGGCAGGCAGGCAATTACGCTAAGGTCGTGGAAGCTTGGCGAAGCGAAAACCCTCGAGGCGCAGACGGTCAAGAAAGTCAATCATGAACAGAATACCTGTTAGTTCTAGCAACGTTGCCGAGGTTGGGTATGATCCGATCACTATGGTGCTTGAGGTCGCCTTTCAAAATGGCGGAGTCTATCAATACTTCGATGTCCCTGAGACGGTGTATTCGGAACTCATGCGTGCTCCATCTATCGGCAAGTTTCTATGCACAGAAGTTGAAAACAGCTATCGCTATTCAAAACTGTGAATTTCCGCCGTGCCTTTGAGACTAGAGCTAATCAGGTGTGATCGAGGCGTCCTCACCTTTTCCCGCAAGCTGCCATGTTGCTTCCTACGCTGACTTGGCAGAGGTTCGGCCTCTGTAGCTATTGAAAAATCCGGGATCGTCTCCCCGTAAGGACCTAGTGCACCATAGCTGGAAGTCAAATCTGATATGAAGTGACCCGTCAAGCCTAGCCCGTCTTCTTCGTTCTATCTTTCTTTTTCTCCTATGGGTGGGGCATTGCGAGCAAAGGTCGAAGCGGCTTTCGACGACGGTTGATCACTCTGATGCTATGAAAGCGCTGCGCCTCACTACCTCACCATGTATCATGGTGAGGCGAACGAGACTCTCTACGAGAGGAGGCGCAGCAGATGGAGTATATCGCACTGGACGCTCACAGGAACTACAGCTTCGCGTCAATCGAAAGTGCCGACGGGCGTAGGCGAAGGGAGGCGCGTGTCGAGCACGAGCCAGGATCGATTCACCGATTCCTGGAGCAGTTCGAGCACGGATCCCCGGTAGCCGTGGAGACGGTGGGCAATTGGTACTGGATTGTCCAGGAGATCGAACAGGCGGGCATGGTGCCGAAACTGGTCCATGCGCGTCGTGCCAAGATGATGCTGGCCTCGGTGAACAAGACCGATCGACTGGATGCTCGAGGGATGAACCGCCTGCAGCGGTGCGGTACCTTGCCCGAAGTCTGGATTCCTTCCGCGGAGCTGCGCGATCAGCGAGAGTTGTTCCGTGCCCGGATGGTTTTCACGCAGCAACGTACGCGGCTGAAGAATCGTATCCACGCCACGCTGGCCAGTACGCGTTGCGGATTGTCGAGTCGAGCGACGCGTTCAACCGGAAAGGCCGCAGGGAGCTGCTGGGGTGCCTGGGGAGGCTTCCGCCGCACACCCGCTACGCGGCAGAGCGCGTGCTGGAACAGCTGGACGCGGTATCGGCGCAGATCGCGGCGTTGGAGGCACGGATGCGGGAGGTCTTTGCGCGGAACCCTAAGATTGACTACCTGGTGAGCCTGCCGGGCGTCGGCTTCATCCTTGCGGTGGTCATCCTCAGCGAGATCGGTGATGTTACGCGGTTCGTGTCAGCTGCCCACTTCACCTCCTACGCGGGCACTGCTCCGCGCGTCAACGCCAGTGGGGGAAAGATCCGTCTGGGACAGATGCGATCCGATGTCAACCGCTACCTGAAGTGGGCATTTGTGGAGGCAGCGAACGCGATCGCGCTGAATCACCGCCGTTGGCCCAACCGTCATGTCAGCCGACTGTACGAGCGGGTTCGGAGTCGCCGAGGTCATCAAACCGCCATCGGCGCGGTCGCTCGGCACCTTGCCGAGTCAACCTACTGGATGCTGAGCCGTGAGGAGGCATACCGCGAGCCGAAGGAAGGCACGATTTCGTCCACGGGGAGGTAAGCGCGGGAATATCATGAGCTCCTGGAAGCTCGAAGTCTGATCGCGACACCTCCTCGGGACATCATCATGCCGCGATGACGGCGAAGATATGAATCCGACGAAACGGCCGTGGATTGAACGAGGGGTCACAAGCGTGGATGAAAGGAAAGGAAACAAAGAAGAGGAAAGACACGGTTGACGGTGCAGCGCTTTCAGATATGATATTCGCGGATCGAGCGTGACCGCTCGCCTGCATAATCGTGATCCGTCGGGAGCTGCCTCTGACTAGAAACGCGGGTCCGGTCGATGTCGACTTGTCGCATAGATTTTACGAGGATTCTCCTTTCCGCGTGCCGTACGACCTCTGCTCGCAATGCCAGACCTCCATCGTGGTTTTTGACCCCCGCGGACGATGTCACGCTATGCTGCTCCCATTGCCTTCTGCCCCTGAGTACGCTCTACGCTCACCCCGATGGCCCAGATGAAACCCAGCATCTCGCGGGCTACCGCTGTCACCACTTCCTGTTTCGTCTTTCCTTTGCCCAGCAGGTGCACATAACGACGATGCAGGCGGTAGCGAGCCTTCGATGCAATTTCCTGTACTTCGGCACTCAGGCCTTCCTGGCGCTTGCGCATGACGTGGCTGAGTACTGGTTTGTAGCGTTGCGACCACGCTGCTTCAACGATAACGCGACGCACATGGGCGTTGCCCGTCTTGGTAATCGCCCCACGCCGAGTCTTGCCGCCACTGGAGTGCTCGCTGGATACAGTCCCGCTGTATCCCATGAGCTGGCGAGGGTGCTCAAAACGCGACAGCGTGCCTACTTCGGCCACGATCGTCACGGCCCCGACTTTGGCCACGCCGCGCAGCGCCTGCAGCGCTTGGATGAGCTCACGCATACTCTCAGGCGCTTGCTCGACTGCCTCGTCAATCGCCTTTTCCAGCCGGTCGATGCGTAAGCCAGCATGCTCCACCTCGTTCAGGTAGTCCTCCAGAGTCACCTGTTGGGAGCGCTGGTCGAAGGACACCTTCCCTTTGATCCACTCAAAGTAGTTTTTCCCCCAGGGGCGCATTTGCTGCGGGGGGCGTTTCCCATGCCGCAGAAGATATTTGCCCAGCCGATGACGAGCCCGCAACTGGTCTTGTTTGGCAGCTTCCCGTGCGCGTACCAGGTCGCGCAGTGCCTCGTGAGCAGCATCGGGCACCCACACCGGCGTCAACTCCCCCGCCCGGAAACTGCAGGCCAACCGTTGGGCATCCCGCCGGTCGGTCTTCACTCGGTCCCCGGCTTTGGTCGGGACCAACGTAGGGGCAATCACCACACAGGGAATCCCCAACTTCGTCAATTGCCAGTACAGCGTGTAGCCCGTCGGTCCGGCCTCATAGCAAGCGGCCCACGTTCCTCCCTCCGTGAGTTTCTTGGCGAGCTTTCGAACGCCTTCTTCTCGATTAGGGATGGTCCCCAAGTCGCGGACTACTGCTTCTCTTTCTGCCACTGCAGCCGAGATGGTATCCGCATGGACGTCAAGCCCTACAAAACGCCGCACTCCTGTGATAGCCTTCTTCACGACCGCCTCCTTCGCATGTAGCTCTGCGCCACTTTCATCCGATCGCAGCGCAATCTACGATACTACGACCGGGGCGGTCACTTCATATTGACTAGAGAGAAGAGCCGCTCCCTACTCTATCGCTGAAGATTCTGCTCGTTGATGATAACCAGCGATTCTTGACACGGCCGGGTGCCTGCGCCGCGCGCTGCCGACATAGCGCGGAACGACGCGAACAGGACTGGCCTATTTCTTTGCTTTCGCCTTCAGCGCGGATTCCTTGAACATCTTGCTGAACGTGAACCGGGGGCACCTTCGTCGCTGGCCTAGCCGGGATCAGTCTCGTGTCTCTTCCTCTGCGCCTTGCGCGTAGATTGAACAGGCGCTCCCTTGATCGGTGCTGACTCCATCGCCGGGCAGGTCGGCTCGCACGCCGTTCGCCCAGTAGCGACAACACTTGCCGTACCGTTGTTGTACTGCCCTGCGGCATGGATCGTGCTACCCGAGGCAGACCTGACATACCCTGGCGCTTTCGCTCTTTATCAGAAAGCCTAGCCCGAACACAGTAGCGGGCCGTGTCCCTTCAGAGGCTCACGACAGGGTAAGGGGTGGGATCGATTACCTAGTGCTTCCCACTCTTCCGAAGGCCCGCCACCAGCGTCGCGCGACACAAAGCTCTCTCCCTTGACTTGATGCCCGGAGGCAGTAAGATGGATGCGGGAATGAAATGTGCCAAATTAGGAAGAAATCGAGAGTGACATGTTGTAACGTAGTTTTGAGCAGAATGACCTCATCGGAACGGCATCCCAAAGATACTTTCCCTGGTTTTTCCTGCGCCTGTGTCGTGCTGCCTTTCCTATGATTGTTTGTCTGAAGGTGAACATCAAAACCCAATCACAACCTACTGGCCAGTTGCAGTGGCCGGTCTATGCTGATTCAGATGTCGAAAACGGAAATACGGGCTACTTAAGCGACTGGGAACCAGCAATCTCAGCTAACAACAAGACGGACATTCCCGGGAAGCTCAGCGTAGCGTGTATTAGCTCGGAATGTCACTTAGTGATCGATCAGCCTGTCACCTCCACTCATGGGCATTTCCCCGTATGACAAAGAAAGGAACCCCTCCAAGGTCAAGCAGTCTACGTATCGAAGAAATGGGCCGTCCGCTTGTCATTGGACTTGCATTTGGCTCCGTACTTCTCGCCACATTTTTGTGCCTCGTTGGTATTTTTCGGCCAAGCGCAATCCAAGATCCAATCGCCCGGTTCTTGCTTTGCCTGCTTGTGGCTTTCTTATTTTCAGTATTTGTTTCCGTTCTCTTTCCTAATGTGAACTATAAGCTAAATTTGGGGAAATTTGGCATTCCGATCGTTTTGGTAGGTCCTGCAGCATTATGGATAGCCCTATTTCTACTCTTGTTATATAAGCTGCCCTCTGAAAGTGTTGGTGGAATAGACTTTGCTCCGGCTTACGGCAGTGAACGACTGCAATACAATGCCACTTGGGTCCTTGACTGGAAACCGGCAACTCCTATCTACTACAAGCTCCAATCGGATAACATTAACGAGAGCACCGGTGGCACGCTTGAGGGATTTTACGTACGATTCGACGAAAAGCATGATACCTATGAAGCTGAAATCGGCGTGGGACCTGCCCGTCAATACATCACAGCTCGGTACAGGGTAATCTTCAGACGGAATGCTTCTACGTATGAATTAGAGAGAATACCCGGACAATGAGCATATTGAGCCGGTCTTTCCTCATCGCTGTCGCTTGTTTCCTTTTGTTTGTTCATAGTGTCCTTTCTGACGGCACTTCAATGGACTTGCGCCCAGATGGTCGCGTCATCGCCGGCTCCCGAATCTCCTATCTACTAGGACTTGTTAAGTACAACGGTGGCGAACTTAGAATGAGGACAAAAGAGTTACCAGCTTTGGTGATCAGCGATCGCTTGCGCAACATGCTGCTTAACAGCAACGTCATCGCAATACTCGTTCCTTCAACTATGACGGAAGATAAGTTCAGAGTTGGTCTCCTCATTGGAGCGGAAACCCTCCCTACCGATTTGGAGGTGGACGCTAACGACTTCAATTGTCTGCGCTGGTATGCGACAAATAACTATTTCACTACTGTTGAGAGTATTTTTGATGAAATGAATCGGGCATTCTTTGCTGGTAATAATAAAGAACTCACAAGCAAGGCCGATAAGCTTACAGTCTTTCTTAGCCAACCCAATAAGGATAGGGAATGGGGCCAAATCTTCGCCGGATACGTCCTGTCGGATTTCGCAGACACATCGGAGTTTCCCCAGTTTTCTGGCTTCGTAAATATGTTTAGAGCTCAAGCGGAGCGCTCTCTCGATCCTGTAGTCGCAGAGAGCATAAAAGAGAATGTATTGCCTTTGGGGATTCCCGTCAGGGTTGATTGGTCACCTTATAGAAAGAACCCCTTAATAGTGGGCCAACTTTCAGCCGTCCGAAAATCCGACATAACGATACAGCCAAGCACCTCTAGCACTCCCGCGTACTTCAAGATATGGTACGGAAGCTCGCTGGTTGTCACCGCTGAAAAACCAGGGGTCCCATTCAACGTAAGTGGTACGTTTCAGAGCTGGGATAGCGCACTGGAATATTGGAAAAAAACTAATCCAAATCTGGACTGGTTATCGGTGATCCCAGAAGGCACCCCCTCGGGCTTCAAACAATACCTGAAGTAAGTGTGCCTTAGGGGCATGAGCTGAGGCTTGATTGAATACTCCCAGTCTGGCCTGATTGATGCCCGGACAGGACTTCGCCGAATCGCAGCTACCTTTGGCGGTCGCAATGTTGCATATTATCTGACACGCCTCGGCAACTGGAAAGCGTCAAGATCCGCCGTGGATGATAAGTCGCGATCATGTCCAGAGAGGTTCGCAATTTCGTTTGAGGGAGGCCATCGCCACTCCAGAATCACGCCGCGATCCTCAGTCGCGCTCGACACCGTTCTATGAGCTCGGACCGAATATAGCTCCTTGCCACGGCCCACTCCTCTGAGTACTCGATTAGGTAGGCCGTCACCAGTCGTACATAAGAGTCACTGCTGGGAAAAATGCCCACCACTCGACTTCGTCGGCGCACCTCTTCATGAAGGCGTTCTTGCATGTTGGTGGAAGAGATCTTCCTTCCGTCTAGCTCTTCAAAGGCATAGAACTGCAGGGAGTCCTCCAGCCCTTGACGCAGGGTCTCTACAGTCAGCGGGTGACTCTCGCGGAACTCCGCGATGAACAGCCGAGCCATTCGAATCGCCGAGCGGCGGTCGGGTTGTTGCCAGATCTGCTTCAGCTTGGCCGCCACCCGTGCCTTCTCCCGCTGCCCCACGGTCCCCAGAATGTTTCTGATGAAATGAATCCGACACCGCTGCCAGCTGGAACCCAGGAAACATTTCTTCACCGCCGCTTGGATGCCCAAGTGGGCGTCGGAGACCACCAGCCACACCCGCTTCAGCCCGCGAGCCTTCAGACCCTCAAACACTCGGGTGTAGGTGGCCTCCGTCTCGCTCTCCATGGGTTCCACCGCAAGGATTTCCCGCGTTCCACCGCGGTTTATGGCCGTCACCACAAGCGCTGCCGCACTGATCACCCGACCGTCCATGCGGATCTTCTCGTACAGTGCATCCACCCAGACCACGGGGTACTCTTCGTCCAACGCTCGGCTGCGGAAGGCCTCCACCTGCTCATCCAGCCCCCGGGTGATCTCCGAGACCTGGCTGGCCGACATACCTTCGATTCCCAGGGCTTTGGCCAGGCGCTCCACCTTGCGGGTGGACACTCCGTTGACGAAGGCCTCCTGGATCACGTGCAGCAGTGCCTGCTCGCTTCTTTTGCGCTCAACGACGAAAAAGGGCACATATCCGCCGTTCCTCAGTTTGGGTACGCAGAGGTAGGTGGTTCCCAATCGTGTGTCGAACCTGCGCCAACGGTAGCCTGAGAAATGAGTCCTACGCTCGGTGGAGTGTCTGCCCTTCTCGGCTCCGACTCGGGCCTCGGCTTCGACCTGCATTAGTTGTTGAGTCATCCATTCCAGCATGGACAGCAACGGATCCGCCTCTCCCACGAACTGCAATAGCAACGACTTGAACAGGGTGCTAAGATTTCGCTTGGCCATCGTCTCCCTCCGCTATGATTTGGTTTGGCGACCTAATCATTTTGGAGTGTGCGATGGCCTCCTTTCAATCCGAAATTGCGAACCTCAGACTACACGATCTAAGTCGCAAAAAGTGACACGGGCGGCCACGTGAAAGACTTTCGGCAGCCTTTGCTGTCACCTCCGTGTCCGGGGTCATATAGATTCCCCAGATAGTGGGTAACCAGGGTCACCTGGATTCCCCACCCTTCAAGCATCCAGGGTCACCTAAATTCCCCACCCCGCGGGTAGCGGATACGCTGTCCCCCGAGGGAGGGGATAGCGGAGATGGGCTATCGCGCGATGAACAAGCGGGACCTGTGGGAGATCTACCGCCGGTGGCAAAACCGGCAAACCCTGTCGCAGATCGCCGGCGGCGAGGGGCGTGACCGCAAGACAGTGCGTCAATACCTGAGGCGCTTTGTCGCGGTGGGCTTGCAACAGAGCGGGGCCGCCGTGGAGCAGCAGCGCTTTTTTGAGGTGGTTGCGGCCACACTGCCGGCCCGCGCGGTACGACACGGCCTGACATGGGAACAACTTTGCCGGCATCGCGATGAGCTACGGGAGTTGATTAACCGCAGCAAGGAGCCGCTAAAACCCAAGACAGCTTTCCTCGTGATCAAGAGCAAGTACGAGCTGCAGGCCAGCTATGAGACGTTCAAGCGCTTTGCTCGCCACCAGGGGCTGAGTCGCAAGGAACCGCGTCGCATGATCCGCATCGAGCTTCCACCAGGATTAGAGACCCAGCTCGACTATGGACTAGTGGGAAGCCTTGCGGATCCGGTGAGTAAGAAGGACCGTGCTGTGTGGGCCTTCTGTGCGGTGTTGGCGCATTCGCGGCTGCCCTACTTCGAGTTTGTGAGAAAGCAGGACCAGGGTGGGTTTGCCGGCAGCGTCGTGAGCATGCTGCACGACGGATACGAAGGCAGCACGGAGTGGATCACCATCGACAACCTGAAGTCGGGGGTAATCAAGCCCGATCTGTGGGACCCGCAGATCAACCGCTCCCTGGCTGAGGTCGCCTCATACTACGGGCTGTTCATCAACCCCTGCAGGGTCGGGCGCAGCACCGACAAGGGCAAGATTGAGCGCTTGGTGCCGGTGGCACGTGAGCTTTTTCGGATGCTGAAGGAGCTTCACCCGTCCGCCGGGTTGGCGGAGCTCAACCAGCGAGCCCTTGCGTGGTGTCGAGAGGTTTACGGTAGAAAAGAGCATGGAACCACAGGGGTTGCGCCTATGGAAGCTTTCGAGGAAGAGCGGCAAAAGCTGCACGCCCTTCCGGCGGAACGCTTCCAGGTGGCCGTGTGGAAGCAAGTCTCGGTGCACTCGGGAGACCAGTTTCTTACATTCCTCAAACATCGATTCTCGTTGCCCGCTGAGTGGCGCGGCAAGTCTGTGTGGGCGCGATATGCCCAGCCGCTTGTGCAGCTATTCGATGCGGAGAGGCTGATCCGCCAGTATGTAGTGCGCCCCGGAGTCAATCGTTACTGGCAACCGGAGGATTTCCCTTTGGAAACACGCGAAATGATGAACGGCGGCTATCCCGCGTGGCTGATGCAGAAAGCGCAGGAATACGGAGCGGATGCGGCGGCGCTGGTTCATTCAGTCCTTCAGCCCCACGCCTACCTGAACGCTCGGCGAGCAAGAGGGATGCTGGATGTCATGAAGGTCCACCATGGCCGGTCTTACTTCCAGGAAATCTGTCAGCGGGCCAGGAACCGCGGAGTCCGACTGCCCGCCACGCTGAGACGAATGCTGGAGGTGGCCGCGAAGCTTCCCCTGTGGCAGGGGGAGTTACCACGATCCGAGACGGGAAGCGCAATGATACGCGACATCCAATATTACCTGGACATACAGCAGGAGGTTCTTGATGGAAAAACGGCAGGAACTTGAGCTGGCGTTGAAGCAGCTGAAAATGCCAGGGGTCTCGAACTCTCTTGAGATGCGGCTGGCGGAAGCACGTGAGAACAAACTGGGGCACTTGGAATTTCTTTCGCTTCTTGTTCAGGACGAGCTGGCCAGCCGCGAGGACAGTATGTTTGCCAGGCGATTGAAAGCAGCAGGCTTTGGAGTGGAGAAAACGTTTCAAGAGTTTGATTTCCACTTCAACGAGAAGGCTCTTCCGCCGTCCACCCTACGCGATCTGGCCAGCTGTCACTTCGTGGAGCAACGGCAGAACCTGGTGATCGGAGGACCTCCCGGAATCGGAAAAACGCATTGCGTGAAAGCTATCGGTCATGAGGCCTGCCGCCGCGGCTACCATGTGCTGTTTCGCACCACCCAGCGCCTGTTGGGCGAGCTGCTGGCCGACAGCGCCGAGCATGCAGAGCGGATGCTGCGCCATGCCGTCCGCGTTGATCTATTGGTCTTGGACGATTTCGCATTCCGCAAACTGGACCAGAAGGAAGCCGAGATGCTCTACGTAGTGGCCGAGGAGCGTCTTGGCAAGGCATCTACGGTGCTTACCTCGAACAGGCCACCCCAGGACTGGTATGGCATCTTCCCGGATCCCGTTGTCGGGGGAGCGGTGCTGGACCGCATGGTCTCTTCAGCCATCAAGCTCATCAGTACAACGGGCAGCTCTTATCGCAAAGAGATCATGGGTAATCCAATGCGCTCTTCGGCCAAGACGCCGACGAAAGCCCAGAAGTGACCTTTCTGCCCTGGGCGGTTCACAAAGACACAAAACCTTCGTCGTGGCAGGCCGCTGTTGCACTTCCCGGAAGCAAGCCGTATCCCAATACCCCCTGAAAGAAAACATGGGGTGGTCGAAGGCAAGGACCGTGCACGCTGGCATCCCTTGCGCGGTGGAGCCGCTCATCACTTTGACCGGCCTGCCCCCGGCCAGAACGGCAATTCCCTCCAGGTGGGAAGCGATCTCTTCCTCGGAGAAGCGCTCGAAATATCGCGCGTCCAGCCTGCGCAGGTGCTCGTCAATCAGGAGCGAGTTTTAGCCCCGGGAGGCGCGACGCAAGGCGTTCAGAAAGGGAGGCTGCCATGGAGCAAGCATACGCGCAGCCCGCCCAACGAACAAATGCGCCGCGCTTTTATGGGGGCGTGGGGGCCGCGCTATTCGTAATGCTTGAGGCGCTCCCAGGGGAACGGAACCTTGAGGCCGCTAGCAACCACGATATTGAGATTCGTTTCATACGGCATGGCGTAGGGATTGTCCAGGCGGCCCGCGATGGTCACCTCCTGATACACCGCGTTCAGCTCCTTCAGATCATTGGCAAGGACGATGATGACGTTCCCGTCATGGCCCATACGTCCCCACAGGTAGTAGTTGTTGTGAGCACAGATGGCGGGCGGAAGGCCAAGCGCCCGCCCATAAAGGTCTATGGCGGCTGCTTCCCCGTAGTTGTTGCCAAAGAACACTGCCTTGGCCCTCTTCTCAGGTGGAAGGGAATTGTAGACTGCGGCAACTTTCTCCGCCATTTCCTTCCAGCCGAACATGTCCGCATAGTCCTGCGGCAGCCCGCGGAGCGCCAGGTGCTCACTGGCGCTTGCTGACGGACTGGCGTTCAAGGCCCGCTCGTACTGAATGAAGTTGCTGACAGAGAGCAGCGGCACCGTAAACGGAGCGAAGAACAAGGAAGCCGCGGCAACCACGGAGGCATATGCCGCGCGCGCTCCAACGCTCCTTACCTTTGCTTCCGCCCACACGGCGCCCCCGGCGAAGAGCGTGGGGTAAATAGCGGCGATGTAGTAGTCCTTTCCATGGAGGACCACCAGGAGGACCAGCATCACGATGTAGGACAAAGAGAACGCTCGATACGCGGCGAACTTCGGCTTGATCCCGAAAGACCACAACCCGGCCAGCCAGACGGGGAACGCAAGCACTCCCGCCAGGAGCACTTCCCGCGCCAGAAGGACTAGGGGAGGAAGAACGACGTTCTTTCCGTGCGCGCCGGCTCGCGCCAGCTCCAAGAAAGGCCAGCCGTGGTGGTATTGCCACCAGAGGTTCGGGGACATGATAAGAAGGGCCAGCGCAGCCCCCACCCAGAGCCACGGCCGCAGGAAAGACCGGCGAAGCGGCGTTGCCAGGATCCCAAGGAGTAGCGCGGCAACATAGAGGAGAATCATGTACTTGGTGAGAAAGCTGATGCCGACGATGGCTCCAAAGGCGAGCCACCACCTCTCGTCTCTTGATTGAACCAGGCGAACGATGCACCAGGAGCAGCCAAGCCACGCAAGCGGCTGTAGAACGTCGGTGGAGAGCTTGGTTCCACCCATAAGGATGACGCCCCCGCCGAACACGCACAGCCCAGCCAGGAACTGCGAGAACCGTCCGCCGCCCAGGGATCGGGCAAACTCGGCCGAGAGAGAGACAGTCACCGCCATGAGGGCGGCGGGGAAAAGCTCAAACACGAAGTGAGATCCGCCGGACAGCTTCCACAGGAACGCGGCCAGCAACGGCACAAGGGGCGGCTGATCCACGTACCCCAGCGCGGGCCTCTGCCCGCAAACGATGAAGTACAGCTCGTCGCGGAAGAAGCCGTAGCCGGCGCCGGCCGCCAGATGGATGGCCAGCGTTGCCAGGCCCAGGAGGATGGAAGGCCGAAGGAGAGATTTCCATGAGAAACCGTGGTTCTCAAGTTCTGTCATGTTTTCGCTACCCATTGCCATGGTTGAACACCGAAAAAGCCAAAATCAAACCACAATTTTTCCCTTCACCACATAGCTTCTGCGTGCCGCTTCTCCCTTTTAAAGTCTGTAGAAAGCCGATAATTCATAGCCGTCGGTGATCTATCTCCTTGAATCCGCCTTCCTCCAGCGCGACCGCAATTGTCTCTTTCCCATAGTACATTCGGTGCGTTAAAATCTCTCTCCGATCAGCTCCTATCTGGAACACTTGAAATCGTTCCTCGAGATTCCCCGTCATTGTCTTTCTTTGTGTCAGAATCGTCGGCCCTTCGCTGCCCTCTACTTCCTCTGTCTCCCATTCTCCTGACGGCCTGCCGCATCCGGATGCCCCCTCCCATCGAGGGTCAGGCCTCTCAAGTAGGTGTGGGGAATCTAGTTGACCCTGGGGGTGGGAATATCGTGGCCCTTGACAACCTCCGCTTCTCTGTGCACGTGGGCGGTGCAAGATTCCGCCGATTATCTGATTCAGCGGAGATATTTTACAATCCTTCCTCCGCTTTTTCGATCCACCTGCTGAGCACGTATCCAATCAGAGGCATTGCACAGCCAATCGCGATTCGCTTATCCCTTCTTTGAGAAAATTGCATCGCCACTATTTGGTACTGAAGATCTGGCCTCCGCTTCAAACCAAAAATAGGGCCCCCGCTCGCGCCTTCGATACTGACCTCCAGCTTCTCTGAGTAACGAGCGCAGAAAAGGCCCTTTCTTCCTTGAGTGATGCCTTCATCCGGGTCCGCAATCCATTCCAAAGGAATGAGCGTTGGCTTGAGCACAGCCTTCGGGCCGTAAACGAAGGAGCTTCCATGTAGGTTGTCGGGGAATCCGAGTACGTAGAAACTCTCGAAAACAGAAAGGTCCTGACCAGTCCAGTGCTCTTCCTCAAGGGGAATAACTTTGTTTCTTTCGAATAGAGGGAGCAAATTAGGCTGATAGTACGGTGTGAACTCGATCAGACCTAGGTCGAGCCCAATCTTGGATTCAATGTCGACATGATACTTGGGAAGATCGCCAAAAGGGAATGGAACTGGATATTGGCTTACCGCTTCAGGTCCGAACGTGTCGACAAAGGCCGCGTTTTCCACGCGAAGTCCCTCATCAAGGGCCCTCGCAAGGTTGTGCCCTGCGGTAACATAGAACCATCTGCCCTTGCAGACCAGCAGGAACCCTGGGAAAATTACCCTACCCGCAGGATGCTTGCTATCAATATGGGAGACCCGGAGAACTGTTGCGACGAGGTGCCTCGCGAACAAGTCAAATAGCTCCGCAAGGTAGCGCTTACTCTCTTCTTCACTGAGTATCACATCCTTGCCTCCAAATCCGGGGTAAATATACCAAGCGAGCATTCTTCCATGAAAGGTCTTCCTACGCGCGTCCTCATGATGGCTCACTTACCTGACTGCGGAAAGCAGCACATTCGACGAATCCTTTCGGGCCCGATACGTCTATTGAGGCTTGCAGTGTCATCGGACAACTGACCGCTACCGGACTGCACATCAGTTGTGAAAAGGTCCGCCGGATGCATGTTGGGTGAGATTTCTTTGCTCAATGCCAATGGCAATCGTCCAGACATTTTACGTGCTTCAATAAGTCGTTATTGCAGGAACCGAACAACAGAGAGAAGATACCTTAGTAAAGGGAAGGAGAAATGCTCCCGATGCTTTGAGATTTCCCTCAGCAAGACGGGTTACGTTCGAGGAATGGGAGCAGGGAGGAAATCTGAATGGTTGAGAAGTTCTCTTTCGGATCGGTCTGCATTGACGGGGTCACCTATGACTATGACGTGGTGATTGAGCACGGGGATGTCCGCAAACGCAAGAAGAAGGCGTCCAAAGAACTGCGCAACGAGTTCGGCCATACGCCGCTCTCCCTTGCCGAGAACATACCGTGGAGCTGCCGCCGCCTTGTAGTGGGAACGGGCGCCAGCGGAGCGATGCCTGTCATGGACGATGTCCGGGATGAGGCCAGCAGACGCGGCGTTGAACTCGTCGTAGTCGCGACGGAGCAGGCCATTGAGCTTCTGAACAAGCAGCCGGAGGATACGAATGCAATACTGCACATCACCTGGTAAGCGGCGCCATTAAAGGGCTGTTGTTCGTCTCTGTCTCAGGCTTATGCACTTTACGTACTCCGAGAGCACGACTGTCCGCGCTGTGCTCACAGAAGTTGCGGGCTAATTAGGAGCATGTCGCCGAAGGAGTATGCATAAAGAGTGGACACCGACTGAATCGACGAGCCACAAATAGGTATTGTCGCTGAAACTTGAGACGCATCCCAGCTTCTTGGCGCTTTTCTGACCCAAGGTCGCGATTGTGAAGACATCCTTCGTCAAAGAATCTAGCGTTTGCCGCCTTTGTAGGTTCCTTTCAGGGCTGCAAACGGCGGATCTGCTAGCTCTATTAGCTACCCGTAAAGATATGTATCCAATAGGGACATGAAGTTGAATCTAAAGGGTGTTTGCGAAGCAATCCCATCCAGCGGCAACATGTAGCGATAGCTATAGGGTGGGGGTATGGACAAGCGAAGCCCTGTTCGGGCTCTGTTGGCAACGAACTTGAAGCGAGCCAGGAAGAATATGAACCTTTCTCAGCTCTCTTTGGCAAACCAGATCGAGATGGCTGCGAATTTCATAAACAGCGTAGAACAAGGAAAGAAGTGGATTTCCTCGAAAACGATGCAAAAACTATGTGACGCTCTGAACATTCAACCCTACCAATTGTTCTTGCCTGAGAAAGCGGAGGTAATAGAAAAAGACTCGGCAATTGCGGCCTGCTGCGATGACATCGCTAAAGGGACCGCTCGTATTATCAAGGAAGTCCGAGGTAAATACCTAGGATAGCGACCAGCGTCATTGGCGGGGAGCTCGAAAAAGCTGCGTTCCGATCCGCCCGAACTAGGGAGGATTTGTCGAAAACTCTCCTTGTCCTTCCGCATTAGATGGCAGGCGAGGAGTAGCTCGGAAGTGCTCAGTGAAGGCCACCTGAGTGGCTTTCGTGAACAGAACCAACTAGGGAAATAGGATGTTACTTCAAGTGCCGGGCAAAAAGGAAAGTCGATGAGCAACGATGATGTCTTTCCACACTACAATTTCAACTTTCAACGAATTCGCGAGCACTGGAAAGATGCTCTTGGAAACGTTGCGGCGGCCAAGAAGTATCTACGCGTTGTCGGCAAGCGCCTTGAGTACTGGCTGGCAGAGCTTGGGCCCTGGGTAGAGTTCGATTTCGCGGTGAAGCGTCTCAGGGAAGACCTTGATATTGAGGACGCCGAGAGTCGGCTTGTTTGGTTCGCTCTCAGGCATCGCGTTCGAATGGCCAACGCGCAACGCAGGCAACTCGATGCCGCGCGCAATGAGGAAGGCGATTGCGACATTCATGTAGATGTCCCGATCTCCAGCGACGGCACACACGATAAAGTCTGGCACGAGGACTTTAGAAAGACCTACAAGAGGGCGTTGGCGAAGGAACGCAAGGAACTTGAAAAACTGCGAGAAACCGGATACATGCCGGCCTCAGACACTGAGGCACCTCACAAGAAGATGCAGCCGCAGGATGTTCGCGTTCTAGTGCGGCCGCGCCTTCAGTGGGTATGGGCAAACCGTCTGCTTGCATATCTCTTTGAGATGCTGCGTGAGGAGAAGGCCATCTGCGATGACGGGGAAATGTGGGCTGCCTTGGATGGAGTCTTTCGGGACAGAAACGGAAAGCCAATCACACGCAAGGATCTGGCCCTTTGGGCGCACCAGTACCGCAACAACAAGTCGTGCGAGGAAGAGGCGGGAAAGCCAAAAAAGCACCAGCTCGTCGATCAAATAGTTGAAAAAATCCGCGGAAAAGGCTTAACCGGGCCTTAACCGGCTAAGCTTTTTGTGCACTGCCATCTGGTAGGCTTTCTCCTGCAAGTGCAAAAGAACTTCGCAAGGAGGAAGTTGGATGGAGCAGGCACTCTGGACGAAGAAAGATGTAGCGAGATTCCTGAACAGGTCCCTGTCTTCAATTGATCACGCTGTCAGTGCCCGAAAGATACCATACCTGAAGGTTCTGCGCCACGTGCGGTTTGATCCGGCGGAAGTAAAGGCCTGGGTCGAGCAGATGTCGGTAAAGCCCATCGGGATCGAGCAATGAGGAGGCCCTCCAAAACGCTCTCATCGGCAATAGAATGGCTTCTTGCCGAGTGCGAGCGCACACCATACGGCCGTTTGTCGATCGGTATTCAACTGCACGAGGGCCGGATCGCAAGAGTCTTCAAGAGCATAGAAGAAACCACACTGTCGCCTCAAGGCGGAAAGGGACACACCGAGGATGGCAGCCGATAGCGACAATCATCGCGCTACAGCTAGCGGCAATGGACATGGAGTCCTTTCTCGCCCCATCAGTGAGATCACGGATGAAGAGCTGGCAAAGGCGAGGCAAGATACACAAGAGAGGCTGCGAGTTCAAGAAACCGCGGGGGCTGAGGCCGCGGCGGCGAGCGAAAAGTTCAAAAGGATCATCGAAGAGATTGAAGGGCTTGACGAGAACCAGTTTGAGCTTCGGTCGCGGGAAATCGCAAGACGGCATGAGGTCAGCGTTTCACTTCTTCGTAAGTGGTGGCGGCAGCTCCACCAAGTGGAGCGCGAATCCAGGCCCGGGGGCGGAAAGCGAGTGGAACTGCCGACCGACGATGCGTGGCCCGAGGCGGTCAGCACCTCCGAGCTTCTCTCCGTGATCCTGGCGAAGGTGCGTGAGTACGTTGTACTGAGTCCTTCGGGGGCTTTGGCCGTGGCCCTCTACACCATGCTCACCTACATCGTGGACGAGCTGGCCATTTGTCCCATGCTGCTCCTACAGAGTGCGGTGAAGCGTAGCGGGAAGACGACGCTACTGGGGCTGCTGCTACGGATATGCTATCGAGCCCTGGGCGCGGCGAGCATCTCCCCTGCGGCGCTCTACCGCGTCGTTGACTGCCTAAGACCCACCCTTCTTCTGGATGAAGTAGACACAACTCTCGCGCAAAAGACGGACACCTCGGAGGCGCTTCGCGGGCTTCTGAACGCAGGCAACGACAGGACCTCAAGCAGCGTCCTTCGCTGCGTAGGGGAAGAAAAGGAAGTGGTGTCCTACGACGCATTCGGCGCGAAGGTGCTGGCCGGAATTGGACACATCCCGGACACCATGGAAGATCGCTCGGTCGTTGTTGAGCTTTTGCGGAAGCTTGAAAGCGAGAAAGTAAGACGGTTTTCGGTGCTGGATGACCAGAGGGAGTTCAAGGAGATCAGGCGCAAGCTTCTTCGCTGGGCAAATGACTATGGAAAGACTATCGGGCGAGCGCGACCGGAGGTGCCGTATGGCCTGAACGACCGAGCGGCGGACAACTGGTCGCCTCTCTTGGCGATAGCAGACCTTGCAGGAGCGGAATGGGGGAAGCGCGCGAGGACTGCTTCGGTCGAGCTTACCCGTAAGGTTGGGGACGACGAGCAGGACATGCGGTTTGAGCTGCTGAAGGACATCAGGGCCATCTTCGAGGAGGAGGGCGGGGAAGCATGCAAGGCGGTCGCCACCTCCACACTCCTGGGCAAGCTTTGCAAGATGGAAGAAGCCCCCTGGGCCGCCATCAATCGAGGGGAGCGCCTCAATCCAAGAGGGCTGGCTCGGATGCTCAAACCTTTCGGGATAGTCAGTGCAAACTTGAAGATCAGTCGTGACCCGGTGACGGAGCACGATGTGGTAGCGAAGGGCTATAAGCAAGAAACATTCGTCGATGCATGGGTGCGATATTTGCCGCTACCCGCTACCTACGAAGGAAAAGTGCCTGAAATTCAAGGGAATCACGAGAAAAGGGGGGTAGCGGCACAGGTAGCGGTAGCTCGTGGAAATCCGCTACCTAACAGTGAAAAGGGTGGGGTAGCGGATAATTGCCGCTACCGCTACCCAAACGCTACCGAGGGAGAAGCGAAAAAAGGGCCATTTTCAAGGGAAATCGAGGGTGAAGGGGCCGGAGGTAGCGGGGTAGCGGAAAAAAAGGAGGGTCCGTGAGTCGCACTGCGACCTTTTGGGGTTTTCCGGATGTCTGAGGATGAAAGGAACGGTGGAAGAGAATGCCTACAAAATGCCAATTATGTGCAAAAGGAAAGATAGTTCTATTGTTTGATGAATTTAGGTCGAAAATGGTTATAACCCTGGCTACCCGGGCAGTCGCTTGAGAAAAGTAGGGATAATGGAATGTTGGAAGGATTCAACAAGAAGAATTACAAAGAGTCGAACACGGGGCTTGCGAGGTCCGTGCCCTGGGCGTTCATGGCCGACTGCCACGGCACCTCTGGTGTTGTAATCCAGAAGAGCGGGTGCATACAGAAAAGCTACGCCTTTCGCGGGCCGGACCTCGATGCCGCCTCGTCAGCCGCTGTGGCCTCGATCTCGATCCAGCTCAACGACGCGCTGAAACGTTTCGGGTCCGGCTGGGCCGTGTACACAGAGATCCAAAGCTACATGACCGCTGAGTACCCTGGGGCGAAGTTCACAAACCGCGCTGCCTTCCTCGTGGATGCCGAGCGCAAAGCAACATACACCGCCTACGGAAAGCATCACGCCAAGAGCTACTACCTTACCTTCGTTTGGGAGCCGCCGGGCGGGGCGATCCGAAAGGCGAAGGGATTTTTCTACAGAGAAGGAAGCGAAGAAGAGGAAAGCATCGTCGAGGACATCAGAAAGTTCACTGGGGTCTGCGACGACGTGGCGGGGATCCTTTCGGCGAAGATGGATATCCAGAGCCTGGATGATGAGGAGACCCTCTCGTACTTGCATAGCGCGCTGTCCTTGGAGTGGCACAGAGTGAGAAAGCCCAGTAGAACGATGTTCCTGGACCGGCTCCTTGTGGACACAGAGGTGCACACTGGGACGCAGCTACGGATCGGTGAGTACTACTGCCCCATCATCACGATCAACGATTTCCCCATGGAGACCTATCCAGGAATACTGGATGCCCTGAACAGGGCGGACATAGAGTACCGGTGGGTAAGCAGGTTCATCTGCCTCGACAAGGAAGATGCACTAAAGGCCATCGAGAGCTACCAGAAGAAATACTACGGCTCGCGAAGGAATTGGAAGCAGTTTGCAACCGAAGCCATGACCAAGGAAGTCACGGACACGCGGGTGAACCAGGGAGCGCTTTCAATGGAAGCCGATGCAAACGAGGCGCAGGTGGAATGCACCAACGATGTGGTGGGTTTCGGATACTACACATCGTGCTTACAGGTGTGGGACACGGATGCCAGGGCTGCCGAGGAGAAGGCAAGCTATGCGCGGAAACTCATCCAAGCAAGCGGCTTTACCTGCATCACGGAGAAGCTCAATAGCTTTCGCGCCTGGCAGGGCATGATGCCCGGGCACGTGTACGCCAACATCCGCCGTCCGCTAGTGTCGACCGGGAACATGGCGCACGTGGTTCCTATCACCGCGGTGTGGACAGGAACGAAGAGCAGCACATTCCTTGAGGAAGTCTCTGGGGTGGATATTCCTCTTCTAACCTGCAGCACCAACTTTTCGACGCCTTTCTTTCTGAACCTGCACGTCGGGGATGTTGGGCACACATTCGTCGCTGGACCCACGGGGGCAGGCAAGTCGACACTCTTGGGTCTTCTGATGATTCAATGGTTGAAATACCCGCGTGCGCGGGTGATTCTCTTCGACAAGGACCGCTCCTCGCGGCAACTCACCTATGCTGTGGGGGGCTCGTACTTCGAGCCTGTGACAGAGAGTGTTGAGTTTCAGCCCCTAAGAAAGTTGGAGCGGGAAGAAGACCTCATTTGGGCCTCGGAGTTCATCGATCTGTTGTTGTCGCTTCAAAACATCCCCATGGATGCAGAGAAAAGCGCTGCGGTAATCGAAGCGCTCAAGATCATGAGAAGCATCGAGGTCCAGCGCCGAACTCTCTCGAGCTTCCATCAATACGTGCAGAATGAAGAAATAAAAGCCGGTGTGCAGCCCTACACCCTTGACGGGCCCTATGGGTCGATTTTCGACGCCAGCGCAAGCTCACTGAAAGATGACTTCTGGATCATGATTGAGATGGGGCCGCTTATGCAGCTGGGGGAGAAAGCGATCATGCCAGCGCTCATGTACCTGTTTCATGAGATCGAAGAGTTGTTTGACGGCCGGCCGACCCAGCTGGTGCTGGATGAGGCATGGCTTTTTCTGCGCCACCAGTTATTCAAGAAGCAGCAGCAGGAATGGCTCAAGACAACGAGGAAGAAGAATGTCGCCTGCATCTATGCCACGCAAGAGATCGCGGATGCAGCGAAAAGCGATATCGCCTCAACCATCCTTCAACAGTGCCACACGAAGATCTACCTGCCCGACGAAGAGGCAACTGCTCCTGCTTCGCGGGAGATGTACCGCGCATTCGGGCTGTCTGACTCGGAGATCGAGCTTGTCGCTCGAAGCCAGAAGAAGCGGGACTACTTCTACAAATCATCCCTGGGGACGCGCCTTTTTCGGTTGGACATGGGGCCGATCCAACTTGGCCTCATCACGGGGCAGGACCACGCGTTTCTGGATGACCTTGCCCAGAAGCACGAGGCGGACATCCTCTACGAGCTGCTTGAGCACAAGAAAGGACCCGATGGGGAGAGCCTGCTGGAGAAGGCCAACCGCATCTATCGCGATGAGCTGAGCACTTTGGAGGCTGTATGAAGCGAGTAGCCCTTATCGCTGTTCTTCTTACGTTGGGGCTGCCTATGGCAGTGGCAGCCCAGGATGTGTACTCGCCGCTCATCTACGCGGAGGAAGTCGCGCAGACTTTGAAGATGGTCCAGCAGATCCAGAACCAGCTACAGGAGATCTCCTATATCTACCAGAGCCTGAAGGACCAGATACAGTCGCTTTCGAACTTGAAAGTGTCCAGCTACAACGACTTCATGGATTTCCTGAATGGCCAGGCAAGCTACATCCTGACCACGGAAAGCAGGATCAAGTCGCTTCAGATATACGTGGACGGGCAAAGTTACGCCATCGATGACGTGTTGGGCTACACGGATGCCTACAAGCGCAAGATGGATGCCATCGCAAGCGGAAACGGAACCACCTCCGATGAATATGCCGCGTACGAGCTTTTTGGCATATCAAACGACCTGGTCACGGTAGCGAATCAGCTCAAGGACCTCACGACAAGCGCAGCGCGAAAGTCAACGGCGCTGGCCGTCGACACTGAAAAACAGGCCAAAGACGACCAGGAGAAGATCGATAACCTGATCGAGCAGTCGCAGGGAAACCAGTCGATTGTGGCAGGGCTTCAGACCTCAGCGCTTCTTGAGGGTGAGATCGCTCAGGAGCTTTTGGATTTGAAGCTCCAGTTGGGATCGTTGGCTACAAACTTTGCAGCCTTCACGACGGATGTGCAGCGAAACGGGGTGCCCGTGGCCCGCTCGCCCCAGGATCGAGAGATAGTCGGCGAAGAGATCGGCAACCCTTTGAGCGCGGACTTCTTTGACTCGAAGTGACGGAAGGGCAAATGAGTAGAAGAGCGCGAATCGCCCTTTGCCTTATAACTTTTCTCAGCTTTACGCCTGCGCTGTTGCAGGCGGATGACATTACGACGCAGGGATGGATCGACGGGCCGTTCTTCGATCTTCTGGGGAGGTTTGGAGACCTGTATTCGTCCTACACCGCCACTGCGTACAGCATCGGGCGGATTCTTCTCATAGTGGATCTGGGCCTGATGGCGATCATGTGGGCACTGAACGGCGGGGAGGTTCAGAAAGAACTCAACAAGCGGCTTCTAACGATCTTTATTATCACAGCGATGATGATCTGGTACCCCAGCATCATGACAGGAGTGATGAAGTTTGCGCAAAACGTTGGATTGGTGCCTGTGAAATCTGCGCTGAAGGATGCGCAAGCGACGATGCAGTCCAAGGCTGACGCTCTACTTCGCGACTACTACCAGAAAGTCGCCAAAGGCGACAAGGACGCGAAGGTGCCGAGCAACTACAGGACCCTCGCGGCCAACGCCAAGGCGAATATCGCCTTCACGGGGACCTTCACTTTCAAAGGCGCCAACGGAAAGCCTATCCAGGCCGAGTTCATACGGCCGGATGGGATCATGAAGTACACGATGATCATTGCCACGCCTCTGTACGCCGCCTCCTTCAAGGGGAACCTCCTCACCAACGCTGCCCAGGTGCTTCTGTGCGTGATAGCGCTTCTTGCCATGATGATATGCGCGGCAATCGTGGTGCTTCAGTACATCATGGCCATGGTGGAGTACCAGATCCTCGTAGGGGTGGGGATACTCCTTGTGCCATTTGCTCTCTTTGACAAGACAAGGTTTATCACGGAAAAGTTCGTAGGGGCGATCTTTGGGCATCTCATAAAGATCGTTCTCATTATTGTGATCATCGGGGTGTTCTCAGGGAGCTTCGTGAGCCTTGCAAAGATGGACTTCACGGGAAGCCTGGATCAGATCGTGAAGTACGTCTTCACGATGCTCTTGTACGCGATTCTTGCCTCGAGCGTTCCTGCAATCGCCACGGGGATACTCTCAGGATCCCCCTCGCTTACGGGAGACACAGTGTTGAACACCGCGCGCACAGTGTTGCAGGGGATCCAGACCGCGGGGGTGATTGCGGGAGCAGCGAAGCACTTCACGGGGAGTGCAATGCAGACAGGCTACCAGGGGCTCTCCCGGGGGATAGGTGCACTTTCTGAAGCTGCAGGGGCTGCAGCGGGGGCGCGGGAGGGCGTGCTAAACGGCGCCACTCGTGGGGAGGATGGGTACTTCCACAAGGACGAGCAGGCTGCCGGCCAGGCCGGCCGACAGGCGTTTGCGAAGAGCCTCGCGGGCTCGGTCGGATCCGCAATCAAGAGTGTCGGACACACGATCTCGCATTCGCTGGGCGCCCCGTCGCATGCGCATAGCCCAAGTGGTCTGGGGGGCGGGAAGAGCAAGCCCCCTGCTTGGCAGAGTAACCCCCATACCCAAGCTAACCAGCTAAGTAAGACGCCCGGGCTTGTGTCCTACGCGAAATCGCGCGTAGCCAAAGGCGCGGCGAAGGAAAGAAACAAAAGCGAATAGGGGAACTTTAGAAGTGAAAGAGGATGAGATGCAACAAGAATATAAAGCAATTGACAATAAAGAAAAAGAAGGTGCGAGATGGCGAAAATGAGATACAAGGCTTCACTCTCATATCCCAACGAGGGAACCAACGACACGCCCTTTAACCGCAACCTCAAGGAGTTTGACGAGTTTATCGGGGAGTCCAGAAAGCGCGAGCGATCCTGGCGTAGGGCGACATTTGTGCTTCTTTCGTTCCTGGCCGCCTCAGTCCTGGGGTGGCTCTATGTATCCACTCTGCCGAGGGCAGTTCCTTACATCATCGAAGTCCAGCCCTGGGGAGAGTCGAAATACGTAGGAAACGTGGGGCAGACGGTATCGGGTGAAATCAGCATCACGGATGCTTCCTGGAGATATTACCTGCGAAAGTTCATCGAGTACACGCGCCAGATATCCCCAGATCGTGAGGTAACCCTTGCAAACCTAACCGAGGCCTACGCCATGGTCACGCAAGCAGGTGCAGGTGTGCTTACAAACATGCTTAAGAGCGAAGACGCGTTCTCGAAGATTGGAGGCGCTCACAGGGAGGTACGGCTTGAGACGCTGATCAAAGTAAGCGCGAAAAGTTGGCAGGCCGACTGGGTGGAGGTCGTTAGCGACGCCTCGGGTGAAGAGAAAAGCTCAGTGAGGAAGCGCGGAATCTACACTGTGATGCAGGGCTCTCCCGATGAGAAGCAAATCAAGTCCAACCCGCTCGGGATATTCGTGGACTCCTTTCAGATGCAGGACGTAGAGCAGGAGAAGTAGTCATGAGGAAGGTTTTTCTGGCAACAGTAAGCACTCTCGCGCTCATTCTGGCGGCCTGCACGACGACGAAGGACCTGGAAAGACATCCAGACCTGGTCGCAATCGATGCGCCAAAGGCTCATGAGAAAGGGATCGAGGCGCAACAAAAACCGGGCGGCGGCCTTCAGCAAGGGGAGGGCAAGGCCCCTCTCGACGCGGCAGGAGGCGCGGAGGTGCCAAAGCCACCGCGAGCGGAGCCTTCAGAGACCGCTGAGGCGGGATCAACGGGCTCGGCCGTGCCACCAGTGGTGGTTGAGAAGAAAGTCTTCATCGAGAAGCCAATCTACTATCCCGAAAACGCTGCACCTGATCAAACTAAGCCTGTAGATGCGGTGGCGAACGCGGCATCGAAGGGCGTCACCAAGCCCAAAGACTACAACGGGGCGATGATGCTCTACGACTATGACCAGACGCTTGTCTACCAAGTGTATGCGATGCCCCTTCGTGTAACGGACATCTACCTGGAGCCGGGCGAGAAAGTCATCGAACAGCCGTTTTGCGGGGACACCACACGGTGGACCATCGGAGGGGGAGTCTCGAAGACGGACGGCGTGGATACTCAGCACCTGTACCTGAAGCCCTCTGAGGAAGGGCTTGAGACTACTCTCATCATAAACACCGACAGAAGGATCTACCACCTCATTATCAAGAGTTTCAAAGACACTTTCATGCTAGCGGTCATGTGGCGCTATCCAGGAAGAGCTGGAAGCGGCCTACCGCAGAACTTTCTGAAAGACGGCGTGGGCAATAGTGGGCAGGGCAAGGACCAAACTGAAAGCGGCCAAGCCGCCTTCACTGTGGATCCTGCGCTGATATCGAGTGACTACACGGTGAGTTATCCCAAGGGCAACCCCCCGCAGTGGCTTCCGACTCTGGTTTTGGACGATGGCGAGAAGACCTACATCGTGCTTCCCGACACGGTGATTCATCACGAGCTACCGGCGGTGTTTGGCGAGAACGGCGAGCTGGTGAACTTTAGGGTGAAAAACAACCTCGTAGTAATCGACAGGCTGGTGAAGAAGATTCAGCTGAAACTGAGGGACGTGACCATAGAGATCAAGAAAAAAGGAGCCTGAAGTGAGCGACCGTATGAAGTGCAAGGACACGGCGTCACAAGCTGCGAGTCCAAAAGCAGCTCCAGAGGCAGTGATTGGCAAACGATCCAGGGGCGGACATCTCAAAAAGCGGCTCATCATGGCCGTGATTGCCGTAAGCGTCGTCGGGATGCTGGTTTTGAACTTCCTCCCAGGTGATCGCAAGAGAAAAAGCGCAAACGAGGGCGATACGGTCTATGCCAACGACACGATGCCGCAGGACGTCAGGGAAATGGCGATGAAGCTGCCTGAGGTGAAAATCACCCCCGCGGCGTCAGCCCCACAGCCCGCTTTTGGACGGACCTCTGGGATTAAGGACCCCTTCACCGGATATCCAACGGGGCAGAGCGAGAGATCACCCAGCGCGCGAACGACTGGCACAGAAGCCGCAAGCGGCGCTGGTAAGGACTATTCGGGGATGGCTGCAACGGATGCGCGGCTTGAAGAGGAGAGAGCAGCACGAAGAGCGCCGATGGAAGTGTCTACGAAGCTGACGGCAGGGCTTATCGTGTCCGCATCGAAACAGACCGCCAGTACGAACGCCCTGGAAGTGCCACAAACCCCTGTCGTAGTTGCAAGCGGTCTCACACAATATCCAGTCCAAGGGGCCGTGGTCAGTGGAGTAGTGCCTCAAGTTACCTACACTCCGGGTGAAATCTATCGCGACCTGAACGACCAGAAGACGAAACAAGAGTTCTCGGTTTCGAAGGCGGAGTCGGCGGCCTCGAACGTGGCGAAGCCCGCGGATCCCGAGCTACTGCCCTTTACGATATTTGCCGGAACAATCATTCCTGCTGCCCTGGAGACCGGGATCAACACCGATCTTCCTGGCGACGTACTGGCCACTGTAACTGAGAATGTCTACGACTCGGTGAGCGGGAAGAACCTTCTCATCCCTCAGGGATCGAAACTGCTTGCAAAGTACTCAAGCAACATCTCTTTCGGCCAAAACCGTGTGCAGGTGGCCTGGCAGAGGCTTGTCCGGCCTGACGGCGTGAGCCTCCAGATGGGCAACATGAACGGCGTGGATCCCCAGGGAATGAGCGGCTATGCGGGCTCCGTAGATGAGCACTGGTGGGAATACGCCAAGGGGATCGGATTGATGCTGCTATTCAGCATCATCGACGGGCAGATCCAGTACTCCATGAAAGAAGCCAATACCCAAGGAGCGACCGACGTGGCCAACTCATTGACTGCCGGGCTCGATCAAGTCGGAAGCCAGTACACCTCGAACGTCATGAACATTCAGCCCACGATCACGGTAAAACAAGGCTCGAAGGTCCAAGTGTTCGTGAATGCCGATCTCATCATGCCCCTGGCGAATCAAAAAGCGGTCTCGAAGAAATACACGATTCCAAAAGAGGAAGGAGGTACACAGTGAAAGAGGCAAAATCAGTTCTGGTGGTGCTGGCGGTGATGCTCTCAGGGTGTTATCTTTTTACACCCACAAACACATCGCCAATTACAAGTGTCACGGTGGATCCACCCTATCTTACAGTAGGGCCTGGTGAGCAGGTGACGGTGAATGTCACAACCGACCCGCCCAACGTCCCAGGAGGGGTCACCTGGTCGATCAAGGACGACTACTACGCCACCGTGTACGGAACGAGCAAGGTGGGTCTGATTACAGGAAAGCACCTGGGCTCCACGACCCTCACTGCTTCCATAGGCGGCAAGTCTGCCGATGTGCTGTGTAACGTAGTCCCTGCAGGGTCAGCAGGAGGTGGTACGTACATCACAAGCACCGATACTGTGATCCTCATGGCACCCGGGGATTCGCGGAACGTTTCCGCCCAACTTGTGGGTGGAAGCGATCAGGACCAAAGCGGCATCCAGTGGCAGGTCAAGGACTCCAGCATACTCGATATCCTGGGCCAGGGACCGAATGCACTCATAACAGCGCTTAAAAACGGAACCACACAGATAACACTCAGCCACCCGATGTCTACTACGACCTTCACGATTGCCGTTCGAGTCGATGGGTCGACGAAGGCGCTCCAGCTCAGTAAGAGCAGCTTCATCATGACTCCTGGGGATATTCAGGAATTGGATGCTGCGATAGCAGACGGATCACTATCTGATCTGGCCTCGATCACGTGGTCTGTGCGTGCGGGTACAGGAACAGATAGCAACTTCCTGACCATCACAGGCAGTGGTGGGATGATTAACATCATTGCCAACAGCGCCGGCCAGGGAACAATCTTTGCAACCTTTGGCAGTCAGATCGCGCAATGTGACGTGATTGTCCAGCCAAACAAGAGGATGGCTTTTCAAACCGGCACAGTATCTGGAAGCCCTGGGGACAGCTTCACTGTCGGTTATGACTATAGTCCGACGACCATGAGTGTCTCGTGGACGATCAGCGACTCAAGCGTTGCAAGTTATTCGGTCAATAGCGTTTCTAAGAAGGTGACCATCACCTTGCTCAAGGAGGGGACGACCAGCCTGCGGGGAACGCTGTCCGATGGGGTCACCTATGACACGCTAAGCATCACCTCCAAATGGGATAGGAGCCTTGGGTTGTCGCAGACCAGCGTGTATGGCGCTCCCAGTGACAACCCGACAGTCATCAACTTCACAGTATCTCCGCCTGGAACACCCGTCAGTGTGAGCTCGGACAACACGGCAGTCGCAACAGCAAGCGTAGACAACACGCTTCACACGATCACAATCACACCTCACCAGGAAGGCCAGGCCGATATCAACGCCACTACCCCGGATGTCAGTGCTACTATCGGCTGCAGCTACAGTTACACTTCCCTGGGTGCGAACATCACATATTCTTTCTCAGGTCCACAGTCCCAGCTGTATAACGGTCGCCTCTTGATCTCGCTCGCGAATGGATCCGTGACGATTACCGCCTCACCAAGTCAGAGCGGAGCAACCGGCATGAGCTACTCGTGGAATTACCAGGGAAGCAACAACAACGGAGAGCTTTCCTACGGTACGGTAGGCGACAACGTTTTTGCATTCCAAAATTCTCTGCCTGCGAATGTCGCGATCAACATCTCCAGGGTCGCCATGCAGGCGGGAACCCTGTACCTGACCGTGTCACACAACGGGACAAGCATTCTCTCAACATCCTGGCCTATTTACATCATTTGGAACTGAGACGGAAGAGATGAAGGGACCTGAGCGATCCAAAGAGGTCGCTCGGGTCCAAAGTTGGGCCAGAGGGAAGCGCACCTTGAGAAGCGCAATGAAAAGGAGAAACGGAGCAATCGATGAACGGAATGAACCTTGATTTCAGGGTTGTGAAAACATGGCTTCATGAGTGGGAGAAGAATAGCAAAGCGACCAGGACGGCGTCTCAGATGGCAGCCGTCATGGTGAACAAAATGCGCGAAGAAAGTGAAAAGCGTCTTTCGAGGCTGGAGAGCTTAGTGAAGGACATTTTCAAAGAAAGCTGTGTTCTGGAAGAGCTAGCTCGTCGGTTCATCGCGCACTTCAAGTCAAACAATGGAACGAATAAGGCTCAGAACCTGGAGCTGAAAAAACATCGACAGCGGATGACTGCGATCATGAGAGAAGCAGATGCAGTCATGAAAGAACCAAAGGAGGATCATTCGATCAAGACTGGCGGATTGCTCCTCGAGATCCGAAGCGAGGAAGCACCAGTGGAAGAAGCCACAGGGCCCTGGGGAGAAAGAGAGGAGGTGCAATGAAAAAGTGAAACTGATTCTTCAAGAGGGAAGGCGCCAAGCGAAAAAAGCATTAAGAGGAGGAAAAACATGGCAAATGACCTGAACCAAGTGAGGATCGACGGAAGACTGGTTGACGCTCCCAAGGTCAAGCAGCTGGACAGCGGGACAAGGGTGGCGACGCTAAAAGTCGCCAACAATCGCTACTACAAAGGCAAGGAAGATCCTGATTGGAAAGAGAAGACGGGATTCTTCGAAGTGGAGGCATGGAACACCGTTGCGGATTCTGTTGCCAACATGACCAAGGGGCAACCTGTCCATATCGAAGGCGCACTGGGGCAGGATCAGTGGACGGACGACGAGAAAAAGCAGCACTCCAGGGTCGTCATCGAGGCGACAAAGATCGAAGTGCGCGAGTTAAAGCGAGAGCGCTCGGAAGAGCGCCAGGGATCGGGGGTGGAACTGTAGCTCGCGTCATAGATCCGAGTAGTGGGGGTCTTGCGGTCAAGCAAGGCCCCTCATGTTATCAGGGCCTTTTGAACACTTGATGTAGGTGTAACAATATGGCAAAACGAAAAAGCAAGTATGTTGCCGATGACACGCAGCTCAATCTGTTTGGGGACCTTCTCAACGAGGAGCAGGGGGAAGAATCCCAGGAGGAAGAGGATGGACAACTTCATCGAGATGGCCAGGAGTCACCGAAAGAAGTACTTGCCCAAGCTGTACCGCAAGTTGGAGCAGGAGGGGAGGCTGGAGGAGCACTTGGCGGGCGTGGCACGGATGGCGGAGGAGGAGCTTCTGGAGCTGGTGAGCGACCAGGGGATGAGACAGAGCGAAGCGATGGAGGTAGTACTCCCGAAATACATACTGATCTCGCCAGAGATGCCCGAGGGCTTGTAGGGCTAAGAGGCGGGCATACCGACGATCGAGGGAACTATCGGATAAGTGTCGATGACAAAATCGGTGAAGGCGGGAAGGTTGAAAAGTATGAGTGTAACGTTGCGGCAATTAGGCTTCTGAAGTGTCTTGAGACCGAAGGCAGATACGCGAGGCCTGAAGAGCAGACAGTCCTTGTCAAATACACGGGTTGGGGCGGACTCAGCGAGGCGTTCAAGGAATCAAATGAGGGCAAGTGGAAGGAACGCAGCCAGGAGCTGAAGGACCTTCTGGGTGAGAGCGAATACCGCTCGGCATCCCGTTCGACGATAAACGCACACTACACCGACCCTGAGATAGCGCGGCGCGTTTGGAAGGCCGCGCTGCGGCTTGGTTATAGCGGCGGGCCGACCCTCGAGCCTGCCGCAGGGGTCGGGCATTTCTTCGGTGTGCGTCCGCTTGGTGTGCCAGTAGAAATGCACGGGATCGAGATGGACAGCATCTCAGGCCGCATCGCGCAGTACCTGTATCAGTCTGCGGACATCCGCATCATGCCCTACGAAAATGCCCGCATGGAGGAGAACCGATACAACCTCATCATCTCCAATGTGCCTTTCTCTGATGTAAAGCCCTATGAAGACAGCAAGACCAGAACCCCTGGATTGGATGGGCGATATGCGCTGCATGACTTCTATTTCCTGAAATCCTTGTACGGCACCAGGCCTGGTGGAATTGTTGCATTCATCACCAGCCGATACACCCTGGACAAGGAATCGAAAGAGGTCCGAGAAAAGATCGCCGAATCGGCTGACTTCGTCGGGGCCATACGACTGCCGAATGACACGTTCAAGGGAATCGCAAACACCGAAGTGGTGACGGATATCGTCTTCTTGCAGAAAAGATCTCATGAGCAGGAGCCCTCGGAGCTAACGCGGAAGTTCTTGGACACAGCAGAGATCGAGCTTGAAGGAAAAGATGGGACCCAGAGGGTCCACGTGAACCAGTACTTCATCGACAACCCGCAGTTTGTACTTGGAAGGGCGGAACTTGCAGGCACAATGTACAGGGCAAACGAATACACTATCACCTCCCAGAGTGAAGATCTCTACGCAGAGATCGACAAGGCCATACAGCTTCTGCCTGAAGCCATCATGTCGGTGATGATTGAGAATCGAACTCGAGAGCTCGAAGAAACACGCCCAGTGGCAGTTGGAAAGGGAAGCGAAGGTCTTCTCAACGGAAGCTACGTGATCGGAAGCGACACCCGCCTCTATCAGAAACATCCCATAACAGGCGAGATCG
>JBEKUJ010000011.1:0-126129 GCA_049515135.1 Spirochaetia bacterium
GATGGAGTTGCCGGCAGTGTTGGGCTTGGCCGTCTGGCAGCTCAGAAGCACCACCGAGAGCGCCATCGCCGCCCCTGCGGCCACAACAATGCTCAGAATCCCTTTTTTCATGTATTCCTCCTCGACGATCTTCGATCAGGAGGCGCACCGGCCCCCCCTTCATGACGCGAAATGAAAACCTGGCTCCCCTTCTGCGCATAGGTTATCTTCTTGTCCCGTGCCAGCCACCCCAGGGCCTGGTAAGCCACCACGTTCCTCTCCCCAAGAAGCTCCGAGAGGCGCAGGATGTTCACTTCCTGCGTCTGCTCAAGCAGCACCCAGATCCTCTTGGCGCACTCGGCGATTTTTTCCTCCACGTCCCATCCCCTTCGCTCTGTAGGCTTTCCGACGGGTCGGACAAAACTCCAATCACGCAAGAGTAACGGGTATCAGATGAGAAAGGTATCATCGGAGGAATGATTTTTCCCTCGAATCTTTCATGAGACAAAGTCGAAGGAATTCGACATGGCCTCGGCCGACTTGCGCGACGGGCTACAGTCGGCCTTTCGGCCGTCCATGGCCTCGGCCGACTTGCGCGACGGGCTACAGTCGGCCTTTCGGCCGTCCATGGCCTCGGCCGACTTGCGCCGTCCATGGCTACAGGAGCTTGTTCTCTATCGTGTAATGGATGAGATCCGCGTTGCTCTGGAGGCTCAGCTTGGAAAGGATGCGCGCCCGATAAGTGCCGATTGTGGCAGGGCTCAGGCAGAGGTCCGCCGCGATCTCCTTGACCTTTCGGCCCGAGGCGATCATCCGCATGATCTGGAACTCGCGGTCAGACAACCTCTCATGCGGGGGTTTTTCCGAAGATCCGTCCAGCTCGGAGGCCAGCTGCTCTGCAAGGCTGGGGCTGACATACTTTCGCCCGACTGCGACTTTTCGGATGGCAGCAAGCAATTCCTCCGGCACGCTTGCCTTGGCAACGTACCCGGAGGCCCCGGCGCGAAGAGCGCGCACGGCGTACTGTTCCTCGGGGTGCATGCTGAGAATCAGCACCGGCGTTGACCGTCCGGCGGTGCGGAGGTCTTTCAGGATGTCCAGGCCGTTTGCGCCCGGCAGCGATATATCGAGGATAATCACGTCAAAACGCCGGTCGTGAAGCTTCTCCATGAGCGCCACGCCATCGCTCACCTCTTCAGTGACAGTGATGTCGCGGGACTGGCCGATGATTTTCTTCAGGCCTTCCCGGAAGATCGGGTGATCGTCGCAGACAATCGCCTTGATCATCCACCCTCCTCTGCCGGCAGCGGGATCTCCAGCTCAAGGGTAGTGCCTCTTCCCTTGAAGCCGCGGATGCTCACCTGGCCGCCCAGGGACTGCGCGCGCTCGCGGATCCCCATGATTCCGTACGACGATGCGGCCACCACCTGGGATTCCTCGATCCCGATGCCGTTGTCGGCCACCCTCAGGTGGAGCTTTCCCCCCCACTTGCGCAGGGAAATATTCACCGAAGTGGCTTTGGAATGCCGGGCGACGTTGGTCAAGGCTTCCTGGAAGATCCTGAAAACCGCGGCCGCCCTGTTTTTCTCCATCATGAGCGTTCTGCCGCCGGCTTTCAAGGTGCACGAGATCCCGGAACGCTTCTGGTAATCCTTCATATGCCACTCCATGGCAGGCACCAGGCCGAAGTCGTCCAAGATCCTTGGCCTGAGGTTCGAGGTGATTTTCTGGACCATTGAGATGGACTGATCCACCAGGTCGATGGCGGAATCGTACGAGTCGAGGCATGCGCCGGAAAGTGGCGAATCCCCCTTTCCAAGGAGAGATATCTCCATCTTCAGGGCGGTCAGAAGCCCCCCCAGCTCGTCGTGAATCTCCCGCGCGATGATCTTCCTTTCCTCCTCCCGAAGGTCCTGCAGGTGGGAGGCGAGCTGGCGAAGCTCCTCGCGGGAGCTCTCCAGCTCCTTGCGGGCGCGATGCCTGCGCGTCCTGTCCACCAGAATGAGCACCAGTCCCGCCATCCCCTCCCTCGACATGGGAAACAGCTCCCAGTCCCAGTAGCTCGGCAAGGGACCGCCGTCCTCACCGGGGACCTCCCGCAGCTTGTCCGCTGCGGTATACGGAGTGCCTGTCCTCAGGACCTCGCCGAAGATCTCCTCGTCGCCGGGAAAGAACTCCAGGTGGCTCCGCCCCACATAATCGGCGGCCTTGTGGCCCCACGACCGCGCGTAGGAGTCGTTGACCCTGATGTAGCGGAAGTCATCGTCGAGGAAAGCGATCTTGTAGTTCGTGGATGCAAAGAGCGTCTCCAGCAAAGCGTTGCTCCGGCGGAGCGCTTCCGCTGTCATGCGCCGCTCCAGGAAGTCTCCCAGGAGCTGGCCTATGCTTTCAATGAGGTCCCGCTCCTCCTCGCTGAACGGGCCTTCATCCGCCTCGGGTCTTTCCTCGCGGTAGCAGACCTGGAGCGTGCCGAGATTGGAGGAAAGGGTTCCGATGGTGCTTGTCTGCTCCCAGGTGGTCTCTTCAAAACCCGTCGTGTCATAGACGTCGTCCCCCACCCGGATCCTGACGCAGGTGATGTCGGGATATTGGTACGCCCTGGCCACCAGGTCGGTCACCCCGCGCATGACTGCTTCAAGGGGCAGGGACGGGTCGCTGATGAGAGCCGCCACCTCGTACAGGCAGCGCAGCTCGCGAACGCGCTTGTCCAGGGCGGTCAGGTTGTGATGCAGCTCGGTCTCGCTTCTCTTGCGCGCCGTGATGTCGCGTAGAGTGCGGGCATAGCCACGAAGCTTCCCTTCTTCGTCGACGAGGGCGGTCGTCTTTGCATTGACCACAAAAAGCCCACCGTCCCTGCGTCTGCGGATGGACTCCTCCTCCTGAAAGATTCCCTTGTGCCGCGCCTTGCGAAGGTCATCCTCAGGCTTGCCGTGCGCGATATCCTCTTCCGAGTACAGAATGGAGCTGCTCTTGCCTATGACTTCTTCAGCCGTGTAGTCGTACATCTTCTGCGCCGCCGCATTCCACCTCAATATCCGGCCCCGGGCGTCAAGAATGATGATGGCGCTGTCCGTGCTCGTCGCGAGGAGATGAAAGTATTCCTCGGAATCTTCCTGCAGACTCTCGTAGCCTATCCGTCGGAGCGCTTCACCCGCCAGGCAGCCCAGCGTCTCCAGGAACTCCCGCGTGGGCGGGTCCATGGGCACCCAGCCGGGCGCCCCGATACGGATGACGCCGAGGTCAGCCCCTTCGGCACGCACCGGGACTTCTTCCACACCCTCTTCCTCCGCGGCTGCGGCGGTGGAGGGGTTGTCGCAGATGCTGACGTGCTCGGTTCCCAGGAAGCCCCTGAGCAGGAGCAGGGCCTGCGCCATGAAAGCGGCGCGGCTCAGGCAGCCGGCGGAGATCTCAGCAAGCGCGTGCATTGCAGCGAGCTTCCGGCGGGGATCTCCCTCGCCTTCGAGCTCCCGGGCGCTGAGAACGAAGAGGTCGGGAGCAACGAACTCCGCGGTGAGCCGCATGAGCCTTTCATCGCCACTGGCAAGGGAACGCCAGACGACATGTCTCCTGGCAGAGGACCTGGTGGCAGCGCAGGTGCGGAGAAGAGCGCCGATCTGCGGGTCAGCCGCCGGTGATGAAGGCTGAGAAGTGCCGTCTCCTTCAGCTGTGTCTGCGTCCACCAGCCGCGAGGCGGCGTCGTTTTGCGCAACAAACCCAAGTCTCCCTGTCTCCGCCTCCCGCTGGAAGATGAAAACGGGATCGAGCCGCGAAAGCAGGGGCTGGATGGCCGACGCGCTCGCGCGGTCATGGGGGACCCGGGGACGTTCACCTTTTGGCATGCTGAAAAAAATTTATCCAGAGGTTGAAGAAAAGTCCAGACACAGGAAGCCGGGCACGGGGCTATCTGCGGGTCGTGAAAGCCTCCACCGCATCAGGAGCGGAATCCTGGCCGGTGGCTGAACGCAGCTCATTTCCCCGCCTGATGCGAAGCCCTGCCGGCTCGAATGTCACTGCGGCATGTCATCGAGGCCGCCCGCATTGATGACGTCCGCGAACCCCGCCTGCTTGAGCAGTCGAGCTCCCTGCGCGCTGCGCGAGCCGGATGCGCAGAACAGCACAATGGGAGCGCTCTTGGGCTCCAGCTCGCGCATTCGGGCCGGCAGGAACGCGAGGGGAATGTTGATTGCCCCGGGGTAGGACCCGTCCCTGAACTCGGCCGGCGTCCTCACATCGATGATCCGCGCTCCATTGGCGATTTTTTCTTTGACAGTGCTCATGAATCAAATCCTCCTATTCTTCGACCCCGAAGCCGCCCTCTGCAAGGATGTTGAGGCAGCCTCCGGTGACGTTCCTGACTTCGTGATAGCCGTTCTCCTTCAGGATCCTGAGCGCCAGGTGAGCCCGGTATCCGTTTCTGCAATACAGGACAATCGGCGATGTTCACAGGGTCGTTGGCGGAGGAAAACGGGGGTCATGCCTGTCCTTTCGATTAATGTATTGCGACTCCGGTGGCAAGAGTACACACAGCTGACAAGAGCATCTGTGACTTACATCACGAACAAGAAAGTCAATCGGATTTTCTGGAAAGCCGGGGGCGATCGAGGATCCTGATTCTTCCCCCTTCGGCCTCCAGATCCCTGAGGATCCGGCTCACAACTTCGCGGGAGGTCCCAACCTCGGAGGCTATCTGCTGGTGGGTGGCGGATACCGTGCCGCCCTCCCCCTGGGCCCCGCCGGCAAGGTACGCGGACACCCTTGCGTCCACGTGGTGGAAGGCAACCTCCTCCACGAGAGTGAGGAGCATGTCCAGGCGTTTCTGGTAGATGCCGAACACGAAGCGTCTCCACGCGGGGGTGGCCGAGAGAATGCAGCTTTCCCCTTGATCGATCCTGTGCAGGGTGAGCTCCTTGCCTGCCTCGCTCACTTTGTACACGCGCAGGGTCCCTCGCAGGACGAAGGGAAGATACTGGCAGTCCCCTCCTCCGCTCACCAGGACCTGCTTGTGCGAAAGGCTCTTCCGGAAAGACCGGGCGGCAAGCTCATCCCTGGCCTCCCTGGGCATGGCGTTCAGGAAAGGAAAGCTCTCAAAAATCCCCGCCGGCTTTATGTTTCCACCTCGCGGTCCATGGTAATCTCCGGAGTGGAAAAAATGAAGGGACCTGACCGGAACCCGGCAGGCCCCCAGGATGAAAAAGGCTTGGAACAATAATGATCCTTGCCACTTTCAATATACGTGGAAATTGTTAAGCGAGGATGAACGACGGGTTAAATACTGTTAACAATCGACGCGCCGTCTCATACGCCGATCAGGCCGCGCCTGATCCCCTCTTTCACTGCCTCTGCGCGGTTGGCGGCGTCGAGCTTGCGCAACAGGGATTCCACATGGAACTTGGCGGTATGCGTGCTGAAGGAAAGCCTGGCGGCGATCTCCTTGTTGGCCATCCCTTCGGCGAGAAGCCCGAGGACCTCGGTTTCACGCGGAGTAATCGACGTCTCCGCGCCTGTCGCCACCACCAGCGCGTCCCGGTCCCCTGCTGCCTGCCCGTCCTCTTCTTCGGCGACCTCGCCCAGTCCTTCCAGCCGCTCCAGGATGAGCGAGCGCAGCACGGGATCGCGCGCCCGAATGATGATTCTGGGCCGGGCGCGCGTCAGATTCATACGCTTCCGATGGAGAGAGAGACGGTGCGCCGCGCGCCGCCGCGGATCACCTCCACCTCCACCTTGGCCCCCGCCCCGTGCTCCGCCAGAAAGCCGACCAGCTGCTCATGATCGGACACCTGCGCGCCGCCCATCCCCGTGAGGATGTCACCAACTTCCAGCCCCGCTTTTTCCGCTGCGCTGCCGGATTCCACCGACACAAGAAGCAGGCCCGTCTCCTGCCTGCCCTTGAGGGCCTCCTTCGCAGCGCCGGACAGGGGGACTCTCTGGCTCCGGACTCCGAGGTACGGCCTGGGAACGCTTCCCTTCTCCTCAAGCAGGCGGGCCCGCGCAAGCGCAACATCCGCCGGGATGGCCACTTCCGCCCCCATGCGGCGGTTGAAAACCTGGATCCCGACGAGCGAGCCCTCGCCATCCGCAAGTGGTCCGCCTGTGGTTCCGCTCAACCTGTCTGTGTCAGTCTGCAGGTATCGTTCCAGGACCCCGCTCCTCCCCAGCCGCAGCTTGGACCCGGCCGCGCTCACCATGGCCAGAGAGGCGTTGATCCCGTCGAATGAATCCCGCTTGAGCGAAACCACCAGATCGCCCACTTCCACTGCCGCGGCCCCGGGCGCTGCCGCCTGGACTCCGGACCCCAGACGCAGGAGCGCCAGGTCGTGCACCGGGTCCCGGCCGCTCAGAGTGGCGGTGAGCCTCTTGCCGTCAGGGACTATCACCACGGCCCCCTCGTCTGCCACGAGATGGCTGGCAGTGAGCACGCGGTCTCCGCCGATGAGCACGCCGCTCACGGAGTAGGGCTCCCGCTCAAGCGCAACTGTGTACGCGGCTGCCCGCCGTATCGCCTCACGCAGCGAGCTGGAAATTTCCTTCAAGGCATTTGCCATTCAGATCCCCCTTCAGTCTTCAAGGTACAGCCCGGGATGGTCTGCGGGAACTCGCCGATCGGCCAGGGGCCGGGACGGGTGCCGGCCCGGGGCCATCGCCCAGGGCGCTGGCGCAGCGTGCCCATCCGTTGTACTATGCTGGGCGCATGGTCAGGACCTGCGTGCTCGGCCTGTGTCTCGTCATGGCGTGCGCTTTCCCCGTGGCCGTTCATTCCAGGACTCTGACCGGGCTTCCCCGGCAGAAGAAGGTCCTGGTCACGGGAAAGCTCGTCACTGTCCGCTACCTCCTCTACCTTCCCAGAAGCTATCACAGCGACGGAAAGAAGAGATGGCCCCTCATCCTCTTCCTCCACGGGAGCACGGAAAAGGGGAATGACCTGCAGATGGTGAGAAAGGACGGGCTTCCCGCGTACCTCGAGCAGGTCAGGAGCTTTCCCTTCATCGTTATTTCACCCCAGCTCCCCGAGGACCAGGAGCGTTGGGATCCGGTTGCAATGAAGGCTTTTCTGGACGCCGCCCTCCCCGATCTGCGCGTTGATCGGGACAGAATGTATCTCACAGGATGGAGCCTGGGGGCAAACGGCGTGTGGCGCATGGCGATGAGCTACCCGGATCTGTTCGCCGCAATAGCGCCGGTCGCGGGGTGGGGTGACGAAAGCCGGGCGGGACTGCTGAAGAATCTGCCGGTTTGGGCCTTCCATGGCGCAAAGGACGAAAACGTGCTGCCGCAGGAGTCCTCATCCATGGTCGAAGCACTGTGCAAGAATGGCAGCAAGGTGCTTTTTACTCTCTATCCCGATCTCGATCATGATTGCTGGATGGCGACGTACCAGAACGCAAAGTTGTACGCCTGGTTTCTCCAGCACCGCCGTCTTCGGCCGCATCGTACATAACAGAGTATTATCCACTTTTCTAGCGACATTTATGGAAGACTGAGAGCTCCGCGAGTACTCTCTCTCATATGAGAGGAGACACCATGAAGAGACTCATCCCGCTTGTTTTCCTTGTCCTGCCCATGGCGCTGTTCGCGCAGAGCCCTCGGGACCAGGAGACCGCAATGTTGAAGAGGTTCGGGCTCAATGACTCACAGATCGCCCAGGTCCTCGATATTCAGACCAAGACACGGGCCACAATCAGACAGGACGCCGTGCAGCTGCGGCTTCTGCACGCCCAGATGGAGAAGGCGCTGCTTCCTGCCAACCCGAACATGCAGGACGTCAACGGAGACATCACCCAGATAACGCAGACCCATGCGGACCTTATGAAGACCTTCGTCGCAGCCCGGGTTCAGCTCCGCCAGATCATTGGAGAGGATAACTTCCCGGCCTATTCAAGGTTCATCCGACAAGGGTTCGGGCAATGGCATCACGAGTTCCTCAGAATGCGGCGCCCGGGCTCCGGTGGCATGATGAATGGCTATGGGCCCATGATGGACGGGTCCGGTTCCATGATGGCGGTCCCGTTCGACGATGACGGAACTGACGGGCCCGAACAGTAAGGCAGCGCCGTGCGCCTGCTGACCGATTGAGCGGCCGCGACCTTTGGCGCTCTGGAGCCTTCTTCAGAGCGCCGCGGTTGCTTCACCATTCCATTGAATCTGCATCTTCTTCCCGGTGACCTTATTGCGGAACCTGACAGCGGGGACGCCGAAGCCCGCAACAGCGACCAAACGCTCATGCCTTCCCAGGCGCAGGCCGCGTCGAATCTCCCGGCTGCGGTTGAAGATCACCTGGTTCCCCACGAGGTTTCGGCAACCCACGCCCTTGACCTGGGCATACAGCGACATGTTGGAAAGAGCATATTGAGCGCTTTCCAGGGACAAAGGTATCCGCCTGTCGGCCACTACGCAGACCAGTGCAGCGGGACGGCTCTTGTAACCTTTGCCTCTAGCCACAGCCGCCTCGAGCTTAGGCCTGCCTTTGCGCAGCTCGTCGCGCACGGGCGACGGCGCCAGAGCCGCTAGGGCCCGGATGATACCAGGCCGAAAAACAAGGGTATATATCAGCTTTGAAAACTCGAACGCCGCCGTGTCGAAAGCCTGGATCAGCACGGGATCATCCACGATGATGCACCGCAGCCTGAAGTTGTGGGTGGGCGCATAGGCCCCACGGGAAACAATCTCCGCCAGCGTCCCCCGATCAATGCTCTCATCCGTGAAGTCCCTGACAGTCCGCCGTTCCATGAACAGCTCGTCAATCTGAGCAGCCGAAGGCAGAAGACCGGAATCGAAACCGACCGGTAGGTTCCCGTCCCACGACAGCGCCTTCTGAGCGCAGATGGCGATGCACTGGGTGCACGTGCTGCATACCGCGTGATTGATGGAGACTTTCCCGTCGACGAGCGACATGCAGTGCTCGTGGCAGACATTCACGCATGTGCCGCAGCCCGTGCATTTTTCCTTTTCAATGACAACCATGACGGCTCCTTGTCGTTCAGTGCTTGATGAGTATGGCGTACAACCCGTCACGGGCAATGGCCGCAACAAATCACCCTTGCGTTGCGTTACCCTCATTGCCTCACGGTAAATTCTAGCTTTGGGAGGCCACGATGCCTCACGGGATATTCTAGTCGGACCTCGTTTCTGATTGCAAGCGGCTTGCCCCTTTTATGCAGAACGGGAGCCGGCTTGGCAGATGCAACCATGTAAAGTCGGTTCTGCAGCTCGGTGAGCTCGCGCTTGAGCACCGCGGGTTGTGGTGCTCAAAGGTTTTCTTCAGTTGCTCCTTGACCTCCTGGGGCACGTCGCCGCGCTCCAATAGGCGCTGGCAGGGAGTTCGGGGAGTGTCGTATTTGCGGTACACCCGCGCCCCATATCGACTTTTGTCTACCAGCTTCATGCAAGGGTAGTAGTAGTTGGATAGCAGCACTTGGCGTTGGTAGATGGCCTGCAGAATCTGGCGTTCTTCTGGGGTGTCGTAGCGCAGGTAGCCCACAGTGCGGCGCACCAGGGAATTGTTTTTCTCCTCGACGTAGCAGTTGTCGTTCTTGCGGTAGGGGCGGGCGCGGCTGAAACTGATGTGGTGCTCTTGAGACCAGACAAAGAGGTGCTCGTTGATAAACTCGCTGCCGGTATCCGTGCCTAAGGCAACGATGGGGAACGGCAGGTGTGAGCGTATGTCGTCCAGTGCCTCCCTCACCCACAGACGTGCCTTGTTGGGCAGCACGCGTAACTCGTTCCAACCTACGCACAGCTCGACTACGGTGCAGGTGAAGGCAAATTCGCCCTGATTCAGGCCTCCGTCATGGCCCACCAGGTCGGCCTGAACTTGTCCCAGGAGGCTGCGATCCCATTCATCGAATGTCCGCAAGGGGACCTGGCGCAGAAGGGTTGTGGCTGCCCGATGGGTGTGGCTACGGCCGCGATCTGTTCGCAGCTTGCGCCGTTCATCGCGCAGCACCCGATCAGCGGTGGCCGCGCTGATTGACAGCAGCTTGCGTCGTACTGCCGGGCTTACCTTCAGCTCTCCCCAGTGCTGGTAGACGGGCAGCAGAGCGCGAATGGCTGGCACCAGACGCTTGCCACACATGCAGTCACACAGATACCACAGACGTATCAACGCCTTGGCTACCGTGTCTCCGTAGATGCGTTTTGCAGGATGTCGCTGTGGCGGGGGAGCCCCCGCCACCAACCGCAGTGGCCCTCGCGGCCCCACGGCCCAGGAGGTGGTCCCCCACGTGCGCAGGACCAGGGCCGCATAGGCCCGTGTATAGCGGGTGGACTCAACCAACTCGTCTAGGATGAGGCTCCTTCGTTGACGATCAGCCTGCTGATAGCGTCGGAAGGTGCGTTGCACCAACGTTCTTCGATCTGGCATCGATACCTCCACGGCTGGGCACCTCCCCCTTACGAGGCAGTATCCGCCAGCCAGAGGGGGAGAAACCTCAGCTAGATTTTTCCGTGAGGCATCGTGCTTTTCTCAGCTAGAATTCGCGTGAGGCAATGCGTTGCCTTGACATTCGCCTTTCCGGTGATAGACTTGAATGTAAGAAGCAATAAAACATTCACAGAAATGTGCATTAGGAGGTAAAGTATGTCACATGCGTTGCTGAAGTCCGTTTCTCGGCTCTTTCCGGTTCTCGTCGGTGTAACCATTCTCCTTATCCTGATAGAGTGCGGCCAGCCTGGCGGCGGCGGAACTACAAATCCTTCCGATGTCGCGGATGTCGGAACAGTCAGCCCCTCGGCCCTGGCCAACAGCGGCGCGACAATCACTCCCCCTGACATCGCGGCCATCGGGAATGCTTTGGGTGCCATCCCAAGCGGTGATCCCTTTCTCAAAGACATTGGAAGCGCGTTCGACACCATTGGGTCGATGTCGATCACCGGTTCAAAGGGCAAAGCCCTGGGATCAGGTTCCGGTAACACCTCCGGCATCATGAGGCTTCTCAGCGCTTTCAACGGGATAGTGAACAAGGACCTCAGCAGCGACGTTATAAATCAGCTGAGCAAGATAAAGACCGATATCCTGAACTTCCCGACCACGAAGACCTTGAACGAAACAATAGACCTCTCCGGTGACAGCCTGGGTACGTATGTCAAGCTGACCATCGCAAAAGCAGCTCTTACGGCCAGCGCGGTCACAAACGATGGCGGTCCGCTCACGGAAACCCTGGCCAATTTCCAGTCCGCCAAAGGCCAGGTCACACTGTCTCTTGTCGTTGATCCCCAGAATCTTTCTTCTGCGGGGTCTGCTATCAAGGACTTCAAGATCAAGATCAATGCCGGCGCAACCGCCAGCGTGGGCGCTACGGTGGTCGGTGGGGTAAACCAGCTTTCCAACCTCGTCTTCGATTATGGTGAGAGCGCCGTGCTGGCTCTCTCTTTTAACTCTGCAGGCACCGGCGGCAAGATTGTGCTGACAGCCAATGCTAAAAACAAGGGAACTATCGTCGACCCATCCCCATCCAACTTTAAGAATTATTATCCCGGCCTCGCCCCGAGCATCAGCGTCACGCTCACCGTTTACGACGACAGCGGCGCTCAAAAGTGGTCGCAATCGTGGAACGACATCAGCGCGCTCGTTTCCGCTTTTTCAGGCTCCTGATCCTGAAGAGTCGCGGCCTTCGGGCCGCGATTTTTTTCTCACGGCGCTGATGGACATCTCCGAGCTGACATTTGCTCTTATGAGCATCACGCTCAGCATTCAAGGCATCATTTCGATCGCAAAGGCAGATGAATCGCATCAGGAGCAAGTCTCATGAAAAAAATTGTCTCTCTGCTCGGCATTACCGTCATCATCTGCGCCGCGTGCGTCACGGGATCGCTTTTTCCAGACTGGCAGACCGAGAACCCCTCTGAGGAGGACGGGGACTCCGGCAAGCCGGTCCAGGACAGCCCCCATATCCGGATCAGCGCGATCAGCCGCACGGCCACGGGCGTGGATGTCTCCTACCCATCGTACAACCCCTATGGTTACGATACCCTGCCGGCAGCTCCGCTCACGGTCTTGCCGGACGGCTCGCTAGCGGTGCTGGCTGCAGACAACGAGGGAAACCTGCTCCTCATTCGCGTCGATCCCAAGGGCGGAGCGGTGAAGGTGAGCGAGCTGCAGAAGGACAGCTGGCCAGGAGCCATCGCCACAGATGGCCGTCGCATCGCCTATGTCGCCAAGACGGGCAACCACAGGGTGGACTTCAGATTTGTCGGCAAGACGGGCAGGGACACGGTGATCATGGACAACCAGGGCGATAACCCAGGGGACAGGGGTGTGCGCAACAGCGGAAAGGGCCTTATCTTCCGCAGGGCAACCGGGGAGTTGGAGTTCGGAACCGAGGCGATGTACGCCCCGTTCATCTTCGGGCGGGTGGAGCTGTATTTTCTACAAGACAGGTGGATCACTTCATTCCCCCACACCAACAACTTCAACGCCTCCGACAGGACGCCGGGGGAATACAAGGGAGACAAAGAGAATTACCACTGCGGGGAGTGCATCCTGTCCTTCTGCGGACCGGACGGCGGGCAGCCAAAGCTGCTCAAGGGCTGGGGCGCCTCTCACAGTATGGACCTGCGCGCCCTTGCCGCGAAAGACGTCTACATCCACGTCTCCGTGGGGGACGTGTACCCTTCGGATTTCCGCTTCTATTCCTGGGACAGCAAAGGAGAAAAGATCGCGGAGGTGGACCTGTTCGGCTCGAAGCGTTTCCCGGATACCCAGATTGGCCGAAACCTGAAGAATGAGGAAGTCTTCGGGGTCGCCGGCGGGCCGCCGGGAGTTGCAGCCAGGCTGGGTGACCTGGTGCAGGTGGGACCGGACGGCTACATGCTCACCTACGCCATGCGGCCAGGACAGTATCCCAACTCCTACACGGCCGCGGGGGGAAGCTTCAGCACTCAACTGGACGAGCTGGCCCTGCTGGTACTCGACCGCGAAGGGCACATCCTGCAACGGACGAAGTTGCGCAGCGGCAGCGACGTGGAGTTCCTGCACACTGCACGTTACGGCGGCAACGTCCTCCTGGCCTGGAAGTCCAAGGGCAAGGCGGCCTATTGGATGATGCTCGTCGATCCGGCGGGCGGCATCATCCAGGGACCGACCCGGCTCGCAAGGGAAATATTCTTCAATGCCAGCGACGGCTTCTGCACCCTGCCCGACGGAGGTGTGGCTTGGTCCGCGGCCGGCTTCGGTGCGGCGCGAAAGGCCGGCGAGCTGGTCGTCTTCACCCTGCCGCCGGAATAGGAGCTGGTGGGCTCAATCCTTTTAGGGCCGAAAGGTCACTGTTTCAGTTTGGCCGACTCGAGATGTCAAAGATCTATCGAAGGCTCCAGTTTCTATGATAGAATCATTTCAAGGGGGGGGAGAAAGGCGCGCTTCTCGTGGGAGAGAGTGACCCCGGAAAGAGTGGAATCGAGGAGCTCGTTCAAGGCCTTGCAGCGGGGCTGGGGGTCGATCCGGTGAAGCTCGTGTTCAAATGGAGCCGTGAGCCTCCGGCCCTGCCAGAGGGAGGACTAGAGCCTGGCAAACAATTCCTGACCTTGAGGGTCTACCTTGGAAAAAAGTCAGAGACGCTGTCCTTTTCAGAAGAACTGGTACAAAGCAGCGTTGAGAATGCGTTTGGCTTCATCTCAGCCTACACGGACTATGTCATCGCAGCGCTCAGGAGGCTGATCATGGGACAGCCGAACGGCTAGGACTGCAGCCCATAGCCAATGTTCTTCGGCTAAAACGTCTGCAAAAAATGCCCCGGATTAGATCTCTGCCACATTGACACCGCAGTCAGAGAGAGCCAATCATCGCCATTAGGTTCGCTAATGCATCTCTATCCAGCGAGTCTCCTGATCAGTGCGGCGGTCCTCATTCCCAACCTCATATTCCTCGCTTTGCCTCCGAGGAACATCGAGAAGCACGGCAAGTCTTCTGGTTCCTTTCTTTTCACTATTCTTGAGAGAGTCGGACAGGCCAGCTCCTTCGTCCTTCCAGTCTTCTTCCCATTTTCCTTTTCAGGCATCCTTGCGACCTCAGCCTGGATCGCGATGGGACTGACTCTCGCGTTCTACTATGCGGGTTGGGCACGGTACCTCTTTCGAGGTCGGAATTATGCTCTTCTGTTCATGCCGACGGCGGGGATCCCCGTGCCCATGGCAGTCAGTCCCGTGCTGTACTTCCTGGTGTCGTCCGTCGTTCTTGGATCAATCTACCAGGCCATTGCCGCGGTGGTCCTTGGGATCGGGCACATCACTATTTCTACAAGAGAGTACCTTGGGCTCAGGGGCGCTTCGTCGCTATGAGGCTTGCGTCCTTCGTGCTCCTGTTCGTCGTCCCCTACTTCATGGCGTCGATCTGATCGCCTTTGAGCTCCATGATCTCAGGCGGACTCTTGTTGTAATCGCTGTAGCGTAACCATGTCGGCCGAGTTCTCAGGTACATAAGTCCCGGCCACCCCAGCCTGGACCGCCCGTCTGGAAATGTTGCGTAATAGATCCTCTTCAGGATCTCAAGCTCCGGTCCCTCGGGCCTGTCAACCACGCCTTCGTATTGGACGGTCCTTTCGTCGCCAGGCATCCATCCTCCGATGACGAATGCGATCCTGGGCCTGAGCAGCAGGTTCTTGGCCTTCCGAGTGGAATTGATGCTGTCGAAGATGATTTCCAAAGAGTCAGTTACGGCAAAGCCAATGACCGCGGCTTGCGGCAGGCCGTCGACAGAAACCGACGCCTGGACTGCGTACGTGTGCGACCTCAGGAATAGAAGCAGCTCCGTGCGACTCATAGAATCACCCCGCCAAGATCATACTGCCCGAACCTGCTGGTAGTGGAGGGCTATCCAGCACGGTGAGATCGCTGGCGGACTCCAGGAACTACACCTGAATGCTGAGAAACAATGGGACAGTCATCTGTTTTATCTGATCCTGAAGAGCCTCAATGTCGTCGATGTGGCGATCTTCGTCTTTCAGGATGCCTTCAAGGAGTTCTCGTGTGGCGAAGTCTGCCACCTCTCCAGCAACGACTATCGCCGCGTTATAGGCCTTGATCGCGCCCTGCTCGGCCGAGTGGTCGTTCTCAAGCTGCTTGGGAACCTCGGGGCCGATGTGCATGTCCAGGAGCCTGTTGACCACGGGGATGCCCTCCAGAAAAAGGACTCTGCCGATCAGCTTCTCGGCGTGTTTCATCTCATCGATAGCGCGTTTCTCGAAGTGGTCGTGCAGCTTTCCGTAGCCCCAGTTTTCGCACATTCCCGAGTGGACCATATACTGGCTGATTGCGGTGAGCTCGTCGGCGAGCAACGAGTTCAACGTCTCGATGAGCTTTGGGTTTCCCTTCATGACCTTCTCCTTGTCATTCCAGATGCAGTTGCTGCAGCAGTTTAGCGTAATTCTGAATAAACTCGCGTTTCAAGGCTCAATCCATGGAGGGGAGCAAAAGCTATCCTAGTTCTGTCGGAAAGAAGTCCTTCTTGGCTTTCGTCTACTTGCCTTTCCGTGCAAAGTGCCTTTGGCGGTCTCGAGGTCCAGCTTCCAGGAATAGAGTGCCACGCCACTCACAGGCAAGCCGATTGTATAGGGGATTCTCTCAATCGCGAGCTTTCGGACCCTCTCATCGTCCATTCTGACCCTCTCCTTCTGGTTGAGCCATTCCCCAATCTCAACATCGGTCAGAAAACACCAAAGCAGTGGCGAGGTTCTATGTTTGGTGTTCTACGCAAGGCTCCAGATACTGCTGAATGGTCTTTTTGGTCTGCTCGATCACGTCTTCCAGAGAAGCGCCATACGTCTGGCAACCTTCAAGCTCAGGTGAAAAGGCGTAGTATCCATGCCGGTCCTTCTCGATGACAACGCTCACCCTATACGCCATACTAGACTCCCATTTCTAGAATCGGTCCTTCCGCATTGCTTCTTGAGGAAGCCTCCGGCTCGGACTTTATCATCTCCCCCGCCTCGATCCGCAAACTCAAATCGTTTTCGCGGGGCGCAAGGGGACAAACCCAGCGCGGGTTGTACGCGCAGGAGGGATTGTACGCATAGTTGAAATCGAGGAGCATGGCATCGGGCCCCGCGCCGAGATCGGCGCCCTTGATCGTGTCGTAGAGGTAGCGTCCGCTGCCGTAGGTCTCACGTCCGCTTGTCAGGTCTCGGAATGGAAGAAAGAGTCCGCCGCCGTAGGTCTCAAGCCAATAGAGCGTGAGGGCCAACGGTCCCCTTCCCGACCGGCCATGCGTACCGGGTGGATCAGGCGGATCGAAAAGTACGCGCGCGAACGGGCGGCAAGTCAGCTTTCCTTCCGGCAGATCCACGGTCACCGCCGCAAGTTCTGGATCCAGACCAGCCTCACTGAGAGGAACGATCCGCCCCTGGATCCTCCAGGCTGGATCGTACGAAAAGTAGGGCAGGCCGTCGAAGCTCATCTGTTGTCCCCGGTCGAGCGGCGACTGGGGATGCGCGGCAAAGAGGGAGGTCCGAGTTGATCGGTACTCCTCCCACGCTTCTCGAGCATGCCCAGCTGAGGAGCCTCGCGTCTTCGCGTACATCTCCGCGACGAGGCGTCGCCACTCGGCAAGCTCGAGCACCTCACGATGATTCACGGTGGAACCTCCATGATCCATCGTACTTCGTTCCCCACATCACCAGGCCGGCCCCGAGGCTCATTGGCTTCACCTCGACGTCCCCGATGCCCGCCCCCCTCCACATCTCGATGATCTGCCCGATCGGGTGGCGCTCGCAGAAATCGGGGATGCTCCACGCCAGAAAGCGCCCCATCTCGGCCCACTCGCGCGACACGAGCCTGCCGAGCGCGGGCAGGCCAACGCGTGCATACGCCCGCCACAACGCTCGCCACAATGACGCCCCAGGCATCGCGAACTCCAGCGACGCCACGCGCCCGCCGGGCCGGACCACCCGCGCGAGCTCGCGCATGGCCGAGGGTGGATCGTCGACATAGCAGAGGAGGTAAGTGAACGTGAGGTGGTCGAACTCCCCGTGGGCGAACGGCATGCGCTCGGCTTCGCCGCTCACCAGCGTCACATGCTCCTCGAGCCCACGATCTTGCTCCAACCGCAGCCGCGCCCCTGCGAGCATCTGCGGACTCTGGTCCAAGCCGACGACGTCGAGCACCCGCTCGCCCGGCTTGGCGCCCACAGCGCCGACCATCGCCCGCCGCCAGCGCGGGTCCTGGCCGAAGCTCAGCACGGCCGCCACACGGTCGTAGTACCGCGGCAGCGGCGCGAACAGCTCCAGCGCCTCGCGCTTGCGGGCCGTGGCGACGGCGCTCGTCAGGGCGGAAGCTCCATTGGTGTGGTCAAGACGCGCTTTCATCTGACCTCCTGAAGAGCGATTCAGCGATCTTTTGAGCAGGGCGTCGTATTGCCACAGCCGAATGGGGCAGCGAACCGCTTCGTCTCCCTGTCGCGGGCATGTCCTGTCCCCCTCACTGGCTACCAAGATCGCCAGAATTGGACTTGCAGAACAGATCTATTTGCAGTTTTTTCACTGCACCCCTCTGGCACTTGGACCGCGTTGATGTTGCCGCGGGAAAATAGCCTTGATCCCCTTGTCTTTTGTCTGCTTCGTGACCTGATTTGCCAACGGAATGGATGCAGCCGGAAGCGCGCCGCTGCAGCGAAAAAGGGTTAGTATGGAGGTGGCAGAGTGACTTGATAGCGCGGCGCAACAGCAATCCTTGAGAGACGTGGCAGGCGCTGTTCATCACCTGCAAGATAGAGTGACGAAGGAGCGGCCGTAAGATGGCCGAAATGCACGTGTTCAGCTTGAAAATCGGCTCCTCGCACGGACTTTGGCAATACAAGCTCAGCGGCACGCACGACAGGGTGATGATGCACAGCCTGCGGCGTATCCTCGACACAACGTGCCAGTTGCTCGACTATAGCTGTGCCGATCGCTCAGCTGTCTACCTTTTCTATTTCTCTGCTGAACCCTTTGAGGGCTGCCAGGTCTGCCTGGAGAAGATGAGGGCAGCCGCGAGCGGGGGCTGCCACTACAGGGTCAAACAGTCCAATATAGGCGCCTTCATGGCAAACGGCGTCTTCCCTGCCATCGTCAACAGCAACTACCTTCGCGGTTGGCCTGAACGGATCTACTTCAGGCTCGAAAAGTCGCTGACAGGGGGGATCATCAACTGAAGGCTATTCAGTTTGGGAGGCGGGGGTGAATGCAAAGCTTGACGAGACAAAGGAAAGCGCGTCCAGCCCGACTCGAACGGGCGACCCACAGCTTAGAAGGCTGTTGCTCTATCCAACTGAGCTATGGACGCAGATCGGGATGAGTGGATTCGAACCACCGCTCTCCTTCTCCCAAAGGAGACCGGCTCCGTTTCCACCTGGTATCAAGCGGAATCACTTGTCTCAGCAATTTCTTACCGGGCAAGAGAAATGCCGCGTTTCTGCCGTCATCCCGTTCTCATTAATGCTACCCGGTAATCAGGCGTTTTTCAAGCTTCAAGGTGTCGTCCAAGGTGTCGCGAGCTTCCAGCGCTTTGCACCGGAGTGTTCAGCACTTGGCACGGGAAAGTTGGACCGGCCTCCACAGTGATTAATTCGAATGACCGTTGGGTCAGGGAAAGCTGCGCGCGGGCGCGCGCGGTCACTCTTTCTCAAGGGCGGCGAGCAGGCTCTCCACAGCGAACCGTGTGGCGCGGGAGACGCTCTCCGCCGTGAATGCGCCGATGTGCGGCGTCGTTATGACTTTCTCATGCGAGAGAAGCGGGCTGGGGGCCGGAGGCTCACGGTCGTAGGCGTCAACCGCGTAGCCGGCGATCAGCCCCTGGCCCAGGGCTTCCAGCACGGCCGCATCGTCGACGAGCCCCGCCCTGGCAGTGTTGATGAGATACACGCCCCTTTTCATAGAGGCGATGCTTGCCCGGTTGATGACGGGCGGCTCACCGGCCGTATAGGGAGAATGGAGAGTGATAAACTCCGAAGATGCCAGCAAGTCGTCCCGTGAGGTGAAGCGAAACCGAGGCGACGGCGTGAACGAGAAGTCCGGGTACACATCGAAACCAAGCACCTGCATGTCCAGCGAAAGAGCGAAGCGGGCAACGAGCTTTCCAATCTTTCCGCATCCAACGACCCCCAGCGTCCTTCCCTCCAACTCGACTCCCTGGCGTCGCTCCCACCCGCCGGCCTTCATGAGTGTGCTGCTGGAAGGAATGGAGCGAACAAGCGAAAGAAGCAGGCCGATGGTAAGCTCGGCAACCCCGCGGGAGTTCGCGCCCTCGGCGCGCAGCACGGAGATGCCCATGCGCTTGCAAGCCTCCAGGTCGATGGAGTCCACTCCCGTGCCGTTTCGGCTGATCACCTTCAGGCTGCGCGCCTCCCGCAGCACTTTCTCTGTGATTTTCTCCACTCCTGCAATCCAGCCAACGCAGCCGGGCACCAGGCGCAGGAGCTCTTCCTCGTCAGGGGCCTTGCCCGGGCTGCTGAGCACAAGATCGTGTCCGGCTTTTCTCAGCAGCTCCAGAGCCGGATCCCCGTCTCTCGTGAGAGACCGGGGAGTGATGAGGATCCTCGCCATGGGACTATCCCCGGCCGTCCTTGGCGGGGCCGGATGAGAGGATCTCCACCTTGCCCGCCCTCTTGAGCACGCGCACGGAAAGTCCCTCTTTATCGATTTCGCCGTAGTTGTGCCTGGCTTCACCGGGATACACGCAGAAGCAGATCAGGGGCTCGTCACCCGTGTTTACGGTCCTGTGCCCCCAGAGAGGCAGCACATAGACCATGCGACCGTGGAGGAATCTTTCATACGCGCTTTCTCCACCGGACAGCTTCATCACCATGTAGCCTTCCTCGCGCAGGCAGTATCAAGCAGGAATCACTTGTCTCAGCACTTCTTTACTAGGCAAGAGAATTGCCGCGCTTCTGCTGTCATCCCTTTCTCACCAATGCTACCCAGCAAATAGGCGTTTTGCAAGCTCCAAGGTGTCATTCAAGATGTCGCAAGCTTCTAGCGTCTTGCACAGGAATGTTCAGGCCTTGGCATGGGAACATGGTCCGGCCTCTACAGTGGTCGCTTCAATTCGCATGACCGTTTGGTAAGGGAGAAGGACTTGAACCTCCATTCTTTTGCGAGCACTAGACCCTGAAACGGTCCCCGGTACTTCCCACTAAGTGCACCACTCACTGTTTCGCAAGCTCCCCGGAGGTGGAGAGTTGCTTCACCGGCTGTTGGACGTCAGTGATTGGTCCAAACGGGCAAGAACGACGGTTCCATATCTGATCCGACCACCCCCAACCAGAGCTATCTCTTTTCATGAGCCCATTCTCCCGTAGCGTTCGGGATGCATTCTACATTCTTCCGTGAAATCCGCAATCATGCTCGGCAGCGTGTACTCAAGCCGCCACCCCAGCTCGCTGCGGGCGCTTGACTCGTCGAAAGTGAATCCTTGAAGCTTTTCATGGTAGTCCATGGCAAAGCTGTCCGGCTTGAAGTCGATGCGCGCCCCCGGGCAGGTGTTCCGTATCGCCTCCGCAAGCTCACCCGCGGAAGGCGTGGGATCGATGCCAGCCAGGGTGTAGCAGACAGCTTTCACGGATTCCTTGGGAGCATCATCCAATGCCAGCAACGAACGGGCGGCATCCTTGAAATATAGGACGGCGCACCGTATGCGCGGCTCCACAAAGATGTCATAAGGTTCGCCGAGGACAGCCTTTTCGATGGCCCACGAGGTGTAGATGGAGACATGCGGGGTCGTTGCCCCGGGGCCGACCACGGAGGGGAATCGAACTGCCCTGAAGTCAAGCCCGTATCGAGTCCGATAGAACCTGCCCAACAGCTCGCCAAAAACCTTTGTCGTGCCATACAGTGTGGTCGGACGCTGGACCGTCCTGTCGCCAATGGTCCGCCCATCGAGGTCCAGTCCATATGTCGCCGTGGTGCTGGTGAATCGCACGCGCTCCACGTCGAGCAGGCGCGCGGCCTCCAGCACGTGGAAGAAGCCCTGGACGTTCACCGCGAACCCTCCGGGCGGATCAGCGTTTGCCGGGATCGACAGCAAGGCGCCGAGGTGGTAGATGACACGCGGCTTCGTCTGCTTCACGGCTTCCAGCACATGGGAAAAGACCCCCAGATCCCCGCGTATCATCGTGACCTTATTTTCGATCCCGGAAAAGCGAGCCGGTGCTTCTTTGCGGTCGAAAACGGTGACTGTTTCGCCCCTGGCGACAAGCATGCGAACAAGCGTTGACCCGATCAGCCCGCATCCCCCGGTAACCAGTACAGACATGACGGCCTCCCCTCCCTTACAGCGCAGCAAGCACGCCACCGTCAACGTAGATGACCTGCCCGGTGACGAAGTCGGACGCGTCGCTGGAAAGGAACACAACAGCGCCAATCAATTCCTCGGGACGGCCCCAACGGCCGGCGGGCGTGCGAGCCCTCAACCATTGATCGAACGCCGGGTCCTCGACAAGTGCCCTGTTCATCTCGGTGGCAAAGTATCCCGGGCCGACGCCGTTGACCTGCACGTTGAATCGGGCCCACTCCACAGCGAGCGCCTTTGTGAGCATCTTGACCCCTCCCTTGGAAGCTGTGTAAGAGGCTATCGTGGGGCGGGCAGCCTCACTCAAGAGAGAGCACATGGTGATGATCTTGCCCTGTTTCCTGCCGACCATGCTCTTCCCGACGACCTGGCTCACAAGAAAGATCCCCGTCAGGTTGATGTCCAACACCTCGCGCCAGGACGCCTCTTCGATCTCCAGGGCGGGAGCGCGCTTCTGCACCCCGGCGTTGTTCACGAGGATCCGGATAGGACCGATCCGATCCTCGAGAGCCTGCACCTCTGTCTCGATGGCGCGGCGGTCAAGCACGTCGAAAGCCGTTCCCTGGACTTCGAACCCTTCCGCGGCCAGGAGCCGGACAGCATGGTCCACGGTCTGCCGCGTGCGGCCGTTCAGCACGACCTTCGCTCCAGCCTGCGCGAGGCCGCGGGCAAGAACCAGTCCCAGACCTCTGCTGGAGCCTGTGACCAGCGCCACCCTGTCAGTCAGGTCGAAAAGCGATTCTGTCATCTCGTGGTCGTCTCACTTTCTGACAACTCGAGGGAACTCCCGCTGCCATTCGCCGGTCTTTTCCGGTGGTATGCCTGCAAAGTCACTATACCCCGTCCATCCGCCGTCGCAGGCTATGACCGCCCCCGTGATGTAACTCGACAGGTCTGACGAAAGGAAAACCGCGACCTTCCCTATTTCCGACGGCTCGGCGAAGCGTGCCAAGGGTGTCCGATAGTGAAGGGCAGCTTCCAGGGCAGGCTTCCCTTCAATGACGGCGAAAGTGGGATCCGTGAGGGTCACACCTGGAGCGATGGCGTTCACCCGAATGCCTCCTGAAGCCCACTCCGCCGCAAGGCATTTTGTCATCATGATCACTGCGGCTTTCGCCGAGCAATAACAGGCATTTCCCGCCGATCCTGCCGTACCCATCTTGGAGGCAATGTTGATTATCGCGCCGCCTCCTGCGGGCAGCATGACCCGGGCGGCCTCGCGGCATCCCAGAAACGCGCTGGTGGTATTGACGCGAAACAAGCGCTCCCAATCCTCTCCCGACTGGCTGAGCGCCGGGGTTACCGTGTGCAGGCCGACGTTGTTCACCCAGATATCTATCCTGCCGAGCTTTTCCTGAGCGATATCGGCAAGGCGTCGTGCGTTCTTCTCCTGGGTCATGTCCGCTTCAAAGACAATGGGCTGCGCCGCCCCGGCGCTCATCAAGAGCTGCAGCGTTTCCCTTTCCCGTTCGGCGTCCCCGGGTCGGTGATTGATCATCACCCGCGCCCCTTCACGTGCCAACTCCACTGCGATCCCGCGGCCTATTCCCTTTGTACCGCCTGTGACGACAGCGGTCTTCCCTTCCAGCAAAGCCATGCCGATCCTCCCTTTCATCGAAACGGCGTCATTCACACTCGATAGAGCGGTACGCCTTTTGTGAACATTTCCAGCACGTTCAAGGCGGTCTTTCGCTGGAGATCCCGGATTGCCTCTTCAGAATACCAGCCATAGTGGGGCGTGACGCACACCCGATCGGGGTAGTTCATGAGGACCGATTTGCAGTAGTCCTCATCCGGATACTCCAGCACGTCCAGCCCCGCTGCTATGACCCTTCCGTCTTCGATAGCCTCAGCCAGCGCTTTCTCGTCGATGAGCCCGCCGCGGCTGGTGTTGACGACTATCGCGCCTGGTTTCAGGAGAGCGAGCCGGCTCCGATCGATGAGATGGTGCGTGCTCCCATTCAGCGGGGCGTGTATGGAGACGACGTCAGAACCCCTGAGCAATTCCTCGATGGAAACGAACTCCACCCATGGGTACTTCTCCTTGTCGGAGAAGAATGGGTCATAGGCAAGCACGGGGTTGCCGAATGGTCTCAACTTCTCCGCCAGCCGCCGCGCAATGTGCCCGAATGCGACAAGCCCGATGGTTAGCGTGGCGAAACGATGGATGGGCCTGATCTTCTGGTACGCCCATGTCCCCGCGCGAAACAGGTCATTGGCATTCGATACTTTCCTGACACAGTTCAGAATGTGAGCAAGCGCCGTATCAGAAACCTCTTCAATGCAATAGTCCGGAACGTTCGCTATCACGATTCCTTTCTCTCGGGCCGCCTCGACGTCTATCGTATCGACGCCGATCGCATAGCGGCTGATGATGCGGCATTTTTCCATTCCCATGATCACTCTGCGCGTGATGCGGGCGAATTGTACGATGAGGGCATCGGCATCGGCCGCAAGCTCAAGAATGCTGTCTTCATCCTTTGCGCCGCCGGGAATCACCCTGGTGCAGTCCACGAGCTCTGCGCCAGGGAGCCTGCCCAGGATCTCTTTCTCCTGATCTATGTCCGGGTAGTAATAATCGGTGAATACGATCTTCACGTGCGGCATGGCAACCCTCTCTGAGCCGGAAGTCAACCCCTGGCCGGCTTCCTGAAATAGACAGTGATCATGATGAGTATGATCAAGCCGTCAGCAATTCTCCGGCCCGCCTCCGGCATTTTCATGACCGTGAGCAGGCTCTCAAGAAGCACCAGGATGATGGCCCCTGCAATGGTTCCGACATATCCGCCCTTCCCGCCCGTCAGGGAGGTCCCGCCGATTACCACCGCGGCAATGGACCACATCGTGTACTCGTCGCCGATTCCCAGGAAAGCGGTGCGTGTATATCCTGCCATGAGCGCGCCGGAGACCGCAGCGAACGCCCCGCTCAGGGAATAGGCCACGGTCTTCACCAGCCTCACCCGCACCCCTGAAAGGATGGCTGCCTTTATGTTCGCCCCCGTGTAGTACAGCTTCCTCCCGTATGCGGAGCCGCCGAGGAGAACGATGACAACCGCGCTCAACGCCGCCCAGATCACCACGATGATCGGGACCTGGCCGGCAAGGTTCCCCACACCCATCTGCCGAAGGAACGGGGAGGCAAGCCCCTTGGGGGCTCCCTGGCTGAAAATGAGCGTGACACCTGTCACCAGAGAGCCAACCGCCAGGGTCATCACCAGCGGCGATATTCGCAGATATGTGACGCCCAGGCCGTTGATGGTGCCGAACGCCATGCCCAGGAGGATGATTGCGGAGAGAGACCACAGGTTGTTCGCATCCAGACCGCCCATGAACATGCAGATGAACACGTTTCCCATGGTGATGATGGGTCCCACGGAGAGATCGATCCCCCCCGTCAACACGACAAGCGTCTGGCCCACTGCGACAATGCCCAGGAAAGAGGCGGTGCGCAGGATGGCGCCGATGTGGGAAAAGGATGCGAACCCGCGCGCAACGATCTCCCCGGAGATGAACATGACCACGACAATGAGAAACAGCAGGAGTATGATTGCATTGCGCGAGAGCAAGTCCGGCAGGGTCTGCCCTGCTGCTCTTATCCTGGCTCTCTCCATTTTCTCACTCCGCCTCCCTTTTTTTCGGCCTCCGGAAAGTGCTGCCCAGCCGAATGCCAGCGCCGGAGGACGTAACGGCAAGCGCAGCGATCAGCACAAGGCCTTTTGCAACGTATTGATAGAAAGTTGATACCGCGAGGAGGTTCAGGATATTGTTCAACAGCTGGAAGATATACGCGCCTCCGATAATGCCGACGACGCCGCCTGTACCGCCGGAAAGGCTTGTGCCGCCAATGACCGCCACGGCTATGGAGTTGAGGATGTAGGGCTCGCCAACCAGCGGGTCTCCGGAGTTCATCAAGCCGGAGAGGAACATCCCCGCCAGTCCTCCAAGCATTCCGCTGATGGCGTACACGCCAATTTTGATCCGGCTCACGAGAATTCCTGATTCAAAGGCAATGGTTTCGTTCCCGCCGATGGCATACACGGAACGACCAAAAGCGGTGCGTCTCAAAACGGTCTGAAAGAGGAAGAAAACCGCCAGGAAGATGAGGAGCGGCACGGGCAGGAAGTTGAACACGGTGCCAGTCACAGTCCCCGCAATCCCCTGTGAGATATTTCCGCCCGGTTCCGGAAGGATGAACAGGCTTACGCCCTTCCAGATAGCGCCGGAGGCGAGGGTTACGATAAGCGGCGGGAAGCCTCCCCGCGTGATGATGAATCCGTTCACCAGGCCGACGCACAAGCCCACCAGAGGGGGCACGACGAGCCACAGAACGATGTTCGCCGGCGAATCGACGAAAGGAAGACTTGCCGCGATGACGTTGGACAGTCCGATGCTTGCGCCCAGGGAAAGGTCGATCCCCCCGGTGAGGATGACGAGCGACTGGGCTATGCCGACGATGATCAGAGGCGTGATCCGCGTAAAGAGGTTGACGTTGTTGTTCCAGGTAAAAAAAGTCGGCTCGACGATGCATGCCCCGAGATAGATGAAAAGAAAAATCGCGTAGACGGGAACAAACAGCCTCAGGTTCCTCTGGCGCTCCGTCATACGCATTCCTCTGCGCCCACGAGATCCCTGCTGCTGACCGACGCCTTCATGATGTTCTCCTCCGTGATCGCCGGCCCTTCCAGGCAGCCGGTCAGGAGGCCCTGGTTCATGACAAGCACGCGGTCGCAGACGCCGATCAATTCCAGCATGTCGCTCGTCTTCACCATCACCGCCACCCCGCGTTCGGCCAGATCCCGGATGAGCTTGTAGATCTGCTGCTTGGTGGCGACATCGACGCCTTTCGTGGGCTCCAGGAGAATCACCACTCGCGGATCGAACATCAGCCATTTGCCGATCACCAGTTTCTGCATGTTGCCGCCGCTGAGAGACCGGGCGGGCTGGCGCTGCGATGCAATGCGAATGGAAAGCCGGTCCACCATCTCCCTCACAACGCGACTCTCCTCCGCCCTCCGTATGAAGCCAAACCGCTTGCGGTGATCAACCGTGGATGCACAGAGATTCTCCAGCACGGAAAGAATGGGAAAGACTCCCTCTTCATTGCGGTTCTCCGGAACCAGGGCAATCCCGTTTCTCATGGCAAGGATGGGGTTCCTCACCGCGACCGGCCTGCCCCCGATTTTCAGACTCAGACTTTCGCATCCCCCCAGACCGAAGATCGCCTGCAGGAGCTCAAGCTGGCCCTGGCCCTGCAGTCCGCCGAACCCGAGCACCTCACCTTTGCGGACGGAGAAGGCGACGCGCGTGCGCGACGGCTCAAGGACGCCGTCGAAGGAAAACAACACCTGGGCGTCCGTGCTGCTCCCGCTTTTCACGGGAAATATCTCGGAAACCTTGCGACCCACCATGGCGGTGATCAGCGTCTCTTCGCTGAATGAGGCCGCTGAATCGGTCACGACAAGCTTGCCGTCTTTCATCACCGTGATGCGGTCTGAAATCGCCAGGACTTCGTCGAGCCTGTGAGAGATGAAAATGATCCCCTTCCCTCTCCTCTTCAGATCACGGAGGATGTCAAACAGGATGCCAACCTCGTCTCGAGAGAGGGGCGCCGTGGGCTCGTCGAACACAATCAGCTCGGACTCCTGCGACAGGACCTTTCCTATTTCGACCATCTGGCGCAGGGCCATGGGTAAAGATCCGACCAGGGTGTAGGGATCGATCTCAACGCCGATCCCCTTGAGGATGCTCGTGCTGACGGCCCTCGCCCTGTTCCAATCCAGCAGACCGCCCGCTGTGCCCGGCCAGGCACCCATGACAATGTTCTCAGCGACGGTCAGTTCGGGAAGAAGGGAGAGCTCTTGGTACACGATGCCTATCCGCGCATCCCTGGCCTCTGAGTAGCTCCCGAACCTGCACTCCTTCCCGCGCAGGTAGATCTTTCCTGCATCCGGAGCATGGATGCCTGCAAGGACCTTCATGAGAGTGCTTTTTCCGGCGCCGTTCTCTCCCACCAGGCTGTGGATTTCTCCGCGTGAGCAAGAGAAGTCGACGCCGTCAACGGCCCGCGTGCCCTCAAAGGACTTTACGATTCCCCGCATCTCCAGCAGGACGGGGGGGGATTGGTCTGCCATCTCGAAGCTCCGTGTAAAAAAGTGGGGGGAATCCGAGTCTCCCCCCACACCTGGACCAGAACAAATCTACCTGGTGAAAATCTGCTTGACGATATCTGCAGGAAGCTGCGAATTGCACCAGTAGCTATTCGGGAGATCAGGCTTGACGTACTTGTCCAGCGTTGCCGCGGTGATAGTGGGGATGGGGATCAGGTTGTATTTCTTCACTGTCTTGCCGGTCAACGCATCGAGAGCTACGTCCATGGCCTTTGCGCTGCACCAGGTCGGCATGCTTGTCGCGATGGAGTCGAAGTCAGGATGCTCCCCCGAATCTCTGACTTTTTTCCAGATCTTCAGAAAGCCGTTTCCGTCCTCGCCGGTGACTGGCGGCGGGTTCATGTTCTTCTCCAGGTAGGCTTCAATGACCGCTTCCGACATGGCGCCACCCTGAGACCAGACACCGTCTATCTTGGGATAGGCGGCCAGGAGGTCTTCCATGGCCCTTTTTGCCTTTGCATAGTCCCAGTCCGCATACACTTCCTGAACGATCTTTATATCCGGGTATTTGTCGAAAACGCTCTTGGCGCCTTCGAATCTGAGGGCGGAGATTGCGGTCCCCTTCATTCCGTTGAAGGCGATGATGTTGCCTTTCTGCTTCAAAGCCTTCACCAGCCACTCTCCCTGCACCTTTCCAAACTCCTTTTGATCCACGTCGACGTGGGCAGTGATGTTGTTGGTGTCAACAAGGTTGTCGAAGTCGACAACGACGATGCCGGCTTTCATTGCCTTGTCAACGACAGGGACCAGAGCCTTGGGGTTCGCTGCGGTTATGAGAATGGCATCCACCTTCTTGGAGATGAGGTCCTCGATGTCGGCGATCTGTTTCTCCACCGAGTTGTCAGCTTCAGTGACAATCAACTCCTTCACAAGGTCCTTTTTCATTGAGGCGGCATACTTGGCCTCGGCCACCATCTGAACCCGCCACGAGTTTCCGAGGCTGAAGTCGCTCAGCCCGATCACGAACCCGCTGGTCTTCTTGGCGGTTCCAGCGGCCATCACCATGGATCCCGCCAGGAGCAGGATCACAAGAATCAGAAACATTCTTTTGCCCATAGATCTCTCCTTCTACAGACTAAAGACATTTATCCGCCCTCAACGGGGGCGGTGTCCGCCGTCGCGCATGGAAGGAGCCTCTGCATCCAGCAGGGCAACTGCCCGGCACGGTGCTCCCTCCCGCCCGCCCAATTTCAAGGGCAGGGCGCAGATCGTGAATGGCTTTCCAGTGGGCAGCTCGGTCAGATTGCGGAGGTTCTCCACTATGGGGATTCCGGCGCCAAGAATGAGATGGTGATTCGAACTGTCCAACGAGTCCACGGGATCCACAGATGTTGCATCCGTCATGTACGCCGAGATTCTGCCGGCGATGAGCCACAGAATGAGATCCTTCGACGGGAAGGGGTAGAGGGTGTTGTACTCTCCCTTTTCCGCGAAAGCTTCGATCCCTGTTGCAAGGACGAAGATATCACCCTCGTGAAGATCGAAACCGGAGGAACGAACTTCATCCAACGTGATTGCCCGACGCGTCGGCGCTTCGCCGGCGCGGAAGAGTCTGCACGTTCCGAAGAACCTTTCGAGGGGAATCTGGTCAATACAGGGGACGCCGTCAAGGAAATGCTTGGGCGCGTCGACGTGAGTCCCCGTGTGTACGCTCATGGTGATTCGAGTCAGGTTATAGCCCTCGGAGTTGACCCGACCGACCCATTGGCAGGTGGGCCGCTCGGTGTGCGGGTAGACCAGCATGTCGCTTGAGATCGTGTAGCTCAGATCGACGATTCGCGGACCGCTCATGAAGAGCTCCCTAGTGCGTCTATTCCACAGGTCTTCAAAATGGTCTCGGGAATAGCGGGACCAGGACAGCAGCCCGGGATGAACACCACCCGGCGGTCCAGCTGGAAACGCTCAGGAGTGCAGTCTCCAATGACGAAATACGGGCCTTCGCCCAGATGCTTCTCGAAATTGCGGTCAACGGCGTTGAAGCCAAGCATGAAAGTCGGCGTGCCTGCCTTCTGTCGCACTTCCTCCCACACTCCGTCCCTTTGCCAGAAAAGCGCCGGGCCCATGAACCAGGCGAAGCAACCCTCGCAGACTCCGCCCTGCACGATGTGGCAGGGGAAACGGTTGTACATCACCTCCAGAGGCTTTTCCACGGAAATTGCGAACTCGCTGGGGAGAGGACCGATCAGCCTGATCTTGCTCCTCTCGATCTCTCCCACGCCGTCCAGATGGGCGGTCCACGGAAACACAAGATCGTGGCGGTGGATTCCGAGCATCTCGGCGCCGATTGCGTCAATAGCGACAGGGTCATTCGAAGCAAGCAAGGCGCCCAGGAACCGGGGGCGGCAGATATCCGGGCCGTCTCCCTCGCCAACCACGATGCCGTCTCCGAAGCACAGGTCCTCAGGGAGCGCGGCGTGAAGCTCAGCAACCAGCTTTGGCAAGCGCGTTTGATGGTGCTGCAGTCTGACTGTCTGCTCGATGAAGCCCACCCAGTTCTTTACGCAGCACGTGAATGAGCCGACGCGGTGGGTCTTGAGCTTCGCGAAATTGATGAGACAATCCGCCTCCAGGGCCGCGCGGGGGACCGTGACGGATTCGAGAATATCGCTGTTGATCAGAGGCAGCTCGACCCGCTCCTTCGGATCATCGATATCCACGAGAGTTCCGCCTGCCTTCACGACCGGCTGGTCCAGCCCCGCAGCCCTGAACGTGTCCCGCGAGCTCTGGAACCCGGCTGAAGAATCTCCGACGTACACTCTGCGGACCCCGTTGTCCTTGAGGAGCGAAATGAGGACATACATCAGTTGGGGATCTGTCGTAATGCCTGTTGACGCTTTTGCCCCCACGACGACGTTTGGCTTGACGAACACGGTCCCGCTGTCGGGGAACGGGATGCCTTCCCCCTTCAGGTTTTCGATCACCTGGGTCATCAGGCGCCGGAAATCGACTCTTTCATACTCGGCCGTATCTGACCTCGCCACCGCAACCACCGATTCCCCACGCCGCCCGCGCCGCATATCAGAAAACCTCCGCCACCATGTTCACCGGCGACGCTTCCAGCCGGACCAGCCGGAGGGGAAAAGCGTAGATCCGCGAGATTGCTTTCCCCAGGATGGGGCCCATGTTCACATCTTCGAAGATCAGGAGAGGCCTGGTTGCGTAGGCATTCCCGTCGAGAAGGGTCTTGTGAACGACGAAATCCGACGCCGGCCCCTGCGTGCAGCTTTCGATGCTCAGGGTATCGATTGCCACAGCCTTCACGTTGAGGAGGCCGGTCCGGATCATTCTGGCGGCTTCCACCGAAAGCGCGGGAAAATCGTCGACATATTTCGCGGCATCGTTTCTGACCGCGTGATATCCCGTGCTGAGCAGAAGAATGTCGGCGGTACGAAGCATCGGGCCCGCCGCCTCCAGGTCCTCAACCTGCAGCAATCCCCCTTTTGCCAGCTTTTTGCGGATTACAAGGGGCTTGTCAAAGATGAAGTCATCAATGGGAATCTGATCGATGGTCCTGCCTGCGTCATAGAAATGGTAGGGAGCGTCCACGTGCGTTCCATTGTGGAGGGGATGCCTCATAATGGAATTGTTCGACTCTCCGCCGGTGTTCATTCGGCTCAGGAACACAAACTCGTCGTGAGGCAGGCCCGGGAATACCGGGATGTCAGGGGAAAGGGCGTGTGACATTTCCACGAACATGGCTCGCGCCTCCGTCGCTCAATACTTGAGGTACGATATCGCCTGCCGTGCCTTTTTCAGCCGTTCCAGGGTATGAGGCCCCTGACGGATGCTGCACGCGGTAAACAGCACCTCGATGATGCTGAGCTGAACGATCCGGGAAACCATGACTTCGGTCCGGTAGTTCACTTCCTCGGAAAAAGTGGTAATGCATACGTCAGCGATTCGCGCAAGGGGACTTTCCGCGGATCCGGTCAAGGCAATGACCTTGGCAATTGGTTTGGCCTGCTCAGCGGGTATGACGACATCCTTGCTCTCACCTGAATGGGAAATGCAGAAGATGACATCTCCAGGCAGGGGTTCTGCAAGAATGGCTGCGTTAATGTGCGAATCCAGGAAGAAATAGCAATATGCTTTCAGCCGGCTGAACTTGAAGAATGCTTCCATGGCAAGGGCGCCGGAGGAAGCATAGCCAAGGAATATCAGACGTTTGGCCTCCGTCATGAGATCAACTGCTTTCTGGAGAACTCCCGGCTGGAGCATTCCGAGATTCTCATGCAGGGTCTGGATTGTTCCGTTGAAGATCTTTCGGAGGATGGCCGGAATGTCATCCCCGGGGAGGATGTCTTCGTATGTATGATAGAAGGATTTCCCTCCAATTTCTGTTGCAAGGGTCACCTTGAAGTCATGATAGCCTGAGAACCCGAGCGTTCTGTAGAACCGCACTACTGAAGATTCACTTTTCAATCCTGTTTCCATTGCAAGCTGGCTTATGGACATTTTTATCACCTCAGTGGGCTTCTCCTGGATGAAATCCGCCAGCCTTCTCTGAGTTGGAGTCATTTGCTTTCTCTTACTTCGAATCAGTGAAAGAACCGGAAGTGGGTTATTGCTCAACGTTTCCATGTCGGACATCGCGCACACCATGATGTAGTAGCAACGAATAGTTGTCAAGGAATATTTTGCCATTTTAATATGAATTTCTGAATATTTGGCGGCATTTTTTTCTTGACATAAACCTGATTTTTCAGCTACCCTGCCATCCAGACGCGGCATAAGAAGCTCTCGACAACTCTTTCAGGAGGAAACACATGCACTGCGTCATGGTTGCATCCAGGTCATTCGGGTATGGCGCAGAAGCTGATCAACTCCATGCTCTCTTTGAAAAGTACCAGCTTGAGCCTGTCTTCACTTCACTGGAGGAAGCCGGCAGCGCCCTTGCCCAGGCGGAAGGTCTCATCATAGGCACAGAAATGATTACCAGGAGCACGTTCACGGCAGCAACCAGCCTGAGGGCGGTGGTGAAGTACGGCGTCGGAATCGACAACATCGACACCGGGGCTGCCCGTGAGCGCGGAGTGCAAGTACTGAATCTCCCGGGAATCAACGCGGTCACTGTCGCAGAGATGACTCTGGCTTTGATTCTGGCAGTGGCCCGCAGGATCACTGAAGGCGACAGGTCCGTACGGGCAGGCAAATGGGAGCGTCTCCTTGGAATCAACGTGGCGGGAAAGACTCTGGGCATAGTCGGCACAGGGGCCGTTGGGTGTTCCCTTGCCAAGATGGTGTCAGGACTGAGGATGACCGTTCTTGGCTTTGATCCGATAACGAACCCGGATTTCCTTGCCGCGGGTGGGAGTTACGTCGATTTGGATTGCCTCCTCACGTCAGCAGACTTTCTCTCCCTCCATCTCCCGCTCAATGACACGACCTTTCATTTTATTGACGCAAAGACTCTTGCTCGCATGAAAGAAGGGGCTGTGCTGATCAATGCGTCGCGGGGGAAGCTCGTTGACGAGTCTGCCCTTGCTGAGGCGCTTGCAAGCGGAAAGCTCGGAGGCGCATCGCTCGATGTGTTCGAGAAAGAGCCTCCAGTTCAGAGTCAGCTCATGGACGTGGAAAACGCCGTTTTCACACCGCATATCGCTGCCTACACCAAGGAAACGCTTCGACGCATGGACGATGCATGCCTTGCAGCACTCAGCAAGGCGTTGGTAACAGAGCCATGATGGTGACGTTTCCCTATCCGGCAGTGCCACCTCTGGAGGTGGCGGACACCTCGCTGATTGCTTCCCTTGAGCCTCGGATCCTGCCGCGGCAGGCCGGACGTGAGGAAGACATCATCAGAAAAGCCCTCATGAAGCCTCGCGGGACTCCTCGGATCAGGAAGATGGCCAAAGGGAAGCGATCCATCATGATTCTTGTTGATGACTACACCAGGACAACCCCCGTCCATCGAATCCTTCCGCTCGTTCTCGATGAGATCCGTTCTTCCGGGGCCGCAAAAGACAACATCAGGATCCTTGTCGCCTCAGGCACGCATCGTCCAATGACCGGGGAGGAGAAAAAGAAGAGATTCGGCGCGGAGGTGGTCTCAGACTATGCCCTGCTCGACCATTGCCACGACGATCCCTCGAAACTTGTGCAATTGCCAACGACGGAGCACGGCACAGAGGTTTGGGTGAACAAGACCGTGACGGAATCCGACCTCGTTATCGGGATAGGTCACATCGTCCCGCACCGGGTTGCCGGTTTCTCAGGGGGAGGCAAGATCGTCCAGCCCGGTGTCTGCGGATCCATAACGACCGGCCAGACCCATTGGCTCAGCGCAAAGTTCGAGGGTGTCCAGATAATGGGGAAGGTGGAAAATCCTGTTCGCCGTGAAATCGATGCCGTCGCCGCGGCGGCCGGGTTGAAATGCATCGTAAATGCCGTTCTGGACGGCAAGGGCAACCTCTCTTCCCTTGTCTGCGGCGATCCGGTGAAAGCCTTCCAGGCCGGAGCACGTCAGGCAATGGGGATCTTCGGGGCGCCCATGGCCGAATCAGCCGACATCGTGATTGCGGATTCGTTTCCCGCAGACATGGAGCTCTGGCAAGCATCGAAGGGAGTCTATTCGGCTGATCTCGCCCTGAAGCCGGGGGGAGTCCTCATCCTTGTCACCCCGTGCCCGGAAGGCGTTTCAGCAGAGTTTCCCGAGATCTCCCGCATCGGATACAGGCCGTTTGTTGAAGTGGAAGAGCTGGTTCGCAGCGGAGAGCTGAAAGACCTCACCCTCGCCGCGCACCTGGTTCACGTGGGAAGAGTGGTCCGTGAGAAAGCAACCGGAATCCTGGTCAGCTCTGGAATCGATGCGGCAACCGCCTCGGCCCTCGGGTTTCTTTCCGCCGAAACCCCCCAGGCCGCGCTTGATCTGGCGTTCAGCAGGAAAGGAAAGAGCGCGACGGTTGCAGTCTTGCGCAATGGCGGGGAGATCATGCCTGTCATGAGAGACACGCACCATGCATAGGGAAAAAGGGCTCAGGCTGATTTCCGTCGACATCGGAACAACGAACGTCAAGGCTGTTCTCTATCGACAGGAGTCCGGAATTGACGGCCAGGAGGTGGAGTCGTACGCAACCTTCTATCCGCGGCCCGGATACGTCGAACAGGACCCCGAGGAAGTCCTGGCTGCCGTGGGACGCGTACTACGCCGTCTGGTGGAAAGCGCCTCCATCCGGCCGGATGAGACAGACGCCCTCGTGTTCGACGGCGTGTGGCAGAGTCTGGTGCCGGTTGACCGTGACGGGAGGGCGCTGGCGCCCGCTTCACTCTGGGCCGACACGCGCTCCATCCCGCAAAATGACCGACTCAAGGAGCGCATTGACACCGAAGAGGCCCGGCGCCTCACCGGTTGCCCCCTGCATCCCATGTATTTCCTTTCCCGCCTCGCGTGGGTGAAGGAGGAAGCGCCCGAGGTCTATCGACGGGCGGACCGGTTTGTCTCCGTGAAGGAGTTTGTCCTCCAGCGCCTCTTTGGCGTGAGGAAGGCAGACCGCTCCACCGCCTCCGGCACCGGCGTATGGAACATGGAGACGCGAGATTGGGACCACGCGCTGCTCTCCGAGGCCGGTTTGGCATCGGCCCGTTTCTCCGAATGCGCGGAACCCACAACGGCGCTCCCGGGACTTCGCAGGGAGTTTGCCTCTCTCCTCGGCATACAAGAGGGCACTCCCGCGGTTCTTGGGGCTGCTGATGGAGCGCTGGCACATCTGGGAAGCGTCGGTCTGGCCGAATCAAGGATGAGCCTGACAGTCGGCACTGGGGCAGCGCTGCGCAAGCGGATTTCCGCTCCCCGGATCAAGCCGGGCACCGAGGCGTGGTGCTACTACCTCGCAGAGGACAACTGGCTGCAGGGCGGCGTCCTCCATGATGCCGGGAACGCGCTTCGCTGGCTTGCAGACACGCTTCTGCCGGCAGAGAGAGACGGACAAGACGTATTCGATCACATGAACGGACTTGCCGCCGAGGCTCCTCTTGGAGCAGACGGCTTGTGCTTCATTCCTCTCCTGGGGGGAGAGAGGTGCCCGCATTATCGTCCGCAGGCCAGAGGCGCTCTGTACGGGCTCTCCTTCAGTCACACCAGGGCGCACATTGTTCGTGCGCTCATGGAGGGCCTCGCATACAACCTGTATTCCGTCTACCGGATGCTGATTTCTGATTCGGAGCCCGACCTCGTCGTCACCGGCGGAATCCTGAAATCGCCCACCTGGCTGCAAATTGTTGCGGACTTCTTCGGAAAAAGACTATGGCTTCCGCGCATACCGGAGGCGGCGGCATGGGGTGGAGTGTTCATTGGCCTGCGCGCGCTTGGAGCAATGCGCGACCTCCAGGAGTGCACCGCGCAGATCGATTTCTCGGGGAAAAAAGAGCCGGACAAGGAGCGCAACGTGCAGTACCGCATGCTCCTCGACACGTATGACCAGTTGTATTCAGACCTGTTTGGCTCGAATCATAGATAGAGTTTGCAGGAGGCCCTGATTTGAAAGCGAAAGAGTTCACCGGCATCATCCCTCCTCTGCTTTCCTCCTTCACCAGGGAAGGAGAAATCTACGAGAAAGGCATCCGCGAAATCATCCGCTACACTCTGCCGTTTGTGCACGGGTACTACCCTATTGGCACCTATGGTTGCGGTCCATTGATGACCAGCGAAGAAAGAAAACGGGTCCTCACCATAATCCTTGATGAGGTACATGGCCGTGTGCCCGTCGTGCCTCACGTGGGCCACCCCGGAACCAACCCGATGATTGATCTGGCCCGGCATGCAAAACGGGCGGGAGCCTCGGGCCTCGGAGCCATTTCTCCCTACTACTCTCCGCACCTGCCCGACGACTTTCTCTACGACTATTTCGCCACTCTTATAGACTCCGTCAACGAAGATGAGTTCCCCGTCTTCGTCTACAACAACGCGCACTATTCTCAGAACTCAGTGTCCCCGAACCTCCTTGCGCGGCTGGCGTCTCACGGGCTGCGCGGGTGCAAAGACAGCTCGTTTGACATCGTCAATTTCTTCCTTTTCCAGGATGCCGTCGCTTCGTATCCGGACTTCAATGTGATTGTGGGCACGGAAGCCTTCTTCATGGGCGCCTTCGATGCCGGTGCCACCGGCATGATTTGCGGTCTGGCAAATGCATTCCCCGAACTGATGAAGAAAATGTTCGACGCTTACAAGGCCGGTGAGAGAAAAGCGGCGATGGAGATGCAGAGGCTCGTCCTCAACGTCCGCGCTTTGACCAAGTGCGCGCCCACGGTACCCATCCTGCATGAAATACTCAGGATGAAGGGCATCGATGCGGGGTACTCGCGAAGCCCCCTCATTGAGATCGATGAAGCCGCAAAGAAGAACATCCGTTCGGGCCTGCAGGCGTTGGGCCAACTCTGACCGGGAAGGAGGCCGAGATGGGCAGAAGGCTGGACATGATCCCGCGGTTCACACGCGCGCTGATGAAAAGCCACCTTATGTCCTGCGGATGCACCTATGAGGACATTGAAAAGCCCATCATAGGGATTGCGAACTCCTGGAACGAATTCAATCACGGACACATCCCGCAGCGGCAGATTGCTGACATGGTGAAGGATGGGGTGCGGGCGGCAGGCGGACTGCCGCTGGAGTTCAACACAATCGGCCCGTGCGACGCGCTTGCGCAGGGATACGATGGCATGGACTACATCCTTCCAAGTCGAGAAATAATTGCGGATTCATTCGAAGTCATGGTTCGCTCCCAGTTCATCATGGATGGGCTGGTGTTCATTTCCTCCTGCGACAAGATCACTCCCGGAATGCTGATGGCAATCCTTCGACTCGATCTCCCGAGCATCCACGTGTGCAGCGGGACCTGCGTGCCGGCAATCCCTTTCTCCGATTCCAAAAGGATGCGGAAGGATTTTCTGGAAGGGCGGATCACCGAACGGGAAATGGCGGAGGGCAACGCTCAGCTGTACCCTCACCCGGGCATCTGTCCCTACATCGGAACTGCGAACACGATGAACATTTTCGTCGAAGCTCTGGGCCTGTCTCTCCCCGGCTCCTCGACCATACCTGCCGCAACGAGCGAGAGAATGCGCTGCGCGCAGAAGACCGGTCAGACCGCAGTCGGCATTGCCCGATCTGGCCTGAGGCCTTCAACGTTCCTCTCAGAACATTCATTTCGCAATGGCCTGCGCGTGCTTGCGGCTCTTGCCGGGTCTCTGAATCACCTCCTGCACGTCCCGGCAATTGCGCGGCAGGTCGGGCTCCATCTGGACTTCGACAGCGTTGCAGCGGTCAACGCGGACACTCCTCAGCTATGCACGATAAACCCGAACGGCGAACATTCCATTGCGGACCTTCACAGGGCTGGAGGAGTTCCCGCTGTCATGAAGGAATTGGGACCCCTGCTCGACCTCGGTGCAAGGAACGTGGAAGGCAGAGCCCTGGGGAGCGTCATTGCGGAAGCGGTCAATCGTGACCCCGCAGTGATACGCCCGCTTCGCGATCCCGTAGCGCCACAGGGAGGGATCGTCATCCTCAAAGGCAATATCGCAAAGGAAGGCGCGGCGATGCGCACCACCACTGTTCCTCCGGGAATGATGAGTTTCGCGGGACCTGCGCTCGTCTTCGATTCAGAAGAGCAGGCCAGCGAGGCCATTGAAGCCAGGACCATCCCCGAGGGAAGCGTTGTCGTCATCAGGTTCGAAGGGCCAAGGGGCGGTCCGGGAATGAGGGAAATGCATCGCATCGCGGGAGCCTTCTTCGGTCGTCGAATCGCCATCGTTACGGATGGCCGGTTTTCCGGAGCTACCGGAGGGCTCTCAGTCGGCTACGTCAGTCCCGAGGCCGCGCAAGGCGGCGAGATCGCGTGCATTCGGGATGGCGATGAGATAGTGATCGACGTTGCAAAGCGAGCCATCAACCTGCGCCTTGACGACGCAGCGATTGCGCAGAGGATGAGTACTCTCGTCCGCAGGGATGGGCCAAAAGGCACCGCTATGCTGAATGACTTTGCGCGGCGGGTGGGTTCGACGTTCCATGGCGCCGTGAGAGAGGGCTGACCCCTCGTCACCTCCCCGGCGCGGGCTCTTGATTGGAGGCGTTCATGTTCAAGATGAGAGGCGTCGTCCCGCCGATGATCACCCCGTTTGATTCCAGAGGCGAAATCGATGCCGACAGCCTCGCGCGCATCGTTCGGTATCTTTCGCATCAGGTTCAGGGACTGTTTGTCTGCGGCTCATATGGAAGCGGCCCCATGATGTCCGTGGAAGAGCGCATGAAAGTTGCCGAGCTGACAAAAAAAACGGCGGGAGACAAGGTCGCGCTCGTTGTCCATACCGGGTCCACCAACACACGCGACACCGTATTGCTTTCCCGCCACGCGAAGCAAATAGGGTGTGCCGCAGTTGCTGCTGTCGGTCCCTATTATTTTTCCCACACGGAAGACGATCTGCTCTTCTTCTACTCTGACATCATCGAGTGCGTCGGCTCTGATCTTCCCATCTACGTCTACAACAACCCCAGATTCCAGGGCTATGAAATCAGCCTTTCGACGATGCGCAAGCTCAAGGGCATCGGGGTCCGCGGCGTGAAGGACGCCACTTTCAACATTCTCACCTTTGCAAGCTACATGAGGGAATTGAGCGGGGATTCGTTTGATGTCGTCCTTGGCACGGAAGCGATGTGGCTGCCGGCGAGAGCGCTTGGCTGCGAGGCTTTTGTCCCCGGGATAGGCAACGCGTTTCCAGAGCTTTGCGTGAGGATGTGGAAAGAAGGCATGAATGGCGACCTCGAGGCCTGCCGCAAGACCCAGTTCCTCATCAACGACATACGCAGCCTCATGTACCTTGCCCGGTCCACCCAGTTGGCCGTGTATGCGATGGTGGGCCTTCGTGGCATCGCCAACGCGCTGCCACGCGCTCCGTTTGTTCCGGCCACTGAGAATGAGAAGAAAGCCCTCTGTGCGGGCTTGAAGGAAAGGGGGGTGATCTGAGATGCGGTTCGCAACCATTGACTGTGGAACGACAAACTCGCGCGTGTATGTCGTCGACGAAAACGGGAAGGTTCTCGGCCGGGCCAGCCGAAAGGTCGGCGTGCGGGACACAGCCATCAATGGGAACAATCAAGCCCTGAAAAACGGACTTCGGGAGGCATTCGACAGTGCGCTGGTCGAATCCGGTGCGTGTGAAGGGGAGATCCGGTGCATCCTCTCGTCAGGTATGATCACCTCGGAGCTGGGCTTGATCGAGATTCCGCATCTCTGGGCGCCGTGTTCCGTGGAGGCTCTTGCAGCGCACATCCAGCTCGTGGCCGACCTCGGAGTTTTTCCGAGCACGATCCCCCTCTACTTTGTCCCGGGAATAAAGAATTTGTACGCCCCCGCCTCGGCGACGATGAGAGACGTCCGAACGCTTGACTTCATGCGCGGCGAGGAGACGCAGGTGGCCGGCCTCCTTGCCCGTTCTGCGATCCCTCTCCCCGGGGTGGTTGTCATTCTTTCGTCGCACACCAAGTTCATCCCTCTGGACGGGACGGGCGGGATTCTCGGAAGCGTGACCACGCTTTCCGGGCAGCTGTACGAAGCCATCATCAAGGAAACATTCGTCGGCAAGTCCATTCGAAAAGAAGACGACTTCGAGGATGGAGAGTACTTCAATCCTGCCGTCGTGGACCTGGCGTGCGAATGCGTGGAGTCATCCGGCCTCCTTCGGAGTCTGATGTTCCCCAGGTTCCTCGACACCCTGTTGCACATCCCCTGGTACGATAGAAAACTCTTCACAGAAACCCTTCTTGCTGCGGAAGACATTCGCGCTCTGGAGCAGGTCAAAACGCTGATGGACATTCACGGGGTGACATTTGCTCTTGTGGGCGTGGGACGAAGATGCAGCATCTACCGGCACCTTCTTGAAAAGACCATTCGGACGACGAACAGCACTTTCTCAATCACACGTGAGGAAGAAATCGACCAGCTCAGCATTCAAGGGATCATTTCGATCGCAGAAAAAGCCGGAATTCTCATCTGAGAGACGGTCAAGAATCGGGATGAGTGGATTCGAACCACCGCTCTCCTGCTCCCAAAGCAGGCGCCTTAGCCGCTAGGCTACATCCCGAAGCGTTGTATCCAACGCGAAGACCCCCCTGCCGGGTGGAAACCTACGTCATTCCTCAGTCCGGGTCAAGGCGCGCCGAACGGGGAAACCTACGCGTCTCCCATGAGCTCCTTGAGGAACCTGCTCCTGTCCGTTCCTTCCCTCAGCACCACCAGCAGGGTGTCATCACCCCCGACGGTCCCGATCACGTCCTTTATTTTCAGCTGATCGATGCCAAAGGCGATTCCGGGCGCGTGACCCATCTTGGTCTTGATGACCGCCAGGTTGGCAGAGAAATCTATGCTGACGATCTGGCGTCTCATGTCGTCGCGAACAAAAGGATCCGGAGTCACCTCCGCGGGCGGGTCAACCGTATAGACGTAGTTCCCATCCTGGTCCGGCACCCGGGCAACACCGAGAAACTTCAGGTCCCGCGACAGGGTGGCTTGTGTCACATCGATGCCTTCCCGCTCGAGTCTTTTCAGGAGCTCTTCCTGGCTGTGGATCTTTTCCCCATGGAGGATGTTGTGGATCAATCGACGTCGCGCTTCCTGACTTTTCAGATCGGTCCTCCTTGCGCTTCGCTGCTCGCTCCCTGGTCCAGACCGCGCCTTGGAATATTTATGAGAGATGCGAATTGAAATGCAGAATCAGGGCCTTGTCAAGGATCCGATCGGGTCGGGCCCGTCGACCGGACCCCGGCGGCTGCCTAGTAGACCAGGGTCGCGCCGAAGTAGCCCAGAAGGGTGACCAGGCAGAAACACACTCCATACAGGCAGAGTGCGATAATGGCTTTCGGATTGCGCCACACGCCCGCGGAGGCGCTCACAGCTTCCCCCTGCGCTCCGCTTCCAAGGAAGAGGGCGATGAACAGCGTGACGAACAGCGCTCCCGCGAGGACCATCTTGATGATGATCGTCGGAATCCATTGCCCGTGCAGTTTTTCCTGCCAGTCCATCAGACCGAGCAGCGCCGTTGGAACTACGCTCACAGTTGCCAGCACGGCGCAGTGCCAGGCTGTCAGTTTCAGGCGCGGACGCCGGAAAATGACTGACACCAGGCCGAAGACGAGCGTTCCGACAGTGAGCCCTATGGTGATGTGCGTGGCCGGCGGGTGAATGGGGTGACCGTAGCCAAGCCGGCCCAGCAGCTGGTAAATGGCGTGGATCATGGCAAAGATATAATCACCGGTTGGTTCAAAGTAAAGAAAAACGGGAAGCGCATTTGCGGTCCTCTCGACTTTTCACGAACGCCGGCATAGATTCTGCAGAGAGCGATGGACAACAACGGGATTGCCTCGGCTCTTGGAGAAATTGCCGTCTTCAGCGAGCTGACCGGAGAAAACCCCTTCAAGTCGCGCGCGTATGAGAACGTGGCGCGGATCATCGAAAAGTACCCTGAGAGCGTTGCGGAGCTGTGCGCGCAGGGCCGGCTCAGGGAAATCAAGGGCGTCGGCAAGAGCATCGAGGACATCATCAAAGACCTCGTGTCCACGGGCCGCTCCTCCGTGCTGGAAGGACTGAAGGAGAAGTTCCCCCCTCGCCTCCTGGAGCTTCTCAGCCTCTCGGGCATGGGGCCCAAGAGAGTGAAGGCCGTCTACGAGAAGCTCGGGATCGCAAGCATCGGCGAGCTGGAGTATGCGTGCAGGGAGAACAGGCTCATCTCCCTGGAAGGTTTCGGGGAGAAAAGCCAGGCGAACATTCTCAAGGCCATCGAGTTCAGAAAGACGACACAGGAGAGCAGGCTGTTTTCCGACGCGCTGCAGATCGCAGATGAGCTGGTCCGAGATGCCAGTGAATCCGGCCTCTTCTCAAGCGTCGAAGTCGCGGGCAGCCTCCGGCGGGGCAAGGAGACATTCAAGGACATCGACATCCTCCTTGTGCCCGGCACAGGCGCAACAATTCAGGCCATCCAGGAAAAGCTCCTGGCCTTTGCAGACCAGGGACGCGACGGCCCCCAGGTGATCGGAGCCGGGGAAACAAAGGTCTCTGTGCGCTGCCGGGGTTTGCAGGTGGATTTCCGCATCGTCCCGCCTGAGTCGCACCCTGCGGCGCTGCAGCACTTCACGGGTTCCAAGGACCACAACACGCTCCTTCGCACGCGCGCCAAGGCCATGGGCATGAAGATGAGCGAATGGGGAGTGTTCGGCGAAGACGGCGCGCCCCTTGCGCTCCGCGATGAGGCAGATGTCTATGCAAAGATCGGCCTCGGATGGATCCCGCCGGAGATCCGTGAAGGGGATGCGGAGATCGAAGCCGCGGAGACCGGGCGCCTTCCGCAGCTTGTGTCGCGGGAAGATGTGCTAGGGATGATCCACGTGCACTCATCCGCCTCCGACGGTGTCCGCACACTAGAGCAGCTGGCCAGGAAGTGCATTGACCTGGGCTATTCCTGGCTGTGCCTCAGCGACCATTCGAGGACCGCCGTCTATGCCTCCGGCTTGTCGGCTGAGCGGCTGCTGGACCAGGTCCGTGAAATACGGAAGCTCAACGAAATCCTTGCGCCGTTTCGCGTCTTTGCCGGAGTGGAGTCGGACATCCTGCCAGACGGGAGCCTGGATTACCCGGACGACGTGCTGGCGCAGCTGGACTTCGTGATAGGGTCTGTCCACTCGACCCTGACCATGGAAAGGGAGGCCGCGACGCAGCGGCTCTGCACGGCCATCGCCAACCCTCGGCTCACCATTCTGGGACACCCCACGGGGCGGCTCCTGCTTACCCGTGAAGGCTACCCATGGGACGAAAGCCGTGTGTTGGACGCGCTGCGCGATCGCGGCGTGGCGCTGGAACACAACTGCAATCCGCACCGGCTGGACCCCAACTGGGACGTGCTGAAGAGGGCCGCGGGAAGAGGGGTGCTCATTTCCCTCGGTCCGGATGCCCACGATATTCAGGGCTTCGACGACATGCGCTACGGGATCGTCATGGCGCGCAAGGCATGGCTGACAAGGAAAAACGTCCTCAACTGCCTGAGCGCGGAGGAAGCAGATGCGTACTTCACGGCCCGCAAGCGCGCCTGATCCCAAGCTTGTCGCGCGCGCAGGAAAGGTGGCCGGCATTCTCATTTCCGCGTACCCGGACGCCAGGTGCATGCTGGACCATGCGGATGCGTTCCAGCTCCTTGTGGCTACAATTCTGGCCGCCCAGTGCACGGATGAGCGGGTAAACAAAGTGACCCCGGCGCTCTTCAAGCGCTTCGCCTCCCCGACCGCCATGGCGGAAGCGGACACGGAAGAGCTGGAAGCCCTGATTCGCCCGACGGGTTTCTTCCACAACAAGGCCAGAAGCATCAAGGGGGCCTCGGCTGCCCTGGCCAGGGACTTTCCAAAGGGCTTTCCCTCCCGCATGGAAGACCTCCTCATGCTCCCCGGAGTGGGCAGAAAAACGGCCAACGTCATCCTCGGGACGTGCTTCGGCGTGCCCGCCATCGTCGTGGACACGCATTTCCTTCGAGTCGCCCAACGCCTCGGCCTGACGGAAAGCGATGACCCGGCCCGCATCGAAGAGGACACGGCTGCTCTGCTGCCTCGCAACCGTTGGACCGCCTTTTCGCACGCTGTCACATTCCACGGGCGCCGCTGCTGCGGAGCCCGCAAGCCAGACCACGCAGGATGTCCCGTACGGGACCTGTGCCCATCCAGGGACCTTTAGCACCAGGGGACCGGAAGCAGATGAATGCGCCAAGAATCAGGATTTATGGCACCTCACAGGTCTTCGAGGGCAATCTGACAACGTCCATTCTGAACATATTGCTGCGAAACGGGTTTCCAATTCAGACGATCTGCGGCGGAAAGGCCCAATGCGGCCGCGACATCATCCGCGTCAAATCAGGGGCGGGGTTTTTCAGCCCCCGAAGGGACAGGGAAACCAGGCTGCTGGCGCAGCTGGCCTCCCGGGGAGAGCCATCCGGCCCCGATATCAGGCTGGCCTGCCAAAGCTATATATACGGAGATGTGGAGATAGAGGTGCTCCATATGGCGGGCCGGCCTTGATTTGGCCCCCCCTCGTGGTATATTAGACCTAGATGATCCCCAAAATCGGCCAAAAAGTTGTTATCCTCATGTTCCTGGGGCTGGTATTCTCCTGCGGGGATCAGTCGCTTTTCATGTCTCTGAACAACACGATCTCCGACCTCCAGGTGACTACGGTAAGCGACGGGCAGGTCCTCACTGATGGAAAGGGTGTGCCGCTGACCGTTACGGTCCAGGATACCTCCAAGACAAAGGACCTGGAGATGGAGGTGACTCTTACCTCATCCGCCGGCCAGACCATCTATCATAACCGCCAGGCCGTGCCAGCCGTCAATGAGCAGCTCTACGTCCAGCCCCCCTCCCTGCCGCCCGGTCAGTACAAGATGGACGTCGTGATCTATTCCTCCGGCGAGGTTGCGCAGAAAAAAAGCGCAACCTTCTTCGTGGCAACGGGGAGCTGGAAGATCGCGGGCATAAAGAGCTACCCGCCGGTGATCGGCTCCGCGGGTAGGGTCCTCCTGAAGGCGGACCTGCAGTACCCCGACGGGGCGGATCCCTGGCTGCGCTGGACATTCAAAGGCAAGGTGATTCAGAAGGGAGCCCTCAGCAAGGGGCTCGGCAAGATCCTCTGGACCGTCCCCGCGGATGAAGGGGTCTACACCATCACCCTGGAGATGTTCACGGCCGCGCCCACGGCGGACTCGGACTATTCCTTTTCCTCCTCGATCTCCCTTTCCACAGATGTGTACGTCTCCACGGGAAACCAGTCCGGGGCCGGAGACCTGGGCTCCGCAGACTCCTACCTTACGCTTCTGCGCCTCCAGGGCACTCTGGACGATGCGGGAGCCGGCGCAAAAAAGCTGGGAAAGACCTCGGCCACGGCAATCGGCTCGCCTGAAATAATCTCCACGGAGAACGGGTTCGGGTATCGCCTGACGGGCGGCGCAGGGTTCTCTCTGTCCTGGATGGCGCTTCCGGCGGACGGAGGAAGCCTGGGCCCCTTCACGGCGAGCTTCGGCATCAGCTTCGACAGCTTCTCCGCAATCAACAACCTCATGGTGGCCTCGACCTCGGATGGGAGCTTCTCGTTCACTATTTCCGTGGATGGAACAACCCATGCTCCCCAGGCAGTCATCAAGACCACGGGTCAGTCCGCCACCATTCCATGGTCCGGGGCCGGGCTGCTCACCGGCCAGAGGTACCTGCTGTCCCTCAGCATCGTCCCGCAGGGACAGACCATCATGGCGCTGTGGTTCGTGAACGGAGAGCTCGTGTCATCCCGTTCAGTAACCTTCACCTCTCCTGCCCTGCAGCAGGATGGCACTACCGTCATCGGAGGGCCGAGCGGCTTCACGGGAGTCATCGACGAGTTCGGCATCTACTATCGGGACAGCCAGGGCAGGGCGTCTTCAGACCCCGCCCAGTACCTGAGAGCCGCCCAACGGAGGTATGGCCAGAGCCTGCAGTTTGCGGACGGGTTCGAGTCCGCCTATCTTCCCGCGGGAATGAGCGTGGAGGGCAAGGCCGCAGTGGCCCCGGGCGCCCTGACGCTCCCCCCTGACAGCGCGCTGGTGCTGCCGGGCGTGAAAACAGCCAGGGGATCAATCGCCTTCACCGTTGATCTCTCCGCGGATTCCTCCCGGCTGGCGACCTTCAGGCTGCAGTGGCAGGGAGATTCATCCTTCGCGGCAGATATTCCTGTTGCGGCGGAGGGGGGAGAGCTGAAGCTCAAAGTGACCGCAGCCGGGCAATCCGTTTCGGTCTCAAGCTCAGCGGGGGACAAGACGCTGACCATTCCGCCGGCCGCGGGCAGCTCCCCTGTTCTTGTCGTGCGGGTGGTGAACCCCCAGACGGCGCGCACACCCGTTGTCGTGCTTCGGGTGCTGGCTGTTCGGGAGAAATCCTGAAGCGCTGGCCCTGGAAGGCCGTTACCTGATCATCTTCTTCAGAAGAGGATCGCGTTTTCGCCATTCCCGGTCCACCTTGACCCGCATGTCGAGCTTCACCGCCCACGGAAATATCTGAGAGAGCTCCTCCTGGGCATCGCGGACAATCCCGCGGATCTTGTCCCCGCCGCGCCCCACGATTATTCCCTTCTGCGACTCCCTCTCGACGCATATGAACCCGCGCGCCCAGAGGGTGGCCCCGTCGTCATGCATCTCCAGGTCCTCCACGCGGACGTAGACCGCATGGGGGACTTCCTCCCGGGTGCCGAGCATCACCTTTTCACGGACGATCTCAGAGATACGAAACTCAGGGGTCTGGTCTGTGTAGTAGTCCGGCGGATACATCTGCTCCCCGTCCGGGCTGAGATCCAGCAGCTTGCCGCGAAGAGCATCCAGCCCTTCCCCCGTGAGAGCCGACACTTCGAAAAAAGCGGCACCGGGCAGCGCTTGTCTGGCGCCTTCCCTGGCAGACGCCCAGGCCTCCCCTGCGCAGTCTTTCTTGTTCAGGCAGAGCACTGCGGGCTTGCCTGCCCTCTGGACAGCCTTCGAGATGGCATTCTCCTCCTCTCCACCCGGCCTGCCGCCGTCCACCACGTAGAGAACAATGTCCACTTCCTCCAGAGTCGAGGAAACGATGGCTGTCATGTATGTGTTGATCTTCTTTGCAGAGAGATGGAACCCGGGGGTGTCAATGAACACCAGTTGGGCGTCTTCGGCGTTGAGGATGCCTCGAACCCTGTTGCGCGTGGTCTGCGGGACCGGGGAGACGATGGACACCTTTGCGCCGCACAGGGCGTTCACGAGGGTTGACTTGCCCGCCGAGGGTCTTCCGACAACAGCGACGACGGCGGACTTCACCGGGCTTTCACCCGTTTCCTGCCCAGTAACGGTCGTAGAACAGGGAGAGCTTTCTGCGCACATCGTATGGGATCAGGGCTGGATCCGTCATGATTGCGCTCCTTGCCGCATGTCTGCAGTCGCAATCGTCACGCCCTTTCAGGGCCTGGACGATGTCAGGGATCATCCCCTGGACCGCAGCCGTGTTCCTCTTCATTGTTTCCACCACCATTTCCACGCTCACGCTCTCATCCTCGGTCTTCCAGCAGTCGTAATCAGTGACCATGGCGATGGTTGCGTAGCAGATCTCCGCCTCCCGGGCAAGCCTGGCCTCCGGTACCGCGGTCATTCCGATCAATTCCGCCTTCCAGGACCTGTGGAGGTTCGATTCAGCCCTCGTGGAGAATGCCGGCCCTTCCATGCAGACATAGGTGCCCGCGGTGTGGAGAGGATGACCGTGCCTGCGAATGACCCCGGCGATGGCGGTCCGCATTCCCGCGCAGAAAGGGTCTGCAAAGCCGACATGGCCGACCACTCCCTGTCCGAAGAAGCTGCCCGGCTTCCTGGAGGTCTTGTCCACCAGACCGTCACAAAGAACGAAATCCCCAGGCGCAAAGCCCTCCGAGAGGGACCCCACAGCGCTCACAGAGACGATCTGCTGGACTCCCAGGAACTTGAGAGCCCAGATATTGGCCTGGGAAGGGACCTCGGAGGGCAGATACCGGTGTCCCTTGCCGTGCCGGGGGAGGAAAGCCACCGGCTCGCCCTCCACCTCCGCGATAGTAATGCGATCAGAGGGCAAACCCCAGGGTGTCGGCACCTCAATCTCTTCCAGAAGGCGCGCACCCTCCATGGAATACAGCCCGCTTCCTCCAATCAGAGCCAGCCGAGACTTCATTCACGTCCTCCGGGGACAATAGTGCGGGAAACACAGGCGTCATGCAATGGGATGGCGGCGGACTCGGGGGTCGCAGCCGGCCCCGGTGAAAGCTACACAGGCGATCACCTTTTTTTCCGCGTAAAAATGCCGCTTTTTACGCGCCCGGTCGGCTTTTTCGTTGACACTCGGAGAAAGCGATGTATACTATAGCTGTTTTTGGGAGTCTTCCGCCCCACAACCTCCAGTACCAATTGGAGGACGGAAGATTGACGGGTGGCCGGGGCAGAGATGCCCCGGCCTTTTTTTCGAGATCCTGCGATCGCGCGCAGGCGCCGCTTGGCCCTGGCTCGCCGCCGCTGCTCGCGCCTGATGACATTCACCGGGAAATTTCTTATTGTAAGCGGTAGTATGAACATGCAGGACAAGCCGGTAGAACCGGAAAGCGGCCCCCGCGTCGACGAAGGGATGTTCTTCGCCCGGATGCTCAAGTCCCGCACCGTCATGGTTTCGGGAGAAATCAACAAACCGCTCGCCGAACGCGTCATCAGGTCCCTGATTCTCCTTGAAGAGGAGAGCCAGGACCCCATACGGGTGTACATCGACTCCCCCGGAGGAGATGCAGACGCGGGCTACGCCATCTTCGACATGATGCGCTTTGTGAAACCGCAGATAACCATGATCGGGATGGGCCTTGTGGCAAGCGCAGCGGCAATCATCATGCTCGCCGCTCCCCGGGAGCGCCGCGTCGGTCTCCCCAATTCCCACTATCTCATCCACCAGCCCTCAAGCGGCGCACGGGGCGTTGCTACGGAGATCGAGATCCAGGCGAAAGAGATAGAAAAGCTGCGGACAAAGATCAACCGGCTGATCGCGGAAGAGACCGGGCAGCCCTTGGAGAAAGTGGAGAGGGACACGGACCGCGACTACTGGATGAACGCGGAGGAAGCAGTGGGCTACGGGCTGCTCTCGCGTGTCATCCGCAGGCGGGACGAGATCCAGGGGTGAAAAAAGAAGACCTTTCCGTGCACCTCGGGCGCTGCCTCGGACAGCTTTCGCAAAGCGGGCTTCCAGACGGCGTGCGGGTGAGCCGGGGGAAGGTCAGGGACGTGGTTGACAAGGGGCAGGAGCTCCTGATCACCACCACGGACCGCATATCGGCTTTTGACAGCGTCCTCACAACCGTGCCGTGCAAGGGAGAGGTCCTGAACACCCTGTCCCTTTTCTGGTTTGCTAACACCACGGACATCATCCACAATCACGTGCTGGCGGAACTGTCACCCCGGACAGTACGCGCCGCAAAGTGCGCCGTCCTGCCGTTCGAGGTCGTTGTTCGCGGCTATCTCACGGGCTCGGCCTGGCGGGACTACCAGGCCGGCGCCAGCATCTCAGGCATAAAGCTTCCAGCCGGCATGCGCTTCAACCAGAGATTCGAAACGCCCCTCATGACGCCGTCAACCAAGGAAGGAACGGGGACCCATGACAGGCCCGTCTCCCGGGAAGAAATCCTGGGTGGCGGAAAAGTGGATCGGAAGCTGTGGGAGAAAGTTGAGGAGACCGCGCTGGCCCTCTACGCCAGGGGCGCAGAGGTCGCTTCCCGCAGGGGCCTTGTTCTGGTAGACACGAAGTACGAGTTCGGCCTTCACGGAAACACGCTCATGCTGGTGGATGAGGTCCACACCCCTGACTCAAGCCGCTACTGGTATGCGGACGCGTGGGAGAGGCTCTTCAAAGCAGGGGAGCCGCAGCGGGAGCTGGACAAGGAGTACCTGAGGCAGTGGTTGATTGCCCGGGGCTGGCAGGGGGACGGTCCCTCACCTCCAATCCCGGACGACGTGCGGATCGAGGTGGCGTGGCGCTACATCACCGCCTGGCAGACCATCACCGGGAAGAGCTTCTCCCCGCGGGCGGCGGACGCCCGGGAGGAGGCGGCGCTGGTGGCACGGGCAACAGCGTGAAAGGTCTCTTCCTCGCAGTCGTCCTGCTCCTCTCGCAGCTGTGGCCCCTTGGCGCCAGGGACCTCACCATCCTCACCTACAACGTGGAGAACCTGTTCGACGACGTGCACGACGGCACGGAGTTCCCGGAGTTCGATCCTGCCCGCGGCGTATGGAACACGGATCTCTTCCACATGCGGGTGGAAACAATCGCAGAGGTGGTGAGAAAGGCGGTGCCGGGAGGTCCGGACGTCCTCCTGCTGCAGGAGGTGGAGAACGAAAACGCGCTTCACGTCCTTCTCAGCTCGGGTCTTTCGGGGCTGGGATACAATTCATACGTGATCGTGCCCAAGAAGAAGCTTGCCGCCAACGTCGCCATTGCCAGCAGGCTTCCTCTTTCCCACGTGAGATCGAACGCGGTCCATGCGTGGAGGAAAAACCCGGTCCGTGACGTCATTGAAGCGGAGATCGAGACGAAAGACGGAACTCTCCATCTGTTCGACGACCATTGGAAGTCGAAGGCCGGCGGAGCACGGGCCACCGAGCGCTCACGTCTGGAATCAGCGGGGATCGTAGCCCGCAGGATCCGGGAGATAACCGCCGGGGACCCGGCAGCGCACATTATTGTTGCCGGGGACATGAACGAGAACTGCGACGAGTTCGACAGGGTCGGAGCCAGCTACCAGACCGCACTCATCCCAGCCTCGGACACGGCGCCCGTCGCCTATTCGGCCTCCAGCATTTTCCTGGCGGATGGAAAGACAGGCCCCGGCATCGACTCATCGGGACGGGTCGTCCTGTACGAGCCCTGGCTCGAGCTTCCCCGGGGGGAACGGGGATCATATTTCTACCAGGGAGAATGGGAGACCATGGATCACATCCTTATCTCCGCGGGGCTGCTCGACTCCCGCGGTCTCCAGTACAGGAAAGGCGGCTTCCGCGTCCTGCGTCTCCCGTTCCTCCTGGGTCCTGACGGAACCCCGCGCAAGTGGACGCACCTGAAAGGAGCCAGAGGCTACTCGGATCACCTGCCCCTTCATATCACGCTCCACACAGGCGGTTGATGATGGAATCATTCTCCTCTGAAACCGATTACCTGAAAGAGCTCGCGTCTCGGTCGGCCCTGCCTGATGGATTTCGATGCGCCACCACGTCGCTTGAGTTTTTTCCCCGGGAACGCAGCGTTGCCAAGCCACTCCCCATGAACCTGGCCCTCATCCTCCTGGATGAGCCTTCCCCGGATTTTGCCGCGGTGTTCACCAGGAACGGCTTCCCAGGGGCCCCCGTGCTCATCGGGCGCCGGAGGCTGACGCAGGACGCAATCCGAGGCGTGCTCATCAACAACAAGATCTCCAACGTCGGCACTCCGCGCGGAGAGGATGATGCGCGGACTCTGCTGGCCGCTCTCGGCGGGCTTCTCGGCGCTCCTGAGGAAAGCTTCTTCGCCGCTTCCACGGGGATCATCGGGTGGGGGCTGCCGCTGCGGGATATGGAAGAAGCCCTTCCCCGGCTGGTGGCGGCGCTTGACCGCTCCTCCCTTCTTCCCGTGGCGCGGGCAATCATGACAACGGATGCTTTTCCCAAGGTCAGACAAGCCTCAGTGGGCGCAGGAAGCATTGTGGCAACGGCCAAAGGAGCCGGCATGATAGAGCCGAACATGGCCACCATGCTCTGCTTCGTGCTGACAGACGTCGCCATGCCGCGGGAAGCGCTGCGTGAGGACCTGGCATGGTGCGTGGAGAGGTCGTTGAACCGCATCTCAGTGGACAGCGATCAAAGCACCAGCGACACTGCCATCCTCCTCTCTTCAGGCCGACGCGGCCCGGCCGGCCGTGAAGAGTTCCGGCAGGGGCTTCTTCAAGTCCTTTCGGGTCTTGCGTTCGACATCATGCGGAACGCGGAAGGGGTGGGGCACGTCATGCGTGTGCGGGTGACCGGAGCCGGGACCGAGGGCCAGGCGGCATCAGTGGCGCGCGCCATCGTGAACTCGCCTCTTGTCAAGACGGCGATCTTCGGAAATGACCCGAACGTCGGAAGGATCGTCTCCGCTGTCGGCGACTACATGGGAAACGCGGGCCGACCGTTCGATGCGGCCGGCGTGACGGTCCGCATGGGAGGCCTGGACATTTTTGCCCGTGGCAGCTTCCAGCTCGACGCAGGAAAGGAAGAAAAGCTCAGCGCTTACCTGAAGGAGCGGGCCCTGGACACCAGGCGCCCTCCCTGGCCGCAGCACGACAGGACGGTGGACATAGAGCTGGTCCTGGGAGCGTCCCCGGTTTCTGCTGAAGTGCTTGGGTCTGATCTGTCCTACGATTATGTCAGGGAAAACGCAGATTACAGGTCGTAGTCGGAGGCGACAAGCCAGTCAGCGCTACTTCTCTCTGAAAATGATTCTGCCCCTCGTGAGATCATAGGGAGAAAGGGCGACCTTCACCCTGTCTCCTGGTACAATGCGGATATAGTGTTTCCTCATCTTTCCCGAGAGATGGGCCAGGATGAGATGCCCGTTTTCCAATTCCACCCTGAACATCGTATTGGGAAGCGATTCTTTCACTTTTCCGTCGACTTCAATAGCCTCTTCCTTCGGCAAAGAACCCCCCTTTGAAATTCAGTGTAGATACTATGGCACCCGATGTCAATGGTTAGGGAGAAATTCTGGAGTTTTAGGCGATTTTGGACGTGGGTTGACAACTGGCGATGTTTGTATGTAGATTCCTTTCCCTAAAGGCAACCGCATGGAAGAAACTTTCCTTAAAAAAATGAGAGTGGCCCTCCTGGATCTGAAGAAGGAAATTCTGAAAAACCTGGCTTCCGAGAGTGAGGATTTCCGTACAATAATAGAAGACATGGATCCGAAGGATCTTGCCGACATCGCCGCAGACGATATCGATCGCAAGACTCTGGAGGCGCTGGGTACGCAGGAGCTGCGTCGTCTCCAGCTCATAGAATCCGCCCTGGCCAGGATAGAAAACAAGAAGTACGGATTGTGCGCACGATGCTCGAAAAAAATCCCGCGGGAGAGGCTGGAGGCCATCCCGTACGCGCTCTTGTGCATCGACTGCAAATCCTCTGAAGAGCGACGCAACAGATAACGACCGGCTTTCGCGCGGTCCTAGCGGCCCTTTTTCTTTGCAGTCCTCTGCCGGGCTGATCTCAGCGTTCGCGTGACTCTAGCTCGTCCCGCCGCTTTCTTTCGGGACTTAGCCGGACGATCCCGGCCCTTGGTCACCTTTGGCCGAATGCCCTTGAGCTTTCCGTTGCGCAGTGGGGCGGCTTTTTCACGGTTGCGGCCGTGAGCGGGCGGACGGGCCGGCCGCGCAGCTTTTCTCCCGGCCACCACCCTCCTCTTCGGGGGCTTGCCGGCGGACCGGCGCGGACGCTTCTGGGGCTCAGGCGGTTTTTGCTCCGGAGGCGGCTGTCGGAAGAACGGGTTGCCTCTTCGCTCCCTCTCCACCGTCGTGAACGGACCATGTCCCGGAAACACTCGAGTCTCAGGGGGAAGCACGGCTATCTTTTTTTCAATGCTCTCCCTGAGCTTTCTCTCGCTGCCGCCCGGCAGATCGGTCCTTCCCACGCCGTCGAAGAACAGCGTGTCCCCGGAAAAAAGCACTCCCTCTTTCTCGCTGTAGAAACAGAGGCTTCCCGGTGTGTGGCCAGGGGTCTCGATGACCGCGAGGTCCATGTCGAAGACGCGGTCTCCCTCCTTGAGCTTCACGTCCGCCTTCGGCAGCTCAGGGGTATCCCCCGTGAAGAAGGCCTGCTCGTCCAGCTCATGAACCTTGAGGCTTTCCTTGTGCGTTTCCAGGGCGCCGCTCCCCAGGAAGCGGCGGTCAGCCGAGCTGATGGCGATAGGGAGAGCGTACCCGCGGTTGTTGTAGCTGGACTGCAGCTTGCCCAGCGCCGCAAGGTGGTCCACGTGACCATGCGTGAGGGCAATGCCGACAGGCACCATGTTCAACACGTCAACGCGGGAGGCAATCTCCTCCTCGTCCCCTCCCGGATCGATGATGATGCATTCTTTCTTGGTGCTGGAATAGATATAACAATTTGTCTTCCACGGACCTACGACAACTCTTTCCACCATGATATACTCCAGCCTAAAGGATTCGCCGGGCTTTATCAATACGCGATATGATGTGGCATCTCGTCCTCATCCTGGCCATCGCTTTGCTCTTTTACGCCGCATTCCCCGGGGTGGGTGCGTTTCGCGTCCGCGGACGCTGGAGGGTCTTTCGCCAGACTATCCGCGAGGTGTCGCGTTATCCAACCGCGACGCCACACGCGGTGGGCCGCGAGCGAAACGCCTTCATCGGCCTGTTCCGCTTCTTCGGCACGCTCGAGGCCATCCAGGGAGAGCACAGGATCTGGATCACCAACGGCCGGTTCTCGGTTGCGGCAGACCTCATGAACGTCCACGTCTACCTGATTCCGGAAGATGGCGGTCAGACAGGCAGCGGCGCGTCCGCCGCGGAGGACACCGAGCTGCGCAGCATGCCGTGGAGCAGGATCTTCTCCCTCCCGGAAGGCACGCCTGTCTTTGTTGGAGGCGCGCTCTTTTCCGAGGAGGGCCGTGGAGTGTTTCGGGGATATGGGCGGGCCCGGCTGCTCGTCGTCATTCACGACTGTCCCCGAGAGAACATCGTCGAATCAGCCATCAGGGGAGGACGGCAGCGGAACGAGTACATGAACCCCTTCACCCTTCCCTCGGTTGCCATCGGGTCCCTCACGCTCATCCTGCTCGCCTATTCGCTTCTGGCGCTCCCGGAGTCGAGGATCCTGGCCCTTGTGGCGCTTGCCGCAGGTCTTGCCCCCGTGTCCCCGTTTCTCCCCCCGGGGTTTCCCCTCTACTTCGCCTACCGACGATTCTGGAAAAGGGCGCGGCTCATGAGAGTTCAGCGGGACATCGTCCGCCTGCCCCTGCGGTATTTCCCTCCGGCCTCGGATGGAGACGGCATACGGCGGACGACGATGCTGCCCGACCGGGAAGGGTACATCATGATCAGGGGAACGAACGCGGAGCAGTCCGCCCAAGGCTCAACGGGCGGCAGCCTGCTCACTGCGGACGGACGGACAGTGGCTCTTCCGGCCGGCATCAGGACCATCGACGTCGACCTGCCTCAGCGACGCTCAGACCCCCGGCCGTCCGGCGCCCCGGGCGCGGAATGCGTTGCATTCGGCGGGTATCGTGTCGAAGGCAACAGATTTGTGCTGTCGAAGCCTGAAGATCCCATGGCTGAGCTCGTGCTCCTGAACGGAGACCCGGAGTTCATTTCCGCCAGGAGCGGCCGCATGGCATCCTCGTATGCCATCGTCTCAGCTCTGTTCATCATTTTCAATGCCGCCATCAACGTCCCGCTCATGTTCATCCTGCTGTCGTTGCTCATCCGCTGAGGCCTCTTTGACCGCGGAGAAGATATGGATGCGTTTGCTCGCCCCCGCGAACTTCCGCCCGTACAGGGATGAGAGGACGGCGGCTGGGGCTGATTCTTCCGCAATAGCGAACCCGGGATGAAGCGCCACCAGCACTTTTGCCTGGATGTAGTAATCGAAAAAATCCGTTCCGAAATGGACCCTGCCCCCTTCCTTGAGCAGATGATGCATGCGGCGCAGGTTTTCCATGGTGAAGAACCTTCTCTTCCGGTGCCGGCTCTTCGGCCAGGGATCAGGGAAATACACGTGGAATGCATCCACAGAGGCGTCGGGCAGGTCTCGAAGCACTTCCTGAGCGCTTGCGTTGACAATGACGATATTGCGGTATCGCCGGCGTTCCGCCTTTTCACGCGCCTTGGCGCACCTCTTCTTCTTGATGTCGATGCCGACAAGAGTAACGCCCGGCTTCTCCGCTGCGTACTCGCAGAGGAAGTGCCCATTGCCGCAGCCGATCTCGATCTCCATGGCTCCGGTCAAAGGGACCTGGAATGGGAGCAGGCCGCTTGCCGCGCCGTGACTCTCCAGAAGGTCCGCCGGCATCAATGCTGCTCTTTCTCTTCCTTCTTCTTGGCGTAGTTGACCGTGATGGTCCTGCCCTTCACTTCGCTGCCGGACAAGCGGCTGATGGCCTCATCCGCGCGCGCCGCCTTGATGTCGACGAACGAATACTTGTCGAACACCCGCACGCTGCCGAGCTCATGCGCGCCAAGCTGCAGCTTGTCCGTGAACAATTCCGCAAGCTCGCGGGCATAGACGCGCCTGTTCCTTCCGATGCTGACAAAGAGCTGGGTGAACTCCTGGGCTGATTCTGCGGGACGCGGGACCTCGACGCTCCGGCCGAACCTTCCCCGTGCAGGTCTTCCCGCCTCTGCGCCGCCCTCCGCGGTCCTTCGCGAAGCCGCTGCCAACCGTCCCTGGGCAGGGGCGGCCTCCCGACCCGGCGCCTCGCGGGCGCCTGTGAATGCGCGTCCAGCCGCGTCCTGCGCGGTCCGGACCCCGAGGGCCGCCGATCCCGGGGGAAGAAATGATTTCAGCAGATAGGCCATGAACAACGGACGTTGCAGCAGCGGAACCTGGCGGCGGATGAGGGACCTCAACCGCGCCAGCTCGACCCTCTCTTTGTCGTCTTTCAGGCTTCGGAGAATGCGGTCAATGGAACCGGTCACGACCTCGTTGTCGGTCGGAAGATCCTGCTTTTTCAGCGTCACACCAGTCGCCTCCTGCAGCCGTGAGATTTCCCTCTCCTGGCCGCGATTGAGAAGAGCGATGACTTTGGAGGTCCACCGGACGGATTTGCTCCCGCCGGCGGGAACGTCGAGATACACCACGTGAGAGGGCGCGAATCCCTCCGGCAGCGACGAGCCCACAACGACATCCGCCTTCCTGCCTGCGAGCGCAGCCAGAACGGACGCCCTCTCCCCGCCGGCTCGGGGCATTCTCCCCCGCTGGCCCTGCACGGCCGCCGGGCCAGGAGGCCACGCCACCGCCTGCAGCATGCGCTGTCTGAGGGCCCGGGCGATCCCCTGCGGGTCCATCCGCGGGGAGCACAGCACGAGAGCGGATTGTATCCTGCGTCCCAGAAGGACGCGGGCAAGCGCCTGGATCTTGTCGCCCGCAGGGACTTCGAACACGAGGTCTTCCCTCTCCGGCGATGGGGCCGGACCCGCTGACGGGGCGGCGGTCACAACGACGGGATGGTGGAGGAGAGCTGCGAGCTCGCTCTCCTGTCCTGGAGGAAGCGCGCTGAAAAGAACGGTCTGGTGTCTTCCTGAGAGCCGGGCAAAGATGAATTGAACGTCCTTGACGAAATCTGCGCGCGCTTCTCCCTCCGGCTCCTGGACCACCACCGCTGCCAGCTCACCGATGCCCAGGCTTCCGCGGCGGATGTGATCTATCACTCGCTCTGTGGTGCCCGCAACGATGGTTGCCCCCTTCTCCAGACGCCTCTGTTCCCGCCGGGCGTCCTCAATCTCCCCCAGGGGCACAAATGCCGGCGCGTCCCTGACGACGCGCGTGAAACGGCTGACCGCTTGTGATACCCTACCCACTTCCTGCGCACTGGGCATGAGCAGGAGGGCATGAGGCGCAAGCCCTGCTCCACGGAGGCCGAGAATAAGAGGGAGGATGAAGCCGGGCAGGGCGTCCTGACCCAGGGCCGGCTCCGCCACGACATCACGGCCCTTGAGAATGAGGGGGGCCAGCTTTTCCAGAATTGCAGAGGGGGGAGGGAACCCCGCCTTCTTCAGGACTTGGAGGATTTCGGCTTGTGACTGATTGGCATCGGAATGCATCGATATTTTCCCCAAGATAGCGGAATGGGAGGGGGGTGTCAAGGAAAAGCACGATGCGTTGGAGCCGGTGCACTGCGCGGAAGAGGTGATCCATGGTGAAGAAGATCTCACTCGGCCTCCTGCTCCTTGTCGCGGCAGGAGGGGTCCTTTGCGCCGAGGCGTTCCGTTTCGCGTACACAAAGGGAGAGAAATACCGCATCGTTTCGCGCGTCCACGAGGGAGTCACGATCAACGGACGCTTTTCCCACGACGCGGATATCCTCAACAAGATATCGGTGGAAGTGACCGACACCCGGGGTGACGCGGGCTACAACGTCGTGACGTTCCAGACCTCGGAACGGGCGTACGGCTCCCAACGCACGTATCAGTGGAGCGAGGACTATACCTCGGAGTTCTGGCGGGACGGGCGAGGCGCTTATACCATTGACCCTTCCTATTTCATGCCTGTGGTCCGGGACGTTCCTCTGTTTCCCGAAGGCGACGTGCAGCCGGGCCAGTCATGGGTAGCGCAGGGAAGCGAGACGCACGACCTGCGCAACAGCTTCGGGATCCCTCAGCCGTTCAGCTTTCCTGTCACGGCGAACTATGCGTACACGGGCAACGAGACACGCAACGGCGTTGCCTGCGCTGTCATCACGATCGGCTACGAGATCTTTCATGCTGTGGTCCCGCCGCAGGGGACAACGGGGATGTACCCGGTCAGGATTGCCGGCTACTCCCACCAGCGCTACTGGTGGGATCTGGCGAATCGAAGACCAGTGTACTACACGGAGGACTTCGACTTCGTTTTCTCATTCAACACGGGAGACGAGGTGGAGTATGCCGGAAAGGCCGACGGTGAGCTGGTGGAGGCACAGCCCCTGGACCGCAGCCGGGTGGCAGGGGAAATCCAGCAGGAGATCCAGAAACAGGGAATCCCTGATGTAACGGTCAAACCGACGGACCAGGGAGTGACGATCACTCTGGAAAACATCAATTTTCCCCCCAACTCTGACTCGCTTCTCCCGTCGGAGCAGGACAAGATCCAACGCATCGCCGAAATACTGAAGAAGTACCCCGACAGGGACATCGCTGTCACAGGGCACACTGCGCGCGCGCCCGGTTACACGGAGGAGGATTATCAGAACCTCTCCGACCAGCGCGCGCGTGCTGTCGCAAACTACCTTCTCTCCCTGGGCGCGCGAACTGCGGAGCAGATAACGGCCCGCGGCATGGGCGCCCGGGTTCCCATTGGCGACAATTCCACCGACGAGGGCCGCAGAAAGAACCGCAGGGTGGAGATCACGATCCTGGAGAACTAGGCGGCGATCTATTGTTGACTTTTTCGCTCAGACAAGTACCATCGCTCGCAAACGCGAGGAGGGCGAAAAATGAACATTTACTATGAGAAAGACATCCAGTCCGCATGGATACGCTCCAAGAAGGTGGCCGTCATAGGGTATGGCAGCCAGGGTTTCGCCCACTCGAACAACCTGCGGGACTCCGGAGTTGAGGTCGCCGTCGGTTTGCGCCCCGGCAGCCCTTCCGTGAAAAAGGCAAGTGAAGCCGGGCTCACGGTGATGGACACGGCAAAGGCGGCCCAATGGGCTGAGGTAATCATGATGCTCATCCCGGACCACCTTCAGGGCGATGTGTACAAGAGCGATATTCAACAGGGGCTGACCCCGGGAAAGACTCTCCTTTTCGCCCACGGATTCAACATCCATTTCGGCCAGATCGTTCCGCCGGCCGGCGTGGACGTGGCCATGATCGCCCCGAAAGGCCCTGGGCACACCGTGCGGCGTCAGTTCGAGCTGGGGTTCGGCGTTCCATGCCTCATCGCCATTTCCCAGGACGCCACAGGCAAGGCAAAGGAGACCGCTCTGGGGTACGCCCTGTGCATCGGCGGGGCAAAGGCTGGCGTCATCGAAACCACATTCCGGGAGGAAACGGAGACAGATCTCTTTGGGGAGCAGAACGTGCTGTGCGGCGGCGTGACGCACCTCATGCAGGCGGGCTTCGAGACCCTCGTGGAGGCCGGCTACGCCCCCGAGATGGCCTACTTCGAGTGCATCCACGAGATGAAGCTCATCGTCGACCTCATCTACGAAGGCGGACTTTCCCTGATGCGCTACTCGGTCTCCGACACGGCCGAGTATGGAGACTACATGGTTGGCCCCCGGATCATCAACGAGCAGACCAAGAAGGAAATGAAGAAAGTGCTTGCCGAGATCCAGAGCGGCCAGTTCGCCAAGGCGTGGATGGCGGAGAACAAGAGCGGACGCAAGAAGTTCCTGGCCATGCGCGAAGCAGGGGCGTCGCACCAGATGGAGCAGGTGGGGGAAAAGCTGCGGTCCATGATGCCGTGGATCGCGAAGAACCGCCTGGTGGACAAGAGCAAGAACTGACGCCCGGCGCCGTGCGGTCGGTGCCCTCTGGACGGAGGATCAACGAGCAGCCTTGTCTGGGTGGAGATCGACGGGAAAGCTCCCGAGCACAACCTGAGGGAGATGCGAAAAGGCAGCGCCACAGGCACCGCGGCATGCGCCGTCATCAAGTCGAACGCGAATGGCCAGGGGTGGCCCGGATGGCGACCCTCCTGCAGTCCGCCGAGTTGAAATGCGTGGAAGAAATAGCCGGGTGGCTGCCGTGTGGACCCCTCTGCATGATTGATCTCACCGACGTTCCGGACGCGCGCCTGGAAGACGAGGTGGTCCTCCTGGGAAGATCGGGAGACGAATAGATCAGCGCGGAGACGATGGGAGAGTGGGCGGAAACGATCAACTATGAGATCGTCACGCGCATCAAGCCTTCTGCTCCCGCGCGGGGTGGTGTGACCGGCCCTCAGAGAGCAGGGGGACGGTGCGCCCTGAACAGGTCCCCGTAGAGGATCTCCGCGCACTCGGGACAGATTCCGTGGCTCACCAGGGGAGCCGCCTCCTGAGAAACATCGCCGACAACCTTGATCACCTTCTTGCATTCCGCGCAGATGCAGACGAGCCCCTCTCTTTTCTGCACTTTCTCCATGCTCCCCTCCCCTTGACCCGCGCCGGCTTACGCCCGGACCCGTGAGACACTCCTAGCCGGCGGCCCCAGACACCGCAAGATTCTACGTGGGAAAAGCTTTTATTGTCAATCGGACCATGACCGCCGTGACCGCCGCGCTTTTCTTGACCCTGCCGGAGGCGCGCCGGTACCTTTGGAGGAAGGAGAGTTCCATGGCCGAGATCACCCACCAGGGGAAAACGATACAGACGCGGGGACGACTGCCGGCAATCGGATCACGGGCCCCTGATTTCAAGCTCACGCGGATTGACCTGACCGATGTGAGCCTGGCGAGCTTCGGAGCCAGGCGGAAGATCCTCAACATCGTGCCCAGCCTGGACACAGGCGTCTGCGCCGCATCGGCGCGGAGATTCGATGCAGAAGCTGCGGAATTGAAAGACGTCGCAGTTCTGACCATCAGCAACGATCTGCCCTTTGCACAGAAGCGCTTCTGCGAGGCGGCCGGGATCCGCACAATGGCGACCCTGTCACAGATGAGAGGACGGGAGTTCGGCGTCGCCTATGGAGTGGAGATCGTGGACGGTCCCCTGGCCGGCCTCCTCTCGCGGGCTGTCGTGGTCCTGGATGAGCACAACAAGGTTCTCTACACGGAGCAGGTGCCCGAGATCGAAAAGGAGCCGTCCTACGAAAGGGCCCTGGCCGCTGCGCTGAAATAGTCCTAGGGGGGATCGCGCGAAGCGCGATATCCGGCAGACGTGTCTGTCCGCGTCAGAGGTGCCATCGCCCTGTCTCTTGGAGACCACAACTCCTAGGGAGAGGAATCCCTCAGTATCTTCTGCGCCTGGGCCTGCAGGTCCCTGAGGGTGGAATCCGCATCAGCGCCGTCGAGGACACGGTTGTACGCAGCGCTGATTGCATCCCGCACGAGGTCGTACCCGGCGAAGGAAGGTTCGGACCTGAGGTCCGCGCTCTTGAGCAGCTCCCACGCCGTGGCGAATCTCGGGTCCGAGGCAAAGATGTCGCGGATCAGCGGCTCCACGGCCTTGCGCACGGGGAAATAGAGGGAGACGTGTGTCCACGCCGCCTGCTGCCGTGGCTCTGAGAACCACTTGATGAAAAGCCATGCGGCGAGCTGCTTCTGGGGCGTCGACTTTGGAACGCTGACGCTGGCCCCGTACAGGTCGATGGCCGGCGCGCCGGAAGGGACGGACTGCGGGACGGGGGCGATGCTCCAGGGGAACACGCCGTTCTTCCCCGCCTTCACTGCGGCATCGTAGAACGTCAGGCCCGAGGTGGAGCTCATCGTGAACGCGCTCTTCCCGTTTCCGAACTCGCTCTGGTCATCGAACTTCTTGGCGATTTTCCGCGCCCAGCCTCCCGCAACCAGCCTTCGCATGAAGAGCATCGACTCCCTCGTCTGCGGGGAATCAAGGGCATAGCCTTTGCCGTCGGGCGTCGTGAAGCTGCCTCCGCGGGATATCACGAAGGAGAAGATATGCGATGCATCCAGGCTGTCCAGCGCATAGCCGTAGGTGTCGCCGGTCCGGCCGGTTACCCGGCGGCAGTCCGCGGCGAACTCGTCCCAGCTGCGGGGAGGGGTGCTGATCCCCGCAGCTCTCAGCATCGCCTCGTTGTAGTACAGCACCTCGATGGAACGGTTTGGCGGGAACCCCAGCCTCTTTCCGCCCAGCTGGGCCGCGACGTCCTGGTTGATGAACCCCTTGAAGAAGTCCCCGATCTCGCCCTCGATTCCCCACTTCGGATCGTGCACGTACGGGTTGAGGTCCACCAGCGCATCAGCGTACGTGGCAGCCTGGTTCTGGTAGGCCACAACGAGCTCGGGCGGCTTCCCCGCGGCGATCGCAGTGATCATCTTGTTGTAGATCTGATCGTAGGGCCCCGCGTACTCCCCGCGGATCGCGATCTTCCACGGGTTGCTGGAGTTGAACTCATTCAGCATCGCCTGCATTGCTTTGTCGCGGTCTCCGGAATGCTGATACCAGAAGGTGACGCTGGCGCCGCTGGGATCCACGCTTGCAAGGGAAGCATCCTGTGCCGGCAGCATCATGGGCGCGCACAGCGCAATCAAAGCCAGTATGACCGTTCTCATGTTCGCTCCTTTTCTCCTCACCCCTTGATCCCGCTTCTCGCGATGGCCTCGGTGAACTGCTTCTGCGCAAGGAAGTACAGAAGAACGACAGGCAGAGTGGCGATGACGGCCCCGGCCATGATGAGCTGGTTCTCCGGCCCCGCATCCGAAATGAAGGTGGTCAGGCCGACGGTGATGGGCCGCCACCGCGGGGTGCGCGTGGCCACAAGCGGCCACTGGAGCGAGTTCCACGAGCCGACAAAAGCCAGGAACGCCACCGTGAACAGGGGCGCCCCCGAGAGGGGAAGCACGATGGACACGAGGGATCGTGCGTGTCCGGCGCCGTCGATCCGGGCGCTCTCCACAAGCTCGTTCGGGACCTGCGCAAAGAACTGCCTGAGCAGGAAGATGTAGAATGCGCTTGCCATGAACGGCACGGTGAGCGCCGCCAGGGAGTCATACCAACCCAGGCGGGTCACGACAATGAAATTGGGAACAAGGTACACGCTTTCCGGGATGATCAAGGTGGCCAGGAGGACAGCAAACATCGCCCGCGAGCCGGGAAACCTGATCTTGGCGAAAGCGTATGCCGCAAGGCTCGAGGTCACGATCACTCCTGCCACGGTCACAGCCGCGGTGATGAGACTGTTTCGAAAATACAGGCTGAAGCTGGCTCGCGTCCACGCCTCGCCGTAGTTGGACCATTGAAGAATACCGGGCCAGAAATCGGGAACGAAAGGGATCGGGCTGACACGCGTGATCGTCTCCGCCGAGGACTTCAAGGACGTGCTTGCCATGAAGAGGAACGGAAGGATGCAGACCAGCCCGCCCAGGGAGAGCACGACATAGAGGGCAAACCGGCCGGCTGTGAGACGGGGACGGGGGTGCTGCGACCCTTCACGCACGGGCGCGGCCTGCTCAGTCGCCATAGGAGACGCGCCTTTCCAGAGTCCTTTGTTGAATCAACGTCAGTCCCAGCACAATGAGAAAGAGCACGATGGACGTCGCCGATGCATAGCCGAGCTGCGCCTTTCTGAAGAACGTGAAGAATATCTCCACGCTGATGGGATCAGCCGTTCCTGCGGCAGCGGCCGTCCGCAGCACGTAGAGGTGGGTGAACGCCTTGAACGTCCCGATGATCCCCAGGAGCGTCAGGAAAAACGTGGTGGGGGAAAGAAGCGGCAGCGTGATGGAGAAGAAGCTGCGGACCCTGCCTGCGCCGTCCACCTGGGCCGCTTCATAGAGCTGACGGGGAATGGAGCCAAGGCCGTTGATGTAGATCAGGGCATAATAGCCCACGAACACCCACCAGCTGAAGAAAACGATGGACAGGAGAGCCAGGCTCGGTCCGCGCGCCCACTCCATCCAGTACGACGCCACGGCGCCTGCCGATGGCGGCGCGCCCAGACCGAAGACCAGCGGAATGATGCCCCGGGGCTCCTGCAGCCACTGCAGGGGAGTGGCTCCAAAAAGGCCTATGAGCTGGTTCGCGAATGAATCAGGCCTCAGAGAGAAAAGCAGCTCGAAAACGGCCGCAGTCGCGACGGTGGGAGCGATGTACGGCAAAAGGTACATGACGCGAAACGCCGAGCGCCCCCGTATCTTGCGGGTGAGGAGCAGCGCAATGGCAAGGCCTGCCGCAAGCTGCGCGGGAACGGTGAGCAAAGCGTACCAGCTTGTCACCCGCAGCGAATCGAATACCTCGCTGTCACCCTGGGATGCCACGAGCGGCAGTGAGAGGACCGTCCCCGCGATCGAGACGGCCAGGAGTGCCAGCCCTCCGGCGCGTCGCAGGCCGACAGCCCGCCACAGGACAGCTGCCGCCGCGGCAACGCCACCAATCGAGGCGGCAAAAGCGGCGACAGGAAGAAAATGCGCGCCAAAGAGCGACTCGTAGTTGCCCAGTCCGAAAAAGCTCCCGCGGGTGAGCCGCCACTTGAAGAGGCTTACGTACACGGTGAAGAAAAGGGGAAATATTCCGAAGACCCCAATGATCAGAGCCGAGGGGCTGATGAACAGGTAGGCGCTGAGGGCGTCGCGCACCCGCCGGGCAGAGATACGGCCGCGGGTGGCTACTGCGGTGCGCGCGCTGTCCATAGGCTGCGCAAATGATAGGAAGAGCCTTGCGGGAAGTCAAGCAAAGGCTTTTTCCGTCCTACCGGCGCGACTGCTTCTTGCTGGTCTTGCCGCGCGGACCGCTGCGGGTGGAGCCTTCGGCCTTTCCGTCCAGCTTCTCGATCTGGGTGCGCAGGCGCCTGCTCTGTCTGTCAAAGGAAGCGAGCAGTTTTTTCACCTCGGCGCCTTCAGGTCGCCTGCGGGAAAATGTTCCGAACTCGTAGTTTTCCGTGTCGTACGCCTTCCCGGTGAACAGGTAGATGAACCCGCTCTTGAACTGCTTCTGCACGAGGTTCCCCACCCCTTCCGCCTGGTAACGCCGGACGGAATGGTAGACGTAGACATGGCTGTAGACTCGGAAGCGGCCGACGAGGGAGGCCCGGTTGATGTAGTCGAAGTCCTCCGACACGCGCACCTTCTCAGAGAAACCGCCGATCCTGTTGTGCAGCCTGCGCGTTGTGAGAATGCAGACACCGAGCCCCTGCGGCTGGATGACCTCCATGAGCTTGAAGAAGGTGTTGCTGAACTGGAAAATGGTCCGGTAGATGGGGTTGGTTCCGTCGATGGGCCGTATCCAGGGAACGCAGATATCGATGAAGTCCTTCTCGAAGCGCGTCATGATGCCGGAGAGAAAACCCTCCGGGAGTACGGTATCTGCGTCCACGAAGAGAAGGTAGTCTCCCCGTGCGGCCTGCGCTCCCCGGTTCCTGCCGATCCCCGGCACCCCTCCTTCCACCACGCGGGCTCCGTGAGCGCGCGCCACCGCGCGCGTCCTGTCCCTGGAGGAGTTGTCCGCCACAATGATCTCGTAGTCGCGGTAATCCTGCTCCGCAATGCTCGAAAGGAGGCGGGGAAGATAGACCTCTTCGTTGTATGTCGGAATGATGATGCTCACCATGCCTTCTGGACAAATCCTCCCATATTCTGTAGTGTTCCACCGGCCCGCAGTGCATCCAGGCGCCGTACCCAAGTGGTAAGGGAGAGGTCTGCAAAACCTTTATACATCGGTTCGATTCCGATCGGCGCCTCGAACCCGCACTTTTTCCAGCCGCCACATGAAGATGAAGCCCAGCCCCAAAAGGACCATTGTCATCTGCCCCATGCGCAGGATGATCGTGTAGACAAGGCTCGCGTTCGAGCCGATGCGCAGGAGGTTGAAGATGAAGAGGTGCGTCCCTTCCATCCCTCCGATATTGCCGGGCAGAAGTCCGATGAGCCCCTGGACCACGACTGTGGAAAAGATCACGAAGGAATTGGGCAGGCTGGGGTGGCCCAGCACGAGCAGGATGTAACAGGTCTGCAGGACTTCAACCATGGCAACCGTCACTCCCGCCGTCATGGCAGCATAGAAGATTTTCCTGCGGCGGATGATCTGGTGAACGTCAAGGGCGAACTCCCTGATGGAGCGCAGGACCTTCACGGCAAGGCGCGGATTGACCCGGGCCAGCGGGCGGAGGAGGCGCTTGAAGAAAGTGACAATGAACGTCCGACTGCTGAATAATTTCACGATGAGAAGCAGGAAGAAACCGATGAAGACGAGGAGGATGGTGCCCGAGACGAAGATGAGCACTGCGCCGGTATGGGCAAAGTACACCAGCACGGAGAACCCCACCATGATGCAGGGGATCTTCCCGCCCAGCTCTATGTACTTGTCCAGCGCAATGGTTGCGTACACCTTCTGGTAGCTCATGAACCTGTCTTTGTAGAGGCCGGCGCGGACAGGTTCCCCTCCGAAGTACATGGACGGCGTGAGATACGTAAGAGCAAAGCCGCTCACGCGCGCGAAAAAAGTCCACCAGAACCCGCGGTAGATCCCCGCCTCCTTCAATATCAGCCCCCATTCGAAAGTCTGGATGACCAGGATGACAAGCTGGAAAGTAAGAATGCCCGTCACCACCTGGGGCGTGATCAGCTCGATGTACTTCCGCAACTGACGCAGGTCCAGGACTTTCACAAAGAGAAGGACCAGAAGCGCAAGGACGATGAGTTCGAGAGCTATTCTGAATGGCCTTGTCAGGCGGACTTTCATACCTGGCCGGTTGATCTGGCCCGAGTATACCAGAGGAATGCCACCATGACGAGCGAATTGATGAACTCACCAGTGCCGATTTTCTCCTTGACGACCCCGACGGGGATCTCCAGGGACTCGAGCTGCTCCAGCTCGTCGAGGGATTTTTCCCCCATGCGGACAAGATCCTCAGCCAGGTAGGTGGAGCACCAGTTGGTCATGAACGCCGGATTGGGGCTCACCCTGCCGATCAGCGTCATGCGCCCTGCACGGTAGCCCGTCTCCTCAAGAAGCTCGCGTTCCGCAGCGGCGCGCGGGTCTTCGCCGGGCTCGACAAGTCCGGCAGGGAACTCCGTGGTGACGGTGTCCGCGCCATGGCGGTACTGGCGGACCATGAGAAAGCATTCTTCCCCTTTGGCATTCGGCAAAACGGCCACGACATTGACCCAGTCAGGGGCGCTGAGGATGAGAAACTCCCCCCGGGCGCCCTGGGTCGATGCTCGCTCCGAGACGTGCAGGTCGAAGAGGGACTGCGAGGTAACGCGCCTGCGAGAAAGCTCTTTCCAGCGAAGGTGCTCGTCGTCGCGCATGGGAGCCAACTATACCAGAGACCTGCCGTGCGACGGAAGGCGCCGCCGAACATTGCCTACTTCACATTGACAACCGAAAACCCGATCTCTATACTGATACCCGGAAAAACGGTACGTAGCATGGCCAATCCCCTGCAGCTCGCGATCGTCAACTTCAACCGTAACTCCTACATCATCGTCGAGGGAAAACAGAGGGCGGAGTACTTCTACATCATTCGAAGCGGCAAGGTCCGCATCAGCAAGGAAGTGGAGGTCGTGGAGGAAGAGGGCGGGAACATCCTTGCCCCTGGGGATTTCTTCGGCGTCATCTCCACAATGTCCTCCCACAGCCACATTGAAACAGCCCTGGCCCTCACGGACGTCTCCCTGATCTCGGTGCACCGCGAGCAATACGGCCTCCTGATAGAGAGAAACGCCCCCGTGGCCCTCAAGATCATCCAGAGCTTCTCCCGGAAGATGAGATTCCTGGATGAGGCCCTCACCCGCCTGACCTTCAAGAACACCGCCAGCGAAGACCCCACTCACCTGTTCAAGGTGGCCGAATACTATGCGCGGCAGAGCCAGTATAACCAGGCCTACTACGCGTACTACCGCTTCCTCCAGCACTGCCCGACGGACTCGAACGCTGACAGGGCCAAGGAGCGAATGGCCAAGATTCACCCATACGCCAAGGCCGTGTATCTGGAAAAGACCAGCGACGACCTCACGCGTACATACCCGAAGAACACCATGATCTTCAGCGAGAACGAGCCCGGGACAGAGCTGTTCATCCTGCAGAAGGGTGTGGTCAAGATCACGAAGATCGTGGAGGACAACGAGGTGCTCCTGGCCATGCTGAAGGCAGGAGACATTTTCGGGGAGATGGCGCTTCTGGAAAACAAGCCCAGGTCAGCCTCGGCCATTGCCAATGAAGACTGCGTCCTGATGGCCGTCAACAAGACAAACTTCGAGCGCATGGTCCAGACCCAGCCGCAGCTCATCACAAAGCTGACAACCGTCCTGGCCGAAAGGTTGTGGACAATCTACAAACAGCTTTCCAACACGCTCATCCAGGACCCCCTGGGCAAGCTGTACGACGCCCTGCTCCTGCAGCTGGAGAAGAACAGGGTCCCGCTGGCGTCGGGCGGGAAGTACACGTTCCAGCTCGGCCCCAAAGAGCTGCTCAACATGGTGGGGCTCTCCAGTGAAAAAGGGAACCCAACTATTCGCAAGCTCTTCGAGAACAAGAGGATGATCCTCACGGACAACAAGATCTCCACGATCGACGTGGAGGAAATCCAGAAACAGTCCGACTATTACCGCAAAATGGAGAAAATCGAGCGCGCCCGCCGCAAGGCCGCAGCGCAACAATAGATCGGCGCGCCAGCCCGCCCACGGCGCTCAGTGCGCGAGTACGGGTGTACCCGTTCGGCGAGTACGCCGTACGCGCTCTAACGGCTAAGGCTCGCTCCGCTCGCTGGGACCGTTAGTGCGGAGTACCGCTCTGATCGCAGGATGCGGGCTTTCGCCCGCCGGGACGCTCAGTAAGTCCCGCTGACGACAAGGTCCTCAAAAGAGCTCGTGTAGGAGGTGATGCCGCCCACCGCCTCCTCATGAATAGTGAGCAGGTACGGCAGCTCTCGATGCAGCTGCGTCTTTCCCTGCGGATCCATCTGGTTTGCCGTTTCCAGCCCTTTTGCCAGCGTGATGTGCCGGTTGTCAAGGTTCCCGAAGAAGTACGTCTTTGGATCGAAGCTTGCGCCCTGGCTTCGGCCGGTGGTTTCCGGCTTCTGCGCTGCAAGGAGCGGATCAACAGGCACCCACCCCAGGGACTCGATGTAGAACTCGTCCCAGAAATGCCTGTTCGCCGGCTCACCGGCATCCCCCGCCAGGTAGCCTGCCACCATGCGCGATGGGACCCCGGTGGACCTGAGCAGAGCGCAGTACAGGGAGGACCAGGCGAACGCATCGCCCTTCTTTGCTTTCAGAAGCGTCAGCGGGTCCCCCTCCTGCGCCGTCTGAGCATACGCGAGCGTCGAAACCATCCAGTCATACAGGCGCCGGGCCTTGTAATACGGGTTCTTCTCTGCTCCGATGATCCCGGCGGCCATTTTCACGATATCCGGATTTGAGGCCGGTGCCAGGATATCAGGCTCGGTGAAATGGCGGTACATGTCGGTTGTCGTATCGTAGGAGGCCGGGACCTTTGCCGGGTTCACCTGCGTCTCAACCTCGTACCGATCGAACATCCAGCTCAACCCGATATGGTACCGACCTCCTTTCTGGAGGTTGGACAGCGCGTACAGGGCAGGCCCGCTGTTCACCACCATGGGCTCGGGGTCCTGGGAGACGAGCTGCACCCGGGTCTGTTCGGGAGTTTCGACGACATGCGGCATCCAGATATAGAGAGTGTTGTCGCCGCTTGCGCTATTGACGGCCACGTTCATGCCATACTGGACAGAGTACTTGCGGGCAGACGTGAAAAGCTTCGTGCCGGCGCCTGCCAGCACCTCGAAATAGACCGAGTTGCTCTGTCCCTTGTCGGACGTCACGAGCACGTTCCCGGATGCCGCCCCGTCGGGGACCTGAAGGACGATCTCCCTGTCCGACCACGAGACATAGTCCATGTTGTAGTCGCGTGCAGGGAGCATGCCCACAAGGTCGATGCCGGTGCCGGAAGAGGAAACCGAGCCGGCGCCCCACGTGAAATAGACCTTCGACCCCCCCTTCTCAAGGCCGAAGTTCATCCCGGAAATCGTGATGGTATCCCCGACCTGCGCAGCCATTGGCTGGATTGAGCTCACGTAGGGCTCCCCTGGCTTCGCGGGTCCCGAAGCAAGGACGGGAATCTGGTCCCGGTTGATGAACAGGAGGCCGCCGCTCCTGCCGTTCCGAGTGATGACGTACACGATGCCTGAGGTAGCTTCGTCGGGGATCGTCACGCTGATGCGCGTGTCCATCCACTCCACGTAGTCCGAGGAGGTCGGGGACACTCCGGAGATGCGCACCTCCGACGTCGCGCGCGATGTCCCGAAGTATCGGCCCGTGATGATCATGACATCGCCCGGTTTTCCGCTGGTGGGAGTAATGGAATCAATCTGGGGGGGACGGCCGACGAGCCGCGAGCTCAGGAGCACAAAGAGGACAAGCCCGATCACGACGACGGTAGGAATGAACCCTTTGCTCTTGAGGATCCGTTGGTGCGGCCTTTGCGTGTCCCGCGTCCCCTGTCCGTTGCCGCCTTCCTGGTCTGCTTCGCCGGCGCCGCCGGAATCCTCGATCGAATGAGTTTCTGAGAATGGATCCATGTGGGGGTAGCTCATCTACTGCTGCTGTTGAGGCTGAGCCTGCTGCTGTTGCGGGGGTTGCTGCGGAAAGCGGTACGGGGATTCCCGTTCGCCGGGTGCGGCGTAGGGAACGATCTTGATCTCCACCTGGACGTTCACGACCCCTTTCTGCTGCGCTTGCGCATCCGAAAGTCCCAGCGGGAAGAAAAGGACCTTCTCTCCGAAGGTCACCGGGATGCTGGAGAAAGTGCTTGAGTATTTTACTTCGTTGTCTTCTGGCGTCGCGAACCACACCTGGCCCTGGGCAAGAAGGAGGACCTCGCCGTTGTCCTGAACGTAGGGTGTACAAATGAGGTAGATGCGGACGTTTTCACCGTCCATGCGGACCCGGATTGACCGTCCCGGCAGGGTGAGCTTTGTGCTTTCCGCATTCCATATGGGAGTCTCATCCGCCGGCAGTACACGCGCGGCGATAGTGACCTGGAGGGCGTTGGAAAGCAGGGACTGCAGCGCCTCCTTCGGGTCCGGCTCCCGGTCCTCGGGGTTGGCCTGCAGCGCTGCCAGGACCAGGAGGAGCGGGGCGACGACGACACCCCTGCCGAGGCTCCTTACCACGTCTTGACCTTCGGGAACTCGGCCGCCTTCCCCATCCGAGGCTCCCCGATGGGAAGGAGACGCACATTCTTGGGCAGGAGGATGACATCCTCCCGCGCAGTATCCTCGGCCCCGACCGATTTCAGGAGCGTCTCCAGCTCGGAGATGGGAGCTGAGATCTGAATCTCGGTTCCGCCGGCCGGCGCTTTTGTTATCCTCAGCAGCCCGATCCGCGGCCGCAGCTGCGTCACTGCCAGCGCGATCCCGAAGAACAGCACCAGGACGGCTGCAAGGGCGGCGACGGGCAACGGGACGCTCACTCGTCTGGCCCAGACAGCAGGCTCACGGCGCCGGGGAGAGGTGCGCGCGCGCAGTGCGCGGCGCACGCGCTCCATGGGAGCGTGCCAGTCCGCAACGGGTTCCTCCCTCAATATCCGGCGGGTTTCCGCCAGCCTGGCGTGCAGGGAGAAGCATGCCGGGCATGCAGCCAGGTGCTCCGCAATTGCCGTGTCCCAGGGGGACTCCAGCTCACCGTCGAGGTACGCAGAGATGATTTGACGATCAGGACACATATGCATCACCTTCCATGAGCGCCTTCTCCAGATGCTCCCGGGCCCGAAAGATCCGCACCTTCACGTTATTCTCACTGATGCCGAGAATGGAACCTATTTCCTTGTAGCTCATGTCCCCGTACTCCCGAAAAACAAGGGGCGCGCGAAGGTTGTACGGGAGCGTGTCGAGCGCCTTCTGGACTATGGAGCGCGTCTCCTCCCGGATAAGCTGTTTTTCATTTGACTCAGTCACCCCAAGGGAGAGACGGGTGAGCTTGCCATATGCAGCCTTCTCCCTGTTCTTCCTCTTTTCGTGGTTGAGGGAGAGGTTCTTCACAACCCGAATCAACCAGAACTTGCACTGATCAAGATCAGGAAGAAGGTTGGGACGTTCCATCAGCTTTATGAACGCTTCATGACAGAGGTCCTCCGCGATCTCTCTGTCTCCGGTTATGCGGAGCGATACTCGAAATATGACTGGGAAGAGTGTTTCATAGACTGCTTCAAAAGACGGCGGGCGCGCATATTCCGTGTTACTCATTACTTAACAACGGTCGTCTTCGGATGTTACAGTTTTTTCCATCCTTTGACCAGCGGCAAAGCGTACCTTCTGGCCCTGCGGGCTGTCCTGGACCTCGATTCCGCGGCCGCGAAGGATGTTCCGAATCTCGTCGGAGCGCTTGAAATTGCCGGCCCTGCGCGCCATCCGCCTTTCTTCCAGAAGCGCCTTTGCCTCATCATCCAGGGTGAGCTGCTCCTCCTTCGCATGGCCAAGACCGAGGTCGAAAACGCTGTCCATGCGGAGCGCGACCGCGAGTTTCTGAGCTGCAGGCACCTCCGTGTCCCTGAGCAACGTCCACAGGTCAGCCAGGCACCGGGGCATGTTCAGGTCATCCGCCAGATGCGTCTCGAAATCATTCAAATACTCCAGGGCCTTTCCCGCGGGCTGTTCGTCGGTCTGCGACGATTCGCCCCTGATCTGCGCCATCCTCTCCATCAGCCCCTGGCGGCTCGTCCTGGCCGCATCCAGGCCCTCAAAGCTGAATGCGAGCTGCGTCCGGTAGTGCGCGCCCAGGCAGAAGTAGCGGAAATCGAGCGGGTCATAGCCCTTGTCGGTAAGGGAGGAAAGCGTGAGGAAGTTCCCCGCGGACTTGGCCATCTTGTCATGGCCCATGAGGAGGAACTCCCCGTGCATCCAGTAATTGACCCATGTGCGGCCCGTGGCCGCCTCCGACTGGGCGATCTCGTTTGTGTGATGGACGGGCACATGATCAATGCCGCCGCAGTGGATGTCGAAATGCTCCCCGAGATATTTCATGGACATCGCGCTGCACTCGATGTGCCAGCCCGGGTAACCACGGCCCCATGGGGAGTCCCACAGCATGACTTGGTGCTCGAACTTCGATCTTGTGAACCAGAGCGCAAAGTCGAACGGGTTCCTCTTGCCCTGGTCCACCTCGACCCTGGCTCCGGCCCGCAGCTCCTGCTGGTCCAGCAGGGCGAGCTTTCCATAGTCGGGGAACCTGCTGATGTCGAAATACAGGTTCCCCCCGGCGGAGTAGGTAAAGCCTTTCGCCTCGATAATGCTGATCAGGTCGATCATGTCCTGGATGTGATCCGTGGCCTTGCACACCACGGTTGGCATGGAGCAGCGAAGGAGGCTGAAGTCCCGGAAGAAGGCCTTGGTATAGAACTCCGCTATCTCCCAGACCGTCCGGCCCGTTTCCCGCGAGCTCTTCACCATCTTGTCCTCACCTTCGTCCGCGTCTCCGGTGAGATGTCCGACGTCCGTGACGTTCATGACGTGTCGGACCTGGTAGCCGCAATACTCGAGGGCCTTCCGCACGATGTCTTCGAACACGTAGGAGCGAAGGTTTCCTATGTGGGCGTAGTTGTAGACGGTGAGGCCGCAGGCGTACATCCCCACCTTCCCTTCCCGAATGGGAACAAAAGTCGAAAGCTGCCTGCCCATTGTATTGAAGAGTTTCAACTCCACCAAAAACCCTCCATTGGATTACGTCCGGCGACGAGTGTAGACCTTCGCCATCCCGCCCGCTACTATTTTAATCTCGTGGCAACAGTACGGGAATTGGAACGGAAATTCAAGATCGACGGCATCTCACGAAGCGCTGAGCCGATGAGCCGACACACGAGTTTCCGCATCGGCGGACCCGCGGACCTGTACCTGGCGCCACGGGATCAGGAGGAGACGGCCCGCGTGGCGGCCATATGCGCCGCGGAATCCCTGCCGTGTTTTCTTCTGGGCGGGGGGACCAACATCCTGGTGGCAGACAAGGGGATCCGTGGAGTTGTCGTGGACCTGAGCCTCATGAGCGGATGCGAAGCCGAAGGCGCCCTGGTAACTGCCCTGTGCGGCACGCCGATATCTGATGTCGCAGTTTTCGCAAAGGAGCGCAGTCTCTCGGGCCTTGAGTTTGCGTACTCGCTCCCGGGGAGCGTGGGCGGCGCGGTCTGGATGAATGCACGCTGCTATGATGGGCAGATGAGCGACATATTGGAGTACGTCGAGTTCATGGATGAACAGGGCGTCATCCAGCACGAGAAAATCGTCCCCTCCCAGTGGGCATACAAGCTCTCCCCCTTCCAGACGGGCAGCAAGGTGATCCTCAAAGCCGGAATGCGCCTGACCCCGGCAGATCCGCAGACAATCGCCGCTTTCATGGCGGAGCACCGCGCCGACAGGGAGAGAAAAGGACATTTCCTCTACCCGTGCGCAGGAAGCGTGTTCAAGAACAACAGGGATTTCGGAGCCCCCACAGGGAAGATCATCGATTCTCTCGGGCTCAAGGGCCGAAGGGTCGGTGGCGCGCAGATAGCCCCGTTTCACGGAAACATCATCATCAACACAGACAAAGCGACAGCATCGGAGGTCAGATCCCTCATTGCCTTGATAGAGGAAGAAGTCGATGCGCGGCTGGGGCTGAAGCTTGAACGGGAGGTCCTCCTGGTGGGCGAATGGTGAGGCCGGTCATGGTGAGCGGGATGCCCACAGCAGCGAAATCCTCAGCCCGTTTAGAAAATCCTCCCGCACGGCGCTGAACCTCACCTCTTCGAGCCCCGCCCCCAGCGTCAGTTGAAAGCTCCTCCGTGCCAGGCGCAGGGAAACCAGGGCGGAAAAGGCCTGCGCCCCTCCATCCAGGTGGGCAGCGGTTCCCTCGAAGGCCACCAGCGAACCGCGCCGGTCCAGCACAGACCTGGCGGCAAGCTTCACTGAAAGCCCGTCAGCGTCACTGCAGGCAAAGCCGGATTCCAGGCTCAAAGGCGAGATGCGAAGCACTGCGGCAGCGGAGCCGCGGGCAGAGGAATCCCGCGCGCCGTCAGGCTCCTGGTGGATGATCCTGCTGCCCTCCACCCTGACTGAAAGGAGCGCATCAGATGCCGCCGCCAGGTTCTTCTCCGCCTTGAAGGTCGCCTCTGTCCGATCCGCCAGAAAGGGATGGGGCGAGAACGAAGGCTGGCGGACGGCCCGCGAAAGGCGCACGTCCGCCGAGCCGTCCGCGTCATCCAGAACAATCGCGGCGGAGGCCGAGCCTGCCTCCGCGGAGTGGTTGCCTGACGGAGTGACATAGGTGCTGTCTGCCTTTGCAACGAGCAGAAAGAGCCTGAGGGTTTCGGTGCGCGCGCAAAGGTGAAGACTGAGAAACCCGCCTGGCGGCGACGTCTCCGCCAGGGAAGCGCCGAGGGTGGCCGTCATCCCGAAAGGATGGCTGTCCAAAAGAAGTCTCGCTGCGCTGCTGAGGATCCTTCCTCCGGCGAACGGGGCTGAATCCGCGATCCATTCCTCTCCCGGAGACCGGCCTGGAGGCCGCGCCAGGGAGAGGAAGCCCTCGAGGCCCGCACCCGGCCTTTGGAATGCGCTTGCCATGCACCCGACCCATTCCCCGCCGTCCGGCAGCTGTCGGTAGAAGGCCCCAAGGATCCTCGCAATGGGCAGAACCAGCAACCCCGCGGGCTGCACCGGAAAGGAGCTGTCAACGACAAATCCCGAGCGCTGCACAAATACGTCGCTTCCCGCCTGGAACCCCAGGGGGTTGCAGGCCTCTCGAAGGACGCCCGCGGGAGCAAGAGGTCCGACGCGAACCCAGGGGGAGGAAACACCGGCCAGAAACTCAGCCCGCTCCGCCCGTGTGCGTTCCCAGGGAATATGACGGCCAGCCAGCACGGCCTTCCAGTCCCCGTCAGCAAGAACGCAACGGGCAAGCAGCTCCGTCCTCCAGTCGAACGCAGAGGAGAGATCGAGGGAAAGAGCGGCCGCGTTCGCGGTCAGGCAGCACAACGCAAGGAGCGCGGGCAGACGGGCAGTGAGCATCGATAGGAATACAGCAAAGATGGACCCGGCGCTTGCGCGTCTGCTTGACCTCAGACCCCATTGCGGATATCACTCATGAGGCGATAGCGCGGCATGGCTGCGGTGGCGTCGTGCCGCGAATGAAAGGGAACATCTCCATGGACATACTGACCCTCAACTGCGGCAGCTCGTCGCTCAAATATCAACTGTACCGGTGGGAAGAACGCGAAGCCCTGGCTTCCGGCATCGTCGAACGGGTCACCGTTGGCGGCTCGTTCATCAACCACTACGCCAAGAGGATCGGAAAGAAGATCAAACGCGAGCACGATTGCCCGAACCACAAGGAGGCCATCGAGCTGATCGTCTCCACCCTGCTGGACCCCGAGGTGGGGGCAATCGAGAGCCTTTCCGACATCAAGGCAGTGGGCCATCGGGTTGTGCACGGAGGTGACAAGTTCGCAAAGTCCGTGATCATCGACGAGCGCGCGTTGTCCACATTCCGCGAGCTTGCCGACCTGGCGCCTCTGCACAACCCTCCCAACATCACCGGCATCGAGGCTGCGCGCGAGGTGCTCCCCGGCGTTCCCCACTGCGCCATCATGGACACTGCCTGGCACCAGACAATGCCGCCCACGTCGTACATGTACGCCCTTCCCTACTCGTGGTACGAGAACTACCGGGTGCGCCGCTACGGGTTCCACGGCACGTCGTTTCTCTACGTGGCAAAGAGAGCGGCGGTCCTTCTTGGGAAAAACCCCTTTGCCACAAACCTGATCTGTTTCCACATCGGCAACGGCTCCAGCGCCAACGCCGTGAAAAACGGGGTCTCCGTGGATACCTCGATGGGTTTCACGCCCCTGGAAGGGCTGGTCATGGGCACGCGCGCGGGAGACCATGACGCAACCATCGGATTCTACGTCATGAGAAAGGAAGGATTGCGTCCCGAGGCCATGGAGAGCATCCTCAACCGCAAGAGCGGGGTACTGGGGATCACGGAGAAGTACACCGACAGACGCGACATCGAGACCGGCGCGTGCGGAGGAGATGAGCGCTGCCAGCTCGCCATCGACCTTGAAGGCTACCGGCTGAAGAAATACCTCGGCGCCTACTACGCCGCCCTGGGAAGGGTGGATGCCGTGGTCTTCACGGCAGGGGTCGGAGAACGCGGCCCCATCACGCGGGAGAAATGCCTGGAGGGCCTGGAAGAGATGGGGATCGTCCTTGACAGGCGGAAGAACGAGATCTCGATGACGCGCAATGCAGAGACCGAGATCACTGGAGCGGGCTCGAAGGTCCGCGTCTTCGTCATCCCCACGGATGAGGAGCTGGTCATGACGGAGGACACCAACGCCCTCATCGAAGGAAGGTACGACATCCACACGAACTTCTCGTATTCCTTCCAGGCCAGGAATTACATGAACAAAGCGAGGGAGGAAATGCTGAGGACCGAGCTCGCGGAGAAGAAGGCCCTCGCGGAGGTCATCGCACGCCCCCGGTGAGGGAGGTGCGCGGCAGATGCACGCCTACTTCACGCGGAAGAAACCTCTCATAGCCCGCGAGCTGCGGCGTCTGCTCTCCTCCCGCAGCGGAGAGCTGGGACGCATCAACGCATGGGGCCCCGACATGGTGGCCCGGTTCCTCTCCTTCTGCCTCAAGGGAAAGATGATCCGAGGCGGGCTCCTCCTCCTGGGGTGGGAGATGCACGCCCGGCGCCGGGGTGAGGCCGCGCGAGGGGCGCGCGCGATGCCCCGCGACGTCCTGCAGGCGGCCGCGGCAATCGAGATCCTGCACTCCTCTCTCCTGATCCATGACGACATCATGGACAACGACCGCCTGCGCCGGGGGGACAGGACCATCTTCGCGCAGTACGAGCAGGCGGGACGGCGCGCGCGCGCTTCGGACCCGACCGCTTTCGGTCGGTCAATGGGGACCTGCGTGGGTGATGCCGGCTACTTCCTGGCATGCGAAGCGCTGGCAAGGCTGTCTCTTCACGGCCAGCGCAGGGCCTCTCTCATCAGCCTGATCTCCCGCGAGCTCACCTACGTGGCCATTGCCCAGATGCAGGACCTGGCGTTTGCCGCTTCCCCGAGGATCCCGTCCCGTGAGGACGTGCTTGCCCTCTACCTGTACAAGACAGCCCGCTACACCTTCTCGCTTCCCCTGATGGCGGGAGCATTGATTGCCGGCGCGCCCTCTTCCGAGCAGCGCAGACTCAGCGAGCTGGGCGAGCGGCTTGGCGTGATCTTCCAGGTGCGCGACGACGAGATGGGGATCTTCGGCTCCGAGGGCCAGACCGGCAAGCCCGTGGGCTCCGATATCCGCGAAGGGAAGAAGACCCTCCTCTACCTGGAGCTTCTGCGACGTGCAACGGGGGCCCAGAAGCGCAGGCTTGCGGCCCTGTTCGGAAAACCGGACCTCACCACGGCTGAAGCAAAGCTGGTCGGCAAGGCCATCGAGGAGCTGGGCGCGCGCGGGACCATGCAGGAGCTGACCGAAGGTCTTGCCGCGGATGCGCGGAAGATCATCAAGTCTCTCCCCGTCCCGGATGAGCACGCCCGGATCCTCAACGAAATCTGCAGCGGGAGCCTCCGCAGGAAGCGGTGAGCCGCGGTTCCCTGCCCTGCGAATTGGCTTTTCCCCGTCTCGATCCTGCTTTACATTGAAGAAAAAGGAGAAGCCAATGGCGAACCAGTCGACCCGTTTCATGGGACTTGCAATCGAGAACCCGATCATCGCCGGAGCGAGCGACCTTACAGCAAACATGGACAGCATCAAGCGCATCGAGCAGTCAGGAGCGGGCGCCGTGGTGCTGAAAAGCCTCTTTGAAGAACAGATCCAGCTGGAGCGCCACAAGCTGGAGGAGGACATGCACTCCGGGGAGAACGTCTACGCCGAGATGACCAGCATCTTCCCGAAGCTCGAGCATGCCGGGCCAAAGGAGCACCTGATGTGGGTGAAGAAGGCCAAGGAGGCTGTCCGGATCCCCGTCATCGCCAGTCTCAACGCTGTGAACCCCGGAACATGGGTCGAGTACGCCCGCCACCTTGCAGACCAGGGCGTTGACGCCCTGGAGCTGAACTTCTTCGCCACGCCGCGTGATTTCCAGACCGCCTCCTCCCGGGTTGAAGAGGAGCAGCTGGACGCGGTTCGCTCGATACGGCAATCCGTGTCCATTCCCATCGCCGTGAAGCTCAGCATGTTCTATTCAAACCCCCTGCACTTCATCTCGCAGCTGGACCACGAGGGAATCAATGGTCTTGTGCTTTTCAACCGCCTCTTCCAGCCGGACATCAACGTGGACTCCGAGACCATGGCCCTGCCCTTCAACTTCTCCGCGCAGGCTGACAACCGGCTTCCCCTCCGCTTTGCCGGGCTGCTCCACGGAAAGGTGAAGGCCGACGTGTGCGCCAGTACTGGAATCATGACAGGCAAAGACGTCGCCAAGATGATCCTTGCCGGCGCGTGCGCAGTCCAGGTGGTCACGGTGTTGTACAGAAACGGGGTGAAATCCCTGGCCGGAATGCGGGAGGAGCTGGACCGCTGGATGGAGAGCAAATCCTATCCGAGCATAGAGAGCTTCCGGGGAAAGCTTTCCGCTGAGAACAGCCAGGACCCGTGGGCATACACGCGGGCCCAGTACGCCAGGATGATGATCAACCCGAAGGAGTTCACGGAGCCGGTGGGGGTATAGGCGCCCGCCGGCTTCTCACGCTACCCTCTCGGGCATGAAACGCGACACGATGCTGGTTGCCGCCGTGGCTGTGGTCGCGCTGTTCCTGTTCTTCAATCCCCTCCAGCTCTGGAAGGGAGCAGGGAGGGGAGCGCGCCGGCCCGGGCTCCCTCAGTCCTCGCTGGCCCAGCTCGTTGCATTCGCCGAATCGCACCACAAAGCCCCTGAGGACTATGTGCTTGGCTGCTTCGCATCCCACGACATCGTCTTCCTGGGAGAGTTCTATAAGATCCGGCAGAACGTCCAGCTTGTCTCTTCCCTCATCCCGCGGTTGTATGCGGCAGGCGTGCGCAACCTTGGAATCGAGTATGCACTGTCGGACGACCAACGTGATATCGACTCCCTCGTGACCGCCGACGCCTGGGATGAGACGAAAGCCCGCGCAATCATCTTCGACTGGATCGTGACGTGGGGGTTCCAGGAGTACGTCGACATCTTCAAGACCGCCTGGCAGCTCAACCATGGGCTCCCGCGCGGGTCCCGCCCCTTTCGCGTGCTGGGGCTCAGCGTCCGGCAGAACTGGGAATACCTGACCACGGAGAAGGACGCTCAGGATCCCAAGGTTGTTGCCCGGGTCTTCGCGAACGGCGTGCCGGACGCCCACATGGCTGAGGTCATCGATCGCGAGCTGATTGAAAAAGGCCACAAGGGACTCATCGTCTGCGGCATGCAGCACGCGTTCACGGGCTTTCGAAGCACGGAGTACCAGAAGAGCGCTGAAAAACTGCGGCTTTCCGAGACGCGGCGCGCAGGAAACATCGTGTATGAAAAGATCGGCGCCCGGGCGTTCTCCATCGCCCTGCATGCGCCGTGGCCGGATGCCGGCTCATCCACGGGCCTCACGTGGGCGGCGGATGGGGCCATCGACAGCCTGATTGCCAACCTTCCGCCTGGGGATCGGTACGCGGGCTTTGATGCGGCCGGCACCCCGCTGGGCGCGCTGCCGGTCACCACCGGCACGTTTGCCCGCGACGCGCGCGCCGGAACAACCCTGACCCTTGCCGACCTGTTCGACGGCTATGTGATCCAGGGTCCCCTGGCCGGCTATACCGTCGTGACGCCGATTGCAGGCTTCGTGAAACCCGCGGACGCTGCGCGCGCCTTAAGGGACTTCCCGGGCGCCAAGCCCCCGTCCCTCACGGCGGAGCAGGCCAACCAGGCCATAGCGGATGACGCCGCGGCCGTACAGAAGTTGCTGGGCCAGTTCAGGTAGAGAGGAGACGGCTGACGCATGGTGGGCCATTCCCTCGAGGTCCTTTATGAAGACGAAGCGCTCCTCATCGTTGAAAAGCCCGCCGGGCTTCACACTGCGCCGCTTGTGGAAGGAGAGCCGGATACTCTCCTCGCCCTGGTGCTCGGGGCTTTCCCGGAGATTTCCTCCGTGCCGGGAATGAAGCCCTCCGAGCCCGGACTGCTGCACAGGCTGGATCGTGATACTTCCGGCGTGGTTGTGATTGCCCGCACTCGCGCTGCCTTCGCCTCCCTGCGGCTGCAGTTCGCATCCGGGCAGGTGCGCAAGGAATACCACGCGGCCTGCGCCTGCCGGGCGGACAGCCTCCCGCTGCGGGACATCTCCATCCGGAGCCTGTTTGCTCCAGCCGGACCGGGAGGCAGGAAGGTGCGCGTGGTCATGCCGGAAGAGAAGAGCGCGAGGCTGCTCAGAAGGACTGCTCCTGCCCTCTATAGAACGGAAGCCCGGCTTGAAAAGGTGCACGAAGGGCGCGCCCTTGTGGAAGCGGTCATACAAAAAGGGTTTCGCCACCAGGTGCGGGCGCACCTCGCGTTCACAGGCCTGCCGATATTCGGTGACCCCCTCTACGGCGTGCCCGTTCCTCCCGGAGCTCCCCAGCGGATGTACCTCCATGCAAGCGCCGTCCTGCTGGCGCATCCGGTTACGGGAGATGAGCTTCGAATCACATCTCCCCTGCCCCAGGCGTTCAGCGCGGTGCTGTGATTTCCGGCTCTTTCTCTTGAGGCTTCGGCACTGGAGCAGCTCTGGGCATCGTGCCGAACACGTAGTCCCAGACCGGCGAGCTGACGCCGAAGCGCATGCCGGGGCACGTCCCGTGGTGCTGCATGTGCTGGCGCCGGCACATCATGATGTAGGGGTTCTTCACCCGGGCATGGTGAAGGCTGTAGTGCATCATGTCATAGACGATGTAGCCGATGAGGAAGCCCGCGAAGACCGGGGAGAACCACTGCGGCCGGGCCAGAACGACGTCGAAGGCAAGGTGGAACAGTCCGAAGAAGGCGAGCCCAAGGGGAATGCTGATGACGGGTGGCATGACCAGCCGGGTCCGGCAGAGGGGCTGCGCGTGGTGCACGCCGTGAGCCAGGAAGAAGACGCGCTTGAATCTCTCAGTCTTCGGATGGTAGTGGAAGAAAAACCTGTGAAGGAGGTACTCCACCAGGGTCCACAGGAACCAGCCCGCAAAGACGCGCGCCGTCACCAGGGCAGCGCCGGCATACCCTGATGCGCGCAAGACCGACTGCGCCAGGAAGAAAACAGCGACCGGAGCCCACAGCACGAGCACAGTCATGGGCCGCACGTGGGAAAAGAACTCCAGGAAGTCAGACTTGAACAGCCTTATCGGCTTTGTTTCATACCTCGGCGTGCCAGGCATAGACAACCTACGTATCACTAATGTCGTTAATCCGGGATGATGAATCAAGCATTGTTGTGAGCGCCTGCAACTGTCCTGAAGGAGCTGCCGGCGCAGAGGCAGTCCGCCTCACCGACCTTGCCCCTGACTGTGAAACGGGCTACTGTTGCTGGCCAGAGCCATGGCGATAAGCTTCCGCGATCGCGACATCATCTCCATAACCGACTTCTCGCGGGAGGAGATCCTCCATCTTTGCGAGGCCGGTCGTCGGATGGAACTGCTGGAAAAGACCGGTAAACGCAACAGCCTGCGGGATGCGCTGAAATACCGCACGCTTTCCTACATGTTCTATGAACCGAGCACCCGAACGCGGACAAGCTTCAACACGGGCATGCGCGAGCTGGGAGGCCGCTACGACGGCTTTTCCGGCACCGAGGGCACGTCTGTGATGAAAAGCGAGACCGTTCGGGATACCGTGACCATGATGTGCGCAAACCACAACGACGTGATCGTCATGCGCCATCCCCTGGACGGGTCTCTGCAGTGGGCCGCGGACGTGGCCAACATCCCCGTGATCAACGGCGGGGACGGCAAAAACGAGCATCCCACCCAGGCGCTGCTGGACGTCCTCACGATCTATGCGCTGAAGGAAGGCCGGCTGGACGGGATCCGCGTCGGCTTCGGCGGAGACCTCTCCCATGGCCGCACGGTCCGCTCGTTGAGCCTTGCCCTCTCCCATTTCGACGGGGTGACCATCCGCTGGGCGGCAGAGGACTTCCTGGGAATGCCTGATGATCTTTCACGGCTGCTTTCGGCCCGGGGCGTCCGGGTGGAGCGTGAAAACACGGTCCGAGACGTGATGGGACAGGTGGACTTCTACTACATGACCCGGCCGCAGCTGGAGCGCATGCCCGGCGTGACCCAGAAAGACATCCTGGCCATGATGAAACAGTACCGGATAGACGTGGAGAAGGTGGATGGCTTCGACGCGCGCGTCCTGCATCCGCTGCCAGTGAACAGCGAGATCGCGGAGATCGACTACCGGGTGTATTTCACCCCTGCCCAGGCTTTCTTCACCCAGGCGGAGTTCGGCGTGTTCCTCCGCAAGGCGCTGCTGCACGAGATGCTGGGCCACGAGGGGTATTGCCGCTACGACGGGAAGCTTCCCGCGGAGCTCGGCGTGGGCAACAACCGGCTGCCCCGCCGCGTCAGGGGCGCCAAACAGAGCGCCATGTTCATCGACAAAATCCATGACGGCACGGTGATCGACCACCTTGCCCCCGGGTCTCTGCGGACAGTCTCCGATGCCCTGGACCTGGAAAACCGCGGGTATTCGTGCACCACTGCGACAATCCCCGAGAAGCGGAACCCCTTCATCAAGACGAACCTCCCCGAGCCGGGTGAGCGGGATCTCAAGACCATCGCCCTGCTCTCTCCCGAGCCCACCATCGACACAATTACCGGAGGCAGGATTGCGGCGAAGTTCGTGTACCTCTTGTGCGCCAACACCAACTGCATCACCCGGGTTGTCAACGAGGATGTCCCGCCCAGGTTCTACCGGGACCATGATGCGGTCCGCTGCCGCTACTGCCGCCGGGAGTACACGGTGGCCAGCCGGAAGGTGAGCGACGAGGAAAAAACGGACTGGACAGCCAGCCTCCCGACGCGGATCGACCCGGTGGCATACCCGGACTGATCGGGATGATCGACCCCCACGTCCATCTGCGGGACTGGAGCCAGAGCGGCAAGGAGACGCTTCGCCATGGCCTGTCGGTTGCGTGGCGCGCCGGGCTGGACGCTGTATTCGAAATGCCCAATACAGATCCCCCTCTCACAACCAGGGATGCCATCCAGCGGCGCCTCGCCGACGCCGATGCCGCTCTCGCAGCCCTGAAAGTTCCGCTCTTCCACGGCCTGTACGCCGGGCTCACGGCATCCGCCGCGCAGATCGAGGAAGCAGTGGGTGCCTGGCGCGCCCTTTTCCCCCGGGTTGTGGGGTTGAAGATGTATGCCGGCCATTCGACAGGCCAGATGGGAATCGTGGAGGGCGAATCCCAGGCGCTCGTATACCAGACCCTGGCAAAGCTGGGGTACACCGGGGTGCTGGCAGTCCATTGCGAGAAGCAGGAGCTCCTGCGGCCCGCGGACTGGGATCCGGGCAGACCGGCAAGCCATGCGCGGGCCCGGCCTCCTGCCGCGGAGGTTGCCTCCGTGAACGACCAGAAAGAGCTGGCGCTGGCGGCCCACTTTGCGGGGACCCTCCACGTGTGCCACATTTCGACGCCGTGGGCGCTGGACCTGCTGCGGGAAAGACACCGGCAGCCGGCCCCGGACACGGCGCCGGCCCAGGCGCTGCGCGTCACCTGCGGCCTGACCCCCCATCACGCGCTCCTTGACGCGGGGATGATGGAAGGGACCGACGGCCTCTTGCTCCTCACCAACCCGCCGCTTCGGCCGCCGCCCATGCCGTCTCTCATGCTGGAACGCCTCTGCGACGGAAGCATCGATTGGATCGAGACCGATCACGCGCCCCACACCAGGGAGGACAAGGCGCAGTCTTTCGCCTGCGGGATCCCCGGGCTTCCCTACTACCCTCGGTTCATCGCGGCACTGGCCAAGGCAGGCGTTGCTGCCAGGCGCATCGACGAGATCACGCATGACGCAATCTGCAGGACTTTCGGGGTGAAGATCGAGAACCGGCGCAGACCGGGCGACACCGAGCTGGCAGGCGAGTATGAGTTTGATCCGTTTGCGATACTCACACGCGCTTCATAGAGGAGCGCCTGCAAGACGGTGCACGAGCGCGGGTTCGATTCGAAGGCCGCTCAATTCAACGGGTCATCTCACAACCCGCGCTCCGCTGCCGGCGGCCAGGGCCTCCACCTGTTCCAGTCTGGCCATCGTGATATCGCCAGGATACGTGGTGAGGAGGGCGCCATGCGCCCATCCCAGCCTGAGCGCCTCTGCGGGCGCCCTGTCGGTCAGCAACCCGTAGATGAGGCCCGCCGCAAACCCGTCCCCGCCTCCGATCCGATCGTAGACATCCAGCTCAGCTGCTTCAGACTCGTGCAGCTGGCCGTCATACCACATGACTGCCTTCCAGCTGTGCCGCGAGGCCGAATGCACATGGCGAAGCGATGTGGCAACGAGCTTGATGTTCGGGTACTCGGCGATGACTCTCCTGATCACCTGCTGAAAGGCCTGAGTGTCAGCCAAGGGGGGCCTGGCTGACGCGTCGGGACCGGGGATCCCGAGCCCGAGCTGAAGGTCTTCCTCGTTTCCGATCAGGACGTCTACCATGGAAGCAACCCTGCGATTGACCTCCAGGGCCCGCGCGGACCCGCCCTCGGCGGCATCCCAGAGCTTTTTCCTGAAGTTCAGATCGTAGGAGACAACGGTCCCGGCAGAGCGGGCCTCGGTCATCGCTTCCAGGATCAGCGCCGAAGCACCAGGTGACAGGGAGGCGAAAATGCCCCCGGAGTGGAACCAGCGGACTTTCCTGGTCCGGAACAGGTCTTTCCAGTCGAAATCTCCCGGCGAGAGCATGGCGCCAGCCTCATTTGCCCGGTCATACCAGACTTCCGGGGCGCGGACTCCCCACCCGCGGTCCGAATACGTGTTGGCGATGCGCGGGCCGTGGACCCCGTCGTAGGAGAACCATTTGAAATATGCCTCAACGCCGGCTTTCCGAACCTCATTCTCCACCCACCATCCGGGGGGATAGTGGACGTTCGCCGAGGCCACGGCCACGCGCATTCGGAAGCACTTGGCAAGATTTGCTGCTGGGTTGTACTCCCCGCCGGAGCAGTGCCGATCGAAATGCACCGCCTCGTGGAGAGGAACCACTCCCGGGTCGAACCTCTGCACGATCGAACCAAGAGCAAGAAAATCGTATCGGCAACCATGGGCACCGGGAATACTCAGCCTTGCCATGATTCACTCCTCCGTCGGCGCGCTTCGCGCACGGCCAATAGTAGCTAATGGGGTTGGCCCGTGCAACTCGGAGCCGGGTGCGGCCTTGACCCTGGCGGCATGCACCATTATCCTTGTCGGACTTTTTGTCATGGCCGATACAACAACACTGCCAGCCGCAAACAACAAGCCCCTCATCGTTCAAGGAGACAGGACCATTCTCCTCGAGGTGGCAAGCCCCCGCTACGCCGAGGCGCGCGACGCTCTTGTGGGCTTCGCCGAGCTTGTGAAATCTCCCGAGCACGTGCACACGTACCGCATCACTCCCCTTTCGATCTGGAACGCATGCGCCGCGGGTGAGTCGGCGGCCCAGATCGTCGAGACCCTGTGCTCCCTCTCGCGGTATCCTGTTCCCGAACATGTGGTGACCGAGATCACGGACCTGGCGGGGCGCTTCGGGAGCCTGACCCTCCTGAGCGGGCCCGAAGGCCTGGAGCTGCGCTGCCGCGACGAGGGGCTGGCTGCGCTCATTTCGGCTGACAAGCACACCAGGCCGCTCCTCGGCGAGCGGCTCTCCAGCACGTCGTTTACGCTGCCCGCCCATGTGCGGGGCCAGATCAAGCTCACCCTCATCAGGCTCGGGTACCCCGTTGACGACAGGGGGCGGGTATTCGGATGGGGAGCATTTCCCGATCGCCCTGCGTTCCTCCACTCTCGGCAGGGGGGCGCCCTTTACAGCGCGTCCGTACCAGCGGGAGGCGGCAGGCGCATTTCATGCCGGAGGCTCAGAGCGGGGCGGCTCGGGGGTCATCGTGTTGCCCTGTGGAGCGGGCAAGACCATCGTCGGGATGGTGTGCATGAGCCTTCTGCAGACCTCCACCCTCGTCCTGACCACCTGCGTCACCGCCGTGCGTCAATGGATTGCCGAGCTTACGGACAAGACGGACATAGATCCGCAGCTCATTGGCGAGTATACGGGGCTGAAGAAGGAAGTGCGCCCTATAACGGTCGCCACCTACCAGATGCTCACTCACCGGGAAAGCGCCCGCTCACGCGCGGCCCGCGCCCAGGCCTCCGACGGAGCCGAAGCTGCCCCTGCGCAATCCTATCCGCACCTGGCCCTTTTCGGGGAGAGGGACTGGGGACTGATCATCTACGACGAGGTGCACCTCCTCCCCGCCCCTGTCTTCCAGATCACGGCATCTCTTCAGGCACGACGCAGACTGGGGCTGACAGCCACGCTCGTGCGGGAGGACGGCAAGGAAGATGACGTTTTCGCCCTGATCGGCCCGAAGAAGTACGATGTCCCGTGGAAAGAGATGGAGAAGCAGGGGTGGATCGCCAAGGCCGCATGTACCGAGATCCGCATACCCCTTCCCGAGCAGATGCGCATGAGCTACGCCCTGGCGGATGCCCGCACCAAGTTCCGCATGGCCTCCGAGAATCCCGCCAAGATCGATCAGGTCCAGGCCATCCTTGCGGCGCATCCGGGAGAGCCTGCCCTTGTGATCGGCATGTACCTGGACCAGCTGGCGGCCGTGGCTGGACCCCTGGGCCTTCCGGTCATCACCGGATCCACGCCGCAGCGGGTGCGGGACAGGTTGTATGCTGATTTCAAGGCCGGCAGGGTCCGCGTGCTGGCGGTGTCCAAGGTGGCCAACTTCGCCGTCGACCTGCCGGAGGCAAGCCTCGCCATCCAGGTGTCAGGCACGTACGGCTCACGCCAGGAGGAAGCGCAGAGACTGGGAAGGATCCTCCGTCCGAAGGAGCTCTCCAACCAGGCATATTTCTACACCCTGGTTTCCCGGGACACGGTGGAGCAGGACTTCGCCCTGAAGCGGCAGCTTTTCCTCTGCGAGCAGGGCTACGGCTACCAGATTCAGCTCTTGGACGGCCGCGCGCAGACTGCCGGGAACGTTCCGGCATGAGGCTTTTCCCCCCCGACTGGCAGACCTTCCTGGAAGAGCTTGTCCAGTGGGGCGAGTTGTCCATTTCCGCCCGCCGGACTTTCCTGGACGGGCTTCGGCCGGGGCTTTCCCTTGCGGCGGCTCCCGGCGACCATGCGATGGAAGAGCTGAAGGATGCAGGGCTGCTGGAGAAGTCAGGAACCATTGGCTACCTCGCCGTGACTCCCGAGCATGAGAGCTTCCATCACGTGATGAAGGCGCTGGAGAAGCACCCCCTTTTCGAAGGCTCCGGTCTGGCAGCCCTCTGCGCATACCTTGCGGATCACTACGCCTCGCGGGATCGGTCCCTGCTGCACGAATCTCTTGCTCTGCTCCCCAACGATCTGCCCCGAGTTGCCGGGCTCGTGTCCTCGGTGGAGTGGCTGGAGGCCGCCCTTCCCCGGCAGGGAGCGCCGGGGGATGCCGCGGGGCTGGAAGCAGCCTGCGCCATGCTTCGTTTTTTCCGGGATCAGAGGGACCGGGTGGCGGTCCGGGACCTTGAAGACTACTTCCCCAAGATCGGCAGGGACGACCTGTGCGCCGGGATACGCATCGGCATCCAGAGGGCGGTCTTCTTCCTTGGTCTCCGGCGCACGGACCTCGAGCCCCTGCTGGGGATCTGGCCGGCTGCGGCGCGGAGACTCCGAAGAATGGCCGTGGTCCTGGCCCCGGAGCCGGTGAAGGTGGTGCGAACGTTCCGCCATCCCTACCTCGTGGAGGACATGACCACGCTGCTCCTTGCCGCCCGCATCGAGCCCATCCCCCTGCGCCGCGGCGACGAGAAGCCTTTCATCCGGTTCGTGGAGAACGTTTCCCCCGCCCTTCTCAGCGTCCCCGATTGGCTGGAGAGCTTCTTTGGCCTCTCGCTGGAGGGAAGAATCTCACTGGCACTCCAATCCCTGAGGCTGACGGGCTTCCTGGTTCCCGACGGGTCTCCGCGGGGAGGCCCTCCCCCTCAACGGCAAGGCCGGCGCGGCAGGGGGAGCTCCGGATCCGCGCCCGTCCCCCGGCGTTCCCGCGGCTCCGGCGGGACCGCGTGGCGGGAGCCTGCGCTGGTTCCGGCTCCATGGACCGCAGCCTGGGTCGACCAGCCCCTCGCGGAGAGGCGCGAGCGGATAGTCGGCATGCTGGCCATTGGTGCAGGCGGACCTTCCGGGCTTTTCGACCTGCTGGAAGAGGAATGGGCGTCCTCCGAGGGAGCCCGGGAAGAGATACTTCCCTGGCTCGTGCAGGCTTTTTCATCAGTTCCTGCGGCCTCTTTCATCAAGTTCGCCGATTTTGCCGAGTACCAGGCTGCGATCGGAAGCCCTCTTGGCGCGGTTCAGCCTTATTCCGTCCCGCACGAGCGCGCCGGTGACAGCGCCTCCTCCGGCGCCGTAGGCCCCGGCCCGGGGGCCACCGAGGAGGCGCTGGAAGAGCTTTGGAAATCCTTCCTGGGGATTTTCATCGGGCGGTGCCTCCTGTCCCTGGATGGCGTGGAAGCGGGGATAACGGAAGAAGGCACGCCGTGCTTTCGACTCACGCACATCGGGCGGCGGATCCTCGGGCTCCCCGGCGACGGCCAGGGAGACGGAGAGGGAAGGGACGCATCCACCCCTGCCATCATTGTGCAGCCGAACTTCGAGATCGTATTCCTTGTCCCGTCCCCCGCGGCCGAGGCGCTCCTGGGGCGTTTCTGCGAAAGGGTGGGCAGGGAGGTCGGGGTGCTTTTCCGCATCACCAAGCAGTCGATCCAGCGCGCTGCCGCATCCGGTCTCAGGACAGACCAGGTGATCGGTTCGCTGGAAAGGCATGCCAGGAGTGAGTTGCCTCCAAACGTGAGGCAGGAGATCCATGGCTGGCTGAGCATAACGGACCTTGACAGCGTGCCGCCCGCACTTTAGCGTCACCAGAAGGCGCCTGGGCGCCACGACATTACCATGAAGATTGCGGTTACGGGCGCAACAGGGTTCATTGGAAGCCATCTCGTCGAGGCCCTTGTGGGAAAGGGACACGAGGTGACATGCCTCGCAAGGAGCCCCGAACGGGCGCAGGGCCTCGGTGGCCTTCCCGTGAGATTCGTCTTCGGCAGCCTTGACTCGTCCCACGCCCTGGCCTGTCTTGTGGACGGCCAGGAGGCGGTTGTCCATGTTGCCGGCCTCACCAAGGCCCCGAACCTCCAGGAATACGTTCGCGTGAACGTCAGAGGCACCGAGAACCTTGTCTCGGTGATCCGGGAAAACGGCGCACACATTCGAAGGTTTCTGTTCTTCAGCAGCTCGGAGACAATGGGGCCCAGCCCGGGCGGGGTCGCCTTCACGGAAGAAGCCAGACCTAGGCCTTTCTCCGCGTACGGAAAAAGCAAGGTCATGGCAGAGGAATGCCTGGTCGGCCTGAGCACCCATGTGCCGGTCACCGTGGTGCGGCCTCCCGGCGTTTACGGACCCCGGGATAAAGACTTCGCCATACTCTTCCGTCTTGTCAGCAGGGGGGTGCAGCCCGTTGTCAGCCCCTCTCCCGTGTTCAGCGTCGTGTATGTAAAAAACCTAGCTGCCGGCATCTGCTGCGCAATCGAGCGGCCGCACGAAGGCATGCGCAGCTACTTCTTCACTGACGGCCCGGCAACCTCCTGGCTTGACTTCGGGGAAATGATCGCGCAGGCCCTGGGCAGACGGACGTTCAAGCTGCGCGTTCCCCTGCTTGCCGTGCGCGGCGTCGCGTTCATAGCGGGTCTCCTCAATTCCTTTACCGGGAAGAACGGCATCCTCAGCAGGGAGAAGATCCAGGAGATGGGGGGCTCCTGGGTGGTCTCGGACGAGAGGGCGCGCCGAGAGCTGGGTTACCGGCCTGCATTCAGCACTGAACAGGGCATCGTGGAAACCGCATCGTGGTACAGAAGCCAGGGCTGGCTCTGATTCATCCCGACACCGCAGTTGTCGATTCCTGACCTGGCAGGAGGCTCTCCACCTGGACCACCCCGCTGGCGCGCCGGCGGAACCTGTGGACTTCACCTCCCAGGGCACCGACGCGGAGGCCGGGACCGACCACCAGGGCAGTGTTGGATACGATGCCGTATCCGACTGCGCCCACAGGGGACAGCGCAAGAAGCGCCCGCAGCTCTTCCCACCCTTCGGCCTCCCCGTGCGTGTCACAGAGCACGGGGGCAAACCCGAGGCACGGGAAGACCTCCGCGCTCTGGTCGTCGTTCGGATTTCGCCAGCGGACCCAGGCCCTGGCCAGCATGATGCTGCCGGCGGAGACGCCGAAAAACGGCTTGCCGGCCGCGTGCAAGGCTCGAAGGAACCGCATCATGCGCGTCTCGCTGAGCACCCGCATCCCCTCCTCCACGTCACCGCCGGAGACAAAGACGATGTCGCAGTCCCCGAGTACTTTCCGGGCTTTCGCGGGATCGGCCCGCCTGCCGCACAGTGGCGCAAGAACCACCTCGCCTGCTCCGGCCTTCTTCAGGAGGCCGGCGATGAGGAGGCGAAAGGCTGCGTTGTCGCCGGAAGCCGCTCCCAGGTATGCAACCCGGGGCCTCGAGACTCCGGCCTGGAAGAGGGCCCGGGCCACCAGAGGATCCGGCCCCCGGCGCCTCACGGCGCTCCTGCCGCCGGCGATGAGGAGGAGCGACGGTTTTTGATCAGGCATGCCGGGCCTCCAGGTCGAAAGACCTGTGAGCCAGGAGGAACTTGCCGGATTTCTCGGGAAAGAGATCCTTCACGACGCTCACAGTGATGCGCGCACGGGCGCCAAAAATGCCGCGAAGCACGTTCTCCGCCTCCCGTGGCATACCCGCCCCGGCGGAGGACTGCGGGACCACGGCGAGCCGCACTTCTTGAGGACCATCCTGGTCCAGCCTGTACTGCTTTAGGCCCTCGATGCTGGAAAGCGCAAGGTCCACTTCCCGGTGGGTCACAAGCTGTCCCCTGGCAAGCATGAGGCTCTTCAACCTTCCTTCGACAGCCGAAAGAGTGATCCCGAAGCTCCTCCCGCACGGGCACGGTCCCGTTGCAACCCGCCCAACGTCACCCACCTCAAACCGCAGGAGGGGAAACCATTCGTTTCCGAATGTCGTGGCCAGAATCTTCCCGAGCCCGCCGGGTTCGGGCTCCCCGTTCCTGTCGCGGCCGGCCACGGCTCCATTGACAGGGATGAGATCCACCCTGCAGGAATCCGCGTTCTGATGGAGGTTGCCGTGCTCGCATTCCATAAAAACATACCCCGCCTCGGTGGAGCCGTACGAGCTTGCCATGGCGGACCCGTAGACGCGGCGGATGTCCCGCATGTGCAGCGCCGAGACGAACTCGTACGTGAACACGATGAGCGGGGGCTGCCACACGGCAGCCCCCGTCCGCGCGGCATACCGCGCAAGCCGGGCAAGGAGCGACGGATTTGCCTCCAGCACGGCGGGCTTGAAGTCCGCAAGCTCGGCAAGCATTCGCCGCTCGTGCCCTTCGGGCCACTCCTCGGTGCGCCCGTACTCGTTGATGAACAGGAACCGGCCAAGCATCCGCGTCTTCCGATCAAAGGGCCCGGCTTCGCTGCGCGGCCCCACGGAAAGAGCGCTGGCAAGGATCGCCTCCCCGTGGGTGCCTGTGGCGACCCGCGAAGCCACTGAGTTCAGCTTCCACGAGAAGCGCTCCGACTCGTCCCACCAGCGCTGGTTCCAGATGTTCTGCAGAGCCTCGTCGGCGGTTCCGCTTGTCCGGACAAAGCTCACCTCGCCCTGCGCCAGCGCGGCGTCAAGGTCGCGGCCGCGCGGGACAAGCCCGTACGGGAAAGCGGCCCGAATGTCGTCCTTGGTGAGGACAGGCAAAGCCCTGTAGCGCTCATCGACGCTGGCCCCGGCGCCGGGGTCCAGGCTCTGCCACCCCGTGTACATGGGCGTCTGCCGGAGGGCGGTCTCCAGGGTGAGGCGACAACGTTCTTCGTACGCGGAGCGGGCGGCCTCAATCCCCCCCGTGCCAGGGAGTATAAACACGCCTCCCTCCTGTTGCCAAGGGATTCAGGCGATCCGGAAAGCCATCAGGAGCAGCCGGATGAAGATGAGCGCCCATCCGGCAACCAGGATCACGAGCGCAACCCTCCGCGCTGCGGACACAAGGATGACGAAGAGCGTGAGCAGGGCAAGATAGCCGATGGGCTCGGCCAGCGTGTCGAGCGCCTTCACCGACGGCAGAATGTAGTGGATAAGGTCCACGACTGCCTGACCGACGAACCGCGCAAACGTGGAGAGAAAACCGAAGATCTGCGTGAGAAGATCAGGCTTCATGAAGTGTCCCCTCCCTTCGCGAGTATAGACCGTGGCTTCCCACGGGACAACTGGAATCCCTGGGACATTATCTTCCCGGACCTCGACGCATGGTGTATCCTCACGCTCTCGTATGAAGGCGCACGTGCCTCCCCCGTTACCCTCCTCCCCCCGGGCGTCCCGCTCGGAGGCGCTGTCCCAGCTGCGGCAGACACGGGCCGTGGAGGGAGTGGCCGGAGCGCTGGAGATCTCCTCGGAGCCCGCCGCGGTGCTCAACGAGAACCGCCAGATCGTTTTCGCCAACCAGGCGTTCCAGGAGCTGGTGGGCGCGGATGCGATGGAGGACATGTGCGGGGCAAGGCCGGGAGAAGTCCTGGGCTGCATGAATGCCGACCAGGGATGCGGCGACTCCGAGGCCTGCCGGTTCTGCGGCGCTGCCCAGGCAATTGTCGAGACTCTGCGAACGGCAAAGGCCGTGCAGCGCGAGTGTCACATAGCGGCTGCGGATGGCGAGCACACCGTTGCGCACGACTTCATTGTGCGCACAACTCCATTCATGCTCGGTGAAAAGACTTTTGTTCTCATCGGACTTCTCGACGTTAGCCACCAGAAGAGAAGGCTAGCGCTGGAGAGGATCTTTTTCCACGACATCCTGAACACGGCTTCCAGCTTCAAGGTGCACCTTCAGCTCCTGAAGAAGGAGGCTCACGCAGACGGCGCGGGGAGGCTTGTCAGCCGGCTGGAGGCAATCTGCGACACGCTGGTTGAGGAGATCCAGGGGCAGAAGATCCTCCTGTCCGCAGAGAACGGGACGCTCTCCGTCCGCAGGGACCTGATCGAATCGCGCGTCGTGAGCATGCAACTCATCGGACAGCTGGAAGGGCAGCAGGTCGCGCAGGGAAAGAGAATGGCGATCGCCCCCTTCTCGGAGTCGTTCGCCTTCGTGAGCGACGATTCCCTGGTGAAGAGGATCCTGGAAAACATGCTCAAGAACGGCCTGGAGGCTTCAACGGAGGGGTCCACGGTCACTCTTCGGTTCAGCAAGTCGGCGGGAAGCGCCGTGTTCGAGGTGCACAACGCCTCCTTCATGGAAGAGGCGGTCCAGAAACAGGTGTTCCGGCGGTACTTTTCCACCAAGGGGCAGGACAGGGGCCTGGGGACGTGGGGAATGAAGCTCCTGGCTGAAGACTACCTCGGAGGCAGGGTGGGCTTCCGCTCCACGAGGGACCAGGGCACAACCTTCTCCCTGACCCTTCCCCTGAACCCGGCCCGGGACTGACCTAGCCCGCACTGCGCGAAGCGCAGTACGGCGTATTCGCCGAACGGGTATTCCCGTCTCCGCCAGACGTGTCCGCCGGCGTCAGACATGCCATCGCCCTAAGACACCCTAGCCGATCAGCCGGCGTATCCTGTCGTCCAGGGCCTTCTGGTCTGCCGTGAAGGACTGCAGTCCGGCATACGTGAGAAGAGCATCAACCGCAAGCTCTCCAGCCGCAATCCTTGCCGACCATCGGGAATGCTTTGGTATCTTTCCATCAGATGCAAGGAAGGAAGCATCCTGCTGGCCGAGCCGGGGAAAGAGGCTCCCGACACCGAGCTCATGCGCTCTTTCTGACAGCTCCTCAGCGGAGCCGGGAGCATGTTCAGCCAGGGACGCGGCCAGCTTCTCTTCTTTGTCGGTCACATCCCACAGCACCGACAGCCCTGACTTCCTTTCATCGATCCCGGGAGCAAGGGCCACGCGGTAGCTCTCCGTGAGCCTCGATGTCCATTTTCCATCCAGCTTTTCCCTGGCTTCCGCGGCCGTGGCCGTGGGCATCGTCATGACATCCACTCCAGCGAGGTCGCGGACCTGAGAGCCGCCGCGCATGCTGGCTGCGATCTGCCGGGTCGGCTTCCTGGCCTGGCGCGACACCCTGGTGACTGCGGCCTGGCTTGCAAGGGTGGCCTTCTCCCCCACCAGCAGGCCGTCCCCAAGGCCGTTTTCCGAAACGTACGAGTTCAGGCGCCCAAGGAAGACATTCACGTAGCTGGGGGACGCGAACCCGGCAACCAGGTAATTCTGACGCGCGCTGAACCCGAGGGTGAAGTTCACTGGTATCCCTTCTGCGCGCAGGGTCCGGGTGGCAATAAACCCGGCTGCCGTCAGGGGCACTTTCACGATGAAGTTCTTCGGCGAAATCCGGGAGAACCGACGGCCGTAGGACACGGCCGCCTCCGTGTCGTCCGCCGTAACCGTGTGGAGCTCCACGCTGACGAGCGCGTTGAAGTGCCTCACCAACCGCAGGCCGTGGAGCGCATTCAGGACGAAGGCGATCTCGATGACCCGCTGCGGACCGTCCAGGGGGCCAAGGAGGCCGCCTGCGTCGCGAATCACGTCGTCATAGATCCCTTTCTGGACTTCCTTGTTCAGGAGGGTGTTGTTCGTTGTGAGCGCGCTGAACTCGCGGGTCCAGATCTTTGAGGCGGCATCGATGTCGCCCGTGTCCAGCCACAGCTCCGTGCCAACCCCGCGCAGTCCCTTCCAGAACGAGTCCTCGGAGAATGATAAGCCCTTCTCCGTCCCCGCGGACTTCTCCAGGATGAAGCCATGCACGAGTTCGGAGATGCTCTGGCCCAGTTCGCTCTTCATGAGAAAAAGGTGCGCATGGGGCAGGGCAAAATCAAGCTTCCCGCGGAAGCGCGGCGGGCAGGCGGACCAGGCCCTTCTCCGTGAACCACCGCCAGGTGTCGCGGATGGTTTCTTCGAGGTCGCGCGGCCTGTATCCCAGCTCGCGCTCGGCGCGTTGGTGGCTGATCAGCCGGTTCCCGCGGAGCGCAGCCAGGGAATACCCTGTGAAAAGGGGTTCCTTTGAAAGAAGGAGCGAAAAGAGGGTGGAAACAGGCGCGCTGATCCGGGCCACGACGTACGGGCATGTGAGCCGGGGCGCCCGCCGTCCCGCCGCATCGCATATCATGCGCGCAATCTCCCCCATGGAAGCCCACCGGCCCCCCAGCAGATATCGCGAGCCCCGGGGCGCGCCCTCGGCCGCGTTGACGGCCGCCTCGGCAACATCGCGCACGTCCACCCAGTCGTACCCTCCGTCGATCAGCATCGGGATGGCCCCTGTGGCGAAGGCAATGATGGCCCGGCCCATGAGGGACGGCCGGTTGTCCAGAGGCCCGACAACCGCCGTGGGATTCAGGATGACCGCATCCATGCCTTCGGCAATGGCCTTTCGCACCTCGGTTTCAGCCAGCGCCTTGGACAGGGCGTACGGTGAGCCTGTCCTGCCGTCTTCCAGGGACCTGCCTTCGTCTAAAGTCGAATCAAGCGGTCTGGGGCTGAAAGCCTCGATGGAGCTGAAATGCACGAGCCTTCGCACTCCCGCCGCACGGCAGGAGTCGATCACGTTGCGTGTGCCTGCAACGTTGGTCTTCGTGACCTCCGCGGCGTCCCTGTGCGTGATCGAGATCCGGGCCGCAGCGTGGAACACGATCTCGGAGCCGGCAAAGGCGCGCCGCAGCGACTCCGCGTCCGACAAGGAAGCATGGACCTCCTGGACAGGAAGTGATTCGAGTCCGGTCGTCCGCGTATGGATAATGGCCCGAACGGAATAGCCGCGCTCGCACAGACGTGTGGCCAGGGCTGTTCCCACGTGACCGGTTGAACCTGTTAGTGTGACTGTCATGGACATGCTTCGGCTCCCGATGGCATAGAGAGCCGAAGTATATCCTATTCCCAGCTTATCTTGAAGCTGCCGGCGCTCATCTCAATATTCGGCGGCCGTCGCCGGGTCAGCACCGCAACCGCGGTCAAACCGCCGGTCAGAACGCACACGGCGCCGCCGCCGATAAGGAGGCCCAGCTTGCTTGTGGGCTCCGGGTCCAGGAAAGCCAGGACCACCATCATCATGCCCGCTGCGCTCATGCCGACGGCCACTCCGACGGCCGTCCAGTCCGCCGCGGAGATGCCGGCCTTGATCCCCATGGCCGCCAGGGACTGGCTCTGCGGGTCGAGCCCGACCCGCGCGTCATCCACAAGGAGCACCGGCTGCCTGTCCCGGTAAGCCTTCGCAAGATGCTCGAACCACCCCGGCTGGCTGGTTCGTATGGTCCCCTCGGTTCCTCCGGTCTCTTTGGACCGGTGCGGCCATGGAAGTCTCATGCGCTGCATTGTGTCCCAAATCAGCGCAATGGTGTAGAGTGCCTCACACGGCTCATGCGCGCTTCAGCAATTGTCGCCCTGACGCTCCTCCTGATCGATCCTCTGCCCACGCAGGCTGACACGCCGGTTGTGAATGCCCTGGCTGCGCGCGGGCGTCTTGGCATTCCGGTCGAGCGAGCCCGGCTGCTGGAGTCCGAGCTTGGTCAGCTGTTCATTGTGAACGTGGACGGGTTCGGCCATGCCGACGGGCCTCTGGCCCTTGAGCCGGACTTTAGGCCAATGGTGGAGCGGCTGCAGGTGGGCGGGGTCATTCCCCATTACGGCTCTTCGGACTACCGGAAGATCCGCAGGACCAACCGCGCGCTTTCCCTCATGACCAGGCTGCCGCTTCTCATTTGCTGCGACATTGTGCGGGTTCGCTCGACGGCGAGGGGACGCTCCATGAGCGCGGCGTTCGGGGACGGGTACGTGGGCGGCTTCATCGGCCGGTACAGGGCGATGCCGGACAGCCGGTTCAGGACCCTCGCTTCGCTTTCCGCGTTCGTCTTCGCTGCCCTGGGAATGAACGTTGCCCTGGGACCGACAGTGGACGACAGCACGCAGGACCCCTCCACCGAGTCGCGCGCCCGGACGGTCCTGGAAGAGCTTTCGAGGTTCGGACTCCAGCCTGTGCTGAAGCACTTCCCCTTCCAGCCGACCGGCGCAAACCTCCACCGTTCCTCCCCTGACACAAAAGTCCCGCTGGAAATCGCGGAGAAGCGTTTCTCGGTCTTTCGCGATCTTGCCGGCTTATCGACCCTCCTGATGACCACGCATCTCAATGACTCCCGGGTGGACGGCAGCATCGTGACATTCAGTCCCGCCTGGCTCGGGATACTTCGCCGGGACACCGGTTTCTCCGGTCTTCTCATGTCCGACGGGCTCCTCATGTTGAAGAACTACAAGGACAGGACCGGGCTCGAGGGCGGCCCTCAACAGGCGGACCTGGATCCAACGGCAGCATGGGCGGTCAGGGCAATCATCGCGGGCCACGATTTCGTGATTGTCGAAGGCTCGGCGGCCCAAACCATCCGGGCATTCGATGGCGTCCTCAGTGAGGCGTGCACCGGAACACCTGTGGGGAACGAGCTCGCCGGCAGGATAGAGGAGTCGTACAATCGAGTCCGGCGATTCAAGGAGAGCAATGAAGCCCTGCTGACCAGGCAGATCGATGTGCCGACATCGACAATCGACGAGATCATCGCCATGATGCCGCCGGAAAATGCAGACCTGCACGCGTTCCGCTTCCCGGCGGGGTCGCTGGGCGCCGTGGCGCCCCAGCTTGCCGGCACTGCGGAGGATGGAGCCCCATGACACTTTCAGGCCTCTGGCTGATATTCTCCCTCTCCTTCGTCATGTCGCTGAGCGGCGCCTTGATGCCGGGTCCCATGCTTACCTACACCATCGCGCGCGCGGTGCGGTCCGGCCGCGGGGGCTGGCTGCTGGGCCCGAGAGTAGTGATCGGTCATGCGGCCCTGGAGGCGCTGCTGCTGTTCGGGCTGACCCTCGGAGTGGTCGAGTTTCTCCATGCTCCGCTTGCGACAAGGATCATCGGAGTGACGGGAGCCATCCTCCTTGCGTGGATGGGAATCGGCCTGATCAGGGAGGCTGTCCGCGGCCGCGCGTTGGACCTGCAAGCCGGTTCCCAGCGGGAAGGGGCCTTGGTCTCCCAAATCCATCCTGCCCTGGCTGGTACCCTTGTTTCCCTGTCCAATCCTTATTTCTGGGTCTGGTGGATCACCATCGGCTCAGCTTTCCTTGTCCGTTTCGACGTGACCCTCCAGCGTTGGCAGGCTCTCCTTGCATTCTACCTCGGCCACGAGCTGGGCGACTTCGGCTGGTACACCGCTGTGTCCACCGTCCTGCACCTGGGACGTCGGAGCATCCCACCCGTCGTCACCACTGTTATTCTCGGAGCATGCGGGGTGATCATCATAGGCTTCGGCGCATACCTCGGTGCTTCCCCGTTTCTTTCGCATTGACATGCGAACCGTGTTCTGATATATCAGGTGTAAGCCCTGACATTCAAAGTCGTCTTTGGCCGGAAAGAGAGGCGTCTGCATGGCCGCTGGAGTGCGAGCTGCAAATCGCTGGCTGATTGCCGCAATGGGCACGGTTCTCATGCTCTGCCTGGGCACAGTCTATGCGTGGAGCTTTTTCCAGGACCTGCTGGTACGCCAGTTCAAGGGTGACTTCGGTTGGTCCAACAGCCAGGTCGCATGGATCTTCTCCTTCGCCATTCTCTTCCTCGGGGCGACGGCAGCGTGGGGCGGAACGCGCCTGGGAAAAATCGGTCCGCGCAGAATGGCGATGGCGGGAGGCTTTCTTTTTGCCGTCGGGTACGCCGTGGGGGCCCTGGCGCTGAGTCTCAAGTCGCTTCTGCTCATGTATCTCGGCTACGGCCTGATCGGCGGGATCGGACTGGGCCTCGGCTATGTGGCCCCCGTTGCCACGGTGGCCAGGTGGTTCCCTGACAAGAAGGGTCTTGCCACGGGAATGGTCATCATGGGATTCGGCCTCGGCGCGCTTTTCATGAGCAAAGTCCTTGCTCCGCTTTTCATCGAAGTCACCGGCGGAGCCAGCCTTGTCCCGGTATTCCTCCTGCTTGCGGGCGTGTTTCTCGTGCTTGCAGTCGGCTCAGCGTGGTTCATGCGGAATCCGCCGGAGGGCTGGCTGCCGAAAGGGTACGCCCCAGCCAGCGGGGCCAGGAGCGGCCCGGATGGAGGTCCAGCCCTCCCTGCTGCAAAGGCGGTCTTTTCCGGCAGGTTCGCTCTCATGTGGGTGGTGTTCTTCTGCAACATCACGGCTGGAATCTCCATCATAAGCTTCCAATCCCCGCTGCTGCAGAGCCTGCTGAAAAACGCCGACCCGTCCCTTTCCGCCGCAGCCCTGGCGGGCTTCGGGGCCACGCTCATAGCGGTCAGCTCGCTGTTCAATGGCGCGGGCCGATTCTTCTGGGGCGCTGTCTCAGACAGGATCGGCAGGGCGCAGACTTTCCGGATCATGCTCGGTTCAGGCATCCTGGTCTTCGCCCTTCTTGCCGTCATTGGCAATCCCTGGCTTTTCGCCGTCCTTGCCTGCTGGGTCCTTCTGTGCTACGGCGGTGGCTTCGGCACAATGCCGGCCTTCATTGGCGACGTGTTCGGCACTCGGCTTATGCCGGCCGTCTACGGCGCTGTACTGACCGCATGGTCGGCGGGCGGGATCGTCGGTCCGCAGATCGTCGCGGTCCTGAAGGACCGGCTCCCCGACCGGGCCTCCACGCCGTCCTTCATCGTGAGCGGCGCTTTTCTTGTCGTCGGGTTTGTGCTTGCATTGTTCATGGAGGGCTCAAGGAGATCGATATGAAATACAGGAGTTTTGGCCGCACCGGCTGGAACGCTTCCGCCCTTGGATTCGGCTGCATGAGGCTTCCCTGCCTCGGAAGACCGGAGAAAGTCGATGAGAAGCTCACCATCCGCATGATCCGTTCTGCAATAGACGCCGGAGTCAACTACGTGGACACGGCCTATCCTTACCACGGAGGGAAGAGCGAGATTGTCGTGGGCAACGCGTTGAAGGACGGGTATCGGGACAAGGTGAAGCTTGCGGATAAGATGCCTGTCTGGCTTGTCAAGCAGGCGTCGGATTTCGACAGGCTCTTCAATGAGCAGCTTCAGAGACTCCAGACGGACCACATCGACCTGTACCTGCTGCACTCCCTGGGAAGGGCAAACTGGGACAACGCGCGCAAGTTCGGGGTCCTGGACTGGGCAGAGCGCCAGGTGGCTGCAGGGAGGATTCAGTGGATCGGTTTCTCTTTCCATGACGAGCTCCCCGTTTTCAAGGAGATCGTGGATGCCTGGGACAAATGGACCTTCTGCATGATCTTCTATAATTACGCGAGCGAACAGATCCAGGCAGGCACGGCCGGCCTCCGCTATGCGGCTGCGAAAGGGCTTGCCGTTGCGGTTATGGAGCCCATCATGGGAGGCAACCTGGTGAACCCCCCGCCCGCGGTCAAGGCCCTGTGGGACACGGCGCCGAAGAGCCGGACCCCCGCGGAATGGGCCCTCCAATGGGTATGGAACAAGCCCGAGGTCAGCGTAGTGTTGAGCGGCATGAGCAGCATGGAGCAGGTCCAGGAAAACCTGGCAAGCGCGGAGCGCTCTGCAGTCGATTCCCTTTCAAAGGAAGAGATTGCATTGGTAAGCCGGGTGGCCGCGACGTACGAGAAGCTGCGTCCCATCCCCTGCACGCAATGCGGCTACTGCATGCCGTGCCCCAGCGGCGTGAACATTCCGCGAGTGCTGGACATCTACAACAAAGGGGTCGCGTTCGCGAACCCTGACTGGGCAAAGAGAGAGTACACGTTCGTCCCGGCCCCCGAACGCGCAGGGGAATGCACGGAGTGCCTGGAGTGCGAGGGCAAATGCCCGCAGGACGTTCCTGTCCATGAGTGGATGAAGAGGATCGCGGCAGAGTTCTAGCAAACCAAGGCTCGCCCTGGTTTGTTCGGCTCGGCCTCGCCGACGAGTGCCTGCTTGACTGCGCTGTTCTTTTTTGGCAGAGGTGATCGAGACTATACTGAGCGCGCTGCTGAGAAGCTGACCGTGCATCGTAAGCTTCTTTTGCCAGTCTCAACAGAACGCTTCTTTCATGAACGGCAGATCGAGTTGAGGGTACACGGGAAACCGGTCCAGGAGAGCTGTGACCCGCTTTCGAGCTTCTGAACGCGCCACGGGATCCACCTGGTATTTGGCCTTGCTCACCGTGCCATCAGGGTTCTTGCCGGGCTTTGTCGCTGCCAGCACAAGGCCGATCACGTCCCCGATTTCCCGCATTTCAGCGGGTCCCATGCCGAGGGTCGTGACGGCAGGCGTTCCCATCCGTAATCCGCTCGTATACCAGGGGCCATTGCGGTCGAAGGGCAGGGAGTTGCGGTTCAGCGTGATCCCGCACGAGTGAAGGGCGCTCTCCGCCTGCCGGCCCGTCAACCCGAGCGGGACGACATTGACGAGGAGAAGGTGATTGTCCGTGCCTCCCGTGACCACCGTGAGGCCGGCAGCCATGCAGGCGTCCGCCAGCGCTTGCGCGTTTTCCACGATCCTGCGGGAATACGCCTTGAACTCTTCCGACCGCGCCTCACGCAAAGCAACCGCCTTGGCAGCAACAACGTGGGGAAGGGGTCCGCCCATCATGAGCGGGCATCCCTTGTCCAGCGCGTCCGCGAACTCCGAGGTGGAAAAGACGATCCCGGCCCGGGGACCGCGCAGGGTCTTGTGCGTCGTCGTCGTCACGACGTGCGCGTGCGGGAAGGGGCTGAAGTCACCGGTGAAAACGCCGCCTGCCACGAGGCCCGCAAAGTGCGCCATGTCGACCATGAGGACGGCGCCCACCGAATCAGCAATGGCGCGCATCCTCCTGAAATCGATCCGTCGTGGGTAGGCGGAATAGCCGGCAAGCAGAATGAGCGGCCTGACCTCGATCGCCTTTGCCTGAATCTCGTCATAGTCCAGCAGGAACGTATCGCTTCGTACCGCGTAGGAGTGGATGTCGAACATTCGGGCCGAGAGGTTGTAGCGGTAGCCGTGAGTCAGATGCCCTCCCGAATAGTAGTTCAGTCCGAGCAATCGCTGATTTCCAAGCGTTGCCCGAAGATCCGCCCACTGGAGGTCACTCAGCTCATACAGATTCGTTGCTCCGAGCTTTTCCAGCGCCGGCGTCTCGACCCGAGTCGTGAGAATGGCCCAGTACGCCATGAGATTGGCATCGGCCCCGCAGTGGGGCTGCACGTTCGCATAGTCCGCGCCGAAAAGCCCCCGTGCCTCGGCCTGCGCCAGCTCCTCGATGTCGTCGACGTTGTCGTTTCCGGCGTAAAACCTGTGGCGCGGATAGCCTTCGGCGTATTTGTCCGTGAGGAGATTCCCCATGGCGAGCTGGACGGCGAGCGAGCAGTAGTTCTCGCTGGCGATCAGTTTGATGTTCGACCGTTGTTTCTCCAGCTCACGGACAATCGATCTGGCGATCTCGGGCGCTGACCGGACTATCGCCTGGAGCGACGCAATGTACGCGACCGTCTCGGGATCGAACGACGGGTGTGTGCTCAGATACGACAGGAGAGGACTGGCAGGCATGGAAACTCCTTCTGGGAAGAATCCGCTGTGCTCCAGCGGCTCGCGGGAGGCGCCCAGGCGTACGACGCCCAACCCGACCAAAGCTCCCCGATGGTGTGTCCATCTCCAACGCCAGTCGCTTTCGCGTGCAAGCAACGCTCGACGCGATGGCGGCCCATGACCGTCATCAGGAACTTACTGCGGTACGTCTTTAGATTCAAGACAGGAGCCTTTTCGACATCCCCTTTACACGCCAGGCTGAGCCATGTTCAAATTGCACTCCCATGGCATGGACCCAGGCGTATGCTCCCCTTGGAAGCCTCGGCCTATCGGCCCTTGTTGCCGCAGCCCCGCTTGTCGTCATCTTCGCGCTCCTGGCATCGGGGAAGCTCCCCGGATGGGCATCGGCGCTCGCCGCCCTTGTGGCCGCGCTGGCCCTTGCCGTCGGGCTGTGGGGCATGCCGATTGTCCCCGCCGCGGCCTCCGCGCTGCTTGGCGTTGCCTTTGCCATCCTTCCCATCCTCTGGATCGTGGTTTCCGCGTTGTGGGTCCACGAGCTGTGCGTGGCCTCCGGCCAGTTCGACCTGATCCGCTCCACGCTGGCCTCCATCACCTCTGACAGGCGGCTGCAGGCGCTCTTCATTGCATTCGCCTTCGGGGCGTTTCTGGAGGGAGCGGGAGGATTCGGCACGCCCGTCGCCATCACGGTTGCCATGCTTGTCGGGCTGGGTTTCGAGTCCCGCCCCGCTGCGACCATCTGCCTCCTTGCCAACAGCTCCCCGGTCGCGTTCGCTGCCGCGGGGGTACCGGTTGCCGCGGCAGCAGCCGTGAGCGGCATTGACGTGATCCTGCTGGGGCGGATCATCGGACGGATGGTCACCCCTTTGACCCTCCTTGTTCCGCTGTGGCTGTGCGTGGTGCTCTGCGGCTGGCGCAAGAGCATGGAGGTCCTGCCGGCCATCCTGGTTGCGGGGGTCCTTTTCGCCGGCACGCAGCTTGTCATCTCGACCTTCAACGGACCGTGGACAGCAGGTATCCTTTCGGCCATCGTGACCATGGCAGGGCTGTGGCTTTTCTTTCGAGTTTGGAAGCCGAGAACCACGTGGGACTTCCCCGGCGCTGGCTCCAGACCAACCGAAGCTGCGTCCACGCCGGGTCTCTCGGTGCTTCGCGCGTGGGCACCCTACCTGCTCATGTCCCTTCTGGTTCTTCTGTGGGCGGCAGGTCCCGTGAGACACGCGCTGCAGCGGCTGGACATCTCCTTTGCGTGGCCGCTCCTTGACGGCCGGGTCATGCGCGCGCCGCCCGTGGTCCCCTCCGTGACACCCTACCGGGCCGAGTACTCTTTTGCCGTCTTCTCGGCTCCCGGCACGGCCATCTTCCTTGCCGGCCTCCTTTCCATGTTCATTCTCCCCGGCATGGGGCTCAGGAAAGGGCTCGCCTGCCTGGGAAAGACCCTTTTCAGCCTGTGGAGAACGATGGCCATGGTCTGCCTAGTGCTGGCCACCGCGTATGTCATGAACTTCTCCGGGATGAACTCGTCCCTCGGCCTTGCGCTGGCAGCAACCGGGGCAGTATTCCCCTTCTTCTCCCCGCTCCTGGGCTGGCTCGGGGTCCTTCTTTCGGGCTCCGACACCTCCTCGAACGCTCTTTTCGGCTCATTACAGCGGACAACGGCGGAAAACCTCGGGCTGAACCCCGGCCTGACCGTGGCGGCAAATGCAACTGGCGGAGTGGCCGGCAAGATGATCTCCCCTCAGAGCATCTCAGTAGCCACCGTATCGGCCAGGCTCCCGGGGCAGGAGGGCATGCTCCTCAGGTCCACCATCGCTCACAGCATCGCCATGGCTCTGATCGTGAGCGTGATCACTCTCGTCCTGGCCTACCTGCTCCCGGCACTCGCGAAATAGGATCTAAAACCGTCCTTCGCCTTGACTTTCCACGGCATGCGAATTATCGTCTTTGAAACCCGTCGGTACTGAAAACGGAAAAAGGAGCGCTCAATGACCACGCTCGGTGTGCTTGTCGGCAACCGGGGGTTTTTCCCGGCCGAGCTCTGCGAGCAGGGTAGAAAAGTCATCCTCTCGGTTCTCAAGGACCAGGGGCTGGAATCCGTTGCGCTGGGCCCGAAGGACACGAAGTACGGCTCCGTGGAATCATTCTCGGACGCAAAGAAGTGCGCGGAGCTCTTCAAGGCGAACCGGGAGAAGATCGACGGGATACTCGTCACGCTCCCGAACTTTGGCGACGAGCGCGGCATCGCGGATGCCATCGCGATGTCGGGGCTGGATGTCCCCGTGCTGGTGCACGCGTTCCCTGACGAGCCGGGACGCATGGGAATCGAGCACAGGCGGGACAGCTTCTGCGGCAAGATGTCCGCGTGCAACAACCTCAGCCAGCGGGACATCCGCTACTCCCTCACAGCAGAGCATACCGTGGACCCGGAGTCGGAGGCATTCCGGCGCGACCTCAGCTGGTTCGCGGGAGTGTGCCGGGTGGTCAAGGGCATGCGGAAGGCCCGTTTCGGCCAGATAGGCGCGCGGCCCGCGGCGTTCGCAACGGTGCGCTACAGTGAGAAGCTCCTGGAGCGCGCCGGGATTTCCGTGGAGAGCATCGACCTGTCGGAAGTGTTCGGACGCGCCTGGAGCCTGAACGACAAGGAATCCTCGGTCCTTTCCAAGCTGGACGAGATACGGAGCTACGTGAAGACCACGCGCATCCCCAGGGAATCGCTTGTCCGCATGGCGAAGTTCGCAGTTGTCCTAGATCAGCTCATCGCGGAACGCGAGCTGTCCGGAACGGCGGTCCAGTGCTGGACATCGATGCAGGAAAACTTCGGGATCGTGCCCTGCACCGTGATGAGCATGCTGAGCAACTCGCTCTCACCTGCGGCGTGCGAGACGGATATGAGCGGGCTCCTCGGCATGCACGCCCTGATCCAGGCATCCGGAAAGCCAAGCGGGATCGCTGATTGGAACAACAACTACTCCGATGATCCCGACAAGTGCGTGCTCTTCCATTGCAGCAATTTCCCCCAGGAGTTCTTCTCCAACAAGGGGGTCATGGACTACCAGGAGATCATTGCAGGGACGGTGGGCAGGGAGAAAACGTACGGCACCATTGCGGGCCGGCTTGCGCCCACCGACTTCACCTACTGCCGGGTCTCCACGGATGATTTCGCGGGCAGGATCCGCGCCTATGTCGGCGAGGGCGAGATCACCAGTGATCCCATCAACACCTTCGGCGGGTACGCGGTGGCGCGAATCCCCCGGCTGCAGGCCCTCCTGCGCCACATCTGCTCGCGGGGCTTCGAGCATCACGTGGCCGTCAATCCTTCCCGCGTCGCCGCAGCCGTAGACGAGGCTTTCTCCCGGTACCTGGGATGGGACGTGTACAACCATGACCGGGGGACGGCGGAAGCCGGCCCGGAACGGCCGGCGCGGGAACGCAGGGCACTGGAGCGCGGCCGCCCGCGGGAAGAAAGCCGCGAAGAGAGACCCGCCGGCCGGGCCCGGCCCAGGGCGGGAAAGAGGGTCGACAGAGCGTCCAAAGGGGGAAAGGCATGATGTCTGAGAAGCTCATCATCGGAATGGACTTCGGAACGGATTCCGTCCGCGCAATGATCATCGATGCGGAGAAAGGCACAGAGCTTGCCAACGAGGTGGCGTGGTACAAGCGATGGGCTGCGGGGAAATACTGCGATCCTGCAAGGAACATGTTCCGCCAGCATCCCCTGGACTACATCGAGGGGATGGAGCAATCCGTCAAGGGAGCTCTGGCGAAAGTAGGGAAAAAGGCGGGCGCCCGCGTCGTCGGTATCGGGGTGGACACCACGGGATCCACGCCGTGCGCCGTCGACAGCCAGGGATCGCCCCTTGCCCTGACAAAGGGCTTCGAAGAGAATCCCAACGCAATGTTCGTTCTGTGGAAGGACCACACGGCGGTCAGGGAGGCAGAGCACATCAATACGGTGGCCCGAACCTGGGGGGGAACGGACTTCACCAAGTACGAGGGCGGGGTCTACTCCTCCGAATGGTTCTGGTCCAAGATCCTCCATGTCATGAGGGAGGACAGGAAAGTCCGCGCCGCCGCTTTCTCCTGGGTGGAGCACTGCGACTGGATGACGGCCCTTCTGACGGGGACCACGGACCCCCTTGCCATGAAGCGCAGCAGGTGCGCCGCCGGACACAAGGCCATGTGGCACCCCGAATGGCGCGGTCTGCCTCCCGAGGAGTTCCTTGTCAAGCTCGACCCCGTTCTCAAGGGCCTGCGAGCCCGTCTGTTCACAGAAACGTGGACTTCCGACGTGAAGGCCGGCGGTCTCACCGATGAATGGGCGCGGCGGCTGGGGCTGAATCCCGGCACGGCGGTCGCCGTCGGGGCTTTCGATGCGCACATGGGAGGGGTGGGAGGACAGATCACCGGCCGCACCCTGGTGAAGATCATGGGAACCTCGACCTGCGACATGATGGTGGCGCCCACCAAGGCCATTGGCGCCAAGACAGTGCCGGGCATCTGCGGGCAGGTCGACGGGTCCATCATTCCTGGAATGATAGGGCTGGAAGCCGGCCAGTCCGCTTTCGGGGACGTATATGCATGGTTCAAGGACATTCTCGCCTGGCCGCTCACCGCAGTTGGGCCGGTGTCCGGCAAGGGGGCCCGGGGCGCCGCGGGCGCGGCCGGCGCGAAACTGAGGGAAGAGATCGAGGACAAGCTCCTGGACCGGCTGGCGGAGGAAGCAGAGAAGGTGGACCCGGCGGAGTCAACGCTTGTTGCCCTGGACTGGCTCAACGGCAGGAGGACGCCTTTCGCGGACCAGACTCTGAAGGGCGCGATTGTCGGCCTCACGCTGGGAACAACTGCGCCCAAGATCTTCCGAGCGCTCGTGGAGGCCACGGCTTTCGGCTCCCGGGCCATCGTGGAGCAGTTCCGCAAAGAAGGGGTGCCCATCGATGCCGTCATTGCTCTTGGCGGCATCTCCCGCAAGAGCCCTTTCGTGATGCAGGTGACGGCAGATGTGCTGGGGATGCCCATCAAGGTGGCTGCCTCGGACCAGACCGTGGCCCTGGGGGCGGGAATGTTCGCCGCGGTTGCCGCGGGGGTTTACAGGAACGTTTCCGATGCGCAGAAGAAGATGGGAAGCGGCTTCGACAAGACCTTTGTCCCTGACAGAAGGAAGGTCGACGTTTATACAAGGCTCTACAAGAAGTATGCGAGCCTTGGAGAAAGCCTGCAGGGACTGCTCAGGACGCTATGAAGGGAATGAAAGCAGCGAATCAACGGGGTGTCAGAAGGCTGCGCGAAGCGGTCTGCAAGGCCAACCTCGAGCTGGTGGAAAAAGGGCTCGTTGTCTCGACGTTCGGCAATGTGTCGGGAATAGATCGAGCCCTGGGACTCATTGCCATCAAGCCGAGTGGTGTGGAGTACGACGACCTCTCGCCGTCGAACATGGTCCTGCTGGATCTGGACGGCAGGCGGGTTGCAGGAGACCTCAACCCTTCCTCCGACACGAAAACCCACGTCCTGCTCTACAGGAGGTTCCCCGAGATCGGCGGCGTGGTCCACACGCACTCGCTCCACGCAACCGCATGGGCGCAGGCGCGCCTGCCCCTGCCATGTCTCGGCACGACGCATGCGGACTACTTCCACGGGCCTGTTCCGTGCACCGCTGTCATCACCGACGCCCAGATTGCGCTGGACTACGAGGAGCAGACTGCGGTTCAGATACTAGATGCGTTCACGCGAATCGACTATCGGGAGATGCCGGCAGTGCTCGTGGCCTCACACGGACCGTTCACCTGGGGAAAGAGCCCGGCAGAGGCCGTGTATCACGCGTTCATCCTGGAATACGTGGCTCATATGAACGCGATCTCTGTCTCGGTGAACCCGCGGATCCGAGGCGTCAAGCAGACGCTCCTGGACAAGCATTTCCTGAGAAAGCACGGCAAAGAAGCCTACTACGGGCAGAAATAGCGCGATACGGCGTACTCGTCGAACGGGTACTCCCGTACTCCGCGCGAGGGGGCCCCAGCAGGTCTTGGTCGCCCTATTTCCCCAGGCGGGTCTGGTCTGCAATCGCCTGCGCAGCGTTTGCTGCCGCCACGGGGTCCCGCGTCGCGACGAATATCCCAATGACGTCGGCGAACTGACTCACAAAGGACTGCGGGGCGGCAACCCCGTGAGCCATGCTTCCCACGATCCTGCTCTCTCTCCAGTCCTTGATTGCCGAGCGGAAATACGCGTCGTATTTCTGCGCGTCGGAGTCCCGGCGAGGTGAGATTGAGCCGTTCGCCGGATTGAAGAGGTCCTGGGCCTCTTTTGAGCCCAGCATCATGAACCACTTGAAAGCGGAAGCCTTGTCCTTGAAGCCGCGCGGGAGGCAGAACGAATCAGTCCTCGCAATGAATATCCCGTTCGTGCCGGGCGCGGGCACCCAGCCGAAGCCTTCCCCGGGGGCGAGATTGAGCGTCGAAGCAAGGTAGCTCTCAGCCCAGTCTCCCATGTACGTGAAGGCTGATTCGCCCTTGACGACCCTGTCCATTGCCTGCTGCCAGGTGAGATCGGCGCCGTCAGTGTTGGCGAACTCGAGGGCCTTCCCGAAATTGTCCCACACCCGCACAACCCTGGGTTCCGTGAACCTCAGCCTCCCCGTCCACAGGGCTGACCAGTCGTCGGGACCCAGGGTGGCAACGGCAATCGACTCCCAGAGATGGACCAGTGTAGAGGTGTTTCCAACGGCAATCGGCGCAGTGACCCCGGAGTCCTTCAGCTTCCGGCACTCGGCGAGGAGCCCCTCCATGGTCCGCGGCGGGTCCACCCCCCATCCGGAAAGCCGCGCAGGGATGTACCACAGGACATTGCTGCGATTGACCGCCAGGGGCACGCTCCAGGTGCCTGTCTTCGTTGACAGGAGGGCAATGAGGTCACGGGGAAAAATCGCGCCCCACCCCTGCGTCTTGTAGAAGCCCGAGAGGTCCTCCAGGCGGTTCGCGATCACCCAGGTGTCAATGAGGTCCTGGCCGCCGCGCGCCTGAAACGTGTCAGGCGGGTCCCCGACCAGCATCCGCGTCCTGAAGACGGCTCGGGCGTCGGCTTCCGGCCCCAGGGTGGCGGTCACATTGGTCACCGCAACGTCGGGATACAGCGAATTGTACTTCTGCACCAGAGCCTGCAGACCGGCGCCACTGTCACCGGTCCACCAGGAGAACATTTCCAGCTTCTCCTGCGCCGACGCAGCGGCCGCGGCCAGAAGCGTCACGCAGGCGGCAAGTCCCATCGCGAGTGCCTTGCGGCTCATTCGATTCCCTCCCTCGTCAACGCGATCACCCAATGATTATCAGCGCATGGGTCCGCCGTCAATTGAGAAGGCTTCGCCTGATTGACGGCAGGAACCGGCGGCACTATTGTGTGGACAGAAGGGGGCGGTGATGCAGTTGTGGGGGACCAGGCGGCAGGAGGAGACCCCGGCCGAGTTCTGGCGAAAGACCGGGGAAAGGAGAGGCGGCGAGATCGGGCTCTTCACCTTCGCCACGCTCCTGGGACGCTCCGGTGACGGCCCGCTGGGGCTGCCCGGGCTGCTGTACACGGTCGGAGACACTATCTGGTTCGAGGATTTCGAAAGGGACAACTGGCTCTCGAAAATACTGGGCTCCCGGCAGAAGTACGAGAAGACGGAGCTCAGCTTCGACAGGCTGGAGGTGACTTTCAGCAGGGTCGTCTCACGGGGTGCCGCATACCGCTGCATTGGCGGCGGAGTGGCCTCCGATGCCCTTCATACAATGTCGGCATTTGCCAGGCTCTTTGCCGCCCATGCGCTCCAGGTGGGCCTGCGGGATTCCTCCTCTGTGTTCCTTGAGATCATGAGGGAAGGCGAATTCCAGCAATTCCTGGGGAAGTAAGACGCGGAGGCGCATCAGCGCCCCCGCTTCGACGACCTACCGCACCCGTTCAGCCTGCGCAGAGATGATCTGCGACACTTTCGTGTCGAAAGCGTCCCCGCGCCCTTCGGCCGCCAGCCGAGCGCGCTCCTTTTCGATGTAGCCGGAGCGCTTCGTCGAGAGATCGGTCAGCTTCGCATTCAGCGTATCGCGCTTTGCCTGCTGGGCGGTCACGTATACCTTCCTCTCGGACGGAGTCATGCCCTGCAGCTCGACAGGGAGCTCCTTGAGCGAAATGCGCCCCATGTCCACGGTCCCCTCCCGGAGGTCCTCCACGAGGTCTCCTTTCCCCTGGATGGCCTTGCCGCCGCTGGCAAGGTTGTACGCCGCCCTGTCAGCTGCCACGGAGGATGGCGCGCCGGCTGCCTTCGCAACCTTTCCTCGCGACGCTTCCTGCCTCTCCGCGTCCCCATAAGGGATGATGGTGGAGCCGATCTCCGCGCTGGTCCTGGCGATCTCATCATCAAAAGGCGTCGTCATGGCCGTCATGTTGCCTGATTGAGCCAGCGCCACGAAGGAGCCGTCTGCGAGCCGGGAGATCTCTTTCCACACGACGGCGGTTTCCGCCACATCGCCGCATTGCACGGTGTCGATGATGATGCCGCGCCTCACCGCCTCTCTGGCGGTGACGGGATACTTCACATCGTCGGGGTAGTCCATGTGGGGAGGATAGTCTCCCACCAGGAAGACGATCTTCAGCACCTTCGGGCCGTTCGTCCAGCTGAGGTCCGTGACGGCCTCGTGCAGGGCCTGGTTGACGCTCTCCGGGTCGTCCCCCCCACCGTCCGCGGTGATCGACTGGAGGTTTTTGTAGACGGAATCGATATCGTCGGTCAGATCGAACCGCCGGGTGACGTACTCATCCCCTTTGTCGCGGTACGTCACAAGCCCGATCCGCACCTCGGGGGTTGGCTTGCGCCCGATGACGTCGTTTGCAATCGACCATATCTTTTCCTTTGCCCCTTCGATCAGACCTCCCATCGAGCCCGTGGAGTCCAGCACGAACGCAACTTCAACTCGCGGCTTTTCAGCAGCGAACCCCGCGGCGGCCGACGCAAGGGCGGCGGCCGAAAGGACGATCAGACACATGATCCTTCTCATCTTCTCATCTCCCTAGTTCCGGATGCTGTAGAGCGTGTCGTCAACGACGACGTCCAGGTCGCTTCCCAGGGCGAGCCAGGAGGCAAGCGCCGGGGTCCTCCCCAGCAGCTCGAAGTATTCCCGGCTGCCGAACACGACCCTCTTCTGCTTCAAAGATCGTTTCAGCTGCGCGGTAGAATCGGTCCAGACATTCCCGTTCTGATAGAATGCGCGGCCGTTCACAACCCGAACCTGCTGCGCATAGTTGTTCTGCTGCGCGGCCTTGTACCCGGCGGAGGGAGGCGCTAACGCCGCCTTCTCCAGCCCCGATGCCTGCGCTGCCTGGCCCTCGTTCCAGCTGGATTTCAGGTCCTTCATGGCTATGGAGTTCTGCACGGCGGGAGCACCGGCCCGGCTGGATTCGGAGGCAGCCTCTTTCCGGACGGAGTCCAGCCTTCCCCGGGCCTTGTCCCTGGCGCTCATGTCGTCCTCCAGCTCCTGGAAGGAGCGCAGAGAAGCCGGCACGCTTCGTCTCTCCTCGTCTTCGAGGATCAGGGAGGCGGTGTACGGAGTCACGATTCCGAACTCCCTGGCCAGACGGATGATCTCATCCCGGAGCTCTGCTGATTCCCCATGCATCCTGATCTCGTCCAGGAGCCAGCCCACCCGGCGAGCGGCCCAGAGGCGCGGTATGTAGTCGTTTCCGGCCTGCTCTGCGGGGAAGCTCAGGTCCGCTGCGAAATCACGTCTCTTCCCGTTGAACTGCCCGCTGATCCTGACTGCAGAAGAGCCGGAGCCTGAGTACCGCCCGAAAACAACCACCACGTCTCCGTTGAACAGATCCGGCAGGGCGGATGGGAGCACCTGAGTGACGCGTATGCCGGGGTTTGTGAATGAAAGGGCCAGATCGGAAAAGACAGGCTCGTTGATCTTTGCGTAGAAAGAGCTCACCTTCATTTCGATGTCTTCACCGGGAAGCACGTACTGACTCACACCGCGCGTGTCCGAGGCGATCCTGTCCAGGAGATGAGCGTTCACGTCGTTCCCGATTCCGAACGAGAAAATGCGCGTCGCGTGGCCCGCGTGCGTCACTCTGGCCACCAGGGCTTCCTCCGAGGTCTCTCCCACCGTGGGTATTCCATCCGTGAGGAAGATCACCATGAAGGGCCTGTCTCCGGCACCTCGGAGGGAGAGCGCCGCGTCAAGCGCATCCGCTATGGCGGTCCCGCCCATTGCCGTGAGGCCGTCCACGAAATCAGCCGCCTTCGCCGTGTGGTCCCCGTCAGCAGGGACAAGCCCGTTGAACAGGGGCTCCGCCTCCGTGGAGAACCGCACAACCTCGAACCGGTCCTGCGGCGAGAGGCTGGCAAGGCAGAACCGAAGCGCTTTTTTGGCCTGGGTCAGCTTTGCTCCCGCCATGGATCCCGAGGTATCCAGCACGAAACAGACATCCTTGGCTGCTATGGCGCCTTTCTCTGCCGTCATCCCCGGGGACGCCATGAGGACGAAGTATCCGTCCTGTCCGGGCTGCCGGCTCGCCATGAAGTCGATCCCCAGGGGGTTGGGAGTGCGGGAGAAGATGACCTTGAAGTCGGTGTCGGGCCAGGCGTTGCGGGCCTCCCAGCCCACCACGGCGCGCCTGTCGCCCTGGCGCCTGACCTCCACATCGTGGCTCGGGCTGTAGACGGTCTTGAGCGGCTGCTCCCCGTCGATTGTCATCTTCACCGACACCTCGGCAACCGGCGTGGAGGAGAACTTCTCCGTGCCGAGGGTGTAGACGTACTCGCTCATGCCCGAGTCGCTCGTGAGCAGCTGCGTGTAGCGGATCCTGATCTTCTTGCCTGATTGCGGCTCGATGGGAAAGATCCGCAGGGTGAAAGCGCCGCGGCCGGCGTACTCCAGGAGGGCCGGGTCCCGTTCCTTGCGCACGATCTCCTCGTACAGAGAACGCGCCTTGTCCGCCGGGAGCAATTCACCGTCCACCATTCTGCCGCCCACTTCCATTGAGAAGCGGTCAATGTGAGCTCCCGGAGGAATAGGGAAGACGTACGTGCCTTCAAGCCGCTGACTGCTCGCGTTGTAGAACTCCTGGTCCACGTCGGTGACAGCCACCAGCCCGTTCACGGTGACGGTGACCCGGTGGTAGAGGACCTGCAAGGGCGCAAACCCGAAGTGCCCGGGAGCGGCGGCCGGCGGATTGCTCACGACGATGAGCCCGTCCGCGCCGCCGACGGCCGCGGAAAGCAGAGCCAGCATCAGGGCCGCCGGCACGATGATCCTGCCCGTGTTCCTCATGGCAACCTCCTGTATCTCTCTCATGAGGACAAGTGTGGCCCGTGCGGGATCTGCTCTTGTCACATTACGGAAAAACGATTGTAAAAGAATTGTAATGGGAAAGAATTGAAATCGAGGTCTAGATCACCAATTGCATGATGTGCACGTCCAGGAGCTTTCCGAGCTTGAATCCGACCTCGCGCATCGTCCCCACCATCTCGAACCCCGCGTGCTGGTGAAGGCGGACGCTGACGGGATTGTCAGCCGTGATCCGCGCAAGGATGGTGTGATGTCCCGAGCGGCGGCGCCGCGAATCCGAACGGTCCGCTTCGGCTTTTCAGGACTGTCAGGCAACGTGATAACGCTTCTCCAGAGCTTCGTAGTAGTCGATGATCTGGCGCACCCACTTTCTCTTCGCTGTATATGGATGATAGTAGAACGAGCGCTTGAAGCCGTAGACGATGATGTCCTTGAGCTGGTCGGGAGGGATGGCGAAATTGTCAAGGGCAAGGGTGAGCTCGCGCGTGACCGTGGTGTGGGACACCAGTCGGTTGTCCGTGCAGAACGTCAGGGACAGCCTGTAGTCCAGCATCTTCTGCAGGGAGTGGTCCCGCACGTCGACCAGCCCGGGGGACGTCTGCAGGTTGCTGGTGAGGCACACCTCGATGGTTGTCCTGTTCTCGGCGATGTAGTTCACAAGGTTCTCCACATAGGCCTTCTTTTCATACTCGCTGCCCGTGGAGATCATGTGCTCGTCGAACATGTGCAGCCCGTGGCCGATCCTGTCCGCGTGAAGCTTGGCAATTGCCTGGAAGACCGACTCCGGTCCATAGGCCTCCCCCGCGTGCACAGTCTTCTTCAGAAAGTGCCGATGGACGTATTCATACGCTTCCTCATGCTCGCTGGCCGGATATCCCTCTTCGCTTCCGGCAAGATCGAATCCGACGACCTGCAGGTCGGTTTCCCTGCGCAGGCGCACGGCGGCCCTGGCCAGCTCCAGCCCCGCTGTCCGGATGATGTCCAGGCTGCTGGACGAAGAAAGGAGACGGCAGAGGTTCCTGTAGTATTCGGAGAACTCCGGCGTGAAGAAGCGCATTGCGCAGAGGATCAGCCCGTAGTCAAAGGGAGGCTCGGTCTCATCCAGCCCCCTGTTGATCTGGGCGCGGGCCCTGCGCAGGCCGCTGTCCACGGCCTTCACCACGTCATCCAGGCTGAAGGAGGCGGACATGTGGAGCTGCGGAGCGAACCTGACCTCGAGGTACCTGACCCCTTCGGCCCAGTTGTCCATCGCCAGCTCGTACGCCGTTCTCTCCAGGCCGTCCCTGTCCTGAAGCACCTTGAGGGTCCAGCTGAAGCCGGAAAGGTATTCGACGAGGCTGGAATACGAAGACTTGAAGACTTTTTCGTTCAGCCCGTCCTCCGTGAAGGAGGGAAGATCCACGTTCCTTTCACGCGCCAGCTCGATCAGCGTCGGGATCCGCAGGGACCCGTCAAGATGGACGTGCAGGTCTGTCTTGGGAATGGCGCGGATGAAAGCAGGGTCGTACCTGTATGTCATCCGGTCGACGATACCTTCCCGACATTCAACGGTCAAGGTCGGGGCGCATCAGGCGCGCCTTGCAGACCGCCCCGGGCCCCGTGTAGCATGACTCATGGCGCCGGTGTGCTGCGTTGTTCCTGCCGCGGGCCGTTCCCTGCGGATGGGGAACTGGAAGCCGCTGCTTTTCTTCGAAGGCTCGACGATCATCCAGACGGTTGTGAGGGTTGCCCTTGCCGCATGCGCGCGCGTCATCCTTGTTGCCGGCTACCGGGGACAGGAGCTGAGCGCCCTCTTCGGAGCGGAACCAAGGGTCACGCTGGTGACGAACCCCGATTGGGAGATGGGGATGTTCTCTTCCATCCAGCGCGGCGCGGGATCTGTGGACACGGATCGGTTTTTCGTCGTCCTGGGGGACAAGCCCTTCATACGGCCCGACGTCTACGCATTCCTGCTCCAGGCCCCGCCTGCTGATGCCGTCTTTCCCGTGTTCGAGGGGGAAAGAGGACATCCGGTCCTCCTCAGCCGCGCGGCGCGGGACGCGGTCCTTGCCGCGGACCCAAAGGCAGCGTCAATGCCCCGGATCCTCTCGAGCTTCACAGTGGCGGAGCTGCCCTGGAAGGACGACTCCATCCTCCGCGACATCGACACGCCGGAGCAGTACGCCGCCCTGGGCAGCCTTTCATGAGCGCGCGACCCGGATGAACTCGGCAAGAATCGGCCTGAATCCATCCCGTATATTTACGATATAGAACTATGGCAAAGACGAAAGCTGTTCCCGACGCGTGCTGCAGCCTGGACACCGCCGGTGCGGACCAGGACCGCCTCATCGCGATGTTCAAAGCTCTCAGCAACCCCATCCGCTTCGAGATCATGAAACTCCTGGTTACTCACCCCGGGAGCATCACAGGGGAGATCGTGGACTCCCTTCCGATTGCCCAGGCAACCACATCGCAGCATCTCAAGGCGCTGCGGGACGCAGGGCTCATCACGGGGACCATCGAAGGGCCTGCAGTGAACTACCGGCTGAATGAAGAGGCTGCGCGCTGGTTTCGATCCGTGATCGTCCGCTGTTTCTAGGTCCCACGGGGGGCGTCAGAACTCGCGCAGACTCTCATCCACGCCCTTGCGCATCTCGAACCACCAGTCCAGCGCCGCTTCCGTCCGGTCCTTCTCGAAGCGCTGGATCCAGGAGGTCAGCTGGGGATCGCTCCCCCCCTCCACCTCGCGCGCCCGCTTCAGGAAGGAAAGCACGAAGTCGATGTTCCGCTCCGATTCCCAGTACACGGAGGCATTCCGCGAGTTGATCCTGCTGGCGGTGACCGCCGTGGAAGCAACGAGCTGATCTTTCATGCCGAAAATGCTGCCGAACAGGTCCGCTGCGGTGTCCTCAGCCCAGCCTCTGTGGAACCTGCAGAACCCGGCCGTGTCCAGGAGAAGCTCCTTCTGGAACCTCTCGGCGCACAGTCGGCCCAGGGTGCGCGGGGGCGCAAAGGCGAACCCGTAGTACATGTAGTACTTGCCCATGATAGGCATGGGCGCAAGGACGCCGGGCGCCCAGTACTGATTGGGGACCATCCATCCCTGACGCCCGAAGGCAACGAAGACAAAGCTGTCCAGGAGCCGCTTGCCTTTTGCCCGGGAGAGCTGCCGTCCCCATTTGCGCGCGCCCTGCGAAAGGTCGACGATGCCCCGGCGCTGGACAATGGAATCAAGCAGCTCCACCCCCAGCTCCGCATTGTTTGCGGAATCAGCCACCGGGTCGAAGCCCTCCGTCTGCCATCGGGGAAGCCGCGTAACCCCCAGCTCCTCCCGGGAGAGATGGCCTTCATCCAACAGGTCCATCATCCAAGCCAGCACGCCGCCGACGGAGATTGCGTCGAATCCGAGCGAATCCGCGTGATGGCAGAGCTGCTCCGCGGCCCGCTGGTCGAAGATGCCGCACAGCGGTCCCATGGTCTGGTAGGGCTCGTAGTCTTTCTTGTAGTCGTCTTTCATCTTCTTGCACACCGCGGAGCAGGGCTCCCCGCACGTGTGCTGCCTGCGCGGCACGATGGTCTCCTCGTTGAACTGCGAGAGGTAGTGGTTGACAACGAGCCTCTCGTGCAGGGACAGACGGCTGTCCTCCTTCCACGCCACCGTGCGGTAGTTGAAGGCGATGATCCGGCCGCGGACCCCGGCGTAATTCACCCCGAATGTTCCCCCGGTGTTGAACTTCGGGTCATAGCGGTACTTCGTCGTTGATTCCATGTCCTTGGCAAGGAGCCGCTGCTTGTACTTGGCCTCGAACCACTCGTCCGCGACCTTCCTGTCCCTGAAGTCCTCATCCACGTAGGTCCCGCCGAAAATGACCGCGGCAATTCCGTGCTCCTGGAGCAGCTTGCTGCCCAGGCCTCCGCGCCCCGCCCAGGTGTCAACGGCAGTGAGCTTTCCCTGGATGACGGGCACGGAGACGATGCCTCCCATGTCAGTGGAAAGCGACGCCGGCCCCGTGGCCAGCACGCGCGGGTCCGTGGCGTAGCGGCTGCCCAGGAGCTGGTGCACATGGTCCAGCATGGCGTACGCGCCCAGGCGGCCGGTGCCCCAGATCTCGGTGAGCTGGACCGGCAGGAGCTCCACTTCCACCTCCTCACCGCGCGTGCGGTTGAGGTAGAGGATTGAGGGCATCGGGGCCTTGCCGATGATGGACACCATGTTCAACCCGAGGTTGTCGAACACGAGGCCGGCCCCGCCCATGGAAGAAACGAAGAACCCCCGCCAGCAGGGGGAGAACCCTGTTACGAAAAGCCTGTTGGAGCCGGGGAAAATGGAGCCTGCCAGGAGGCCGACGCCGATGTTCAGGGACTGGGAATGCGAGGACAGGTGAAGGCCCAGGTCCACCGGCCCGAAGAACCTCCCTACCGGGTATCTGCGAACCCGGTAGAAACCCGTGCGCGCATCGATCAGGAGAACCTTCTGGTCCATTACAGCTCCTTCATCGTTTCACTGAGGGAAAGCTATTGGTTGTCAAGACAGTAACACGCCTTCTTCCCTCATTGAACAGGATGCGATTGACACTTTTTCCGATGATTTCAAATGTGAAGCTGACCTTTCGTATCGGACCGGACTTGCACCGTGTGGGTTCCCATGACGAGCCGAGCGACGCGTCTCGTCCCTCTACTGGTCTCCAAGGCACATGCCCACCCGCCTCGCGCTCTGGATCCAGGGATGGTCCAGAGGCACCGTCTTCACTTTCCCCGCGACCTCCTCGATCGGGACCGGCGCCACTCCGTCCCCCCGAGCTGCCACCATGACGCCAAGGACGCCCTTGTGAATGAAATCCGCGCATGCAGCGCCCAAACGAGTTGCCAGCAGTCGATCGGCCGGGGAAGGGGTGCCTCCACGCTGGACGTAACCCAGAATGGTGACGCGTGACTCCAGGTCCGTAAGCTCCTCCAGCTGCTGGGCGAGCTTCATCGTGTTGCCGGCGTGGCGGGCATCGAGGGCTCCCAGCTCCAGCCTTGCTGCCTGCCGTTCGGTCTCGGTCCGCGCCGCTGCCCTCTTCTGCTCGGCAGCCTGGCGGGCGTGCCAGTCGACGCCGCTCATCGCGCCCTCGGCGACAGCAACGATGCTGAAATTGCTGCCGTGTCGGCTGCGTTCGTGGATTGCCTGCGCGATGCTCCCCATCTCGTACGGAATCTCCGGGATGAGAACCACGTCTGCGCCGCCTGCGATTCCCGCCCCGAGGGCGAGCCAGCCCGCACGGTGGCCCATGATTTCGACAACGATGATGCGGTGGTGGCTGTGCGCGGTGCTGTGCAGGCGGTCAATGGCCTCGGTAGCGATTCCCAACGCCGTATCGAAACCCAAGGTCGCGTCGGTCATGGCGACATCGTTGTCGATCGTCTTGGGCAGCGTCACAACCGGGAGCCCCGCCTTCACGAGCCGCAAGGCGTTCCGTTGCGTCCCTCCCCCGCCCAGGCACACCAGGACGTCCAGACCGTTGCTTCTGCAGATGTCTACGATGACCTGCGTCATGTCCCGGGTCTGGCCGTTGATCTCCATACGGTGCGGCTTGTCTCGGCTCGTGCCCAGGATCGTGCCGCCGACGGTCAGAATGCCTGCCAGTGTTGTCTTGTCAAGCTGCATGGTGCGATTCTCGGCCAGCCCGCGGAACCCGTCGCGGAAGCCTATGAACTCCATTCCGTAGTGCCCCAGCGCCGCCTTCCCGACTCCCCGGATCGCGGCGTTTAGCCCCGGGCTGTCGCCGCCGGCTGTCAGGATTCCAATACGCGTGGTCTTTGCCATACGCCATTATAGCTCAGCAACACACCGGCGGCGACGAGAAAACGGTTGACGACGCGATCGAGCGTTTGGATGACGACCAGAGAAGCGCTTGCGTCAGCGCGCCCGATTCTCCGCCCTGTCCAGGATGGACGAGAGGCGTACGGCGGGATCCTTGATGCGCGACGCCAGAATCATTGCGGCGATGATGTATGGCTTGTAGCCGGCCTGGCGGTACAGCGGCGTCCTGAAGCGATCGAAGACCTGAGCGGAGACCTCGCCTTCGGCGCAGCTCACCCCGGTGATGTCCGCCGGAAGGCAGTGGAGGTAGAGGGCGTCATTCGTGCGCTTCATGATTTCCTCAGTGCACTGCCAGCTCTTGAACCTTGCATTATTGGCCAGGCATCTCTTCTCCAGCTCCGCAAGGGCCTTTGCGTCCCCGGTTTCAACGATCTTTGTGCGCTCCTCCATCACGGCAAACGGGGCCCAGCTCTTGGGGTAGACGATGTCGGCCCCCTCGAATGCCTCTTCCATGGTTGAGCAGATGTGGAAACTGCCTCCTGAGGACGCCCCGAACTTCCTGGCCTGGGCCACCACGTCCGGCATCAGCGAGTAACCCTCGGGGTAGGCAAGGGAGACCTCCATTCCGAACCGTGTGAAAAGCCCTATGACGCCCTGGGGCACGGAGAGCGGTTTGCCGTACGAGGGCGAATATGCCCAGCTCATGGCAACTTTTTTCCCTTTGAGTTTCTCTATGCCTCCGGACTCCGTCACCAGGTGGAGAAAATCCGCCATGGACTGCGTGGGATGATCGATGTCACACTGGAGGTTCACCACCGTGGGACGCTGTTCCAGGACTCCGTCACGATAGCCCTGATCAACGGCCTCCGCCACGTTGACCATGTATGTATGGCCCTTGCCGATGTACATGTCGTCACGGATGCCGATGACTTCCGCCATGAAAGAGATCATGTTTGCCGTCTCACGCACCGTCTCCCCGTGCGCGATCTGCGACTTGCCTTCATCCAGGTCGGAAACGGTGAGCCCCAGGAGGTTGCAGGCGGAAGAAAAGCTGAACCGGGTGCGCGTGGAGTTGTCCCGGAACTGGGAAACGGCAAGCCCGGAGTCCCATATCCGCGGGGAGATGTTGCTGGAACGGAATGCCTTGAGGATGGAGGCAATCTCGAGGATCGCCTCCAGCTCCTCTCTGGTCTTGTCCCACGTGAGGAAAAAGTCCTTTCCATGGAGGCCCGCTGCGGATTTCTTTCCGAGGGTATCGATCTTTCTCTGCATGTCATGCGGCGTCATGGTGATCACGAGATCCTCCCCAAGGCTGTCAGAATCTTCTCCGGCGTCATGGGCCAGTGGCGCATCCAGACGCCGGTGGCGGCGTGGATGGCGGCTGCGATGGCCGGCGCAGCGCCGTTCATGCTGATCTCGGAGACGCTCTTGCCCCCGAACGGCCCGAAGGGATCATCCGTTTCCACAAAGCTCACGTCAAGCTCCCGGGGAAGCTCCTGGATCATGGGCGCACCGTAGTCTGCCAGCGTGGTGGTGAGACACCGGCCCTGGCCATCGAAGATCATCTCCTCGTACAAGGCATGTCCGATAGTTTTGAGGATGGCCCCGTATACCTGTCCCTGGGCCATCTCGGGATTTATGGGCGTGCCGCAGTCGGTGACGGCATGATAGCGGTGCACCTGCACAACCCCTGTGCGGACATTCACCCCCACCTCGCAGAAGTGCGCGGCGTACGGGAACGCGGCGTCATCCGTGGTAAAGGAGGCATGACCCACCAGCTCCCCCGGCCCCCCGCCTCCCTGGCAGTAGCGGGCTATGCCGGCGAACTCGACCGCGCCGCTCTTCCCCGTAACGGTGCCGGGAAACGAAAGGGAGAGCCCCGCGACCGGCTCTTTGAGCATTGAGGCGGCAACAGCGAGGATCCTGTCCCGCAGGTCCTGCGCTGCTTTGAGAGAGGCGTTGCCGCTGAAATACGTGCCGCTGGAGGCATATGCGCCCTTGTCGAAGGGGGTGGTGTCCGTGTCCCCCGATATGACGGCCACTTTCTCCAGATCGCAGCACAGTGTCTCGGCCGCGATCTTGGCAAGAACCGTATCAAGGCCCGTGCCCAGGTCGGCGCCGCCGGAATGCACCATGAAGGTCCCGTCGGACAGGAGCTTCACATCGGCGCATGCCTGGTCCAGCCCCGGCAGTCCCGAGCCCTGCTGGATGATCGCCACTCCCTTTCCGATTTTCACATCGGGATCCGCGTCCCCAACCGGGGCTGACCCCCACCCGATGCTGCGGCATCCCTGCTGGAGCGCCCGGTCCAGGCCGCAGCTGCGCACGTGGGCCGCTGCCCCGGCTCTGCCCTCCCCGAGGCTCTTGAGGATCTCCAGGACGTCTCCCTCCCGGACGTGGTTCCTGTCCAGGAAGCTCACCAGGTCCATCCCGAGCGCGTCAGCCAGCTCCGCGGCAGCCATCTGCAGGGCAAAGGAGCCCTGCGGGGCGCCGTAACCCTGGTAGGCTCCCGAGGGCACGTGGTTGGTGTACCAGCTGCGCACCTCCCAGGCCATGTTCTGGCAGCGGAACAGGGGAAGGGACTTGGAGCATGCGTTCATGGGGACAGTCAGGCAGTGTTGACCGTAGGCCCCGGTGTCTGCGTCCGCCGACATGCGGATTGCCATCAGCGTCCCGTCCCTTTTTGCCCCGATCTTTACCGTGATCCGGAATGGATGGCGCGTGGTGGCCGCAATGAACTCCTCTTCCCGCGTGTACTTGTACAGAACGGGCCTGCCCGTGCACACGGTGGCAAAAGCGCACACCTCTTCCAGGAGAATGTCCTGCTTGCTTCCGTACCCGCCGCCCACGCGCTCCTTGATGACCCGGATCCTGTTCTCCTGCATGCCCAGCACGCGGGCAAGGATCCGGCGCAAGTGCCAGGGAACCTGGGTGGAGGCATGCACGATGAGACGGTCCCCGTCCATTCTCGTGTACACCACGTGAGGCTCCAGCGGCGTGCACTGTACCCTGCTGGTGGAGTAGGTGCGCTCGATGACGGTGTCTGCCGCGCGAAAGCCTTCCTCGACATCGCCCGTTCCGCCGGATGCGCTTGCCGCCAGGTTCCTGGCTGCCTCCGCACCGATGGGCAACTGGTACACGATATCCTTCACATGGTCTGCGTGGACGGGTGTGATCCCGCCCCCCATTGCGTCTTCAAGGGTGAGCACGGGCGGAATGACATCGTATTCCACCCGGATCAGCGCCAGCGCTTGTCTCGCAGTTGCCTCGTCCTCAGCCACAACAGCTGCAACCCTGTCACCCATGTGCCGCACGGTGCGGCTGAACATGCGGTAGTCGTAGGGAGACGGTTCAGGGAAACCCTGGCCCGCCTGGGTGTACGCCACGTCGGGGCAATTGCGGTGATCAATCACCAGCACCACGCCGGGGAGCGCCTGGGCCTGCGTCGTGTCGATGCTCCTGATGCTTGCATGCGCATGGGGGCTTCGCAGCATCCGCAGCACGCAGCTTCCTTGCTCCACCCTGTCTTCGACGTATGCTTTCATGCCCGCGACCAGCTTCACTCCGTCGATCTTCCTGCGGGACTTGCCGATGACGCGGAGACCATCGCGGAAAGAGGGCGCGACCGGCTCGGAGGTGGTGGGGTCCTTGCGGCGCTTTCGAGCCAGCTCCACCGCCAGGAAGAACTGCTTGTAGCCTGTCGCCCTGCTGAAGAGCCCGGAAAGGGCGTCACGGATGTCGTCCTCTGTCGGCGCCTCCTTCCGTCGAATTAGCTCTTCCAGAAGGAGCGCAGCCGCCGGGGTGTTGTACGCGGATTGAACCACGCCCGCGTCGATCATGGCCTCTTGCAGCACGGAGAGCCTGGAGCCCGTGCCGAGACTTTCTATGGTTTCAATGGAATGACCCTCCGCCTGGCCGGCAACCATGAGCCCGGCCAGCACTGCCCTTCCATCGAAGAGAATCGTGTCGCTGCCTGCAAAACCCTCCCCGTCGTCGCTGGACCGGACAGAGGGGATCCCGATTCGCTGAAGGAGGACCTGGAGGTTTTCACCCGGTTCCGCCGACACCGAGCGGGCTGCGCCGTTGAGAGTGAAGCTGATCTTCATGCCGCGCCTTGCGCGTCCCCGCGCATCTGGTGCAGGGCATCAGCCGCCAGGACCTTCGTCATATAAAGCTTGTACCGGGAGGAGGCCTGCATGTCCGCCAGAGGCGCAAACTCGAAACTCATCCCTTCAATCTCCGCCCGCGAGGGGAGCGGCTGACCTTCCAGAAGCTCCTCCAGCCTGGTCAATCGTACGGGGCCTGCCCGGCAGTCGGAAACAAAGACCCGCAACCCGCTGACTTTGGGTCGAAGGCTTGCAGCGGTGGCAGCCACGACAAGGCTGCGTGGGCTGTGGGAGGTCCGGGAAACCGCAAGGACGGCCGAGGGACGGAGCGGCTCCGGGATTGTAACAGCAAGGACGAGGCCGCTGTCACGGTCAGAGAGGAATGCGTATATCGGGACGGGCTTTTTCTTCCCGGCGAACAAAACCTCGGCTCCCATCGCAACGAGGATGGGGATGATGGCCGAATCGGCGGGATGGAGAGCGATCTCTCCGCCCATCGTCATCATGTTCCGGAGGGTTCGGGAGGCTGTGAGCCCGGCAGCCCTGCGGACCGCTGCGGGCAGCCCCGGGTGATCCACAATCCGCTGAAAAGTCGCCGTGGCGCCTATGACGCAGCGCTTCCCACCCGGTTCAATGGAATCAAGCCCGAGCTTCTCGAGGGAAATGAGGGTAATCGGTTCTGCCGAGTAAGAAGCGTTCAACCACGTGCCGCCGCCGAGAAAAGCGGAACCGGGCAAGGCTCTGGCCTTCAGGGCTTCCTGAACGGTCTCGGGCCTCAGGATCTCAGTCACCATGCGCAGATTGTAGCATGGTGGCATGCATCTCGCAAATGTCCTATGCTTGCTCAGCAGTTCTCAGTTTGACCCTTTGAGTCGGCTACCAGCAGAAAGTCGGTAACGTCCGTCTAGTACTAGACACGTTGCTCTCTTGGAACTACCCTTTTCCCAGACACGATGGTGCGTGAAG
>JBEKUJ010000012.1:0-124896 GCA_049515135.1 Spirochaetia bacterium
CTTGATGTTGGCCAGATCCACCTGCTCCTGCAGGAGAGAGCGGATGACAGGATCGTCAAAGGAAAGGGCCCAGCGGTAATATGCTCCGTACAACCTTCTCTCCGCCTCGAACAAGTCGAACGGAGGGGCGCGTCTGTCCAGGAGAGCGTCGTGCAGCTCGAAGGCAAAGAGGTAGTTCCATGTGGCAAGCTTGCGCGCAAGGGAGATGGGGTCCGGAGACTGGGCCAGCTCTGCCAGCTGCGCCTCGGGGAATGCGCCCGCCGGGAGCAGCGCGGATGAAATCTCCCGCGGACGGGCCCTTGCCTCAATTCCCCTGAGCACGGCCAGGATATTCTGCAGGTCCCAGCGGGCAAACTGCGTGTCCAGCAGCGCCCGCACGCCCGGCGGGGCCATGGCGCGCACCCGTGAGAAGGAGCTGGCCAGGTCCCGGCGCAGCGCCCACTCTATCGCGGTGATGCCGGCCTGCTCAGTAAGGGCTTCCCGCAGCATCGGGCCGTACGGGGAGGCCAGCAGAGCGTCCATGGGCAGGTCCTCTGAATCCAGGCTGAGGATCTGCTCGAAGAACTCGTTGTGGAGCAGCTGGGCTCCCATGGCCCTGACCCGGGCGTTCAGGTAATCGTACTCACCCATTGAGGGTACGCGCGATCTGGGTCTCCAGGATGACTTCCGCGGACGCCAGCCGGACCCCGAGGCTGTTGTCGGCCCTGATCCTGCCGTCTGCCGATGAAACAATGACCGAGCCGGGGGCCAGGTCCTGGCCGGCAACCTGGCACCCTTTTCCGAGCTCGGCCAGGATGTCGCGGCACATCTGTTGATCCGCGCGGGCAACCGAGACCACGGCAGCGTCGCGAACAATCTCCAGTGCTTCGGCTATGAGTGTCTTCATGGCATCAGGGTAGCGGGGAGAGCGAACAAGAGAATCTATGCGCTCCCGTGCCGTCTGGATCGCGAGCTGGTACGCCCGGTGCAGGCCCGTCAGCCGCTCTGCTTGGGCTTCCATGCGCGTCTGGCCCTGGAGCCTGTCTTCATCCACGCGCGCAAGCTTCTCCGTGAGCTGCGACGCCTCCTGGGCAGCGGCTCGGATCCTGGCATCGGCATCTGCATGGATCCGGGCCGCACGGTCGCCGGCCTCGCCGAGGATTCTCTGTTTCTCCGCCTCAGCTTCCCGATCGATCTCTGCAACCAGGGCTGCCGCTTCGGCGTCCAGCGGGGTGTCACCTGTCACAGCGCGAAGATCAGTACAACGGCCACCACGAACCCCAGGATGACCATGGTCTCAGGGATGGCGATGAGCAGGATGATGGTCCCCGCCGTATCCGGCTTTTCCGCGATGGTTCCGCAGCCCGCAGCGCCGATCCTGCTCTGGGCAATGGCGGTGCCGAAAGCCGGCAGGCCAATGGCAAGGGCCGCGGCAATGGCTATCAGGGCCCCCGGAATGGTCCTGTCCTTTGGCGTCTGGTTTGCCTGGTCGGTGGTCGCGTCAGCCGCCCATGTGGCTCCGGCGCTGATGACCAGCAGGACCAGCGCCGCCAGGGCGCAGATCACGATCCTTCGTGTTGTGTTCACGCGAGCTCACCTCCGATTTTTCGAAGCGGAGAGAATCTTCTCCCGCCGCTCTGGTAGAACTTAGAAAAAAACTCGACGTATTGCAGGCGAAGACCCTGGATTGTCGGGTCGATGATCCCGAGTACAAGGTTGAGGGCGTGGATCAGAACCGCGACCATGAGCGCGAACGCGATGTTGGCGATCATCCCGGCAAACATCCGGGCCAGGAGCCCAAGCACGACGGAAGCCATGCCGATGGCCATTATCCGTGCGTAAGAAAGGATATTCCCCATGGTGCTCAGAACCTCCAGGGGCAGGAGAAGCCCATGGGATGGCTTTCGCACAATCTGATAGCCGAGGACCCCGGCAAAAAGAACTGCCGTGACGATTGTCGCCGTTGTGAAAGCCGGTGGAAGGAACCCCATCATGCGGCCGACGGCAAAGAGCAACAGGAGAATCCCCAGGATTCGCGCAAGGCTGCCCCAGGCATCGCCGGACCGGCCTTTCCTTGCCGCGCTGACCACTCCGAGGACGAGGCCAAGGATGATCTGGAAGATTCCGAGGCCAAGGGCCACATACAGGTAGCCCAGGATCGGGCCGGACATGTCTGCCTGTCCCAGCACCAGCCTCTCCTCCCACAAGGGCCGCAGCCCGATATCGTGCCCGAGGGTGCCGAACATCTCACCGAACACGAAGCCGAAGGCGATTGTGGAAAGCGCGCAGAAGGCCAGGATGACCGAGAGGGTCCTCAGGAGCTTCGTCTTTCTTCCCAGAAAGAAAAGGAGCACTGAACCGGCAAGAAGCACGGATCCATATCCAACATCTCCCAGCATGAGCCCGAACATGAGGGGGAAGAATATGGAAAGGCTGATGGTGGGGTCGATGGTTCCATACTGAGGGAGGGAGAGTATGGACAGGAGCGGCTCGAAGGACCGGGCCGGCCTGGGATTGTCCAGAAGGACTGGCGGGATGCCCATCTCCTTGCTTCGAAAAGGGCGCGCAACCACGGCAGGACCGAGGGTGGAGCCCAGCAGGGAGCTCAGGCGCATCAGCCTCCCGCGCGCCACCCAACCCCTGATCACGAAGGCATATGTGGTGCGGGCGAACTTGGGGAGACTGTCATACCGGGCCAGGAGGTTATTGCACGCGTACTGCATGGCAAGGAGGCTCGGGCCGTTCTGCTCGTAGAAGTCTTCTGCCTGCGACTGCAGATCCAGGAGGTGGTCCTTCAGCGTGGAAAGCTCCCGGGCAATGCCGGTGAACACCTCCATGAATGGTTTGTCACGTGTGTAGCCGGGGAGGAGCATCTCCGCGATTCCCGCCCGAGAAAGAAAGGTCCGAACGCCGGGGCCGCTTGAGCGGGGAATGCCGATCAGGGCTGCGGTCCTTCCCCGGCTGATGCCGGCTGAGTGGTAGAGGTAGCTCCCGCCGGTGAGGGAGGCAAGCTCCCGGGACAGCAGGGTCCTGGCAAGCTTGTTCCTGTCTTCAAAGATAACTCCGAGATGCTCCCGATCTTCTGAGAGCTCTCCCGCCTGAACGAGCGGGGCAAGCGCCCGGACCACCTCCTCATACGCTGAGAGAAGCTGGATGTCTTCCATCATGTTGCCTTCGCGGCGGGCAAAGGAGCGCACCTTGGCGTGAAGGGAACGCGCGGTTGCGCTCATGGAGGAGACGGGCTGGCCGTCCCACCGTCTGTACTGCTCCACCAGCGCTCGGGAGGACTGAATGCGGCCAAGGACAACGGATGGCACGCGGGACAGCGACTCCTGGAGCATGCGGGAAAGCGCTTCACAGGCGTCCTTGTCAGCAAGATCGGCATCAGTGAGGTGGATTCGATGAAGAGGCTTGTCCCCGTCCACGGCGGCAAGGGGGACTTCTTCCACGTGGAGCACGCCGGCGTCCTGGATCAGCTGTACCGTCTGATCGAAAAGCGGCAGGGGTCCCATGATCTCCACGCTGGACATGCGCACGATCATTGGGGGTCTCCCGGCCAGACCGCGGAGACGACGATGGAGGCCGCTTTCTGGCAGTTTTCCTCCGCTTTCTTCAGGAGCGCAGCGGTCTGCGCGGCAAGCTCAGCCCGCAGGGACTGTGCGCGGGTCCGGCTGGCGGCAAGACTCTCCGCCCGCTGGCGCTCCATGAGCTGCGGCAGCTCCTCACGGGCTTTGCGCTCCCGCTCCTCCGCCGCCTGCTGGGCGTTCGTGACCAGCTGTCGGGCGGAAGCGGCGGCTGCTTCCAGATAGCTTTTGAGTCTGTCTTCCTCCCGGGAGATAGAAGGAACGAGGGAATCTTTTTCTTCGTGGTCGATCACCGGTTTTTTTGGCATAGTGGATACTCAAGCCAACCAGCAGCACGACCCTTTGCTGTCACACGTTTTGCTCGACGCCAGGTCGCATCAGCGCGCAGGGAAATGGTAACACAGCACCGGCCGGACCGCAAGATGCGTCTATCTTTTCAAAGCGGCAAGAAAGTCCCTGATCTTTTCGTAGCTGGTGATGTATCGCAGCTCCTCGGCGATGGCCCCGAACTTGCGCCTGTCCCCCGCTGCCTGGAGCTGGAGGACCCTGGAGACCTGCTCCGGTGTCATTGCGCCGATGCGGATGAGGTAGTCACCGATTTTCTCTGACACCTGGAGCCTCCATGAAGGACCCCACGCAGAAGCTCGACGCGATGCCTGACTGGCGGACTGCACAGATTCTACCACACCCGGGCGACAAGTCAATTCGAAAGAGGTATCCTCATGGACCATGAGTACGGCTTCCAAGTTCACCGTTGGCCTGGTGCAGATGACGCCGACCCTTGACCCGGACGCCAACCTCAGGAGGGCGCTGGAGCTGGTGGGCCGGGCAGCGAGGGATGGCGCTCGTGTAGTCTGCCTGCCCGAGCTTTTTCGCTCCCCGTACTTCTGCCAGAGCGAGAATGCCCGGTCGTTCGATCTCGCAGAACCTGTTCCCGGGCCGACCACAAATGCACTTGCCGCGGTTGCTGCGGAGAACAGGATCACCGTGATCGCGCCGGTTTTCGAGCGCAGGGCGCCAGGGCTGTATCACAACAGCGCCGCTGTCATCGGAGAAGAAGGGGAGATGGTAGGGCTCTATCGCAAGATGCACATACCCGATGACCCGGGGTACTTTGAGAAGTTCTATTTCACCCCAGGGGACCTTGGTTACCGGGCATTTGACACGCCAGTGGGGCGAATCGGCACCCTCATCTGCTGGGACCAATGGTACCCGGAGGCTGCGCGGCTCACGTCGCTGCGAGGGGCTGCGGTCCTCTTCTACCCGACGGCAATCGGGTGGCACCCCCGGGAGAAGGCGGCACTGGGAGCTGATCAGCGCGATGCCTGGATCACGATCCAGCGAAGTCATGCAATTGCAAACGGGGTGTATGTGGCCGCGGTCAACCGCGCGGGCATCGAGCGCGAGGCGGGAGGAGAGGGGATTGAGTTCTGGGGCGGTTCCTTCCTCTGCGATCCTTTCGGCGCGGTAGTGGCCCGGGCCGCCACGGACGGGGAGGAGATCGTCCTTGGGGAGGTCGAACCTTCCAGGATCGAGGAGGTACGACGAAACTGGCCATTCCTGCGGGACAGGCGGATCGATTCCTACACCGACCTGGACAGACGGTTCATCGACGACGCATGACAGACCAGCTCGGAGAGCCGCGAATGCCGGCCGAGTGGGAGCCGCACGAGGCGACATGGATGGCGTGGCCGCACAATCGATCGGACTGGCCGGGGAAGTTCGCCCCCATTCCCTGGGTATTCGGGGAGATGGTCCGCACGGTAGCGGCGGGAGAAAAGGTGCGCATCCTCGCGGGCTCAGCCGGCCTGGAACGGCAGGCGCGCCGGCTCCTTTCCCGCATCGGCGCGCCGGAGGCGGAGTTCTTCAGGATCTCCACGGACCGCGCCTGGGCGCGGGATTTCGGCCCGATTTTCGTCCGGAGTGAAAGCCCCGTGCCCCGGCTGACGGTGGCGGGATTTCGCTTCAACGCGTGGGCCAAATACCCCGACCACGCGAGGGATCGCAAGGTGGCGCAGCGCATAGCGAAAGTCCTGGACCTTGCATACCTGCCTGCGCGTTGCAAGGGAAGGGAGGTGGTGCTGGAAGGCGGGAGCATTGATGTGAACGGCCGGGGCACGCTCCTCACCACGGAGGAGTGCCTCCTGGACAGGGAGGTCCAGGCCCGCAATCCGCACCTCGAGCGGAAGGACATCGAGACGGTCATGAGGGACTCTCTTGGCGTCTCGAATGTCCTCTGGCTCGGCCGCGGGATCGCGGGGGACGACACTCACGGCCACGTGGACGATCTGTGCAGGTTCGTTGCCCCTGAGACCGTCGTGCTGTGCCGCGAGCATGATCCCCATGACGCAAACTACCGGGCGCTGGAGGAAAACCGCGAAAGGCTGGAAGGATACCGGCTGGAGAATGGATCTCGAGTGCAGGTGGCATTCCTGCCAATGCCGGCGCCGATTTTCATGGACGGCCAGCGGCTGCCGGCCAGCTACGCCAATTTCTACATATCCAACAGCGCTGTCATTGTCCCCACCTTCAATGATCCCAACGATCGAGTCGCCCTGGGAACGCTCGCAGAGCTTTTCCCTGACCGGACTGTTGCCGGAATCCACGCAGTGGACCTGGTATGGGGGCGCGGCACGCTCCACTGCCTGACGCAGCAGGAGCCCCGTCAGCCATCCAGCTCGCCGTGATGGAATCCGCACGGGGAGGGAGTCAACCGGTACAGCGCGACCGGGAACGCGCCGATACTGCTTGTGGAGTATCCTGATGCCGACAAAGCTCTTTTTTCCCCTTGCGCTCCTTCTGTTTCCCGCATTTCTTTCCGCCCAGGTCCTCCGTGTCGCTTCCTACAACGTGGACGGGCTGGGCGGGCAGCGCAAGGACTACATGGCCCTTGCGAAGGTGATCAACAACTTCGACGTCGTTGCCGCGGAGGAAGTTGTGGATGCCGGGGGGCTGGAGAAAGTCCTCAGCCTGCTGGCAGACGGATGGGAAGCGGCAAGCAGTGAGAAAGAAACCCCCGCGGTGAACCATAAGGAGTTTTTCGGCTTCTTTTACAACGATCGCGTCGAGCTGTACAGGATGCTGGGTCCTTACCCCGGAACCGGGGAGTTCTCCCGTCCACCGTATGGGGCGAACTTCAAAGTGAAAGGCTCTCCGTTCTCTTTCAACCTGGTGGCATGTCACATCGATTCCAGTCGCGGCGCGCGCGCCCGGGCCGCCGAGGTGGATCGCCTGGGCGAGGTATACAAGTACTTCGAGAAGCTCACCGGCAACCGGGGGATGACGATACTTGCAGGGGACTTCGGCGAGGAGCGCATGCCCAGCTTTCGCGCGCTCATGGCCCTGGGCGGACAGCAGGTCATTCCGAACAAGGCCACAACCATGGGGAAAAACGGGCTGGAGCGCGATGAAGACCACATTTTCGTCAGCCCGGCCCTGAGGCCCCGCATAGAAAAAGCGGATGTCCTCTACTGGACGCGTGACTTCGAAGGCTCCCGCAGCACGGTCTCCAACCATTTCCCCGTCTATCTTGTGCTCAAGGCGGGCAGGTAGCCAGGCGGGCTCATGCCGTTCGTTGAGCCGATCGGGTACGTGCGGAACAGCCGCCGCGGCCTGGAGGACGACTACTGGGGCGGGCTGGATTCCGTCATCGAGCTTGTCGACGCCATCCATCCCGATGCGCTCCTCGGCCTGGAGGATTTCTCCCATGCCGAGGTGATCTATTATTTCCACCTGGTGGAGGATCCGAAGATCGTTCTGGGAGCGCGTCGCCCGAGGAACAATCCCGCGTGGCCCCTGGCGGGAATCTTCGCGCAGCGGGCAAAGAACCGGCCCAACAGGATCGGGCTTACCACCGTCCGAATCCAAGGGCGCGAGGGCAGGCGGCTTCTGGTAACTGATCTGGATGCCGTGGACGGCACGCCTGTCCTGGACATCAAGCCGGTCATGTCGGAGTTCCTGCCCCGCGGCGAGGTGCGGCAGCCAGGATGGTCCCGCGAGCTGATGAAGGCTTACTGGCTTCCGGAATCAGGGCGCCCGCCCGGAGAGAGTTGATCAGGCGGTCTTGCTCTCATGACATGCCTGCCCACCATGATAGAGCCTGAGGGATTGAATCTCCGCAAACGTCGCGTAGGGCACGGATGTCAGCGCCTCGGTGAACTTGCCCTCGCATAAGGCATGGCGTGCGGCCGTGGATGAGCAGACAAGCGGCATTGCGGGAAGAACATGGATGTCCAGGAATGTGTCAATGTGACCAGGCCTTGCACTTTGTCCGGGCCGATCGACGAAAACCGCTGACAAGGACTGTTCGGGCCCTGCGGCGGATCGAAGCCCGCCTGCAAGGCACTCCAGCTTCTCTATGGTGTCCGGCTCGCCGCGCTCGTTTCGCCGCCGGTAGTGGTCCGATCCGGCGATATAGAAGGCATGCATATGCAGGTGCGGATTGAGCGCGAGCAGCCGGCCCAGGTTCGTCTCCCCATCCAGATCGGTTCCTAGTGCAATTGGCGAATATGCGAAGAAAGGCTCGAATGTGTCGATGACCTCGCGCGCCAGCCGATGCCGGTCCTCAGCCGTCAGCAGGAAGGGCTTGCGGGGATCCGCGCCGGCAACCACGAATACCACCCTGTCCAGTCTCATGAGGACCAGCGCCGTCAGGCCCACCAGTATGTGGCCCCAGTGGAGCGGATTGGCTGCCAGGGCATAGAAGCCGACTCTAAGCGGGTTCCCGTTTTCCCGGACCGATGGAAATGTCTCTGCAAGCCGGACATCTCGAAGCGGATGAGTCTTGCCCGTCTGGACCATTTCAGCCAGCGCGTCGATCCTCTCAACCGCGCAAGCCGCGATTGCGTGGAGGTACGCGTGGCGCGCCCGCTCGGTTGCAAGCTGCGCCATTCCCTGGATCTGGATGAAGGTGAAGCGTCGTATGCGCCGCAGGGCTTCGTCGAGCGCCCGCCGAGTCGATGAAGTGTCGCCCATGGCCTCTACCCTCCCGCAAGGTATACCGCCCAGGCTTGGTGTGGGTTGCTATCGACTGACTATCAAGAAACGTTATGCCAGTATGTTAATCCTGCTCCCGACCCTGGTGTCCTGGAGCTGGTTGGCCGGCTGAACTTTCGATGCTGTCCGCAGGGTGTCGTCGCTGTCTCCGTCAGGCTCTCTTTCCCCGGGAACTTCTCTTGTCTGCTGCTGCGGTGCAATCTGTTCCGGCCTCTGATGAATGGTGGGATCTATACGCATCATACAACCCCTCTTTGCTATATAGTCTATGTAATATTTGCCAGAAGTCAAGGGACCTTCCGCAATAGCGCAGAAGCGGTCCTACTCCAGGCTGAACGCCGGGTACGTGTCCGTCACCAGCAGGAATGCGTAGGCGCTCACGCGCAGGCCCCATCTCATGACGCCGACCACGAAATCAAAAAGGCCCCGGGGGTATTTCCCGGTGAAAAGGATGGCGAACCAGGCGATGATCACGGCCCCGATGGCGCCCACGCAGAGGAAGGCAAGGATGACGTAGTGCGGGATGGCGAGGAACCACTTGATGAGGGGCAGACCTGTCTTGAGGTCCTTTGCCACGTTGGGATAGCTGATCTGCAGGTGCACGGACTGTTCCTCGTCCGTCGAGGGATAGACATCAGTGAGAAGGGTGAAATATGCGCCAACCCTCAGACCAAATCGAGTAAGGTTCACGTTCCAGTCGAACCACCAGCGCGGGTACTTCCATCGGAAAAGGAGCATCAGGACCGTGGGAAGGAAGAGGACCCCGCCGGCAACGAATGGGAACCTCCACGCATGCGAGCTGGATCCGAGGCCCGGGCCGCTCACGAGCGCAAAGAGAATGGCGATGGGGACGATGAGGATGACACGGAACACCGAGGTCAGCCTGTTCAGCTCCCTGTCGGGATAATCAATACGCAGGGAGACAGGATAGGCGGGAGATCTGCTCTTGTCGGACATTCTTCTCTCCTTGGGAAAGATTTCCCTTGACTCTAAACCCGCCCGGCGCCAGAGTCAATGAAAACGTCAGAGCCGCTGAGAGAGGAGAAAAGTCGATGAGCCAGAAATCCGTGATCGTTGTCGGCGCAGGAATCGCCGGCCTCTCCGCAGGCTGCTACGCCGCCATGAACGGGTACCATACCAGGATCTACGAGATGCACACCTCGCCCGGCGGGTTGTGCACTGCATGGAAGAGGGGCGGTTACACCATCGACGGCTGCATCCACTGGCTTGTCGGCTCGAAGCCGGGGACCCAGATGTACAGGGTGTGGGAAGAGCTGGGCGCAGTGCAGGGACGTCAGTTCGTCTACCCGGATCAGTTCCAGCGATTCGAGGCCGTTGATGGCCGGGTGTTCACGCTCTACTCCAATCTGGAAAAGCTGGAACAGCACATGAAGGATATCGCTCCCGAGGACTCGGAAGCGACACGCAGGTTCTGCAACGCCGCCCGTGAGTTCAGCGGGACAGGCGTTGCGGTTTCCCGGCCCACCAGAGCGATGATGCGGCCTTTCGCGAAGTGGGGGCAGAAGTCAATGAGGGAAGTCCTCTCGGAGTTCAAGAACCCCCTTGTCCGCAAGGCCATGTGCCATGCCTGGCCCGAGACATTCCCCGCCGCTTTCCTGCTTACCACGCTGGCCTGGCTCGACGACAAGGCGGCTGGCTATCCCATCGGCGGCTCGATGGACTTCAGCCGGGCAATCGAAAGCCGGTATCTCGGGTTGGGCGGCGAGATCCACTACAGGTCCAGGGTCGCCCGGATCATCGTGGAGGCGGATGCGGCAATTGGCGTGAAGCTGGAGGACGGCTCGGAGCACCGCGCGGACTTCGTCATTTCAGCCGCGGACGGTCATGCAACGATCTTTGACTGGCTCGATGGCGGATACGTGGACCAGACCATCCAGGGATACTATCGGGACATGACTCCGTTCCCCTCCCTCGTGATCGTGGGTCTGGGGGCCAATCGAAAGTTCGACGACGTGCCCGTCCTCCTTTCCAGCTTGCATATCGAGCTTCCGCAGGCGCTTCGCGTTGCGGACCGCACCCTGCATTCCATCAGCATTCGCATCTACAACAACGACCCCACCCTTGCGCCGCAGGGCAAGACGTCGATGGTCTGCACCTTTGCTTCCGAGGAGTCATGGTGGACGGATCTCCGACAGGAGGCCGCACGCTACTGCCCGGTCAAGAACGAGATAGCGGACCAGGTGATTGCCGCGCTGGACCGCCGGTTTCCCGGCCTCGCCTCTCAGGTGGAGATGCACGACGTTGCCACGCCGTTGACCATCGAGCGCTACACGGGCAACTGGAAGGGCAGCTTCGAGGGCTGGATGGCGACCCCTCAGACCGGGATGGACCAGATGCGGAATACTCTGCCCGGCCTGAGCAATTTCTGGATGTGCGGCCAATGGGTCGAGCCGGGAGGAGGCCTCCCGCCCGCAGCGCTATCCGGCCGCAAAGCAATCCAGCTCCTCTGCGCCCAGGAGGGCAGGAAGTTCGTGACCGCCGTGCCGTGAGCGCCCTTGCGTCCAGGCGCTCATGGATGCAGACTGGTGCCATGGCAGTGAAAATCGTCATTGAAGGCCAGGGATTTCACCTCGAAGCCGAGCTGTCCAACGCCAAGGCGACGAAACGGGTGGCGGAGGCTTTGCCCCTTAGGGCCAGCATGTCCCGGTGGGGAGACGAGTACTACGGCAGAGTGAACCTGCAGATCCCCGAAGACCCCACGGGCAAGGAGATCATAGAAGTCGGGGAGATCGCGTACTGCCCTCCGGGCAAGGCGTTGTGCATCTTCTTCGGTCCAACTCCCGCAAGCAGGGACCAGCGGCCCAGGGCGACATCCGCTGTCCTCCCGGTCGGCCGGGTGACCGCTGGGTTGGCAACCCTGCAAGGGCTGGGGCCGAGCGTGAGAATCAGCTTCCGGGAAGCCTGACAGAAGGGTAATGACCACGTCCATTGCGATAGAGTCCGTTACTTCGCGGCGCGACTTAAAGGCCTTTATAAAGTTTCCCTGGCGCCTGTACAGGGGAGATCCGCTCTGGGTGCCGCCCCTGATCTCAGATCGCCTGGAATACCTGGACCCCGAGCGCGGGCTTTTCTTCAAGCAGGCGGACGTCGCCATCTTCTCGGCACGGCGGGGCCGCGAGGTGGTTGGAACTATCGCCGCATTCGTTGACCGCGCTCGCGTCGAGCACATGAAGAAAGCAGAAGGAGGCTTCGGCTTCTTCGAAGTGGTCCAGGATTTCGATGTTGCCCGGGAGCTCCTCGACACATGCCGGGGGTGGCTGCGGGAGCGTGGCATGGCATCAATGCGCGGCCCCACGAACTTCGGCGACAACGACTGCCCCGGCGTGCTGATCGCCGGCACCGACCATCCTCCCGCCATGTTGGAAGCGCACACCCCGGCCTGGTACAAGGACTTTCTGGAGCGCTACGGCATGGTGAAGGACCACGACCTGTATGCCTGGAGGGCCACCTTCGACCAGGTGGGCAAGGAGCTGGAGGGCGGACATTCCGACATCGTGCGCGTCGCTGAGGCAATCCGGCGGGAAGGCGGAGTCGCCATCCGCAGCGTTCGCATGCAGGACTGGGACCGGGAAGTGTCCGTCATACGGGACCTGTTCAATGCCACGATGAGCCAGATCCCGGATGCGGTCCCCGTGGGCGTGGAGGAGTTCCGCCGGCTTGCGGACCAGATGCGTCCTTTCCTGGATCCCGGGCTGGCTCTCATCGCCCAGGTGGACGGGAGGCCCGTGGGTTTCTGCGTCCTCATTCCGGACACCAACCGCGTTCTCAGCCGCCTGAACGGCCATCTGTTCCCCTTCAACTGGCTGCGGGTCAGCCGATACATACGGCAGATCGACGTCGTGTCTTTCAAGCTCATGGGTGTCCTGGCGGAATACCGGCGCCGCGGCATCGATGCCCTGCTGTACGTGGAAGCGCTGACAAGGGCCGGGAGGAGCGGCTACAAATGGCTCGATGGGTCGCTGACATCGGAGTTGAACCCTGCCATCAACCTCATTGCGAGGGGCCGGGGCGCTGAGCTCTACAAGCACTACCGGCTGTACCGCATGCAGCTGTGAGAGGCTCGGCATGCTGAGCACGGGGATGACGATGGGGGATGCGATCCGCGCGGTGGTCCGGGCGCGGCCCGGGCAGGAGGTCCTGGTCTGCGGGGCTTCCCGGCTCACCAACGGGCAGCTCCTGGAGCAGGTCACCGGGACAGCGGGCCAGCTGGCCGGGCTTGGAGTGGGAAGGGGAGACAGGGTTGCGGTCTCCCTGCCCCCGGGACCTCAATTTGCCTGCCTTTTCTTCGCGTTGGCTCAGCTCGGCTCAATTATTGTTCCGCTCAATCCAGACCTGCTGGAGCGCGCGCTGCACGACATCCTGGAAGACTCCCAGCCTGTCGTTCTGGTAACCGAAAACGGTGCACGCCGGCTGGGGGAAAGTCCGCGCCCGCCGGATGCGACGCCGGATGCGATGCCGGAATCGGCGCCGCAAACGACGCCGCGGCCTGGTGACCTTCTGGCTCTGCTGTACACCTCGGGCACCACCGGCAAGCCCAAGGCCACCGTGCATACGCACAGCAGCCTCATTGCCCCCGTTGTCGCTACACTCAAGGTCCGCGAGCTGTGGGCCAGACCTTCCAGCATCAGGGCAGTGGTGGATGTCGCCAAAGCCGCCGCGCGCTACCGGGCCCGGCTCCTGCGTTCCATCGGCAGGCCGCAGACCCTCCTGTCCACCGCGGGCTGGCACACCATCACCGGTCTTCACGTCATGCTGCAAGGGCTCCTGATGGGAGACCGTCTGGTTGTCATGAAACGGTTCCACCCCCAGGAGGCGCTGGAAATCGTGGAGAAGGAGCGGGTGTCCGTCCTGGTGGCGGTTCCAACGGCCTGGCAGGCGATGCTTGCCCTGCCGGACTTCGATCGCCATGACTTTTCTTCCCTTCTTGTCTGCGCCAGCGGAGGCGCGGCCTGCCCACCGTCCCTTGCCCGCGAGATCAGGCAGCGTTTCGGCTGCGCCCTGTACAATGGGTTCGGAATGACGGAAGCCGCGGGCGGTATTTCCGTCAGCACGCTCGCGGATTCCGATGAAAAGCAGGATGAGACCGTGGGTCGGGTGATGCCCGGCATCGACATCAGGATAGTGGACAGGGAGCGGCGTGAGGTGCCGAACGGCCAGGAGGGGGAACTGGCCGTCCGCGGAGAAGGCGTGATGCTGGGCTACTACAAGGCTCCCGAGCTGACGGCCGCGGTGAAAGATCACGATGGCTGGCTCTACACGGGAGACCTTGCCAGGATGGACGCGCAGGGCTACCTGCACATCGTGGGCCGGGTCAAGGACGTCATCATCCGCGGCGGACAGAACGTCTATCCGGCGGAGATCGAAGACTATCTGGAGACCCATCCCCGGATCCGGGAGGCGGCGGTTGTCGGAGTGCCGTCGGCGGTGGGCGGGGAGAGCGTGTGGGCTTTCGTGCGGTTGAAAGAGAACGCCTCCATGACGGTCCCGGAGGTGCTGGATTACTGCCGCGGGACGCTGGAGGTCTGGAAGATCCCCAGCCAGGTCCGGTTTGTCCCGGATCTGCCCAGGGCGGAATCCGGCAAGTTCCAGAAGTTCAAGCTTCGCCAGGCTGCCATCCAGGAACAAAACGGAGGTACGCTGTGAGCAATCCTGCCAGTCCCATCACGTTCGAGGAGTTTCGGCGCATGGTGGCCGCGGAGCTGAACATCGATGAGGACCGCGTGGTCCCCGAAGCATCGTTTGTGGATGAGCTGTTCGCGGATTCGATCCGGCTGGTGGAGATGATGCTTCACCTCAAGGAGAAGGGGATTATCATCCCGATGGAAGAGGCCTGGAACGTGAAAACGGTGGGGGATGCTTACAAGGTGTACGCCGCTCACGCAGGCGCAGGCTCGTGATTCATTCCAGGTGGACAGCCCGGCCGGTCCTGTAGGACTCCACGCCGGCAAAGCATATCTTCAGGCTGTTCACCGCGTCCTGGACATGCTCGCTGAGGTCAGCGTCCGTCTACGAATGAGCTCCTTAAGTTATAAAGACCCCCAGCGTACAAGCATTGCCCTGGCTCTTATGACTGAAAGAATAGATCCACGAATCGTGAAGGCCCGCGCCGGTCCCAAATCCTGATCCCGGACGCGGGTGACGTGAGAAAGAACGCAGCCTGCTTTGCAATCTCATGATAACGCTTCTGATACTCACGCTGCCAGGCTGAGGCGAACTCAGTTGCCCTTCCCGAAGGGACGACGGCGAAGATGCTTCCGCCAAAACCCGCGCCGAACCCGCTGGCACCTGCAGCGCCCAACTCGAGCGCGCTTGTGTGGAGGAAATCGACTTCCGGCGCTATGTTCCAGAGGAAGCGACGTGAGGCCCGATGCGATTCGCTGACTGCCTTCCCGAACGCATCGAGGTCCTGCCACAGGAGGCCGTGGATTGCCTGAGGCGTTGTTTTCCTCTCTTCCAGTAGAAACTGCCGTATCCTTCCCGGCAAATCGAGCGACCTATATTTCTTGATGTTGGCTCCAAGCTCCCTGAGCCACGGATCTGCGGCAACTCCCCTGGTGTCCGAATCGATTTCCTGGATATTCCTCAATTTCTTTCCGCAAAAACGATTGTAGGCTGTCACCGAAAGAGAGGCCCGCCGGGAGGCAAGGTTGTATTGCACCATTGCTTCCTTTGTCTTTTCAGCCCGTACGCCTGAAAATGCAAGGACGAGGGCCCACTTCGCCGGCCACGCAACCTCCGCCTTGAACACCGTTGGCGCGTACTGGTACAGGGAAAGCGCCCCGTCCCTGCAGTTGAGGATGGCGGTGTGATCTTCCGACCCGCCAAAAGTTCCCACCCCTCTCCCCCCGGAAAGGTTTCTGAAACTCTGCCCGTTTTCGGCGCACGCGAGGTACATGGCGAGGTCGATGCCATCATGGATGTTCTCCAGGAACCTCTTCCGTTCGTTCAGCCCATTGACGGCTGCGATTGCGCAGAAACACATCATCATCAGAGCCGAAGACCCGCTCATCCCGCTGCCAATGGGAAGATTGCTAGAAAAGGCCACATCAACACCGGAGAGGGTGGTTTCACCGCTGAAATTTTCAGCCACCCTTCGGGCCACTGTCATGGGGTAGTTCGCCCAATGGCCTACGGCCGGTTCGACGTACTCCGTAAAAGGAAACTCCAGGGCTTCGAACTCCAGAGAGTCTTCGACTATCCGGATCCTGCTCTCCGAGTTGGGAGTAGCGACGAACAGGAAGCCTCTGTCGATCGCGCAAACAAGGGTGTGGCCTCCGGCATAGTCGGTGTGCTTTCCCGCCACTTCGACCCGTCCCGGGACGAACCCGAGCGTCACCTCTGCATGGGGAGTCACGGCGAACCGTTCGGAAAGGAGTCTGCACACTTTCGATGCGGACCGTGGCAGATTTTCATCTCCGCCAGAGACGGGCCCTGATTCCAGGATGTCTTCCAGATCTTTCAGCCGGAACATCTTGCCTCCAAGTCGCACGATACGCAGAGAAATTTATTATAGCATCGTCAGAGATTCGGGTTCAGTGACCAAGATTTTGACAGCTGGCGAGGACGGTACTACTTTCTGCGTCTTTGATCGCAGTGGTCCTGCCGAATATGGAGCCCCGAGCTTGCATGCTCGAAACCGCGCGTACGTAGTGGACGGCGTCAAGCACCGGGGGTCCGAGGCCCTTGTGCCAAAGCTCTGCTCCTTCTGTGTCTTGAGCCGGTACCTGTTTTCTTTTACCATCTTTCTCTGCCGAGCAAGCACCGCCCGCGCAGGAGGAAACCATGATCCAGCCGACAGCCGGGTTCATCGTGTACGGCGTTCACAAGGACGGGTTGAAAGACCCCCAGGGCTCCCCCTTCATTGACGATGCCGTGGTCTCCCGCTCCCGCCAGGCCCTGGAATCACATGGCATCAGACTCAAGGAGCATCCTGTTGTCGTGGCCAGCAAAGCGGAAGCCCGTTCCGCCTTCGACCGCATGAAGAAAGATGACGAGGTAGACTGCGTCATTCTTTTCTCCGGCACGTGGGTGTGGGCCGCGAATCTCGTTGCAGCGATCCGGGACTTGCAGATGAGCGGGAAGGCCGTGCTGATCTGGACGCACCCCGGCTCCCAGGGCTGGCGACCCGTGGGTGGACTCGTGCTTCACGGTGCGCTAGAAGAGGTCGGGATCCTACACCGGTTCGTATACGGCGCCGAAGACGAACCGGCAGAGATAAGCCGAATTGCAAGCTACTGCCGGGCGGCCAACATGAGACATCACTTAAACATGTCTACGATAGGAGCATTTGGGGGCAGGGGAATGGGCCAGACCTGCGGCGTCGCAGACCCATCACAGTGGATGAAGGTATTCGGCGTGGATATCGACTCACGAGACACGACCGAGTTGATCAGAACGGCAGGAGAGATCCGCCCTGCCGAGTTGGAGGCCCTTGGCCCCCGGCTGGAGCGGCTGTTCGGTAGCGCCCCTGAGAAGTCGCTGGTTAACGAACGCTCGCTTCGCCTTTACCTCGCCTTGAAGAAGGTCGTAGAGAAGGAAGGATTCGACTTTTACACGATTCAGTCCTTTCCGGGGCTTGGGGATGACTACTCAGCTACGTGCTTTGCCCAGAGCATGATGCTCGAAGACGGCTGGGGTACCTCCACGCTGGGAGACTTCAACACCGCGCTCACCGTCCACCTGCTCTCCCGGCTCAGCACGGAACCTGTGTATTATGGGGACCTGCAGCACATCGACAAGAAAACAGGCGAGATCAAGATCATCGGGGATGGAGCAGTCCCCCCCTCCCTCGCGGGAAAGCTCGGCCCGGCAGGGTTCGCCGCGCACGGCATCCCCACCGAAGGCCAGGCGGGCGGGCTCTCGGTGAGACTCGTCTGCAAAGTCGGGGAAGGCGCCCTGGCCAGGCTCGGGAGGTCGGATGGAGAGTTCCGCATGACCATGGTTTCCTGCTCCATTTTCGAGCCGCCAGCGGAGACCCTTCAGTCCAGACTCTCAGAATGCGGCATTCCTTTCTGGCCGCACGGGTTCGTAACCGCCCATGCCGACATGGACGTCATGGTGCAGAACTGGACCAACGAGTACGCCTGCCTGGGCTATGGGAAGGACCTCGTGCCTGCCCTTGTGGACTTCTGCGAGCTCACCGGTGTGAAGGCAGTTCAGCCATGAGGGAACAAGTCCCCGGCTCCCCGGGGCGAGGGCCGGAAGTGCTCCTTCGCCGGCCAAGCCATGTTCCCGAGAAGGCGCGGTTCCCTGTCATTGACTCCCATAACCACCTTTTTGCCGACATGCCTGTAGAGGAAATGACCGGTATCATGGATGCGGTCGGCGTGCGTATTTTCGTGAATGTCACAGGCAACTGCGCCATGCCGTTCGACTACAAAGGATACACCATCAAGCGGAGGGATCTCGATGAGTATGAAACGCACTGGATGAAGAAGAAGCCGGGTAGGTTCGCGGCATTCACCATGTCGGAGTTCGCGCGGTGGGACGACTTCACGCTGGAGCTAGACGCGGGATTCACTGATCTGTGCATTGCCACGCTGGAGGCGGAGGTTCGCCAGGGAGCTCTCGGGCTCAAGGTGACGAAGGAGCTGGGGCTTCGGTTCCATACGCCGGACGGTGCCTTGGTCGCAGTGGACGACCGCAGGTTGTATCCTGTCTGGAAGCGCGCCGGAGATCTGGGGATCCCGGTCCTCATCCACACCAGCGACCCCGTCGGCTTTTTCCTACCCCTGGACGAGAGAAACGAGCACCTGCCAACGCTGCTGGCGTACCCTGGGTGGAGCTTTCATGGCTCCCATTTTTCGAAGGTGGATCTCCTGGAGCAGCGAACGCGCATGATCTACGACCATCCCGGCACGACGTTCATCTGTCCTCATGTCGCGAACAACCCGGAAGACCTGGACTGGGTCGCTTCCCTCCTGGAAGCCTGCTCCAATGTTTGCATCGATTTCTCCGCGCGAATGGACGAGCTGGGGCGGCAGCCGTACTCTTCCCGGGACTTCTTCATCCGTTTCCAGGACAGGATCCTGTTCGGCTCCGACATGCCAATCTCCACGGAAATGTACCGAGCCTACTTCCGGTTCCTCGAGTCCCGAGACGAGTATTTCGACTACCCCGGATACATGGGAGAAAGCACAAACGTGACGCGCTGGAAAATCTACGGCCTGTACCTTCCAGACGAAGCCCTTGAAAAGATCTACTTCCGCAATGCCCTGAGAGTCGTTCCGGGGCTGAAAGGGCTTTGGACATGAGCGCCATCGGCCGCCGCGAGCTGTACCGCTGATGCGGTGCCGCTGCACGAACGGCGCGCGCCGACCGCGTCAGACCACGGCGGCCTTTGCGTTGGCGCTCCTTGACACCGGCAATGACGGGTCGTAGAATCTCAGCGGGTGTCCGTGAGACACACACATCTCACAAAAAGGGGGGAGATATGAAGAAGTCAGTCATGTTCCGCCTTGGAGTGGTGCTTCTGCTCCTCGCGCCAATGGTGGTCTGGGGCGCGCCAAAGGCGACGTTCTTTTGGGCCGGCTACGACGGCTTGACGGAAGATTTCCGCGCAAGTCTCGAGGCAGCGTTCAACAAGCAGTCGCCGGATGCGCAGATCCAGATCGTCCCGGTTCCTTGGGACAGCCTCCAGGACAAGCTCAACACAGCCGTTGCCGGCGGAGCTCCCCCGGACATCTCAGTCGTGGGCACCCGGTGGATCCTCGACTACATGGCAACGGACTCCGTTCAGGAGGTGACCCAGTACGTCAGCAAGAAGACGTTGGATAACATCAACCCGGCCGCTATGGAAGCCAAGGTGAAGGGCAAACTGATGGGTCTGCCCATTGCCGCGGGGGCGCGGATCCTGGCCCTCAACGCCAGCATCACCAAGGCCGTGCCCAAAACAATCGAGGAGCTCGAGGCGGACGCTATCAAAGTGAACAATCCGCCCAACGCGTACGGCGTGTTCATGCCGGGCAAGTCGCACACCGAGCTGACGGACTTCTGCTACTATTTCTACGCCGCGGGCGGCAACTTCTTCGAGGTCAAGCCTGACGGCTCATACGGCAAGTGCACGGTCAACTCGCCGGCGGGCGTGAAGGCGCTCACGTTCATGGCCAAGCTCGCGCAGCAGGATAAGGTCGTCGAGGACAACTTCACCACGTACGATCGCATCCACGGCCATCCGCTTTTCTACGCTGGCAAGATCGGGTACGTCATGATCGGCGCCTGGGTTGACTCTGCCATGAAGCAGGCTGGAGCCACTTTCCCGGTGATCTATGCCAACATCCCCTCCTTCGCCGGGCAGAAGCCGGCGGGGCTCATCATCACCGACTCGGTCGCCTTCTTCACCAAAGCCCCGAACTTGAAGGCCGCGGGCAAGTTCATGGACTTCTTCTACCAGGACCAGTGGAAGGGCAAGTTCGACCAGCTCATCGGGTTCCCTCCCGTGACGCTGAGCGCTGCCAAGGACAAGTTCTGGAATACTCCGCTCTACCAGGCCCTCAACAAGGCGGCGCTTACCGCACGGCCCTGGCCTCTCGTGGACGGGTTCGACACGCTCAACACCGAGACCTGGAATGCCTGTGAAAAGGTGTTCCAGGGACAGGCTACGCCGCAGGAAGCCCTCGACGCCGCTGCCGCGGATGTCGACAAGGCCCGGGGGATGTAGTTCGATCGCAGTCGCAAAGGGGGCCTCCCGGCCCCCCTTCTTTTTTCTGCGCTCGATAAGGGAGGAACCATGGCCGAAGAGTCGCTCTCGCTGAGGCGGAGACTCTGGAACCCGGAGGCCCGGCTGGCGTATGCGCTGATCCTGCCGACCGTTGCCTTCCTTGCTGCGTTCATGTTCTATCCCATCTTCTACGTATTTGTGATGTCGTTCTTCCGCACAAACAAGCTGAGCGCTCTCACGAAATTCGTGGGATTTGGCAACTTCATCGATAGGTTGCAGGACAAGGAGTTCTGGTGGGCCGTGCTGCGATCCGTAATCTGGACCGCCATCGGCGTGAGCACGAAGTTTCTCCTTGGCCTGGCCATCGCCGTTCTCCTTAACGTGAAATACCGGGGACGCAAGACCGCGCGAATGGCGTTCATCATCCCGTGGGCATCCTCCGTCCCGATCAGTGCCCTGCTGTGGAAGCTGGTCTATCACCCCGACTTCGGGCTGCTCAACAGAACGCTGAGCGTTACAGGCCTCTGGCCGAAGCCGCCGGGGTGGCTGGGTGCACCTTACTCCGCCTTTGGCGCGTGCATGTGGGTGGACATCTGGATCGGGATCCCGTTTTTTGCGCTCGTCTTTCTGGCCGGCATGCAGGCCATCCCCCAGGAGTTGTATGAGTCCGCTCACATGGATGGCGCCGGGAGTGTGCGAAGCTTCTTCTCCATAACGCTGGCCGGCTTGCAGGAGCTCATCCTGATCTCTACTCTGCTCTCCGCCATCTGGACGTTCAACGATTTCAACGTGATCTACATCCTGACACGAGCGGGCCCTGCGGACACGACCAACATCCTCATCACCTCGGTCTATATGAACGCGTTCGTTGACCGACGGTTCGACTGGGCTGCAGTTCAGTCCGTGATCACGTTCGTGATCCTCACCATCGTGAGCGTGATCTATGCTCGATTCTACTTCCGGCAGGAGAACGCTTGATGAGGTGGCAGACCCGTTCACGGTGGATCGCCGTCCCCCTCACGCTGCTCATCCTCGTGATCCTCCTGTTCCCATTCTTCGTGATGATCTCCACGATGCTCAAGTCGGGGAGGGACGTCTACACGGTGCCCCCGATGTGGATACCGACTCACATTGAATGGTCCAACTTCGTCAACGTGTGGACGCAGTATGACCTTGTGCGCTATTTCCGGGCCAGCCTGATCATTGGCCTGGGCGCCACGGCGCTCAACACGCTCTTGAGCGTTCCCGCGGCCTACGCGGTGGCCCGGCTGCGATTCCCCGGGCGCAAGTTCGCCATGTACCTGCTTCTGATGATCGAGATGTTTTCCCCGGTCATCGTGATCATTTCCCTGTTCAAGATCGTGGCGAGCCTCCACCTGCTGGACACCTACGGAGCACTGATCATCCTGGACGCGTTGTTCACGGTGGCGTTCAACACCTGGATGATGAACGGGTACTTCAAGACGATCCCGAAAGATATCGAGGAGGCGGCGCTGATCGACGGGTGCACCCGGGTGCAAACAATGACGCGGATCATGCTACCCATCGCCGTGCCGGGACTCGTTACGGTGATGATCTACGCCTTCATCTTTGCCTGGAACGAGTTCCTGTTCGCACTGACGCTCATCTCGTCGAAAAACAAGATGCCGCTCACCATCGCTCTGTACAATTTCGTGGGCCAGTACAACACCCAATGGCAGTACCTGACCATGGCCGCGTTCCTTGCGCTGATCCCCGTCCTCGTTCTGTTCTATCTCATCGAGAAGAGGCTCGTGGCAGGACTGGCGGGAGGAGCGGTGAAGGGCTAGTGTACCGTCCCCGAAATGTGCTGACGTAGACGGCCGAGTTTCTCAGTAATGGAGTCTGCGGTGGCGTGCCACAACGGTTTGGCCTTCTTGTTGTAGAAGCAGCCAAGCTCCCTGGGAAGCATCGGCTCCAACGATCCCCCGCAGCTTCTCGATGAAGAACGGGTCAGTGGAAGCCATGCGGCTTGCTCTGGAGTGTCCCATTCTGCGCGGCCTTCCCGATTGGTGTTCGTCGTACAATCCTTGCGGCCCTCGACTGACGAATCGCGGCCCCTCTCATTCGCCGCCGCGGGATGGCGGCCGCGTGAAGATCGATCCGGCGAGCAACTCGCCGAGGGGATCGAATTCCCGGGCGGAGAGCCCGAGATAGTTGTGTCTGCGCCACCCCTCCGCAAAGCTGAACTTCCCTGACATGCGTCCTACCTCGGCGGACATGTCGCGCATCGCTGCGAGATACGAGTCCATCCCCTGGGTCCTGTCAAGCCACAACTTCTGGCTCTCGTGCAGGGCGAGCATCCTCTCCTTTCGGTCGAACACTGGCGTGATGTCGACATAGAAGTCGGGGACGATGAGGCGCCGGAGGCCGTCGCGAAGCCCATGCGGCATGGCGTGATAGAGGACGACATCCTTGGCCGCCGGCGGCCGGGGCGGGATCGAGATCACGTTGGGCATGGCCCGGCAGAACGCCGCCGTCACGGCGAGGCGCGACGCATTCATGTGGTCTTCCATGTAGTCCTGCGGCGACGCAATGAGCATGATGTCCGGCGCCACTTCCCTGACTGTCGCGAGAAGCCTCAGCACCAGATCGTTGGTGTACATGATTTCCAGGTCGTTCGCGACGCTCGGGTGGAACGAGGCGCCCAGGAAAAACGCCGCGTTCCTCGCCTCCCTTTCGCGGATCCTCGCCGTCTCCTCGCGGTCCGTGCCCATGCTGCCGGCATCCCCCCGTGCCACGGTCATGTAGTGCACCGTGCAACCCGCCTTGCGGAGGAGGAAGAGCGTCCCCGCCATCGTGAACTCTATGTCGTCCGGGTGAGCATGGACGGCGAAGACCGTCATCAATGCATCTCGGCCTCGCAGGTGCCGATCCCGCCACGCAGGAAGCTAAACTGCACGTCGGGATGGTCTGCGAGGAGGCTCATCGGAACCGAGGAGTCCGGGATGCGCTTCGATATCATGAGCGTGGTGAGCCTCATGCCGAAAGGATTGTCATGCCAGCCGGGGTGCCAGATGGAGACCTTCTCTGATTTCCAGGTTTCCACGGGGCCGACGCTGAGCGCTTGGGACGGCACCGCCGAAACGGCGCCGCCGCCGGACGTTCGCGCGTTCTGGATGATCGTCATAGGGTGAAGGTCAACTACCCGTGTCGAGAGCTTGCGGTATCTGGCCGGGCTCGGGGGAGCGTCCATGTTTGCCCCTTCGCGGCGCGGAGGATCGTTGAACGCCCAGTGCTTCACTTCACCCTGCCCTCCCTGCATGATCAGGCACCGGGCGCTGTCGTACGATGCACTGTACTCGGCGATCCCCTTCGCCGTGATGAAATGGATGTTGCGGTCCGGCATTCTCAGCTTCCGGTCGATGCGGTTGAAGCACATCTCGAGATCCGCCTTTGCGAAGCTCATTGGATGCTTGACCGAAACCTCCCGGCCGGCCGAATACCACTCGTCCATCGCCCAAAAGTGACCTTCCCGGACGTCGATCTGCAAGTCATTCACGATCTGAGCCACGAGGGGGAGCTGCTCGGTCGGACCGATGGGGCCGCAGATGCCGGCGGGCCTGTCGGCGGTCGCCTGCTTCCACGCCCACACGTATTCCAGCGCCTCGGCGCAGAAGAAGGATTCAGCGGTGTCGTGGATCTTCACGGAAAAGCCCGGCCGGGCGAGCTGAAGAAGATCCTTTTCCGTCAGCCGCGCTGCGTCATCTAGGATTTCAGGATCGAGGGTCGTATAGTCCCAGAAGTCTTTCGAGATCTTGCTCTGATTCCTCATTCCGTTATGCCCCTCCGGGGCCCCAGTATCGATCAGAATGGACCTTCGCGCAACTATGAGATACACCGTTCGCCATGCGCCGGCCTCTCACGTTCTCTTTAGATTTTGTCCTCTTTGACGCCACCATGCTCCCGGGGAAAGCTTTCCGGCACAGTGACGGGCCGGTCGGCGGCGGAGGCGGTCCGGCTGTGTCTGCTGGAAATCGAGTCCGCAAGGGATGGGGAAAGGAAAAGGTTCTCGGGCGGCTAGTAAATCTTCAGATATCGCCAGATGGTGGTCGGGGGCATTGTGGGTCCTTTGCACACGTAGATCGAGAGCCTGTTGTACGGCATGGCAAAATCGTTCTGGATTTGCTCTTTGAACTCTATGTCCCAGAAGAACACGCGAAGCTGCTCCATTGCGCCTGTCACGAAAATCATCACCTGCCAATTGGATTCGCCGGGGCCCCACAGGTAGTAGTTCATGTGCCCGCTCACTGCGCGGGGGAGGCCGTATTTCGAACCGAAGAGGTCGATCGCGCCAGCAGGACCGTACCAGTCCGCCCAGATGCCGGCAGCTTTCTGTTCCTCCGGTGAGAGACTTTGGTAGACCTGTGCCACTTGCTCCACCAGCTGCTCCCACCCGATCCTGTTGGAGAACTCCTGGGGATAGACCGATTTCGGCGTATTGAAATCCTTGATGGGTTGATACAGGAAACCGAATGACTTGGCGTATGCCGGCAAGGCTTGCACCGGCAGCAGCGGCACGGTTGCGGGCAGGACAAGAATGCCTCCGGCGATCATGAGCGTGACCGCCACGGCCTTCATCCAGCTCTTCCATCGTACGCGGGCAGCCAGTTCTTCCAGGAAGACCGCGCCCGCGGCGATGAGGGGCATGAACAGCTGGGACAGCATGAAGCTCCTGCCGTGCAAACTGATCAGCAGGACGAATGTCGCCGTGACCATGATGCCGATGACAGCGTAGCTCACTTCTCCAAAACGCCTGAAGATCCGGTAGAACCCGAGGATAAGCAGGGGAACCAGAACCGGGTTCATTGTCATGATGGTGCTGAGCGCGTACTCCGTGAAAGAAGCGTGATACAGCGTTTGTGACCTGTAGATGCCCCAGAACTCCAGGGTGGGCCATTTGTTGAGGTATTCCCAGACACCATAAGGTGAAATGATGGCAAGAAAAATCGCCACACCGGCCCAGATCCAAGGCGTCAGAAGGTCCTTGCGCCTTTTGGTGGCAAGAAGGGCAAGGAGGAGGCCCGGCCCCAGGAACAGGATAGTGTCCTTTGTCAGACACGCCACCCCGGCGATGGCGCCTAACGCCAGCCAGATTTTCACATTGCCTGTCTTGATCAGCTTCACAAGGACAAAAATGAAAGCCGCAAGGAGAAGCTGGTCGATGCTGTCGTAGCAGAAAAAAGAGTCCAGGTAGAGCCAGACCGGCGCAATCAGGACACCCAGGCCGGCCACGCCCACGGCGAACAGCCTGCCGCCCATCTCTTTCGTGATCAGGCATACAAAGACCAGCGTGCCTGCACCGGCCAGGGCGGGCACGATGTGCATGGCAAAGAGCGACTCCCCGAGGAGCAGACGATTGAGCGCAACAAGGGCAGGCACGAGGGGCGGGAGATCCACGTATCCCCAGGCCAGATGCTTGCTGAGAGCGATGGTATACAGCTCATCACAGAAAAACCCGTAGTTCGAGCCTGTCAGAATGTGGACGAGGAACTTTACCGCTGCGCAGCCGGCAATGAGCAGGAAAAGCTTCTTGTTTTGCATCTCTGTCCCGACTTTCTCATGCCATTATAGAGATGACTTTCTCGATGTCTTTGGACTGGACGGTCTTTTTTTGTATTTTCAGGCAATCGTTCCGCAGAAGGCGACGATCTCCCTGACAGCCGCGGCCATGTTCTCTTCCTGACTGTGCCCGGATGTTTTGCGCGGCTTGAAGGAGTGGTCTCCGTCCGGCAGGAACATTATCCGGATGGAAGGGGAGAGCGCGTACTTCCCGATTTCTTCCCTGTTTCCCAGGGCATCCCGCTCTCCCTGCAGGAAGAGGGCAGGGGTCTTCAGCTCCTTCAAATGCGCCACACGAAGCGTCTGCGGCCTGCCGGCAGGATGAAACGGGTAGCCCAGGCACACCAGAGCCGCAACCGCGGCCCGGTCCGCAACCATGGTGGCAATCCTGCCGCCCATGGACTTGCCGCCAATCACAAGACGCGACGGGTCGCCAAGCTGCTCCACCACGCGGAGCCATGTGGATTCCAGGACTGAGGGGAAATCCGGACGCGTCCTTTTTCCGGTCTTCCGCTTCTCCTGCATGTAGGGGAACTCGAAACGAACAACGCGGAAGGATTCCGCGGCAAGGGCGTGGGCAACGTCATTCATGAACCCGGAGTCCATGGCAGCGCCCGCGCCGTGTGCCAGGACTATAGTAAGCGCCGATGCGCGGCCCTTTGGATCGTCGACCAGGAGAGGTATCTCGCTCACGAGGGCTACTCCTTGTGGTACATTGAGCCAGTATGGCGATAGAGGAATACCGGCGCAAGCGGGACTTTCGAAAGACTACGGAGCCCAAACCCCGACCAGCGCGGGGAGGAGGGAACCACTTCGTCGTGCATCGCCACGAAGCGAGAAACCTCCACTACGACCTCCGCATCGAGGCCGGCAAAGTGCTTGCCTGCTGGGCCGTTCCCAAGGGGTTCTCCTACGCGCCTGCGGACAAGAGGCTGGCCGTCCGGGTGGAGGACCATCCGCTCCTGTACAAGGATTGGGAAGGCACGATACCGAAAGGGCAATACGGCGCGGGCACCATGAAGATCTGGGACGCCGGAACATACGAGGTGCGCAAGGCGCCGGACTTAGCGAAGGCGCTGGAAAAGGGGGAGCTGAAGCTCGAGCTTTCCGGCAGAAGGCTTCGCGGAGAATGGCATATGGTCCGGACAAAACAGGAGGAGGGCAGGAACTGGCTCCTGTTCAAGGCCAAGGACCGCTATGTCGGTTCAGGGAGCGACCTGTTCGGCGGGGCGGACATGGACCGGGCCCTTCGCAAGCCCCTTCCTCGAAGCGTGGCCCGGATGGAAGCATCAGAGGGAAAGCAGCCTTTCAGCCACCAGGACTGGCTTTTCGAGCCGGCATTCATCGGCAGACGGGTCCTGGCACGAGTGGAGGAATCCGGGGTGAGTCTCCGCGCAAGATCAGGGGACCTGGCGGACCGGCTCCCGGGCATCGTCAAGGCCCTGGGTGCCGTTCGGGCGCAGACTGCGGTGTTCGACGGGATTGTTGTCGCGCTGGACAAACGTGGCAGCCCGTCCGAGACGGCGCTTGCTGGAGAGCTGGAATCCGGCGGGGCAAAAGCGGTGCTGTATCTCTTCGATGTTCTGTACGCGGAAGAATGGGACCTGAGGAGGCTTGCCCTTCGCGAGAGAAAGGCCGTGCTGCGGGCGCTGCTCCCCGACTCCGGCAGGCTGTTCCTCGTGGATGCGGTGCCTGAGCGCGGGGAGGCAATGGCTGCGGCAGCGGCTGAATCAGGCCTGGCAGCCATAGTGGCAAAGAAATCAACCAGCCCGTACAGGGCAGGCGCCTCGAAGGACTGGCTGCTGATCCCTGCGGCTTCGCGCTCAGCAAGACCGTCCAGGGCGCCGAAAGCCTCACCCTCCCTCTCCATCACGCATCCCAGAAAAGTGTACTGGCCCGAGCAAGGCTACACCAAGGGAGACCTGGTGGGCTATTACGACAGGGTAGCCAACTGGCTCCTTCCGTATCTCAAAGACAGGCCATTGCACCTTTACCGCTGGCCTGACGGCATCCGCGGCAAGTCGTTCTACCAGAAGCAGCTCCCGGGTGACATCCTCAACCAGGTGGAAACTGTCAACGTGGCCCGTGACGGTGAGGAACCTGTCTTCTACGCCATGTGCAATGACCGAAAGACTCTGCTCACTCTGATCAACACGGGGAGCATCGACCTTCATCCCTGGATGTCGCGAAAAGGGAGCCTGGACTCTCCCGACTGGGCTTTCATCGACCTGGATCCGAAGGAGGCGCCATTCAGCAGCGTGGTCAAGATTGCCAGGACCGTTGGCAAGCTCCTGCGGGGCATCGGCATCGAGCCCTATCTCAAGACCTCGGGCTCCACGGGGCTCCACGTCTGCATTCCCTTGAAGCAGGGCTATGCCTTCGATCAGAGCAGGATGTTCTGTGAAGCGGTTGCGCGCCTCGTGGTGCGTGACCACAGCGACATTGCTACCGTGGAGCGCGTGGTCAGTCGGCGCGAAGGGCGCGTCTACGTGGATTTCCTGCAGAACCGTAGGGAGCAGACGATTGTGCCTCCTTACGTGGTCAGGCCCGTGGAGGCGGCCTCTGTCTCCATGCCGCTTGCCTGGGATGAGCTGGAAGAAGAGCTTGCCGTCTCGGATTTCACGCTGATGAATGCGCCTCAGCGTCTGGAAAGAACAGGAGACCTGTTCCGCACTGCGCTTACCAACCCGCAGGACCTTGCCCCTGCCATCGAGGCCCTGGAGCGGCAGCTGTAGTGGTCAAAGACGGGGACGTGCTTCGCCTGGCGGCAACGGATGTCTCGAATCACCTTGCATGCCGTCACCTGACGCAGCTGGACCGCGCCGTTGCCGAAGGCAGGATTGCCGCCCCCGCGTGGCGGGACCCGGCGCTCGCCGTGCTGCAGCAGCGGGGGCTGGCGCACGAAAAGGCCTACATCGAACATCTTCGGGAAAGGGGGCTTGCCGTGGTGGAGCCGGCGGAAGAAGGCGGCAAGCTCTCGGTCGAACGCACAATCCAGGCCATGCGGGCAGGCGCTGATGCCATTGTCCAGGCTGAGCTGAGAAAAGACCGGTGGATCGGCCGGGCCGACGTGCTGCTCAAGGTGTCCCGGCCCAGCCGGCTCGGCGCCTGGTCCTACGAGGTCGTGGATACAAAGCTCGCCCAGGAGACACGCGCGGGGACCGTGCTCCAGCTCTGCCTCTATTCTGAGCTGGTCAAGGAAGTCCAGGGCCAGTTTCCTGAACGGATGCACGTGGTGAAGCCCGGCGCGGATTTCCTTCCGGAGAGCTTCCGCTTCGATGACTTTGGCGCCTACTTTCGCCTTGTTCGCGGGCGCCTGGAGGAGACGGCGGGCGCGCCGCCTTCAAGCTCCACCTACCCTGACCCGGTAGAACACTGCGGCATCTGCCGCTGGTGGCAGGTGTGTGATGCGCGCAGGCATGCTGATGACAACCTGTGCCTTGTTGCGGGGATCCGTTCCCTTCACACGGAGGAGCTGGAGCGTCAGGGCATCAACACCCTCACGCAATACGCCGAAGAGCCGAAGCCGTATCGTCGAAGACCGGATCGCGGCAGCCCGCAGGCGTTTTCAAGGGCTCATGGCCAGGCCCGGATACAGTTGGATGGACGCAGGGCGGGCGGACCCCGCTACAAGCTGCTAACCCAGGAGCCGGGCCTGGGGTTCTTCCTGCTCCCTGACCCCGACATTGGGGACGTCTTCTTCGACGTCGAATCGGACCCTTTTGCCGGCAACGCGGGAATGGAATATCTGCTGGGCGTTGCCTTTTCAGACGGGGACAGCGGTCTGCACTATCGGGCCTTGTGGGCGTTCACGCCGTCGGAGGAGCGCAGGGCTCTTGAGAAGCTAATCGACTTCATCATGGCGCGCTGGCATGAGAACCCCGGTATGCATATCTATCACTTCTCGCCGTACGAACCTGGGGCAGTGAAGCGGCTGATCGGCAGGCATGGCACGCGTGAGACGGAGCTGGACCGGCTCCTGCGCGCGGGGCGGTTTATCGACCTTCTTGCCGTGATGCGCCACGGGCTGCAGGCCAGCGTGGAGGGCTATTCGCTCAAGGCGCTGGAGCAGTTCACCGGTTTCACCCGGGCAATGGAGCTTCCCGCTGCGGCCGCGGCGCTCAGAAAGGTGGCCAAGGCTCTTGAGCTGGCCGTGCCCAAAGACATCACCGCGGACGACCGCGCCGCGGTGGAGGCATACAATCGGGATGACTGTCTTTCAACCGCTTCGCTGCGGGACTGGCTGGAAGCCCGGCGCGCCGAATCAGTCCAGGGCGGGGCGGCAATCTCCCGACCCGAGAACAGGAGCGGAGAAGCAAGCGAGGGAGTCAAGGAAAAGGAGGCGGACACTCAGCTTCTATACCAGAAGCTGATACAAGGTCTTCCTGAGGACAGGGAGGCATGGGGACCCGAGGAACGCGCCAGATGGCTGCTTGCCCATCAGCTGGAGTACTTCCGTCGGGAGGAAAAATGCGCGTGGTGGGAGTACTTCAGGATCCATGGGCTTGATTTCGAGGAGCTCATGGAAGAGCGCAAGGCGCTGGCAGATCTGAGCTTTGTGGGGGAAGTCGGTCGAAGCGGAAGGCTGCCCGTCCACCGCTACAGTTTCCCCGAGCAGGAGATCGACCCTGAGGAAGGGAAGAAGCTCCGGGAGATCGGGACGCAGGAGGCTGTCGGGACCGTGCTTGCAATGGATCCGTCGGCTCACACTGTGGACATCGTCAAGAATGCAAGCGCTGTCGATCTTCATCCCGCGGCCGTCATGATCGATGACATCATCCGGCCAGCGCCCGTGGACAAGGCCTTCCTCGAGCTTGCCCGCTCGATTGCGGACAACGGGGTGAACGGCAACGGACCGTACCGCGCTGCGCGGGACCTGCTCCTTGCGGCAAGGCCCAGGCTCCGCGGACCGGCACAGGGCCGGCTGAGAAAGGACGGCGAGGGTGTGGTAGAAGCCGCCGTGCGCCTGGTGAAAAGCCTGGACGACAGCATCCTGCCGGTCCAGGGGCCGCCAGGGTCAGGGAAGACGTACACCGGAGCCCGGATGATCGTTTCACTTGCGCGGGAAGGGAAGCGCGTTGGAGTGACCGCAGTCAGCCACAAGGTCATCCAGAAGCTCCTCATGGAGGCATTGAACGCTGCCTCCGAGTCCGGGGTGGCGCTTCGGGCCATGCGCAAGGACAGGAAAGCGGATGGGGAAACAACTGAAGGCGTCGTCGTGACAAAGGACAACACGAAGCTCCTTGCCGGCCTTGATCAGGGAGCGGTTGTCGGAGGGACTGCCTGGTTCTGGTCCCAGGACGACATGATCGAAACCCTGGATTATCTCTTTGTCGATGAAGCAGGACAGATGTCGCTGGCGCACGTTCTGGCAACGGCCCGGTCTGCGCGCAACATCGTTCTGCTGGGAGATCCCCAGCAGCTCGAGCAGCCCCAGAAAGGCGCTCACCCCGAGGGGGCGGAGGTGGCGGCCCTGGTGCACATCCTTGCCGGGCGCAAGACGATCCTGGACGACGCCGGCCTCTTCCTTGACGTGACCTGGAGGCTGCATCCGCGCATTTGCTCGTTCACCTCGGAGCTGTTCTATGAAGGGAGACTGGTTTCGCGCACGGGCCTGGAGAAGCAGACCCTTGCGGGGACAGGCCACTTTGCAGGCAGCGGGCTGTTCTATGTGCCAATGGATCACACGGGAAATCAGAACAGCAGCCCGGAGGAAGTGGAGGCGGTCTGGCGAATCGTCAGGGAGCTGCGCGACGGAGCCACGTGGACGGATGACCATGGCCGCCTCTCTCAGCTCAGTCCGTCCGACATCCTGGTGGTCGCTCCGTATAATGCGCAGGTTGCCGCGCTTGCCCGCAGAGTGGGTGAGGAGGCGCGCATAGGCACGGTTGACAAGTTCCAGGGACAGGAAGCGCCCGTGGTCATCTACTCCATGACAAGCTCATCCGCGCAGGATGCCCCGCGCGGCATGAGCTTCCTCTACAGCCCCAATCGCCTGAATGTCGCCACAAGCCGGGCGCGATGCGCCTGCATTCTCGTTGCCTCCCGCCGGCTGCTGGAGCCGGAATGCACCATCCCCGACCAGATGCGTTGGGCCAATGGCCTCTGCAGGTATCGCGAGATGGCGGAAGTTGTCGCCATCTGAGCGACGGGGCTAGTATGCTGCGTCGAATCCCATGAATCCGACGCCCAGGCGCGGAGTGAACTTCACTCCTCCCTTGTCGACCAGATCAGTGGCATCACGGCCCGCGGCTGCGGAGGACCAGTTCCTGATTATCCGGTCCACGATCACGCCGCCAAGGAAGACGCCGGCGTCGTCTTGACGTAGTCGTCTTTTTGCATCGCAACGTTGAGCCGCTCACGGAGGGACACCAGGTCCTGGACCTCCAGGTCTCCGATCTTCTGCTGACCCAACTCTGACTGGATCTTGAGAACCTCAGAGGAATAGTACGGGCCCGCCGCAAGGTTCAACAGCTCTCACGGTGCGACATGTCACCACGTTCCCCCGAGGTGTCTGTATTCCTCTATCTCCCACGCCGTGGCAGGATGATACCAGCCCCGGTATTTCTCCAGGTACCCAGGATCAACGGGTTCTTCCTCCAGCTTGTTGGCGCCATCGATCCGATAGCCCATGATCTTCAGGGGTTGTTCGGAGATGACCCTCAGGTAATCGCACCGGGGATGCCCATTCCAGGGGCGGTTTTTCATGTAAAGTGAGATCATTGTTTATACCATACATATGTATAGTATTATGTCAAGGTCTCATGCTGCCAGCATCACGTTGCGAGCAGCACGGTCAGCACCCTTTCTCCAAGTATGGTCATAGACTCGTCGTTCAGGCCTCACCACTTCGACATTGACGATGGTGTCGGGGTAGTCCGTGCCGTCGGGCAAGCAACTTTTCAGTCTTCCTCCACGTCGGGGGACTGCTGGCGGAGGAGGGTGAGGTGTGCCTGGCTCGGAAAGGCTTTCTGGCAAACAGTCCGGTGGGATAGCGCTTCGGCAAACCGGCCCATCCGGTCAAGCGCCGTGACGAGATTGCAGTGCGGCTCGGGGTAGTCCGGCTCCAGGGACAGGGCCATCTGGTACGCATGGATCCCGTCTTCCAGCCTGCCCAGCGCAACCAGCGAGTTCCCAAGGTTGTTCCATGCCTCCGCAAAGTTGTGGTCGGTTTCGATGGCCTGCAGGTAGCGCTCCGCCGCGCTTGCTTCGCGGCCCAGGTCGTAGAGCACGTTTCCCAGGTTGAAGAATGCATCAGGCTCCGGCGATGACTCCAGGGCCCGCGTGTACATCTGCGCCGCTCCTTCCAGGTCTCCTGATTCCTCCGCCTCCACGGCGCGAAGGAACCAGTTGCCTTCGTCCTGCGCCGGGAAAGGCGACATCTCCGCCGGAGGGCGCCCGGAGAAGTCCATGAGGCGCTGGCCGCTTGGCTCCACCCAGCTTCCGTCTGGAAGACGCAACCGCAGGCCGGTGGCGTAGGCCTCCAGCCTCCCGAGGATCCGCTCTCCGTCAGGGAGCCAGCGTGCAATCTCCGACAGGCTGCGGTGGATCTGGGATGCCGGCACGCCGGCCCCGGTGAGCCTGCTGAGGTTGCGTGCCGTCAGGATGTCCTTGAACTCGAACCAGGCAAGGCGATTTGCCAGCCGCGCGGGCTGGAGAAGACCCTTGCGAACCCAGGCACGGACGACAGAGAGCGGCACCTCCACGATCCGGCTCACCTGTTCTGCTGTATAGAGCCGGGAGAAGTCCGCAAGGTCGTCGTCCGCGCCGAGCATGATAAGGAACTCGGGCTCCTCCACGAGCCTGATGGGAGCGCCTCCGCGCTTGAGCTCCCGGAAGAGCGCCATGTTGCGCGATATCCCCCCGTCCGCGCTCAGGTGGCCCAGCGCGTTCCCCGCCACCAGGATGGCCGTGGATGGTCCGGGCTCGCGCACGTGGCGTCCGCCGGCCTTGAGGATGCGCTCGATCGCCTCGGCCCTCGTCATGGAGAAAAGACGGCCGGCGAGTGCGATTTCCTTGTCGAGCAATGACGCGGCTTCTTCCATGGCTTCACTCCTCGATCAATCCTTCGAACACGGGAGCGCGTAGCAACCCTGCCTCAGTGAGCTCGGCATAGCTCACCTGGCAATACAGTCCCGGCTCGATCCAGCGCCCTTTCTCGGGACATTTCACAAGCGGCGCCGTCCTCGGATTCTCACGGAGAAGCGCGTTCATCCTGTCCCGCATGGCTGCTGTAAAGCCTCCGCCCACCCTTCCCAGGTAGCGAAGCGGTCCAGGCTCTTCGCCGGGCAGACCGCTGCCGGCCACGAGCAGGCACTGGAAGTCCTTCACGGGCTTCTCGATGAAGCCTATCACGGCTACCTGGATCTGGAGCCTGCGCTTGATCTTCACCCACGCGCCATTGCGCTTGCCGGAAGCGTAGGCGCTGGACATCCGCTTGGCCATCACGCCTTCCAGACCCTGCTGGCATGCCCTCTCGTACAGGGCCTTGCCGTTCGCGGGGATCCCGTCTGAGAGCATCAATTCGGGACACTGCGACGCTTTCACTATGCGCTCCAGGATCTGGCGGCGCTCGGAAAAGGGCAGACCAAGGCGAGGCTCGAACTCTTCATAGAGAACGTCGAAGGCAACGAACCTGACCGGGTGCGATCCCTTTCGACCCCTGCTCAACATCAGGTCGAAGTCGGGCTTGCCGTCGCGAAAGGCGACGATCTCTCCGTCCAGGGCAAGCCCCTGCTCCAGGCCGCCCAGCGGCGCCAAGCCGGGAAACTGCTCTATGAGGTCGATGCTGTTGCGGCTCATCAGACGGACGGAACCACCCTCGATCATGGCGCCCGCGCGGAACCCATCCCATTTGAACTCGAAGAAGTGGGCGTCAGAATCGAACGGCTGGCCGTGGACAGCCAGCATGGGGGGAACGAAGAGCGGGAGCGACTTTGACCGGCTCGTCATCGGGGAAGGGAATACTCGAACTCGTAGGAATGTTTTCCGTCGGCTATGATGATCTTCATGGCCCCGCTGAGCCCCACCAGCTCTCCGGTGCCCGAGTCCGGCACCACGCTGACGATCAGGTGAGGCTTGCCGCGATTCATGGTCCCGCTGTGCTGAAGGACGAAGGTCCCGCGGCGACCGCGCAGAGTGCCGCTGACACGCTCCATGGCGACGTATCCCGCGGAGCCCTCGACCTCCGTGGCGGCGCTCAGCATCTGGCCGTTGCTTTCCGCCTCCAGGTCGCCCCTGAACTTCTTGTCAATCGACATCCGGGCAATGAACTCGTCGGACGGCTGCGGCTTGAGATCCACCTCAAAAGCCCTGTTTGCGTACGTCATGAGGTAATGTAACCGCTGCGGGTCGCGCTCGTCTAATAGGCAATGAAGGGACTGAAGCTCCTGGGCCACCCCGTGCATCCGGCAATCGTCCACTTTCCCGTGGCGGGCTGGACCGCTGCCGTCGTGACGGACGCCCTCTCCATCGCTCTCCGCGATCCCCTGTGGTGGCGCATATCGCAGTGGCTGCTCATTCTCTTCATCATTGCGGCGCTGGGGGGTTTTCTTCTTTTCGGTATTGATGTCGCGACCAAGAAGCCGCCCAAGTGGCTCGGGTTCGTTCACGGAGCCGTTGCCGTGGCAGGTTTCATCTTCCTCCTGGTCTTTGCTTTTGCAGGAGGCGGCGGAAGCTGATCTGTTGATCCGCGCCAGGACCATCCCGGTCTCCCGCCGAGTGGTCGGGCGCAGGATCCAGTCCCGGGTCTCTGAAAGGAACGCGGTAAGCGGAAGCCCGATGACTGCCGGGCCGGCTGCAAACGCACGATTCCCACAATGCAGGAGATAGCCCTTGTGAATTACGCCCAGCTTCTGAGCGATTCGAAGCGGCAATAAGTTCCTGTTTTGTGGTATCCAAGACTCGCAAAAACAAAACCCGATCCGCTTTGGTCTGATATCGGCCAGCAGATCGATTTTCCTCACCCGTCCTGTTTTCCACCAGGAGAACCGACTTTCCGGGGCCACCTCCAGGATCCGAGCAGTAACCGCTTCAACGCAAGATCCCAGAAAGGATTCCGGCAAGTACAGCAAAGGCCTTTTGGACGTATCAAATGAGGGGACCAAGCGAATAAGGCCTTCGCGCTCAAGGGCTTTCACCCGGACCATCGTTGCGGTTCTAGACAGCCCCAGGCGCCTGCCAATAGCAGCTGCGTTCAGCGGCCTGCCGTTCCACTCGGTGAGCTTTGCCGCCAAACACCGTCGTTGGCTTTCAGGGCATATACACCTCATGCATATTGAAAACGTAATTATCGTGCGTTTACTTGCGAATTCTGCGAATTCGCAATGCGTCAGAGTATTGACGCCGTGACGCGAAGGCCGACGGCGACTTGATGGCGACGCGACGCCGAGGTAGGATCCCCCGATGGCCGACATCGTCAAGTCCAAAGACTACATCGTTTCGGGGAAGAAGATTCGCGCCTGGACTGGGGGGACCGGACCTGCGCTCCTCCTGCTCCACTCCGCCTGGGGGGATGCCCAGATGAGCTGGTCATCGGTGTGGGCGGACCTGGCGCGATCCTTCACCGTCGTTGCCCCTGATATTCCGGGGCACGGCGCTTCGGACTCAGTAGCGGGGCCCACCCTGTCTGCAAGCGCTCGGCTGCTGGTGGAGCTCCTGGACACTCTGGGGATCGATCGGGCAGTCGTTGTGGGCAATTCCTTTGGCGTCGCGCTGGCCATTGAGCTGGCCTCTCTGTTCCCAGAGCGCATTAGCCGCTTCGTGGCGGTCAATGGCACAAGCGTCCCCGCCTTGCCAGGCCTCATGAAAGGGATCATCCGAATACCGGCTATCGAAAAGCGTTTTCGCGGACTGATCCGCAACATGTCCTGGTCCGGGAAAGCGTTCGCCCGGGGCTTCCCCGACCCCGCAGCGCTCCCTGAGGGCTTTATGGACCGGATACCGGTTTTCGAAGACTCCCACAGCCGGATTGGCTTCGACCTGGTCATGAATCAGGCAAAGCCCCAATCCCGGCCTGCTGTCCCGGCCGTGGTCATCTGGGGGACTGGGGATCTCCTTGTCCCTGCGGGACGACTGGGGTCGTTTCGGAAATGGCTTGGCGAGCATCAGTTCGTGCCGATTGCAGGCGCCGGTCACATGCCGCAGGTGGAACGCCCCGCGGAGTTCGCCGCCGCGTTGCGCCGCGTCGTTCTACCCGCCGCTCAGAGCACCAAGGATCAGAACGTCGTCTCCCGGTGAGATCGGGCTTTTGAGGTCGCGAACCAGCGCGCGCCGCACAAAGACGTTTATGTGAGGGCGAATGTGATCTTGCTCATCGATGACACGGAAGCGCAGGCCGGGGAAGCGCCGGTCCAGGTCCGCCATCAGCTCTGCCAGTGTGCTTCCCTCTGCCTCAACGGTCGACTCGCCGCCCGTGTAGGAATGCAAGTGCGTTGAGACCCGCACTGAAGCGCTCATGAACGCGCCTTGTCCGCAACTTCGATGGAGAGGATCCGCGGGAGGTGGCTGGCAATCAGCTCCCAGCTCCCTCCCTCATCTCGGCTGGCCCAGACCTCTCCCGCGGTGGTTCCCAGGTACAGACCCACGGGGTCCTGCCAGTCGCTTTTCATTGCCTGGCGGAATACGGTGAACCATCCGTTGGACTGCGGGAAGCCCTTTGCCTGTCTGGTCCAGGAAGCGCCCCCGTTCCTGCTGCAGAAGACTGCCGGCTTTCCCTCCGGACTTGTGCGGGGCCACACGCTGGTTCCGTCCATGGGAAAGACCCAGAGAACATCCTGCTTGCGCGGGTGAGCCACAATGGGGAAGCCGATGTCTCCCACTGCGGAAGGAAGGTTGCGACCAATCCGATCCCACTGAACGCCCGGCCTGTCCAGGCGATACACGCCGCAGTGGTTCTGCTGGTAAATCCTGTCGGGGTTTGCGGGGCTCATGACCACACAGTGCGGGTCCTGGCCATACTCGGGGAACTTCTCGGGGAGGAAATCCGCGGAAGATCCGCCATTGATTGGCCGCCAGTCGCGGCCTGCGTCGGTTGTCTCGAAGAATCCACCCGTGGAGAGGGACACGTACATATGGCTGGGATTCCGGGGATCGATCAGGATGGAATGCGTGATGGCGCCGCCAGGGGTCTCTCCGATGTTCGCCGGCTTCTGCTCTTTCAGACCCGCCACGTAGCGGCTGAACTGCGAAACGTGCTCCCACGTCGCTCCGCCATCTTCAGACCTGAACAGCGCGTGCGGCACTGTGCCCGCCCACCAGACACCCGGCTGGCTTGCGTGGCCGGAGGTCAGGAAAAAGGTCCGCTGGACCACCGGGCCGGTCTGCCCTTCGGGAGCCTTTGGGAACGCAGGGGGCAGCCTGGCCTCCTGCCACGCGTTGCCTCCATCAAGTGACCTGAAAACCGTTGGACCGAGATGGCCGGTCCTTGCCGCCAGGAGCAGGGTCTTGCGGTCCCGGGGATCGCGAACAAGATGGTTTGTCTCTGAACCGAGGAAATACGGATTTCCGACGCTCCACGAACGGCGGGCGCCATCGCCCTTGAGGACAAAAGCCCCTTTGATGGTGGCCACGAAGATTTCGATGGTTGTTCGGCGGGGTCGCGCGGGGGAGCGCCTGGCCGGGGTCTTCCCTGGAGCAGGCTTGCGGGCAGCTCTTGCAGGTTTCTTGGCCCTGGTCGGCATGCAACTAAGGTAAGCGTCGGAAAAGAATCGGGCAAATTTTCAGCTGTTTCCAAACACCAGGTCGAACTGGCTGAGGCGCTCTGAATCGGCGAGCAGATCGATCTTGACGATCTTCCCGCGTTTGATCGTGAAGGCGAATACGACGCGTGGTTTTCCGCCAGGAGCCCACACTGCTCCTGCGGCCCCATTCACGAGCGCCGGTTGCGCGGCTGTTGCCGTCCCTCGAAGGCCGCGAGGAACGCTTTGGCCACTTCCTGCTGGCGGGTGCGATCCGCGTCTGGAACCCTGGCCGGCCGGGGAACGCCCAACGATCGGAGCGACCTCGTCGAAAGGGACCGCGAACATGTCGTGCAGCACGAAGGCGACCCTTTCCGCGGGCGCCAGGCCGAGGGAATAGTCATCGTAGGCTCGGACGGCCACCCCGACTATCCTGCCAAAGTGGGGGAGAACATGGCCGTTGCCGTGGGAGGCACGGACAGGGAGCGGCTGACAAGAATCTTCAATCGTCCTGCTGAATGCGGCAAGATCAAGGGGCAGCCGGCAAGTCAGCCCTGGGGGCGGATGTGGGCTGGCTCACGGACAAGTTCGGCATCAACTGGGTGGTCAGCATAGAGAAGGTCTAGCGCCTCAGCTGGCCTTCTTCTTCCTGGCGGTCGCCGTGGCCGTGGCCCCGGCTGCCGCCGCCTTCCCCGGCTTGGCGCTTGGCGCCTGCTTGAGGCCGGCTTTCACCTTCTTCTTTTCCCCGTTCTCCGCCGCAGCGGGGCCGCTGGCGCCAGTCCCGCTTGCAGCCTGCGCTTCCGCGACGCTTCGCTTCAGGGCCTCCATCAGGTTGATGATCTTGGGCTCCTCGGGGTCGCGCACCTGCACCACCTCTTTGCCCTCGATCTTCAGCTGGATGAGCTTGGTGAGCTTTTCCTTGTACACGTCCTTGTACTTGCCGTAGTCGAAGCTCTTGATCATCGAAGCCTTGATCAGGGTGTCGGTGAGGGAGATCTCAGCCTCGGAAAGCTCGGTGGCGGCGATCTCATCCTTGAACGCCGATGCCGGCTTCACCTCGTCCTTTCGGATGAGAACGGTCATGGCCAGAACGCTGTCGATGGGCCGCAAAAGCACCACTTGCTCCTTCTGGCTGATGACAACCTCGGCAACCGCGCAGACCTTGTTGGCCTCCATGCTCTTCATGAGCAGGCTGTATGGCTTTTGGCCCACGGGCCCGTCAGGAGTCAGGTAGTAGGTACGGCCCGCTATGTAGATGCTGGAAAGCTGATCCGGCTTTATGAAACCGTCTATGCGCACCGACTTGTCGCTCTCCGTTCGGAGCTTGTCCAGCTCTTCCTCATCGACTATGACATACTGTCCCTTGGCGTACTCGTAGCCCTTCACGATCTCCTCCCCGGAGACCTCACCCACCTCGGGTGCGAACTTCTTGTACTGGATGCGTGTGTGGGTCTTGGCGTGAAGCTGGTGAAGTGTGATATCGCTCCCGGTGGCCGTTGCCGTGTAGGCCTTCACCGGGACCGAAACAAGGCTGAGCTTGAGAAAGCCCTTCCACGATGCATGGGCTGCCATTCTGCCCTCCTGATGCGCCCTTCCGGCGCCCGGGTGTACGGCTCGCCTCGGGCGGTCCTCTGCCGCCCGCCCGGGCGGCGGCTGTCCCCCCCTCTGTGAGAAGCTACACAGCCCTCCCCGTGGAGTCAAATCCCGGCGGCAGGGGAGGTGAGCGCTCCTGTATACTCAGTGTCGGCGGGAGGGCGCGTCAGCTGTATCGCAGTGCCGCGAATCAGTGATGATGTTACATTTGGTGCCATGCGCAACGTCACCTACCTGATGAACGTATCGCTGGACGGTTTTGTCGAGGGACCTGACGGCAAGTTCGGGTGGAGCCAGCCGGACGAAGAGGTGCACCGGTTCCACAATCAAATCGCCCGGGACCTCGGCGCATTCCTGTACGGCCGGCGCATGTACGAGACCATGGCCGGCTGGGAGACCGCGGACCAGGACCCGTCCCTGCCGGACTACGCCGCGGAGTTCGCGCGCATCTGGAAGGAAAAGCCCAAGTTCGTGTTCTCTACGACGCTCCAGAAAGTAGGCCAGGGCTGTCAGCTGGTGCGGGGAGACATCGCCGCCGAGCTGGCCAGTCTGAAGGAGCTGCCGGGCGGTGACCTCGGCGTCAGCGGGCCGGGCCTGGCTTCGGCGCTGGCCCGGCTTGGTCTGATTGACGAATACCAACTGGTTGTTTACCCAATCATGGTGGGCGGAGGCAAGCAATACTTCCCGGCGCTGGATCACGCGGTCCCCCTGCGGCTGATCGATACCCGAACGTTCCGCTGCGGCGCCGTGTACCTCCGCTACGCGCTCGCGGAGCCGCCATCGCAACAACGCGATGTTTGACCATCCGATGTGCGTGAGGCTACGTTTTCAGGTGCCTCCACAAGCCAAGAACCGCATCATGCATACGGTGCTGAAGAATGGAGACATCGTCCTTATGGCTTCCGACAACCTGGGCTCTCCGGGAGCATCACGAAGGGAAACCAGTTCTCCATGACGATCGAATGCAGCAGCAAGAAAGAGGCTGACTCCTATTATGCAAAGCTCTCTGCGGGGGGCAAGGCCGCCCATCCGATGGAAGAAGTGTTCTTTGGGTACTACGGCGATCTGACGGACAAGTTTGGAATCGACTGGATGATCAGCTTCATGAAGCCGCAATCATAAGGGTTTGCCGGCAGCCGTGCCGCCCGCCCCAGGGCCGTTAGCAGACCGCACGCTGCTGGCCAGGACTGCCCGTCTGCATTTGATTGTTCTTTGTATATAATGCAAGGCAGGGGGCGCTCTATGTCAGACCTTCGCGAGATACTCGGCCAGAGCGAGCTGTTCGCTGGATTGGGAAAGGCGTCACTGGACCGCATTGTGCAGCAACTGGAAAGGGTCGTATTCGAAAAGGACAATATCGTCTGTCGCGAAGGGGAGCCCGGGGCAAGCATGTTCATGATCGTCAATGGAAGGGTCTCCGTGCAGAAGGATACCGGCTGGGGTCAGCGGGAGCTGCAGCAGATGGGTCCGCGTGAGTCTTTTGGAGAAATGGCGCTGATCTCCCGGGAGGCCAGGTCCGCAAGCGTAACGGCGCTGGAGCGGACTGAATGCCTGCGGTTGGAGCAGGAGGGATTTTCCGCCCTCCTGGACCAGGACCCGCTGTTTGCGCAGCGTGTCGCCAAGGTTCTCACTCGTCGGATATCGGAGATAGACAGGAAAACCACGGAAGAGCTTCTGGCCGCCTACCGCGCGCTCATGTTCGGGTTTGCCAATCTTACTGATTCCCGGGACCCTGAGACGGGGTCCCACCTGGAGCGGACTCGCGGATACTGCGTTCTGCTGGCTCAGAAACTGGCGATACACCCACGATACAAGGCAAGCATGACTCAAGATTTCATCGACGAGATCTATAACCTGTCACCACTCCACGACATCGGGAAGGTTGCCATTCCCGACGCGATCCTCCTGAAGCCCGCCCGACTCACGGATGAAGAGCTGGAGATCATGAAGACACACACAACAGCCGGGGCTGCGGCATTCCAGAAAGTCATGGAGCAGTGCAAGGCCGAGGTATTCGTCATGGCTCACAGGATCTGCCTCCATCACCACGAAAAATGGGACGGAAGCGGCTATCCCGCGCATCTGGCAGGGGATGCTATCCCCCTGGAGGCCCGGATCATGGCATTGGCGGATGTGTACGATGCGCTTCTCTCCAAGCGTGTGTACAAAGCTCCGATGTCCTATGTGGCCACCAGGGAAGAGATTCGAAAATCGTCCGGCACGTACTTCGATCCAGTCATGACCGAGATCATGATGGAGAATATCCAGCTGTTCGAAGAGATACACAGGAGTCACCAGGATTCCTGATGGACCGGGAATGACATAGAATTGCTTTGGTACCTCGACTGTCTATGTCTATCTTACTTTCATCGGGAGGTACCAACTCAGCATCATTCTGGGCTTGATCGGCGCCTTCTTCATGAGCTTCGTCCTGCATCACGCTCTCTTCTTTGCCAATGAGTTTCTCAAGACAAGCGGCGTAGGCGGCGGGCTGATGGTCGGGTTTTTCAACTGGATCGGCTTTATTGCCCCGGTCACAATTGGCGTCGTGACCTACCAGAAGAAGCCTTTTGCTTTGTGGATTCTGGACAACGCGTACTGGCTCATTTCGCTGCTGATCATGGGTGTCATATTATCCGTCTGGCAGTAGGCAGATGATGCGATCGCGGTCATGCTCCTTGTCGCCTGCGCATGACCGCGATCTACCCATGGGAAAACAGCCGGTCCAGGGTTGCCCGATCCGGCATCCCGGCCCATCCGCCAGCCGCTGTGACCGTGCGGCTCGCGCAAATGCTTCCCATGCGGGCGCAGTCCGGGAGCGGGCGTTTTTCGAGCAGCCCGGCAATGAAACCGGCATCATAGGCATCACCTGCTCCAATGCTGTCAACGACCCCGCCCACGCGAATAGCGGGCTCGTAGTGATGCCATCCTTTCTGGAAGACCTCTGAGCCTTGCGTTGCCTGCTTGATGACAACCGTGCGGGCTCCAGCGTCAAGCAGAATTCGGGCTGCCCATTCCGCCGCCTCTACTCCCGTGAGGCCGTGCGCCTCATGCTCGTCGCAGAAAAGAATGTCCAGGGAGGGAAGAACCTCGAGCATAACCTGCATCCAGGGCGGCTTCAGCGCGTGCAGAGGGAACTGGCTGTCCACGGACGTGAGGAGCCCGCGAGCGCGAGCCTTGGAAAACAGGTTCACGATGTCGCTGTCGTACATCTGTTTGAAATGCAGGAATCCTCCGTTATGGAGAAACCGTGCATCCAGCATCTGGTCCATCCGGCCCTTTTCAAAGCGCAGGGGCCAGGGGTCGTGCGTGGGGAGCTGGTAGAAGAGCGGGCGCTTTCTGCTGCCGAAAGCCAGGACATAGACGCCGATCCCGCTGGTTGTGCCTTTGACCGTGTCGACCCAGTCGGTGCTCACGCCGTTCTCGCGGAGCTGCCGAAGAATCACGGGTCCGAAGACGTCATCCGCTACACAGCCGCTGACGGAGACTTTTAGCCCAAGCCTTGCCAAGTCCTGGACCGTGTATCCTACCGAGCCTGCAACGGCCAGGTCCACGGCTGCAGGCCCCTCCCAGCCTGTGAGGACTCCGAGGTATTGCGGCGCTTCGCCGTGCACCAGGATATCCACGTTCAAAGGCCCGACTACGGTGATATCGTGCATGGGCGCCCTCTCTCAGTGCGTATCTTTTGGAAACAGCCAGTTCCAGACCCTGGCATGACGGGCGATGTTGGAACGCTGGCAGTCGGGGTTCACGTCCCCGCGAGCCACCCCGGCAAAATAGGGCAGGAGCTGGCCGGGGAGGATGGCAAGAACGGAGAACAGGATGGGGTCACGCTCGGGAAACCGAAATACGTCGTCCACCTGCTCCGCCACTTTCTGGTCCTCTTCGCTGATGATCCCTAGTGAGGGAGATTTCAGCATCATTGTGACATGGGCGATGTCGCGCAGCTCCTTGTAACCGGGATCGTCAAGCGGCGCCACGACGATGGTGAGGATGTCGTGGGTGGTCAATCCGAGGGCCCCATGGATGTGCCGACCCGGGCACATCCCCTTTGCGGGGATATGGCTCATCTCATCGTACTTCAGGGCCATCTCTTCCGCAGTGCCTTCGTTTGCGCCACCACCCACGATCAGCACGCTCCGCACGTCCTTGTAGCGGGCCGACAGGATCCTTGATCTCTCACTCACCCACTCGAAGGAGTTCCCCATCTTGTCAGGCAGGCTGAAAAGCCGGCCTCTCAGGCTTTTCCAGTCCCGTGAGTCTGGTCTGGTGAGCGCTCCGATCTCCAGGGCCAGCCAGATCGACGCAGCCAGACGGGTTGCGTAATGGAAGGTGTCGGAGCCGCCCGTGTCGAACCCTCCGGCACAAAGGATGGTCTCATTGCTTTTTTTGGTGATAGGGCTGTCTGCAACGCTGGTGAATGCCACCTGGTACGCGCCCAGCTCTTTTGCCCGGGCGGCCGCCCTGTTGCTGTCCACCGTGGCGCCGCTTCCTGAGTAGCTGAAAAAGGCTGTCCGCGTGAAGTCGACGGGGTGCGGGCAAGTGACGTACTCCAGGGAATCGTAGTCCTTTGCCTCCCATCCCGCGTACTCCCAGAACGCCGCGGAGGCGGTCTGAGCCACGAACTGCGAAGTGCCCAGGCCGTGGCCTGCCATGCCTCGCAGGCCCTTGTCCACCAGCCGGGCAGCAAGCGCCGGTATTTTTTTGAGGTTCAGCTCGAAAGTTTCCTTCAACGCTGAGGACTGGCTCTTGATGTCGTCGTAGAGATGGAAGGGGTGCGCGGTGCGGGGCTCTGAGCCCAGGCTTCGATACATGATAGGGTGCTCGCCTGTTCCCTCGATAAGGCGCGTGATATCGCCTTCCAGGATCCAGCGCTGGGCCCGGGTCCCCGCTTTCTGCTTGTGTGGTGCATCCATATCGAGATCCCTCCTTTTCAGAGTTGGGTTTCCACGCCCAGGGCGAGGCTCAGTATTCTTTCCTGGCTCATCTGTGCGCGATCCAGGATGGCGGCGATGCGGCCCTCCCGCATGACCATGACCCGGTGAGCCAGCCTCACGATCTCCGCGATTTCCGATGAGACCAGCAGGATGGCTCTGCCTTTCCTGGACTGGTTCATGATGAATTGGTAGAGTTCGAATTTCACGCCGATGTCGATGCCCTGGGTTGGCTCGGCCAGGATCAGCACCTCGGGATCTGCCGCGAGGCAGCGCGCAAGCGCCACTTTCTGCTGGTTGCCGCCGCTCAAGCTGTCCACGGACATTCCTGTCCCCGCCGTCTTTATGCTCAAGGCCTTCACCTGTTTGTCCGCCACGGCTTTCTCCTGCCGCAGGTTCAGGATTCCCAGCTTGCGGGAGATCCGCGGCAGGATGGACAGAACGATGTTTCGCCGGATGCTTTGCTCCGTAAGGATACCGTCGTTTTTCCTGTCCTCCGGGAGATAGATCATGCCTCTGGCGATGGCTCCTGACGGAGAGGGCTGGAATCGCCTGCCTTTCAGCATTATGGAGCCGGCGTCCACAGGGATCTCACCGAACAGCGCCTTTGCCAGCTCTGTCTTGCCGCTTCCCGAAAGCCCTGCTACCGCCAGGATTTCCCCCGCCCGGATGGAGAAGCTGACATCCCGCAGCAGCGATCCTGAGCAAAGTCCGTTTGCCCCAAGGATGACGCTCTCCTCAACGGGCGCCGCGGCGTGCAGGTCGGCTGGGACTTCCCTCCCGATCATGTCGAAGATCATCGACTCCCGGGTGACCGCGGACAACGGGCCGGTCCTGATATGGCTACCGTCCCTCAACACGGTGACGCTGTCGGCAAGCTCGAAGACCTCGTCGAGATGATGGGAGATGTACAGGATGGTGACTCCCTGCTGGCGCAGCATGCGGATGTTTCGGAAGAGCGCGTCCACCTCGGCGCGGTTGAGGCTCGATGTCGGCTCATCCATGATCAGGAGCTCGGCGTTGTTGAGGAGCGCCTTGGCAATTTCCACGATCTGCTGCTCGCCGACGCGCAGGCTGCGCACGACTGCCCTCGGCGACAAGTGGGAAGCATCGAGGGTGGCAAGGATGGCGGCGGTTTTCTCCTGCATCCGCCGCTCCGCCAGCCAGATCCCTCCTGCCGCTGGCTCCTTGCCCAGGAAGATATTGCGCGCAATGGATTGGTCAGGCAGGAGGTTGAATACCTGGTAGATCGTGGAAATCCCCGCCCGCAGGGAATCCTGGGGGTCGCGCGGTGAGAAGGGCGCGCCTTTGACCTGGATGGTTCCTGAGTCCGGCATGATGGCCCCTGAGAGGAGCTTGATCAGCGTGGATTTTCCCGCGCCGTTTTCACCCACAATGGCGTGAAACTCACCGCGCGCGACGTCGAAGGGAATGTCCTTCAAGGCCTGTACTCCGGCATACGATTTGCTGACCGCCTGGAAGCGCACGTGAGGCTCGAAGCTCATGAGCCGCCCTTCGAGGTGCGCAACCGGTCGAGGGAGAGGGCAAGGATCAGGATGGCTCCCTGGATGATCTTCTGGATATAGACGTTGAGATCCAGGAGGATCATCCCGTTCGTGATGGTCATGAGGAATATCGATGCGACCAGGGTATTGAAGATCTTGCCTTTTCCGCCGGAAAGGCTTGTTCCGCCCAGGATGACGGCGGTCAATACTGGGAAGAGAAAATCATCCCCCATGCCTGCGCCGGCGGACCCCTGGCGGGCCACCTGCATGAAACCGGCAAAGGCGGCCAGGGCGCCCGCCAGCATGAAGACGTTCTGCTTCACCCGGGAAGTCTTGATCCCGGCAAGCCAGGATGCCTTCTCATTGTTTCCTGCGGCGAAAACCCGGGCGCCGAAACGCGTGTAGCGCAGCGCAAGGTGAAAGACAATGTAGAGGACGAACATGATGAAAATGGGAGCCGGTATGCCTAGCAGCCTCCCGCGCGCAAGGAAATCGATCGGTGCCAGGGCATCCCCATAGACCGTCCGGCCCCTGGTGTACACGAAGGCAATGCCCGAAAGAATGTACATCATTCCCAGCGTCGTGATGATGGGGTTGATCTTCAGCCGCGTGACAATGACGCCGTTTGCCAGGCCGAGAAGCGCGCCCAGGAGCAGGACGCATCCGGCGGCAGGCAGGGCCGGCACATGGGCGTTGACCATGAGCGCACCGGTGAATACTCCGCCGACGGTGAGGATGGAAGGCAGCGAAACATCCATGGTTCCCAGAAGGACAACGAAGTGTTCCCCGATTGCAACTATGGCGATGACTGCGGCCTGGCGGAGAACAGTGGCTATGTTGTCCGGCGTCGCAAATGCACGCGTCGAAAAGGTGAGGAACAACAGCCACACGACGAAAATGACGACGAATCCCTCCTCCCCGACGATGCTGATCCAACGACGCGCGCTGAGAAGGTTTCCCTGGGCCGGCTGGGCATTCTGCATGATGCTGCTCCCCTGTGGGGGGGGAGGCGGAAGGCCTCCCCCGTTTTCTTACTTGCCCACGTTCTCCCTGGTGATCAGGTTCACGGGCACCCGGACCCTCTGCGGGAGCGTCCCCCCGGCCAGGAGCTTCACGACCGCGTTCACGGCCAACGCTCCGGTGGTGGCAGGGGCCGTGTCGATGGTGCCGCGGTACATCGTGCCGTTCCTGATGTACTCCAGCGCCTGCTTCTCCGCATCGATCCCGACGATGATCGTGTTGTCTGCCGTGCGTCCGGCGTTCTGCAATGCTTTCAGGGCGCCGAAGGCGCCGGCGTCGTTGATGCTGGCAACCACGTTGATGTCGGGATGGGCCTGGAGCGCGGACTCCATGGATTTCAGCCCGTTCTCCGGGGTGCCTCCGAGGTAGTTGCCCACGATCTGCGCGCCGGGGGCTTCCTTCATCAGGGCCTTGGCGATGTTTTGAGCGCGCACCACGACATTGGGAAGGTCGGGGTAGTCCAGAATGGCAACCCGCGCCTTGCCTGCCATCTCTTTGGCGATGAGCTTGCCAGCATATTCGCCTGCGGCATATCCAAGGTCTGCGTCCTCGATGCTGATGGACACTCCGCCAAGATCCACCACGTCACGGCCAGCGTACTGAACGATCATCACGCCTTTCTTGGCCGCGTCCGCAAGTGCGGAGCGGACGCTGGGAGGATCAAAAAGGCCGATGATGACGGCAGATGCTCCACTTGCCGTGAAGCTTTCGATTGCGTTGATCTGTTTGTCCACCTTCAGGTCCGAATCGAAGGTGCGCACCGGAAGCCCCAGCTTCTTCGCGGCATTCTCAGCGCTTTCGGCGACGGTGGCATGGTATTCGGTGGAATATGTTATGGCGATGATGCCGATGAAGGAGTTCTCCTTCTCCAGCCTTTGACGGGCTGCCGCGATTTCCTTGTCCGTTGGCGTGAGATCCGCCGCAACCCCGAGCCCCGTATTCAGGAGCTTGGGCTCGGGGTAGTTGCCCCCCTTGCCTGCCTGGGCTGTGGCCAGCGCCGCGCACACAAACAGAATGATCCCCGGTATCAGGTATCTCTTCATGATTTCCTCCTTCTCAGGACAGGTTCCTTGATCATGCCCAGAGGTTTTTTCTCCGCATTCCTCCCTTCCGCCGCAAGAAGAACAGCGGCGATGGTGTTCTGGTCGGACGCAAGCGCGTTGATGAATCGGCCGCGAAGCGCGCCAAGAATCGGGGCCACCTTGTCGCTCCCGCACGCGACCCCCAGGGAGAGGCGGCCGTGGCGCAGATCATCCAGCCCGATGCCAATGATTCTCGAGGCGAAAGAGGACACCCGCTCTTTTCCCTTCTCGTCGAAAAACCGGCCGCAGATGTCGCCGACTGCGCGGCCCTTGAGCTCGTCTATCTCCTTCTGATCTATCATCCCGACGCGGACGTAGACCTGGTCGCTCTGAAGGGACCCCAACCCGACCACATAGACGTCCCCTGCACGGGCCATCGCGAGCACGTCGCTGATGGTGCTGTTGGCGGCAATGAGGTCACGCGCATTCCCGGAGCCGACCCCCAGGATGGCGGGTGAGCTGATGAAGTACGGCCGGGCCTCGAAGGGATGGGCGGCGGCCCTGGTGATCTCGTTGTAGTCGATCCCGTGCGCGTCATGGCCGAGGTTTCCCATGGCCTGCACCACGGAGAGCCCCGCGATTCTGCGCGGGAGAAGGGCGTTGGCCACGCACCGCAGCGTGCGCCCGCAGCCGAAGACCAGCGTCTGGCCCGGACGGACCGCGTCGCGAAGGAAGTTTGCCGCGTAACGGCCGACGATTTCGCGGGTGCTTTCCAGGTCCTCGCTGAAGGCCGGGGCAATGATGACCTCTTGCAGGTGAGGGAAGGCCTGCTTGAGGGAGGCGCGAAGATCATCGAACTGACGGCCAGGCTCCACGATCTGGATCTGAACGATTCCCTTCTCCCGGACCTCTTTCAGATAGCGGGAGATCTGGCTGCGCGTGACACCGGCGCTTCGTGCTATCTCCGACTGGTTTCGGTTCTCCAGGTAGTAGGCGCGGGCAATCTCCATGAGGAGCGCGGTCTTCTTGTCTTTCATGATAGCGACATCAAGAATGCACAAAAGTGAATTCACATTTGTGCACTTTTGTGATAGGACTGTAGTATGAGACATCAGGAATTGCAAGACTTTTTTTTCGAGGGGTTGACATGCGGCTGATCCTCATTCGGCATGGGGAGACGGAGGGAAATCCCTTTGCGCGCCTCCAGGGCAGGATAGATCTGCCGCTGAGTGAGACCGGAAGAGCGCAGGCTCGGGCCGCGGCGGAGGCCCTGAAGACGGAAGAGCTGGGTCGGCTCGTCGCAAGCGACATGAAGCGCGCGTCAGAAACAGCTCGCATTATTGCCGGCTGCCAGGCGCGGCCGGTCCCTGTGGTCTTGGATTCCCGTCTCCGGGAGGTCGACCTCGGGGTCTGGGAAGGCATGACGCTTCAGGAAGTCCAGCGGAAGTTCCCGCAAGAGCTGCAGCGGTGGCTGAGCGACCCGAAGACGTCTCCGCCCGAGGGAGAGAAGGCCGCGGATTCCGCGAAGCGGGTATCCCAGCTCGCGGCGGAATTGCTGGCCATGGAGGAGGAGACGATTGCCGTTGTCGGCCATCTCCTGGTTTTCCAGGTGTTGATCTCCGTGCTCATGGGCGTCTCGCCGGGCGCGAGGTATCCCTTTCATATGTACACCGGTTCGCTCTCCGAGCTTCGCATAGAGGATGGAAGGGCTTCTCTTGTTTTCCTGAACAGGATCTCCCACGTGGCAGAAGCGGGGCTTGCAGTGGAGTCCTTCAAGGATCGCTGAATCCACGGCCAGCGCGCCGCGGGTGGATCCGGCGGCGCGCTGAGCGGCCGCGAAGCTCACGCCCGGAAAAGCTCCGAGCGCAATCTAGCTGAAGCGGCGGTGACCCACGCAAAGGCGACAGCTCCCGCCAGCGCGACAATCACGCCTGCCCAGCTCATGAACAGGTTGGTCAACGCGATGAGAATGGGGACGGAAACTCCTGACACGATACTGTAGATGAGCCACCCGCGCTGCCCAACGGAGCCGAAGCGCCGGACGAACACGAAGCAATTCGCGATGGTCGAAATCATGGAAATAAAAAAGCCGAGGGCATGCAGCGACGCATGGCCGCTCATCGTCGTTGCCGGACTCGCCGGGGCCCCGGGAGGGAAGCCGAACGCCGGATCGGGAGGGAAGATGCCGGCCACAATGAGGCCCAGCCCGAAAGTCCCCACGAGCAGCGCTCCCCACCTCCCGCCTTTCTGGCCCTTGAGCATGCGGCGCATTCCGATTGCGCAGGCCACCGCGAGCATACCCGTGAGGAGAAAGCTTGCAATCTGGATCCCGCCCAGATCTCCGAGGCTCAGCTGGCTGATGGCGTTCAGCCGGATATTGTATCCGGGCCGCGTCAGGGCCTGGACGATGGCAACGGCAAAGAACAACGGGCCGGTGAATGCCCCGCAGGCCAGAAGCGCCCTGGTCAACCCGGAATCTCTTGAATCACCCATGTGGGACCTCCATATCCCTTTATCGCTCTGAAAGCCAAGAATCGACATGCGGCATTTCGAAGGCAAGTGATGGCGCGCCGTAAACCGCCGGGGGGATGCAACCATCGACTTGACGACCGGCGCTCGTTGCAAGTATACTGAACCAGGTGGTTCAGCGTTTACAGAAACTTGATGCAGCTTTCGCGGCCCTGTCGGATCGGACCCGCCGAGGCATTCTGGAGCGCCTGGGGCGCGGAGAAGCTTCGATCAGCGACCTGGCAGCGAGCTTCGACATGACCCTCACGGGCGTCAAGAAGCATATGCGGGTCCTGGAGGAGGCGGGACTGGTCACGACGAAAAAAATCGGCAGGGTGCGGTACTGCAGGCTGGGCCCGAGCCGATTGGAGAATGAGACGACGTGGATTGAAATGTACAGACAAATGCTGGAGGCCCGGCTGGACAGCTTGGGCGAATTTCTTGAGCGCACGAAAGGAGCTCAATCATGAGCACGCAAATCAAGGCGCCTGCGGGCACCTCAAGAGTTACCACTCCCTCGGATCGCGAGATCCGCATTGAACGCATCTTCAACGCCTCCCGCGATCGCGTGTGGCAGGCCTTTACGGATGCGAAGCTGCTGGCGCAGTGGTGGGGCCGGGGGCACAAGGTCGATATCGAGCGTCTGGAGGTCCAGCGCGGCGGCCACTGGAGGTTCGTGGAGCACACTGATCAGGGGCCTCAGGGCTTCGAAGGCCGGTTCCGCGAGGTGACGCCGCCGGAACGCCTGGTGCAGACCTTCGAGTGGGACGGGATGCCCGGCCACGTCCTGGTCAACACCATCACCTTCGAGGACCTTGGCGATGGTCGAATACTGGTGGCAACCATGTCCCTTTTCCACACGACGCAGGAGCGGGACGGCATGGTGCAGTCTGGTATGGAAAGCGGGCTCAACCAGAGCTACGCGGCGCTGGACAATCTGTTGATGAGGAAAGCGGCGTAAGCCGCTTTCTTACGTCTTAGGAAGCGGCCGTCGGCCCTGGTAGCCGTCCTCGATGCGGTGATACCAGGCGAGCTCGTTTTCATCGCTTCGCCAGCAGAGGAAAACTGTCTCTCCGTCGATCACCGCTGGGAAATCTACCAGCCCGAGGGAAAAGTTCCAGTCCTTGAAGTAGCATCCCATCGAGGCAAGCTCTCCCAGCTGCTCTTCCAGCACTGCCTGGAGGTCCGGCACGCCGTCATCGTTTTCTTCGAGCTCCTGAAGCCTGCGTCCTGTCTCCAGGATATCCGCCACAATCTGGCGGACAAGGGGCAGAGTGCTCTCCGCTTCCCTGCGGGTGAAAAGTCGTTTGAACTCCATGGACCTGCCGAATTTCGCAGCCCTGAGGAATGCAGTCAAGTGGGCAATGATTGACCCCGCGGTCCTCGGGGCTTGATATTGGAGGGGGCACCGACATGTGTAGAAACATCAAACCGCTTTTCAACTTCGATCCGCCTGCAACTGAGGATGAGATTCGGCAGGCGTGCCTTCAATTCGTGCGGAAGGTGAGCGGTTTCACCCGTCCATCAAAGGCGAATGAAGCCGCTTTCCTGGCCGCGGTCGAGGAGATTGCCTCCGTCACCGGAAACCTGCTGAGCGGGCTCACAACCAGCGCACAGCCGAGGGATCGAGCCGCGGAAGCGGCCAGGGCGCATGCGCGCGCCGCTCAAAGGTTTGCCCGGTGGAACGAAAGGCCGATGTAGGCCCGGAAGCTCAGGCGGAAACTGCCACCCTGTTGTACCGTGTGCGATAGTCAAGAGGCGACATGCCTGCAATCTTCTTGAAAACCTCCCGAAACGCCTTGGTGTCGGAGTAGCCGGCCTCGTACATTGCCTCGTTGACGTTCTTCCTTCCCGTCTCCAGGTTCTTCTTTGCCGCCTCTATTCTGACCCGCTGGATGTATTCCGAGACCGTGTTTCCAGTGGCCTGCTTGAACCTGCGCTCCAGGCTTCGCCTGCCCACGGCCAGCGTGTCGCACAAATGGTCGACGGTGATTCTTTCGCGGTAGCCGCTCTCGATCAGCTCCTGAGCTTTTTTCACAACGTCGTCACCGTGGTCTTTCTGCCCGTTGAAGATCAGGAAAGGAGACTGCTTGTCCCGATCGATTTCGATCTCATAGAACTTGGAAGCATAGACTGCTATCTCCCGGTCGGTGTACTTCTCCAGCATGTACAGGAGCAGGTTCCAGAACGAATGCGCCCCGCCGCTCGTGTAGATTCCGTTCTCATCCGTGATGATGGATTCCGAGACCAGGTTGACCTCGGGGAAGCGTTTTCGAAAATCGTTGGCCGACATCCAGTGGGTGGCGCAATGCTTTCCCTTCATCAATCCCGTTGCGGCCAGGAGGAACGCGCCCACGCAGAGGCTCGCAATCTCGGCCCCGCTTTGATACTGCCGTACGATCCAGGGGAAAAATCCCTTGTTCATGGCGATGACGTCATCCGGGTTGCCATTCACCGCGGGAATGATGATGAGATCCGTTTTCCGGATCTTGTCGATGGTCACATCGGGCCGGACCGAGAAGAGCCGGTCGTAGACCTGCGCGTCACCGGTGAGCCCCACCAGTTGTACCGCGAACTGCGGCGGCCTGCCTCGCGCGGCCAGGAAATCGTTGGTCTTTGTGAAAAGGATGAACGAACCTTCGATGCAGCCCAGGGCCGCGGCTCCCTTTGGAACAAGGATGGATACGTGCCTCATGCGCAGAAAATACGGATGATTGCATGTCGCGATCAACCCCTCAGATTGTCGTATTTGTACCCTCCCGCGGGAGCTTTGCGTCGGTACATTCTTGGTGACTGAGCGGTCAGACGCACGGCATCAAGGCCGACGTGATCGCCCCAGTGTTGGATGAGTTTTTCAGCGGCTAGTCACGGTGAGGCGGTCATGCCAGGAGGCAAAGGATGACAAAAGCGATACCGAAATTGGGATACCGTGATCCGCAGCCTTACGTCGGAATACGGAGCTGCGTGACAATGAAGGAAATCGGCACGGTTCTTCCGCCTTTGATGGGCGAGGTATTCGCCTGGCTGGAAAAGAAAGGCCTGAAGGCGTCCGGCGCGCCCTTCTGGCGCTACCTCGTTGTCGACATGAAGAGACAGCTCGAGATCGATGTGGCCGTTCCCGTAGCTGCGGCGCTGAAAGGGGATGGGCGCATCATCTTGGACGTCCTTCCGCCGGGCCGATACGCCACGACGCTGCATGTCGGCCACCCCGACGGCCTGATGCAGGCAACCGCAGACCTGTTGTCCTGGGCTGAAGAAAACGGAATCATGTGGCAGGTGGACGGTTCACGATGGGCCGGCCGGGTGGAGAGGTGTTTCTCAAACCCGATCGATGATCCCGATATGAACATGTGGAAGACAGAGCTCGCATTTCTGAGCGCGGATTAAGGGAGGTAGACTATGTTCAAGAACGCTAAAGCTTTCAGCGGCTTCTCCGTGGACGATCTGGCAAAGGCAAAGGAGTTCTACGGCAAGACCCTCGGCCTGGAGATGATCGAGGACAAGAAGATGACCATCCTCACCCTCAAGCTCGCCACTGGCGGGAGGGTGGTTATCTATCCGAAGGGGCCCGGGCATTTGCCTGCAACCTATACGACGCTCAATTTCCCGGTCCGTGACATCGACAGAGCGGTGGATGAGCTGGGCTTGCGCGGCATTCGCATGGAGCGCTACGAAAGCTTCGAGCAGGATCAAAAGGGCATCGAGCGAAGCGGCGGAAAGAACACCGGGCCTTCCATCGCGTGGTTCAAGGATCCCGCAGGAAACATCCTGTCGGTGATTCAGAGCGAATAGGAGAAAGCATGCAGAAGATCACACCGTTCCTGTGGTTCGACAATCAGGCCGAACAGGCCGCTGCGTTTTACACCTCCCTGTTCGAGAGCTCGAAAATCGGCAGCGTTCGCCGGTTTGGAGATGCGGGCCCGGGGCCCAAGGGCCAGGTCATGACCCTGACTTTCCAGCTCGCGGGGCTTGAACTCATGGCTCTCAACGGAGGCCCGTTGTTCTCCTTCACGCCTGCCGTGTCGTTCTTCGTGGCCTGCCGGACTGAGCAGGAGGTGGACGCGCTGTGGAAGAAGCTCTCTGACGGCGGCAGAGTCCTCATGGAGCTGCAGAAGTACCCGTTCAGTGAGAAGTTCGGATGGGTCTCGGACAGGTACGGCCTCTCCTGGCAATTGACCCTTGCCGGCCAGCCGACGAAGATCACGCCTTTTTTCATGTTCGTCGGAAAGCGGCACGGGAAGGCCGAAGAGGCGCTGGAATACTGGGGGTCTCTGTTCAAGGGCTCGAGCGTGGACCAGATCATGCGTTACGGCCCGGGTCAACCGGAGCCGGAAGGAACTGTCATGCACGCCCGGTTCTCCCTGGCGGGCCAGGAGTTTATAGCCATGGACAGCAACAGGGAGCATGCCTTCTCCTTCAATGAGGCAGTTTCGTTCTACGTGGACTGCAAAACGCAGGAGGAAGTGGACGAGCTGTGGGAAAAGCTCTCCGACGGGGGAAAGAAGGGACAATGCGGCTGGCTGGAGGACAGGTACGGGGTGTCCTGGCAGATCGTTCCCTCCGTTCTCGGTGAGCTGCTGGGGGACAAGAACCCCGCCCGGTCGCAGAAAGTCATGCAGGCCATGCTCAAGATGAAGAAGCTGGATATCAAAAGGCTGCAGGAGGCAGGGCGCTAAGTGAATACTGCATCCAGAGGACTGTGGGCTGGATCAGGCGTTCTGCTTCGATCGGCATTTCGCCCAACAAGGCTTTGAGGTTCTGCCGTCGTCGTGATCCTTTTGTGACCATCGCCGCGTACAATGAAGCAGAGGTGAAGACATGAAGGCATCGTATCGGGTAACTTTCGCAGCGCTTGCCTTGGCGGCGGCGCTGCTTTTGTTTGGCGCCATCGGCGCAGCTGGCGCTTCGATGGATGTTCCCAAGCCGCCCATGGACACGTCTGCCATGATGAAAGGCACGCAGACCGCGGTCCTTGCCGGCGGGTGTTTCTGGGGTATGGAGGGAGTGTTCGAGCGGCTGAAGGGCGTGGTGGACGTGACCTCGGGATACTCTGGCGGCGACGCCGAATCCGCGCACTACGAGATGGTGGGATCGGGGACGACGGGGCACGCGGAGTCCATCCAGATTCACTATGACCCCTCGCAGATAAGCTACGGCACTCTGCTCAAGGTGTTTTTCATCGTGGCGCACGACCCCACGGAGCTGAACTTCCAGGGACCGGACTATGGCACGCAGTACCGCTCCGTGATTTTCTACGCGAATGCGGGGCAGAAGCAGCTTGCCGAGACGTACATACATGAGCTGGATCAGGCGAAGGTGTTCCCGAAGCCCATCGTGACGCAGGTGGCGCCGCTGAAAGCGTTCTACCCGGCGGAAGACTACCATCAGCACTTCCTGGACCGCAATCCCGGCTATCCCTACATCGTGTTCTATGATCTGCCGAAAATAGCGACGCTGAAGAAGACGTACCCGCAGCTGGTGGCGGCAGGGTCGTGATCAGGATGACAGGACGGACCGCACTGCCTCTATCTCGTCTTCGTTGATCATGTGACCCATGTTCGGGTAGATGCGTGCGGTCACGCTCGCGCCACGGCGCTTCAGGACCTCAGCGGATTCCAGGAAGCGCTCCTTGGGAATGTGCGGGTCGACATCGCTGCATCCCATGAACACCGGCGTCCCGGCAAGGGACCCGGGGGAGTCCCGCGGCGCGTCATCCGGCCCGATCAGGCCTCCGCTCAGTCCGAAGATGCCTCCGAAGCGCCGGGCGTTGCGCGCCGCATACTCCAGGACAAGGCAGGCCCCCTGGGAGAAGCCCAGGAAAAATACCGCCTCGGAAGGGATGCCCGCCTCTACCAGCCCGGCTTCGATGTTCTCCAGGACAGAGAGAGCCGATGAGAGCCATGGCTCGTTGTGTGCGAGGGGCGCAAGGAACCTGTTGGGGTACCAGGTATGTCCTGCCGCCTGCGGTGCCAGGTAGGCAAGCAGGGGCGCCTGGAGCTCGGGCGCCAGGCCAAGAATGTCATCCGCGGAGGAGCCCCTCCCGTGCACCATGACCATGGCGGCCTTTGCCGAAGCCACCTGCGTTCCCCATGAAAGGACAGGCTGTCCAGCATGCGGGCCTGTCGGCTTTTTCCCTGTCATGCATCCGCCCTTGCCGGCGCCGGGACCGTGATTGGAGGGAGGTGCCGCTCGATGAGAGGCCGCTCGGATTCGAGCCATGGCGGCAGCTTCAATTGCGTTCCGAGGTTGTCCACGGTCTCGTCCACCGCGAAGCCTGGGGGGTCCGTGGCTATCTCGAAAAGAACTCCGCCGGGCTCGTGGAAATAGACGGAATGGAAGTAGCTTCGGTCGACCACCGGCGTCGGAGATGCCCCCGCCTTCAGGAGGTCCTTTCTCCAGGCAAGCTGTTCCTGGTCGTCCTTCGCGCGCCAGGCGATGTGGTGCACGGATCCGGCAGACTGCCGCGCAGGGGGTGCCGCCGGGTCCGCCAGAATGTCGATGCGGGCCCGAGCGTCCTCCGGGCCCGCGACAAACCGATGCCTGTTGCCTTCCGTGCCTGCGCGTGCAAATCCCATGACATCGGTCAGAAACGCCGCGGACCGGCCGGGGTCCCGATGCGTGAATGTTGCGCCATGGAACCTGCGAATGGAGTGGAGAGGTCCGACGATGCTCCCCGCCCAGCCGTCGACTCCTTCCGCGGATGGATCAGCGAACAATTCCACCTTCATTCCGTCAAGGTCGTCGAAGGACACGGCTTGCTCTCCGAATCGGGTGAACGGCCCGCTGAACTCGATCCCTTTCCTTGAAAGCCGTTCGATCCAGAACTCCAGTGAGCCTGTGGGGATGGAGAATGCCACAGCGGAAGTTTCCCCCGTGCCCCTTTTCCCTCGCAGCGCGTCGGGAAAAGGGAAGAAGGTGAGGATGGTCCCCGGTCGTCCAAGCTCATCTCCATAGTAGAGGTGGTAGACCTCCGGCGCGTCGAAATTGATGGTCTGTTTCACCAGCCGCAGGCCCAGGAAGCTCACGTAGAAGTCAAGATTGGCCTGCGGATCGCTTGCCAGCGCGGTTATGTGATGTATTCCCTGAATAGCCATGCTAAGAGATACGAATGTGAACCGGAGGAGTCAACCATGCCCCTCGGCAGCGTTGGCCCTTCCGAAACGTCAGGCGGAGCCGACCAGCTCCCGCAAGCGCGCAAGGGCCCCCGGGTTGGTAAGGCCGCCGTGGTAGCACAACACACGGTCGATGGGATAATCGAGGAGCTTGCGAAGCGAAGCGGTTGCTTGCGGAAGGTTGGGGGTTGCCGTGGGGCTGGGGCCCTGCAGCACGCCGTTTTCCGCGCGCAGGGCGTCCCCTGAGATCAGCAGCCGGTCCGCGGTGAGGAAAAGGCTGATGTGCCCCGGGGTGTGTCCGGGAGTATGGATGACAACGATGCCGCCGCCGTAGGGCAGCTTTTCCCCGTCAACAAGGGCCCGGTTCACGTGGACTTTCGGCGGGTTGGCGAAAAGCTGGCGTACGCGCTCCCTCTGCTCGGCGGGCACGGTCTGCAGCATCGTTTCTATTCTGTTGGGGTCCATCTTGAGCAGCCTGCGATCCCCTTGGATGTACGGGATGTCGTCGCCGTGCGCCAGCACCTCGGCGTTGCTTGCCATGACCGCAGCGCTTGCCCCGCCGATGTGGTCTATGTCCTGATGGGTGATGATGATGCGGCGGACGTCCTTCCACCCCAGACCAAGACGGGCCAGGTGCTCTCCAATTGCCTGGTCTGATCCCGGCACTCCGGTGTCGATGAGCGTTGCCCCGTCCTTCTTGTCCCACATGAGCACCGGATAGATGGTGCTCGCGTTTGCGCCAAGGCGCATGGGGACTTCCAGCGCCTCCAGGTTCTTTCCCAGCTGCATCTTTTCCAATGGTACGACCACGGGAGACGTACGGTCAACGCGTTTTCTCTCGAACAGGTAGAAGGCGGCCGGCACCACGAAGAAAGTGAGGATGGCAGAGAACACTATCCCGCCGAGCATGACCACGCCCATGTTCTTTCCGAATTCGGATCCCTCACCGCGGCCCAGGATGAGGGGGAAGCTGATCACGAGCACCGTCATGGTAGTCATGATAATGGGGCGGAAGCGGAGCCGCGCTGCTTCCACCAGCGCATCTTTGAAGGGCATCTTGCCGATCCGCTCCACGACGAAGTCCAGGTACAGGATGGCGTTCTTTGCTGAAAGGCCGATGAGCATAAGCATCCCCATCATGCCGAAGATGTCCAGGCCGCCTCCCTGCGCAAAGACAAGGAGGAGCGCCCCCACCAGGGCCAGCGGCACGGGCAGGAGCAGATAGACGGGATAACGCCAGGAGTTGAACTGCGCGGCCATGACAAGATAGGCAAGGAAGAGCGCAAGCAGGAACGTGAGGGGGCCGGTGACGAGAAGCTGCGCGGCAAGGGTCACAGGGTTGAATCTGCTGTTCGACGTGATGGCGAGCCCGCCTTCCAGGAGGCCCGACTTCTCGAGGTCCCCGGTGATCCTGTCCTTCACCACGAGGATGGGCGGAGCATCAGGGCTCATCGTAATGGTGAGGTTTCCCGTGTACGTGCGGTTGTACCTGCTCATGCTCACGGGAGCCTGGTTCAGCTTGAAAGTCCCCAACTGGCCGAGGTGCACCATGGTCTTGAGCGCCGGAGAGTAGATGGGGAGGTTGAGAAGGGACTGGACGCCGGACAGAGCAGTCGGGTCAGCCTGCACCTGGATGGGGTAGCTGAGGCCTCCTGTCACTACGGTTGAGGCCTGCACGCCGGAGGCATAGGTCTGCAGCGCGTTTGCGATCATTGAGGGCGAGATCCCGGTTCCCTGAAGCCGGGAGGGGTCAGGGATGAAGTCGTTCTCGAGGCTCGTGTCCGAAAGCGAGGAATACACGTCCACGACCCAGGGATTCTTCTGTATCTCCTGGATGAAGCGCCCGTTGCGCTCCACCAGCGTTGTGAAATCAGGGGAGACGATGCTGAGCGACAGGGAAGTGCCGCTGGGGCCGAAGCCGCCGCCCCCGTGGATCATGACCTGCGTCGAAGGCTGGTCCTGGAAGAGCGCCAGGATGGCGGAGCGGTACCGCGGGACCAGCTGGAAGACGTTGGCCCTTCTCGTCACGGGGATCAGCTGGACGGTCATGTTGGCCGTGTTGGTTCCCGTGAAGGTGCCGCTCACCCCGCCGGCGCTGGTGCCTATGACGGACTGGATGGTGGTCACTTCCGGCTGCGCGCGCAGAAAGCGCTCGATCTTGCCGACCCCAGTGTTGGTGACCGCAAGCGGCGCCCCTGGCGGGTTCCTCAGGTGGATCTCCAGGGAACCCGAGTCCGTGTTGGGGACGAAGTTGAAGGGGACCCGGGGAACAATGAAGAATGCAATGGCTCCCAGGAACAGAGCGCACCCCACAAGGACCAGTACCCCGCGGTGCAGGATCTCGCTGAGTGACCTGGCGTAGGCGTCGCGGATCCATACGAGGCCGGCCTCTGTCCAGCCGTGCAGCAGGCTGGTCAGGGACTGGAGGAGAGACAGGGCGATCTTGAGGAGGTAGTACCCTATCCCCAGCGCCACGGGATACGCGGGTATGGCAAGGAGATAGACAGGCTTGCGCGTAAAGAAGAGGATGGCCGCCGCGCCTGCTATTCCCACGACGATTCCAAATGCGGTACGCCATGAGCGGAAGCCCCACCTGATGGCGTCCGGGAGCTGAACCCAGCTTCGCAGGAAGTCTGCCCAATCGAGATCTTTCGACTCCGGAGTATAGGCAAGGCGCACCGTGAGGAAAAGCACGGCCTCCAGGAGGGAGAAGGCCACCGCCGCCGCAAGCCCCAGGGAGAACTGCTGCAGGAAGCTGCCGATGAACCCGCCGATGAAGCTCACGGGCAGGAGCACGGAAAGAAGGGAGAGGGAGGCGGCTACAACGGCGCTGAACACCTCACTTGCGCCCCGCAGCACGGAATCCCGGAGGCTGAACCCCATGGCCCGGTATCGCTCCACGTTTTCCGACACGACGATGGAATCATCCACGACGATTCCGATTGCGATGATCAATGCCAGGAGGGAGACAAGGTTGAGGGAGAAGCCGGCCAGCTTGTACAGGACAGGCGCCGCCGAGAGGGCGATGGGAATGGCCAGGATGACGGAGATGGCCGTATTGAGCTTGCCCAGGAAGAGCAGGACGATCAGGGCCACCACAAGGGCCGTGATGAGTAGCTCCCTGTAAGTCGAGTTCACGGATGCGCGGATGGGGCCGGTGGAGTCATTGCTGATCTCGATGGAATAACCGGTGGGCAGCGACATGCTCTTCAACGCCGCGCGCACGGTGTCGGCCACTGCCACGGAGTTCGCGTCCGTTGTCTTCTGCACGGAGACCAGCACGACCGGCATGCCGTTCACGCGGGCATAGTCCGTGGCGGCGGGAATATCCCAGACGCTCCCCAGCTGGTCCACGCGAACGCCCCTGTTTGAATCCACGAGGGTCCGGGAAATCTGCGAAATGTCGGCGGGCTGGTTCTGCGTGGAGAATGTGAGCGCGTTGTTGTTCTTGACGATGGTGCCGATGGGCATTTGGAGCGCCGAGCCTGTGATTGCGGCAACCACCTCCTGGGGAGAGATGTTGTAGTAGCGCAGTCGATCCGGATTCAGGAGCACCTCGAACTGCTTTGAAGGCCCGCCGTCGGTGAGCATGGTCGCCACTCCGTCGATCCTCTCCAGGGATGGCCCGAGAATGTTCTGGACGTAGTCGTTGACCTCCGCCAGATCCGCCCCATGGCCTTCGATGCCGAACTGGATGATGGGATCGGAGTTGGGATCGAAGGTCTGGATGGTAGGCACCGTGACGTTGGCGGGCAGGCTCCTCACTGCCGCTGAGACAGCGGTAGCAATCTGGTTGGCGTCAGCGTACTTGTCGGTGCTGGGGTCGAACGCCAGGAAGACCCGGCTCATGCCCTGGGAGCTTGAGGAGTTGATGTCCGTGATCCCGCTCACCGAGGAGACCACGTTCTCGATGACCTGCGTCACCTGGAGGTCCATGACGCTCGGCGTGGCTCCGGGGTAGGAGGTCCTCACCACAACCGCCGGAATGACGATGTTGGGAAGAAGGTCCACTCCGAGGCCCAGCGTTGAGATGATCCCGAAGATCGCCACCGCCACGAAAATGCCGACTGCCAGCACGTAGCGGGTGACGGAGAAGTTCACGAGCGGATTGATCTTGTTGAAGATTTTCGTCTCGTAGGCGCGAAGAGTGTTCATTGAAGTTTCCAATCATTGTACGACGCCGGGCCCGGATTTACCAGATGGGTTGGTCCTAAATCTCGACCCCTCCGCGCTGCGTATCGTAGAGCCTGCGGAAGTACCCGTCACGCTTGACCAGCTCTTCAGGGCTCCCCCTCTCGACGATCCTGCCCTTGTCTACAACAAGCACGGTATCCGCGTCGCGGATAGTGGAGAGGCGATGGGCAATGATGAAGCTGGTGCGTCCCTTCATGAGCTCGATCATGCCCTGCTGGATATGAAGCTCCGTGCGTGCGTCCACCGAGCTGGTGGCCTCGTCCAGCACAAGGAGCCGGGGGGCAGCAAGCACTGCGCGGGCAATAGCGATGAGCTGCCTCTGGCCCTGGCTCAGGTTGGCTCCTGACTCCACGAGCTGCGTTTCGTATCCCTGCGGCAGGCGCTGGATTGCATGGGCGGCGCCTGCCAGCTCCGCGGCGAGCCGCATCTCCTCCCGGGAGGCATCAGGCCTGCCGTAGAGTATGTTCTCCCCGACGGTTCCGGCAAACAGCCATCCGTCCTGGAGCACGACGCCGAACGCCCGCCGCAGGCTGGACCGCGAATATTCCCTGATGTCCGTCCCATCGATCAGGATGGCGCCGGAGGTGACTTCGTAGAAACGCGAGAGGAGGTTCACGATGGTGGTCTTGCCCGCGCCTGTCCTGCCCACGATGGCCGTGACGCTGCCGGCGGCCGCGCTGAAGCTGACATCCTGCAGCACGGGGACGTCCGCGCGGTAGCCGAAGCTCACGCCGCGGAACTCCACATCCCCGCGGGGCTGCGCAAGGGACCGCGCCCCTTCGGCATCGGCCTGCTCCTCGGGCTCTTCCATCACTTCGAAGACGCGCTCGGCACCCGCGACAGCGGACATCAGCGTGTTGTAGGTGTTGGCCAGGTCGTTCAAAGGCCTCACGAACTGGCGGGAGTACGAGACGAAGGTGGCGATGAGACCGATGCTGATGAAGCCGCGCAGCGCAAGGTAGCCTCCCGTGACCGCCACGAAGGCGAAGGCGATGTTGTTGATGACGTTCATCATGGGCATGAGAAATCCCGTCCAGATCTGCGCCCGGGTTCCAACCCGTCGAAGCTCGTCGTTGATGAGCGCAAACCGCTTCCCCACATCCGGCTCCCTCCCGAAAGCCTTCACCGCCTGGATGCCGGAAACGGTCTCCTCAACGTGACCGTCCAGCGCGCCCAGGGTGTCCTGCTGCTCCTTGAAGAGCACGCGGGTGTGCCGTGCAATGGTGGAGGTGAGGAGGAATACCAGCGGGACGGGAAGCAGGCTGACCAAAGCCATGGCGGGGCTCAAGGAGAGCATGATGGTCACTGTGCCAGCCACCACGACGACGCCCGACATGAGCTGGACTGCAGACTGGGAGACGGTGACGCTCACCGCGTCCACGTCGTTCGTGAGCCTGCTCATGATGTCCCCGTGGGGCCGGGTGTCGTAGAATGCAAGAGGCAGACGCTGCATCGTGTCGAACAGGCCCTCGCGGATGTTCCTCACCATCCGCTGCGATATTCCCGCTATGAGCCATCCTTCCACCGTCTGCAGGAGAGCGCTGCCCACGTAGGCCGCCAGGAGCGCAAACACGGCCAGGGTCAGCGCCTTGACCGGAAGCAGAAGAGAGCCGAATGCTGCAGACACGGGGGAGGACGGTGAAGCGGCCATGGCGGTAATGGCATCCACCCCGCGGCCAATCAGGTACGGCCCCGCCATTCCGAATGAGGAATCCAGGAGGATGAAGAAAAAGACCAGCCCCAGCCTGCCGCGCTCCCCGCGAAAGTATTCCCAGATCCGGCCCACAGCCCGGCGCATGTCCCGGGGTCGCACCTTAACCCCGCCCCGCATCCCCGGGCCCATCCCCGGTCCGCGGCCGGGCATTCCCGGCACAGAGGTGAGGGTGGGACCCCGTGGATCAGACATCGACTGACTCCCTGCCCAGCTGCGCCAGGCAGATGTCGCGGTAGACCGCACACTCTTGGAGAAGCGTCTGGTGTTTTCCCAGGCCAACGGGGTTCCCGTCGTCGAGCACAAGCACGCGATCCGCCGCAGCCGCGGCAGAGATGCGCTGCGTGATGAGAATGCAGGTGTAGCTGGCGCTGGAGCCCCGCAGCGCGCCCAGGATCTCCGCTTCCGTGATGGCGTCCACCGAGCTTGTGCAGTCGTCCAGGATGAGCACGTCGGGTTTCCTCACCAGGGCGCGCGCAATGGCAAGACGCTGCTTCTGGCCGCCGGAGAGATTGACCCCTCCCTGGCCCAGAACGCTTCTGTATCCCTCGGGGAAGCCCGTGATGAAGTCGTGCGCTCGCGCAATCCGCGCCGCCTCCTCCAGCTCCGCATCGGAGGCCTCCTCCTTCCCCCACCGGAGGTTCTCTGCGATGGTGCCGGTGAAAAGCACAGTCTTTTGCGGCACAAGCGCAATGCGCCTGCGCAGCTCGCGAAGATCCAGCTCCCGCACGTCCCGGTCCCCCAGGAAGACCGCGCCGTGCGTTGGCTCATAGAAGCGCGGCACCAGCGACACCAGGCTGCTCTTGCCCGAGCCAGTCGGTCCAATGACCGCAGTAAGCAATCCCGGCTGGCACTCCAGGCTCACGCCTTCCAGGACCAGCTGCCCGTGGGATGCCGGGTACGCGAAGGAGACATTGTCGAACCGGACGGAGTCCCTGCGCGGGGCCTCGTCCCGTCGCTTTTCAATGGCTTCCTGGAAGGCCTCGCTCCCGTGCGTTCCCAGGATTTCGCTTACCCGCTCCCACGACGCCTTTGCGCGGACAAAGGAGGTGATGATCCCCGAGATCATGTTGAGTGAGAAGAGGATCTGCGTCATGTAATTGATGAACGCGATGATCTTCCCGACCTCCAGCGACCCAACGGATGCGCGAAAGCCTCCGATCCACAGCACGGCGACGATCCCCATGTTCATGAACAGCGTGATTGCCGGACCGAAGAAAGCCATAACGCGCAGGGCGAAGGTGGAAGCTGCGGTAAGCTCCCCGTTGGCGCCGGCGAACCTGTGCACTTCGCGTTTCTCCTGGCCGAACGCCTTGACCACGCGGATCCCTCCAAGGTATTCGCGGGTCACGGAATTGACGCCGTCCAATCCTTCCTGCATCCGGCGGAAGCGCGGGAAGCCGGTCACAAGGTTCACGGCAATGAGAACGGCAGAGAGCGGCACGGCGATTGCCAGCACAACGGAGAGCCCCGGCTCCAGCAGGAGGGCCATCACAAGGCCGCCCGCGGCGAGTATGGGCGCCTTTGCGAAAAACCTCATGACCCCGTTCACGAAGGCCTGGACCTGGGTCACGTCGTTAGTCTGACGTGTGACGAGGGATGCCTGGTCGAACGTATCCAGCTCCTGGAAGGAAAAGGAGGTGATGCGCCGGAAGAGGTCCGTGCGAAGCTGCGCGCCGAATTTGTAGGAGACAATGCTGGAGATGATGTTGCGGCCGGTGGCGCCTCCCGCCCCCAGCGCCGCCACTGAGAGCATCAGGAGGCCAAGCCGCAGGACTACGGCCAGGTCCCGCGCGGCGACCCCGCTGTCCACGATGCGCGCCATGATGGTGGGCTGCATGAGGTCGCAGACGGACTCCACGGAGAGGCATGCCAGCGCAGCCAGGAAAGGCCAGAGGTATCTCCGAATGTAGGGGCCCGCCAGGCCTTTCACCGGATCAACCATACAATGCGGGCCAGGACAGTCCCCATACATGGGGGATGAAAAACAGATAATTCTCTGTTATGCTTCCCGACGGCATCCAAACTGCTGTGACACAAGACAGGCTCCGGCCATCTTCCTTGCATCGTTCCTCGTGGAAGCTGCTGGCATTCGCCGTGACGGCGGTCCTGGTCTGCCATGTGTCGGTCCTGACTCTAGCCAGCCATCAGCATCTGGGCACGCTTCTCAGCGACCTGCTGATTGCGCTGGTGCTGGCAATTGCCTGTCTTTTCGTTTCGGCAAGCGACATCCAATGGTGTGCTGTCGGGACCTTCCTTCTTTCCCCTCCCTCAATCCGCGAGACACCGCGTCAACTGCTGGATGTCGCAATCATCCTGTTGTCCGTCACTCTGGCAGTCTGGGTCTTTGTCCTGAGCCCGGTTCTCGCGTGGGCCCCGGGAGCCTCGCCGCTTTTGAAAGCCGTCGGAATCATGTATCTCGTCGGTGATCTCGCGCTGGTTTCGGCGCTGATCGTCCTTGTCTTCGGCCGTTGGACCGGCAAGCTCCTGATGTCTCCATGCCCGACATGACGGGGCCGGCATTTGTGCGCGCCGTTGCGGGGTCCGGCTTCGAGCCCCTGACGATTTTCATGTCCGGGTACGCCCGGGACGCGTTTGACCGCAATGCAGCGGGCGCGACGTTCCTCTGGCGCTGACGGTGCGCGGCGTCCTGGACGGCCAGCAACCGTCAGGCAATCAGGTAAAGGAGGTAGGATCATGAAAAGGCCTTTTCGATCTCTGGCAGGAGCACTCCTTGTCAGTCTCCTCATCGTGGCGTCGGCATCTCCCGGACTTGCGCAGGACCAGGCCAAAGCCGCGTACGGGCTCAAGGACCTCAATGAGCAGTCGGTGATGGCCCTGGTCTGGATGCAGGCCTCCGCGGAATACCGCGCGCTCTGTTACCAGGCCTGCAACCTTGCGGACATGCTTGTGGACAAGGCCGTCGCCGCTGCAAAACGGGGCGACAAGCCGCTGGCGATCATCTGCGACCTGGATGAGACTCTTCTGGACAACTCGGCGTATGACTCCGGCTTCATCGGCCGCAACGACGCCTATTCGGGCAAGACCTGGACCCAATGGGAGATCGCGGCCCAGGCGGGAGCAATGCCGGGCGCGGCGGATTTCCTGAACGATGTCCGCGCAAAGCACGTGGAGGTCTTCTACGTGACAAACAGAGACCAGGCCGGCCTGGAGGGAACGATCAGGAACCTCCAGGATCTCGGGTATCCGTACGCGGACGCGAAGCATGTGCTCGTGACCACCGGCTCCAGCGACAAGCAGGGCCGGTTCGACATCGTGGCAAGGGATTTCATGATCGTGGTCTACATGGGCGACAACGCGAATGATTTTCCCTTCGGCACGTGGCACAAGGGAATGAAGGAGCGAAACGACATTGTGGACCAGAACAAGGCCAGGTTCGCCACGCAGTTCGTGGTCCTCCCCAACCCGAGCTACGGAGACTGGGAAGGCGCTCTTGCCGGCGGGTACTACGGGCTGTCGCCTCAGGCAAAAAGCGACGCCAGAAAGTCGGTCCTGAAGACCTGGACAGCTCCGCAGTGAGACCGGCCGGCCGCCGGATCACGCCGCCGCTTCCTTGATCATCTTCCCGATGGCTTTGGCCAGGGCCATGACGGTCAGAATGGGTGGATTGCCCAGGGACCGGGGGAGGAGGCTCGCATCAGACACGTAGAGGTTTTCGGGGAGCCGCTCCGGATGAAGGCTCGCCGCCTCGCGCCGGGTCAGGGGGAGCATGCCGCCCGGGTGGCCGGCGTTCACGGTGCCCAGGACCAGGGAGTCTTCGCTGACGCCCAGGTTCACAAGGATCTTCCTGCACACCTGCACGGCGCCTGAGAGCGTCGCCTGATCCTGATTGCTCAGAGCCTTGCGGGTTCTCCGCGGCGCGGAAGCTCCGTCGCTGGAATCCGCCAGCTTGATCATGAGGGAAAGGATGGATGAGCCGGGGAGGCGCCATCTGCGGTTGTAGAAGAAGCTGAGGTAGTCGAAGTAGGGAGAGAGAAAAACGTTCCACCCTGTGCCCCGGCAGGAGCCTGGCGCCTCGTGCAACGGCCTGTTCGACGGTGCGCCGTGCGTCCCATTTGGCTCCCGTCGGGCAGCCCAGGATGCATCTGCCGCACCTCCTGCACTTGCCGAAATCGATCAGCTTGGGCGCCCTGTGCCCTCCCATGCGCCTGTGGAAGCGGGGATTTCACCCGGCCCGTCCTGATCAGTATCTTCCTTGTATGTTTCGCCTGTACATCTGCACCGTTTTTCTTTTTGCCGGGGCCATGGCCTTCAGCCAATCGGCGGGCCTTCCGCCTGCTGAAGCCGCGGCAAAAGCACAGCTGGAAAGCTCCCCGCGGCACGGTGAATGGGTCACCGTGGACGTCGATGGAGGGGACAAGGTTGACGCCTGGGTGGTCTACCCCGAGCGCAGCGACAAGGCCCCCGTGATGCTTGTTGTCCATGAGATCTTCGGCCTGTCGGACTGGGTGCGCGCCGTTGCGGACCAGCTGGCGGCTGAGGGCTTCATCGCCGTTGCCCCTGACCTGATCAGCGGGAAAGCCCCCGGCGGCAAGGGAAGCAGGGCTGTGGGCCCTGATGACGCGCGCGCGTTGATTGCCGGGCTTGATCCCGGGGAAATCGTGCGCCGTCTCAACGCGGCAGCCAGGTATGCAACATCGCTGCCCGCCGCGCTCCCGCGGTTCGCTGTGGTGGGGTTCTGCTGGGGCGGGGGAGTGAGCTTCTCCTACGCCGCGGAGCAGCCCGGGCTGAGCGCTGCGGTTGTCTTCTACGGGACGTCGCCGTCCGCCGACGCCCTGGACCGCATCAAAGCGCCCGTGCTCGGGCTCTACGGCGGCAACGACGAGAGGGTGGATGCCACTGTCGGCCCCGCCGCGCAGGTTATGAAGAAGCTCGGGAAGTCCTTCGAGTACGAGATGTTTCCAGGGGCAGGACACGCCTTCATGAGGGCGCAGACAGGGCAGGCGGGAGCGAACATGACGGCGGCCCGACAGGCGTGGCCTCGCGCAATCCGCTTCCTGAAGCAGAACCTCGCTTCGGGCTCCTCTGGAGTTTCGGCGCGGGATGTCGAAATCGGTCTCCTCCAGACGACCAGGTGCAGAAGCCATTCCTAGAGGAGGAGAGGATGAAGTACCTGTGTCTTGCGTATGGCGATCGGGCAAAGATGGAGGCGCTGTCCAAGGACGAGATGGATGCCATTGGCCGCGAATGCCAGCCTCATATGGAGGAGCTTCACAAGAGCGGCCACGTGATCAGTGACGAAGGCCTCAGGTGGGAGACAATGAGCATCCGCCCCAGGAACGGGAAGGTCTCGGTCACCGACGGGCCGTTTGCGGAAGCCAAAGAGCAGGTGGGCGGCGTGTTCATCATCGAGGCCCGGGACTTGAACGAAGCCATCCTGGTGGCGTCGAAGCACCCCGCGGCCCACGTGGGGGAGCACCTGGGTTGGGGCATCGAGGTGCGACCGATCGCCGTTCCTGACACGCAGTAGCCGCGGTTTTAGCAGGAGATGAGCGGGGACGCAGCCCGCCGCGCGCGGGAAACGGTGGACGCCGTCTACAGATCGGACTCGCGCCGCGTCCTTGCCAATCTCATCCGGCTTCTTGGCGATTTCGACATCGCGGAAGAAGCCCTGAGCGATGCGTTCGCCGCGGCTTTGGAGCAGTGGCCGCGCGACGGCATTCCCGCCAATCCGCGGGCATGGCTCGTCTCTGCCGGCAGGTTCAAGGCAATTGACTCGATGCGCCGTCGCGCCCGGTTCGACGCTTCCGTTGCAAAGCTTGCGAAAGAAATGCAGCTGACCGCATCGGAGGAAGCTAAGACGGAGCCTGACGGGACCAGCCAGGGGACCTGGGCGGCCGACGGCCAGGGCCTCCAGGACGACAGGCTGCGCCTCATATTCACCTGCTGCCACCCGGCCCTCTCTCCCGATGCGTCGGCTGCGCTGACTTTACGTGAGGTCTGCGGGCTCAACACGGAGGAGATAGCGCGAGCCTTTCTGACAACCGCACCCACCCTTGCACAAAGGATCGTCCGCGCCAAGTCGAGGATCCGGGATGCCCACATCCCATATGAGGTTCCCTCTCTGGCCGATCTGCCTGACCGCCTGGATACCGTGCTTCGCGTGATCTACCTGGTATTCAACGAAGGATACTCGGCTTCATCAGGGGCTTCGGTGACCCGGCACGACCTGTCAGCGGAGGCAGTCCGGCTTGGCAGGCTGCTGGTGGAGCTGCTGCCGCAGCCCGAGGCCATGGGGCTCCTTGCGCTGATGCTGCTGCAGGAGTCCCGCAAAGCCGCCCGCGCCGCGCCGCCTGACGGAGACCTGGTCCTTCTTGACCAGCAGGACCGCTCCCTGTGGAACAGGGAGCAGATCAGGGAAGGGTTAGCCCTTGCGGAGCGCGCTCTGTCCTCGCGCAGCTTCGGTCCGTATACGCTCCAGGCGGCAATCGCCGCCGTGCATGCCCAAGGGGAGACGGACTGGGAGGAGATTGTCGGCCTGTACGACGTGCTTGCCAGGGCGGAGCCTTCGCCCGTGGTGGAGCTGAACCGGGCCGTGGCGGTTGCGATGCGGGACGGCCCCGCTGCCGGCCTCGCGCTCGTGGATGAGATACTTGGGCGCGGCGACCTTGCCGGCTACTATCTCTCCCATTCGGTGCGGGCGGACCTGTGCCGGCGGCTGGGAAGAAAAGCGGAGGCGCGCGCTTCCTATGAAAAAGCGCTCTCGCTCACGCTGCAGGAGCCCGAGCAGCGGTTTCTCAGGAAGCGCCTGGCAGAACTGGTATGAGGCGTTGTCGATTTCCGTCTTTCCAGGCGACTACACGGTGTTCAGGAGGTGTGAAATGCGTTTCATGGTGATAGTCAAGGCGAGCAAGGAGTCGGAGGCCGGGGTCCTTCCGGACAGGGAGCTCTTTGAGAAGATGGGAAAGTACAACGAGGAGCTGGCCAAAGCAGGCGTGCTGCTCGCTGCTGAAGGTCTTCAGGCAAGCTCCAAGGGCGCGCGCGTGAGGTTCTCCGGCAAGGAGCGCACGGTGATCGACGGCCCGTTTGCCGAAACCAAGGAGCTGATAGCCGGTTTCTGGCTCTGGAAAGTGAACTCCAAGGACGAGGCCATTGAATGGCTCAAGCGGGCCCCGTTCGGCGGCGGCGTCGAGGTCGAGATCCGCCAGGTGTTCGAGCAGGAAGACTTCGGGGCAGAGCTCACCCCCGAGCTCAGGGAGCAGGAGAAGCGGGTGGGAGCGCAGGCGGTTTCCAACAGGAAGAGGTAAGGAAATCGATGCAGGACCGTCGACAATTGCGGTCTCTATCCTCACGTCTGCGGGTTACACGGTGATATCAGCGCGCAGCGGGTCGGAGGCGCTGGCCGCGCTTCCCCTGATGTCCTCGACACCGGACCTTATGATCACCGACATCGTCATGCCGGACCTGAACGGAATAGAGCTGGCGCGCCGCGTTGTCGAAGCGTTCGCTGCCATACGGGTTCTGTACATCTCAGGGTATACGGAAGACGCCATTGTCCATCACGGGATTCTCCAGGAAGGGGTCGAGCTCCTTCAGAAGCCCTTTACTGCAACGGACCTTCTCCAGAAAGTCAGCGGCATGCTGGAGGCCCCCCCGGAGCCGGCGTCGGGCGCGTAATCCGGACCTGTCAGAGCCAGGGAAGGAGAATCCGCGATCGGTACGCCGGGTACTCAACTGGAAAGACGGCAGTGAGGATTTTTTCCTCTGCCGGCGAGAAGATGCGCACGAACACATAGAGGACCACGCCCAGCGCCATCACCAGCCATGTGTCCAACAGGAAGCCCAGGCCCGGCAGCACCAGAAGCGCCACTGCTACATAGGCAGGGTGACGCACCACTGCGAACGGACCCGAGGTAATGAGCTTTTTTCTGGGGACCCAGATCAGGACCATGGCCACGGAGGCAAACCACGTCGCCACGCCGACCGCCAGCAGGATGATCCCCACGATGAGCCCGGTGACGCCGAGACCCAGGTCGAACCACATCGGCGTGAGGATGTTTGAGACCACCACGATGGCCGCAAAAGGCAGAGTAGAAAGCAGAATACGATCCCCGGCTCCCATGAGGACTTTCAGCTTCATGACGATGCTCCTTGTATTTCGCCATCGTACCATGACAGCCCTGCCGGTTCAACGAAAGGATACCGGGGCTTCTCCTCTGCGCGGATTGTAGTTACTTTTCCATACAAATGGGCGATGGGACGAAGCAGGCCGGTGTCACGATACTGGCCATCTCCGGAAGCCTGCGCAAGGCCTCCGTCAATACGGCTGTCCTGCGAGCGGCAGCCAACCTTGCACCATCCGACGTTCACATCAGCCTTTTTCAGGACTTGGCGGGCATTCCGGCTTTCGACCCGGATCTGGACATCGACGGGTCGGCGCCCGCCGCCGTCGCGGCCTTTCGGGAAGCGGTTGACAGAGCTGACGGCATTCTTATCGCCAGCCCGGAATACGCGCACGGCGTCTCCGGTGTTCTCAAGAATGCCCTTGACTGGCTTGTCAGCTGTACTCTGGCGTTCTATGGTAAGCCTGTGGCGCTCCTGAACACTTCTCCCAGGACGTCGATCGCCTATGACTCTCTGAAAGAGACAATCCGGACCATGGCGGGCGCTATCGTGGAAGAGGCGTCCAAGCTCATCCCGCTTCCCAACATGACCACTACGTACGACCAGATCCTGCGCCACCCTCTGCTCAGCGAAAGGATCCGGGCCTGTACCCTGGCGCTGCGGGAATCCATTCTCGCCCTCCGCCCCCGGATGGGCCAGGCCGTCGAACCGCCGTCAAGGCCATGATGCAGCAGATCCGTCTGGCATTCCTGGGGACACCGCGGATCGAATGCAAAGGAGTCCCCGCTCAGCTCGATACGCGCAAGGCAGTGGCTCTCCTGGCGTACCTCGCGGCAACCGGCGAGCCGGCAAGCCGGGAATCCCTGGTCACGCTTCTATGGTCCAGATACGGCCGCGCTGGGGGGCATGCCGCGCTGCGGCGCACCCTTTCAACCCTGCGAAACGCCCTTGGAAGGAGCCTTCTCACCACGGAACGTGAGACCGTCGGTCTTGCCGCGCACAACGAGCTGTGGATTGACGTCTCACGGATGCGGGAGTTGCTGGCCCTCTGCCAGGGCCACGCCCACAGAGAGCAGGGAGTCTGCAGGGAATGCCTCTCGCTGCTCACTGAAGCCGCAAAGCTTGTTCGCGGCGAGTTCCTTGCCGGTTTCACGCTGAAGGACAGTCTCGATTTCGATGATTGGCAGTTCTTCATCACGGAGAAGCTCAGAATCGAAGAGGCGCAGGTCCTGGACCGGGTGGTCCTGGGCAGTGCCGCATCGCGCGATTACGCGGCGGCCATCGGCTACGCGCATCAGAGACTCGGCCTCGACAGGATGGATGAAGCTGCCCACGCCATGCTCATGCGCCTGTACGCCTGGGACGGCAATCCGGCCGCGGCAAGGCGCCAGTTCGAGGAGCTCAAAAGCCTTCTTGCCAGGGAGCTCGACAGCGAGCCGCAGGAAGCCACGCAGCGCCTGGCAGAAGATATTGCGCGTGGTCAACCGCCGGACCCGCCGGCGTTCGTCCCTGATCCGAAACCCCGGTACAGGAGCGCCGGGGGTTTCACGGCGGCCGCCTTCTCCACCGTGCTTGTCATGAGGACGGCGGCGTTCGAGCCTGGCGCAGCAGAGTCCATCCCGAAGTACCACGGGCGGCTCTTGGAAAGCTCGGAGGCGGGATTCCTTGCCCTGTTCGACGATGGCCGATACCTGGAAAGCAACCCCGAGCTGGCAATCCGGGCCGCGCTGGGCATTCGAAGCTCTGCGGGAAGTCGCTCGTCGTCGTTTCGAGGAGGCGTGGCCACAGGCCGACTTACCGGCGAGCCGGGCGGATCAGGGGATCGCCAAAAGCAGAACCCCGCGGGACGGGCCCTCCCGTTTGCGCGCCTGCTTGCAGAGCGGGCCGCAGGCGGCTCCCTGCTCGTGGACGAGCTTACCTATCACCTGGCCCGCGATGCCTTCCTTTTTGCCTCTGCGCCAGCTGCCACAGGGCGCGGCGGTCCGGCCTTCAGCGTGCATGGCGTGGCGCCTCTTTCCCGCAAGAGCCGCGGAACCGCGGGAGTGTCGGCCGAAATGGTTGGCCGTAAAGAGGAAGTCGCAAAGCTGACGCGTGCCTTTGAGAAGGCCGCGGCAGGAATGGGACAGGTCGTTGTGATCACCGGTGAAGCAGGGATCGGAAAGTCCAGGCTGGTGCGGGAGCTTTCACGGACTGCCGCGGCTCGACAGGGCGTCCGGTGGCTCGAGGGGCGCTGCCTGGCTCCCAGCACGAACGTCGGCTACTGGCCTTTCATTGACATGATCGATGTCCTGCATCCCCCGTCTCCAGGGCGGGAAGACGCGGAAGGGACGTTGACGATTGATGAAATCCTTTCCGAACCGGACGCCGGGAAGCATCGGGGCCCGGCTGATATCCAGGGGCTTGCTTCTGTAACGAAAGAGCTGTTGGAAAGCTCGCGCGACGGCCCTCATAAGACCGAGATTCAGCAGTGGAGCCCTGAACAGCTCAAGCACAGGACGTTCCGCGCTGTGAATGCCTTGTTCCGCGAGCTTGCCCTGCAGGCCCCGCTGGTTCTGATATTCGAGGACCTTCACTGGGCTGATACCCTGTCCCTGGAGCTCATCGACTCTCTCCTGGATTCTCTGCTCGGGGTGGGCGCCCTTCTGGTTCTGGTATACAGGAATGACCCCGGCCATCGCAGCCGAAACCTCGCAGCGAGCGCTGCCCGGCGCAGGCTGGAAGATCTGACGGAGATCCACCTTCGCGAGATCACCCGGGAGGAAAGCGGCAGAATGCTCAGCCGCCTAATGCCTCCTGAGACTCTTTCCGCTGAGACCCGCGAAGGAATATTGATGAAGTGCCGGGGCAATCCCTACTTCCTGGAAGAGCTTGCACACGCGGCCGCGGCCACTCCTGAATCTCCGCTCCCTGACGGGATCAAGGCCGTCGTTCTCAGCAGGTTCAACAGCCTTTCGGAAGATGGGCGGCAGGTGCTCAGCTACGGGGCGGTCATTGGGAGGGTCTTCCCACGGCGGCTCCTTGCGCTTGCGATGGACCGGGAAGACCTGGAATCCATCCTGGACGACTTGGAGGATCGGGAGCTCCTCTTTGTCGAGCGGTCGGTCCCTGAGCTGGAGTATTCGTTCAAGCATGTTCTTGCGCAGGAGGCCATCTACGATGGCCTGGCGCCATCCTCACGCATCGAGCTGCATCTGAAAGTCGCCCGCTCCTTCGAGCTGCTTTCGCCGGCGTCCTCTCAGGAATACTGCGAATCCCTTGCGTACCATTTCGATCGCGGCAGGGACGTCGGGAAGGCAATCGATTTCTACTTTCTCTCCGGCGAAAGAGCCCGAAAGGGATATTCCAACACCGCGGCCGTCGCTTATTTCACAAGGGGCCTGGAGCTGCTGCGCGCAGCGCCGCAGAGCCTGACTTCGCTCGACAGGGAGCTGGAGTTTCTCATAGCTCTTGGGGTCCCGCTGGTGTTGGCAAAAGGGCACCAGGACCCGACGGTGGAAGCTGTGCACCTTCGCGCCAGGGAAATCTGCCAGGAGAGAGGGAGCGCCGCGCAGCTTTTCCAGGTGAACCTGGGTCTCAACCGCTACTATATGTTCAACCGCAAGCGCCTTTTCTACGGTGAACAGATGCTCGATATCGCCCGGCGCATGAACGATTCGTTCCTGATCTCGCGCGCCCACATGATGCTTTCAGAATCGTTCTTCTATCTCGGCGATTTCCAGGAAATGCTCTCACAGGCAGGGGAAGGCCTCCAGGCCAGCCGGCCGGCTCACTCCCCCCTGGACCTGGTCCAGTTCGGAAATGACACGGCAGTTGGATGCCTCCTGGATCGCTCGCACGCATTGTGGTGCCTTGGCTTTCCCGTCCGGGCAAAGGTGGTGATGCAGGAAGCCCTGGAGCGGGCCAGGAACGTGGGACATGCATTCACGCTCTCGTACGCCACGTTTTTTGCCGGTCTCCTTGCATTCATGCTTCGCGAACAGCAGGTGGCCCGGGCGTTTTCCCAAGAGCTCATCCAGCTGGCTCGCCGTGAAGGGTTCGCCTTCTATGTCGGCAACGGGCTCGTCCTGGGGGGGTGGTCTTCGGGCGACATCCGCATGGTCCGGCAGGGAATCGAGATGCTTCCAGGGCATCCCTTCACGTGCATTTACGCATGCATGCAGGCAGAGCTCCGCCTGGCGGCCGGGGAGACGGACCTTGCCATCGCGACGCTCGAAGACTCCCTTGCCGTCGTTCGATCATCTCACCTTCATCTCTGGGAGCCCGAGGTCTACCGCATGCGCGGCGAACTGGGAATGAAAGCCGGAGAGCCCGAGGTCGACGTCATCCGCTGGATCGAGCGCTCCCTCAAGCTCTCCAAGAAGCAGAAGGCCCGGAGCCTGGAGCTGCGGGCAACCATGGCGCTGTGCAGATGCCGGACCGCGGGCGGCAGCGCGGAGCTTCGCGGCAGCCTGGGAGCCCTCTACCAGAGCTTCAGCGAAGGCCACGACACGCGCGACCTGCAGGATGCGCGCAGGCTTCTGGAAGCCGCGGAGGACTGACGCGGCGAAGCGGGCCGCTCAATCCCCATTCAGCCAGAGCGATCTCCATTCCCAGCCTTCGCGCCTTTGAGAGACGCGTCCCAGGCTGGGGAACGGAGGAAAGTGCTGGCCAACGACCAGGCAATCCTGGGAAGCTGCGTAGTCGAAGACGAACCTCTTGCTCACGGCCGCCGGCTCCGGTTCGATGTCATAGATCGGAAGCCACGCCGGGTGCTCCAGATGGAGGGGCGAAAGGACGGCATCGCCGATATACAGCAGTTTTTCCCTGCCTGAGCTGAGCTGCGTGATCATGTGGCCCGGTGTATGACCGGGGGCGCGAAACACGGTGACTCCGGGGTAGATTGCCGACTCCTCGCCGGAAAACTCTACCAGATGGACAAGCTGTCTGACCGGGCTCAGATGGCCGCGGGCAAAATCGAAGAACATGTCGAAAACCTTCATGGGACCCTGACGGGCCAGCGAACGCTCCTCCTCGGAAAACCAGTAATCCCACTCCCGCTTCCAGATGTAGTGAGCGGCGTTGGGAAACGCAGGCGCTCCATCCGCAAGCACAAGCCCGCCTATGTGATCGGGATGCGCGTGCGTGATGATGACCGTGTCGATCTCGGCCGGGTCGATCTCTGCTTCGGCCATGCTCCTGGACAGCAGCCCTGTTGTCGGAAAGAGGCTTCCGGCGCCGGCATCGATGAGGATCTGATGGTCACCCGTGTCGACGTAAAGGTAGGTGTAGGGGGTGACGATGCTCTCCCCTGTCACCCCCTTGGATTCCATGGCTGCCAGCGCTTCTTCTCGAGGCGCATTGGAAAAGAAGTCCTGCCACTTGTATGTATGCGTTCCGTCAAGGAGGCTCGTGCAGGCCATGGACCCGACTGCGAACCTGTAGTAGCCGTTCATCTGCGCACCGTCTGGGGAAGAACTTCTTTGGCGTAGTCGCGCACGGACGTTTGACGCACACCGAAATCCCGCGTCGTGTTCGTCATTGCCACGGCGTCTCCCCCGGAGAGGGCCAGCATGAGGCCCGCAAATGACTGCTGCATGGGGTCCGTCGCTTCCTTCTGCTGCGCCGCAATGGCTGCAGCGGTCATGGTCTCCACGGTGAACGCCCGGCCTCCAATCTCCTCGAAGACCTTGACGACTGCGTTCGGGCTGATTGCCTCCGGTCCGCCCAGGGGCACCACGGCGTCGATTGCTGCGGGCGTATCGAGACTGGCAACGGCAAAATGAGCGACATCTTTGACCGAGATGAAGCTCACCGGGTTCTCACCGGTGCCGAGAATGCGCGCCGTGCCTTTTTCATAGTCGAATCCGACCATCGGGCTCAGCCACGTCTCCATAAAGAAGCTCGCTCGAAGGACCGTGTACGTCATCCCGCTGCTCATGAGGATGCGCTCGGCTTCCCGCTTCGCCTCCCGAAGCGGGAAGAGGTTGTCCGCTGTGAACGACATGAAAATGAACCGCTCGACACCCGCGGCGCGCGCTGCGCCGATGAGCTCTTTCACTCCATGGGAATCCACCGACGCAATATCGTTCTCTCCCGCAACGTACCGCGTGGGCATGGATGAAATGGTCGATAGCACCGTCTGCGCGCCTTTGCATGCCCGTGCCAGGGACGCAGAGTCACGCACATCACCTTCCGCTATCTCCGCACCCAGCCCCGCGAGGGATTTTACCGTCTCCTTGTTCGATGTCGGCCGAACGAGGGCCCTGACCTGGATGCCCTTTCCAGCAAGAAGACGGCATATCATCTCACCCAGCGTTCCTGTTGAACCCGCGACTAAAATCATAGGGAACCTCCTGCGGCCAGAACTCTGGCCTTCCGCATCCTGGCGCATTGCGCGTAACGGGAACGTTACGGCTCGTGAGGCCTATCCCTGCATTTTCGGTGACTCTTTCAGGGAGAACAGCAGGACTCCGCTGGCTGCCAGCAGGACCGCAAGCCCAATGAAGGACGGCATGTACGAATTGTGGAAAGGGCCGCGCAGCGCGTCCATCAGCACGATCAGCAGCCCCGAAGCCTGAACCACCAGGGCGAATATGCCGTTGCTGGTTCCCTCGGGCGCCGGGTGGGTGATCTCCGCCCCGTATTGATACGCAAGCGGCGTGAAGCCTGTCATGCAGAACCCGACGATGAAGAAAAGGACCGTCTCCACAGGGAAGCTGTGCACGAGCACAAGGGCAATGGTGGCCGGAACCGCGACGAAGATTCCGACAAGCAGGATGGGCTTGCGGCGCCGAATGCCGTCAGATATCGCAGGTACCACAACGCTGCCCACGATGCCGCCCAGGAGGAGCAGCGCCACCAGGAGGACCCCCTGGTCCACGCCAAGGCCTTTCTCCTGATCCAGGCCGTCGATGAGCGTGAATACCCCGTTCACGATCCCACTCCCGATCAACAGGGCCAGGGAAAGGAGATACACGCTGCGGTTCCTCAGGATCTGCTTCATGCCATCCAGCACCAGGGCGCGAGTCTCCTCTCCCCGCGGGCTGGGAGGCGTGGGCGGCTTGGCCCGGGCAAAGACCAGGAAGACCACCGTCGCGGCGGCGCTTGCGATCCCGTAGATGAGCTGCATGCCGCCCAGGCCGTAGCTGTTCACAAGGCCGGGGCTGAGGGATTCTCCAAGTCCGATCCCGACAAACAGGGAGAGAAAAATCAAGCCGGTGATTGTTGCCCGTTGCTTCTGCGGGAACCACTCCGCGGCAAGCTTGGTGAAGGCGTTCAGGAGAAACGGCTGGCCGATCGAGATGCCAATGGAACCGATGAGGGCGGCCGTGTAGCTGACCGGGAAAACGGCCCGCAGGAGTCCGAACACGGCCATGAAGGTGGCGCCGAACCCGACCGCTTTCTTGAAGCCGAAAGTATCGATGGCCCAGGACGCGGGGATGGCCACCGGGAGATAGATCAGAAGGAAGAGATTGGCCAGCAGATCAATGCTGTCACGACCAACGCCGTAGGACGAAGCCGCGAGCGAGGCGACGGGCGCGTAGCAGATCCACAGAACCTGCACCATCACGTTGATCAGCATGAACGCCGCCAGCACGACCCAGCGGTATGGATACATCTTTATATCCGATTCAGTCACGGAAGAGCCTCCTTGCGGTTTCATGAGCGGGCGCGGGGCTCGCCCTTTCGCAATCCGTAGAATCCCGAGAGAACCCTCAGGAAGAGCCGATCAGGAACCACGCGGCGGGCCGCGGGGGTGATGCGTTCGATCAGTGGGCCGGGGGTGTAGCGGAATCGCGGAGATTTCGACCTGACGATCCTGCCAATGAGCCTTGCAAGACGTTCCACCTTCCAGCCATGCTTCTCACTTCGGGCCTGCGAATGCATGGCCTGCTGCAAGCCCTCCCGGTACGGAGAATCGGCGCCGCTCCCCGCGGAGACTTTTCTGTGAGCCGTGATCTCCGTGGAGATGTCGCCGGGATCGACCACCACGATCCGGATCCCGAAGTCATTCACTTCCATCTGGAGGGATTCGGAAAAGCCCTCGATCCCATACTTGCTTGCGCTGTAGATGGACTGGAACGGAAGGCCCATCAGCCCGGCCATGGAACCCACGTTGATGATAAGCCCGGACCCCTGCTTTCTCATTCCCGGAAGAACGGTCCTGCACATCCGCATGGTCCCGAGAAGGTTGGTCTGGAGCTGGTCCATGATTTCTTCTTCAAGCATCTCCTCCACGGGCCCGCCCACCGCAACGCCGGCGCAGTTCACGAGAACATCAATGCGGCCAGCCTCCGTGAGAACACGCGATACGCATCCCCGCACCGAGCCGCTGTCTCGCACATCGATGGGGAGAAACGTGAAACCATCATGCGCCTTCGGAGCGCTTCGGGCTGCGCCGTAGACCCGCAGCCCGCGGTCGAAAAGGAGGGATGCCGTGGCCTTTCCGATTCCCGATGAGGCTCCGACTACAAGCACAACGAGAGGATTCTTCATGGTCACTAACTTCGTCTCTCCTGGGCTGATTTTCAAGCGATTCGCGCGTGCTCTACACCACTTTTTTCAGGATGCGCTCCAGCTCGCCAGCGCCCATCGCAGCATCCTCGTTGGGCAGCTCGCCTATGGCGACCAGGTCGTATCGTCCCTGCGTCCAGAGCACGGTCATCTTCCCGCCGGCCTTCTCGATTGCGGCAATCGATTCCCGGGTCCGGGCCACCGTATCTTTGACGGAGCGAATCCCGTCGTCAGTCCAACGAAAAAGGGATACGTATGCTGGCATGTATTTCTCTCCTTCCATGGGGGCGTTTAGACTGTGCCCATGACAGAATCTCGAATGCTTCCCTCGGGCACACAGCTTTTCCGCTGCATTCAAACGCCGGCCGCCGCGAAGCGCGCCGGTGCAAGCCGCGTGAACAAGGTCATTGCTGCGGCACAACGATGTCAAGGATAAACTGATACATAACTGAAAATAGGTTACACAATGCAAATTTAAGCGATAAAAGTCGGATATGTCCCTAATAAAGTCTTTTTAATCTCCATTAACTCTATAGTAAATCATAATATCTGATAGTTATTTGAAATACAATTTTATACTGACTTGGCTAGTTGCATTGTATCAAAAAAAACGATATTTAGATTAGAAATAGGATAAAGGGATGAGTGGCCCAAACATTCTGATCATCAATCCAGTCAATGACATCGAGGTTTTGAAAGGGCTGGCCTCGGAGCTGCGGGTTCGGATTCTTGAGCTTCTCCGCGAGCAGAGCATGAACGTCAACGAGCTGACGCATGCGCTTAACATGCCTCAGTCTACTGTCGCCACGAACGTTCAGATCCTGGAGTCGGCCGGCCTGATCCGCACGGAAACGGTGAAAGCCCGCAAGGGAAGCCAGAAGATCTGTCACAACGTCTACCAGGAGATGATGATCCAGTTCCCCCAGACCCGAAAGCCGGAGGACGATCTCATCGAAGTGGAGATGCCCATCGGGTTGTACACGAGCTACGAAGTCTCGCCGCCGTGCGGGCTGTGCTCCACCGAGGGGATCATCGGGTACCTCGATGTTCCGGAGGATTTTCTCAACCCCGGCCGCATGAAGGCCGGCCTGCTCTGGTTTGAAAAGGGACACGTCGAGTACAAGTTCCCGAACAACAGCCTTTACAAGGACAAGCCAATCAAGAAGATCGAGCTGAGCGCGGAACTTTCCTCGGAAACTCCCGGGACAAACAAGAACTGGCTGTCGGACATAATGGTGTGGGTCAACGACGTGGAGATCGGCTACTGGACATCGCCGGGGGACTTCGGAGACCGCCGTGGCAAGCTCACTCCATTGTGGTGGAAGCTGGAAGGCTCGCAGTACGGGCTGTTGAAGCACTGGATCGTCACGGAAGAGGGATCCTTCGTGGACGGAGTGCACGTTTCCGATGTCACGCTCAAGGACCTCGGGCTGCCGGCGCATCACTCCATCCGTGTGCGCATCGGCATCAAGGAAGGCGCGGAGCACCTCGGCGGCCTGAACATTTTCGGCCGGGGCTTCGGCAACTATGATCAGGACCTCGTGCTGAGGCTGTTCTTCTCATGAGTGACTTGACTGTATCTGTTTCCCGGTGTACCTTGCCCGTGGTTATGGCAGATACAAGCCTTCGACAGACACGGCTCGCTCTCGACCTTGCAGTCCTCGTAGTACTTCCCTCGCAGGGCGCGCCCGTGTGTGCACCGTAGGCTTATCAATCGGACTGATGAGCCCCTCTCGGTGAACACCGAGAGGGGCTTTTTTTATGCGCCCGGCAGGGCGCCCCGAAGGAGGGGTCATGCAGTTGAGCGGCTCGTCTCTCCTGATCGAGCTCCTGAAAAGGCAGGGCATTCGAATTGTCGCGGGTATACCGGGGGGCGCAAACCTTCCCCTCTACGACGCGCTGGGGCAAAGCGATCTTCGCCACATTCTAGTCCGTCACGAGCAGGCAGGCGGTTTCCTGGCGCAGGGAATTGCGCGTTCAACGGGGAACGCGGCGGCCTGCTTTGCCACGTCGGGCCCGGGCGCGGTGAACCTGCTCACGGCCATTGCGGATGCCAAGCTGGATTCCGTGCCCATCGTCGCAGTTACTGGACAGGTCCCGTCGGGGTTGATTGGAACGGACGCCTTTCAGGAAGTTGACACCTATGGCATGAGCATTCCGGTGACCAAGCACAACTTCCTGGTGCGGTCCGCGCCGGAGCTCCTGGAGGTAGTGCCGGAGGCTTTCCGCCTTGCGCTCTCCGGCCGGCAGGGCCCTGTTCTGATCGACATGCCGAAAGACGTCCAGCAGGCCAGCCTCGAGGTGGACTCCCTGCCTGAGCCCGGCGTCGCGGAGCCCCTTCCCGAGCCTGACGGAGCAGTGCTTGCCTCCATCGCCCGGCTCATTGCCTCTTCCGCGAGACCGGTCCTCTACGTGGGGGGCGGAGTGGTTGCTTCCGGAGCTGAAGAGGAAGTCCGCTCTCTCAGCGCTGCATGCGGAATTCCCGTGGTAAGCACTTTGATGGGACTTGGCGTCATGAATCCTGATGATCCGCTGTCCCTGGGAATGCTGGGAATGCATGGCAGCAGGGCAACGAACCTTGTCGTGGATCGCGCGGACCTGCTCATTGCCCTTGGCGTTCGGTTTGACGACCGCGCAACGGGCTCCGTTGCCGGCTTTGCGCCCAGGGCAAAAGTGATCCACCTTGATATCGACGAAGCGGAGATTGGAAAGATCCGACGCCCTGATATATCGGCGGAATGCGACGTGAAGCGAGCCCTGCGTCGGCTTTCCAGGCTGGTGGCAAAGGCGGGCCGGGCATCATGGCGGGCGGAGGTCGAAGAGCTTCGGCGTAAGCACCCGTTCGTCATCCCGGGCGGCGACTCGCATCCGGGCTCCCTGGTGCAGAGGCTCGCGGCGCTCACCCCTGAGAATGCCATCGTGACGGTTGACGTGGGTCAGCATCAGATGTGGGCTGCGCAGTGGTGGCCGGTGCGCCGCACGCGCGCCTTCCTCACCTCGGGCGGCCTGGGGACAATGGGATTCTCGGTCCCCGCTGCCATGGGGGCGGCACTGGCGAATCCCGGCGCGCCTGTCGTGGTGCTGACCGGAGACGGCTCGCTCCTGATCAACATCCAGGAGCTGGCAACCATTGCAGAGAACAACCTCGACATCAAGATCTGCGTCTTCAACAACGGGCATCTGGGCCTCGTGAGGCAGCAGCAGGAGCTGTTCTACGGGAAGCGCTACGTCGCGTCCCGCTTCGACGCGCGGCCCGATTTTGCCGCAATTGCCCGGGGGTTCGGGATCGCGGGATGCACAATAGACATCCGGCACGACGAAGAAGCGCTCCGGCGGGCTTTTTCCGTCAAAGGGCCGGTGCTCCTGGACATCGCCGTGCCGGAAACGGAAAACGTGTATCCCATGGTCCCCCCCGGCAAGAGCAACGTGGAGGCGATATGGGCGAAAGCATGAACGGTCTTCCCAACACAATTGTGAAGCTCATGGTCAGGAACCACCCCGGCGCCATGTCTCATATTACGGGACTCTTCTCCCGCCGGGGCTTCAACCTGGAGGGGATCCTGTGCGCCCCCGTGGACGGGGGCGCGGACAGCGCCATGTACCTGGTGGTGAGAAATGACGAGAGGCTGGAGCAGATCGTGAAGCAGCTCAGGAAGCTCTACGATGTCAAGTCGGTTGCCGTGCAGGACGACCTGGATCACACGGTTTTCACCAGGATAGAGCAGCTCCTGAGCGAGGCCTGATCTGCGGAGATGCATTACCCCATCACCGCCAGCATGAGGTCGTAGAGATACCCGCAGAGGATCCCTCCTGCGAGGATGTACAGGACATACAGGGCAATGATCTTTCTTTTCATGAATGTGGAGATCCCTGCAACTACCCATGCGCTTGTGCCCGGCCCGGTGATCATGAAGGCCAACATGGCCCCACCTCCCGCTCCCGCTTTCATGAGAGTCTGGATCAGAGGGATGGCGCCTTCTCCGCTGATGTAAAGCGGCAGACCCACCAGCGCGGCAAGGGGGACGGCAAACCCCGTCTTCGCGCTGAACAACGCGACAATGATGGAGGAAGGAACGAGCTTGTCGATGAGGAACCCGATGGCGACAAAAAGGGAATAGAAGAGAACGATCTGCCGCAGGCCGACGCTCAGCACGGCCTCTGCCACCTCACGCCAGCGGACACTCGACGCCGCGGCCGTCAGAGTTGTTGGGAACCGCGGCTGAGGCCGGCTTGAGCTGCAGGCGCAGGCCTGCGCCTGCATGAGGTGAGGCTGGGCGCAGCCGCATATGGGCCCCGGTCCGCCTGCAGCGACAACTGCACGAGGTTTTTCGCGAATGCGCGTCTGATTCTGAAGGAAATCAGTCTTTTTCTCGATCAAGCTTGTGATGTAGCCAGACGCAAGCCCGATCACGATGGAAGATGTCGTAAGGGCAATAGCGAATCGAAGGCCGAGGATGCCTGCATCCAGGATGAACCCTTCCGGGCTCATGAGCGGGGAAGAGGTGAGGAATGCCATGATGGGTCCCCAGGGGAGGGTAGTGGTCAGCATTCCGATCACCACTGCCGTTGTACCGCAAGCGCAAAGGGGCGTTAACGCGCCGAGGGCCACGCTGGCAAGGATAGAAACGTGCGGTCTGCCCAGAAGCATTCGCTTGAGCTTCTCCCCGTTTACGTATACGCGCATGATGGCTGAAACAGCAACAGCAAGAGAAAGCGGAAGCCAGTTGTGAGCCAGGCTTGCAATCACGGTGCTGACCATGTCGACCAGGAATGTCTGCATTGAGTTTTCTCCTTCCACGAACGATGTCATCTGTGATGACGCAGGAAGGAGGAAAAAGACGCAGGGTGTGCGGACTCAGTCCCTTGACGCGCTGCTGCAGCAGCAGCAGGCAGGGTAGTAGTCGATGATTGTCCCGTAGCGGTCGAAAACGAAGTGACAGCAGCGCAAGAGCGAGTCCCTGATCATCTTCCTGGCCCGCTGCACTCGCGACTTGGCTCCGGAGACGGAGACCGACATTCTCCGGGCAGCCTCATCGAAAGACAGGCCTTCGAAATCCACCAGGGCTATGGCCTGCGCATATATTGGCGGGAGCGCTCGGGCCATCCCTTCCAGCCCTGCCGCGATCTCACAGGCCGAGCAGTCAGGCCCTTCCTGTGCCGCGACCGACTCTTCCTCCAGGGGGAGGGCGGGCGTTTTCTGCCTTCTGAAGAAGTCGGTCAGCGTGTTGCTGGCAATCGTAAAGATCCAGCTGGAGAGCCTGGACTCCTCCTTCACCTCATCAATGTGAATGTGAATCTTGAGAAAAACCTCCTGCACCAGGTCATCCACATGGAACGCGTTCGATACCCGGCGCGCCAGGAAAGTGCGGACCCTGTCGCTGAACTCGTCCCAGACGCTGGTGAAGTTTTTCTTTGCGCCTTGCACGCCCCTATGATGCCGTCTCGACGTCCCCCTTGGGAAGGGCCGCCGGGGCGACCACCGCTGCCGGCAGGGACTCCTCTGCCACTGATGCTATCTCCTGGATACGGAACTGAGCCGTCAGCTTCAACAGCTCCTGCGCCATGTCTGCCAGCATCTCGGTGGCCTGCGACATCTGCTGCGCCGCTGCCGCGGCGCTCTGCGCCACCTCGTTGACATTCTCCACGGCCTGGGAGACCTGGCGCGCGTTGCTTGTCTGCTCCGCGGTGGCTTCGGATATGTTCTGGCTCATCTGGCGGACGCTGTCCAGGGCGCCCTCCATTTCCTTGGCAGCGCCCACCTGCTGCGCCATTGAATCCGTCAGCCCGCTGATCATCTCCCTGACCTTCTGCGATGCCGCCCGGATCAACTCCATGGCGGCCTGCGATCTCCTGGCTTTCTCCACGCCTTTTGCCACGTCTTTCACGCTTTCGCGGATGAGGCCTTCGATTTCCTTGGTCGATGAAGAGCTGCGGTCAGCCAGCTTGCTGACCTCTTCGGCCACCACAGCGAACCCCCGCCCATGCTCCCCGGCCCGCGCCGCCTCGATGGATGCATTCAGGGCAAGCAGGTTCGTCTGGTCCGCGATGTCGCTGATCACGTTCACGATCCCGCTGATCTTCTCCGAGCTGCCGGCAATCAGGTTGATACCGTCCACCACCTCCGACACGGCATTTGCCCCCTCCTGGGCGTTGTCCACGGACCTGCTTGCGAGGTCAGCAATCTCGGTGAGGTTCTTCGATACAACTTCGATGGAGCTGTGCACCTGCGCCATGGAGGCTGAGCCGCGTTCCACCGCTCCGGCCTGGTGTTTTGCATGCTCGGCCACCTGATCCACCGATGCGGAAAGCTCCTCCACCGATGCGCTGGTCTCCTCCAGCGTGGATGCCTGGCTCTGCGCGCCCTCCGACAGCTTCTGCGCGCTGGAGTAGATCTGGCCGCTTGATTCCGAGACGGCGGCGGCATTCTTCTGGACAGTGGAGATGGCGTTCTTCAGCGTGACGGTCATGCCGTTCAAGGCGGCGGCCAGAGATCCGACCTCGTCCTTCTGGGATATGTCCAGGGTCGCGGTGAAGTCCCCGCCCGCCACGGTCTGGGCGAAGGCGACGGCCTTGGACAGGGGACGGGTGATGGCCCGCGTGATGCTGAGGGCAACGGCGATGCCCAGGAGCACTGCCGCGGCAAGGCCGACGAACAGCATTATGTCGGCCGCCCAGATCCGGGAGACCGCAACGCCCACGATGGTGCTGGCGTCTTTCATTCCTTCCTGGGAGGTCTGCGTTGCCGCATCCAGCACTGCCTGCGTGGCCGCATTGCTGGTTGTGATGACCGTGGCCATCTTCTGCATTCCGGCAAGGACGTCCTTGCAGGCATTGGCGAAGTCCTGCGACGAGTTGGTCAGCTGCTGGAGGGTCGACTGGTCCTCGGGATCAGCGATCTGGGTGAGCGCGGAGAGCTTGTCCGGGAAGGAGGAGAACCCATCGATGCCGTCCGAGAGCACTGCGGGATCGTCGACCGCCGCAGCCCTGTTTGCAGCCAACGCCAACGCGTTCACCATTGAAAACAGCTCGTACATACCGTTGATCCTGGCGACCAGTCGCGATGTCGCGCCGAATCCTGCCTGCCTTCGCAGAGCTCCGGCAAGGTTTCTGTTCTGATCCGCGAGATACGCGGACCCGATCTTCATGAAGGATTGTGCCGCCACATCCACTGCCCCCCGGGCGCTGAGGATGGCCCTTTGCGTCAGGTTCGCCTCACCGAAAGCATCGTTGAGCTCCTTGAGCTTGTCGCGCGCAGCAGCCGAGTTCTGTCTGAGCACGATCAGACGCGGATATTTTGCCGAGAGGGACTCCGCGTCCGCGATCGACTTGCCCATGTCGCCGAGGTACGTGTTTGCTTGATCGAAGTAGCTCTGCTGCAGGGTGAGGGAAAAGGCCTGCGTGTTTGCGCTGGTCAGCTCCGCGGACCGCGCTATTGAGCTGGCAATTGCCAGCTGCGGCACCGTCTCCCTGTCCAGCCGGCCGGTATCTCCCTGGACGCCCATCATGTTCACGTAAGCCAGCCCGCCAAGGGCAAGCATGATGGCGATGACAACGCCAAACCCCACCCCGATTTTTGCAGCCATTTTCATGTTCTTCATGGATGCCTCCTTGACGTTGTTCACTTTTCGGCGATGGACGGGGATATTATGAACCCCCGATTATACTACGACCGGCAAGTCAAGTCTTTGTATGATACGGCTTTTTTGTGCACAAATCCGCCTCAAAAACAACTCCAAAGCGGGTGATAACGGAAAAATGCCGAATCCAATCCTTCGTGGTATCTTGTTCACGATGGGCCGGACAGTGTGCCTGCGCTGCGGACAAGTTCTGAGCGCCGAATACGGTCTACACCTCGTGAAGCTCTGCGGGGAGTGCCTGAATGGCCTCCTGTCCTCGCGAGACGAGGGTCTTGCCGCTTTCCTGGACTCACTTGGCCGACCCGCAGCTCTTGTGGCCCGCGACCACACGGTCCTCTTCTCCAATGGCCCTTTGCGGAAGATGCTGGAGAAGTTCGACCACGATATTGTGGGCCTCAGGATCGGAGAAGCCCTGGAATGCAGCTATTCCGGAACCCAGGGCCGCTGCGGGGAGAATGAAGTGTGCCTCCACTGCGGGCTGCGCCGTCTTGTCGATCTGGCCCGGATCTCCGGGGAGAAGATAGGCGAGTTCCCCATGACAATCCGCAGAAAGTCCGGCGAAAGCCAGGTCTTCAAGGTCGCGACGGAGAAAGCAGGTGACACGGTCCTTCTGATGATCGGGACCTAGAAGCTTGTAGGGCGATGACATGGTTGACGCGGATGGACGCGTCTACCGGAGATCGCGCTTCGCGCGATGCTGGCTAGTTCCGCCGCCCTGCCCCGCACGATTCACGAACCACCAGCTCGGTCGGCAGAGTGACATGCGCCGGTTCAGGGCGCGCTCCCATGACGAGCTTGACCAGCATCTCACCGGCAATGCGGCCGAAATCCTGGGCTGGGACGCGGACTGTGGTGAGAGCAGGGTTCATGAAGCTCGCGGCGGGAATGTCATCGATGCTCACCAGTGCAATATCCTGGGGCACCCTGATGCCCCGCGCCTTGAGCGCGGCAAGGATTCCGATGGCAACCGTGTCGTTCCCCGCGAAGACCGCAGTCGGCGCCCTGACGCGCTCCAGCAGGTCCGAGGCCGCCGCGTACCCGCTCTGGTGGCTGAAATCAGCCCAGCGCACCAGGGAGTCATCGACCTCCAATCCCGCCTCTTCCAGCGCTTCACGGTAGCCTTCACACCGCGCGGCCACGCTGAGAAACCTCGGCGGCCCGTAGTTGATGCACGCGACGCGCTTGTGTCCCTGCTCCAGGAGGTGCCGGACGGCGGTCTTTGCCGCTGCCTTGTTGTCGATGCCGACGCCGCATGCGCGCGGGTGGTTTGCCCTGGGGTCTGAGATGACGGGGAACCCGGAGTCCAGGAGGGCGTTGATCTGAAGGTCGTCCTCACGCGGGTTGACGATGAACAAGCCGTCGATTTCGTTCGCTGCCACGAGGTCCACATAGGCGTCCGGCCGATCCGGACTTCCCGCAGCGTGTACGAGAAGGTTGAAGTGATATTGATGGCACACTTCGTTGAAGCTGAAGAGGAACTGGGGGACGAAAGCGTCCACCCGGATGTGCTCCGCGGAGGGCAGAACAAAGCCAAGTGTGTGGCTCTTCCCGCTTCCCAGGCGCCGCCCTGCGGCGTTCCTCACGTACCCCAGCTCCTCGACTGCGAGCATGACGCGTTTGCGCGTCTCATCGGTGATCGCCGTCCGCATCCTGTCGTTCAGGATGAATGAGACAGTAGTGAGAGAAACACCGGCCCTGGCGGCAACATCCTTCATCGTGGCTTTTCTGTGCGACAACTCTGACTTCCTCCCGTGGGGTGACCAGCAATTGTATGCTGAAAAAAAAGCTTGACAAACTCCGTGACTCCAATTTAAGATGAACCTAACATAATAAAACGATTTAGTAAATCGTTTTAAGGAGCTGTTTCAAAGGTGACCAGAACAGCACAAGGCAACGTCGCAAGAATCCGTGACACAGGTCTGGCACTTTTCTTCATCCTGCCGAGCCTTTTCGGTTTTCTGGTCTTTTTTGCTGCCCCCGCTATCCGCGGCCTTTTAATCAGTTTCACAGACTGGAACCTGCTGACCGCCTCAAAGCCGGTGGGCGTTGCCAATTACGCGGAGCTGCTCAGAGACCCGGACTTCTGGAACGCCCTCAAGGTGACAGTCTTCTACGTACTGTGGAATATCCCCCTCCAGACAGCGCTTGCGGTGATCATTGCGCTCGTCATGCAGGCAGCTTCCAGGTCACATCTTCTCCGAGGGGTCGTCCTCCTTCCCTGGCTCATGCCAAACGTGGTTGTGGCGCTTCTCTGGATGTGGATCATGGACCCCACGGTGGGGCTCATCAACGTGGGGGTGAAGGCCCTTGGCGGCCCCCTGATCCCGTTCCTCTCCTCCCCGGAGCTCGCCATAGCGTCGATTGCCGGTATCAATATCTGGCGATACCTGGGCTACACGGCCCTCCTGGTCTTCGCGGGACTGCAGACGATATCCAGCGAGGTCTACGAAGCAGCGCGCATCGACGGATCGAATGACAGCCAGACGTTCTGGCGCATCACTCTGCCGCTCCTGAGGCCCGTGCTGGCGTTCGTGGTGGTTACGTCGGTGATCGGATCGTTTCAGATCTTCGACACCGTGGCTGTCACAACAAAGGGCGGTCCCATCAACGCGACAAAGGTCTTCAATTTCATGATCTACCAGCAGGCGTTTGAGCGCTTCCGAATGGGCTACTCCACTGCCGTGTCCATGGCGCTCTTCGTGATTCTGGTGGGCGTCGGCCTCATCCAGATGAAGCTGCTGAGGGCCGGTGAGGCGGAATCATGAAGCTGTCGGTGGCTGCCCGATTCCTGTTCTGGGCTGCGGTCGTGGTGATCGTCCTGGTGACGCTCTTCCCCTTCTACTGGTCCGCGCGAACGGCCTTCACATTCCCGCGCGCCGTGTACGCTCACCCCACCAGCTTTCTCCCGCCGCAGCTGACCCTCGGCAACTTCCAGCGCGTCCTGGGCCTGGTGGACGCTGCCACCGCCGTGAAGCTGGGCGGTTCGGGACAACGGATCAACTTCTTCATCTTCCTGCGCAACTCCATCGTCGTCTCCACGCTCATCACCGTGGGCCAGATCTTCTTCAGCGCCGCGGCCGCCTACGCGTTCGCCCGACTGCGCTTTCCGCTTCGGCGGCAGATCTTCGGGATATATCTCTCCGCCCTCATGGTGCCGGGGATCGTGTTGCTCATTCCGAACTTCATCCTGATCAAGTCCATGGGGTGGCTGGACACCTACCAGGGGATCGCGGCGCCGGCCTTCTTCATGTCTCCCTTCGCCGTCTTCTTTCTGCGGCAGTTCTTCCTTGGCATGAACAAGGAGCTGGAGGAGGCCGCGCTTGTGGAAGGAGCCGGGAGGGTGCGCATCTTCTTCCAGATAGCAATCCCGCTGAGCATGACCGCCATCACGACGCTTGCCATCATCACCTTCATCTACTCGTGGAACGACTACTTGTGGCCGCTTCTCATCGGCAAGAACGAAAACGTGCGCATGCTCACGGTGGCCTTGGGGGTCTTCCGGCAGCAAGGGGCGCAGAACGCGCCGGACTGGGCCGGCCTCATGGCCGGCACCACCCTGGCTATTGTGCCCGTACTGGTTCTGTTTCTCGCGTTCGGGAAACGCGTAATCAATTCCATCGGGTTCACGGGATTCAGGTGACCAGGGACCGGCCCCTCAGGGAAGGGCCGGCCTTCACATCATCGCCAGCGACAGGAGGAGGTAAACCATGTCGAGAATGAGGCGGTTTTTCATTGTGTGTGTCGCGGCTCTGCTTGCCTGCGGCACGGTTCTCTGGGCGGACCAGGTGACGATCCGCTACACGCTGTGGGACGCCAACCAGCTGCCAGCCTACCAGAAGGTGGCGGACAACTTCATGGCGAAGAACCCCGGCATCAGGGTCGAGATCACCCAGATGGGGTGGGGGGACTACTGGAGCGACCTGCAGACCTCAATGGTCGCGGGAACCGCAGCGGATGTTTTCACCGACCACCTTGCCAAGTATCCAGAGTTCGCGTCCAAAGGTCAGCTCCTGGACATCGAGCCCATGGTCAAAGCGGACAAGGCCCCCACGAACATCTACCTCACCGGCCTTGCGGATTTGTGGACACGGGACGGCAAGCGCTTCGGCCTTCCCAAGGACTGGGACACCATCGCCGTGGTGTACAACAAGGACATGGCTGCCAAGGCGGGCATCACGGACGCGGAAATGAACTCCATGACCTGGAACCCGGCCAACGGCGGGACGTTTGAGACGGTTTTGAAGAAGTTTGCCCAGGACAAGAACGGCAACAACGGCCTCTCAACGAGCTTCGATCCGAAGAACGTCGTGCGCTGGGGAACATCCATGGACTACTCGAACTTCGGCGCCTATGGTCAGCAGTACTGGAGCTCCTTTGCCGCCAGCACGGGATGGAAGTTCACCGACGGCATGTATGCCAAGAAGTACTACTACGACGATCCGCGGTTCATCCAGACCATGCAGTACTTCGCTGACCTCTCGCGCAAGAAGGGGCTCATTGCGCCGTATGAGGCCCTCTCCGCGCAGAACGTCGGCTCGACCGTGCTGTTTACCTCCCAGAAGATCGGCATGATTCTTGACGGCTCGTGGATGATCGGATTCTACGGCGGCAACACGGAGTTCAAAGTCGGCTTTGCTCGGCTTCCCATCGGCCCGGTGGGCCGCCGCAGCATGTTCAACGGACTTGCGGATTCCATCTATATAAAGAGCCAGCATCCCAAGGAAGCGTGGCAGTGGGTGAAGTACCTGGGCTCAGCGGAAGCGCAGAATGTCGTTGGAAGCTATGGAGCGGTATTCCCTGCGATTGAAAGCGGAGTGCAGGCGGCGAACAAGGCTTACAAGGAGAAGGGCCTCGACGTCACTGCGTTCACTGCGCAGGCCCTTGAGAAGAACGGGACGTTCCTGTTCCCCATCACAGACAACGCTTCGGAGATCAACAGCATCATGCAGCAGACCTTTGACAGCATCTTCCTGGGCCAGGCCACCGCGGCTGATGCCCTCAAGGCGGCCAACGCAAAGGTCAATGCGACATTCATGAAATAGCATCGTACAGCGGCCCGGTGGAAGATCCGCCGGGCCGTCGAAAGGAGCCGGCAGAGGTCATGAAGAAGATCGCATTCATCGGCGCGGGCAGCTTCGAGTTCACCAGGAAACTCATCCGGGACATCCTTACGTTCCCTGCTCTCAGGGACTGTCATATCGCCCTCATGGATATCGATCCGGAGCGATTGGGCGCATCGCGTCGCGCCGCCCAGCGGATCATCGAAGCCGGGAAGTATCCCGCGCGCGTTACCGCAACACTGGACCGGCGCGAAGCGCTCGCGGGAGCTGATGGCGTTCTGATCACGATCCTTGTCGGGGGGGTGGATGTTTGGCGGTACGATGTCGAAGTCCCCAAGAAGTACGGGGTGGACATCAACGTGGGGGACACCCGCGGTCCATCGGGCATTTTCCGCGCCCTCAGGACCATCCCTGTCATGCTCGATATCCTCCGAGACATTGAGCAGGTGTGCCCCGGGGCCGTTGTTCTGAACTACACCAACCCCATGGCCATGCTCTGTCGGGCAATGCAGGAGAAAACGGCAACCAGCGTGACAGGTCTGTGCCACAGCGTCCAGGGCACGGCGGAGATGCTGGCCCGGTGGATCGGCGCTCCCAGGGAGGAGGTGAGCTACCTGTGCGCCGGCATAAACCACCAGGCGTGGTACCTGCAGTATCGCTGGAACGGGGAGGACGCCTACCCGAGGATCCGCGCCGCCATACGCGACAGACCGGAGATCTACAACGAGGAACAGGTGCGAAACGAGATGTTCCTCCACCTGGACTACTATGTCACCGAGTCATCCGGCCATAACTCGGAATATGTGGCCTGGTTTCGAAAAAGGCCGGAGTTGATTGAAAAGTATTGCACCCACAGCACAGGGTGGAACCCCGGAGCGCACGCATACATACTCAACGAGTATCGAAAGCGCGACGGACAGTGGAGACGGGACATAGAGAGCTGGCTGGCCGAGCCGAACGTGGACCTGAAGCGCGGCTCTGAGTATGCCGCGTCGATCTTCAATGCGGTCTTCGGAGACAACGCCCTGTTCGAGTTCAATGGCAACGTCCGAAACTCGGGCCTCATCCCAAACCTTCCCCCGGGGTGCTGCGTCGAGGTGCCCGTTCTGGCAACCCGGCGCGGTCTGGATCCCATAAGCGTGGGGCCGCTCCCCGACCACCTTGCAATCATCAACGACGTGAACGCGCGGATCGAAGAGCTGGCTGTCAGGGCTGCGTCCGATGGTGATCCCCGCAAGGTCTTCCATGCAATCTGCATGGATCCGCTCACCTCGGCTGTCCTGAGCCTTGAAGAGATACAGTCCATGACGGCGGAGCTTTTCGAGCGCAACCGCCAATGGCTGCCTCAGTTCAGCCATGTGACTTGACAAGAAAACTACAGGAAATCTGGCCCCGGAATAGTTGACCTTCCCGGGGAAAAAGTATTATCTCGTTCCCAATACAACGGAACCTCGTTAGGCGAGGCGTCTGCGTGAGATACAGGCCGCTGCACCGAAACGTCGAAAGACGCCAAGGGGTAGACCAGGCGGGGCCGGATTAAGGCCCTGCTCAAAGTGGCTGGGAACGCTCCCGCTCGGGGGCGGTCCCTACGACGCGCAGTGCCAAAGCTGGACCAGGGAGGTGCACATGCCGGCTGCAACCATAGCTCCAGCGCGCGTGAAAAACGGCATCGGATTTGTGTCCCGCCTGTACTACATGCTCCGACGAGGGTGGAAATGGTTCGCAATCTTCCTCACCGTGACCGGACCGGGCGTCATTGTGATGATTGCCGACAACGACGCCGGCGGTATTACAACGTACGCCGCCACGGGAGCCAAGTACGGCTATGGCCTTCTGTGGTTTCTCGTCATCCTGGGTCCGGTCGCCTACGTCATCCAGGAAATGACGGTGAGATTGGGCGCAGTCACAAAAAGAGGCCATGCAGAGGCCATCTTCGACGCATTCGGTCCGTTCTGGGGATGGTTCTCCCTCACTGACTTGATCCTCACCGATTGGCTCACGCTGATCACCGAGTTCATTGGCATGACGGCGGCTCTCAGCATCTTCCACGTCCCGCCCATTCTGACGGTCATCGTGGTTTCCGTCGTCATGCTCCTCATGGTCCTGCAGGGGCGGTACTGGACATGGGAAAAGATCGCTTTCCTCTTCTGTCTGCTCAATCTGGTGTATATCCCCGGGGCCATCCTGGTCAGGCCCTCCGTGTCCGACATCATCCACTCCGGCGTCATCCCAAACTTCCCCGGGGGCTTCAACAACGAGATGTTCTTCTTCCTCATGGCGAACATCGGGACGACCATTGCGCCGTGGATGATTTTCTTCCAGCAGAGCTCAGTGGTCGACAAGAGCCTCAAGGAGAGAGACATCCCGTGGGGCAGGCTGGACACGGCCGTCGGGGCCTTTGCCACGGTGCTCGTGGCTGTTTTCATCATCATTACCACGGGCTCCGTGCTGAAAGGCTCCACGGTGGAGGATGCGGCCCAGGCGTCGGTTGCCCTCATGGGAATCAACCGCTGGATCGGCACTTTCCTGGCCATCGGGCTTTTCGACGCTGGCTTCCTCGGGGCAATCTGCATCTCCCTTGCCAGCTCCTGGGCCTTTGGGGAGGTCTTCGGGTGGGCCCACTCGCTCAACAACAAGATCAGGGAAGCCCCCTGGTTCTACGGAAGCTACCTGCTGCTGCTCGGCACCGCGGGGGCAGTCGTCCTCCTTCCCAGAGCGCCCCTCGTGCTGATAACGCTTTTCGTGCAGGTCATTGCGACAACCTTGCTGCCCGCGGCCATGGTATTCCTGATCCTCCTGCTGAACGACAAGGAGAGGATGGGAGAGTTCAGAAACATGAGGATGCAGAATATCATCTCGGTCAGTGTTGTGATTGTCATCGTGGCGCTGTCCACCATGTACGCGGTGACGGCGCTTTTCCCGCATCTGTTGAAGTAGGGGGGTGGGGCATGACGGAAAAGGGGAGCCGGTCCCGCGGGCCTGTCGGCGCGTTCTTCAGCCGCAGGTTCTCGAAGATCCGGGAAATCAACCGAAGGTACGCCGGGCATCACGTCACAATGACTCCTGCCGTGAAGGTGGCTTTGCTCTTTCTGCGAATCTATCTGCTTGCCCTTGTCGGGATACTGGTCTTCAAGTTTTTCATGATTCTGGCCGGGAAGTAGGAGGCGCAGAATGCCTGAGCCGCGGATGCTGAGCGGGCTGCCGGAGTTCTTCTTCATTTCGCAGCTTCTTCGGGACAAGGTGCTGCGGCAGCGCAAGGATCGACTGGAGGTGCTGGGGACCCTGACCGATCTCGAGATCCGTCTGGGCGGTCATTACCCGGAGGTGGTGAATCTCATTGTGGGCAGGTCCTTCGGGAGACACCCCCTTGAGATCCCGGTTCGATACGTGCAGTCCATTGATTCGAAGAGAAGCGTCGTGAGCTTTCCGGAAGGCCTGTCCCTGAAGGAGTTCGAGGGCGAATCCTCGCGCATCCTCATCAAGGACATGGTGCTGGACAAGAAGATCATCGACACGGATGAGTACGAGGTGGAGGTGGTCTATGACATCCACCTGCTGCGCGCGGACACCCGCATGTTCGTTGTTCACGTGGATGTCACCAAGGCGGGGATGCTCAGGCGGCTGCACCTGGGGTGGCTTGCGCGCCTTGTGTGGGGGAAGGCCAAGGAGGCCGAGCTTCTTCCCTGGAAGTACGTCCAGCCTCTGCCCAGCGATATCGACCGGTTCCATGGGAACGTGAAGTTGAATATTTCCCGGGAAAAGATCGCTGACATCCACCCTGCCGACCTTGCCGATATCATGGAGGAGCTGAGCAGCGACGAGCGCGTTGCTATCATGGACACGCTGGACACAGAGACCGCCGCGGACACACTGGAGGAGTCCGAGCCCCGGGTCCAGCGCGACCTTGTGGCTTCGCTGCGGCATGACAGGATTGCCGAGCTGCTGCAGACAATGACCCCCGCCCAGGTTGCCGACCTTCTGGAGATCCTCCCGCGAATCGACGCGGAAGCCCTGAAGAAGACGCTCCCCTCTGAAACTGCTGCCAAAGTCAACGATCTCCTGCAGGTCCACGAGGTCAAGCTCGCCGCCATTGCCACCAGCCGTTTCCTTGCGCTTCCCGAGACTGCGCCGGTGAGAACGGCTCTCAGCAGGTTCCGCAGCCGCAAGACCCGCTACGACGTCATCATGTACGTCTACGTGACCGCGGAGGGTGGGACGCTGAAAGGCGTTGTGGACATACGGGAGCTGATTCAGAACAAGTCGGACGAGCCCCTTGGCAACATCATGACGGAACAGATTGTCACGCTGTCCCCGGAGGACACGCTCTCAGACGCTGCGCTCGAGTTCTCCAAGTATGGCTTCCGTTCTCTTCCCATGGTGGACAAGGACCGCAAGCTCCTGGGAGTCATTCCTTACAAGGACCTGCTGTCGATGATGCAATGACGCGGATGCCGCCGCGGCATCCGCGGCTCTCACTTTCCGCCGGCTCGCAGCTTTTCAAGCGCTGCGGAGCCCTTCAGCTTGTCGTTGTCTTGTGCATAGTCGAAGGCCGTCCTTCCCGCATCACTTCGAAGCCGGGGGTCGGCGCCGGCCACCATCAGGGCAAGGTCCACCTCGGGGTTCGGATTGTTGTACGCAGCCATCATGAGGGGCGTCCAGCCCTGCGGACCCCGGGCGTTCACCTTTGCTCCCGCCTTGACGAGCGCCGACATAGCCGCGGGGTCAGGATTGGAAGCTGCCGCGAGCATCAGAACGGTCCTCCCCGTGGAATCCACGGCATTCGGGTCCGCGCTGCCGCGCAGCGCCTGCTGGATCTCGGCCGGGGTAGCGCTCTCCGCGATATCGAGCAGATCTGAAGTCAGAGCGTAAAGAGGGGAGAGCGTAAGAACACTGAAGAGGACAACAAGAAACGGCTGTACCTTCACGCCCGCCCCAACGAGATCAATCGTCGTGATAATTCGTCTCCACATATCTGCCACCATTGGGGGAGTTTCCCCCTTGCGTACGTGTCCCTTGAAAGCTACTGATTGTGTCGTCGAACGCATAGCAAGCGGGATTGCCGCCGGGGGCGGGGTGACGCCGGCTGCGTCCGGCATCCGGTCTTGACAGCCTTTGTCTCCTGGATTATCTAGTGAGCGACAGGAAGAGCAGGCTTCGCCGGGCCCGGCGCTTCAGGCAGGGGCAGCAGACCAACACTGCGGGACTTCCATACTATCGAGCCTCCTCATTGAAGGCGGGGGCCGAACAGCAAAGGAGACCCACGTGAACCGGGCTGCGCGCACCGCTCGACTGTCGATCTTGTCGAATACACTCCTGGTTGCTCTGAAGCTCGCCGTTGGGCTCCTCAGCGGCTCCGTCAGCATCATTTCCGAAGCCATACACTCTTTTATGGATCTTTTCGCGGCCGTCATGGCGTTTGTTTCAATACGCCTGGCCCGTCGCCCGGCTGACAAGAGACATCCCTACGGTCATGAGAAGATCGAGAATGTTTCTGGCGTGCTGGAAGCCATCCTGATCTTCGTCGCTGTGTGCCTGATCATTTACGAGGCTGCCCAGAAGCTCATCCACAATGAGCCGGTCCAACGGCTGGAGCTTGGTCTTGTCGTCATGACCATTTCAGGCGCGGTGAATATCCTCGTCTCCCGGAAGCTCTATCGCGTAGCTGCCGAAGAGCGAAGCGTGGCCCTGGAAGCCGATGCCCTCCACCTCAAGACGGACGTCTATTCGTCTCTTGGCGTTGCCGTGGGGTTGCTTGTAATAGTGGCGCTTCAGCGTCTGGCAGGCTTTGCCTGGGTTTCCTACCTGGATCCTATTGTGGCAATCGCTATTGCAGCGCTTATTCTCAGGGAGTCCTGGTCCATGCTGCGAAAGGCTTTCGGTCCTCTGGTTGACACAAGCCTGTCTCCTCAGGACATCGCCGCCATTGAAACGTGCGTCAAACGGTACCCGAACGTCGGCCTCCATTCGCTGCGCACGCGCAGCGCGGGAGGAAAGAAGCATATCGACTTCCATCTTTCCGTGCCTGAGGTGATAAGCGTGAAGGAATCCCACAGCTTGTGCGATGCAATCGAGCGCGATCTGAGACGTCTGATTCCGAAAGCCAGCATTCTGATCCATGTGGAGCCGCGGGAACGCGGCAGCAGAGAGGCCGCGGAAAACAAGCAAGAGTGAGAACAGAAAGTGCGTCGTGAGCGCAGTTTTCACTGCCTATGATGACCACGCGAGACACGTGCGATATGGACCGCTGCCGGGGGTTTGGTGAAACGGGGGATCATCATGAGATCATGCACCATCGACTCGAACAAGGCGTCATGCAACTGCACGTATGCCTGCAGCCGCAAGGGCATATGCTGCGAATGTGTGACGTACCATCGCAGCGCAGGGGAGCTGCCCGCGTGCTATTTCTCAAAAGCGGCCGAGCGGACCTATGACCGATCCATCGAGAACTTCATGAGGACCCGGTAGGTCTGGAGTCAATCCTTCATTTTTGCAACCGGGGGCCGGGTTCCCATCACGAGAAGGACCGAGTTTCCCACTTTTTCTGTGGTGACGGTGAACGTCCTGCGGGAATCTGCTTTGTGCGGATAGCTGATTGGCACCGCCCGCAGGCCCTCACCGGTGAGCCATGTGTGCTCGACCGACCTCTTGAGCCTGCACAGAAGGCAGGCAACCGTGTCCCCGCAGCGGCCAAGCGTTCCGGAGTACATGCAGTCCAGTGCCTCTCCGACTCTCACCCCGGGAGCGTTGTGGTCCGTCATCATTTCTCGAAACAGGCTGTTGGAGAAGAGAATGGTCTGTTCCTGGTCCAGGAGAACGGATGGCGCCCCAAGAAGCTCCAGGTACTCCGTCAGGTTCTTGCCTCCGGACGAAATAACAGCTGTAAAGCACGATGTGCACGACCGTGTCAGAAGTCGGATGTCATCTTTCCCGTCCAGACTCCGCCTGCAACGAAAGCATACCGCATGACTCATTGCGTCATTGGACCTTGAGTCAAAGGTAACTGCGGGGCCGGAGCGCGGTCAAGTTGCAAAACCTCTCTTGGACGCTCGGACGGAGCTTGGTTACATTGGGTCCCATGAGCCTCTGGCTTGCCAAGAGCGACCCCGACACATACGGCTGGGCCGATCTTGTGCGGGATGGGAAGACCACCTGGGACGGCGTCCGCAACTTCACGGCCCGCAATTACATCCGCGGGATGAAGCCGGGCGATCTGGTTCTCTTCTATCATTCGGGTCAGGAGAAATCCGTCGTGGGCGCCATGAAGGTCGTGTCCGAACCCTATGCTGACAGGACGGCGGAAGAAGAGATCTGGTCTGCCGTCGACGTTGCCCCCGCGTGGACGCTGAAATCCCCGGTAACGTTGGCAAGGATCAAGGCCGAGCCATCACTCAGGAACATCCACCTTGTGCGGGTGGGGCGCCTTTCAGTCATGCCCTTGGAAAAGCAGGAGTTCGACGCCATCGTTTCCCTGGGGGGAGGCCTTCAGCGGCTTCCCCAGCAGAGAGCTTGAAAACAGACGGCCTGCAAGCTACAATCTCCGGTGAAGTCTGCGGTCGGGTGCCTGTGCTCTCCAAGGAGAAGCGCCGCATGCCAGAGAATGGAGAAGATCTCAACAAAACCATCTACTCGGACAGCGCTGTTGGGCAGCGTCTTTTCAAAGTGCGCACTCCGGGGACCATGTTCATTGTTTTTCAAGGCAAGAGAATCCCCATTACCAGCCGCATCACTCTGGGCAGGGACGCGGACAACACCATCGAGCTGCAGGACGCCCTGGCCTCCCGTCATCACGCGGTCATCCAGAAAGTGAAGGAAGATTTCTTTATTGAAGACCTGGCCAGCACCAACGGCACGTTCGTGAACGGACAGCCTGTGCCCCCCGGGAAGTACGTGCGTCTCTATAAAGAGGATGTCATCCTGATCGGCCGGACAGAGCTGTCTCTACAGCAATTCGCGAACCAGGCCCCCTAGGTCCGGCGTCGTTCACGTGAGGGAAGCTCGCATGGCGGACGTCCAGGTGGCTTTCTTGCGCGGTATCAACGTCGGCCCCAACAAGCGCGTGAAGATGGCGGATCTCCGCGCTTTCTGCTGGCTGTCGTTGCGGACAGGGTGAAGCTTGCCGACATCGCCCGGCAAGACTGGGGCAAAGAGAGGATTTCACTTGGCGCTTCCCGGGCGGTCTACATGTGGATGCCGAGAGGGGTCATTGAGAGCAAGCTCAACGCGGCAGTCGGCATCAGTCTCCAGGGTCGCGGTTCCTGAACGTCCTGAAGAGCTTGTTCAGGTCGTCGTATTTCACCGCGCCGTCAAAACCGGTGAAGACGCCGTCCCGGGCGATTGACACGGCCGCGCGGATGAATCCTGTCCATGCGGCGCGCGCCAGCGCGGAGCCGACACTGATCCGCCGCGCTCCGAGCTCCGCCAGTTCCGACACGTCAAGTCCCATGTCTTCGCTCACCAGGACGTTCACCGGCTTTGGCGAGACCGCGTCGATCACGGCGCGAATGGCTTCCCTGGTCTTCAGGCCGGGGGCGTAAAGGACATCAGCCCCCGCATCCGCGTACGCTGTGAGGCGCGCGATCGATTCCCGCAGCGGCTGCGGATGCCCCACGAGATGGCATTCGGCGCGCCCTGTGAGAAGCACATCGGCTTTCGAAGAATCGATTGCGCCGCGCGCTGCCCGGATCCGTTCCACCGCCTGGGAGATGTCGTACAGCGGCCTTTCCGTGTCTCCTGTCGCGTCCTCGATCGAAAGGCCGGCGGCTCCGGTCTCGATGCACCGCCGTACGTTGGCAGCCACCCCTTCGGGGGTTGCAGAAAAGCCGGCCTGGAAATCGGCGTTGACGGGCATGTCCACCGCGGACGCGATCTCTGCAATATGGGCAAGCATAAGGTCCGCCGTCACGACGCCGCTGTCCGGTAGACCGCGGGAAAATGCGAACCCTGCGCTGGTTGTGGCCAGCGCTTTGAAGCCCAGGTGCTGCAGATAGCGCGCCGAACCGATGTCCCAGGGATTCGGGATGACGAAGCACCCCGTCTCGTGGAGGCGGCGGAATGCAGCCCGCTGTTCGATGATCTGGTTCATTTCAAGACGTTAGCGTAGCGCGCGCGCCGCGATCAAGTAAGCCATCGTGACCCTGTCGGGCAGATCGTGGTACTCTGAGGCATGGCCGAACTTCCAGGAATACCGCCCGAGCGCCGGGTCTGGTGCAACCGTACCCTCAACCTGCGCAGCATACGCGCTATCGGCTACGACATGGACTACACCCTGGTGCACTACCGCACCCGGGAGTGGGAGAAGGCGGCCTTCGAGCGCGCTCTGGGACCCCTGGAACGTCGCGGCTGGCCCGTGAAGGACCTCCCGTTCGATCCGGCAAGCGTCATCCAGGGACTCGCCTTCGACCTGGAGCTGGGGAACCTCGTCAAAGCCACGCGCTTCGGCTACGTCATCAGGGCTCACCATGGAACAAGGCCGCTTTCCTTCGAGGATCAGCGCGCCGCGTACTCCAGCACCTACTTGGACCTTTCGGACCCGCGCTGGCAGTTCATGAACACGCTCTTCTCCCTCTCCGAGGCCAACCTCTTTGCGCAGCTCGTGGACCTTCTGGACGACGGCAAGCTGCCGGAGACCCTGGGATACCGGGACCTTCATCGCATTCTTCTCACGGCGCTGGACGAGGCCCACAACCTGAGCGAGCTGAAGACGCAGATCATGGCTGACCCGGACCGGTTCGTGGAGCTTGACCCTGACCTGCCGCTCACGCTGCTGGATCAGAAGATGGCGGGAAAGCGCCTGCTCCTGATCACTAACTCAGACTGGACCTATACACGCGCCATGATGAGCTACGCGTTCGACCGGAGCCTTCCGGGGCCTATGAAATGGCGGGAGCTGTTCGATCTCATCATTGTCGAGGCAAGGAAGCCGGGGTTTTTCTCCACCCGGCAGGCTTTGTACAGGCTGACCGACGAAGAGCAGGGCCTGCTGCGCTCTCATCGCGGCCAGCTTGAGCCGGGAAGCGTCTATGCAGGGGGCGATGCCCAGCTTGTGGAATCCAGCCTGGGCATTTCGGGCGCGGAGATCCTGTATGTGGGAGACCACCTGTTCGGCGATGTGCACGTGAGCAAGGAGATGCTTCGCTGGCGGACGGGTTTGATATTGAGAGAGATGGAGTCCGAGATCCAGGCCATGGAAAAATCGCGGGAGAACGAGGCTCAGCTTCGCGAGCTCATGATCCGAAAAACTGCGCTGGATGCCAGGTTCGCCCAGCTGCGCCTGGAAAGGCAGCGCCTGCAGAACCATTACGGTCCGAGGCCGGCCACAAGCGTGTCGGAGCTGGAAGCCTCCATCCGCACTCTCACGGAAGAAAGTCAGCGACTCGATGCCAGGATCGCACCTCTAGCGAAATGCTCGGGAGAGATGGGAAACCCCACCTGGGGTCCGCTCATGCGGGCGGGCCACGACAAGAGCCTCTTTGCCCGCCAGGTAGAGCGCTACGCGGACGTATACACCTCACGCGTGTCGAACTTCCTTGCCCAGACGCCTTTCGCGTACATGCGCGCTGCCCGCGGCTCGCTGCCCCATGATGACTGAAATCACGTTGGCGCTGTTCCGCCGGCCTGTTCCATGCTGGAATATCGGTTGTCCCTTTCCCACCCGGGAATCGAATGGTGGCGGACAGTAGTCTGTCCCGCGTGTATCGTCACGATGCTGAATCCCGCTTGTTCCATCGTGGCTGCGTCGGGGTGCTCCTGATCAGGCCAGGTCTGGAACTGCACGAATCCGGACGGCGCGCTTGAGAACAGGATGCCGCGGTATGCGACCTGGAAAGCGCGGTGGACATGACCGAAGAAGACTCCGCGAATCCGATCACGCGCAGGGATGATTGCATCCAGGAACTCCGGACCGCGGTCCAGAAGCATGCTGGCGCCCTGTCCCGCCGGCGTGGCCCATCCCGCGTCCAGCCACGGCGAATCCAGCGGCAGCGGAGGGTGGTGAACCGCGATGACCAGGGGCGGACCTTCCGGCGCGCAGATCTCGCGCAGGGAATCAAGCTGACCATCCGTGAGAGTGCCCGCCGGGTCCCTCGGGCCGCGGGAATCGAACACTGCCACCATGACGCCGGCCGCCGACAGCCTGTAGTCGAAACGCGGGCCTGAAGGCGCGCGTCCCAGCATGACTTTCTGAAGAATGTCTGCGTCGTCATGGTTGCCTGCAACGTAATGAACCGGCAGACGCAGGCGGGCAAGGACGCTTCTGGCAAGCACGTACGCACCCTCGCTGCGATCCTCTGCGAGGTCGCCGGTGTGCAGCACGAAATCCACAGAGAACGTCAGGGCATTGACCGCCTGCACCAGCGCTTCCAGCCTTTGCAGCGGCGCGTGCCCGTGGCCGATAAAGGCCGGGTCTGCGGCAATATGGGTGTCGGTGATGTGGATGAAACGCATGATGGCTCCAGGTCGCAGATTGTAGCATGCCCCTGAGGCCGCCGCGCTGCCAGAATGCGGATGACGCCCGCGGCGGAGAATCGGTATCTTCAGCCCAGGCAGAAACCCCGTGACGCTAAACTTCTTCGAAAAGCTCTATATCAACAGTCCCCTGCGCACCGTCGCCCAGCGCCGGGTAGTGAACTTTCTCAGGACCCTGAACGGCCTTTCGCCGGGCAGCCGCGTCCTGGAGATCGGCTGCGGGAGAGGGGTCGGAATACAGCTCATCGTCCGCGCCTTCAAGCCCGGCGGCGTAGAGGCGCTCGACATCGATCCCCGGATGATCGGGCTTGCCGAACGCCGTCTCTGGTCGCTGCCGCGCAATCGAGTCTCGATTCGACTCGCGGATGTGCACAACCTCCCCCATGCCGATGGATCGATCGACGCCGTGTTCGACTTCGGGACCCTGCACCACCTGGAGGACTGGAAACGCGGTCTTCATGAGGTGGCCCGCGTCCTGAGGAAGGGGGGGGTCTTCTACATCGAGGAGTACTTTCCCGCCCTCTATGCCAATGCGTTCTTCGGAAAGATCCTGGCGCACCCGCGTGACGACAGGTTCGATGCCGCAGTTTTCAGGTCCGCTCTCGCGGCGAAGGGACTTCGCCTCGTGGACGGGTACCGCGAATCGCGCGTCCGTCTCATGGGAGTGGCGGTCAAGGGGGGCTGACCATTCCGTCACGGGTTGCTCAGGTACTCCACCAGCCTGGGTCCCTCCGCCTTTCTCAGGCGCACGTTCACGCTCAGCCTCTCCAGCATCTGGGACACGGCCATGTCACCCTGGGATACTTTTGTCCGGCCAAAGAACCGCTCCACCTCGGCCGCCAGCTCCGGGGTGTCCAGCGCGGAGCACCCCTCGATCATCCGCACCGTGCCTGACGCCGGGAACCTTTTCACGACCTTCGCCCAGCTCCTGCTGATGGCTTCCCAGGTTGCCCTTCCGGCGTGCTCGGTTGTCAGCCACGCGCCAAGGATGTAAGGGGCGTCATCCGTCTTCACCTCGGTCAGTGTCATGTCGATCGCCGCGGTGAATAACTCCGGCGCGCGGAACTCACCCAGGGCCCGCAGGAAGCGCAGCCTCTCCTGATCAGTTGGAGCGGCGCGAGAAATGGCCAGGAACTCGTCAAAACGCGCCGTGTCCCCGGTATACGCGAGGGTGGACACGATTGCGGGAACCACATTCGGGTCAACCGAGCCACGGTCCTTCTTCCAGGAGGCGAAGAAGCCCACGGCGGCGGATTGCACGTCCGCATCCTCCCCCACGGTACCCAGCAGCGCGACCAGCGAGCCGCGCAGCTCGCGAGCAGCCGTTGACTCCTGCGCCTTGGGCGTCCAGCCGAGCTCTGCGAAGACCGGCGTCACGAGATGGCGGATGAGCTCCTTGAACGCGGCGCGGTGCTTACCGGAAGTGATGCTGTGGAGCGTCTGGAGGGAGCCGCTAATGACGCTCCAGACATTCGGGTCTCTCTCCTCGGAAAGTTTTTGCACGAGATCGAGGTATTCGTCAGAGCCGAGCTTCTGCGCGCGCACCAGTGCCCACTCGTCATTGACGAGGTTGAAGCGCTCGATCACCTGCAGCCTCTCCAATGGCGCGCGGAGAAGGTTCGACAACATTTGCGGCGCGTAGCGAACCCGGTAAAAACCCGAGCCTCCGGCGTTTGCCACTGCGAATTGGAACCCCTCCTGAAGGAAGATCTCCTGCTCCCTGTCCGCGAGCGTGAGCTTCTCCGTGCGGACAGTTCCGTCTGCGGTGGCGTAGCGCAGGTGGAGCGGAATAGGCCAGAGCTGCCGGGCGTGACTCTCCCTGGACAGAAAGGCAAACCGCTCCTGGGAAAGCGTGATGAAGCCGGGCTTGTCAGAGGGGGAGACCGTCACAACGGGGTGACCTTCGGTGAGAAACCACGCATCCATGATCTTGCGCACCGGCGCGTCGAGGCCGGCCTGCCTGACCCCCTTTTCGAGGTCATCCCACAGGTCGGTGACTTCCGCGTTTCCGCGGCTGTAGCGCTCCAGGTAGATGTGCGCGCCGCTGTAGAAGGGAGCGGCGCCCACGAACTGGTGGATCTGGAACTCCAGGCTCCCGCCCTTCTCATAGGTGATCTTGTCGAAGCGCTGCTCCACTTCGTCGGGGTGTCCCACAGGCGCCCAGCAGGGGTGCGTGCTGTTGAGAGAGTCCAGGGCGAATGCCGCGGCGCGGTGCAACCCGAAGGAGTTGAAAATGCGCCACTCGGGCCGGAAGTCCTCCATGACGAGGTAGGCGAATATGGTAGCGTTGGACTCATTGAGGGGAAGGCCGTCCCACCAGGCCATGGTAACGAGGTTGCCGAACCACATGTGCGCAAGCTCATGGAAGACCACCTCGGCGACTCTCTGCAGCTCCGCGACAGTGGCGTTCGGCTCGTCCACCAGGAGCGCGGTTGCGCGATACGTGATGAGCCCGGTGTTCTCCATGGCGCCTGAGCGGAACTCCGGGATGGCGATCATGTCGATCTTGTCCCCGCCGAAGTAGGGTATGCCGAGCGTGCGCTCATACCATTCCACGCCGTACTCGGCGCACTGTAAGGCGTAGGTCTTGAGCGCGTTCTTGCCCGGCACGGACCAGATGCGCAGCTCCTTGCCGTTGGCCCAGGCCGGCTCGGAGCTCTCGAACTCCCCGATGCACCAGGCCAGCAGGTACGTGGACATCCGAGGGGTCGGCGCGAAGGCAAGGGTCTTCAGACCGTCTTCGGCTGTCTCCGCTGTCACGCGCATGTTGGAAAGAGCCGTCAGCCGTTTGTCGATGACCAGCGTGACTGTGTAGGTTGCCTTGACCGCTGGCTCGTCCCAGCAGGGAAAGGCGCGCCGTGCGTGAGTTGCTTCGAACTGCGTCGTGGCAACCCAGTGGTCCATCGTGCTGTTGTCAGTCCATTTGCTCCTGTAGAAACCCTCCAGGCTCGGCTGGACCAGGCTGCCCTCATATTCGGCAACGAGCTTCCAGTCTCCTTTCTCAACCGCGCGGGAGAATGAAAAAACAGCGGTTTGGGCCGTCTCATCGATCGTGGCGGCGCTCTCGAACCGCTCTTCGACGGCTTCTTCGGTAGAGGGGTCGATGAAGCTCACCGCTGCCGGCGTCTTGATGGCGTCAAGTCGCGTTCCTCTGCCGTCAACCACGTATGCCTGGGATATCTTCAGCCCGAGGGAGTTCACCATGATCCGGCTCACCGGCTCCCGCACTTCCACGTCCACGCTCACGCTGCCGTGGAACCGGAACGGACCGAAATCCGGCCTCACCAGAATGTCGTAGTGACGGGGCACGACATCCTTGGGGAGCTGATAGAGGGACGCATTGGTACGTTCATTCATCTCGAGCTTCCTTTCGCAGATAATATGAAACATTGTTTGGAGCCCGGCCACTCTCCGCTGACATCCACGGTTGCGACTTGCGCCCTAGGCCGGTCTCTGCCCGAAGAAATGACGCAAAACCTTCCTCGGTGCGATCAGGTCAGCGGATCACTTGGTGATCTGGATCAGAGTATCGAGCTTGATCTTCTGAAAGATGCTGTAGAGCGCCTCACTGCAGCCCGCTATCCTGATTGTCCTTTTCTTCTGAAGCAGTTTGTAGTGAACAGCCAGGAGCTTGCCTATAGCGGACGAAGTGATCCCGAGGGCCATCGAGAAGTCAAGGGTAATTATCGAATATGCACTGTCGCGCAGGGCCTCTATCTTCTTTTCGAATTCCAATCCAGCCTCGCCGTAAAGAGGCCCACTTACCACAAGGCGGGTTTCGGCTTCGGAGACTATTTCCTGGCGCAGCACTTTACGCTTCCCCTCTGTTCTATATTGTCGGAGGTTAAAGGCGCAAACAGAAGCCCGCGCCTTGCGCCAAGATCGCATTTACCCTGCCGAAGGCCGTGCGGTTGCTCTTCAGGGCGAACGCTACAGACGGGACGGCGCCTCCCAGGGTGCAGCCGGTCGATGTTGGATTGATGCTCCGCGTCTTTCTGAAAAGGCTGCACGGTCAAGGGGGACTGCCAGGGGCGCCGCTCTTGCCGGAGACGGAGCCGGCGATCTCTGATATACAGGGGGCATGGTGCGCAGTGGTATCTGGATATTCGCCGTCATGTGCGTGATCTGGGGGATCCCGTACTTCCTCATTCGCGTCGCGGTAGGCGAAATATCACCGGTCATGCTTGTCTTTGCCCGTACTGCGATCGGCACGCTCATCTTGATGCCGATCGTGATTGCGCACGGCGGCCTGCGCGCTCTCCGCGGCAAGTGGGTTCCCCTGCTGGCGTTTGCCGCCCTGGAGATTGCGGGACCCTGGTTCTTCCTTTCGAGCGCCGAGCAGCACATCTCCAGCTCCCTTGCCGCTCTTCTGATCTCTTCCACTCCGCTGCTGGGGGTGCTCATCGCGCCGCTGTTCGGAAATCGGGAGGGCTTTGGGCTGATGGGTGTTGCGGGCCTGGCCCTGGGACTGGTCGGGGTTGCGGCCATCGTCGGCCTCGACTTTTCCGCCTCGGACGCCACGGCTCTCGCACAGATGGCGCTCGTCGCGTTGGGCTATGCTCTGGGGCCTGCTGTTCTCAGGCGCTACCTGATCGGCGTGCCGTCGGTGAGCGTGATGGGGGTTTCGCTGGCCGTGTGCGCCGTCGCGTATGCGCCTCTGGCCGCGATGAGTTGGCCGAAAGCGATGCCAACCGCCAGTGTGTTTGCCTCGGTGGGCGTGCTCGGTGTGATCTGCACCGCGCTTGCGTTCCTTCTCTTCTATTTGTTGATCGAAAAGATCGGGCCCGTGCGCGCTACCGTAATTACGTACATCAACCCCGCCGTAGCGGCCCTGGTCGGGATCACAATCCTGCATGAGACTTTCACCGCGGGAATGGGAGTGGGCTTCGCGCTCGTCCTGGCAGGCTCTGTGCTGGCAACCCGCCGCCGCGCGCCATCAGGCAATCGACGTCAAGGCGCGTCCGCCGACTGACAAGAAAGCGGCCCCTGAATCAGGAGCCGCTTTTTTGGCGTTTATTTCAGCGGCCGGAATCCCGAACAGGCAATTCGGAGCCAGCTGATCCTGCCGCCGGTTGTCCGACAGTTGATTCATTCTTCCTTCGAGTCGCCGCCTTCCTGTTCATCAGTTTTGCCATCGGGAACCTCCCAGCCCTGCTGCCAGAGTTTCACTATTCCTGGGTCCTTCGCGGCATGTTTTCCAATCCACACCTCGACACGATCGAGGACAAGTTTCATTTCCTCTTCGGCAGCCAAATGAACGCCTTCTTCAGCATGTTCTTCCGGGTAAGACTCGTAATCATGCACCCATACCTTCAGGACAGCCGCCATCCTCAGGAAGTCCCAGAGTGGGACCTCGAGGACCCCATCATGCTCTTTGTATTCGACACTCATGCCCGTCCCTCGCTTTGCCTGGTTGCAGATGGCCTGCAACCTGCCGCTCATTCCGTCAGCTTCCGTCTCTGTACACCCGATTTGATCCGCTCTGCCTGCTCCGCTTCCAAGACTTTGTCGGTGACCCCCCTGCTCAAGAGGTCTCTGAAACGGTCACCTGTCCTTCTCACGGCGTACTGTAGCCAGCGCGCGGCCCGGGCTGTCTTGTCCTCCTGCTTCAACACTGGAAAACGCAGCTCTGGATTGTCGTTAATCTCGAAGCGCACCCCGTTCCATGTGTCAGCACCAGCGAACTTGATGGAGTAGCGCTTTCGATCCACATGGAAAGCGCATTCAACGTATCTCCATGGCTTGCCTCTGTGTTTATGCGGACCATTGATGGCTTTCATAGAGCCGAGAGGAAAGAGTCCGCGTCTTGCGAGTTGCACGGTGTAGAGCCAAAAGTCCGTGTTGCTGTAGCTAAGATCTGTCATAAGAGCCTCCTTCGATCCCCAGGGACCGGAGATAAGTTTCCGTCACTCCGATAGTCGCGTGCCCAGCGGTCTTCAGATCGCTTCCATCCATCGAGGGTGATGAACCCAGACAAGGGCAATGTCAACCTCTTGACGCCGTGAAATTGGCTCGGCTTCACTATCGGTTTCAAGAGTGCGATAAGATCGGTTCACTGACCGTTGCAGCGCGTTGATTGCCAGCCACCAGATCAGCCTCTATTGCGAGGCGGGACTTTTCATTGTCATCGCGGTGGATGCCAATGCAGTTCCCTCCGTTTCTGCTCACGTACAGCCATATTTCGTGATTCGGAACGCGATCCTTGAGGGAACTGGTCTGCCCAATATACAAGATCTCTTCATAGATCACTTTTCCGTTTGGAAGGACCACGCTCTTGAGAAAAACATAGACGGCGCCAACCGCGTCGAACTCAGAACCCGTAGAGTAGACCTCAAATGAGTAGGAACGAGAGGTGCCATGAATAGTAACATCTGCCAGCTTTGACATTCTTTCCTCGCTTTCTTCTTTTGGAGAGCACGCGCTCTTTGTCACGTGCTGCCTGGAGATTGCGAGGTCAGCATCTTTTGCATGCCGATCCCGCCTTTAGCCCTCCGTATTCCACTTCGCGCAGCCTTGAACCCTCTACGGCTCAGAACCGCGCATGGCTGAATTCCCAGCAAACTCCCGTCCCCTTTGCCTTCTCGTGCCACCGGATATTTGAAAAAAGATGAATACAGAGCGGATCTCCTGATATGCTTGAAAACCGAATAGGGGAGGGCGGCCAGCTTTTTGATCGTGCCGCCTCCAGCCAGCGCCTTTCGAATTGACGTTGATGACGCTTCAAATGGCATGCCTCGGATGAACTTGATATTCAGAAAAGTATCGATGCCGTTCAGCACACGCTTTCCCCTGCCCACGAATATCACCGAGATGGAGCTCATCCGCTCGTCATATCCGAAAATTTTCCTCTTTACGCCGTTTTCCAGTTTCTGGATCGTATCCGGTTTTCCAGTCGCGGGGTTATGACGGTAGTAATGATCCGATCCAGCAATGTAGAAAGCATCGACTTTCTGTCGCGGATTCAACTGGAGAATTCTAAAGATATTGGTCTCGCCATCCAGCGCGTTGTCCAGAGCAATGGGCGAATAGGCGAAAAGCGGGACAAAGAGCCGAAGGACGTCCTGCGCCATCCGATGACGTTCGTCGGCGCGGAGAAGGGCTGGCTTTCTGGGGTCACTGCCGGTAATGACGTAAATGACCTTGTCCAGTTTGCAGATCGCCATTGCCTTCAATCCGCTGAGCAGGTGCATCCAATGAAATGGATCTGCAGCGGTGGGAAAGACGCCAATCCGCAAAGGCCTGTCACACGGGGACAGAGGCAACGCTCCTTGGGACACCTGGAGGTTGCACCGAGGAAGGATCTGACCTTCCGCAATCAATCCCTGTATCGTCGTCAACTGAGAGTTCATCTCCCTGCCGATCGTTTCGATCGTGCCAGTGCCGTCACATCCAGACAGGAGCTCTTTCATGCTGTCCAGCTCAAGAGACAGCCGGTGAGCGATGGTGAAAGCAATTTGCTCAGCCAGACTGTCCCGTGCTGCCCAATCGACGAGGTTCGATGAGGTCTCTGCTCTTTCAACCTGCTGCATGCTTCTCAGTGCTCCCTCTCACAGGCTTCATCTTCTCCACCACGCGCAGGGTCCCTTTAGAGTTGAAGCTCCGCCAGGCTCTGGGCGACTTCGTCTTCGTACTTCTTGAGAACTGCAGGGTTGTCAACGCTCCCGTCGATATCTGATCCTGCAAACCCGATCAATCTCCAACTGTTTCCCTTGTAGATACGGAGCGGCACCGTCGTGTCGCCAGGTCCGCCCGGCTCAGGCAGGACTTCCGGCCACCAGAGAAACGCATCCACTAAGCCGTCCTGCTTCAGGCTTCGGACTATCTCCGTGACGAATTGCTCCGCTCTTTGTTTTCCCGCTTCATGCGTGTCCATTTTCGGACCTTCTTTCATGACCCCTTGCTTCGGAAAGCTGGCCACTGTCAGCATCGGTCTTTTCCAGGTCGAGAAATGCCTCTTCAGGTTTCAAGGCCGCCTCGGGATACATGCGCGCTGTCAGGCCGGGGTTGGAATGTCCCAGCAGCGCGGCCACCGCATTAATGCTTCTTCCTCTCTTGATCTGGATGGCGGCCCACGTATGCCTCAGGTTCTGCGCCGATACCTCTTTCCCCAGAGTCCGCAGGGCCTCATGCTTGATCCTGTTCGTTACTGACACGCGGCTATAGGGCCTGTCGCGGTGCTCGAAGAGCCAGGTCTTGCCGTGGAAATGCCTCCCGAGACGTTCCACGAAGTCTTTCTTCACGTGGATGGTTCTTTCTCTCCCCCCTTTGCCCGTGATCCGCAGCGCAACCAGCCCATCCTTCGCCGTCTCCATGTCTGTGAGCTTGAGACCCAGCATCTCTGACAGGCGAACGCCCGTGTGCACCAGGAAGGTCACCATCAGCCTTATCGTCCTGTCTTTGGTCTCATCGACCAGCTTCCGAGCCTCCTCGATATCCAGCATCTTGTCAGGAGGCACGGCGAGGGTGTCGATCTTCTTGAGCTTCACCGACTTCAAGATTTCCTCGAGCTGGTACTTCCTGCGCAGGTCCGAGGCAAACGCGCCGTGCTTGAAGGCATAACGGACCCGACTCCTTGCTGCGGCGAGCCTTCTGTTGATGGTCGCAGGGGAGTAGCTCTTTCCATCGTGATCCTCCTCCAGCCAGGCCGCATACTTCTTGAACCCGTTCACGATGAGAAGCTTCCTCTCCCTCATGAAGCCGATGAATTGCTTGACGTCAACACGGTAGACGTCCCGGATGCCCTCCAGTTCCTCGAATAGCGTATTCTGAGCGGCCTTCGGTACATGCCCTTTTTCCATTCCCAGACTCCTTCATTTCTCTAATGGAACAACATTAATATTTAGTAATGTAACAAATAAAATCTCTGAAGTCAAGTCCCCATCACTCCGCGGTTGGAAGCCCGCTTTGAACGCTCTTGGGCCGTCCTGCCTACAGATGCTGCCGTCAGACGCCTGCGCAACTGATGCGTGCTCGCTGAGGGCCGATGGAAGGGACAGGGAAACCGGCGCGACTTGCCAGAACCTAGCGGTCGAGCACTTCCCCGACAGAACGGGGGATTTTGTCTCCCATCGGCTCATCCTTCGAGTCGAAGCGGTTGACGATGTTCCCCGCACGGTCGATAAGGAACTTGTTGAAGTTCCACGTGATTTTTCCCGCAAACGCGGGGTTCGTTTTCTTATCCGTGAGGAAAGCGTAGAGGGGGTGGATGTCCTTCCCCTTCACGGAGATTTTGGAGAACATCGGGAAGGTGACGCCATATGTAAGGCTGCAGAAGCTCTTGATCTCTGCATCAGTGCCTGGCTCCTGGCGCCCGAAGTTGTTCGCCGGAAACCCGAGGATTTCGAAGCCTCGCTCCCGGTAACGCTTGTAAAGAGACTCCAGCCCCTGGTATTGGGGAGTGAAGCCGCACTTGCTGGCGACGTTCACGATCAGGAGGACTTTCCCTACGAACTCCGAGAGGGACTTCTCCGTACCGTTGATGTCCTTCGCGGTGAAAGCATACAAGTTCTTCATCACTAGATGATATTCATCCACGATTTGGAAGGGAAGGACTGCAAACCATTTCTGACTTTGCGCGTTGACGCCTGAGATATGACGGGTTCCACGCAGAGATCAAGGCAGCGACAGTGGAGAGCTTTGTTCGCAACAATCTCAGACTGATGGGTCTCGTGCGTAGCAGGGTCGCCGTAGAGGGCGCTAGGGAGCGGCGGAAGGTGCTGTCGGAGGCTCGGGTTTAGGCGGCCGGGGAGCCTGCGTGAAGACGTCCTTGTCCTTGGTGACCGTGGGCAGCGTGTAGCGGACGTCCATGTCCAGGCACTTCTTCGGGCAAACCTCGACGCAGGCATTGCAGGTGCAGCAGCGCAGCCGGTCGATTTCCCACGCCTTGCCCGCCCTGGAGACGATGATGGCGTCCGTAGGGCAACGCTTGGCGCAGGCGCCGCAGAAGATGCAGGCGTCGATATCGATCTCGATGCGGCCCCGGCTCTTCGACGCATGGTGCGGCTCCTTCACCTTGGTCGGGTAGCGCCGGGTGGAGGGCGGGGAAAAGAGGTTTCGGATCGTCGTGCGCGTCATTCCCAGGACCGACATTCCTACCTCTCCGTGCAGCTGATGCAGGGATCGATGGTGAGGACGAGCACCGGCACGTCGGCCAGCTCGCAGCCCTGGAGGATCTTCACCAGGGCGGGCACGTTGGCGAACGTCGGCGTGCGCACGCGGTAGCGCCGAAGGTACCTCGTGCCGTCCCCCTTCACGTAGTGGATCACCTCGCCGCGGGGCTGCTCGCACCGGGAGTGGTACTCTCCCTCGGGGTAGCCTGAGACTTTCACTGACACTTCTCCCGGTGGAATCTTCGAGGCGGCCTGCTCGATGATTCCCACCGACTGGAACAGCTCCCCAATGCGGACCGCGCACCGCGCGTAGGAGTCGCCGGAGGTTTCCACGACGGGGGAGAAATCCACGAACCCGTAAGCGGCATAGCCAAGGGTCCGGGTATCCCGCGAGATTCCGCTGGCGCGCATCACCGGGCCCACGCAGCTCAGGTCCGCTGCCTGCTCGCGCGTGAGCACGCCCACCCCGACCATGCGGTGCTTCACCGAGTCGTCCTGGAGGAAGACGTCGGCCAGCCGCCGCATGTCCCGGGCGAGGTCCTTCACGCGCCCCACAATCCCGGCCAGCGTATCGTTGGCCACGTCACGGCGGACGCCGCCCACCCGGCATACCCCGAGAATGATGCGGCCTCCGGTCATCTCCTCCAGCATGTCCACGATCTTCTCTCGCAGCCGGAAGCTCTGCATGAACAGGCTCTCGAAGCCCATGACGTCCGCCATGAACCCCAGCCACAGCAGGTGGCTGGCCAAGCGCGCCAGCTCCGACCAGATGGTGCGGAGGAACACCGCCCGGGGCGGAACGTCCACCGCCATCACCGCCTCCACCGCCTGGCAGTAGGCCATGCTGTGGATGAACGCGCAGATTCCGCAGATGCGGTCCGCCACGTAGACAAGCTCGTTGAAGTCCATCTTTTCCACGAGCTTCTCGAAGCCGCGGTGCACGAACCCGATCTTCGGGATGGCCTCCACCACCCGCTCGTCCTCCAGGACGAGGTCGAGGTGGATGGGCTCGGGGAGGGCCGGATGCTGGGGCCCGAAAGGGATGACCGTCCTAGTCCCCATCGGTGCTACTCCTCATGGTCCAGATCCTTCGTCACGAAGGGCGTGGGCACCATGGTGGTGTACAGGTGGCCCTGGAAATCCAGCGCCATGCCCTTCACGGTGATGCCGAACAGGTCGTGCATCTCGTTCTCGTAGAGGAACGCGCTCCAGTAGAACGGGGAAATGCTGGGCAATTCGGGGTTGAGCATGGGAAGCCGCACTCGCACGGTGAGCAGACCGTGACGGTCCGCCGCGTCCGGCAACTCCAGGGACTGGCCGTCCCGGTCGAAGCAGTAGCTCACTTCCTGGTCGGCCACCAGCCGGGTGCAGGCGATATGGACAAGCCTCCACCCCTCCACGCGCAAGCGCTGGGCGCGCTCCAACAGGGCAGCCACCGGGATCTCCTCCAGCTCCTGGCGCTCGCGCGGGTTGAGCGGCGGACCGCTCGGAGCCTCGTGCAGCACGTCCGGAGACGAGGTGCCCGGATCGGGGGGCAGGTCACCCGGCGCCGGGCCGGCCTTGATGTCATCGCCCATCACCTGACCTCCCTCGCGAAGTACACGCGGTCTCTATGCTCGGAGACCTTCTCCTGCCGCACCTGTACGTAGCCCAGCTTCTGGTAGGGCTCCATGGTATGGAGGCTCTTTTGCCCCATGAACGTCTCGAACCTCCTGGCCTCCGGGAGGTAGCCTTCCATGGCCTGGACGAGCTTTGCGCCGATTCCCTGCCGCCAGAAGTAGGGATGGACGATCAGCCGGGTGACGTGCCCGGTATCCCCCACCATGTAGCCGCGTATCGAGCCGATGATCTTGCCTCCCACCACCGCCTTGATGAAGATGCGGTTCTCGAAATCGGCCTTCATTTCCTCCAGGGTCTGCTTCAGCGGCGCGAGGCTCCAGTCGTCGTACAGCTCCGCCTCGTTCTGGTAGACGATCTTCTGAAGGGCGAGGATCTCGGGGGCGTCCAGCGGGACGGCGCGCCCGATGGTCATGTCCTTCATCCTGCCGTGCGTGGATTTCATGTACGCGTGCTTCTTCTCCAGCAGGCCTACGGCCTGCAGGATTCCGTCGATGATGGACTCGGGTCGGGCCGCGCACCCCGGCACGTAGACATCCACCGGCAGCACCGTGTCCACTCCGCCCATCACGTTGTAGCACTCGCGGAACACGCACCCCGAGGTGGCGCAGATGCCGACGGCCACCACCACGCGCGGCTCGGGCATCTGTTCGTACAGGGTGCGCAGCACCTTCACGTTCTGCTCGTTCACCGAGCCGGTGACCAGGAAGATGTCGGCGTGCTTGGGGTTTCCCGTGTTTATGATCCCGAACCGCTCCACGTCGTACATCGGGGTAAGGCTCGCCAGCACCTCGATGTCGCAGCCGTTGCAGCTCGAGGCGTCGTAGTGCAGGATCCATGGCGACCGCGAAAATGCTCCCATTCTCCTTCCCCTACCTGATGAAGTACACGACCAGGATGTTGCCGACGCCGAGGGCCGCGGCGGTGATCCACGCGCTGGCCAGCGCGAGCTGCCACTTCACCCGGGCGAAGACGTTGTCCAGCAGGATGACCAGGAAGAACACGCCTGCCGCCGCCGCGGCGGCCACCGCGGGAAGGGCGGCAAAGAACAGCGCCACCATGCCCAGGGCCACGGTGGTCTCGTACCAATGCGCCACCTCGATGAGCGCGAGGGTCTTGCCCGAGAACTCCGTGGTGATCCCACGCACGATCTCCTGGTGGGCGTGGTGGGAGGCGGAGATGTCGAAGGGGCTCTTGCGCATTTTGAACATCACGGCGATGACCATGCCGATGAACAGCCCCGGGAGGCTGAGGGCAAGCACGTCGGGGGAGGAGGCGATGTCCCTCACGATGAAGCTGCGCGTCTCCAGGTACATGCCCACGGCCGCGAAGAGCAGCAGGGGCTCGTAGGCCATCATGAGGATGAGCTCGCGCTCGGCGCCGATGAAGCTGTAGGGGGAGCTGGCCTTGTACGCGCCAAGGACCAGGAAGATGCCCGCCAGGGTGAGGGCGAACACGGTGAGCAGCAGGTCCCCGCCGGTGAAGAACAGCACCGTGGTGAAGACCATGAACACGAAGAAGAAGTACACGTAGAAGTTCTGGGAGCGGCGGACGACGATCGTTTCCTTGCGGAGGAGCTTGGCCACGTCGTAGAAGGGTTGCAGGATGGGCGGACCCCAGCGCGACTGCAGGCGCGCGGACAGCTTGCGGTCGATGCCGGCGAGCAGGCCGCCGACCAGCGGGGCAGCCACGACCACGGCAACGGCAAGGATCACCGTCTGCCACGCGGTCACTGCGGCACCCTCACAACGCCACCCCGAACATGACGAAGATCAGCGCCACGCAGGCGATTCCCCCGGCCAGGGACAGCCAGCGCTCCCCGAAGATCCGGCCGAAGTAGTAGTTCTTCATCTCGACGCTTTTCACCTGGCCCGCGGCGCCCTGGAACAGAACGCTGGAGTCCACATTGCCGCCCCCGAGGTACGCGTCCACGACCCGCACCTTGCGCTGGTAGACGAAGAAGGTGATCGGGAAGAGGGCAACCATGCCGAGCATGATGGACATGATCACAAGGTTGCCCTGGCTGATCGTATTCACCACGCCGTAGATCCCGCGCACGTAGGGCTCGATGAGCCACGCGGAAACCAGGGGATAGAAGCCGACGAGGGCCACGGTGATTCCCGAGAGGATGCCCATGACCAGCCACTGGCGGGTGGCGATTCCGGACTCGTCTGCCGGCCGGACCTTCGTCACCTCCAGGAGCTTGCCCATCCATTTCACCCAGAACAGCAGCGTGGCGGAGCTGCCGAACACGACGAACACCACCAGCAGGGGGTTGGAATCCACGAGGGCCTTCAGGACCGCCCACTTGCTCACCAGCATGCCGAATGGGGCGAGGAACATCCCGGCGATCCCGATCTGGATCATGATGGAAAGCTTGGGCATGAGCACGATGAGCCCGGACATGTTCTCGATGTCCCGGGTGTTGGTCTTCTGCTCGAAGGTGCCCACGCAGAGGAAGAGCAGGGCTTTGGTCACCGCGTGGAACAGGATCAAGAGAATTGCGGCCCACACCGCCTCGTAGGTACCGATCCCCGCGCAGAGCACGATGAGCCCGAGGTTGGCGATGGTGGACCAGGCCAGCACCCGCTTGGCGTCGCTCTGCGAGATGGCGGCCAGGGAGCCGACGAGGAACGTCACACCGCCGATCAGCCCCACCATGGTGCCCGTGATTGTCCCGGTCAGCACCGGGGCCAGGCGCAGGACGAGGTACACGCCGGCCTTCACCATGGTGCTGGAGTGCAGGAGCGCAGATACGGGTGTCGGCGCGAGCATCGCGCCGAGCAGCCACGAGGAGAAGGGCAGCTGGGCGGACTTCGTCATGCCGGCGAAGGCCAGGAACGCCGCCGGCAGGAGCACGGCGCCGCTCTTCATCGCCACGAGGCGGTCCATCTCGAGGATTCCCGACGTCGTGCCCAGGTACAGGATGGCCCCGCTGAAGGCAAGGCCGCCGAGGAGGTTGAGCGTAATGGCGAGGAACGCCTTGGATCGGGATTCCGGCGAGCCGTTGTAGCCGATGAGAAGGAAAGAGCAGAGGGTCGTGACCTCCCAGAACAGGAGCAGCAGCGGCAGGCTGTTGGAGAACAGCACGCCGAACATCGCCCCGAGAAACACGAACTGCAGGAAGAAGAACAGCCGCTGGCGGTCCCGGTACTCGTGGTGGTGGGCGTGGTAGGCCTTCATGTACCCGAGGCTGAAGACGGCGATGAGGCCGCCCACCACTCCGACGATCACCGCCATCATCAGGGAGAACTTGTCCGCCAGGATGGGGGCGGCGATCTCGATGCGCCCGCCGAGGAGGACCTCCGCGGCCACGGCCATGCCGGCCTGGAGAAAGGCCAGCAGGGAGACAATGTGGCGGACCCAGCGGATGCCGAGGTAGAACACGTAAGCGGCCAGGGCGAGCTCGATGCCCAACACGGCCCAATCGAGGTATTCCCGGGGCACCTCGAAAGAAGCGGACAGCACCGCGGACAGGAAGTCCGGCTGCGGCAGGACCAGGAGGAGTGACCCCGCGCCGATTACGATCGCCGCGAAAGCCACGAGGATGCTGCGCAGCGCTTGCGAGCGTACCCCGAGCAGTATCAAAGCCGTCGCCAGGGGAAAGGCGATCAGGAAGGCGAGAGCTGTCACCGGGATCTCCGCGCACAGTATCCCAGAAATCGTGGCCGCTGTCCATTAAATTTCCGGGCCTTCGGCTCCATGGCGCACCGGCACGGTTTCCGGTCGTACTGGCTCACAGGCCGCCCGGCCCCTGTCCTCAGGCGGCAGCCTGCCGACGCAGCTTCACCGTCAGTACGCACACCTGAACAAAGTGAAGGGAGAACGCAAGCAGGAACAGCGTGGCCATGCCATGCGAGTAATAGTCGCTCTTGAATCCCGACAATGTGAACAGGACCCCGTTGCTGCTCGCGAGGGCCATTGCAAGGAAGGACAGCGCCCCGATCACTGCCACGCTCCTCGCCCGAGATGACGGCAAGTGAGGCTCGCCAGGGCGACAGCGGTGAGGAAAAAGCCCAGCAGCGCATGACTCACAGAAGCGGACCCTCCTGTTGGGCGAGTACATGAACGAGCAGCTCCTGCTGCGGCTGCCACACCGCCAGTTCGTCTTCACCAATAGGTCGGGCCGCTGCACCGACATTCCCAAGGTGCTCCGTGCATTCTTTTGTCACGACAAGAGGCTTCACGGAGAGATCAGCTGCCTCGTCTACGGGTTGGTACAGTCAAACAGCGATTTCTGCTTCTATTTGACTTCCCGGTACCAGATGCGATACATCGCGGCTGTTGGATCGATTTTTGTTGGGAAATTCTTGGAAGCAAAATCGAGGACCTGCTTTGACACTAACTCGAGTTGTGTGCCTGACTTGCTAACCTTAAAAAGCGCCAAAAACTTGTAGCCATTGCTCATTGTTGCTTGGACCTTGTACCAGCTGCTACCTCCCGAATCCGTCCAGCGCTCGACGATCTTTTCCGACCCCTGCTCATTCGGAATCGTATCCGATACCAAGGCGTAATTTTTAAACCCACCAGGGAAGCGGACGGCCTTCTGCGGGAATATGTCAGGGGAAATACTCCTATTCATAAATGTGCCGTAAAGCAGATTATCAGTTCTTGGCTTTTGTACAACCATGACAACCCCGAAGAGTACTAGAACTAATAAGACGGTGGCGGCGATGAGAAGCATCAATCGAGTCTTCATATACTCCCCCCTTCGAGCTTTGGCTTTCTGCTAGCCCTTCACATGCTCGTTGGAGTAGTCAGCTTCCGATACAAGCCAGCTGCGGCCTTTTCTCTCAAGCACGAAGGAGTAGTCAGCGAGATAGTCTCCTGACTCCAGGAGGAGTTTCACGGCCGCTTTGTCGCCATTTATTGTCATTGAAGGATCATAAAAGGTTTCAAACTTAAAAAAAATGAAATTATCCTTTATTCGGTCTAAGCAATCCTGCGATCCAATCGAGTATTTTCGATTTACGCCACATGGACGATATGAGCCGTCGTTTGCAAACAACGAGACTAGTTTCTGTAAGTCATGTGAATTGAATGCAGTTTCGCATTGCATTAAAGTATCGAGGATCGCCCTCTCATCTGTGGTTTTCGTCCGATATTCCCTTAGGTAGAGTTTCCCATACTTCTTTTCTCCTTGACTGATGGTTTCTATTCCAGAGGCGCTCAATACCGCGATCACACCGATCAGGAGTGCAGCCAAACAAAAGGGAACGATGCTGGTTTTCATGGGGTCTTTTCCCTTGATGATGGACTGGATCCTGTCTTGGAGGACTCGTTTCCTTCTTCCGGAGAAACTGAGGCCTGCAAGAAGAGCGGGCTCACGGCTCAATAGCGCCGCATCAAGGACACAAGCGGCATAGGTATGGCGTTCCACGCCGCTTTCGACGACCGCCGCGTCGCATGATTTTTCCTGCTCCATGTAAAGCCTAGCATAGGCAGCCCAAACATGTGGGACAAACCAAAACAAAGAACATATTCCGTACGCAACAATCAGCGTGAACGAGTCTCCGCGCTTGATGTGACGTAGCTCATGGAGGAGAACTGATCGCCTGCTAGCTGGGGACCACGATCTGATTCTCGAGGGCAAAACAATGACCGGACGGATAATCCCATGGGTGAAGGGTGTGGTACATCGTGTACTCTCAAAGACACGGACCTCGCGCTTGATTCCAATGCTCCGTGATAGGTTTCGAACCTGGCTCTCATAATGCATAGTACCATCTCGGTGGCCGGTTCGTCGTATGTACAAAAGTTGGAGTCTACCCCATAAGACGCTAAGCCACCCCGACAAGGCGCCGGCAATCCAGAGGAACAGTAAGACTGCTGGCCAAGCGTCGATCCAAAGCCTGCCCACAGATACCCTGCGCCACATTTCCCCAGGAAAAGCAGGCATACCTCCGGAAAGATCAAAAGTGCCCGATGCGGGAAGGAGAGCGGAGGAAACGGCCACGAACGCCCCTCTGTGCAGCTGGGGAAGTGCAAAGTGAAATAGCGGGCCGGTGAGCGACAGAATGAGGACGAGAAGACAGCTGCCGATGCAGGAAAGCCACAGGACATGTTTCAGCTTTGCAGATGCATCCTTCGTGACCCAGAGCGCACCGAATACGAACGCAAGGAGAATCGAGTTCTTCACGGCTGCGGCGAACAGAACAAGGAGGAAGGGACACGCGAGCCGGATCGCCGCCTGAAGTATCAAGAAATCCGTCACGAAGAGTCCTCCTTCTTCGCCTGCTCGATGGCCCGGATCAGTTGTCGCAAATCCTCGTCGCTTAAGTCCTTGACGCGCAGCTGCACCATCGCAGCGATGGCCTTCGGGAGAGAATCTCCAAAATAGGTGTTCAGGAGGTGCTTCAATGCCTCCTTTATCGCTTTAGTACGTGGCGTCGTAGAACGATAGACGTACTTTTTCCCCTGTCGTGTATGTTTGAGATGCCCTTTGCGCTCGAGCACATTCACGATGACGCGGACTGCCGAATAGCTGGCAGGCTGAGGCATTGCGGTTTGGATTTCCTGCACCGACGCGCTGGAGTTTTCGTGGATAATCTCCATGACCTGCCGCTCGCGTCTACTGAGGCTGTTGGAATGCGGCACCATGACACTCCCCTTAATGCTTAACTTTAAACAGCGATTAGATTTACTGTCAATGGACCTCTATTCACTGCCACGTCTACCAGAACTCGCTTGGGTCAATTCTTGATCAACTTTCGCAATAACTGTTTTTCCAGAAATAAAATACAGTTGTGAGAGCGAGGGAAAGTGAGGGCTGGAGCCTGCTGCCTGATGGCTCCGAGGATGAGATTCCCCCCTCGGAATTCGGCCTGAGAAAGCTATTTCACGCAATTAGCGCCAGAAAAGGCCCTACTAACCCCGCCCACGCGGATGCCAGAAGCGCTAAGAGAAAACGTAGTGTTGGGCCGCATCATCTTAGGAATAGCCTCCGCCCTTTGCACAAGAAAAATCTGCTTAAAATTATTCAGATACGGCTTGACAGTTTGCCGGATTTGGTGCTTAAATCTAAGCACTAATGCGCGAGGGGAAATCGTTGGAGAGAAGCTTGAAGGAGGAAGTCATGAAGGCTGGAAAGATTCTTTTAATTTCTGCGGCTCTGCTGTTCCTGATTCCTTTTGCAGCCAAAGCTCAAGAGAAGTATGTCCCGACTGCAAACGAGGAGTTTTATGGAGTATGGATGTGTAGAGAAAACCCAGACTACAACCATCCCCAAAAATCAGTCATCACCGCTGACGGATACAAGAGTTTCCTCCACACGCCGGACACAGCTTCTCAAGAGGAAGGCACGATGGTGATAGACAGCAAGTGGACAGACTCAGGCGGCAATATTTGGTACAAGATTCTCGGCACAGTCACAACCGGCCAGTGGAAAGGATACAACTTTCAGGCGCTTGAGAAACTAACCAATTCTGGGACAATTAAGGAGTCAGTATTTCAGCCGATAGGACTTGGTACAAAGTTTTCCCCAAAATATTATCCACTAACGATTGACCCTAGCAAACCTACGTACGAGATTCGGTATCGCGAAGGGAGTTGAGGCTTCACCGACTGGCAGCCTGTCAAACACCCACAACCGACAAGGAGAAGCCCAGGGGAGGAAGCGTATGAAGAAACTATTGATCATCCTGTCGGCCTGCTTGTTCCTTGCTCCCGTAGCCTTCGCTCAAGACTTCATCACGCTTTTGCAGACTGGGACACCCGAGCAATTACAGGCGGCAATAGCCGGAGGGGCAAAGGTCAATGACAAGATCAAGGGCTACGGCGAGACGCCCTTGATGATCGCAGCACAGAAAAATCCGAACCCCGAGGTCATCACGACCTTGTTGAAGGCCGGGGCGGGACTGAACGACGAGTCCACTGAAGTCGCAACGCCCTTGATGTATGCGGCGCGGAACCCGAACCCCGAGGTTATCTCTGTCCTCTTGAAGGCCGGGGCGAAGGATCGCCCGAACAATCCGCCCGGCATGGCGGCTGTCTGGACGGCTTTGATGTGGTCAGCGGGGTACAACCCGAACCCCGAGGTCATTACGAGGTTGCTGAAGGCCGGGGGGAGAATTGAAGAAAGAGACGGGGACAACTACACGCCCCTGATGTATGCAGCCAGGTACAACGCGAATCCGGAAATAATCACGCTCTTGGTGAAGGCCGGGGCCAAAATTGACGACAGAGCTGGCGATGGCGGGACGCCCTTGCTATTCGCCGCGGGACGGAACCCGAACCCCGAGGTAATCACGGCCCTGTTGAATGCCGGGGCCAAGATTGACGACAGAGCCGGCAATGGCAGGACGTCCTTGATGGAGGCAGCGATGGCCAACGAGAACCC
>JBEKUJ010000013.1:0-122432 GCA_049515135.1 Spirochaetia bacterium
AGCCTCGGTCTATGCGAAAATCGAGCAATCATGCCTGGTTGGCGGCGACGAAGACTCCGTCGGACCCGCTGAAACACACTTGCCCGAAAAAAGAGAGCGCAGTATGAGAAATGCGGGCTAGCCAGGGACGGCGAAGGCGAGCGAGCACAAGGATGTGCGCAAGCGAGCCTATAGCCCGCCTATTCCAGAGGCGCAAGCTCCCCGAGCATCGTGGGAACCAGCTCGGACACGGTGGGGTGGATGTGCATGGCTTTCTGGAGCACGGTGTACGGTGCCCCCGCGTACATGATATCCAGGATCCCGTGGATGACTTCGTCACCCCCGATCCCAAGGACCGCCGCGCCCAGAATCCGCTTTGTCTCCGCGCCCACAAGGATTTTCATGAATCCCTGCTCTCTTCCTTTTTCGACGGCCCGGCTCACGCGAGTCATTGGCCGCTTTGCCACAAGGGCAGCGATTCCCTGACGGCGGGTGTCGGCCTCCGTAAGGCCGGCCCTGCCCAGAGGCGGGTCGATGTACATGGCGTACGCGGGGATGCGGTCGGCAACGCTGCGGCTTTCGCCGCCAAGAATGTTCGCCGCCACGATCTCGAAGTCATTGTACGAGGTGTGGGTGAAGGCGCCCCTCCCGTTGCAGTCCCCCAGCGCCCAGATGCCGGGAACGCTGGTGCGAAGCGCCTCATCAAACTGGATGAACCCGCGGCTGTCCACTGAAACTCCCGACGTCTCCAATCCAAGATCGTCCGTGTTGGGCCGCCTGCCAACTGCCAGCAGCAAGTGGGAGGCGCGAACCTCCGGGGCGCCATTGCTGCACGAGGTCTGAACCACAACGTCCTCTTGGTCCTGTGCGACGCTCATGCATTCGGCGTCCAGGCGCACGTGCACTCCTTCGGCGAGCAGGATTTCCCTGATGGCGTCGGAGACGTCCTCGTCCTCCCGGCCGGCAAGGCGCGCTCCCTTCTCGATCACGGTCACCTCGCTTCCGAACCGGCGGTACATCTGCGCGAACTCCAGGCTCACGTAGCTGCCGCCCACGATGGCAAGGTGCCGGGGGAGAAAATCAACATTCATCATGGAGGAGTTTGTCAAATAGTCCACGCTGTCAAGGCCGGGCATGTCGGGTATGAGTGCCCGCCCTCCGGTGTTGATGAAGATGCGGTCTGCCGAGAGGAGGTCTTCTCCCACTCTTACCTGCCGGGGGGATTCGAACCTTGCATGGCCTTCGTAGACAGTGCAGCCGTCCATGCTCTTGAGCCAGCTCTCGATCCCAGTCCTTGACTGTTCGGAGATCGCGTCCTTGCGGGCCTTCACTTTCTTCATGTCCACCCGAATATCGCCTGACACCGTGACGCCGAAATCCTGGGCACGGCGGGCCATGTACGCCGCTTCGGCGCTCGCCACCAGCGTTTTTGTCGGGATGCATCCGGTGTTGACACACGTCCCGCCGAAGCTCTTGCGCTCGATAATGGCGATTTTCATTCCCGCTTGGGTGAGGCGCCCAGCCAAGGAGGGACCTGCCTGGCCGGTGCCGATGATGATCGCATCGTATTTTCCTGCCATGACAAGATAATAGCGAAACGTCCCTTCAAAGCACATTAAGAGCGGCCACGCACGCCGGGCCGCGGGAAACTTTGTCAACAGGCTGTCACCGGACTCCCTGAGAGACGAACTCCCGCGCAAAAGCGGCGGCTTTTTCCAGCTCGTGCTCTGCTAGCGGCCCGTTGATTCCCGCCACCAGGCATCTGAGGGTCTTGTCGTACACTTTCAGCCCCTGATCCTTTGCTGTTTTCTCCATGATCCCCGCGGCGCCGGGCGAAAGCCATTTTTTCCCTTTCTCCAGAGCCTCCGGATCGGTCGGCACCGGGCCGTAGGTATCGAAGATGGCCACAGGTTTGCCGGCAAAGCCCCGTTTTCCCAGCTTCTTCAGCACGCCCAGGGCCCTTCCGTTGACCCTGGCCATCCTGGTGGGAGCTCCGACAAGCGCGCACGTGAATGTCCCGAGATCGGGCAGCCTCTGACGAAGGTCTTGGACAACGGTCTCATGCCCCAGCGCCGCGATCTCTCGAGCCATGGCTTCCGCAACAAGCTTCGTGTTGCCGTGGAAGCTGCGGTACAACAATAGTGCTTTCATGCTTTCCCCCTCATCGATCGTGATACAGGATCCGCGCCGACTGGAGCATCTCGCGGGCAGTCGTAATCCCTTCCAGTCCGGGCCTGATATCTCCGTCCGCGCCGTCAACGGAGCCAGTCCCGATGGCCGTGAGGTCCGTTTCCGCCTCTCCCTTGCCCACATCGATCCGGCCCATGTAGACGATTGACGGCTGGCCGTTGACCCCGGAGTTGGCGCGGGTATAGCGCTCGTTATAGTCGAAGCTGCTGTTGACTTCGAGCTTGACGACGTAGGTCCCCGCCGAAAGCCCGGCGGCCAGCGGAGAACCAACACGCACCGAGCCGGCGGGCGTTGCACCCGACACTGCGTCTGTGTTCAAGGGGGCCTGGTCCCGGGCATGAGACCAGACCGGAAGTGCTTCCGGCCTCCCGGCGGACGGCGCCCCGAACCACTTCTTCCTGCCAACCTTTGTCGTGACGAAAATCGTGTCCACGTATTTCCCGTCCGGCGACTCGATCCAGCAAGCCAGCTGCGGATATATCCGGATCCTGAAAAAAAGGAAGCCGACTGAATGCAGGTAATGAGGTCCTGGCACGATATCGAGCTCGAAACGCCGACCACTACCCGCGGCCGCGGCGGCGTGCGCGCGGCGAGGCGAGCAGGATGCGAGCGCCAGGGCCCCAAGCAGGGCGCACACTGCAATCGCGAGAGCGGCGCGCGAGAGATGTTTCACTCTGTGTCTCCTTGATTCGCTTCATAGTACAGCCCAACCATGGCGCGCGCAAGAACGCCGCGGCCCGCGGATTTGCTGTTCGCCTAGTTGGGACAGAAAACGGGGTTTCCGGCGCCAGGATTCTTCAGCTGGGCAAGCATGATGCCGGCCGCCTCATCGGGGGAGAGGGACCTGGGCCGGGATGATTTCCACGGTTTGGGCAGCTTGGCAAGGGATGGGACCAGCTCGATGCGGTTGAACCGAACAACGGTGCAGTCAAGGTCGCTTTGCATGATGAGGCGCAGCGCCTCGTCCACCTCGTCCCGGACGGTCTGGCCAATCAAGTCCAGCGCTCTCCGCATGGCCCTGCGCGACCCGAAGAGAGTCTCCCCCATGTAGGGAACGCCGGAGCCGGTCTGCCAGACAAGCCTTTTCACGCCGACCCGCTTCATGGCGGTTATGACCGCAGCGGCGGCCCGTTTGGTGGAGTCCGGAGCTACCCCCACATCCGGCCCCAGCACCGTCATGACAACTTCCACGTCCCTCAGCGCCCGCTCCAGCGCGATTTCATCCTTGGCGTCGCCTCTGATGATGGTGAGAGCCGCATCCGAAAGATGAAGAAATACGGGGAACCGGACAAAGGCAACGACCCTGTGGCCGGCTTCGAGCGCTTTCCTGACAAGGCGCCGCCCCAGACGTCCTGACGCTCCCAGGACCGCGATGATCACGTCAGCATTATATCAGATTTCTGAACCCGCGGGAACCCGCCTGAAGCAACCATCGATGCGCACCGGCATCGCTGCACAGGGCGATGCCGACGCTTTTCCCGTCAACGCAGTAGCCCGAAACAAGATCCTCGGTGTTGGAAAAGGCATGAAGGAAAAACGAACGGCAGACTTTGTCGGGGCGGTCATCGGCAACATCATTGTCCTGGTGTTCATGAACACCGTCCTGCTGTGGCGGCAATACACGCAGGGGGTGATCCTGGAGAGCTGGGCCGACATCCTGTGGGCGGCCGACATCTCCCTGGGCGCCCAGATCGTCGGCAATTTCCTTCTCTGCTTCTTCCGACCCGGGTGGTTCCTGGCGCTCATGCGGGCGGTCTTTGCCGCAGCGGGGCTCATGTCGATCATCGTCTTCTTCATAGTGTTCCCGCTGGACTTCTCCCGCCTGGTCGGCGCGTGGCTCAACACCCTGCTGAAGGTGCTGATGATGATCGGGATGGCCGGCGCGCTGGTCGGGCTTGTGGTGGAGCTGGCGCGGTTTCTCAGGGCAATGGGACGGGCCTTGAAAACGGAGACTTGAGCGCGGATCGCCGGGACCCGGATCTTCGGGATCACCGCGAAACGCGGCTACAGGAACATCTCGATCAACTGCGGGACAGTCATGGCTTCCAGCCTCTGTCGGTCACGGAGAATTGCGACAATGGCTCCCACGCGGTCCTCGGGGAACCGCTCCGAAAGATTCTCCCGCAGCTTGTCGAACAGCAGGTTTAGCCCCTCTGCCCGGCGGCGCCGGTGGCCAACGGGGTATTCCACCGCGACTCTCTCTGTGCAACTTCCGTCATCAAAGAAAACCTGCAGCGAGTTGGCGATGGAGCGCTTCCCCGGGTCCAGGTATTCAGCGGTGTAGCGCGGGTCCTCCTCCAGCTCCATGCGCTCGCGCAGCCTGTCGATCCTGGGATCACGCGCGGTTTCCTCCTGGTAGTGCTCTGCGCGCAAGTTCCCATATATCAACGCCACCGCGACCGCATATTGCAGGCAGTGATCACGGTCTGCCGGGTTCCGCAGCGGGCCCTTCTTGTCAATGATCCGAAGGGCGGACTCCTGTGTATGAATATGGATCCTTCTGATGCGGTCCAGGCGGTCCTTCACTCGAGCATGAAGCGAAAGCGCGGCTTCAACGGCTGTCTGCGCGTGGAACTCCGCGGGGAAGGAAACCTTGAAGAGAATATTCTCCGCAACGTACGAGCCGAAGGGGTGCCCGGCGCGCAGAGGCTGCCCTTTCATGACCGCGTCCTGGAATCCCCAGCGTGGCGCGGAAAGCGCCGTCGCGTACCCGGGCTCCCCGGCCACCCCCAGAAGGGCAAGACGCACGCCTCGTGACGTTGCGTCCCCCGCGGCCCACGATTTGCGAAAGCCCGTGTTGGGAGCATGGCGGTATGTTCGTAGCGGCCCGATATCGATCCACGCATTGGACAGCACATCGGTAATGCGCTGCTCGTCGCCACCGAGCAGCCACGTCGTTGTGGCGGCGGTGGCCACCTTGACCAGGATCACGTGGTCAAGGCCGACACGGTTGAAAGAGTTTTCCAGTGCCAGAATGCCCTGTATCTCATACGCCTTGATCTGGGCTTCCAGGAGGCGTCGTACGGTTACCGGTGCGGTCGGTGCCAACCCGCGCCTGCGGCTCACCCAGTCAGCGACGGCCAGCAGCCCGCCCAGGTTGTCGGAAGGGTGACCCCATTCCGCCGCAAGCCACGTGTCGTTGTAGTCAAGCCATCGGATCATGGTCCCGATATTGAAAGCCGCCTGGACGGGTTCAAGCTCGAAAACGGTCCCCGGCACCCTGCTCCCCGGCGACATCACTGCCCCGTCGACTACGGGGCCCAGGCGCATCCGGCACTCCGGAAACTTCAGCGCAAGAATTGCGCAGCCCAGGCTGTCGGCAAGGCTCCAGGAAGCGGCATCGAATGCCTCATCGCTCCGGATGGATCCCCGGGCCACGTAGTCGGCGATGTCGATCAGCAGCTTGTCGGCGTGCGGCTGTTCCGGGCCGGACGCGCTCATCGCGTTTCGTCCGCAACCAGCGGTACGTAGACCCTCGGTTCCGGACCCGTGTAGCGGCTGATGGGCCTGATCAGCTTGTTGTTGGAGCGCTGCTCCATGATGTGGGCCATCCACCCGCTGATGCGGGCAAGGACGAACATCGGCGTATACAGCTCGGTCGGGATGCCGCTGAACCGGTAGGCAAGAGCGCTGTAGAAGTCCAGATTGGGAAACAGCTTCTTCGTGTCCCACATGACGCGCTCTATGCGCTCGGCAATGGCAAACAAGCGCTTCTGATCCGGGCCTGCCGCCAGGCGCGCGGCCCACTCCTTGATCACCGCGGAGCGCGGATCGGAGACCGTATAGATGCGATGCCCGAAGCCCATGATCTTTTCCCTGCGCGCAAGCCGGTCCTGGATCCCCTTTTCTGCCGCATCGGCGTTCGGGTACGCCTCGATCAGCTTCATGGCCTCTTCGTTCGCCCCGCCGTGCAGGGGCCCTGCAAGGGCGCCGATTGCCCCGGCCACTGCGGAGTGAATGTCCGAAAGGGTGCTGATGATGACCCGAGCGGCAAAGGTGGAAGCGTTGAACTCGTGTTCCGCGTACAGGATGAGCGACACGTCGAGGCACCTTCGAAGGTCTTCCGGGGGAGCCCCGCCCTGCATGCCGTGCAGAAAGTAGCCTGCAAGCGTATCCTCGTCATCGGGGAGTTCTTTTCCCATGCGCTGCAGGATGATGGAAGGAAGGACAGCCACCAGCCGGTCCGCCACGCCCAGCGGGTCCCTGCCGTGCTCCGGCTCCAGGTTGCCGAGGACGGAGATGGCGGTCCTTAGTATTCCCATCGTGCTGTCCCCGGGCGGTATCTCCCGCAGGAGCTGCGAGAGATACCGGGGCAGCTGCCTCATTTTCTTCAGCTTCCGGCGATACTCAACGAGCTCGGCGGGCGCCGGCAGCTCGCCGCGCAGGAGAAGCCATGCTACCTCCTCGAAGCTCGCGTGCGCCGCGAGGTCTTCGATGGCGTATCCACGGTAGCTCAGGCCCCGGCCCTCGATCCCGACCGTGCTGATGGCAGAGTCTGCAGCGACGATTCCGGCCAGCCCCCCCACCTTCTTCACATCCGCGAACTTGCGCTCGTATTCAGCCATGTCTTTGCTTCCGTTCCTGGGCCTCATAGCCCAGCAGGTCGTACAGCTCCGCGCGGGTCATCATCTGCTCCACCACGTCCGCCTGCGTGCCCCGCTGCCGAATGACAGCCAGCACGCTCATGGCGGCCTTGTTCATGGCGCGGCTGGCAGAAAGCGGATACAGGGCCATGTCGACGCCCTCGCCGGCCAGCTGCTTCAGCGTGAACTGGGGAGTAAGCCCGAACTCGGTAAGATTTGCGAGCACCGGAAGCCCCGTCGCTTCCTTGAATGACCTGTACTGCTCAAGCTCGCCCAGGGCCTCGGGGAAAATGCAGTCGGCCCCTGCCCGGGCATACGCGGCTGCCCGGTCCAGCGCACGGTTCATCCCCTCTACGGCCACCGCATCCGTCCTGGCCATGATGAGAAAGCCTGGCTGGCTGCGCGCATCCACGGCAGCCTTGATCCTTGCCTCCATCTCCTGGGTGCTGACAAGTGCTTTGCCCGGCCTGTGACCGCATCGCTTGTCGCTGACCTGGTCCTCCATGTGGATGGCGGCCACGCCGGCCCGGATCATCTCCCGAACGGTCCTGGCGATCATGAGCTCCGCTCCAAAGCCCGTGTCAACATCAACAAGCAGCGGAAGCTCGACAGCCGCCGTGATCCGGCGGGCGTCCTCCAGCACGTTATCCAATGTTGTGACCCCAAGGTCGGGAAGGCCGAAGGAAAGGTTTGCCACTCCCGCGCCGGAGAGGTAAATGGCCCGGTAGCCGATCCGCGCGGCCATGAGCGCCACCAGCGCGTTCGGCGTTCCCGCTATCTGAAGAGGTTTCTCTTCTGCAAGAGCCTTGCGGAACCGGTCGCCTGCGCTCCCACTCTCCGACATACCTTCAGGATAGTAATTTGCAGCGGTGATTCCAACTGATTTTGCTCCGTGCGTACGCCGGGGCGGCTCATGCAGCGAGCCGACACGCGCGGATGCCGCAGAACCCCCGGACACGCGTGCCCGTAATCCGGTCCCCGCGCAGGCCGGAAAGTCACCCGCCCGCGGCCACGGGCCTGCTCGGATCAGTGATCCATTCGCTCCATGAGCCCGGGTAGAGCGCTGGGGTCCCCTTCCCGGCGTATGCAAAGGCCAGCACATCATGCGCCGCAGTCACTCCAGAACCGCAGTAGAACACCACGTGCCCTGGGTCCCGGCCGCCTGCAAGCATTTCAAACCGGCGCGCAACCTCATGGCGCGGCTTGAAGACGCCGTCCCTGGAGAGGTTGTCCATATACGGGGCTGAGACGGCCCCCGGGATGTGGCCAGCTACCGGGTCAATGGTCTCGTTCAATCCCTGGTATCGGTCCGCCCCTCGTGCATCAAGTATGATGTACAGGGGATCCTCCAGAATCGCCTTCACGTGCGCAGCGTCGAAGATCATGTTCGCTCTGAAGCTCCCCACGAACTCCGCACCACGCCTGCTTTCCGCGCCGCCGGCGCAGGGCAGCCCGAGGGATTGCCAGCGCCTGAGCCCGCCGTTCAGCACGGCCACGGCATCATGACCGGCCCACGTGAGGAGCCACCACAGCCTTGCCGCCGTCATTGCCCCTGTGGATTCGTCGTACGCGACAACCTGCGTTGCGTTACCAATGCCGAGCCTGCCTAGCGTTCGTTCCAGGGAGCGCGGCGACGGGAGGGGGTGACGGCCCGTGGTCCCCGGAATGACAGGTCCGGAGAGGTCGCGGTCCAGGTGGGCATACAGTGCGCCGGCAATGTGGGATTCTCCGAACTCACGCTCTCCGCGACCAGGCTCGCCCAGGAAGAACCTGCAGTCCACGAATACCCAGTCATCCCGTCCGAGGCAGTTGGCGGCATCGAGGGGCTCGATGATGGTTTCGAATTCCATATTCCGGTAGAATACATCCATGGCAAAATCAGGCAAGACCGGGAAAAAGACTGCAACCGGGAGCAGCAAACCGAAAAAGGCCTCGAAAGCGCATCTGGCGGCAAAGGACCCTGAGGCCGACACGCTCAGGGAGGCCTTTCTCCACAACAGGAAGTTCGCCCTGGCAAAGGACGAATACAGCGCAACCTCTCGCGATAACTTCAACAGCCTCGCTTTGGCTGTCAGGGACAGGCTGATCGACCGCTGGATTGCAACCCAGCAGAACTATTACCGGCACGACTGCAAGAGGGTGTATTACCTGTCGCTGGAGTTTCTCATCGGCCGCACCCTGGGCAATGCCCTCCTGAACCTGGGGTTGACGGGAAGCGCGGAGACCGCCGTGCGAAAGCTGGGCTACCGCCTGGAGGAGCTGGAGGATCTTGAGCACGATGCCGGGTTGGGCAACGGAGGGCTTGGCCGGCTGGCCGCGTGCCTCATGGATTCCATGGCCGCCCAGGCCATCCCGGCATACGGGTACGGCATTCGCTATGATTACGGGATCTTCTTCCAGAAGATCCGCGGCGGACGGCAGGTGGAGACACCGGACAACTGGCTTCGCCACGGCAACCCGTGGGAGATCGAGCGCCCCGAGCACCTGTACCCCGTTCATTACTACGGGCGCGTTGGGCAGAAGACGGGAAAAGAGGGGCACCTCGTTTTCGACTGGATGGAAACCGAGACGGTCATGGCCATGGCCTACGATACTCCCGTCCCGGGGTATGGCAATGGCACGGTCAACAACATGCGCCTCTGGTCTGCCAAGAGCACCCGGGAGTTCGATCTGGATTACTTCAATCACGGCGACTACGAGAGGGCGGTTCATGAGAAGGACAGGTCGGAGACCATCACCAAGGTGCTCTATCCGAACGACAACATGTTCGAGGGCAGGGAGCTGCGTCTGAAACAGGAATACTTCCTGGTTTCGGCGACTCTCCAGGACATCGTGCGGCGCTTCCGCAAGGGAGGCGCGCCGGGATTCGCCGATTTCCCGAACAAAGTGGCAATTCAGCTCAACGACACGCACCCATCCCTTGCCATCCTGGAGCTGATGCGCGTCCTGATGGACCGCGAAGGCCTGGGCTGGGAGGAGGCATGGGACATCACCGTCAGGACAGTGGGCTACACGAACCACACGGTCCTCCCGGAGGCGCTTGAGAAGTGGCCCCTCGACCTCTTGTCACGGGTCCTCCCGCGCCATTCGCAGATCCTCCTGGAGGTCAACCGCAGGTTCCTGAAAGGGGTCTCCGCGCGGTGGCCGGGCGACATGGAGCGGCAGCGGCGCATGTCCCTTGTTGAGGAGGGGAATGAAAAGAGGGTGCTCATGTCCCACCTTTCCATAGTGGGGAGTCATTCGGTCAACGGCGTATCTGCGCTCCATACGGACATCCTGAAAAAAAAGATCTTCCCGGACTTCTGCGAGCTGTGGCCGGAGAGATTCAACAACAAGACGAACGGGATCAGCCAGCGTCGGTGGCTGAAGCTGTGCAACCCCGGCCTCACGGAATTGCTGAATGAATGGATCGGTCACGGGTGGGACTCTGACCTCGAGTGGCTGACAAAGCTGGTCCCGCTGGCAGAAGAGGAAAGCTTCCGCCGACGGTGGCGCGCGGTGAAGCAGCGGAACAAGAAAGAGCTGGCGGGCGTGATCCAGCGGTTGACGGGCGTGGTTGCCGACCCGGGCTCCTTGTTCGACTGCCAGGTGAAGCGCATCCACGAGTACAAGCGGCAGCTGCTGAATGCGCTGCACGTTCTACACCTGTACGCGAGGCTCAAGGCTGATCCGGGCGCCGCTTTTGTTCCGCGAACGGTCATCTTCTCAGGGAAAGCCGCTCCCGGCTATGTCATGGCAAAGCTGATCATCCGCCTGATCCTCTCCATGGCGGCAAAAGTGAACAAGGATCCCGATGCCCAGGGCCGGCTTGCCGTGGTGTTTCTCCCCAACTACAGCGTGAGCCTGGCAGAGCGCATCATTCCGGCAGCGGATCTTTCGGAGCAGATATCCCTTGCAGGCACCGAGGCCTCCGGCACAGGCAATATGAAGCTTTCCCTGAACGGCGCGCTGACAATCGGCACGCTGGATGGGGCGAACGTGGAGATCCGAGAGGAGGTGGGACCGGAGAACTTCTTCCTTTTCGGCCTGACCGAGGAAGAGGTGACCGAGCGAAAACGCGCGGGGTACGATCCCCGGCAGCTGCATTCCGCTGACCGCCGGCTTTCGCAGGTCCTGGAGCAGGTCTGGAACGGAAGCCTGTGCCCGGAAGAGCCCGAGGCGTTCAGGCCAATCGTCCAGTCCCTGCTGGACGGAGGAGACCAGTTCATGCTCCTGGCGGATTTCGACTCCTATGCAGCATGCCAGGAGAAGGTCTCCGCGGCGTACAAGGACCAGGAGGCCTGGTCCCGGATGTCCATTCTGAACGTTGCCCGCATGGGCAAGTTCTCCAGCGACCGCACCGTGCGCGAATATGCAAACGAGGTCTGGGGAGTCGGCCCCGTGCCCGTTGATTCTTGACAGCCGCGCGGCGCAGGGCTATCATTGAAACTGGACAGAGGGCAGGTCCCTCCTCCACCACCTGAATCCGCACACACTGCCATGGCAGTCCCTGGAGCGGATTTCTTAAAAGCCGGCAACAGCCGGCTTTTTTTGCTGAAACGCTTCCGACTGCGGGCCGTCATTCGCCCGCCGGGTGAATGGTTTCCAGGCCGCAGGACTCGCAAAGGTGTTGACCCCTCCCCTCCTTCTCGGCACCATGTCGTCACCTGATGAAAAGTTCCGAATATTCCACGAACACCCCTGAGGCGATCAGCGCTGCCGCCTCTTTTATTCGCTCAGCCCGCTATCTCACCGCGTTCACGGGCGCGGGAATCTCTGTTGAGAGCGGCATCCCCCCTTTTCGCGGCCCCGGCGGGCTGTGGAACACGTACGATCCGCGCATGCTCGAGCTGGCCTATTTCCTGGCCCACCCTGAGAAAGCGTGGCCTGTCATCAGGGAGATATTCTACGACCATTTCGGAAAAGCAAAGCCGAACAAGGCGCATGAGCAGCTGGCGCGCCTGGAGGCTGCGGGAAAGCTGAAAGTCCTCATTACGCAGAACATCGACAACCTCCACTACCTTGCAGGGAGCCGTACCATCGTCGAGTTCCATGGAAACTCCCGCCTGCTCCTCTGCCTGGACTGCGGCACGCGCGCGGAGGCCCGTCCGGAGATACTGCAGTCCCTTCCCCCCCGGTGCCCGTGCGGCGGGCTGTACAAGCCAGACTTCATTTTCTTCGGCGAAGGGATCCCTCCCGAAGCGCATCGGCGCTCCCAGGAGGCCGCGGGCCGCACCGACGTCATGCTGGTGGTCGGTTCCACAGGAGAAGTCTACCCAGCCGCCCTGGTTCCGCGCTGGGCAAAAGAAGCAGGAGCAAAAATCGTAGAAGTCAATCCGGATGAGTCCGAGTTCACGGGATCAATCACCGATATCCACATCCCCATGAAGGCCGCGGAGGCCTTCCGCCTCTTGGAAAAGGAGCTTGCATCATGAAGGTCTACGATCTGCGAAGCGACACAGTCACGCGGCCGTCTCCGGCCATGAGAAAGGCCATGTACGAGGCGGAGGTCGGTGACGATGTGTACGGGGAAGATCCCTCAATCAACAAGCTGCAGGACATGTCTGCGGCCGTCACCGGCAAGGAGGCAGCTCTTTTCGTCTCATCCGGTTCAATGGGAAACCTCATCCCCATTTACCTGAACTGCGGCAGGGGGAACGAGGTGCTGTGCGACTCCAGAGCGCACATCGTCCAGCATGAGCTTGCATCGGCCACGGCAATTGCCGGCGCTCTTCCCGTCCAGATTCCGACAGACAGGGGAATCCTCGAAGTCGAGCAGCTGGAGCCGCGGATCCAGCCTGACATCTATTACTGCGCGCGCACCAAGATGGTAGCCGTCGAGAACACGCACAACGCAGCGGGCGGGACATTCTATTCCCTTGCCACGCTGAGCAGAATCGGCGTTTTCGCCCGACGGAGGAAAATGGCGGTTCACATGGACGGCGCAAGGTTGTTCAACGCTTCCGTGGCGTGCGGCGACTCGGTCAAATCGCTGTGCGCGGAAGCCGATACGGTGACTTTCTGCATCTCCAAGGGCCTCGGAGCGCCCGTCGGCGCTCTGCTTTGCGGAACGAAAGAGTTCATCGCGGAAGCGAGGCGGGTGCGCAAGCTGCTTGGCGGCGGCATGCGTCAGGCGGGAATCATGGCTGCCGCGGGGGTCTACGCTCTTTCCAACAACGTGGAGCGCCTTGCGGAGGACCATGAAAACGCAAAAGCCCTTGCGAAAGCCCTGGCCTGTACGTCGTGGGCGGCGATTGTTCCCGACGAGGTCGTGACGAACATCCTGTATTTCCGCACACCCGACAGAAACGTTGACGAGGTGGTCCACGCGCTTGAGCAGAACGGCATCCTGTGCGGCGCTGCCGGCCCGGACGTGATCCGCTTCGTCACGCATCTTGATGTCTCCCGCGAGGACATCACGGAGGTGGTCCACATCCTCCAGGAAATGAAGCTGTAGACGGCAGCGCTTTTTCAGACGCCAAGGGCGAACAAGTCGCCGCGCTCCAGCGCGAGAAGCTTGTCCTTGATCTCCAGACCGCCCCCATATCCGACAAGCTTTCCGCTTGCACCGATGACGCGGTGACACGGGACCACGATCGCGACAGGGTTCGCATGATTTGCACCGCCGACCGCCCGAACGGCGCTGGGCCTGCCGATGCGCCGCGCAAGCTCCCCGTAGGACATTGTCGATCCATAGGGAATGGAAAGCAATGCATTCCACACGGCAATCTGGAACTCCGTGCCGACCAGGCGCAGCGGAAGGTCGAAACAGCGAAGCTCGCGATGGAAATACGCCGTGAGCTGCCTCGCAGCTTCGCGAAATGGATTTTCTGAAGCGTGCCACGTCTGGCCCACGTGCACCGGAGCATGCCCGCTTGCGTAGCTCAAGAGCCGCAAACCTCGCTCGTCCCCGGCAAGGAGCAGGCGGCCGACGGGGCTTTCCATGAACATGTATGAAAGCGATTCGGCAGCAGCAGTGATGACTTCACCCTCCCGAGGAAAGCGCATGCCAGAGATACATCGCCGCATATCCGCGCCACGGCGCAAGCGCATCAATCTCCTGCTTCCTCTGGTGTGGATCTCTGGGGTAGCCCAGCGCGTCAAGGGTTTTGCGGATTCCCAGATCGGATTCAGGAAACGCGTCCGGTTCCCCGAATCCGCGAAGAGAAACATAGTGAGCGCTCCATGGACCAATGCCGCGAATCAATTGGAGATCTTTTTCCAGCTTTTCCGGCGCTGTGGACCCGTCCAACCGCAACCGTCTGTCCAGAACGGCCTGTGAGACTGCGACAACCGTCTTTGCCCGTGAGGCCGGGATGCCGATGCTGGATAAATCCGCATGTGCAAGGTCAGAAGGAACAGGAAACACGCGCGTGATTGTCCCCCCGCTGTCAATCTGCCGGCCAAAACGCCGGGCAAGGCGGCCGACAATCGTTGTGGCCCCCGCCACGCTTATCTGCTGCCCAAGCACTGCGCGGATGATTGCTTCAAACGGGTCCCACGCAACGGGGAGGCGCATTCCGGGAGCTGCCTTGACAAGCGGCGCGAGCCGTCTGTCGCGGCTCAAATGACCGGCTATTGCAAGGGGATCAGCATCGAGATCGAGCATCCTGCGGATGCGCCGTACCGCGTGGCCAAGCGCGGCCGGATCCACTCCCTGGAGAGAAACATCGATCTGATTGCTCCCATTGCGCGCGGGCTTTGCATCGAGGATCCCCGTTGCACTGCCAATGGAAACTGACCTCCGATAGGAATGCTCCGTCACTTCCTCCACACCGTTCACTGCCCGCTTTCCAAGGAAAGCTATGAGCTCTTCCCAGCGCAAAGGCGGACGATACGCAAGGGAAAGCGTGAATGACTGCGGACCGGCGCCAGGCCGGCGTTTTTGCCCAGACGCTGCACGCGCTCTTCTGAGAGATCCGGGCGGCTCGCCGAAAACACCGCGGAATATGTCGTTGAACTGCCGGATGCTTCCAAACCCTGCGCTGAGCGCCACGGCCGACACCGGCAGGTCGGTGTCACGAAGGATGGCTGCGGCGAAATGCGCTCTGCGTGATTGCGCAATCGCGTTCGGCGCAACGCCAATGTGCTTCACAAAAAGACGGCGCAAATGACGCTCTCCCATCCCGAGTCGATCCGCAAGCTCCCGAATCGAATGCTCATCCAGGAACCCGTTCCCAACAAGCCTGAGAGCGCTGCTGACGGTGGTGGACGTGCCGTTCCAGGCGGGCGTTCCAGGCGCCGTTTCGGGCCGGCACCGTTTGCATGGCCGAAATCCTTCAGCCTCCGCCGAGGCTGCGCAGAGGAAGAACCTGACGTTTTCAAGTTTCGGCGTTCTGGCAGGACAGATGGGCCGGCAGTAGATCCCGGTTGTCTTTACCGCCGTGAAAAACTTGCCGTCAAACCGGGCGTCCCTGGCCTGAATGATGCGATAGCAGACGTCAGGGTCAAGCTCCATGACTTGTATATATACAATTTTCCGCGGTGCGTCTGGCGGTTTTCGGACATGGCCATTCCTCAAGCCTCCGTCTTTGGCAGGACGAGCGACGTTCGATCCCCTGGGCATGCACCGGCCCCGGCGCACGCACAAACGCCGTAAGAACAATCAGACCAAGCAAGAGCGGCTTCATATTCCCTCCTTTGCCGGAGTATATTAGGCCCCAGAGTGGACAACTCAATGAAGTACTGCCTCCTGCACCTTGGGTGCCAGATGAACCAATCCGACGCGGAAAGGGTCCGCACCGTGATTGAGGCGCTGGGATACGAACTGACTGAGGCCGAAGCGGAAGCGGACCTCCTGGGGATCGTCGCCTGCTCGGTCCGCCAGAGGGCCATTGACAAGGCATATGCCCGCATCCGCATGTGGAACTCGTGGAAGGAACGGAGAAGCCTCCTCACGTTCGTCACCGGGTGCATCCTTCCCGCTGACAGGGAGAAGTTCCTGAAACTGTTCGACCTCGTGTTCGACATCACGGAGATTCCCCAGCTTCCCGACATGATCCGCCAATACGGCATTGTAACGCCCATTGAAATGAACAACGTGATCCCGGCAGACAGCCTGCACGACGCCGCAAAAGGCTTCTGGCGGATCATGCCCCGCTACAGCTCACGCTTCGAGGCATACGTTCCCATCCAGAACGGATGCGACAAGTTCTGCACTTTCTGCGCAGTCCCCTACACGCGCGGACAGGAGGTATCGCGCCCGTCAGAGGAAATACTCCAGGAAGTGGCGGGTCTTGTGGACCAGGGCTACAAGTCCATCACGCTCCTTGGACAGAACGTCAACTCCTACGGCCTGGACAGGAAAGGGCGGGAGATCACGTTCCCGGATCTCCTTCGCGGGATCGGCGAGCTGGGCAGCAGCCCGGATCGGGATTTCCGGGTCTATTTCACATCGCCGCATCCCCGCGACATGACGGAGGAAGTCGTGCGGGTCATCGCCCGGCATCCCTGCCTGGCAAAACAGATCCACCTGCCTCTCCAGTCGGGAGATGACAGGATTCTCATCCGCATGAACCGCAATTACATGGTGGACCAGTACCGGGAGACTGTTTCCATGATCAGGTCCATTCTTCCTCAAGCCACGCTCTTCACGGACATCATTGTGGGATTCAGCGGAGAAACAGAAGCGGAGTTCGAGAACACGCGGAAAGCCATGCGGGAGTTCCAGTACAACATGGCATATGTTGCCATGTATTCCCCCCGACCGGGAGCAGCCAGCTCCAGGTGGCCTGATGACGTTCCACATGAGGAAAAGAACAGGCGACTCCACGTTCTCAGCGAAGAGCTGGCCAGGACTTCCGGCGCCTACAACAGGACCATGATCGGAAAAGAATACCGCGTGCTGGTGGAAGGCCCTGACCGCAAGCAAGGGTTCCTCTCAGCCAAGACGGAGGGAAGGATCATCGTGCGCTTTCCGAGCGCCGACGGATCGCTCATCGGGCAGTTCACGACAGTAAAAGTCACCGCGGCCGCGTCCTTGTCAGTGGAGGGGGAGCTGGTCGGAGCGGCTCATATCCATGACGTGAGAACGGGCGTCAGTCCCAGGAGCCCCAGCGTGAGCAGCACCCCGAGCAGGATTCCCGCCAGGACGTCAAAGACGTAATGAATGCCGATTGCAATCCGTGAGAGGATCATGAACGGGCTCCAGATGGCAATCCCGAGAGCCGCAGCAGACGGCCCGAACACGATTGCGAGAAGGGCCAGCATTGCAGCGCGCGCAGCGTGGCCGGATGGGAAGGAGAAGGGATCCGCCCTGCGATAGATCCTGCCGGCCTCCCCGGGAGGCCTGGGCCTGCGGATGCACATCTTGATGCCCACCACCACGATCTCCGCCAGCACAAGTCCGGCGAAAACGATGACTGCGCGCGCCTTCCACTGAGTATTCCCGAGGAACCACGCCAGAACGCACAATCCGGCCCAGATGAAGCTGTCCCCGGAATGCGCAAGGCCCAACGCAATGAGCTGCGCAAGCCCCCGGCCCGGAGAAAGGGTGAGGGGCATGGTCAGAGACGCATCAAGGATCTGAATGCGATCACGCAGGCCGGGCTGCCGGAGCATGGCCGACTGTGTAGCCGATTTGCTTGACTTTGCCTATCCCCGTGGATAGCATCGGCCCACGAAAGTCCGAGCCCCGTGATGAGACCGCAGCCTGACCTCTTCGATTCCTCCGATATCGTCACGCTTGAAGGAACGCTGCAGCGCGTGCGCTACGCAAGCGAGCAGGACGACTGGAGCGTTGTCGTCCTTGCTCTTGGCGGCACGGGCGGGGAAGTCACGGCCGTGGGCAATCTGGCCGGCGTCCAGCCGGGGGAAAGCCTTCAGCTTTCAGGCAGGTGGACGCAGCACGCGAAGTTCGGCAGACAGTTCAAGGTGGAATCGTTCACCGCGCTGCCTCCGGCTACCCCTGCCGGCATAGAGCGCCTCCTCGGCTCGGGTCTCATAGAGGGAATCGGCAAGGAGCTTGCCTCGCGCCTGGTTTCCCGGTTCGGCGCGCGGACCCTTGAGATCATCGAGAAGGAGCCCACGCGGCTTCGCGAGGTGGAGGGTGTGGGCCCTCATCGTGCCGAGCGTCTTGTCGAGGCCTGGGCCAGGCAACGCAACATCCGGGAGATCGTCTTTCTCCTGCAGTCCTGCGGCGTCTCCACCGGGCTTGCCATGCGGATTTTCAAGCAGTACGGCACGGGCGCCCACGAGATAGTGAAGCGAAACCCGTGGCGGCTCGCTGCGGAGATGCCCGGGGTCGGTTTCCGCACTGCAGATGCCATTGCGAAGAGCATGGGAGTCCCTTCGGACTCGCCGCAGAGAATCGAGGCCGGCGTTCTGTTCACCCTGGAGGAGCGCGCGGAGGAAGGCGACGTGATGGCGCCCCGGGAGCGCATCGTCCGGGAAAGCGCGCAGGCCCTTTCGATTGATCCCGCCGCGGTTGCGGATGCAGTGGCATCGCTTGTGCGCCGCGGCGCGGTTGCCGAGGATGCCGCGGGTGAAATCCTGCTCGGACTGCCCCGGCTGGTGCGGGCCGAGCAGGATGCCGCGCAAGCCCTTGCGGCCCTCCTCTCCGCGCAACCGGCCGCGCGGGCGGACAACGGGGAACCCGAAAAGGAGATCGCCGCCTTCGAGACAAGCGCCGGCATCAACCTTTCCCCGGCTCAGCAGGACGCCGTTCTGAAAGCCACGCGGGACAAGCTGCTGGTCATCACCGGTGGGCCCGGGACAGGGAAGACCACGCTGGTCACTGCCATCATCCGCGTCCTGGAGACGCGCGGGTCGCGGGTCTCCCTGTGCGCGCCCACGGGACGAGCGGCAAAGCGCATGTCGGAAGCGACAGGCCGCGAGGCGCGGACCATCCACCGGCTGCTCGAGTACAGCCCCCAACAGGGGCGGTTCCTCCGCACGAAAGAGAATCCGCTTGCCTGTGATACGCTCATTGTTGATGAGACCTCGATGATCGACGTCCCCCTGTTCAGCCGGCTGCTCGATGCTGTGCGCCCGAGCTCTTCCCTGATCCTTGTCGGGGATGCAGACCAGCTCCCTTCAGTTGGACCGGGAAATGTCCTTGCAGATCTCATCCGCTCGACCGTGGTCCCCGTTGCCCGGCTCAGCGATATATTCCGCCAGGCCCGGGCCAGCGCAATCGTTGTCAACGCGCACCGCATCAATGAGGGTCTCATGCCAGCAGCGCCGGCGGAGGATGCGGGTACGGACTTCTTCTTCATCGAGCGCTCGGAGCCGACGGCCATTGTGCAGACCGTCCGGGAGCTCCTGTCCGTGCGCATCCCGCGCCGCTTCGGCCTTGACCCGCGGCGGGATGTCCAGGTCCTCACGCCCATGCGAAAAGGGCCGCTGGGCACGGGCAGCTTGAACAGGGAGCTGCAGGCGCTGCTGAACCCCGTGGGACAATCGATTGTCAGAGGGGCCGCGGAGTTCCGCGCCGGGGACAGGGTGATGCAGACCTCGAACAACTACGATCTGGGTGTGTTCAACGGCGACATCGGGACCGTGGAGGAAGTGTACCCCGAGCAGAAAGCCCTCAGCGCGCTTTTCGACGAGCGCAGGGTCCGCTACGAGTGGAGCAGCATGGACGAGCTGGAGCCCGCGTACGCCTGCTCCATCCACAAGTCGCAGGGGAACGAGTTCCCCGGCGTCGTGATCGTCCTGCATACGCAGCATTTCCTCCTGCTCAAGCGCAACCTTCTCTATACCGCCGTCACCCGTGGGAAGCGGCTTGCCGTCATTGTGGGAAGCAGGAAGGCCCTTGCGATAGCCGTGAAGAACACCGGCTCCGCCGAGCGATGCACCCGGCTGGCAGAGCGGCTGCGTCAGGCCGCAGCGAAGGCGCGCTGATGGCTGCACGCCGGGCGCGGAAGGCCCTTCTTCTCACACTTGCCTGCGTTCTGATTGTCGGATGCGCCAGCGGCGCAGTCCCGCCGCAAATGTTGGCACCGCCCAGAATCATCCCGGTGCAGGGGATTTCGGGTCCCGTGACGATCACTCTGGACCGTCACGGCATTCCCCACATCACGGCAGGCAGCGGAACTGATGCAGCGTTTGCCCTTGGATACATGCACGGCCGCGACAGGCGGTTCCAGATGGAGCTGTTGCGAATGGATGCCCTTGGAAGGCTCCGTGAGTTTCTGGGCTCCCGGGTTCCGGCCGCCGTGCAGCGCATCGAAATGTTCAGCAGGGCCCTCCAGTTTTCCGAGGAAGCAAAAGACATCATGGGCAGGCTTTCAGCGGAAGACCGGCGCGAGCTCGACGCATATGCGGATGGAGTGAACGCCGCAACTCTGAATGAGCCTCAGCCCTTCGAGTTCCACCTGCTGGATTACACGCCGGAAGCGTGGACCGCTGCGGATTCCCTTTCCATCCTGGAGGCAATCTCATTCGGCTTCTGCAAGGACTGGGAACAGGAGCTGGTCCGGCTGGAGATCGTCGTCTACCAGCTGCGCCACGGCTTCACTATCGATCATGCGCTCGGCATCTGGCCTCCCCGTCTCGATTTTCCGCCGCATCTCATCGGCGTGAAGCCTGAAAAGGACCCGTTCGCCTCGATACCGCCAATGGCCCCCGAGCTCGCCTCCTACCTCCAGTATGACCTGACTGCGGGGCCGCCGCGCATTTCGCCTTTTTCCGCTGCCGCTCATTCCGTCGCTGTGCTCGATCCCTTGTCCACGGCGCTTGACCTGCAGTTCCTCAGCAACAACTGGGCGGTGGATGGAAAGTGGACTGCAACAGGGAAGAGCGCGTTCGCAATGGATCCGCACATGCCTTCCTCCCTTCCACCGCTGCCTTACATTGCGGCAGTGGAAGTCGATTCCCGCACCGAGGGTTCCTACCGGGTGTTTGGGGCGAGCTTCCCGGGAATGCCCGCCTTGCCCTTTGGCACAAACGGAAGCGTGGCCTGGGGGCCGACGTCCAACTGGGCTGACGTGACAGATCTGTTCGTGGAAAAGCCGGTCCCCGGCAGGCCTGGGTTTTACCAGACCGAAAATGGCGACAGTCCTTTCAAGGTCAGAACGGAGACATTCCTGGTCCGGCATGGACGGCTGTTCACTGAAGAGAAACGGACCGTGCGCAGCACGCGCCATGGAGTCCTGGTCAATGACTTCGTAGACAGGCTGCCCAGGAGCTTCCCGCTGGTTGCCCTGGCCCGCGCGCCCACGCTTGGCAGCTCGTCTCTTCGAAGCATGCGACTGCTCTACCGGGCCGCCACCGTGGATGAGGCGCGGGCAGCGCTGGAAGGCTTTACCGCGATGGTGGGGAATTGGGTCCTGGCGGATTCCCAGGGAAACATCGGGTACACCTCTCCGGTGAACCTGCCGCTGAGGAGAAACTCACTGGGGACCGTGCCGGTGCCCGGATGGAACGGCAAATACGAATGGGACGGATTTGTCCCGGCAGCCAACCTTCCCCGCTTGGAGGATCCTCCGCAGGGGTTCATCGCCACCGCCAACAACCAGGTTGTGCAGCCCGAGTCCACGGGCTATCCCATCAACTTCGAAGGGGACGTCGCCTTCCGTGTCCAGCGCATCATTTCCCGGTTGAGCCTGGGGAGGTCGGGATCGGCAATCGCCGCCCAGATGAGCGTGCTCCAGACCGACGGGCAGGACGCGAGCTTCGAAGCAATGATGGCTCTTGTGCAGCAGGGCCTTGCGCCGCTGGCAGGGGCGCAGGACCAGGATGCCCTCCTGTCGTCGGCTGCCCGGGTGCTCCTTGACTGGGATGGGAGAACGGACCCTGACTCACCCGCCCCAACGCTGTACCAGTCGCTGCTCACATCCCTGATGACGCTGCTACTCAAAGAGGAGATGAGCCCGGCGACGCTCAATTTCCTGCTTTTCTATTTCAACTCCGACCCGCTTCTGTTCGGAATGCTTGCCGACCGCTCGAATCCAGCATGGACGGACAGGGGCACCCGGCACGGAGAACAGCCTGCGGATGTCGTTGCTCATGCATTCAGGCTGAGCGTGACTGCGCTGGAGAAAAGGTATGGCAGCCGGGTCAGCGCCTGGACGTGGCGCAGGGCCGCGCCAGTCACCCTTGCCCACCCCCTGGGCGGCATTCCGGGCTTTCGCTGGACGAACAGAGGCGGAATTCCGCCTCGGGGCACCGCAACCTCGCTATGGATGCATAGGTACGATCGCAAGGACCCGGCACGGTTTCCCGTTCTCTATGGCCCTGGACTCAGGCTCATTGTGGACTTCAACGACCTCCCGGGATCGCTGATCTCGATCCCGGGGGGCGAGTCCGGGAGGCCCAACAGCCGCCATTACGCGGACTTCCTCCCGCTCTTCGAGAAAGGCGAGGGAGTGGGTCTTGAGATGGAGCCTGCCGCCGTGGCTGCGGACGCCGAGGAGCAGCTGGTCCTTACCCCCTAGCGGAGGCGGAAGGCACGGCTATCCGTAGAGCGGTCCGAGCGCGGCACAGGCGCGGTAGTCCGCCCCTTCGGACTCCGCATCACCGAAGCTCGCCCAGTACTTTGGCCTGAAAACCATCTCCGGCGGAACGTTGTGCATTGCCACGGGGATGCGAAGGATGGATGCAAGTGTGAGCAGGTCCCCGCCCACGTGCCCGTAGCAGATTGCGCCGTGGTTTGCTCCCCAGTTGTTCATCACTGAATAGACGTCCCGGAAAGCTCCATGCCCGTTCGTGCGGGGGACGAACCACGTGGTCGGCCATGTGGGGTCCGTGCGCCGCTCCAGCGTGCGGGCGACATCGGCAGGAAGGTCGATGGTAGCTCCCTCGGTAACCTGCAGCACGGGACCGAGTCCCGCCACGATGTTGAGCCTGCACATCGTGACAGGCATGCCGCCGCGAGTCTCGAACTCCGAGGAGTACCCGCCCCCGCGGAAATACCCGAGGCTCGACGTGCAGAAATGCGTGGCATCGAGGCACGCGCCGGCCTCATCAGCCGTGACCTCCCACCAGGGTTTGATCACGGGCTTCCCGTCCCTGCTCTGTCGGCCGGTCCCGTCCAAGCACGTCGAGCCGGAATTGATAAGGTGGATGAATCCGCCTTCCGCATCACCGGTGACTTTCTTCCCTGTCACTCTCCTGACCGCGTCCGGGCTCCAGTACGAGCGCACATCGGAAAAGATCTGCGCGGTGCCCGTGAGCATGTGCCCGAAAAGCATCGAGATCCCGTTGCAGTAATCATTCTCCGTGGCGCAGACAAAGGGCTGCCGGATACCGTTCCAGTCGAAGGAAGTGTTCAGCATTGTCTCCATGAAGTCGCCGTTGGGGAAATGATCCGTCCACTGGCGCTGGCCCTGGAAACCTGAAGCGATGGCGTTGTGCCCAAGCGCTTCTTCCCCGTAGCCGAGCTCCGCAAGGCGCGGGTTGCCCACCATGAGGTCCCGGCCGATCAGCGCCATCTTGACCACGAACTCCCAATCCGCGTCCTTCTGAGCGCGCGAGCGCTGCGCCTTGGACGGGTTGAGGTCCGGGCCCTCCTGGCAGTTCTGCTTCACCCAGGCCAGCGCTCGTGTGTACTCATCGGGATCATAGATCTTCTCATCGATGCGTCGCGCGAACTCCGACATGTCGACCATCTCATACCGCATCCCCAGCCAGCTCTCAAGGAACCGCGGGTCGACGATGGAGCCCGCAATGCCCATGGAGACGGCGCCCATGGCAAGATAGGCGGTCCCCCTCATGGCAGCGGCAGCAATGCCGGCGCGCGCAAACTGAAGGATCTTTTCCTGGACATCGGCGGGGACGCTTGTGTCCCCGGCGTCCTGAACATCGTGACCATAGATCCCGAAGGCTGGAAGACCCTTCTGGGCGTGCGCAGCAAGCACCGCGGCCAGGTAGACCGCGCCGGGGCGCTCGGTCCCATTGAATCCCCAGACAGCCTTGGGCATGGAAGGGTCCATGTCCATTGTCTCGGCACCGTAGCACCAGCAGGGAGTGACCGTGACAGAAACGCCGACACCTTCCCTGCGGAACTTCTCCGCGGCCCGGGCAGCCTCGGCAAAACCGCCGATGCAGGTGTCCGCGATCACGCACTCCACAGGCAGACCGCAGGGATGACGGATGCTCCCGGTAATGAGATCCGCCACCGCCTTGGCCATGGCCATTGTCTGGCCTTCCAGAGACTCCCTGACGCCCCGCCTGCGGCCGTCAATTGCCGGCCTGACGCCGATCTTGGGAAGGCTGGACTGAAGACGGTTTGTGGGCGTGAGGGTTTTCATCCCTGTTGTGTTTGCCATTGTGGGACCTCCTCTGTGCTCGACCGGCATCCCGCGCGGGCTCGGTCCTAGAAATATCTGCTCTTGAGGAAAGCCGCCTCAGCTGCCCGGGTCCAGTATTGCCCGTCCAGCAGGTTGGAGGCGACCTCGGGCAGATCGCGCGCCAGCTCCTTCAGAGACTTGAGGCCGATCCCGTGGGCAAATGGAAAGATGACGACCTTGCCTGTATACGTGTTGTCTATCAGCGCCTTCAAGCCCTTGGAAGCGGAGTTCATGTCGCCCACGGCGGCAAGCGAATACGAGGTGGAGAGCCTTCCGGATTCAGTCAGGGCCAGAGTGGCCTTCATGGCTGCAAGCGGCGAGCCGGAAGACCCGGTCACGCGGACCCTGTTCCGCACCACCGCTCCCAGGGGCAGGTCGGTGACCGTGCCCACTTTCACCCCGGCAAAGATGTTGAGAACGCCGTCCGGCGCCAGGTAGTGAGATGCCTGGCTGATGATCGCGGAAACGGGGACCAGAACGACCACATCGTCGAACGCTCCGCCGAACTTCTCGTTCAGGAACGTATCAAGCTCGTCCGCCGGCAGGTCCTTCGGGTTCTCGAATGTCAGGGAGACCTTGCGTTGCCGGCTCGAGCTGAGCAGGGATATGAGGTGTTTGAGCGAGGCGAGCCTCTCGTCGGACAGGTCGGTGACGAGAATGGTCTCGGGCCCTTCCTCATCCATGATCGCCTTGATCACGTGCATCTGCCCCATGGGCCCGGCGCCGCCGACGAACCACGTTTTGCCTCCCCGGCGAAGCCGCTCGCGGGCGTTGGCCCGATAGCTGGCGGCGACATCGCCATCCAGGGAGCCTACGAGCTCCATCCGCCGATAATGCACTTTCCCCACGTCCACGGGCAGCTCCATGTCCGGCTCGGATGTGTGCACCCCGATGACGCCGTCTGCATCGATCTCGTTGACCAGGCGGTGGAAGCTCTCCCTGTCGGGAAGACCGGCGCACACGACCTCGCTGGGCACGGGCCGCTCCGCGCTCCCCTCCAGGTCCAGGGCGGCCCCGGTGCGCCGCGCAAGATCCGCGACCGCGGCCGCGTTATCAGGAGTGAGCCCCTGGTGCGAGATCCTGGAGATCTTTTCAGCAGCCAGGCCGTCGAGCCTCAAAGGGATCTGCCCCTTCGCAAACCCGACAAAAGAAAAGACCGCGTTCTCCCGCGGGCGCGTTCTGCGCGGAATCTGGTAGGAGGCAACCACGCACGTCCAGGGCTCAACCAGGGCCGCCTCCACGTACCCGGTTTCCTCCTTGACGGGCAGGAGATAGCATCCCTCATCCCCCTCGAGGATCTCCCTGCCGATGACCACGTACTGGGAGAGACCGCCGGGGATTGCATAGCCGAATGCGACGCCCTTCCCCTTGTAGAAGATGTCTGCCTGGATGATGTAGCGGCTTCCCAGCCGGAACTTGCCTTTCCATGTCTCTCCCACTCCGACGATTGTCATGGCCACCTCGTGCCCGGGGACGGTGGGGTTCTTTGCGAGGTCGCGTCCCTCGATGCGCGGGTGCGAGCTGCCTGATGTCAGGAGCTTGATGTCGGAAAAGCAGAGCCCAACCGCATCGATGCGGGCAATCAGGTTGTCTTCAGAGTATTTCGGGAATGAGACAGTGTCCGGCCTGCCCTTCACCCCGAGATTCTCCAGTCCCGAACCTTTCAGCTGCCAGGAGAGTATCTCCTGCGGCAAGTCTTCGAGCAGCTCCATACTGTTCTCCTTGATGGCGAGCCTCACCAACGGGCGCCGAACAGGGGGCGGCGGCGATCCGGCCCTCCACGATGATAGTATCACACGGGAATAGCAGAAGCAAGGCGACTCGTGCTACGCTCGGGGCAGGTGAAGCTCAAGGTCACGCCGACAGACTTCATTGTGGAGGAAGAGACCGACCTTCCCCTCTCCACGCGCGCCGCCCGGTACGCAGTCTTTCGGCTTTCCAAGAAGTCCTGGGACACGTTCGATCTCATCGACCTGCTTGCCCGCCGTCTGAGGGTGCGGCGGGAGGATATCAGCGTCGGCGGGATCAAGGACCGGCACGGAAGCACCTCCCAGCTGGTGACTGTGACTGGTCTCGGCGGCAGGCCCGGGAACCTGAAGGACTCCAATTTCACGCTGCAGTTCGCAGGGTGGTCGGAGAAGCCGGTTTCCGCGCGCTCGGTGCGAGGCAACAGGTTCATCATCACGCTGCGCGACATTGGACCCGGTGAGGTGGACCGCTACCGGCGCGGCGCCGAGGCGGCGCGCAGCGGATTCCCCAACTACTTCGACGAGCAGCGCTTTGGCTCCGCCAGGCACGGGGCAGGCTTCATGGGAAAGGAGATCTGCCTGGGAAAAAGGGAGAACGCCCTTCGGCTGTATTTCACTCCGTCGAAGCACGATGACCAGAAGACGCGCAAGCTGAAAAAATGCGTGATCGAGAACTGGGGGAGCTGGCAGGCGTGCGCCGGGCTGGGATTCGGGGAGTACGGCCGCGTCCTGTCCTACCTCGAAGGCAGCAGCCGTGCGTATCACCAGGCCCTCGCAATGATCGACCGCCGATTCCTCCTGTTCGTCGTGAACGCCTACCAGTCCTTCCTTTTCAACGAGATCCTGACCCGCTGGATGCGCGCGCTTTCCGCGGCTGAGGGTTTCCCCCTGCATCCACTGCGCTACGCATTCGGAACGTATGAGTTTTTCGGCGCCCTCCCGCAGGAGGCGCTGCATCAGCTGGAGGCAACCATGCTCCCTGTCCCCGGATATGACAGCGTTGTCACCGACGGAGAGGTGCGGCGCATACTCTCAGAGGTCCTTGCCGATGAGGGCATCCGCCTGGCAGACCTGCGCGTGCGGCAGATGCGCCGCATCGTGGTCCACGGCGTGCAGCGGCCTGCCCTCGTGATGCCTGAGGACCTCACGGCGTCCGCGGGAGCCGACGATGAGCTGTATCCCGGCAGGAAAAAGATGACCCTCGGATTCTTCCTGCCGCGCGGGAGCTATGCCACCATCCTGGTCAAGCGGATTGGGCTGGCAATCCCGTGATGTTCCCGCATTTCATCCTGACGTAGGCCGCCGCCTTCTCCGTTCCGGTTTTTCCAGCCACGCGCTTCCCCTTGCAGAGGTCAGAAAAGATCCCGTCCGCGGAACCGGCCCCATACACCTGCTCCAACAGGTCCACGTTCTGGAGAAGATTCAGGATCAGGATCTCATTGTCATCCCCGTCGGTCAGGAATCGCCGGAGCGCATCCGCCGCGCTTGCGAAAAGCTCCTCGCATCGCTCAACCATGCGGCCGGCAAGGCCCTCCGTCTCCGAGTAGAGCTGTTTCTCGCTTTCCCCCGCGTAGTGCTCTATCTGGTAGAGGGATTCACGGAGGATCATGAGCAGGTGAAATCCGGTGCCAATGTAGGAATCGATTGACCTCGCGTCGACGGCAAGCCTGCTGGAGGGCGATCCGGCCTTTTGCGCTCCGTTTGCCTGGCGTGAGACCGTTCGGAAGAGATAGTGCGCTTTCTCCTTGAGATCGAACGCAAGCCCCTCTTCCAGGTCGCGTACCCGCTCGAACAGACCGCTGTCAGCCAGGCGGTTGATCTGGGCCGCGGCGCGGTACGCCTGCCCGATTTCCCGAAACCTGAGGAAGGCTCGCAGGAACTTCACAACAAGGAACGCCAGCTCTTCCTTGCGTCTGCGGCTTTCAAACCCGTTTCCTGCCAGCTCTTCCCTGGGCATCAACGCCTCCGGAGGCCATGATAGTGGCGAAACAGCGGGGCCGCAAGGAGAGACCCCTGCGGTTTTATGCCCGTGGATCCACGCAACAGGTTGGCACGATGGCACGCGTATCGGCTATACTCGCGATGATGAAAAAGCATGACGCGCCACGCCGCGCCGTTGTGGCCATCGGCGGCAACTCGCTCATCCGCGACTCGAAGCATCAGACGGTTGAGGACCAGGAGGAAGCCCTCCGGGACACGGCCGCCCACCTTGCCGACATGATGGAAGCAGGCTGGGACCTGGCCATTGGCCACGGAAACGGGCCCCAGGTGGGGTTTATCCTGCGCCGATCCGAGATCGCCCACCGGGTGGAGGGCATGCATGAGGTCCCCCTGGACGTCTGCGGCGCGGACACGCAGGGGGCCATCGGGTACGAGCTGCAGCAGGCCCTGCAGAACCAGCTCTACCACCGCGGCGTCAACAAAAATGTGGCTACCATAATCACGCAGGTCCTTGTGGACCAGAGCGACCCCGCGTTCGCAAACCCTTCCAAACCCATCGGGGGGTTCATGGACGAGGCGGAGGCGGAGCGGCGCCGGCGCGAGCTGGGCTGGGCAGTGGTGGAGGACGCTGGCCGCGGGTGGAGGCGCGTCGTGCCCTCCCCCTTGCCCAAGGAGATTGTTGAGATGGATTCAATCAGGGCGGTCATGGATGACGGCATTACCGTGATCGCCGCAGGCGGAGGCGGGATCCCGGTGGTGGACGTGGGAAGCGGTGAATACCGCGGCGTTGCCGCGGTGATCGACAAGGACTACGCGTGCAGCCTGCTGGCCCGCGAGTTGAAGGCGGACCTTTTCCTGATCGCCACTGCCGTGGAGAAAGTGGCAGTCAATTTCGGCACTCCCGAGCAGAGCTGGCTGGACAGGATAACCCTGGCCGAGGCGAAACGACTCCTCTCCGAGGGCAGGCACTTTGCGCGGGGGTCCATGGCGCCGAAGATCCAGGCAATCATCTGGTACCTCGAGGCGGGCGGGAAGCAGGCGCTGATCACGGACCCGCAAAACATCAGCCGCGCCCTGCGCGGAGAAACAGGGACCTGGATACAGGCCTAGGGCAGAGCGCGCTTCGCGCGCTCCGGGCTAGGGATCCCTCACTTCTTCCGGAAAAAGCAGGCCCTGACGGCCGTGAAGCTGCTTCTGGATGGTCGAGACGATTGCGTGGAGGTCCCGCGAATCCTCGACAAAGTCCAGCCGGTCCGACGGAACAATGAGCACCGGTGCAATGTCAAACCGGGCAATCCATTGTTCATACAGACCATTCAACCGCTCGAGGTATTCGTCGGAGATATCCGCCTCGATGCTGCGCCCGCGCTGCGCAATACGCCTACGCAGCGTGGAAACGGACGCCCTCAGGTAAACCACGAGGTCCGGCGGCGCAAGGAGCGTGGTGAGGGTCTGATACAAGCCCAGGTAGGTTTTCCAGTCCCGCTCGCTCAAGGAACCCATGAGATACTGGGCCCGGGCAAAGACCTCGGCATCCTCGTAGAAAGAGCGGTCCTGCACGACCGGCCGCCGCGAGTCCATGAGCTCCCTGTGCGACCTGGCCCGGTGGGTGAGGAAAAACACCTGGGAGTTGAAGGCCCAGCGCTTCATGTCCCGATAGAAATCGGCCAGGTATGGGTTCTCAGCAACGGGCTCGTAGTAGGGCTTCCAGCCCAGCCGATCGCATATCATGCTGACCAGAGTCGACTTGCCCGCCCCGATGTTCCCCGCGACCACGACGTAAGTCTTCAATGCCGGCAGGCTACCCTACGAGCACGACTACAGCAACCCCCAGGGCTCCCCCTCCGCGCGGCATGCGGGAGTGCGCGAGTACGCGCTCGGCAGCAGCCGCACCCGTTCGGCGAGTGCGCCGTACCGCGCTAGGCTAGGCTTGACACCGCGGCCATGTTCTGATCGATTGATTGCGATGCTGGAGCCAAGTCCCGCCAGGATGACGAACAAGCTGCTCACTGTCATCGTTATCTTCCTGACTGGTGCAGCTCTCAAGCTCGCCTCGCCGGTGTTCATCGCCCTGCTCCTCACGGTGCTCCTGGTGTACGTCATCGACCCCCTGGTGGTGTTCCTCCATCGCCGCAGGCTTCCCCTGTGGCTCGCCGCTCTCATAGCCATCGTCTTCTTCTTTGCACTCTTCCTGGGACTGGCCATCCTCATCTTCTTCGACCTCCCCCACTTCGGCCGCACGTTCCCCAGGTTCCAGGAGGCCATCGCGACGCGGGCGCAGGCCCTGCTGCACAGCGTCGAGCAGTCCATCGGCACCACGATCACCATCGACCCCTTCGAGGAGCTGCGGACGCTTCCCGTGCGGCCCATTGTCATGGGGGCGGCGCGAAGCTCAATCCGGTTCCTGTCCGAGTTCCTGCTGATTTTCTTCTTCGCAATCATCCTTCTCCTGGGAAAATACCGGTTCGTCCGGAAGATCCTCACGGTGTTCCCGCGCCGGCACAGCCTTGTTCCCATTGTCCTGAAGCACGTGGATCTCCACCTGCGCGCGTACCTCGGGATCAAGGCACTGGCAAGCCTGGCAATCGGCATTGTGACAATGGGCATCCTGCTGCTCTTCCGCGTGGAGTTCGCAGTCACGTGGGGTTTTGTCACCGTTGTGCTCAACTTCGTCCCCACGCTGGGACCGCTCGCCGCCATTGCGCTTCCCGTTCTCATATCCCTGGTGCAGTTCCCGGGGTCCTTCCTTCCCCTTGCCATTGCCGCCAGCCTCGGGGCCCTCCATGTCGGCGTCTCGAGCTTTATCGAGCCGCGGCTGCTCGGGGAGCGCCTGGATCTTTCCTTCTTCGTGATATTCCTTTCCCTTTTCTTCTGGGGATGGATGTGGGGTCCGGCAGGAATCCTCCTGGCCGTGCCTGTCACTGCATCTTTGAAGATCGTGATGGAGCGCATTCCCGCCACCTCGAGAATCGCCATGCTGCTGGGCCGTTACCGCGACCGCCGGAGGCATTAGCCAGGGCCTGGCGTTGACCCTGCCGGGAATCTTCTTTAGTATTGAAAAAGCATTGAAAACGGAGGAGGACCGCCATGCTCGTGAAGGAGCGCATGACACGCAATCCCATCACGATCAGGCCCGACACGCCTGTCACGGAGGCGCAGGCCATGATGAAACGGGAGAAGATCCACCATCTCCCTGTTCTGGACAAGGATGAAAAACTGATCGGAATCGTCTCGGAAAAAGACCTTCTCTACGCCTCTCCCTCTCCTGCTTCCACCCTCAGCGTCTACGAGATGACGTCCCTTCTGGCAAAGCTGAAGGTGGAGAAAGTGATGTCGAAGAACGTCATCACGGCCGCGGAGGACGTCCCCCTGGAGGAGGCTGCGCGGATCATGGCGGACCGGGGGATCGGCGGCCTGCCCATCATGCGCGGAAGCTCCCTTGTCGGGGTGATCACGGAAAGCGACCTCTTTCGGGTGTTCATTGAGCTTTTCGGCGCCCGGCAAAAGGGCATCCGAATCTCCCTCACTGTCCCTAATGTCAAGGGAGAGCTTGCGCGAGTGTCGGCAGCAGTCACGAACGCGGGAGGGAACATCCTGGCGCTGGGAACTTTTCTTGGAGAAGACCCCGGCGTGGGCCGCGTCACGATGAAGGTGGACGGGATGGCCCGAGATGCGCTTGTCGGAGTGCTCACTCCAATGGCAAAATCCATCGATGATGTGAGGGAGACGTAAGCACGCCGAAAGGCGCCGCAAAGAAAAGAAAGGAAACAATGGAGCAGAGACGTTTGACCCTCTCCGCCAGAGGGGGGGAGGTGCCGCTTTCACCCATTCGCAAGCTCACTCCCCTGGCGGACGAAGCAAAAAAGAGGGGGATCGAGATTTTTCACCTCAACATCGGGCAACCTGACATCAGGACGCCCAGGCCGGTGATCGACGCATACAGGAACTTCAACGCGGACGTCCTGGCATACAGCCCGTCGCTGGGCATCCCTCAGCTTCGCCAGTCCATCGCCGGCTACTACCAGCGCTACGGCCATTCCGTGTCAGCCCAGGAAGTGGCCGTCACGGTGGGAGGGTCGGAGGCGATCTTCTTCGCTCTCTCCGCAGTCTGCGATCCGGGGGATGAGATCCTGGTCCGCGAGCCCTTCTACGCCAACTACATAGCGTTCGCCGCTATGATCTCGGCAAAGGTCGTGCCCATCCCGTCTTCCCTCGACACGGGGTATGCTCTCCCGTCCCGGGAGGAAATTGCCCGCTACATCACCCCTCGCACCAAGGCAATCCTCTACATCTCGCCGGAAAACCCCACGGGGATCGTGTACGACCGCCGTGAGATGGAGACCCTGCGGGAGCTGTGCGAGAGGTTCGGCCTGTATCTCATCGCTGACGAGGTCTACCGCGAGTTTATCTACGATGAGCATGTGCAGTTCTACTCCATCCTCGGCATGCCCGGCTTCGAGCAGCACGCCATCCTGATCGACTCAGTCTCAAAGCGCTTCTCCTCCTGCGGCGCGCGCGTGGGGTGCATCGTCTCGTTCAACACCGGCGTGATGGAACTGGTGGACAAGTTTGCGCAGGCCCGGCTGTGTCCTCCCACGGTGGGGCAGCTCGCCGCTGACGCGGCCTATCGCATGGATCCCTCGTACTTCATCCCCATCAGGGAAGAGTATCACCGGCGCAGGGACGCCCTGGTGGAGGGGCTCCGCGGGATCCCCGGCATCCAGTTCAACGTACCCGACGGAGCGTTCTACCTCATGGCCCGGCTTCCGGTCCCGGATGCGGAGGCTTTCTGCCGCTTCCTCCTGGAGGATTTCTCCTTGAACGGGAAGACGGTCATGCTGACGCCGGGCGCCGGTTTCTACTCCACGCCGGAGCGGGGGCGGAACGAGGTCCGCATCGCGTACGTGCTGGAGCAGGACAAGATAGAGGAATCGGTAAGAATACTTTCGACGGCCCTTGATCAATTCTCGGGCTCGAGAACAGCCGTTCGGAGCGAGGTGAGCCATGCCCCGAAACCAGAAACCCCTCATCGTCGTCGGGCATAAGAACCCGGATACTGACTCCATCTGCGCTGCCCTGACATATGCCCGCCTGAAGACCGAGGTTTTCCATGAGGACGCGGCCGCGCGCCGCGCCGGCAACGTCAACCCCCAGACCCAGTTCGTCCTCTCGCGGTTCCAGGCCGAGTCGCCACCGCTGATCACCGATGTGCGCTCCCGCATCGAAGACATCATGATCCCGCGCGAAGACCTGATCATGCTGACGGAGAAGGACACGCTGAAGAGAGCGTGCGACCTGCTCACGGCCAACCGCTTTTCCTTCCTTCCCGTGGTGGGTCATGACGGAAGCTGCCTGGGCAAGCTCACCACGCTGCGGCTGGTGTCCGTGCTGAGCGGCCTGGTGTCCCGGTGCCGTGATGACCAGCCCATCGGGGAGGCGGAAAGGAACCAACTGGCCGGCAGCATCGGCGACCTGGTGGAGCGTGAGCACACCACGTTCGCGCCGGACGCCCTGGTCAAGGACGTTCAACGCTCCATCGGCAAGAGCAACGAGGGCGGTTTCATCATCCTCGGGGAGAAAGGGACCCTCGAAGGGGTGATTACCCGTGTCAACTTCCTGGCTGAGAACAGGCTGCGCGTGGTCATGGTGGACCACAACGAGGTGGGACAGGCCGTGGACGGAATCGAAGAAGCCGATGTCCAGGAAATCATAGACCATCACCGGCTTGCGGCCCGCACCACCAGCCTTCCCATCACGTTCATCAACAGGGTGGTTGGCTCCACGTGCACAATTATTGCGGACCTCTACCGCACGGCCGGGGCCGTTCCCCCGGCCGGCGACGCGGGCCTCATGCTCTCCGCCATGCTCTCTGACACCATCATTCTGCGCTCCCCTACCACCACGCCGTTGGACAGGGAGCTTGCCGGATGGCTTGCGGAGCTGAGCGGCGTGGACATAGAAAAGCACGGCACGGAGATGTTCGCAGCCGGGTCCTCCCTGGAAGGCATGGACGCAAAGAAGATCATCGAGCGGGACCGGAAGGTTTTCACGGAGGGGGAGCGGCGTTTCAGCCTCAGCCAGTTCGAGACAATCGGCTTCAGCCACATCCTGGACCTGAAAAAAGATCTTGTGGAGGTCCTGGATGCCATCATAGCCTCGGAGGGCTGCTCGTTCGCAGGCCTGATGATCACCGATGTGTCCCGGGACACAAGCCTTCTGCTCTGCCGGGGAGAGTCCAGGGTGCTCGGCGCAATCTCGTATCCACGCGCGGAGGAAAACCTCTTCGAGATGAAGGGAATCCTTTCGCGTAAGAAGCAGGTCCTTCCGTATTTCGTGGACCTGCTGAAAACCCTGTAGTAGAGTGAGCCGGTGGCCGACATGATCCAGGTGAAAGAAACGGCTTCAGGGGAAATCGAAGTGCTGCCCACAGGACACCTGGCCCGGGAGGACATGGATGAGCTTGCCGCCCGGCTGGAGGAAGCGCTCGCCCGCGCTCATGGGGCGATCGCTCTCAATTTCCAGGGCCTGAAGAGCCTCAGCTCCTCAGCCATCGGGAAGCTCCTGCACTTCAAGGCGAAATGCGACCAGAAGGGAATCAAGCTCACCATACGGCAATGCAGCCCGCAGATGATGCAACTGCTGAAGATGATAAAATTCGACACGCTGATCCAGATGGAAACCTAGGGCGGATCGCGCGAAGCGCGATATCCGGTAGACGTATCTGTCCGGGCCAGACATGCCATCGCCCTACGGGCTCTTGGGCACGTCCCTGGCAGATATTTCCCGTCCTCATGTATGGCTGCGGACTCTCCGAATCTCTATAATGGAGAATTGTAGTAAAAGACAAGGAGCAATCGATGGCCAGAAGAGGGTCTGATACATCGACGATAATCGGGCTCATCATAGGATTCGGGGGCCTGCTCATGGGTTTCCTCTTCGAGGGAGGAAACCCGATGGGCCTTGTCGGAGTCAGCGCCCTGATCATCATTGTCCTTGGCACGCTGGGCGCCTGCACGATCTCATTCAGCCTGAAGGACGTGCTGGGCATCCCTCGGCTGGTCCGCCAGTCCATGCGGAGGGTCCCGGGTCCTTCCCCCCAGCTGGCCCAGCAGCTCCTGGAGTTCGCGGAGAAAGCGCGGCGTGACGGGATCCTGAGCCTCGAAGACACGGTTGAGGACCTCGAGGACGAAACGCTGCGCAAGGGGCTGCGGCTGGTGGTTGATGGAACGGAGTCGGAGATCCTGGTAGAGGTGCTGGAAAGCGACCTTGCCATCATTGAACAGAGGAAGATGGAGGAAGCGGCCCTCTTCGAGACCGCCGGAGGATTTTCCCCCACCATGGGCATCATCGGCACGGTCATGGGCCTCGTCCTGGTTCTGGGCAGGTTGGGCGCGGACACAAAGGAGCTGGGCCGTTCAATCGCCGTAGCCTTCATCGCGACACTGTACGGCATCTCTTTCGCCAACCTCATCTGGCTGCCCATTGCCAACAAGCTGAAAAATCAGGTAAAACAGTTCCGGCTGGAGAAACAGCTCATCATCGTGGGTGTGCGTTCCATCCAGCAGGGAGAGAGTCCGGCTCTCGTGAAGGAGAAGATCGAGGGCTTCCTCGAGGAACGCGACAAGAAGGCGCTGGACGAGACACGTGCTGAATGAGCATGCGGACAGAATAGCCGCGGGCCGCAGAGCGGCCTGAAGGGACTGGTATGGCCAGGAAGATACGCAAGGTGGAGGAGCATAAGGAAGACCTTATGCGATGGCTCCTCACGTATGCCGACATGATCACGCTGCTGATGCTGTTCTTCATCATCCTGTACGCCATGAGCAGCATCGACACGGCCAAGTACTCACAGCTTGCGCAGGCCCTGGCCAGCGTCTTCAACGGGGGAGAGTTCACGATTTTCGACCAACCCACCACCGGGGGAGTGGGCGTCCTGCCGGGCGTCACCTCAGGCCAGAAAGTGGAGTCCCGGGGCGCCGGGAAAAAGCAGGGAACCGGGGGACAGTCCACCCTTCAGACGCAGGCGTTGTCCTCCTTGCAGAACCTCGTGAAATCGGGTAAGGTCCACGTGATCCCAACAGACCGAGGGTTTGCAATATCGCTCACGTCGGACCTGTACTTCGCTTCCGCCTCCGCGGAGCTTGGGGCGGACGCGATGCCTGTGCTCCAGGAGGTCAGCGATTTCCTGGCGCGAATTCCGAACTCGGTCATCGTGGAAGGGCACACGGACAATGTTCCTCCTGATCCGAAAAAGTGGGTTTCCAACTGGCAGCTCTCCGGCGAGCGCGCAGTCTCCGTCCTCCAGGCGCTGGATGATTACGGCGTGCCACCGGATCGGCTCTCAGCCTCTGCGTACGGCGACACGCGGCCTGTCCAGTCAAACGACACGCCGGAAGGACGCTCGTACAACCGGCGGGTTGACATCGTCATTGTCGAGCAGCAGTAAGAAAAAAAGACACTCATAAATCCTGGGAGTTTATATGCAGAGTGGACTCTGGGCGCTCATTGCCGTCATCGTTCCGCTTTCCGGGGCGTTTCTCCTCCCCCTTGCCGGCCTTGCCGCGGCGCGCCTGCGAAACCTGCTGGCCCTGGCGCTGGTGCTGGCGTCCCTGGCGGCATCCATAGCGCTCGTGCCCGGCGCCCTTGCCGGCCAGACGGCGTCCTTTGTCCTGACCGGGCCCCTCGGCCTGTCCTTCCATCTCGAGGCAGATGCGCTGGCGGTGTTCATGGCGCTGGTTTCCTCCCTGGTGGGCGCCATCATCATCCTTTTTTCCTTCGATTACATAAGCCATTACCAGAACCAGGACGAGTACTACCTCATGGCCGTACTGTTCCTGGGCGCAATGATGGGCCTGATATTCTCCGCCAACCTCGTGTTCCTCTATGTGTTCTGGGAGATAACGGGAATAGCAAGCTGGCGCCTTATCGGCTTCTACCGCAGCAAGACGGATGTGCTGAGGGCGGACAAGGCGTTCCTGGTCACGGCTTTCGGAGCCCTTGTCATGCTCCTGGGAATCCTGGCAGTGAATGGTCTGACCGGCACGTTCGACCTGGACCAGCTCAAGGGCAGGACTCTTCCCTGGGCCGTCTCAGCGCTCCTGCTGGTAGGCATGCTCTCAAAATCGGCGACCCTCCCCTTCCACACGTGGCTGCCTGATGCGGGCGTGGCGCCCTCCCCTGTGACGGCGCTCCTGCACGCGGCGGTGCTTGTGAAGATCGGCGTGTACGTTTTTGCGCGGCTGTTCCTGGCCACCTTCGCCCTCGACGAGGCCATGCGCGTTGCGATGGCAATCATCGCGGCTGCAAGCGCCCTGGTGAGCGCAGGCGCGGCGCTGGTGGACACGGACATCAAGAGGATCGTTGCGTACTCCACCGTCAGCCAGATCGGGTTCATTTTCCTGGGGCTGGCCATGGGCAGCGCCATTGGGGCCGTGGGGGCGCTCCTGTACATCCTCATGCACGGGCTGGCCAAGGCTGGCCTTTTCCTTTCCGCGGGGATCGTGGAGCAGAACGCGGGCAGCAAGGACATCACGAAGCTGGGCGGGCTGATCCGCACCATGCCGGTCACGGCGGTTGCTTTTCTCCTGTGCGCATTCTCAGTCATGGGGATCCCTCCCCTGGGAGGATTCTTCGGCAAGTACATGGTTGTCTCCGCCGCGGTGGGAGCAGGGCACGTGGCCACAAGCGCCGTGTTCATGTCCGGCGCGGTGCTTACGATTCTGTACCTGTTCCGGCTGTTCAGCCGGGTGTTCCTGGGGGAGAACAGGGGGAAGCAGGCTGTTGAGGGCTCCTCCCTCATGGTGGCATGCGTTGTGACGCTGGCCGCCCTCTCCCTTGCTGCGGGCATTTTGGTGGGGTGGCCCGCAGAGCTGGCAAGGACTGCCATCAGCCAGATGCCGGGGGTGGCGCGATGAACGAGACAATGCTGATCCTTCCCGTCATCATCCCCGCGGCCGCCGGCCTGCTTGCGCTCCTCCTGCCCTCCCGGGAACGGGCCCTCCTGCCGGGCCTGATTGCGGTGGTTGCCGGCGCGGCAGAGCTTGTTGTTGCCATCCTGCTTTTCCCGTTCGACATGGCCCTTACCCTGCCCTGGCTCGGCTACGGCGTCGAGGTTTCCCTGGTGCTGTCCCGGATGAGCGCCTTCATCATCCTGGCCATTGCGGGCTTCGGGATCCTTGTCTCGCTGTACGCCACATCGTTCATGAGCGGTTGGAAGCGGGCCCGCCAGTTCCACGCATGGGTGCTCCTCACCGTCGCCATGGCAAGCGGGGCCGCGCTTGCCAACAACCTCGTCCTGTTCCTGGTGTTCGCAGAAGGGCTCCTCCTCACGCAGTTCGCAATGATCTCCGCCGGGCGGAGCAAGCCGTATGCAACAGCCATCAAAGCGTTCGTGATCGTGGGGATCTCAGACCTCGCCATGATGCTCGGGGTCATGCTGACTGGCCGGCTGGCAGGCACTCTGAACATGTCTGCCATCAGGCTGCCCCTTGACGGCCTTGGCGGCGCCGCGTTCCTCCTTCTCATGGTGGGAGCCATCGGCAAGGCAGGCGCCATGCCTTTCCACAGCTGGATCCCAGACGCCGCGCTCGATGCGCCGCTTCCCTTCATGGCCATCCTGCCGGCAAGCATCGACAAGCTTCTCGGGATCTATTTCCTGGCCCGCATCTCGCTGGACCTGTTCGAGCTTGCCCCCGGCTCCTGGGTCAGCACTGTGCTCATGATCGTCGGAGCCGTGACCATCCTGTTTGCGGTCATGATGGCCCTTGTGCAGAAGGACTACAAGCGCCTTCTCTCCTATCACGCCATCAGCCAGGTGGGGTACATGGTGCTTGGGATCGGAACGGCTGTGCCGGCGGGCATCGTGGGCGGCCTTTTCCACATGGTGAACCATGCCATGTACAAGTCCTGCCTCTTCCTCACCGGCGGCGCGGTGGAAAAGCAGGCGGGAACAACAGACCTGGACAAGCTGGGCGGTCTTGCCCGGCGCATGCCCGTGACCGCCGTCACCTTCATCGTTGCCGCTGCCTCAATCTCTGGGGTGCCCCCTTTCAACGGCTTTTTCTCCAAGGAGCTGGTGTACGATGGGGCCCTGGAGCGCAGCTGGATCTTCTACGCCGCAGCCCTGCTGGGCTCCGTGCTCACCGCCGCCTCGTTCCTCAAGCTGGGTCATGCCGCGTTCTTCGGAAAGCCGTCGGAGCAGACGCGCCAGGTGAAGGAAGCCCCGTGGCCCATGCTTGTGCCCATGATCGTGCTGGCCGGATTGTGCATTCTCTTTGGCGTGGCCAACCAGCTCCCGCTGGGCTCCCTGATCCAGCCCGCTGTCGGGCTGAAAGTCACCGGCGGAGCCAGCTTTGCCGGCTGGCCAGCAAGCGCGACGCTGGTCGGGCTGACCCTCCTTGCGTTGGCCTTGGCGGTCCTCAACCACATAGCCGGGGTGCGCGCCACAGGACGCGGCCTTGGAGCCGTTGACCACATCCACCACGCGCCGGTGCTCGCGCCGATCTATTCCGTGGCGGAGAAGGGCCTGATAGATCCCTACACCATCGGCCGATGGGTCATCAAAGGAATCGCCGCGGCGCTCTGGGGCATAGACCGGGCATTCGACTGGGTCTATGAGACCGTCGCCGTTGGCTCCGCCCAGGGCATCTCACGAATAACCCGGTTCTTCCACAACGGCAACGTCAACAGGTACGTCCTGTGGTCCATCGCCGGAGCAGCGGCCGTGGTCTTTGCAGCCCTCGCCGTCCTTGGGGGTGGGAAATGAGCCATCTTCTCCTTCTTGTGCCGTTCGCCGCCCTCATCCTGGCAAACCTCCTGCCCCGTTCAGCGCGTCCGGCGGCTGCGGGGATTGCCTTCGGGGTCCTTCTCCTGCAGACCGTTGCCGTGGCCCTGCCCCCGCTGGGCCTTGTTGACTGGTCGTCGCTGAACCCGGTGGACGCGGCCATCGGTCTTCACGTGTCCATGGACAACCTCAGCATCCTCCTTCTGCTCAGCGCGGGGCTTGCCGGCATGGCCGCTCTGCTGGCGGCAGGCCCTGGACTGAAAACGGGCCGTGAACGGTTCCTGTTCGCCAACCTCGTCATGGTGGCCCTGATCGGGATCAACGGCATCTCCATGGTGCGGGACCTGTTCTCCCTGTACGTGTTCATCGAGGTGACGGCAATTGCCACGTTCATCCTCGTTGCGCTCCGCCACGGGGTGGAGGCGTACGAAGGCGCGTGGAAATACATCATCCTCTCCGCAGTGGCGAGCGTCCTCATGCTCTCCTCCATCGCCCTGCTTCTGCTGGTGGAAGGAGGAGTTTCCCTGGAAGCCGTCACCCACTCCCTTGCCACTCCGGGGCCCATACCCTTGGTCGGCCTTTCGGCCATCCCTGACCTCGGCCGACCTTTGGCATCCCTGCCCTTGGTCGGCCTTTCGGCCATCCCTGGCCTCGGCCGACCTTTGGCATCCTTGCCTTGGATTGCCGCGGCCCTTTTCCTGTGCGGGCTCTTCATCAAGGGCGGCCTTGTTCCGTTCCACGGATGGCTGGCTGACGCGTACAGCTCGGCGCCGGCTCCGGCGTCCATCTTCATGGCAGGAATCGTGACAAAGGCGTCCGGCGTGTTCGCTCTCATGCGGCTTTCCCAATCGGTCTTCGGCGATGCCCTGCCTGCCCGATGGATCTTCCTCGTGGTCGGCGCGGTGACACTGGTGATCGGAGCCTTCCTGGCGCTGACCCAGTCTGACATGAAGCGGATGCTCGCCTACTCCAGCGTGAGTCAGATCGGCTACATCGTGCTGGCCCTGGGAGGATCACCACAGCTGGGGATCATTGCCGCGGCGGTTCACTTCTTCAACCACGCCGTCTCCAAGAGCCAGCTCTTCGCGAACGCCCAGGCCATCGAGGAGCAGCTGGGCACCATGTCCATGGACCGCATGGGAGGCCTGGGCTCACGCATGCCTGTCACTGCCGGCACATCCGCAGTGGCCGCGCTTTCGATTGCCGGGCTGCCGCCCCTTGCCGGGTTCTGGAGCAAGCTGCTCATCGTGATCGCGCTCTGGCAGGTCGGGCAATACGCCTTTGCGGCCATTGCCGTCCTCACCAGCCTGGTCACGCTGGGCTATTTCCTCTCCCTCCAGAGACGGGTGTTTTTCGGCACGCCGCTCGCCGAATGGGCGTCCGTGAAAGAAGCCGGTGGGAGGCTCCTGATACCCGCGCTGGCCCTCTCCCTGGTGACGGTTGCGCTGGGGCTCGCTTTCCCTCTGGTACTTTCGATTCTTCTCGGAGGCGGCCAATGACGCTCATGACAATTCTCCTGGTCCTGCTGGTGCTGGCGGCCCTGTGGGCGTCCATGACCACGCTCCTCCTGCGCGCCACCATTGCCCTTGCACTTGCAAGCGCAATGCTCGCGGTGGTCATGTACACCCTTGGCGCAACCATTGCGGCTGTGCTGGAGCTTTCCGTCTGCGCCGGGCTGATCTCCGTGGTGTTTGTCAGCATCGTCAGTCTCACGCAGAGGAAGCCGTTCAAGGACTACGTTGTTCGGAGGATTAGCCGGCTCACCCGGTTCTGGCCTCTTCCCCTGCTGCTGATCGCCACAGGGGTCGGGTTGTCGTTCGTCCATACGCCTGTGCAGGTCGCGCTCCCCGTGCCGGGAGCGGAAGGGGACGTCCGCGTCGTGCTGTGGAACCTGCGACAGCTGGACCTGTTCGGCCAGATCCTCATCATCCTGGCCGGCGTCATCGGGGTTCTGGTACTATTCAAGAGGGAAGGAAAAGATGACAATTGACATCCCCCAGTCTTTCTGGTTGTACTTCGCTTTCTTCGTCCTCCTTCTTGTGGACGGCGCGTGGTGCATGCTGGCCACGTTCAACCTGCTTCGGATGCTCATTGGCCTGGAGATCCTGATGAAGTCCGTTACGTTCTTCCTGATCGTCGCGGGATACCTGAGCCACCGCATGGCCCTTGCTCAGGCCATGGTGATTACCGTCATCGTGATCGAGGTCGTCGTCGTGGTGGTGGCCGCGGGGGTGATCCTGGGCTTTTTCCGGGCGCATAACTCAATGAATGTGCGTCATACCCGCACTCTGAAGGGGTGACAGATGTCCATGCTGCTTCTCGTTCCTCCCGTGGCCTTCACCATCATCCTCATCGTCGTATGGGCTCTTTCCACGGCTTCCGGCACGCTCTCACTGAAGCGCAAGGGGCCGCGCGGGGCGCTTGACAAGCCATACGCCGGCGGAGAGGATGTGGCGAAGCACAGGTTCCAGCCCGACTACGGCCAGTTCTTCCCGTTCGCATTCTTCTTCACAATCATGCACGTGGTCACGCTGATCGTAGCAACGTCACCGGCCCGGACGCTGGAAAGTCTTTTCATAGCGGGCATCTATGTCCTGGGCGCCCTGGTCGGGCTTGTCATGCTGTTTCGGAGGTAACGACGCTCATGAGCGTTTTCCATAGAATCGTGCGCTGGGCCCAGCGCAAATCCCCGTGGATCCTTCACTTCAATACAGGGGCCTGCAACGCGTGCGACATAGAGATCATCGCGGCGCTGACGCCGCGATTCGACCTGGAGCGTCTGGGAGTCCAGCTGAAGGGCACTCCGCGGCACTGCGACATCCTTGCCTGCTCGGGACCGGTCACCAAGCAGATCAGATCCCGGCTCATCCGCATCTACGAGCAGGTGCCGGAGCCAAAGATCGTTGTAGCCGTGGGAAGCTGCGCAACAAGCGGGGGCGTGTTCGACGGCCTGTACAATGTGGAGGGCGGCATCGACAAGGCCATCCCGGTCACGGCGTACATCCCCGGCTGCCCGGCAAGCCCGCAGGCCATCATCGACGGGTTCGCCAAGCTGATCAAAAAGCTCGAGGAGCAGAAATGACCGAAACCGAGACGGTGAAATCCGAGCTGGAGACACGGTTCCCCTACCTTGCCGGCGCCATGCATGTCCAGCGGGAAAGGCGCCTGTGGATTGACGTGTCACAGGAGAGATTCACCGAGGTCTTCGAGCACCTGGTGAGGGGATTGGGCTTCTCCAACCTGTGCACCATTACCGGCCTGGACCTGGGCGCGGAGCTTGGATTCATCTATCACCTCGCCCGGGACGGCGGGATCATGGCAAACCTGAAGACCAGCTGCCCGAAAGGCCAGTCCATCCGCACCGTGACGCCGCTTTTCGCGGGAGCATCGATCTATGAGCGCGAGCTGGAGGACCTCCTGGGCGCGCACGTGGACGGGCTGCCTCCCGGCCCCCGCTATCCCCTGCCTGACGAGTGGCCCGCGGGCGAGCATCCTCTGCTGAAGGAGTGGAAGCCTGCGCAGGGAGGCGCAACCCCACGGAATACCGTGGGAGGGGCGGCGGAGACAGGGATGTCGGAAGCCGCCAAGCCGTCTTCAAAGCAGGAGCCAGATGCCGCGTCCGCACCAGCGCCGGCGGCCGCCCCGGCCCCCGCAGGGCAGCAAGGAGCACCCAGTGAGTGACATGGAGCATATCGTGTCGATCCCCGTGGGCCCCCAGCACCCTGCGTTGAAGGAGCCTGAGAGCTTCATGGTGGATCTGCAGGGAGAGAAGATCGACGCAGTGCGCATGCGGCTGGGCTACAACCATCGCGGGATCGAGAAGGGGTGCGAGCAGCGCTCCTATACCCAGGACCTTTACCTTGTGGAACGCATCTGCGGGATCTGCTCGTATGCGCATTCCACGGCGTTCGTGCAGGCAGTCGAAGAGATTGCCGGGCTGGAGATCCCCCGGCGCGCCCTGTACATCAGGACCCTCGTGGCGGAGCTGGAGAGGATCCACAGCCACCTTCTGTGGCTTGGGGTTGCCGGCCACGAGATCGGGTTCGACACCCTGCTCATGTACACCTGGAGAGACAGGGAGCAGGTAATGATCCTCCTGGCCACGCTCACGGGAAACCGGGTCAACTACGGTCTGAACACCCTGGGCGGCGTGCGCCGCGACATAATCGCGGAACAGATGCCGGGGATCCTCAAGGTGATGGACTCGCTGGAGGAGCGCACGAAGTACTATATCGAGATTGCGCAAACGGAGGAGACCCTGCGGCAAAGGCTTGCCGGCGTGGGCAAGTTGACCAAGGAAGATGCCCTCCTGCTCGGGGCCGTTGGTCCCACGGCGCGCGCCTCGGGAGTGGACCGCGACACCAGGCGGGATGATCCCTACGGTGCCTACGGGGAGGTTTCGTTCAAGGTCGTCACGGATCAACACTGCGACGTGTACGGCAGGACGGTTGTCCGCCTGGGAGAGCTGATGGAGTCCTATTCCATCATCCGCCAGCTGGTGAAGAACATGCCGGAAGGGCCTGTCCTGGTGAAAGCCCCCCGCAGGGTCCCGGCGGGAGAGGCTGTCAGCCGCTACGAGGCTCCGCGTGGAGAGGATGTGCACTACGTGCGCGGAAACGGCACGGAGAAGCCCGAGCGCGTGAAGGTCAGGGCCCCCACCCTGGCCAACACCCAGGCAGTGGCAAAGATGCTGGAGGACGGCTACCTGGCCGACCTCCCAATCGTGATCGCCGCAATCGACCCCTGCTTTTCCTGCACGGACCGCATGATCGGCATCAAGGATCACGGCGATGGAGAGCGGCGGACTATGAGCTGGGACGAGGTTTCCCGCTACGGTGTGGATTTCTACAGACGGAAGGGAATCGATCCGTCCAGGATCGTCCTCCGGGGAGGTTCCGCGGCATGATCGCGGCAGCGTCTCTCTTCCAGATGTTGATTTTCCCCGGGTTCCTCTTTCTTGTGCTCCTGGGCCTGACCGGGCAGTTCGTGGACAGGAAGCTGTACGCCCGGTTCCAGAACAGGGTTGGACCCCCGTGGTTCCAGCCGGTGGCGGACTTCTTCAAGCTGCTGGGCAAGGAGACCGTAATCCCCGAGGAAGCGGACGGGCGAATGTTCCGCCTTGCCCCCGTGTTCGCCCTGGGGGCTGTCATTGCCTCTTCGTTTTATATCCCGATGTGGAACGTGAAGTCGCTGTTCCCCTTCGAGGGGGACCTCATCGTGGTATTGTACCTGCTCCTCATCCCCACCCTGACGTTCTTCCTGGGGGGCTGGTACTCACGCTCCGTCTTCTCGACTCTCGGGGCAGTGCGGTCAATAACGCAGCTTTTCGCCTACGAGATCCCGCTCCTGATCGCCGTCATCTCCCCTGCCCTCCTGGCGAACACATGGTCCATTTCCGGCATGATTCAATATTACTCCGCGCATCCCGGGAGATGGCTCTTCAACCTTATCGGCTTCGCAGTCGCCATGGTCACACTCCTGGGAAAGCTGGAAAAAGTTCCCTTCGACATCCCTGAAGCGGAAACGGAGATCGTTGCAGGGACATTCACCGAGTACTCGGGACGGTTCCTTGCGTTTTTCCGGCTTGCAATCGACACGGAGGCAATCGTCGCCGCATCTCTCGTGGCCGCCGTCTTCCTCCCCTTCGGGTTCGGCCTGGCGCCGTGGCTCGCATTCATCGTCTACCTGGCAAAGATCTTTGCCATCCTTGCAATCCTTGCGCTGCTCAGAACAGTGTTTGCCAGGCTTCGCCTGGACCAGATGATCGATTTCTGCTGGAAAGTCGTGGCCCCCGTCGCGTTTCTCCAGGTCCTTGTCGATCTCGTCGTGAAGGAGCTCATATAGCCATGAAAGATACTCATCACTGGCGGCCGGGACGGATGCTCCTGTCCGTGCTGGGCTCGCTGTTCAAGAAGCCGGCCACCATCAAGTACCCGTTTGCCAGCTTCAAGATGCCGGACCATTTCCGCGGGCAGCCCAAGTTCGATTCCTCGAAATGTACGGGCTGCCGCCTGTGCATCCGCGACTGCCCGTCCCAGGCAATCACCATCACGAAGGTCGGAGACCGCAAGTTCGAGGCCTCCATCGACCTTGGCAAGTGCGTGTACTGCGCACAGTGCGCAGAGACGTGCCCCCGCAAGGTGATCGAGATCTCAACGGATTTCGAGCTGGCGCAGACAGACAGAGGGACGCTGAAGGTCACCTTCCATGCGCAACCCGCAGCTGGCGCTTGCCCTGACGAAAGCACTGAGAGCCAGGCCTGAGCGGCCCGGCGAACGCAGGGTCGTCCTGCTCGGAGTGGGCTCGGAGCTTCGGGGGGATGACGCGGCCGGGGTGCGCGTCGCGGAGCGGATGGCTGACCTTGCGCTGCCCGGCGTGTGGGCCCTTGCAGCCGGCCCTGCTCCGGAGAACCTCACGGGAGAAGTCCGGCGTATCTCCCCTTCCCACCTGATCATTGTGGATGCCGCCGACATGGGGGAGGCCCCCGGGACGATACGGGTCGTCGGCCTCCAGGAAATCAGCGGAATGTCTTTCGGCACGCACGCGCTGCCCTTGAGCGTCCTGGCCGGCTACCTGGCGAATGAGACGGGGTGCATGATCACCGTCATGGGGATCCAGCCCCTGTCCCTGGAGTTCGACGCCGGGCTTTCGCCCGAGGTCGGCCGGGCGGTGGATGAAGCGGTCCAGGCGCTTAGCCAGTGCCTGGGGGAGCCGGATGACCCGCGGTAGATTGACGTCCAGCGTCGGACCGCCGGACAAGCGCAGGCTCCCGAAGCAGGGTCATGACCAGGACGGCGGCAACAACAAGCATGGCGCTGTTCGCGTAGAACGGAGACGCCTTGCCGAAGTTGTCGTAGAGCCAGCCCCCCGCCAGGGGACCGATAGCCGTTCCCAGGAAATACGCGAACGTGTACAAGCCGTAGCTGACCCCCCGCGCATCGTTTCCCGCTATATCCGCCACGAAAGCTCGCTCAGCCGGGGAAGAGGCCGTGTAGCCGAGGGAATCGACTCCCCAGAGCAGGGCAAGCAGGACAAGGCTGGAAAGCTGCGGGATCAAGGCCGAGGCGGCGGCGCCGATGACAAGGCCGAGGGCCATCATGGGCTTGCGGCCGAACCTGTCCGTGATCCTCCCCAACCGCGAGGGAAGGAAGCTGGAGATCAGCGCTGCCGGCAGGTAGGCAATGGCCAGGGTGACTGCCCCCGCCCCGAGCCTGTCCTGCAGGAAAATGACGATGATAGGCCAGATCATGGCCGTGGAAGCCCCTGTGACGAACACAATCCCCATGAGGGCGGCTATCTGAACGGTCAGGGGGCGCGAGGCTATTCGCGGGCTGGCCTGCGGACGCGTTTCCCCGACCCGGCGGGCTCCCAGGACAAAGCCCGCGCAGGCCGCCGCCGCGTAGATTCCGAAGAGCACGGGCCAGGCGATTTTCCACGCAAGGCCGGCAAGCTGCATCAGACCGATCCCGAGAAGGCCCGGCAGCACGCCGACCAGGGCGCCCCGGTTCGTTGCCTCATCTATTGCGCCGAAGCCCCGGCCCCTGCGGTCAGCGTTGGTAAGATCTGCTACGATTGCGTACGCGGACAGCCAGAGCAGGGCCTGCCCCATGCCCTGGACAAAGCGCCCGATGCCCAGAACAAGCATGGACTGGGCAGCGCACAGCAGCGCCATGGAAACCGCGTATGAAGCAAGCCCGGCAAGGAAAAACGGCCTGCGCCCCCACCGGTCAAGAATGCGTCCCAGGAAAGGACGGACGAAGACGGGCACGAGCGCCGCAGCAGAGAAGAGTGCCCCGATCTCGAACGCCGACGCCTTGAGCATCCTGCCATAGATGGGCAGGGCGAAGGAAAGCACGCCGAATGGAAGAGAGACGAGGAACGTGGCCTTCCAGAGAGCGTTGAGTGTCGCCGAGTCCGCTCGAGCTGGAACTGCCATGAGACGTGTATAATGCGCCGCTGCTGCCCGGTCAAGACAACGGGCTGTTGCTACGCAGGCCGTTTGTCTTGACATCGCGCTCAGGGCGCGACATTTTCAGAGTGTGGGAGCCCCTGATATCATCATCCCGTATCCGAAGGCGGAGAACGGGTTCGCAGAGCGCGGGGACAGCTCTGCGTACGCCATGGCCTGTGTGCGGCCGGAGACGAACAACGTGCTGTACGAGCGGGCAATCCTCTCAGGGCTGCGCGCGCACGGCAAGATCATCTACTGCGCCAACCTGGCCGCGGGCATCTTCCTCCGCGACAACATCCTGGAGCAGCACTACCCCACCCAGTTCAGGTTCGCCCGGGACCCCCGGGGCGAGCTGTCGCGGTTCCCCGAGTTCCGCGCGCGCATCGAGGAGCATTTCCATCTCTCCCTGGACGGCGCCCGGCTGCTCGGCTCCTTCGAGGCCGCGCAGGTCCTGGGGATGAGCGAGGAAGAGCTGTTCGAGGCGATCGTCCCGGAGGCGGATTACCTGGGCTGCTGGGGACAATCCTTCAAGAGGCTTGCAGGCACACTTGTCGTGAACCCGAACCTGCCGGCAATCATCAAGCGCCACGCGCCGCCCGCCAACGTCTTCTGCGTTGTGGTCAGCGCCCGCACCGCCGCCGCCAGCTTCTTCGAGAACGTGAACGAGGCGATCTTCAGGGAGATTACGTCGCGAGCCGAGACCCCGGTCATTGACGGAGAGAAGCTGGATTCCCTGGTCTGGTCGGAGAGGATCCGTCGCACGTACCACCTGTCATCGAATCACCTTATGGCGATGTTCGATATGCCTGATTATGTCTACACAGGGGACGGAGAACGGCTTTCGCCGGCCGACACTCCCCTGGGACAGTGGTTGGTGAAAAACAAGGCAGTCACTGCGGAAAGTCTGCGGGCCATGAAGGCGTCCCCCCTGGTCCGCCGGCGGGATTCGACTCTCCTCTACCTTCCCACGGCTGCGCGGGGCATGACGCTGGACCAGATCAAGGAGCTGATGGAGGACCTGCAGCCCGTCTACGCAGATGTCGGATGATGTACAGCGCCAGGAGGAGCGCCAGGATCAGGATCACGGCGACGTCGATGGTGTGACTGTAGCGCATCACGGCGTCCCAGTTTCTCTTCAACGTGTACCCGCACCACATGAGGAATGAGTTCCAGAGGCCGGCTCCCAGGACGGTGAAAATGATGAAACCAGGAAGGCGCATCCGTCCCATCCCTGCCGGTATCGAGATGAGGTGGCGGACAATGGGAATGAACCTGCTCACGAGGATAGTCACTTCTCCCCGTTTCTGGAAGAAGCGGTCAGTCCAGTCCAGGTCCCTGTGGTCCAGGAGGAGGTACCTGCCCCAGCGGGTCACAAACGGCCGTCCCCCGAACCTCCCGATGGCGTAGCCGATCAGGGACCCGATGATGCTGCCCAGCGTGGCAAAAACCACCACCCACACCGGCGCGAGGGCATGGTCTGCCACCAGGAACCCCGCAAACGGCATGACCGCCTCGCTTGGCACAGGGAGCACCATGCTCTCAGCTGTCATGAGGAGCAGGACGCCGACGTAGCCGATGCTCCCGATGATCCGTGTGCCAAGGTGGGCTATTGCCTCGGTTATTCCCACGGGCTGGTCCTTTCGTCGGCCTTTCGGCCCTCCATGGCCTCGGCCTCCTTCGCCATCCCTGGCTTCAGAAGTTAGCCGCGCTCTTCCTTTCAGCCCTGGAGAATCCACCGCGCTTTGAGAACCAGAACGAGCCGAGAATAATGACCACGCACGCGGCTCCGGCAATTGCAACACCGACCGACATTGTCAGGGAGATGAGCAAAGGCGCGGCAAGCAGGGAGACGAGGTTGATAACCTTGATCATGGGGTTGAGCGCGGGGCCCGATGTGTCTTTCAAGGGGTCTCCGACTGTGTCTCCGATGACCGACGCTTTGTGAGCCTCTGAGCCCTTGCCGCCATACAGCCCGTCTTCGATTGTCTTCTTTGCGTTGTCCCATGCGCCGCCCGAAGTGGCCATGAAGACGGCCAGCAGCTGTCCTGAAACGATGACGCCGGCAAGGAACCCGCCCAGCGCCTCAACGTGGAGAAGGAGCCCGACGGCGATGGGGGAGAGAACGGCAATCAGGGCCAACGGGATGAGCTCCCGCTGGGCCGCAGAGGTGCACAGGGACACCGTCTGGCCGTAGTCAGGCTTCACCTTGCCCTCCAGAAGGCCGGGGATCCTGAACTGGCGCCGCACTTCCTCCACAATGAGGCCGGCCGCGCGTGCAACCGAGTTCACGGTGAGGGAGGAGAACAACCAGGGAATTGTGCCGCCGATGAGCATGCCGATGAAGACATTGGGCACCGAGACCCGTATGCCGGTAGCCAGAAGCCACGTCTCCTTTGCAAACCCGAGCGTCTTCTGGACCAGGGACACGTCAGTGAGGAAGGACCCGAACAGCGACACCGCCGCGATGACGGCGGAACCGATTGCCACGCCCTTGGTTATGGCCTTCGTGGTGTTCCCCACCGCATCGAGGTCAGCCATGATCTGGCGCGCCTTCTGGTCCAGCCCTGCCATCTCTCCGATTCCGTTGGCATTGTCCGAGATGGGGCCGAAGGAGTCCATGGCCACGTTGTTGCCCGTCAGGGTCAGCATCCCGATACCGGTCATTGCCACTCCATAAAGGACATACGTGACGTCCTTGCCCCAGTAGATGAGAACTGCGGCAAGGATGGTCAGGGCGATCACGATGGCCTGCCAGACAGTTGCCTCGAACCCGACCACGAGCCCACGCAGGATGACCGTGGCGGGGCCAGTTCGGGTGGCGTTGGCAATGTCCTTGACCGGCTTGTGATGCGTGTCGGTGAAGTACTTGGTCAGCTCGTCCAGCGCGATTGCCAGCACGATACCGACGCCCACGGAGAGAAATGCGCGCCATTCATGCATGTAGAACATGGCAAGGAAGAAAAACGCGACCATGGAAATAGCAGCCGATGAGTAGAACCCCCGGTTTATGGAGGAGAGGGCGTTCTCGTTCCCACCCCCCTTCCTGCCTCTCACGAGGTACGTGCCGACGATTGAGGAAAGCACGCCGATCCCGCGCACAAGGAGCGGGAAGATGATCCACTTCAGGTCGCCTGTCAGGAAGACAAGCGCTACACCGAGGATCAGACCCGAGACGATTGTCACCTCGTAGGACTCGAAGATGTCCGCGGCCATTCCCGCGCAGTCACCGACGTTGTCCCCGACAAGGTCCGCAATGACCGCCGCGTTGCGCGGATCGTCCTCCGGCATGCCGGCCTCGACCTTGCCGACGAGGTCAGCGCCGACGTCTGCCGCCTTGGTGTAGATCCCGCCGCCCACCCTCATGAAAAGGGCAAGGAGCGTTCCTCCGAAGCCGAAGCCCAGAAGGGCATCCGGTGCGTCCATTCCCATGTAAAGGAAGATGGCCGTTCCGCCCAGGAGCCCCAGGCCGTCAGTGAGCATCCCGGTGATGGTCCCCGACCTGTAAGCGATCTTCAGCGCGTCGGCGAAACTAGTGCGCGCGGCCGATGCAACGCGGACGTTTCCCTGGACAGCCATTCGCATTCCGAACTGTCCGACAAGAAGGGAAAAGACTGCACCCATGATGAACGCTATGGCCCGGGCAAATCCGACGAGCAGCCTGATCTGCCCGTCCGAGTAGCCCGCAAACCGGGCGTTCGCCGCCTCGCTGGGAGCCACGAGGTACACGGAGAAGAACAGGACCACCGTCAGGACGATGATCAGCGGGATGATGGTCCGCAATTGCCTCCCCAAGTACGCGTCCGCACCTTCGCGGATTGCGTTCCAGATGAGCTGCATCTGCGAGCTGCCTTTGTCGTAGCGCAGAACCTGCCTTCGCAGAAGGAGCGCGTAGAGCAGACCGAGGACGGCGATGCCGAGCACCACCCACAGGGATACGCTCTCGAACATGGTTGCGTTGGACAGATGGGACATGAGAATTCCTCCACTCGACGCCGAATGCGGCTTGAAAATGCGGGAGTCTGCTGTGAAACAGGAGCTCTTGGTTTCCGCGCCGGCGCGTACGAACGGCGATCAAAGAACCCATGGTAGACTATGGAAAGAAATAGCGCATGTCAAGTGAGAAGGAAGAAAAATCGCGGCCTCGACAGCATCCGGCGCCCCGACTATACTGAAGCCGAGCCACGAACAAGGAGGCAGATATGGAGGGACGGTCGAAATCCGCCATCGTCGTGGGGGTAATCCTCATCGCGCTGGGGGTGTTCTTCCTCGTCACACGCTTTGCGCCGGGCTTCTTCGGCACGTTCTCCTGGCCGTACATCATCATCGGCGTCGGGATCGTTTTCCTGGTCGTCGCGCTCGCGACCTGGACCCCCGGACTGGTCGTGCCCGCCTGCGTCATTGGCGGCATCGGCGGCATCCTGTACTGGCAGAACCAGACCGGCGCGTGGGATACCTGGTCCTACGCGTGGGCGCTGATCCCGGCCTTCAGCGGCGTGGGTGTGTTCCTCAATGAGACCATGGAAGGGCGTCCCATCAAGGGGATCGTCGATGGAGGATGGCCTGTCCTCATCGGCCTGCTCCTTTTCTTCCTCTTCGGCTCGTTCTTCGGCCGTCTTCCCTGGCTCGGCCCCTGGTGGGCCATCGTGCTCATCGTGATCGGCGTGCTCGTCCTTCTGCGTCCCCTGGTCCGCAGGGGCAGGAGCCAGAAGCAATGAGACGCTGGAGCGCAGTCGTCGGGATCATCCTTGTCTTGATCGGCATCTCTGCCATCCTGCAGGTCGTTTTCGGCATCGGATGGATCTTCTGGCCCCTTATCCTGATCGGCGCGGGGCTCTGGCTCATCTCGGGGTTTTCCCGGGGAAGCCCGGGCCACCTTGCCCATGAGCAGGCGTCCATTCCGCTCGAAGGAGCCAGACAGGCCACCGTAACGGTGCGTCATGGCGCCGGGCGTCTTCTCATTGGAGGCGGACTGGCCGCGGCCAACGACCTGCTCCTTGCAGGCACCTTCGGCGGCGGGCTGGACGCCTCACGCAGGCGGGAAGGTGACGGCCTGGTGGTGGACATGCGCGTGAAGGACAGGGACGTCTCGCACTACATCTTCCCGTGGACACGGGGATGGGCGGGTCTCCTGGACTGGGACTTCACGCTGGCAACAGGGGTCCCGCTCTCGCTGAACCTGGAAACCGGCGCAAGCGAAAGCAGGCTCAGCCTGACGAACCTGCAGGTGCGGGAGCTGCGCATCAAGACCGGAGCGAGCTCCACGACCGTGGATCTTCCTTCATCTGCCGGCTTCACGCGCGTGCTGGTGGAATCCGGGGCGGCCGCAGTCCGCCTGAGGGTTCCCCAGGGAGTGTCAGCGTCCATCCAGGTGCGCAGCGCGCTGGCCGGCATCCATGTGGACAGGTCCCGCTTCCCCCAGGCCGGCAGCGGCTACCGCTCTGCCGATTACGAAAGCGCCGCCAACAAAGTCGAAATCTTCGTGGAAACCGGGGTGGGGTCGATCGACATTTTCTGAAGTATCTTTGCCTCTACGATGAGGCGAAGAGCGGGTCCGGTTCCCCTTCTGTGCCTTGCGCTGGCCTGCGTCCTGACATCCTGCCATGTACGCGGCGCACAGAGAAGTGAAAGCCCTCTGCTGAAGTTCCTGGAGAGGAGATCCGGGCTCATCAGTTTCGTCGCTCCTGACGGGAACGTTCATGTCATCGACCAGGCCGGTGCGGGAAACAGGGCCCTGACTGACGATGCCGGCGCCCGTGCCGGGACATCCGTGCTCTACACGGCCGTGACGTGGTCTCCGGACGGCAAACAGATTGCCTTCGCCCGGCTTGCCCTCGCCTCGGACGCAGTCTCGGATGCCTCTCTGTACACGGCCCGGCCGCGGGGCAGCAGCAGCGTTCGTGTGTTCACTTCTCCACGCATCATACCCTTCTACCTTTCCTGGTCTCCTGACTCCCGAAGGATAAGCCTTCTCTCACAGGTCAAGGGTGAAGCCGACCTGGAGCTGGGAGTCTCCCCGGCCGGAAAGGATGAGGGGTATACCGCCGTGGACCGGGGGGCACCCTACTACTGGGACTGGCTTGCCGACAGCGCTACCATCGCAGCGCATGCGAACGCGCAGCTCGGCGGTTCCATGGGTGAACGACTCTCCCTGATCGCCCTTGATCCCGTACCGGGCAGAACCGATGTGCCGGTCCAGACAGATCTCTTCCAGGCCCCGAATGTCACACCGGATGGAAAAAGCATCGTCTACGTCAGCGGAAACCGCGACAACTTCGACCTGCACCTGCGGAGGCTCGACGGATCGGCCGAGCGCATTATTGCGTCGGACGCGGGTACCGCTTATTTTGCTCTTTCAGGAGACGGGAAACGACTGGCGTACCTTGCGGCGCTCAGCGTGCAGCCGGTACCGCAGGGAACCCTCACCATCGTCTCCGTTGCGGGAACCTCGGTGCCCGTAAAACTGACGGAAGCCCCGGTGCTCGGGTTTTTCTGGGCTCCTGACGGCAGGAAGCTCGCGTTCATAACGCCGGACTCTTCCGGCCCTCTGGACACCATGTTTCAGAACAGTGAAAACCAGCTGAACCTCAGGCTGGTGGGCTGCGACGTCCAAACGGCAAAAACGTGGACAATCGCCCGGTTCCCGGCGACCAGGGGGCTGCTCACCATCCTTCCCTTTTTTGACCAGTACCAGAGGTCAGTCACCATCTGGTCTCCCGACAGCAGGTACACCGTATTCACGGCCATCTCATCGCAGGGCGAGCCGGCAGTGTACGTTGCTCACGCGGACGGCAGCGTCAAACCGAGGTTCCTGACCGCCGGAGACTCGGCGTTCTGGTCACGGAAGTAGGGGACAGGACAGAGGATCGGCGGCGGCTATTTCTTTTCCAGGAAGGTGCCGTCGCGAAGCTGGGCGTACGCCTGGCGCAGCTCTTCCGGGGTGTTCATCACGATGGGACCCTGCCACGCCACCGGCTCGCCGATTGGCTTTCCTGAGACTAGCAGGAAACGGATCCCTTCCTCTCCCGCCTGGACCGTGACCTCGTCCCCGGAATCGAAGAGCACAAGGGAACGGTTTTCAGCCACGATGCCCGCATCCCCTGCTTCCGGTCCCACGTACTCTGTCGCCACGGGACGGGGACCGGAGGCGTTCATGAACCTGCCGGAGCCTGCAAAGATATAGGCAAAAGCGTGGCGGGACGTCTCTACGGGAATTGACTTCCTGTGGTTGGGCGGGACCGAAACGTCGATGTAGTGGGGCTCCGAAGCCACTCCGACAACAGGACCGGCGGCTCCCCAAAGGGAGCCGCAAACGACGCGGACCCGGGTTCCATCGTCATCGGTGACCTCGGGGATGTCTGCCGCATGGACCTCCTGGTACCGGGGGTCAGTCATCTTCAGGGACGAGGGCAGGTTGGACCAGAGTTGAAACCCGTGCATCCTGCCCTTCGGATCGCCTTTGGGCATCTCCTGGTGGATGATGCCGCGGCCCGCGGTCATCCATTGCACGTCCCCTTCCGAGATCGTTCCCGTGTTTCCCATGCTGTCGCCGTGGTCCACGGTTCCGGACAGGACGTACGTGATGGTCTCTATTCCGCGATGCGGATGCCACGGGAACCCCGCCAGGTAGTCCTGGGGGCGATCGTTTCTGAAATCGTCCAGAAGGAGAAACGGGTCGAAGCTCTCCGCGTCCCCGAACCCGAAAGCCCGGCGCAGCCTGACCCCGGCGCCTTCGATGGTGGGCTGGGCGGTGATGAGATCCTTGACCGGTCGAATTGACATGACCTCTTCAATATACCAAGGGCGTCAAGCATGGTACGCCCGCCCTGCCGGCTGTATAGTAGCCAATCCTGATCCAACCGGAGGTCCAGCAATGAAGCGAAACGCCTTCCTCATCCTCGGTGTGGCCCTGGTCATCGCGGCGGGCGTCGTCGGGTGGCTCGTCCAGACTGACGGCGGAAGGGTTGCTGTCCGCGACGTTCGGTTCATTGGCACCAACGGGACCCGCATGAGCGCCCTCCTGTACGTGCCCAGGACCGCAACGGCAAAAACCCCGGCCCCGGGTATCCTTGCCGTCCACGGGTACATCAACTCCCGGGAGACGCAGTCGGGCTTTGCCATCGAGCTTGCCCGGCGCGGCTACGTTGTCCTGGCGCTGGACCAGACCGGACACGGCTATTCAGACCCACCGGCGTTCGCCAACGGGTTTGGCGGCCCTGACGGGCTGAAGTTCCTCAGGTCCCTCGACATCGTTGACAAGGACAACATCGGCCTGGAAGGGCACTCCATGGGCGGTTGGACCTTCCTCGCCGCCGCAGCTGTCATGCCGGACGCCTACAGATCCGCCGTGCTGGAAGGATCGTCGACAGGGGCGCCGTTTGCTGCTGAAGGCAGCCCGACCTGGCCGAAAAACCTGGCAGTTGTCTACAGCAGGTACGACGAGTTTTCGGTGCTCATGTGGGGGATCCCGCGCGCGGCAGATGTCGTGAAAAGCGACAAGCTCAAGAAGGTGTTCGGCGTCACTGACGACATCCAGCCGGGGAAGGTGTACGGCTCGATTGCGGACGGAACAGCCCGCGTTCTGTACACGCCGGTCACGACGCACCCGGGTGACCACATCTCCAACGCCGCCATCGGGTACGCCATCGACTGGTTCGGCCAGACTTTGAAGGGAGGAGCTCCGCTTCCCTCAACGGACCAGATCTGGATCTGGAAGGAGCTGGCGACACTGGTCGGGTTCATCGGGTTCGTGTTCTTCCTCCTGGGGATGGGCCGCGCGCTCCTGGGAACAAAGACCTTTGCCCGCGCAGCTGGCCCCGTGCCTTCAGTGACCCCGTTCACCGGAGCTGCCTGGTGGATCTGGGCTGCCGTGACTGCGGCCATCCCCGTCGTTTTCTTCTATCTCTTCATGACCCTGGGTGCCGGGGTCAAGGCGTCATGGTTTTTCCCGCAGACCATCACGAGCCAGATCATGGTCTGGGCCCTCATGAACGGGGCAATCTTCCTGGTGCTGTTCATCGTCTGGCACATCACCTCCAGCGGAAAACGGGGGGCAAATGCAGCCACCTACGGCCTGGTCAAGCCGGACAAGAGCGGATGGGGGCTGGTCGGCATGGACGCGCTGTACGCAATTGCCGTGGTTTTCTCTGGATACGTGCTTCTGGCCCTGGCTGATTATTTCTTCAAGATCGATTTCCGCTTCTGGATCCTGGCGCTGAAGCCTATGAGCTCGCTCCAGTTCGGGATCTTCCTGAGGTACCTGATCCCCTTTGCCGCCTTTTTCCTGATCTCCTCCATGACGCTCAACGCGCAATACCGCCTGCCCGGCTCAGCGCCGGCTGTCAGGTATTTCGCGAACATGGGAATCATGGCGGGGGGGTTTCTGGTGTTCCTTCTCCTGGAATACATCACCCTCTTTGCACGCGGCATGCTCCTCAGCGCGGCGCAGCCTCTGAACACCATCGTGGCAATCCAATTCCTGCCGCTCATGATCGTTGCATCGATTTTCTCTACCTGGTTCTACGAGAAGACCGGCCGGGTATGGGCAGGGGCGTTTGTCAATGCGCTCTTTGTCACGTGGTACATCGTGGCAGGGCAGGCAATTCAGTTCCCGCTGTAACGGAAAAGCGGGACGGAATGAAGGGCGCGCCGTGCGGCGCGCCCTTTGGCGAGAATCTCCATTTTCGAATGGCTTTTCGAAAATGCAGGTCTCACCAAAGCGCGGTAACGTACGTTACCGGCGTTTCGTGTGAGATGCGCGCCGGAAAAAGGCCTTGAAATTGGAGATTTGAGCGCGCCGCGTGGCGCGCCCTTTCTCTGCCGAGAGCCTCAGCCCTTTGCCAGGGTATCCGTCCAGGCAAGGCCCTTCTCTATCACCGCCACCATCTCGTCGATCTGCTGCCTGTTGATGATGATGGGCGGGGAGATGAAGATGTAGTCCCAGTTGCAGTACAGGTACAATCCGTTCTCCATGAAGATCTTGCCCAGCTGGCCGGAGACGTTCCTGATGGAGTCGTTGAACCCCGCAATGGGCTTCTTGGACTTCTTGTCGGACACAAGCTCGATGCACGCCCACAGCCCCACGCATCGGGTGTCTCCCACCGAGCAGTGCTTCTTCTCAAGCTCCTTGAGCTTCTTTGCGAGGTACTCGCCGTTCTCCGCGGACTGCTTGATCAGATTTTCTTTCTTGTACACCTCGATGTTCGCAATGCCGCATGCGCAGGCCAGCGCATGTCCCGTATAGGTCAGGCCGCTCACGAACTTTCGCTCCTGGAAGTAATCCCAGATCTTCTTTGTCCAGATGGTTGCTCCCAGCTGGATGTACCCAGAGGTGATTCCCTTGGCCGTCGTGATGATGTCCGGCATGATGTCGTAGTGCTCGATGCCGAACCACTTCCCCGCCCTGCCCCAGGCTGCCATGACCTCGTCCACGATGAGGAGGATCCCGTTCTCGTCGCACAGCTGCCGAAGCCCCTTCATGTAATTCATGGGCGGCGGAATGATCCCGTTGGTACCGACAATCGGCTCGATGATGATGGCGGCCACCGACTTGGGGTTGTCGTACATGAGCTGTTCCTTGAGCACGGACAGTGTCTTTTCACCGCATTCCTGCTCGTCCTTTGACCCGAAGGGACATCGGTAGGGATAGGGGCCGAAGAAATGCACGACGCCCGGTATGCCGGGCTCGGCCGGCCATCGCCGTGGATCTCCGGTCACCGTGATGGCGCCCGCCGTGGCGCCGTGGTAGCTCTTCCACGAGGAATAGATCTTGTGCCTGCCTGTGAACCAGCGGGCCGACTTGATGGCGTTCTCGTTGGCTTCCGCCCCACCGTTTGTGAACATGACATAGTCCAGATCGCCGGGGGTCACCTCCGCCACCATGGAGGCCAGCCTGGCCTTGGCTTCGGTGCTGAAACCGGGGGCCACGAAGCACAGCTTGTCCATCTGCGCCTTCATGGCGTCCAGGACGTGCTTGTTGCCGTGCCCCAGGTTGATGTTCAGAAGGCCGGCGCAGCCGTCCATGATCCGCTTGCCGTCAGTGTCGTACATGTAGATGCCCTCGGCGTGGTCGATCACCGTGGGAGTGAACCCGCCCTGGGCCTTCCAGCTGTAGATCACATGCTGTCGGTCAAGCTTCTGCAGTTCCGCCGTATTCATTGAGTCTCCTCTCTCTCGTGCTCGTTTGCCGTGCGAAGGATGCATCCAAGGAGCACGTTTGCCCCTGCTTCGCAGTCCTCCCACTTGGTATTCTCCACCTCCACGTGGCTCCTGCCGCCGATGCTCGGCACGAATATCATGGCCGTGGGGCAGACCTGGTTCATGTAGCTTGCATCATGCCCCGCCCCGCTCACCATATGGTGGGTGGAGTACCCCAATTCCTTTGCAGTGTCCAGCACTCTCTGGACCAACGTCTCGTTGAACGGGGCGTGCGGGCAGCGCCAGGTTTCCTCGATGCGGATGGGAGTCCCGCGTCGAGCCGCGATTTCCTGGAAGTCCTTTTTCAGGAGATCCCATGCGCGCAAAGCGTGGTCGTCATCCCATGACCGTATATCCACGGTGAAATGCACCTTGTCCGGGATGATGTTGCGCGAATTGGGTCCGTTCTGGATCTCCCCGACTGTTGCAACCATGTTGCCCTGCATCCGGTCAGGAAGCGCATTGGTGGCCAGGATCATCTCCGCGGCCGCGCAGAGCGCGTCGTGCCTGCCTTCCATTGGCGTGGGCCCGACCTGGTTGGCCTCCCCCTGCAGGTACACGTCGTACCAGTGGAGACAGAGGATGCCCTTGGGAGCGCCGATGGTCTTCCCCAGGCGCTCCAGCATGGGCCCCTGCTCTATGTGATACTCGAAATATGCATGGGTGGGCCATTTCCTTGCCGGCGCGGATCCCTTGTAGCCGATCCGCTGCAGCTCATCACCCTGCTTCTTTCCGTTTATGTCCGTGCGGGAATACGCCCAGTCGCGCTCCAAAGAGCCTGCCCACACCCCGGACGACACCATTGCGGGCGCGAACCGCGATCCTTCCTCGTTGGTCCAATCAACGATGATGATCGGTCTTTCGGTCTCCACGTCGTTCTCGGTAATGGTCCGCATGACCTCCAGAGCGCCCATGACACCCAGGATCCCGTCGAACCTTCCCCCTTTGGGCTGCGAGTCGATGTGGGAGCCGAACATGACCGGTTCCAGCGTGTCACTCTTTCCCGGCCTGCGGCCGACGATGTTTCCCATCTCGTCGACGGTCACGACGAGCTTGATTTCTTTCAGCCATTTCACAAACAGGTCACGGGCCTTCTTGTCCTCATCCGAAAGAGCCAGACGATGGACACCGCCGGCAGGAGTGGCGCCGATCTTCGCCATTTCCTCCAGGCTGGCCCGAAGCCGGGCGCCGTTGACCCTCAATTTCGTTGTTTCCATGGGCATTCCTCCGTAGCTTCGAATGGAAGGAAAGCGCTTCCCCCGGACGGGGGAAGCGCGAATCAAACGCCGGAATCAGAAAGCGGAAAGGGGCTGCCTCTTCACAAACCTGCCGCGCCCGGCTTCGCCGACGAACTTCATCTGGTCATCGGCCCATTCGGCCACGCGCCTGCCCCGAGAATACACGATGTCGGGCATCCCTGTCATCTCGAAGCCTTCCCAGGGGGTGTAGTCCACGTTCTGGTGCAGCTTCTTCTGGGTGATTTTGAATTTGCGCTTCGGATCGAACACCACGATATCGGCATCCTTGCCGGCCGACACGGCGCCCTTGTCAGCCAGGCCGAACATCCGGGCTGTCGCCGTGGAAAGAACATCCACCATCCTCTCAAGCGTGATGCGGCCTTTCACGACTCCTTCGGTGTGCATGAGCATGAGCATGGTCTCAATGCCGGGTGCTCCGTTGGGAATCTTCTTGTAGTCCTCCTTGCCCGCCATGTCCTTCTGTCCCTTGAAGTTGAACGGACAGTGGTCGGTTCCGATGGTCTGGATGTCGCCGTCCCTGAGACCCTGCCATAACTCGTCGCAGCTCTCCTGCGGACGCAGCGGCGGGGACATGACGTACTTGGCGCCGTTCCAGTTCGGCTCATTGTAGCGGTCCTCATTCAGCGTGAGGTACTGCGGGCAGGTCTCAGCTTGCACGCGCACGCCCCTGTCCCTGGCCTGCTTGATCTTCCACAGGCCCCGACTGGAAGAAAGGTGGACGATATAGATGCGGCTGTCGGTGAACTCCACCGCCTTTGCGGCCCTGTCCACTGCCTCTTCCTCCGCCATGACCGCGTGGGCCCACGCGTGGTTGATCGGCGCCGCAAGCTTCCCCTCTTCGGCGAACCGTTCGTTCAGCCGTCGGATCATGTCGAAGCTCTCCGCGTGCACCTGCACCAGCCCGCCATGCTTCTTCGTCTCCTCCAGGAGCCGGATCATGGTGTAGTCGTCCACTCTGAAATCGTAGAAAAGGAAAATCTTGAAGCTCGGGGTGCCGTACTCGTGGATGGCTTTCTTCACCTCTTCGATCACCTCGGGCCGGGCATCGGTGACTCCGGGATGGATGCTGAAATCCACCACTGACTTGCCGCTGGCCTTGCCCTTCTGGCGCTCCACCGCGTCACGCAGCATCTCCCCCTTGTTCTGGAGGCTGAAGTCGATGATGGTGGTAGTGCCTCCGCAGGCGGCAGCGATGGAACCTGTTTCCCAGGTGTCGGAGGACGTGGTGCCCATGAAGGGCATTTCGATGTGGGTATGCGGATCAATGGCGCCCGGCAGGATGTACTTCCCCGCAGCGTCCACCGTCTCATCCGCTTTCACGGAGAGGCCGGAACCGAGGGACTTTATCTTCTCCCCTTCAATGTAGACGTCCGCTTTGTACGAGCCCGTTGACGTGACGACGAGCCCGTTTTTCAAGAGTACGCTCATGACCCTCCCTCCTTCATGCACCGTGGAACGGCGCCACTTTCACCTGCTTCTGGAAAACGGCGTCCTTGATGGGCGTATGACGCCGTGCCCAGCCCTTGGGCTTTTCCTTGAAGCTGATCAGCTCAGGCACCGGGCAGATGAAGCTGCAGATCATGCAGCTGAGGCACTTGTCCTCATCCAGCTTGGGCCTTCTCTTCTCAGCCTCCCATTCCAGGGCCTGGCCGCCTGCATCGTGGCAGACGATGTAGCACTGCCCGCAGCCCACGCACTTTTCCAGGTCATACTGGGCTACTCCCTGGCGCTGCAGGTCGAAGTGGTCCGTGGTCTTCAGGTGCGGCAGGCTCTTGCCAATGAGGTCCGCCATGCTGGTGATCCCGCGGGATGCCATATAGTCGGTCATCCCCTCGATCATGTCCTCCACGATCCGGTATCCGTAGTGGATGATCCCCGTGGTCACCTGGATTGTCGTTGCTCCCACCAGGAGATACTCCAGGGCATCGATCCACGTCTCCACGCCGCCCATTGCGGACAGGGGCAGATCCAGCTCTGCGCATTGCGCCATCTCCGCGATGAAGTGCAGCGCGATGGGTTTTATCGCCGAGCCCGAGTAGCCGCTCATGGCCCCCACGCCGAATACGTTCGGCTTCGGGACCAGATCATCCAGTCCGATGCCGGAGATCGCGCGGAACGTGTTCACCGCCGAAATGCCGTCCGCTCCGCCTTTCTTGGCGTAGATTGCCGGCTCCGTCATGTCGGTGATGTTCGGCGTCATCTTTGCCAGAACGGGGATTTTCACCGCTTTCTTGACCGTAGCGGTGAACTTCTCCAGCAGGTGGTTGGCCTGGCCGACCTTGTGTCCCGACCCTTCCACTGTCATGTGGGGGCAGGAGAAGTTCAGCTCCAGCATGTCCGCCCCGTGGTCTTCCGCAGCCCTGGCCAGCCAGTCCCACTCCTCGTTGGAGAAGCCCATGATGCTTGCGATGATAGGCCGGTCAGGATACTTCTTCTTCAGATAGAGGTAGTCCGCCAGGTTGTCCTTGAGGGGCCGATCGGAGATCTGCTCCACGTTCTGCAGGCCCACCAGGTGCTTGCTCTCGTAATGGTAGGGGGCCATGCGCGGGGACGGATGGATGATGGGGATACGGTCTGAGTTTAACGTTTTATAGCACACGCCTCCCCAGCCGTGCTCGTACGCCCTTTCAACCATCTCCGCGCTGTTGGAAACCGGCGAGGAAGAAAGCAGGAACGGGTTGTTGAAGGTCACCCCGCAGAAGCTCACGGAAAGATCGGTTCTTTGTTTTGTCGACATGGCAAATCCTCCTCAGCTCAGCGCTTCCCGGATTGAGCGTGCTGCAAGCTTCCCATCCTGCACCGCATCGACGACGAGACCCGGTCCCCGCACGATGTCTCCCCCTGCAAAGATGGCCTTTGCCGAGGTCTTGCCCGTCTTGGAGTCCGCCAGGATGAGGCCTTTGCGGTCCACTTTGATGGCTCCCGACCAGTTCGCGGAATCCACCCTGTTCCCGACCGCCTCGACTGCCGCCTGGACTTCCAGGGTCCACTCCGTGCCCTTGAGCTCCGATGGCGCGCGCCGGCCCGTGGAATCCTCCGGGCCAAGGCGCGTACGCACCAGGGTTATTCCCGCGAGCCTGCCCTGGGAATCCGCCTGGTATCTCACGGGCTGGTTCAGCGGCATGAAATGCGCGCCCAGCCGGAGTGCGGCAAGGCGCTCATCCTCCTCTGCCGGCATCTGAGAGAAGGACCGGCGGTAGATGAGGAACGCGTCCCGGGCCCCCAATTTGAGCGCGGACTGGATGCAGTCCATGGCAACACTTCCTCCGCCGATCACGGCGACGGACCTGCCTTCGAACTGGCTGGCAAGTTCCGTGATGCGGCCTTCGCGGAGCGCCGCAAGGAACTCCACCGAGGTGAAGACACCCTTCACCTTGTCTGCGCCGGGAATCTGCTCCGCCCCCCAGAGACCGGGGGCAAGGAAAACGGCATTGTAGCCCTGGGACAGAAGGTTTTCCGCCCCCTTTGCACCGTCCACCCTGGTGCCGCAGACAAACTTCACGCCGAGGGATTCGATGTCGGCAAGCTCGTGCTTGAGGAAATCAGCGTCAAAACGATACGCGGGAACGCCATAGCGGATGACTCCTCCCGGCTCGGCTCTCTCTTCGAAGACAGTCACGTTGAACCCATGACGCGCAAGGTCCGCGGCGCACGCGAGCCCTGCCGGCCCGGAGCCGACAACGGCTATCTTCTCAGCACGTGAGGCCGGCTTCTCCAGCGCGGGGCCGAGCTTCCAGGAATGCTCAACCAGGGCCCGCTGGATCTTTCCGATCTCGACAGGCCGGGCGATCCCGGTGGCGCTGCATTCTTTCTCGCACAGCCGCGGCGTTGGACACAGGACGCCGCATGCCCCTCCCAGGGGATTGTTCGACTTGACTGTGCGGATTGCCCCCGTGACATTCCGGAGTCGAAGCTTTCTGATGAAAGTCCCCGGATCCGTCTCTGCCGGACATCCCTTTGAGCAGGGGGGATCATGGCAGAGGAGACACCGATCCGCCTCGGCCATGGCCTGCGCCAGATCGAGGCCCTTCCCCATCGTTGCGAAGCGCTCAGCATTGCTCACGGCGGAGCCTCCTTGAAAAAAGAATCTCATCGCCTGCCCTGTGGAAAGAGTTCTGCCCGTCCAGGACAAGCTGTGAATTAATGCGCTTCGAAAAAGGATTTTTTTCCTGTCCGTGGCGGGCTGGGAAACTCCCTGCTGCGCATGCCGCATGGAGTCGATCTGGTGTTGACTGCCCGCAGGACTGCCTGATTATACGATCTCCCGTTGCACTTGTAAATAAAAATGTTGCCGAGGAAAGTCCTTCATTCTATAATGAGCAAAAGGAGATCACCAATGCCCCGAGTCATTCGCTGCGGACTGATCCAGGCCTCCAACCCCCGGCACGAGGGGTCGCTCCAGGAAATCAAGGACGCAATGATCCAGAAGCACATCGGCCTCGTTGAGGAAGCGGGCAAGAAGGGTGTCCAGATCCTGTGCCTGCAGGAGCTGTTCCACGGTCCCTATTTCGCTGCAGAACAGGACATCAAGTGGTATCGCACGGCCGAGCCTGTGCCCGGCCCCATAACGGAGCGGATGGCACCGCTCGCAAAGAAATACCGGATGGTGACGATCCTGCCCGTGTATGAGATGGAGCAGGAGGGCGTCTACTACAACTGCGCTGCAGTGCTGGACGCGGACGGCAAATATCTCGGCAAGATGCGAAAGGTGCATATCCCCCATACCTATCCGGGGTTCTGGGAAAAGTTCTACTTCAAACCCGGGACCTTACCCTTTCCCGTTTTTCAGACCGCATACGCGAAGATCGGGATCTATATCTGCTACGACCGGCACTTCCCCGAATGCGCTCGAATCCTTGCCCTGAAAGGAGCTGAGATCCTCTTCAACCCCTCGGCGACAACAGAGGGCAAGTCGAAGTACCTGTGGGAGCTGGAGCAGCCAGCCCAGGCGGTGGCGAACGGAGTGTTTATCGGGGCGAACAACAGGGTGGGTCTGGAAAAACCATGGGAGTTCGGCAAGTTTTACGGCTCAAGCTACTTTGTCGATCCCCGGGGCAAGATCCTGGTGAAAGGTTCCGAGGACAAGGACGAAGTGGTTGTGGCTGACTTGGACCTGGATGTAATCCGCGAGGTCCGCGACGGCTGGCAGTTCTTCAGGGACAGGCGGCCGGAGCTGTACACGGAGATTGGACAACAGCTTCCCTAGGCATGGATGCCGAAGGGGCGCCGAGCCTCCCACGCAGTAGCGTGGGATGGATGTGCGGTAGGCGCCCCGTAGCCAGCAAGCTGCTGAAAAAAGAGAGCGCCGGGATGACCCGGCGCTTTTTTCTGCGCTAGCGAGTTGCGGGCTGGGGTTGCCTGGCCTCCTGGAAGACTCCTGCAAACAGCCATTCCAGAAGCAGCGCCACCACGACAGCGAAGTACCAGATCACGCCGCCGGGGAAGGGGATCTTCAGGCTCCCGATGTTCACGTAGGCTATCTGGTGGATGAGGGCTGCAATCACGTAGCACACCACCCACGTCCCTATCAGGGAGACGAAGCCGGCAAGGCTCCAGCCGTTTTTGAACCAGGCGCTCCCCGAGCCCTTGGTATACAGACCCTGGACATCAACCTTCTGCTTGTTAATAAGCCAGTAGTTGGCAATCATGATACCGGCAATCGGTCCCAGGAGGATCCCGTAGTTGCCTGCCCAGGCCTGGATGTAGTCCACGTACGCCTGGCCGGTCGACACTGACCACCACGGCACCACAAAGAAGGCGATGACCGACCCGACGATGACCGCCGTTTTCCACCGCATTCTGAACGTTGACATCAGGATATTGAACAGAGGGATGGAGTTTGCCGTCATGTCGGTGGACCATGGCGCCAGGAACGCAAAGAGGAGCCCGATCAGCGCAGGAATGATTCCAGGGCTGAACTGGACGATGATTTGCTGGGGCAGGATCTGTCCGGTCAGGACTACCGCGGCGTAGCCAAGACCCGTAGCCAGAATCTGGCAGAGCACGATTCCCACGAAGAGGCCGATTCCCATGGCGCCCTTTTTCGCCGGGTTGATGCCGCGGGAGATATCGGAGATGTTCAGCGCAACTGTTGCCCACCAGTTCGTCTGAACGGCCAGGTACGCAAGGAATGGGAAGCTGAGGTAGCCCGCTTTGCTGACCCACATCTTGGCCGCGTTTCCGGCGAACTCAGAGCGGGTTGCCAGCCAGATGACCAGCCAGATGAAGTAGATGAGCATGATGGGGCCGGCCCAGTTTGCCATCTGTCCGATTCCCTGGAGGCCGAAGAGCATGACGAGAACGAACGAGCCAAGGTAGAAGACAAGGGAAATGATCAGGTACTTGATGGCAACGGCAGTCACCATGTCCTTGGGAACGCCCGTGATGGCGACGATGATCATGGTGATGGCGAGGGACCCTGCCCACGCCTCGATGCCGAACCACATGAGTCCGGAAATCCCTCTCAGGATGACCGGCACATGTGCGCCGCGGAAGCCAAATGAGGCGCGAAGCTGCGCCGGGTAGTTGAGGCCATGCCGCACGCCCACCACTCCGTTCAGCCACATGACGATCACCGCTGCAAGGTTGCCGATCAGCGACCCCCAGAGCGCCTGCCAGAAGTTCAGACCCAGGCTCATGCCGATGGGGCCGAGGAAGAACATGGGGATGCAGGTGTTCATTGAGAACATCATCAACGTCCATGTCCATCCGTTGTACTTCTGCTTGCTTCTTGCGATGGGGAGTAGATCCGGGTTTTCGGTGTAACCCTTTGATGTAACGACAACATCCGCCATAAAGCTTCCTCCCTTGTGCCAAGATTTGAATGATCGACCATGATAGAACCGCCGGGCCGGGAATGCAAGTTTTTTTTCAATTTTTTTAAGTTTATGCATGCGTACGTGGGACAAGCTTTTCGTTGACGGCTCCCCCTGCCGGTGGTATCATGGGGAGTTCCCGCTGATTATTAACGAAACAAGGAGATCAATATGCCTCAGACCCAGACCGTCAAGAAGCTGCGCTATTACGCTGGTGGATGGAAAGAATCAAAAACCGCGAAATATATGGACTGCTACGACCCCTCGACCGGGGAGGTGATAGCCCAGGCCCCCCAGTGCACCTCCTCCGAGGTGGAGGAAGCAATCGCGGCAGCGAAGGCTGCATTCCCCGCCTGGTCGGACATGCCTGCCAGCAGGCGGGTGCAGGTCCTCTTCCGCATGAAGAGCCTTCTGGACAAGCACATCGACGAGCTGACCCTCCTGGTTGCAAAGGAGCATGGGAAGGTCCTCGACGAAGCCCTGGGCGACGCTGGAAAAGTGACGGAGCTTGTGGAGTTTGCCTGCGGAATCCCGCACCTCATGAAGGGCCCGGCCCTCATGAACATAACCGCCGGCCATGACACAACGCAGTACATGGAGCCCCTGGGAGTGTTCGCCGGCATCGTGCCCTGGAACTTTCCGGCCATGCTTCCCATGGGCTGGGTTGCACCCCTCTGCATTGCTACCGGCAACACCCTGGTCCTGAAGCTTGCCAGCTTTGTTCCACAGTCGGCAGTGAGGATCATGGAGCTATGGGAGGAAGCAGGGCTTCCCAAGGGGGTCATCAACCTCGTGACCTGCTCCCGCAACGAGGCGGAAATCCTCCTGCGCCACCCCGATATCAAGGGTGTGACGTTCGTGGGCTCCACTTCCATTGGAAGGCACATCTACGCAACCGCTGCTGCCAACGGCAAGCGCGTTCAGGCGCTCACCGAGGCCAAGAACCACGCCCTAGTGCTTCGCGACGCGCCGCTGGAGAGGACCGCGCGGGGAATAGTGAACTCGGCGTGCGGCTGCGCCGGTGAGAGGTGCATGGCTCTTCCCGTCGTCGTGGTGGAGGATGCAATTGCTGACAAGCTCGTCGACGCGCTGGCCAGAGTAATGAAAGAGCTGAAAGTCGGCCCGGCGTACGAGAAGACCAGCCAGCTCGGACCTCTGGTCAACGCAGAGCACAGGCAGTCGGTAATCAACTGGATCCAGAAGGGCGTGGAGGAAGGGGCCACGCTCGTGCTGGACGGACGCAAGGTCTGCGTGAAAGGCTACGAGAAAGGCTTCTACCTGGGACCCACCCTCTTCGACCACGTGAAGCCCGGGATGACCATCGGAGACAAAGAGATATTCGGCCCGGTCCTCTGCGTCAAGCGCGTGAAGGATTTCGAGGAAGGACTTGCTATCATGAACGGGAACGAGTTCGCCAACGGCTCGGTGATCTACACGCAAAGCGGCTACTTTGCCCGAGAGTTCTCCCGCCGGACCCAGGGCGGAATGGTGGGGATCAACGTCGGAATTCCGGTTCCACTGGGCATGATCGGCTTCACCGGCCACAAGAACTCATTCTTCGGTGACCTGCATACCATGGGGACGGACGCAGTGCGGTTCTACACGGAGCTGAAGAGCGTCACGGCCCACTGGTGGTCGGAAGAGGAAGCCAGGGAAGGCAAGGTATCCACCTGGGACGGCATGATGTCTCTTCCGGACAAAAAATAGCGCCGGCAGTCCGGCACATGAAGCGCCCGGCTCGTCGCCGGGCGCTTTTCGTTCTCAGCGCGCGTAAAAGAGATACATCAGGAGATTGCACACTAGCACAACGATCATCATGGCGGGGTAGGATACCTTGCAGTAGTATCCCCAGCCGATCTTCTTCTCAGTCTCCCTTTCGTAGGTGGCCACCGCAACGACGTTGGCCGAAGCCCCGATGGGAGTTCCGTTCCCGCCTATATCCGTCCCGAGAGACGCGGACCAGACAAGGGGCAGAAGCGAAAACCCGGGCATCCCGCTCAGGTGCTTGAGGATGGGTGCCATGGTGGCGGCAAAGGGGACATTGTCCACAATGGACGACCCCAAAGCGCTCACCCAGAGGATAATGGAAATCGCGACAAAGAAATTTCCCCCGGAGAGATCTTTCACCTTCATCGCCACGATGGTCAGGAGCCCGACGTGCTCCATTGCACCGACGATGAGGAACAGGCCGGCGAAAAAGACGATGGTGGGGTAATCGATCTTGGCCACGACCTTCCCCATGTGCTTCCCGCCCAGGAGAAGGGCCAGGACGGCGCCGGTGATTGCAATGACCGCGACGGAGAGATGCGTAACACTGTGTGAGACCAGGGCGACAACAACGTAAAAGATGGCAATGAGCCCCACGGCAAAGAGCCTCTTGTCCTGGACGGCCCTCGCGGGATCGAGAGAGTCGACCTGAGCCTGGAGCCGCTGGGGCTCTTCCCGGAGCTTTCTCCTGGCAGGGAAGATTTCCTTGCGGAAAAACCAGATAAAGAAAAGATCGTTGACGACGAACCCGATCCAGGCGATCAGACCTGTGTTCTTCACGAAATCAATGAACGAAAGCCCGAAATACGTCCCGAGGATGACGTTCGGCGGATCCCCGACCATTGTGGAAGAGCCGCCGATGTTCGCCGCGCTGATTTCGGCAAGGATGAGCGGAAGCGGATTGATCCCGATGATGGCCGCCACCTCGAGGGTCAGGGTGGACATGAAAAGCATGACCGTGATGCTGTCCACGAACGCTGAAAGAAACCCGGTCAGCAGGGGAAAAAGGATGAAAAGGGCAAGCGGGTCCAACTTCACCCACCGGGCGCTGTGCAGCCCGAGCCAACGAAAGAACCCCGAGAGGCTCATGGTCTCGATGATGAGCATCATCCCGAACACGAAGATGATGGTCTCCCAGTTCTCGTATTGGACAAGGTTGCCCGGGCCGAGCACGAAGATGAAGGCGAGCACGGCGCCGAAGATGGCGACGATGGTTCGGTTCACTTTCTCCGAGATGATCAGACCGTACGAGAGGACAAAAATTCCGAGCGCAATCCACTGTTGAGTTGTAATGGCGTCCCCCCTTTGACACCGAATCCTACTGGAGGACATATTCTAGCACAAGATGAGCTGCTCACAATGCGTCGGAATCGAAGACATGTTCGACGACGAACACGTCGAAGACGAGCTGAAACGTTTTCACAGGCGCGGACCTCGAAGGACCACCCGCATTCTCATCCGGGAGCTGGCAGCCCGGGGAGTGGAAGGCAGCACTGTCCTGGAGGTCGGCGGCGGCGTGGGAGCAGTTCACCTGGCGCTTCTCGAGGCCGGCGCCAGAGCCGCCACGGACGTCGAGGCTTCCAAGGCTTTCCTGCGGGCCGCGAAAAAAGAGGCTGCCAGACGCCACCTTGACAACCACGTCACTCACCACCACGGCAACTTCGTGGACCTGGCCCCCGGTATTGCCGCGGCCGACATCGTGGTGCTGGACCGGGTGGTCTGCTGCTACGATGACGCGCAGTCTCTCCTTGGGCTTGCGGCTGAGCGCACCCGGGGCCTGATGGGCCTGGTGTACCCCCAAGATTCATGGCTCTCGCGGCTCATCAACTGGGCGTTCAACCTGAGATGGGTCAGGCAGACCAACGGATTCAAGACGTACGTGCATTCCCGGGAAAGCGTGGAGGCAGTTGTGAGGTCCCGGGGCCTGCAGCTGCAGCGTCGAATCGCCGGAGGGTTCTGGCAGGTGGCGGTTTTCAGCCGGCCTCGATAACGGGCCCGAAAATCCCTATCCCTTCCTGCTTCTCCTCGTCCAGGTAGACATGAAGCATACTTCCGCCCCGGGCAGAAGGAACGTGGACCACGTGGATGACATCCTCGAGGTCCTCGAGGGACGTGCCCATCTTCGACAGCGAGTTCTCAGACTCCAGGAGGAACTCCTCCCCCAACATGCATCCGGGCGCATCCGGGTACAGCGGCATCATGGCTATGTCGGCTTCCACCAGGTCCTGGAAGAAATGCGTGCCATACGAGACTTCCGGAGTGTAGCCCTCGCGGGCAAACGCAATCTCCACCAGGAGCCGGGTGTTGTTGATGTCGGAATACGTGACCCGCACACCCAGATTGATGTCATTGCTTCCCCACCTCCCCGGGCCAAGGAGGGCGTAGCGCTTGCCCGCCAGCCTGTAGTTGAGCTGGCCCACCGCCCTTCCAATCCTGTGCTTCAGCTCGATGGTGGGAATGCGGTCGTAGGCCCGAGGGTCGACGTACACGATGTACTCGATGTTCTCGACTGCCGCGTTGGAGATCCCCTGGCTGGTGACGAAGAGCCTGTCCCGGGCCGGGACCCCGCCGGGAATAATCACCCGTTTTGTCTCCCGCCTGATGGACAGCGAGCGGCACTGGAGAATGTAGAGCTTCTCCTCGTCCCAGGCGAACTCCATGTCCACCGGCCTGCCGTATGACGCCTGGACCGTGGCAAGCACTTTCTTCACAAGGGACACGAACGGGGATTTCGTGATGAAGTTTTCGAAAGTGAGGCACAGCGACGACGGGGGAAGCTCCTGCATCCGCGACAGGGGCGCGCGCATCTGGCCGTCCGCGTTCACCGACACGGCGAGATGCAGATCCGGGTGGCTGGTCTGGGCGGCCAGGGTGCGGAAGTCCACCGTTTCCAGCTCCCCGGTGCGCAGGTTGATGGCGTCCACCATCTTCTGGGAATAGCGCTGGATCTGGTCCGCCGTGACCTCGGGCCTCATCCAGGGATGGCTGAGCGGGATCATCCTGGGGTAATCGCCGCCCACCCTGTCCACCGCCCGGGTCCCCAGACCGAACACAAGCCGCACAAGACCGTCCCGCTTCTTGATCTTGGGGTTCCACGCCCATGAGTTCCAGGAGTACATGACGCCGGCCGCGAAGGGAAAGAACCAGATGCCGAACCTGCGGCCTACGACTTTCTGTACGATCATTGCCATTTTTTCGTTGAAGTCCAGAAGTCCGTGGTCCCTGCGATAGATGATGGGATCCGGGCCGTACATGCTGGCAAGCACGATCTTCACTCCCCGGATGAACGCGCTGAGCCGGGTATCCTCATCCCCCTGGTTGGCCAGAAAGATGGACTGGTATTTCCCCGAGAAGGCGAAGCCGAAGTTGTCCTCCAGGTAGCTGGAAGAGCGCACAATGATGGGGTGCTCGCCGATCTGGCGGATCAGCGCTCGAAACTCATCGATGACGTCCACGGGGAAGGAGGCATTCTCGAAAAGTCCTCCAACCCTCTGGTACTCTTCCTCCAGCCCTTCACGGTCCCGGTACTTGTGGGTATGGAAGTCGTAGAAATGGTTTCGGTCGATGAAATCCGAGAAGACCCCGGAGGTGATGTACCACGTATCCGGCACGGCGATGCGTTTCTCGAAATCCGGGTCACGCTCGCTGAGGATGGGAAGAAGGATCTTCTGGGCCACGATCATTCCCGCGGCCTTGCCACCCAGCTTCCCAGGATATTTCACGTGGCCGATGGTGTTGCCCAGGATGGTGTCGATGTCCCGGATGGTCACATGGTTCTTCGCGATGCCGATGAAGGGCAGCTGTCCCGAGATGTAGTAGGAGAGGAGGGACACGCGGATCCCCTCCGCGTCCTCACGGGAGATATACAGCTCACCTTTGGGGATGTCGCAGAACTCCCGCAAGGCCCGCCAGATGGTCAGTGACGTGGCGTGTTCGCTGGCCACCACCCGGCCCAGCTCCTGGCACTTGTCCCGCTTGCGGACAAGGTTGACGTGGTTCTCCATCTCGTCGGGGCTCAAGGTGTTCGCAAACAGCAGGTCGATCAGCGCGTCGCGATACTCCGCGCGGTTTGCCTCCGTGTCTACCACCCCGTCCGCTTTCATCTGCCGGGCCGCCAGGGCGTCGAGCTGCTCCCCGGTGACGACGCCGCGCTCCCGGAGGACCTCCAGGAACGCGCTCCTCATCTGCGGGAGAAGCTCGGGAAACCGCGAGATCTTCTGGTAGAGACTGTAGCCCTTGATGGGGCTCAGCGAGGCCGGGAGAAAGTTCTCGCTCACACCCAGCCGCGAAGCTTACAGGCCTCCGCCACCCTGCTGACCGAAACAAGGTAAGCCGCCTCGCGCATGTTCACCGTGTGCCGCTCATGCATCGCATAGACGTCCGCAAACCCCTTGGTCATCTTCTCATCCAGCCTGCCGTAGACGAGCTCAAGGTTCCAGTAGTAGTTGTACGCGTTCTGCACCTGCTCGAAATAGGACACAGTGACCCCGCCGGCGTTCGCGAGGAAGTCGGGAATGACGAACACTTTGTTCTTCCACAATACTGCGTCCGCCTCCGGCGTGGTGGGTCCGTTGGCAAGCTCGCAGATGATCTTGGCCCTGATCCGGTCCGCGTTCTTGTCCGTTATCATGTTCTCAAGCGCTGCCGGGAAAAGGACAGTCACATCCAGCTCCAGCAGCTTCTCATTGGAGATGCTCTCAGCGCCCGGGAACCCTGAGAGGCTTCCGGTCTTCTGCTTGTGGTCCACCAGGGCCTTGGGGTCCATCCCTTTTGCGTTGTACACGCCTCCCTGGGAGTCAGAGGCTGCAACCACTTTCAAGCCAAGGATCTCGGACCCCAGGAGAGCGGCGAACTGCCCGGCGTTCCCGAATCCCTGGACTGCCATGGCCTTACCTGTGAGGTCGACACCGAGCTTCTTCGCGGCCTCGCGGGTGACGTAGATGCCGCCGCGGGCAGTTGCGTCTCCGCGTCCTGCGGATCCGCCTAACGGGATTGGCTTGCCGGTGATGACCCCGGGAGCGTGGTGGCCGGTGATGGTCTCATACTCATCCATCATCCAGGCCATGATCTCGGGCGTCGTGTATACGTCTGGAGCAGGGACGTCCTGCGTCTCTGAAAGAAACCGCCCCACTGCCCTGATGTATGCCCTGGCCAGCCTCTCTTTCTCCCCGGTGGAAAGCTCCTTGGGGTTGCACGTCACGCCGCCTTTTCCTCCACCCAGAGGAAGGTCCACGACTGCCGTCTTCCAGGTCATCCACGCAGACAGGGCGCGCACTGTATCGATTGTCTCATCGGGATGCCAGCGCAGGCCTCCCTTGGTGGGACCGCGCGCTCCGTTGTACTGGACCCGATAGCCGTGAAATATCCGGATGGAGCCGTCGTCCATGCGGACAGGGAGCGTCACGAGAAGTTCGCGCTGAGGCCAGCGCAGGAGCTGATGCGTGGGCTCATCAAGGCCGAGCGTGGCCGCTGCAGTGTCCAGTTGTTTCTGGGCGATCTTGAATGGATTGAGTTCCGGCATCTCAGCATCTCCTTTGGTGGGTCACCCATTTTAGTCCCGCGAATCCCCAAATGCAAGAAAAAACAGCCCCTGGACGCTGTCTGTAAACTTGAAAGCCGCGCATCTTTATGCAGACTCGGCGATCCGAAGAAGGGAATCATGAATGATCCCGTTCGATGCAACGTACGCGGCATCCCTGTCAGTCAGCGGAGCTCCGTCCAGGCCGGTCATTCGTCCCCCGGCCTCCGTAACGATCACGACTCCGGCCGCAAAGTCCCAGAGCTTGTCGGAGAACTCGACCACCCCGTCCACCACTCCCTCTGCGACGTAGGTGAGGTTCCGCGCCGCCGAACCGCTCATGCGGATGTTGAAAATGCTCGGACACAGCTCGCCCAGCACATGCAGCTTGCGGGCTGCCTCAACGCGGAGCTCGGAGTCGAACGCCACTGTGCATGCTGAGAGATCGGAGCGGTGCGAGACGTGAATGCGCCTCCCGTTTCGGAAGGCGCCCGCCCCCTGTTCGGCGGTGTACGTCTCATCAGTCTCGGGCATGACAATGACGCCGGCGATGAAGGACCGTCCCTTGCGCACGCCGATGGACACGCCATAGGTCGTCATCCCCCTGATGTAGTTGTGCGTGCCGTCCAGGGGATCGATTATCCAGCAGTGATCGGAGCCGCGCGACGCATGCCCTCTCTCCTCTGCGATGATGTCATGGTCAGGAAACATCGCCTGGATCCTTGAGATAATGAGCCGCTCCGCTTCGCGATCCACATTCGTCACCAGGCTTTCATCTGCCTTCGTCTCCACGGTGAGGGCGCTGCGGTGGTTTGCATGCAGGAATGCCCCTGCCTCGCGAGCCGCCTCGACTGCAACTGTCATGATGTTTCTCATGGTAGATCAGGACCGATCATAGTAGAATCAGGGGCGTGCGGAAAAGGGGGCTCAGATGAAGCATGAGGAATACTCCTGGAAAGCAAAAGATGGCCTTGAGATGTTCGCGCAGTCGTGGGCACCGGATGCCAGACCCAGAGCGGTCATCGCCCTTGTGCATGGGCTGGGAGAACATTCCGGCCGTTACCCCCTCCTGGTGGAGAGACTACCGGGCGCTGGATATGCCATCAACGCCTACGATCTGCGCGGCCACGGCAGAACGGGCGGACCTCGACTGTATGCCTCTTCCTTCGAGGTCTTGATGGAGGACATCGAACGCCACATCGACCAGACCAGACTGCGTTTTCCCGGCGTGCCGCTTTTCCTGTACGGCCACAGTCTCGGCGGAGAACAGGTGCTGTACTACGTGCTGCGAAGGTCCCCGTCCCTTCATGGGGTCATTGCGACGAGCCCCCTCCTGGCGCCCGGAACGCCCGTGTCCCCGTTCAAGGTGGCTGTCAGCAAGCTCCTTTCACGAATCATTCCCAGCGTCATTATTACGACGAAGGTTCCCTGGGAGAGCCTTTCCGGGGATCCGGCAGTCATCGAATTGACAAAGAAAGATCCCCTGTACCAGGAGGGAATCAGCGTCCGCATGGGAGTGGAGCTGCTCCGCGCGGGAGAGTGGATACGATCGCAGACAACGTTCCCTCTCCCTTTGCTGGTCATGCAGGGAACCGCGGATCGTCATGTTGACCCGAAAAAGACAATCCAGTTCAGTCAAGGCCTCACGGGTGACGTCACGCTCAAGGTCTGGGAGGGCGGGCACCATGAGCTGCACAACGACCTGGGCAGGGAGAAAGTGGCGGACCTCATCCTGGACTGGCTGGGGAAGCACAGCGGGACGTTGCCCTGAGCCGCCGCAAGGCGACTACAGCGAAAAAGGACGTTCCCGTCGCGAAAGAAGCCAGGCCGCGACGCTCAGAATGGCAATGATCACGGCAGCCTGGGCAACGACAAGGGGGATGGAAGCCTGCACGTGCCACCAGGAGGCGTCGGGCAGGACCACCAGGGCAAGCAGCAGATAGTGCATGATGTACAGGAGCAGCGGGTTGATGCCCCACCACCTGAGAAAGGAAGGGCGGAGGCGCAGCCTGTTGGAGACCAGGAGGACAGCGGCGAAGAGCAGACCGCTGGCCCCCAGGCTGACGAGCACGTAGCTCGCGGAAACGCGGTTCTTGCTGATGGGGGCGACGATCGACAGCACAAGACCCATGGCAAGAGCCACCACGCTCGGCCAGGCCACTCCGACCTCGCTCACCCTGCTCTTCTTCCACACGTCCGCTATTACGGTGGAAAGAATGAGCATGCCCGACCAGGCCACGGCTCCCTCCAAGCCGCCGTGCTCCGAGTGAAGCACAGTGGCAAGCCAGAGGTCATTCAGCAGGAGCTGGTATGCGGCAAGAACGCCAAGCCCGATAAGCGCGCGCCACAGCGGCGGCACGCCAATGACAAGGAGGGTGAGAATCCCCGCAACCCCTATCGCCTGCAGGACTCCCCAGCTTATGGGGCTTGCGTTCTTTCCCACCAGGACTTCTCCGGCGGAGATGATGGCCCCGATGCCGATCAGCGCAAGCCATCGTCGCAGGAAGTGCCCCAGGGTCCGGCCAAGGCCGTCCTTTTCAATTCTGGCCCGGTACGAGGCGCCGTAGGTGAGCCCGATCGCGAAGATGAAGAACGGAGCGATCAGGTCGATGACAGTCAGCCCGATGTCCGGTGCATGCTTCAGCCATCCGGGGATGGTGGTCACGTCGAAGAGGTAATTTGCTAGGACCATGAGGATGATCGCGATCCCCCGATACTGGTCTATGGCCTCGATGCGGTTCTGCATCGCAAATCTCCTGCCTGTCACGGCATCCGGGAAAGCTCCACCGCAATTGCGCTCCCCAGGCGGACATTGTTGTGGAAGAGCTTCACATTCGTCTCCAGCGACTTTCCTCCGGAGAGCTCCACGATCCGGGAGAGGAGAAAGGGCGTGACTGCTTTCCCTGTCACGCCGCGCGTCGAAAGGTCCTGCAGCGCCTGATCAATCCAGCGTTCCATGGTCTTGCGTGGAATCTCCCACTCCTGCGGGACCGGGTTGGCAACCAGTATTCCCTGCGGAAGACCAAGGGCGCGCTGCGCCTGGAGCAGGGAAGCGGCCTCAGCGGGTGTATCCACTCTCAGGCTGAGGTTCAGCCCGCTGGACCGCGAATAAAAGGCGGGGAACTCGCTTGCGCCGAAGCCGACAACCGGAACCCCCAGAGTCTCAAGCACTTCGAGCGTCCTGGGCAGGTCGAGGATGGCCTTTGCCCCGGCTGAAACCACCATCACGGACGTGGAGGCAAGCTCGGTAAGGTCTGCCGAGATGTCGAACGTGTCTTCCACGCCCATATGGACGCCGCCGATCCCCCCTGTAGCGAACACGCTGATGCCGGCCAACCGCGCGGCGAGCATCGTCGCAGAGACGGTTGTTGCCCCCATCCGGCGGGCAGCAAGCGCCCATGCCATGTCGCGGCGCGACACTTTGAGAACATCTTTTTCCGTGGCCAGCCTTTCCAGCTGGGGCTCCGTGAGACCGACAACGATCCTGCCGTCCAGGACCGCAATGGTAGCCGGCACTGCTCCTGCAGTCCGGGCAATCCGCTCCGCTTCACGCGCAGTCTCCGCGTTGCGGGGATACGGCATGCCATGGCTGATGATTGTGGACTCAAAGGCCAGGACCGGCTTTTTGTCGGCAAGCGCGGAAGCAACCTCCGGAGAAAAAGTCAGGAGGTCCGTCACAGCAGGTCTCCCGCCTGGAGCCGCTGCTCCACCCCGTGCATGGCGGAGCGCACCGCGGTGCGCATGGGCTCTCCCGCATGCAGGCGGGAGACGAGGGAGGCCAGCAGGAGGTCCCCTGCCCCCGTTGTGTCGGGGGTATCCACCACCCGGGCCGGCGCAAAGGCCTCCTCCCCCGTGTCATCATACAGCCGCAACCCTTGCCTCCCCAGAGTGACCAGCAGGCAGCCGATGCGCCGGGCCCGGCGATAGTCCTGGACATCGGCGTCCGTCAGCGCCGCCATCTCTTCCTCCGTTGGGGTCAGGAGGAACAGGTCCTTGAGGGTCCGGGCATGGCGCGCAGCCTTCTCCACGGAAACAGGCTCGAAGACCACGCGGGTCTGAGCAGAGTATCTCCTGACGAGCTCCGCGAGGACCGAGAACGACAGGTTTGCATCAAGGATGAGGAAATCACGATGTCCCGGCTCCCCGATCTGCTCTACGGCAAATGAAACCGACAGTGATTGTTCGACGATCCTGAAATCCGAAGCCGCCACCTTGAGGCTCCCGCTCTCCATGAGAGCGAGGTACAGAGGCGGGCCTGCGTCTTTATCCCTGACCCGCTGGATGGCCACCCCTCCCTCGGCTTCCAGGGCTTCGCGCGCCCAGCGGGAGATGGGGTCGCCGGCGAGGGCTGTGATGAACTTCCGCGGAGCATCGAGATTGCTGAATATCCTGTAGCCAACGCCGCCCAGGCCCAGACGGATGTCGGACGGATTGGAGGTCCCCTCCAGGAACCTCTCCCGGACCGCAACCAGATCGATGGCCACGGCGCCGACGACAAACACCATACTGTTGCTTCCTATGGTCCCCCACGCTGTATTTCGGTCTATTATAGGAGATTGGAAGGGAAAGGAAAAGGAGCTTTCGAACGAAGCCGCGTTCAGATTTGTCCACTTACCCGAAACACTGAAGATTCCTCCAAAACTCAGGCCATGGTTTCCGCATCCCCCGGCATACGTAAATCACGGGGTAAGCGGTGCTCTCTTGGTTTCGGATATTGTAGCGGTTGGTGATGTAGCCCGCGGCTTCGCAGCTCTCAAAGTTCGCTTTCAGAAAGTCAACCGGTAAGCCAACTGCGATCAGCGTCCGGGGTGGCGGGTTGCCGTAGCTGCGCTCCCAGGAGGAATTAAATCCGCTGATGGCGCTCGGAAGCCCATAGGCCGGGCCATACAGGCTGATGGCGCCGGCTTCGCCGCCATTACTTGCCAGGATACCCGCTTGGGATTTCTCTATATCCGGCAGCTTGGCATAGATTTTTGCTACCGTCTCCACCATCTCCGGCCAGCCGATTTCCTCCTTCAGATTTTCATTCAGCGAACTGATAACTCGCCACCGGGCAGTATTGACCGGCGCCACAGGCAATGTCAGCGCCACGACACACACGGCGCCTGCTGCCAGCGTGCTGCCGGCAACCACCCGCAGGAAGCGGCCACTCCTTTCAGGCAATCCTGCCAGCCGTTGTTCCGCCCACAAGGCTCCTGCCGCAGTCAGCATGGGATAGGCCGGGGCCAGGTAATAAGGACGCCCTTTGGCTGCCACAAACAACACGAGGGTGGCCAGGAACATCCACCCTAAAGTCCGGTAGCGCCGCCCGGCCGGTGAAAGGAAACAAAAATGGATTCCGGCCAGCACCAGGATGATCGTAACCGGATTTCCGTTGAACTTGATCTGATCTAATAAAAAGCCTCCCGCACGCCCCAGACGTACATCGCGGGCATGGATGCTGTTCAAAAAAGCCAGTGAGATGAACTTATGCTGTATCTGCCAGAGCAGATTGGGAAAGGCGATCAAGAGCGCCAGCGCGACACCTCCCCAAAGCCACGGACTTTTAAAATAGCTGCGGTTTTTCGTCAGAAGCGCTCCAAGAACAATCCCCGCGGCAAAAAATACTACCGTATATTTTGTCAATAGACCGAGCCCTATGGCAGCGCCAATGCCGAGCCACCAGCGTGGGTCTTCCGATTGCAGCAGCCGGATGACAAAGTAAGCGGCAAGTACCCACCACAGATAATCAAACGCACCATACTGCAGTATGGTGCCATCAACAATGGAAACTGGTGAGGTGCCAACCGCCACAGCCGCCAGAACCTGAGCCCAACGCTTCCCTCCCATGGCGCGAACCATCAATCCGGCCAGCAGCATAATGATGCCCTGGGCCGCCACCGCAAAAAGGCGTATGCCGTTGAGGGAAATCCCAAACAGGTCCAGCCCTACCCGGCCGAGGAAAGGGGTCAAAGGAGGGTAAGCCACGTAACCCCACGCCAGGTGCCTTGCATCATCAAGTGTTACCAGTTCGTCGCGGAAGAAACCATATTGTGCGTTGGTAAGAACCTGCAATAAAACCCGCAACAATGCCAGTAAGATGAGGATTCCTACATCGCTAAACAAAATTATCTGCCACTGCTTTTTCATGACGTGAACCGCGAAAGCGATTACCGAGAGAAAACAGCTTAACCTTGCCTTGGATGTTATTCAACGCTCTGTCAATTCTGCATGGTGTGTGATATAGATGGGGACACGCATGAGACGGGATGCCGGACGGGAAAACCAGGACGTTGTGCTGAAAAGCGGCCTCATCGTCGACGGGACAGGGGGCAAGCCCGTCGTGGGCAACCTTCTCATCCGGGCCGGCCGCATCCACAGAATCTCGGCCCGGGCCATTCGGACCACCGGGGTGGTGATCGACTGCTCGGAGCGCGTCGTGGCCCCAGGGTTCATCGACGCCCATTCCCACCTGGACTGGCAGCTGCCCATTAAGGGGCACGACGATCAGAAGTATCCCCTTCTGGCGCAGGGAATCACGACGGTGATCGGCGGCAATTGCGGCTGGACACCGGCCGGGTTTCGGGAGGGCACGCGGTGGCGTGAGCAGGTTGCCGACAACCCGTTCTCCAACGGGCAGCTCGTCCTGCAGTGGGACACCATGGAAGAGCTCGTTGAGAGGCTGCGCGGGTCGGGTGCCAGCCACAACGTCGCCCTGCTGGCCGGTCACAGCTCGAGTCGCGCGTCCATTCGGGGGCTGGACCCGTCACCCCTTCATCCGTACGAGTTCAAGGAGCTCCTCCGTCTCCTGGAGATCGCAATGGACCAGGGGGCCCGGGGCGTTTCCGTGGGATTGCAGCTCGCGCCTGGGTTGTTTGCGCGGACGGAAGAGCTGAAGGAAGTTGCGCTCCTGGTCAGGCGCCGTGGCAGGGTTCTGGCAGTTCGTCCGCGGACGGTCTGTGCCGTGGCACCGGGAAGCTCCCAGAAAACATTCGGCCAGACCTCGAATATCGCGGCCCTCCAAGAGTTGCTGGACCTCGCCCGGCAGACCGGCGTCAGGCTGCAGATCTCGCACCTCATGTTTGTGGGCTCGCGGACCTGGAGGACTGCAGAGACGGCTCTTCGCCTCATCGACCGTGCCCTGAGCGATGGCATTGACGTGAGGTTCGACATATGCGCGGTCCACGCCGCTGTGGCGCGCGTGAGCGCAGCGCTGTCCCCGTGGTTCCTGGCCCGGGGACCCGCCGCCTTTGATGATGCAGAAGCCATGCGGACGTTGCGCAAGGAAGTCTCCAAAGCGGAAAGACAGCTCGGTGTGTCGTCGGTCGACATACGGATCACCGACACGGGGATCCAGGACCTTGCGGAGTACAACGGCAAAACCCTGTCCGAGATTGCGCGGCTGCGCCGCTTGAGTCCCTCGGACGCTCTGATCGAGTTGGCGCGGAGGAGCGGCGGCAGAGCCCGTCTGCTCTGCCAGAAGATAGGCAACGACAAGCTGCTGGCGGATCTTATTCGCCATCGCGCCTGTCTTTTCATGACCGGAGCCACAGCAGAGCGGCCTGGTGCGGAGAACCCTGCCGCCTTCGGCGCCCTTGCGCGTGTGCTGGAGGTGTCCCGGGAGCAGAAGCTCCTCCCCGTGGAGGAAGTTGTGCGCAGGATGACCGGCGCCATCGCAGAGAGGTTTGACATCCGAGACCGCGGCCTTTTGAAGGAAGGGCTTGCTGCCGACATCGTCGTCTTCGATTGGCAGAACGTCCGGGACAACTCAGGGTCTATAGACGGGAACCGTTCACCCGAGGCCATCGACTACGTGTTCGTGAACGGCAGAAAAATAATCGGCGCAGGCAAGAAAGAGAGTCCGTTGAACGCAGGCATCCCAATCTAGAAGCCGTAGAGCGATGGCATGGTTGACGCGGATGGACGCGTCTACCGGATATCGCGCTTCGCGCGATCTGCCCTAGGCCAGGCTCTTCTCCAGAGCGCGCTCCCACCTGCCGTAGGCTTCCTCATATGCCGCGACCTTTGTCTGATCAGGATCCACCGTCGTGACAGCTGTCAGCCCGACAAAGGCCTCCTTCAGGCTGCTATAGACCCCGGCGCCGACTCCTGCCCCTCTGGCCGCGCCTTGCGCACCGTCGGTGTTGTACAGCTCCACCCGGGCGCCGGTCACCGTGGAGAACGCTTCCCGGAAGATGGGGCTGAGGAACATGTTGGCGTGGCCTGCCCGCGCCGTCTTTGCGTCAATGCCCATGACCCTCATGATTTTCAGGCCGTACTGGAGGGCAAACACTATCCCCTCCTGTGACGCGCGCAGCAGGTGTGCGATGCCATGACGATTGAAATCGATTCCCAGGAGGGAGCTGCCGATGCTGCGGTTGGAAAGCGTTCTCTCTGCGCCATTTCCGAAAGGCAGGATGGACAAACCGTCCGCTCCTATGGGAGCCTGGGCCGCAACACTGTTCATCTTGTCGTACGAGACAGCCCCGCTGTCGCCGACGAGAATCCGCTTCATCCAGCTGTTGAGAATCCCTGTCCCGTTGACGCACAGAAGGACGCCGTAGCGGGGTGCTGACGATGTGTGGCTCACATGGACGAACGTGTTTACCCGGGAAAGATGGTCGTGCGCCGCCTTTCCGGCCACGCCGTAGACGACCCCCGAGGTCCCGGCGGTTGCCGCCACCTCTCCAGGATCCAACACGCGCAGAGAGAAGGCATTGTTGGGCTGGTCTCCGGCCCGATAGGATACCGGCACCCCCTTGGGAAGCCCAAGGGCCTGGGCCGCGTCCGCTGAAAGCTCCCCCTGCGCGGAGAAGGTTGGCCGCACTTCCGGGACCAGGTCCTTCGGAATGCCGTACCAATCCAGGACAATGTCGGCCCGCTCTCCCCTGGTGAAGTCCCAGAGCACTCCTTCGGAAAGGCCCGACGGGGTTGTGCAGGCTTCCCCCGTCATTCGAAACGCAACCCACTCCCCCGGGAGCAGGAATTTGCTCACTTTCGAAAACACCTGCGGCTCGTTCTCCTTGACCCAGGCGAGCTTGGATGCCGTGAAATTGCCGGGAGAGTTCAGGAGCCGCGACAGGCATGTCTGCTCCCCGATTCCCTTGAACGCCCGCTCGCCCACCTCCACTGCCCTGCTGTCGCACCAGATGATGGAGGGGCGAAGCACCTTCCCTGCCTTGTCGATAACCACCAGGCCGTGCATCTGATAGGAGACGCCGATGGCGGCGACCGCCCCATACTCCTTTGCGGACGCCGCTTTGATGGCGGCGGCAGCAGCTACAGCGTTGTCCCACCACAGGGCGGGATCCTGTTCCGCCCACCCGGGCCGCTCCGCGCGTATTGCAAGCTCCGTCTTCGGCGATGTCGCTGACGCGACAAGCCTGCCCGTCCCCGCCTCCAGGAGCGCGACCTTGATTGAGGAGCTTCCCACATCGAAACCCAGGAGGAATTCGCCCGAACGTATCGCCATGCCTGTTTATACCCGACCGGGAGGGGTGCTGTGAAGCGGCCTTGCGGTGTTGCATTATCATGCCTAGATACTGCAAGGAGGACAACGATGTCTGATGCTGCTGAGAAGTACAAGCTGGCCAGAAGGATCGCCGAGCGAAAGGTGGCCTTCATTCGCCATGCTGTGATTTACCTGCTCGTCATCGGAGGTCTGGCCCTCATCAACAACGTGACATGGGGGGGATATCAGTGGTGGTTGTGGCCCGCTCTCGGCTGGGGAATCGGCGTCATGTCGCATTTCCTTTCCGCGTTCCTCTACCAATCCGGCGCCCTGGTGGAACGGGTGGCACGGCGCGAGATGGAGAAGATGGATGAATCGAACAAGACTGACTCCCATTGACATCATTGGTATCACCCTGGGGGCCATGGTGCTCGTGGTGGTGATAGCCGCAATCGCTCTGGTTGTCCGCGGCCGCGGGTTCTCGCATCAATGGGACGGACCCGACATGAAGGGATTCTGGAACGAGCGGCAGTTTCATCACGGAGGTCTGCGGGAGGAGAAAGACCAGCAGATCGCCGGGGATTTCACGGCCGTGGAGATCAGGAACATCGCGGGGGAAATCACTATTCACGGAGGAGGCGGAAACGGCGTCGGAGTCCACTCGGTGAAGACTGCCATGTTCCCCGCGGCAATGGAAAACCTCGGCGTCGGCATAGAGAAGCGCGGAAACAGGCTCGTGATCGAGGAACAGCATACTGCGGGATTTGTCATGAGCGCCGGAACCGTCTCTTTCGATATCACGCTGCCAAAAGGAGTCACGATACTGGAGGCGCATTCGGTCAGCGGAAGCGTCACCGTGCGGGACGTTCCCGCGGGCATGGATCAGACCCTTTCCACGATATCGGGGTCAATTTCCACAAGCCTCGCGAGAAACCTTGAGGCCTCTTCAACCAGCGGATCCGTTCAATTCGTATTTGGCGGCAACCGCCTCGACGCCCACACGGTGTCAGGGTCCATCGAAGGGCAGGTCCAGTCCCTCGACAGGGGCGGCTCCATCAGCATGCGCACCGTGTCCGGCAGCGTGGACGTGGGTGCCTTTCCCGGTCTGGATGCTTCCGTCTCTCTGCAGTCTGTGAGTGGAGGAGTGTCCTGCGACTTTCCCCTGACTGCCACGCAGCAAAGGCGCAATTCGCTGGAGGGAATGATCGGAACCGGCGCGGGAAGGGTGGAGGTCACCACAACCAGCGGAACGATTACGGTCCGACGGATGTAGCCCCCGCGCAGCCTCAGGGCCCCTAGGCAGCCTCAAGGGCTGCGCTAAGGCTAAGGGCTAGATCTGCAGGCCCAGAATCAGCGCGGGAGAGAATGTCGTAGTGGTAGAGGTCACGCCGTCAGGCAGGTCCATCTTCACCACCGCTCCACCCTCGATTGCAAGCTCGCCGAAGAGGGGGATTCCCAGCACGGCCCGCAGGCGGGGATGGATGTCGGAAAGGCCGGGGCCTGCGCTGTCCCGGAAGGAACCCTGATCCGCAAGGACGCACACATCGACGTCGGCGAACAGCCCGCCAATGGGAGCCCGCGCTCCGAAGCCGGCGCCCAGGGTCCAGGACAGCGGCTGGGAGTCCGGGACCACCCCGGCGCTGAAGACCGTATAGAAGTACCGGCTGCCAAGTGAGATGGCGCCGTTGAAGCTCCCGTCCGAGTCCCACCAGAGATCGATCTTTCTCCGTCCTCGTTCCTCGATGGACACAAGCCCGATGGGGACGCCGTCGATTTCCCGGGAGATATTCACGACGCCGATCTGGGCGCCCGAGACATGCCCGGCGATGTTCACGATCCCGATCTGAGCTCCGGACACCGTATCAGCAATATTGACGACGCTGATCTGAGGCCCGTTCATCCGATGGCTCCAGTTGGCCAGGCCCGATATCTGGGCGCCAGAGATCTCCTCCTTGGACCAGTTGAACAGGCCGGCAATCTGGGCGCCATGGGTCTCTCCCAGGGCAAAGTTTGCCAGACCGCCCACCTGGGCCCCGCTGAGCTCCGCCGCTCCCACGTTTCCCCACCCGGCTATCTGCGCGCCGCGCACCGGCCCTACGCCGACATTGACAAGGCCGGCTGTCTGGACAAACCGCATTTCCCCGCCGACTACATTCACAAGCCCTGCTGCCTGGAAGCCGTCCGTGTCCCCGATGACCACGTTGCCCAGCCCGGCAGCCTGGAAACCGGTCATTTCATGGGACTCGAAATTGGCCAGGCTCCCGACCTCGAACCCATGAGAGGAAGAGGAGGCGCCGATCAGGAGATTGACGGTGACGGAATGGTTGGCGCGGGAAGCAAACACCCCGTCGGATATCTCAGGGAAAAGAGTAAAATGGAACGCCTGGTAGCCCCGGTCTCCCTGCTCGGGGGGAGGCGGCGATGTTCCGTCTTCCGGCTGCGCTGGAGCGGGCTTCGGGCTCACGGCATCAACAGTTGTTGTGATGGCAGTAGCAACCGCCTTGCCCACCGCGGCTCCAACGGCTGCGCCCATGGCGGCAGCAGCCTCCACGGGGTCGCTGCTGCGCGTCTGCGTGGCTTCGACAGGAGCCGCCGCAGCGCCGCCGCGCGCTGTTGCGCGGTCAACGGTTACCCGGTGCAGCGACGAAAGGGAAAGAAGGGCGCGCTGATGGGCAGCGATGCGAAGCTGTGTTCCCAGCCGGCCGGTCTTTGCGTCCAGCACGACCCCGTATGTGCCCGGCTCCAGTCCCAGCTCCACGCGCTGCCCCTCCACCTTGTTCAGCTCCACGGCGAGGACCCCGCGATCATTGCGGATGTAAAGGCGTCCGGCAACGTCTTCAGAGATTCCAAGCCGCGCGGACGCGGCCCGCAGATCGGTGAGCACCAGATCCCCTGAGCCGGTCAGGTTGATGTCGTAGGCGGGATGTTGAGGTCCATATTCCGTCTTCTCAGTCGAGGCAAGGGTTTCCTGGAAGGCAAATGCATAAGCCTCATTCAGGGTGACAACCCCGTCCCCCACCGTGTCGGCCGCTCCCCGCAGGCCCGAGATCAGGAAATGGGTGAAGAAGGAGCCGCCGATCTTGTCGGATTCCTGGGCCGCCTCCTCGGCGGAGCTCGACGTCAGATATGCGTGGCCTTTCATGTCCGCCGACGCATCGAAGAGAAATGCAGGCCGGGCCGTTCCACCTTTGGCCCGGGTGAGGGACCCCGATGAGCAGGAGTCGAGGATGGCCACCTTCACATCGGCAGGCACGTCGCTGATCTGACGCCGCAGGTCTTCCCAGGCAAAGCGCTCGTGACCCAGGATCAGGCCTTCATCATCGGAGTGGCCTGAGTAGTAGATGATGAGCTCAGGCCGTTCCTCTCCCGTAAGAGACTTCACCATCTGCTGGACGCGGAGGAACGCAGACTGGAAGCGGGAAAGATCGGGGTTGACCACAAGGACCAGGTCTTCCGAGCGCACTCCCCCCAGCTCCTCCATGACAGCGGCGAATGAGCGGGCATCAGACTCCGCGTACTTGAGCCGGACCCTTTGCTCTCCGCCGTCGTTCGAGCCGGCAACCAGTGCAAACCTGCGCAGCGGAAGCGACTCCTCAGCGTTAGCAGGCATCAGGGCGAAGCATGCAAAAAGGAAGACGATGAACGCCGGCGCTTTCATGACGCGGGGCCCCGTTTCTTCAGAAGAAGGGAGTACTGCATGACGCTTGGCGGAAGGACCAGATCAATCCTTTCCGCGGACCCCGCCCGTGAAGCAAAGGAGCGCGCGGCATCCGCAGCCACGGCAACGTCGAAAGGATTTTTCGCATAGATGAAAAAGAACCGCTCGAACCCCGGGGCATCATCCAGCTCGTATGCCGTCGGGAGGATCACCTGGCCCTGCTTGTCCAGCATGGGCGCTATCCGCGGGCTCCCCGCGTACTCTGCAGGCAACAGCCACGTGACTTTTCCGCGCCCATCCACCCAGAGGATGACCCCATACCTGGCTTCGCCGGCCGTGTAGCTGAGCTGGATCACGTCTCCGCGGCCGACAAGGGAGCCTGGCGCAAGGTCCTTCGCGCCCTGGGCGGTCTTCAGGAAGGCGCTCAGGTGCGGGGCCAGTCCCTTCATCCGGGTCTCGTCCCCCGGAAGGCGCCCGCGGAACACGAAGAAGGAAAGGAGAAGAAGAACCATTGCCGCTGCCGGAAGGCCTATTGCCAGCTGCAGCGCCCAGCGTCCCGCCGGTTCCAGGGATGAGGCTATCCCGTCTTTCCCGTCACCCGCCACGTCGGCGCGCTCCTCCCCTCCCCGTCTTTCCATCTTCTGCCCGATGGATTTCGCCATTTCGGAAGGAGGGTAGCGCTGCAGGATCTCCTTGTCCGACCTCGTAATTTCCTCATGCCGGGCCTTCAGGGCCGGGTCCCTGGCAAGCTCCTCACGGACCTTTCCGGCCAGCCGGGGCGGCAGCTCACCCAGCACGTACTGCTCCAGGAGCAGATCGGATATCGTCTCCTTGCGCCGCATGGTCAGGCCTCCTCCAGCGCACGGGTGCGCTCCTTGAGCAGGCGCAATCTCTTTCTCACCCCCGAGACGGAGAGCCCGACGTGCCTGGCCACCTCCTCAAGCGTCATGCCGTCCACGTAATGCAGCACTGCCATGGTCCGCGTGGACGCCCGCTCCCTGCCGAAGACGCTGTCAAGGAGATGGCGGTCGAGGACGCGGGCCTCCACGTCCTCCGACGAGGCAATGCGCTCCAGGGAGTCGTCCCCGACGGACTGGGGCCTGCGGCGCGAGCCGCGCATCATGTTCAGGCACACGTTCGTGGCGATGCAGTACAGCATGCTGGAGGGAGCTTTGTCAGTGAGCCTCTCGCGGTAGCGGATGAGCTTCACGAATGTCTCCTGCATGGCGTCCAGAGCCTGCTCCTCGTCGAGCAGGAGCGAACGACACCTGCGGAGCACCATAGGCCCGTACTTCCTGTAGAGACTCTCCACGTCCAGTGCCAAACGCTTCTTCTCCCGCTCATCAATATCTGTAACACGAAATACGCCGCGACGTGACACCCCGTCCCCTCAGCGGTGTTCTCAAGTGCATCACGATCTTCTTGAGGAGGTTTTCGATGAGGTTCAGGGCACTTGCCATCACCGCTGCGACTTTTGCCGTGGCCATCGCCGCAATCGGCACCCCCGTGTTCGCGGGTTCCGTTCACCTGACAGGCAACCTGCAAGCGGACTTTCTGAAGGGACCCACCGCCCAGCAGATTATAGACACTTTCGCGACCCCCGGCCAGCCCCCGTTCAGTGGAGTGGGCTGGGAAGTGATCATTGGAAAGGTGGGTTTTGGAGGGGATTACAGCGCAGCCTTCACGCGCACCCCGCAGGGCACCTGGTGGCTGGACTGGATAACGCAGCCGCTTTTCCTGAGCTATCACTTTTTCAGGACGGGGTATTTCCTGGATCCCTTCGTGCAGGCGGGGATGGGCTGCGCAGGCAGGGTGTATCTCCAGGAATGGCCTGAAAGCGCGGTCGGCAACAATCTGTACATCTCCATCTATCCATTTGTCGCCGCGGGGCTGGCCCTTGACCTCAGCGGCTTTCTCGTGCAGGGCAAGATGTCCTACGCGCCCTACATGACTCCGCCGCCGGCAAGCCCCATCAGCAGCTATCCCCTGGGAAGCGTGCAGGTGACGCTGTCGGCGGGGATCGCGCTGAACTGGTAGGCGGGCCGCTTTTATCACTTCCCGTCCCATGCTATTTTGCGCGGCATGGGACAAACGGTTGCCGGACGGAGCTTTGCCGGGTTCGGGTTCGGGCCCATCCAGACAGGTCTGATGCTGTGCGAAGCCATCGAATCAGGCAGCTTCGACCGGTACACTGTGGCGGAGGTCGACCAGAGACTCGTCGACGCCGTGCGCGCAAACGGGAACTCGGTCACCATCAACATCGCCGGGCCGGACGGGGTCCGGGCAAAGAGACTTTCCGGAATCCGGCTCTGCAACCCGCGCATTGCGGCTGACAGGGCTGAGCTCGTCCTGGCAATTCACGAGTCAAAGGAGATGGCCACCGCAGTTCCAAGCGTTGCGCTGTATTCAGCAGGCGGAGATTCCTCGATAGCGGCAATGCTTGCCGAAGCCGCGCGTCCGGGGAGACAGAGGATCCTGTACACGGCGGAAAACGACAACTACGCGGCAGAGAAGCTGGAGAAAGAGCTGGCGGGGCGGGCACCGGGCCGGGGTCCTTCGGGCCTCCAGCTCCTCAATACGGTGATAGGAAAAATGAGCGGCGTCATCGGATCTGGAGCGGAGATGAAAGAGCTCGGCCTGTCACCGCTCGTCCCGGGTTTTGACAGATGCGTTCTTGTGGAAGAGTTCAACAGGATACTCGTGTCCCGGGTGAGGCTGCCGGGTTTTGTCCGCGGTATCAGCGTCTTCGAGGAAAAGGAGGATCTGCTCCCTTTCGAGGAAGCCAAGCTGTACGGCCACAACGCCGTCCACGCGCTCCTGGGATACCTGGCCAGGCTGCGGGGCCACACCGTGATGAGCTCAATCAGGAAGGACACCGCGCTCATGGAGCTGGGGCGCCGGGCGTTCGTTGAGGAATCCGGAGCCGCTCTCATGAGGAAACACGGGGGGACGGCCGGACCTGACCCGCTTTTCACGCGCACGGGCTGGTCTGCATACGCCGATGACCTTCTCCAGCGAATGACCAATCCCTGGCTGCATGACCGTGTGGATCGCATCATCAGGGACCCTTTGCGGAAACTCGGGTGGACCGACCGTCTTTTCGGCACCATGCGGATTGCGCTGCAGCAGGGCATCGAGCCGCGGATCATGGCGATGGGGGCGGCGGCCGCGCTCTCCTGGGCCAGAGAGCAGGAGAAAGACCAGTCGTCTGCCCGGGAGTTTCTGCTTCGGATCTGGGGCAGCGATGAAGGACATGCGCTTCGGGAGGAGTGCATTCAGCTCGCACTTGAGTCCCTGGAAAAACTCCCCGCATGGACGAGATGAACCTGCACGATCACCAGGACGATCCCGCGGCAGCGCTGCCGGCGCTCGCCGCAATCGTTCTCTGGGGTTTTCTCGCGCTCCTGGGCTCGCGTCTGGTGAGATTGCCAACCCTGCTCATGACGGGAATTGCGCTGAGCATCGGCGGATGCGTCGGGCTCCTCAAGGTGCGTGAGTGGAAGGTCCCCCTGCGCACATTCCTCACCGGTGTCGGAGGCATATTCGGCTACCACTTCCTTCTTTTCACTGCATTTCGCCATGCGCCCACTGTCGAGGCGAACCTCATCAACTACCTGTGGCCCCTGCTGATCGTGCTCCTTTCTCCCGTCATCCTGAGCGGCTACGGCCTGCGGCCGCGGCATGTCCTGGGTGCCCTGGCTGGACTTGCCGGGGCAGCGCTCATCGTCACAGGAGGCTCTTTGAGCCTCGATGCAGCGAACCTGCCGGGCTACCTGGCCGCGTTCGGTGCCGCGCTGGTCTGGGCCCTCTATTCCCTTCTCACCAAGCGGCTTCCCCCTTTCAGAAGCGGAGCTGTCGGAGGCTTCTGCCTGTGCTCCGGCCTGCTGGCCCTGGCAGTCTTTCTGGTCGAATCGGGGCCAGGCGGCTTTACCGCACTGCGCAGCTCGGACTGGCTCTTTCTTGTGCCCCTCGGAATGGGACCGATGGGCGCGGCGTTCTATCTCTGGGATGCTTCCCTCAAGCGTGGAGATCCCCGGGTGATCGGCTCCCTCTCCTACCTGACGCCCATGCTGTCCACGCTGGCCCTTGTGGCAATCGGAGGCAAGGCTTTCACGGCGCTGTCCGCCGTGGCCATGGCGCTCATTGTCGCCGGAGCGGCGGTGGGCTCCGTCCGGCGGTCGACCACGAACGTGAAGTAAGTATATAATCGCCGTATGCCGCCGAGCGTGGTGTTGATTGCCATCGGCATAGCATTCTTGTCGGGGCCGTCCGCGTTCCTCCTCTTGTGGCTGACGTACAAGCGGACCGGTGAGGTTGCCCTTCGCTCGCTTGCGTTCAGCTTGCTCGGGTTGGTGTTCGTCATGATCGGCAACGCAACGGAATACCTCTCCGTTGTCCTGCGCCGCTGGGACGCCCGCGTGTCGTTCCTGATCCTGAACGAAGCGTTCCTGGCCACGGTCATGATGGGCGCATTCCTGGCGCGCTTCGCGCACGAAACCACGCGGACCGCGCTGAGCAAGCGACTGCGGACCGCTTTCTGGGTTTTTTCCGTGGTCTTCTTTTTCATGGTCATATCGCTCACCCTGTTTCTGAACGGGGGGCAGACCGTGGACGTCGGCAAAGGCTACCTGACCGCAAACATCTTCGGCATGGGATGCCTGCTCTACGCAACCACCGTCGTCATCCGGAATCGGAGAGGTCTGCCGGATGTGTACCGTTTCATGCCGATGTTCATGCCCATCCTCATGGTTCTCGGTGTCGTCTCCGTCATGAACGACTTCTTCCATTTCGGCGCGCTGCTCCACGGTCCGGAGTTTCCCTTTTCCCCGGTCTTCTTTTTCCTGGTCAACGTGGTGAACGTTGTTGTGTGCATCAGGTTCCTGCTGCAGGCAAAAGAGGACGCTCCCGCCCCACCCCATATTCCGGACTTCTCTCTCTCCGACAGAGAATCAGAGATCGTCCCGCTCATTGTCGACGGGCTTTCCAACGAGGACATCGCGTCGAAGCTCTTCATTTCCCCGCACACGGTGAAGAACCACGTCACCAGCATCTTCCGGAAAGCGGGAGTGGCCAACCGCTTCGAGCTCCTCAAGCGGATTTCAGCAGGAAAGGCTTCCTAGGAAAGCATTCCCGGTCTGGTCCTGCTCAATCAGGAACAAAACAGGAATCAGCGGTGATAGGAAACTGCCGGTCCGGGGTTATACCGTGACGCCGTGAAGGAGAAAGAAATGCCAACCACTCTACCCGTCGCAGACACTGCGACTAAGCGTCTCGGGTACCTGGACAACCTGAGGTCGTTCGTCATCTTCCTTGTTGTCGTCACTCACACCATGGTGACGTACAGCGGTTTTGGCGGCTGGTACTACAAGGAAGTCAACTCCGCCAGCCTGGACCTGGTGTCCCGGATCATCTTCGGGCTCTACGGTTCTTTCAGCCAGGCATGGTTCATGGGAATCCTTTTCTTCCTGGCCGCCTATTTTGCAACCAGGTCCCTGGAAAAGCGCGGACCCGCGGCTTTTGTGAAGGAAAGGCTCTTCCGCCTGGGGGTGCCGCTTCTCATTTACATGTTCGTGATAGACCCGTTCATCGGCTACTTCCTCATGGACTACGGGAACGTGCGAGAGAGCGTGAGCCCGCTGCAGGCCTATCTGGGCTACCTTGGCTCATTCCGCTGGATCGGTTCCACAGGGCCGCTGTGGTTCGTGGAAGCGCTCCTGCTTTTCAGCCTTCCCTATGCGGCGTGGAGGGCCATCCGGCCGGCCTTTAAAGCCATCCGCCCCGCGCCCAGCGCCATGACGGCCATCCTTATCATTGTTGCAACCGGGCTGGCTGCGTTTTCCATCAGGCTGTTCCTGCCCATCGGGACCAGCGTGGCGAATCTGCAGCTCTGCTATTTCGCCTCGTACATCGCGCTCTTCCTTCTTGGCATTCATGCCGGGGAAAAACGCTGGTTGGAGAACTTCCCGGCGGAGCGGGGGATGGCGTGGTTCACCGTGGTCCTTGCAGTCGGCGTCCCCGCCTGGTTCGTGATCATGGTGGCGGGCGGCGCAACGGGGGGAGCGTATCTCTTCAACGGAGGTCTTACCTGGCAGAGCTTCGCATACGCGTTCTGGGAGTCATTCGTTGCCATCGGATTCTCCCTGGGACTGATTGCGTTGTTCCGAAAGTACTTGAACGTGGAGAACAGATTCACGCGGCTGCTTGCCCGGAACTCGTTCGGAATCTACATGTTTCACGCGCCCATCCTGATCGCGATCTCGCTGCTCCTGAGGTCCTGGCACGGCGTCCCACTTCTCAAGTTCGCGGTGGTTGTACCTCTTGCTTTCGCCGCGACGCTGGCCGTATCGTCTCTCATCCTGCGACGCATTCCGGGACTGCGCGCGGTGCTGAAGTAGTCTGGCTGGGGGGCGCGAAGCGCCCCCCCAGTTGACCCTCTTCCAGCGCACACCTACACTCGGCACCATGCGGAAAACGCGCATCGTCTGCACGCTCGGCCCGTCGACTGAGGACGTCGAGCTCCTCTCCCGCCTCCTGGAAGCGGGGATGAACGTGGCCCGGTTCAACATGGCGCACGGCGATCACGACTATCACGCTGCCATGATTACAAAAGTGAGGGAGGCAAGCAGACGGACAGGCATCCCCGTCGGCCTTCTCATCGACATCAAGGGTCCCGAAGTCCGCACCGGCATCGTCGCGGACGGGAGCAGCATCGAGCTTACCCCCGGGTCGGAAGTCCTTGTGGCATCGGATGACTCTCCCTGCACGGAGGAACAGATCAGCGTCACCTACGCGGACCTGCCGGAGCAGGTCACCGCGGGGAAGCATATCCTGATTGCCGACGGTCTGATCGACCTGGAGGTTACGGCGGTTGAAGGACGGCTCACCCACTGCGTTGTCCGCTCAGGGGGGCAGCTGGGATCACGCAAGAACGTGAACATCATCGGGATCAAGAGCCGGCTCCCGGCGATCACCGACAAGGACCGGGTGAACATCGACTTTGCCGTGAAGCAGGGAATGGACTTCGTTGCCGCATCGTTTGTGCGCAAGCCGGATGACATCCTGGAGATCCGCCGCATTTTGCTGGCAGAGACCTCTCCGCTTCAGATCATCGCCAAGATCGAGGACCAGGAAGGAGTGGACAACGTGGACGATATCCTGGGCGTGGCTGATGGGCTCATGATCGCGCGCGGGGACCTGGGCGTGCAGCTTCCCACGGAGGAGATCCCCCTGGTCCAGAAGCGCCTCATCCTCAAGTGCCACGAGCAGAACAAGACCGTCATCACGGCCACGCAGATGCTGGACTCCATGATCTACAACCCCCGTCCCACGCGCGCCGAGGCCACCGACGTGGCGAATGCCATCTTCGACGGCTCGGACGCGGTGATGCTTTCCGGCGAGACGGCCAGCGGCAAGTACCCCGTCCAGGCGGTCAAGGTCATGGACTCCATCGCGCGGACTGCTGAAGAATCCCCCGAGTACGAGTCGCGCGTGCGGCGGTTTTTCCGGCTGGATGACCCGAGTGAGGACGTGGCGCAGTCGGTGGCCCGCAGCGCGTTCCTGGTGGCACGGGAGATTCACGCGGCGGCAATCCTCGCCCCCACCCTGCACGGCAACACGCCACGGCTCATCAGCAAATACCGGCCGTCGCAGGACATTATTGCCGTCACACCATCTGAGGCTGTCCAACGGAGGCTGCTCCTGTCCTGGGGCATCGTGCCCCTGTTTTCGGAGCTCGGCGAAGACTCCGATGCAATGCTGAACAAATCCCTGGCCGTGGCAATGGCACACGGGCTGGTGAAGAACTTCGACAGGGTGGTCATCCTGGCGGGGATCCCGGTTCACTCCCCCATCATGCTCAACACGATCCGGGTCCACTTTGTCGGCAACGTTCTTGCAAAGGGCCAACGCGGCTTTGGCGGGTATCGGGCCGGCAGGATCGTCCGGGTGGAGGACTCCCTGGATGCAGAGCTGCGCCTGAAGCACGACGATTCGGAGATCCTTCTGGCCCGGTTCCTGACCCCCGATTTTCTGCCCCTTCTCACCGGCCTTCGCGGCATAATATTGGAGGAGTCTTCATACCTCAGCGACGAGCAGATTCGAAGCAAGACTCCCGACGTGGCTGTGATTGCAGCAGTTCCCGGAGCCATGGCCATCCTGGAAGACGGGTTCACCGTCACCCTCCACGGGGATGAAAAGGTGGTCTACGAAGGGATGATGCCGGCCTGATCATGCGCCCAGTGTTTTTTCGAACTCCTCGATGAGCTGCCGCTGCCGGTCTGTCAGGCGGCGGGGGATCTCCACGCTGACCCGAACAAGCTGGTCCCCAGTGCCCTTACCCTTCAGGTGGGGCATGCCCTTGCCCCTGAGACGAAAGATGCTTCCGCTCTGTGTGCCGGCAGGGACTTTCATTGTGACTTCCCCGTCCATGGTCGGCACCCTGATTTCCGTTCCCAGGATTGCCCGCGTGAGGCTGACGCTCACCTCCACCTGGAGGTCCGCGCCGTTGCGCTGAAACGTCCTGTGAACGGGAACTTCGATGACGGCATAGAGGTCCCCGCCGTCCTCCCCTTCCCCCTTGATGCGCAGCCGGGACCCCGAGTCCACGCCGGGCGGGATGGTGACCGTGAGCGTGCGGACGGTCCCATTGCGCTGCACCTGGATGGACTTTTGCGTGCCGCGATACGCCTCCTCGAGGGTCACGGAAACGGTGAGCTCCACGTCCCTGCCACGGCGTGGGGCTCCGTTCCCCGACCTGCCTTTCTGCCTTCGCCCGCGGGTGCTGAACAGGTCGAAGCCCAGGTCGCCGAAAAGGTTCTCGAAGAAGCCTCCTCCGAGCCCGAAGTCCCCGAGGTCCTCGAACACGCTGCTGAAATCCGTGCCCCGGAAGATATCCTCCTGGCGGAACTTCTGGTCCACCCCCGCGTGCCCGTACTGATCGAACAGCGACCGCTTCTGCGGATCAGAGAGGACGGCATATGCTTCTGAGATTTCCTTGAACGCGTCTTCCGCCTCTTTCTTTTTCTCAGGCGGAACCCGGTCAGGGTGGTGGCGCAGGGCGAGCTCCCGGTAGGCCTTTTTCAGCTCTTCGGGAGTGGCGCCCTTCCTGACTCCCAGGATCTCATAGTAGTCACGCTTCGATGACATAACAATTCTGTCCGCCCCGACGCCAGGGATGGCGAAGGACGGCGTACGCCCCGCTGCGCGTAAGCGCAGCGTTGGATGGCGGAAGCCGCCCAGCGCGCCCTACCGGGGTGCTGATCTTATTTATCTTTCTTTTCTTCGCGAAACTCGGCGTCGATGACGTCGTCATCCTTCTTGCCGTCGCCACTCTTGGCGCCCGTGCCCGAGTCCTGGGGTCCGGCCTGCTCGGGACCGGGACCCGCGCCGCCCTGCTGCTTGCCGGCCTGCTGCTTGTACACTTCCTCCGCAAGCTTGTGGGACGCCTTGGTCAGCTCGTCCGTGCCCCTCTTGATCCGGTCCACGTTCTTGTCCTTGATGGCGGACTTCAGGTCGTTGAGCTTCGCCTCGATGTTGGCCCTCTCCGCCTGGCTCACCTTGTCCCCGTAGTCCTTGAGAGACTTCTCCACGGAGTACGCAAGCGTGTCAGCCTGGTTGATGGCCTCCACCTCTTCCTTGCGCTTGGCGTCGTCAGAGGCGAACTGCTCCGCCTGGCGCACCATCTTCTCTATCTCTTCCTTGGAGAGCTTCTTGGGCGCGGTGATCTTGATGGACTGCTGCTTGCCGGTCCCCAGATCCTTGGCTGCAACGCTGACAATGCCGTTGGCGTCGATGTCGAAGGACACCTCGATCTGCGGCACGCCGCGCTGCGCAGGGGGGATTCCCACGAGGTTGAACCTGCCCAGCTCCACGTTGTCGTTCGCCATGGGCCGCTCCCCCTGGAGCACCCGGATAGTGACCTCGGTCTGGTTGTCCGCGGCAGTGGAGAAGATCTCGCTCTTGCGCGTGGGGATGGTGGTATTGCGCTCGATGAGCTTCGTGCTCACCCCGCCCAGGGTCTCGATGCCCAGGGACAGCGGCGTCACGTCCAGGAGGAGGACGTCTTTCACCTCTCCCTTGATGATGGCCGCCTGGATGGCTGCGCCCATGGCCACGCACTCCATGGGGTCCACGCCGCGCTCTATCTTCTTGCCGAAGAAGTCCTCCACGAACTTCTGGACGATGGGCATGCGCGTGGGTCCGCCCACCATGATGATCTTGTCAATGTCGGCGCCGTTTTCGTTGAACTGCACGCCGTCCTTGGAGAACGCGCCTCGAGCGTCCTTCAGCGCCGTTTCCAGGGGGCCGCGGCAGCGCTGGACGATGGGGCCGACGAGCTCTTCCAGCTTGGCCCTGTTCACCGTCATGGTGAGGTGCTTGGGGCCGCTTGCGTCAGCGGTGATGAATGGCAGGTTGAGGTCCGTGGACATGGTGCTGGACAGCTCCACCTTCGCTTTTTCCGCAGCCTCCCGCACCCGCTGCATGGCCATGGTGTCCTTCTTGAGGTCGATGCCGGTCTGGCGCATGAACTCCTTCACCACGTAGTCGACGAAGGCGTTGTCCATGTCGGTTCCTCCCAGCTGAGTGTCCCCGCTGGTGGCCACGACCTTGAACCCGCCCTCTTTCCACATCTCCATGATGGTCACGTCGAGGGTCCCGCCGCCGAAGTCGAACACAAGGATCTTCAGCTCCTTGCCGGCTTTCTCCAGCCCGTAGGCCAGACACGCCGCCGTAGGCTCGTTGATGATGCGCAGCACTTTCAGGCCGGCAATCTCCCCTGCGTCCTTGGTAGCCGTACGCTGGTTGTCGTCGAAGTACGCGGGGCAGGTGATGACCACCTCTTCCACGGCGTCTCCGAGGTATGCCTCCGCATCCTGTTTGATCTTCTGCAATATGAATGCTGAGATCTGCTGGGGGCTGTACTCCTTGCCGAACAGCCGGAACTTGTGGTCGGTTCCCATCTTTCGCTTGGCAGCGTAGATGGTGCCGTCAGGGTTGATGGCCGCCTGCCTGCGGGCGGGCTCTCCCACCAGCCGGTCTCCTTCCTTCGTAAACGCCACGAAAGAGGGAAACGCCTTGCCTGACGAGACTCCGGCGCCCTCCGCGGACGGAATGATTGTGGGCCGACCGCCTTCCATGACCGCAGCGGCCGAGTTGGAGGTCCCCAGGTCGATTCCAATGACTCTTGCCATATTCTTTTCTCCTCTACTGCTCTCCCGTACGCCCGGGCGCGCGGCTCTTCCGCTCTTTTGCCGCCCGGGGAAACCACTATCTTCTGACAATTGCTGTGATTGCGGGAGACATTCAACTGAGAAGAAGGTAAATAGGGAAGCCCTGGAAAGTCAAGCCAAGCCACGGACGGCGAAGGTCGGCCGAGGCCATGGATGGCCGAAAGGCCGACCAGAGGCATGGATGGCGAAGGTCGGCCCCGCCACGCAAGCGTGGCGTGGATGGCTGAAAGGCCGACCAGAGGCATGGAAGCCGAGGGGCGCCGAGCCCTAGCGCGGTACACCGCGCGGAGGCGGAAGGCGCCCCAAAGCCATGGATTTGGCCCTGCCTGCATCTCGACTTGCATCGCTGCCTTGCGCTACCATGCGACCGTCGGAGGGACTCATGCGCATCGTGTTTCCTCGCGGCTTCCTCTGGGGCGCGGCCACGGCCTCCTACCAGATCGAGGGGTCTCCCCTTGCCGACGGCGCAACCCCCTCCATCTGGCACGAGTTCAGCCACCGGCGCGGGAAAATCAGGGACGGAACGAACGGCGACGTGGCGTGCGATCACTACCGCCGATACGCGCATGACATCGAACTCATGAAGGACCTGGGGCTCAACGCCTACAGGTTTTCCGTTTCCTGGCCGCGCATCTTCCCCGAGCCGGGGCGCCTCAACCAGAAGGGCCTGGACTTCTACTCGCGTGTGGTGGACTGCCTGCTGGCGGCCGGCATCGAGCCGTGGCTCACCGTCTTTCACTGGGACGAGCCGGTGTGGCTGGAAAGGTTGGGGGGCTTTCTGAAGCGTCAGTCGATCGACCACCTTGTGGAGTACGGCGACCGCCTTTTCAGAAGTCTCGGCGACCGTGTGAAAAACTGGATTTCCGTCAATGAGCCCTCGATCTTCGCTTCCCTCGGGTACATTCTGGGATATTTCCCCCCGGGAAGGAAGAACGACCTCAGCGGCATGTTTCACTGCGCCCACCACCTCCTTCTGGCGCACGCCAGACTTCGCACGGCAATGAAAAGCAGCGTGACCGACGGGCGCATGGGAATGGCCCTGGCTCAGATCTGGATATCCGCGAAAGACCCCGGGAACGCCAGGGACAGTGAGGCCGCGGACTTCATGGATCAGGCGCTCAACCGGTTCTTCATAGACCCCCTGTACCGCGGCGTCTATCCGGCGCGCGTACTTTCCAAGATGGTGCGCCACCTGCCCCGGGGTTTCGAGAAGGACCTCCCCGACCTGAAGGGCTCAATGGATTTCGCCGGGATCAATTACTACCAGCGGGCGGTCTACCGCTGGTCACCGTTTCAGCCCTACACACGGGCACGGGAGCACATCGATCCGGCGGCGCGGCGCAGCGCGATGTGGGAGATCTACCCGTCAGGGATCTACCGCCTTCTCCTGCGGCTCCGCGACGAGTACGCAAATCCCGTCTGCTACATAACGGAGAACGGCTTCCCCCTTCCCCTGACTGACGGACGTGATCCCCTGGACGACCCGGAGCGGGTGGCGTACCTGAGGGACCATATTTCGCTGGTTGGGAAGGCGATCGAAGGCGGAGTAGACTGCAGAGGGTATTTCCACTGGACGCTGATGGACAACTTCGAGTGGGCGTTCGGTCACGTGATGCGCTTCGGTCTGCTGCACACCGATTTCGCAACGCAGGAGCGCCGCTTTCGAAAGAGCGCGTTCTGGTACAAGGAGCTGGCGAGCAACAACTGGCTTGACACAGAGCAGCTCGTGCTCAATTGACGCCCGGCCCCCCGACCTGTAGAGTAGCTGCTATGAATGTGCGCATCCTCTCCTGGCGTTCACTCTCCGGGGAGGAGAAAAAGAGAATTCTTTCCCGTTCGGAGCAGGATATCTCGTCCGTGACGCCCCAGGTGCGGGAAATCATTGAGCGGGTGCGCGCAGAAGGCGACGCGGCGCTCATCCACTACACACGCAGGTTCAACGGCGCAGACATTGCGGGCATTCCCCTGGCCGTCCAGGAGGAAGAGTTCGCCCGGGCAGAATCGCTGCTCTCCGCCGCGGTCAAAGAGGCCATCGCGTTCTGCGTGCGCAACGTGAGGGTCTACCACGAGGGACAGCGGCCGGGCGTCATGACCCTCGGCGAGGTGATGCCGGGCGTGTATGCGGGAGAACGGGCCGCCCCCATTGCGGCGGTGGGCCTGTACGCGCCGCGCGGCAAGGGCAGTTTCCCCTCCTCCACGTACATGATGGCAGAGCCCGCCAGAGTGGCCGGGGTGCCGCGCGTGGTCGTTGTAACTCCGCCGGACGCCGCCGGGGCATGTGATCCGGCAACCCTCTTCGCCGCGCGGCTGTGCGGCGCCCATGAGGTGTACAGGATCGGCGGCGTGCAGGCAATTGCCGCGCTTGCGTTCGGAACGGAGAGCATCCGGCGCGTGGAGAAGTTCGTAGGGCCGGGCAACCAGTACGTGACCGCGGCAAAAAGGCTCCTTGTCGGCGTGGTGGACGTAGGACTCCCGGCAGGCCCCTCGGAGTCCATGATCATCGCTGATGAAAGCGCGGATGCCCATCGCGTGGCGCTGGACCTCCTGATCGAGGCCGAGCACGGCGCTGATTCGCAGGCGCTTCTTGTGACCCCCGCAGAGGGAACGGCGCGCGAGGTGGCCGGGCTCCTCCCCAAGCTCGCCGCGTCGCTGCCGGAGCCGCGGGCAACCTACGTGCGTGAGGTGTTTGCGAACTACGGCGGCATTATCGTGACCGCGGACATTGACGAAGCTCTTGCGGTGGCCAACGAGGTGGCTCCCGAGCACCTGCAGATCGCCACTGCGGATCCTCTTGCCACGCTGTCCGGTGTGCGCAACGCCGGTGAGATCCTCCTGGGGCAGGACACCCCGTTCTCTCTCGCCAACTACGCAATCGGCGCGAATGCCGTCCTTCCCACCGGAGGAAAGGCGCGGTCCTTTTCGCCCCTCTCCGTCCGGGATTTCCTCAAGTACTCGTCAGTGGCGTACCTGACGGCCCAGGGACACCAGGCGCTTCGCGGCGCCGCCATCACCCTGGCGGACTACGAAGGTTTTCCGGCGCATGCCATGGCCCTCAGGGAAAGGAGAATGGATGAAACCCACACCCGCAAAGAGAGCTGAAAGACGTCCTCAGAAAACCACCGTCGTCCGTCGGTCCCGGCTGCCTCAGCCGGCAGGACCCTCAGAAGCTCCGCGGGCATGGATCGTCACGGCGGACATGGGCCTGGGCCACCAGAGGGGGGCCTGGCCGCTGCGAGACGTTGCTGAGGGCGGCATCATGACCCTGGGGAAGGCGAACAACACATCCCCCTCCGAGGTCAGACTGTGGGAGCAGTTGCGCAGGAGCTATGAGTTCCTCTCCCGCACCAAGAGCTGGCCACTGATCGGCAACGCGGTGTTCGGCATGCTGGACAAGCTGCAGAACATCCCCCGGTTCTATCCCGTTCGTGACATGTCCAACCCCTCCATCCAGGTCATGTGGCTCAAGCGTCTCATCACGAGGGGAATGTGCTCAGGGATGATGGAAACTGTCCGCAAGAATCCCCTTCCCCTGGTCACCACATTCTACGCGCCTGCCATTGCGGCGGACATGGCGGGCTACTCCCCGACCTACTGCGTGATCTGCGACGCAGAGATCAACAGGGCCTGGGTGGCGGAAAACCCCCGTGACAGCAAGATTGTCTACCTTACCCCGTGCGGGAGGGCCGTCCGCCGGCTCAACGAGTACGGCATCCCCAACGAACGCATCTGGCTCACCGGCTTTCCCCTCCCCACCGAGTGTCTGGGAAACAGGACCCTCAACGTTTTGCGGAAGGACCTCGGGCAGAGGCTGCGCTACCTGGACCCCCTGAACCGTTTCTGGCCCCTGCACGGCAGGAATGTCGAGTACTTCCTGGGGAAAGAGAACTGCAGGCCCCTGAGGCAGAGAGTCCTGACGGTCACCTTCGGGGTCGGCGGCGCAGGGGCTCAGGTGGACCTTGCGCATACGATTGCCCACAGCCTCCGGGAGAAGATCATCCGGGGGGAGGTCAGGCTGAACATCCTTGCCGGCGTGCGTGCCGAGGTGAGGATGCACCTGGAGGCCATCCGGAAAGAGCTGGCAGCCCCCCAGATCAGGATCGTCACTGGAACGGGCCTGGAGGAGTACTTCCACGGCTTTGCCGAATGCATGAGGACCACGGACATCCTCTGGACAAAGCCGAGCGAGCTTTCCTTCTATTGCGGACTGGGGATTCCCATCATCATGGCGCCAACCATCGGGTCCCAGGAGGAGTACAACCAGGCATGGCTCCTGGAGATCCAGGCAGGGTTCCCCCAGCAAGACCCCCAGTACACGGACCAGTGGCTCCTGGACCTGGTCAAGGCAGGCAGAATGGCGGACGCAGCCTGGGACGGCTTCCTCCACGCCAGGAAATTTGGAACGTATAAAATCCATGAAATCATCCGGACTGGAGCTATGAAGATGGAGAGCTCGGTGCTCTTGCGATGAACCGCGAGTTGGCCACACCCCAGGATGTCTTTGCGTGGGCAGAGTCGTTCACGAACCTGGAAAAAGGGACCCTGCCGTTCGACAAGCGCAACTACCGCCTGGACAGGATGCGCCGGCTCCTTGGGCTTTTCGATGACCCGGACTCGGGCCTGCGCATCATTCATGTGGCCGGCACAAAGGGCAAGGGCTCCACGTCGGCGCTCCTGGCATCCATCCTCGACGCCGCAGGCCACAGGACCGGCCTGTATACTTCTCCCCATGTCAGCAGCCCTTTCGAGCGCATCGCCATAGCTGGTGAGCCGTCCCGGCCCGAGTTGCTGGTCCGCATTGGCGGCGAGGTGAAAGGGGTGATTGATTCGCTGCCGCGGGACGGCATGCCCGGGCATTTCGCGCCCACCACCTTCGAGCTGTACACGCTCCTCGCATTCCTGTACTTCCGTGAGGCCGGCTGCGAGGAAGCGGTCATCGAGGTGGGAATCGGAGGACGGCTGGATGCGACAAACATCGTGATGTCGGAATCCGCGGTGATCACCCCGCTGGACCTGGAGCACATGGAGGTCCTTGGCGACACCATCGAGCAGATTGCTTTCGAGAAGGCGGGAATCATCAAGCCCGGTATGCCTGCCTTCGCAGGCTTCCAGCCTCCGGCCGCCAAGCAGGTGCTGCGGGATACGGCGCTCGCTCGGGGCTCCTCAATCACATTTCTGGATGAGCAGCTGGAAAGCCTCGGGACCACCCTGGACGCCAGGGGAACCACGTTCAGACTTCACTTGAGTGGGGACATTCCGGTGGAGTTCAGGCTCTCCCTCCTGGGGGAGTTCCAGGCGGAGAACGCGGCCCTGGCGTGTCTGACCCTTCGCAGGACCCGGCCCGAGATCCCTCTGGACTGCTACCGTGACGGGCTGCTCGCCGCCTCACTGCCGGGGCGCATGGAGGTGGTGGGGACCAATCCACCAGTGGTCCTCGACGGCGCGCACACTCCCCTGGCGGTCAGCAGGCTCGTTGATTCCTTCGACAAGATATTCCCAGGAGAGGCGGTCTTGGTCTTCGGGTCGGTTGCCGGGAAGAGGCCCCGGGAGATGGCAAGCATCCTGGCGCGCCGGTTTCCCCGGATCGTCATCTCCACGCCCGGCACGTTCAAGGAGAGCAACCCCGAACAGGTATTCGAGATCTTCCGCAGCCTGAATCCGGACACCGTTCTGGAAAAGATGCCGGAAGCGGCGCTGCGCAGGGCGCGCCAGGAATCCGGCGGCACTCGCCCAATTCTGGTTACGGGATCGTTCTACATGGTGGCTGAAATCCGAAGGCTCCTCGCATGAAGACTTTCTTCGACAGAAGACTCACCGTCATGACGGGCGACATCACCCGTATGAAAGTGGATGCCATCGTGAACGCTGCCAACTCCTCCCTGCTGGGGGGCGGCGGAGTGGACGGCGCCATCCACCACGCGGGCGGTCCCGCGATCCTGGAGGAATGCCGCACGCTTCGTGCCTCCCGGTTCCCGGATGGTCTTCCCACCGGGCAGGCCGTGGAGACCAGCGCCGGCCGCCTTCCCGCGCGCTGGGTCATCCATACCGTCGGGCCGGTCTGGCACGGCGGCGGACATGGGGAGCCCGAGAAACTGGCGGATTGCTATCGCAACAGCCTGCAGCTTGCTGCTGCCATCGGAGCGCAGAGCATTGCCTTTCCCGCGATCTCCACGGGCGTCTACGGTTTCCCCAGGGAAAGGGCCGCGCAGATTGTGCATTCGGTGATATCCCGGTACATCCAGGGCCATCCGCAGCCGCACGCAATATCGCTTGTGTTCTTCTCCCCTGATGATGAACAGATCTTCCTGGACGCTGGAGAGGCATGACTGATCCGCTGCCCTCCTCCCTGAACTGGAAGGAAATCGATCTGGTACTCTCCGAGCTGTCACTCCCCGGCAGCCTGATCCAGGAAATCCACCAGCCCGCGCATGACAGGTTCGTCCTGAGCCTCTTTCGAAGCGGCCTGCACTTTTCGGTCCTTGTTTCCCTTTCCTCGCGCCTGCCCCGGCTCCATTTGCTCACGGAGAAGCTCCCGAACCCGCAAAAGCCCCCGCGATTCGCTTCCTTCCTGCGGGCCCATGTGAAGGGAGGCCGCATCGAGGCGGCGGAACAGCTCCGTGGGACTCCCGGGCCTGACGGGACGCCGCCCGCCGGCGACAGGATTGTTCGGATTGCCGTGAGGCGGCTCGGCGAGCAGCGCGTGCTGTGGATCCGCCTGTGGGGCTCCGCGGCGAACGCAATCCTCACCGACGCCTCGGGAACCATCATGGATGCCTTCTACCGCAGGCCCAAGAAGAACGAGGTCTCGGGAAAACCATTCGCACCGGCGCCGGCATCGGCGCGGTCTGCCGGACGCGCTGCGGCCGGGGAGTATTCGATACGCGATCTGCCGGGCGAAGGGACGTTCAACGAGAGGCTGGAGAAGCTCTTCCAGGACCGCGAGACCCGGCTGGACACTGAAAGGCTGGCAGCACAGGCGGACATGGAGCTTGCCGTCAGCGAGAACAAGCTGCTTGCGAACCTGGAAAAGCTTCGGGCCAGGCTCGACGAATACGCGAACCTCGAGCGTTTCAAGGAGCTGGGTGACCTGATCACAAGCAACCTCCATGCTGCCGCCAAGGGTGAGCAGTGGCTGCGCGTCGAGGATTTCTTCCATGAAAACGCCCCTGTGGAGATCGAGCTTTCCCGGGAGCTCACCCCTGCCCAGAACGCAGAAAAGTACTACGAACGCCACCGCAAGGCCAGGCTGGGCAGGGCAAAAGTGGAGGATGAGATCGATCGGCTGGAGCGGACGCTCGCGCGGATCCGCAGGCAGAGGGAGGCCATTCTAGCGGACACGGACTCGTCGTCCCTTGTGAGGGTGGCGCACGAGGCCGCCAGGGCTCGCAAACCCCTTTCCTCTGACGACACCCCCGGCCTGGTGTTCTCATCGCCTCCGTTTCGCATCCTCGTCGGGCGCACAGCGGCTGAGAACGATGAGCTTTTGCGCAGGAAGGTCCGGGGCAACGACTGGTGGTTTCACGCGAGGGACTGGCCGGGCGCCTATGTTTTCGTCAAGGCGCAGGCGGGGAAAAGCCTCCCCCTGGAAACGATGCTCGACGCCGGAAACCTTGCCGTGCATTTCTCCCGCGGAAAGAGCGCGGGGACCGCGGACGTGTATTACACGCGGGTGAAGTACCTCCGCAGGGCCAAGGGAGCAAAGAAGGGAACCGTGCTTCCCACCCAGGAAAAGAACCTCCGGATCCGTCTGGACCCTGAGAGGATAGAGCGCCTGAAGTCCGGCGGGTAGCCGCTGCCCTGTCCCGATTGTGCTGCGCACTAGTATCTTCACCCCATGCGGATTCTTGTCGTGGAGGACAACGTGAAGCTGGCCGCGTCGCTGAAGAAAGGCCTGCAGCAAGAGGGCTATGCGGTCGATGTTGCCCTGGACGGGTCAGAAGGCCAGAGGATGGCCGACACTGAAGGGGAGGGATACGACGCAATAGTCCTGGACCTCATGCTCCCCGGAATCGACGGGATGACCATCTGCAGAAACATCCGCGCGGCGGGAAGCCGGGCTCCCGTGCTTATTCTCACTGCCCGGGGCGACTTGCCGGACAGGGTGGAAGGGCTTGACGCCGGGGCTGACGACTATCTGACCAAGCCGTTCGCATTCGAGGAGCTTGCTGCCCGCATCCGCGCCCTCCTGCGTCGTCCAGCCGTGCCCGTGGCGTCCATCCTGCGGGCGGGGGAGCTTGCGATGAACGCGGCCACGCGGGAGGTTACAGTCAAGGGCCGGCCTGTCCCCCTGACTGCAAAGGAGTTCGGGCTCCTGGAGCTTTTCATGCGCCACCCGCGGCAGGTCCTTTCCCGGGGGCAGATCACCACGCATCTGTGGGACCAGGAGTTCGAAGACGCCAGCAATGTGGTGGAAGTGCACATCAGGAACGTGCGAAGAAAATTATCGCAGGCGGGAAATCATGGGCAGATCCAGACAGTCCGCGGCGCCGGCTACCGTCTTTCGGACTGACCCCTTCCGCTCAGCGCGGCGGAGGCTCACCCTTCTCTACCTTGCGACGATAACGGCAATTGTCACAGTGCTCAGCTCCGCGCTGTACGAGTTCCACGCCCGCGACGTGGAGGGAATCGAGCGCCGGCGGGCCGGCCCCGAGATGGAGGGTCAGCGGCCGGACGACCTTCGCTCAGGCCTCGGGGAGTATCTGGAGCACCTGGGCAGGTCCATCATCGTGGCGGACATCATCACGATAGTAGCCGGCGGTGCGCTCAGCTATCTCCTTGCCGCCCGCACCCTGCGGCCCATCACGCAAGCCGTGGAGGCAGAGCAGAGCTTCTTCGCTAACGCGGCGCACGACCTGCGCACTCCCCTTGCCGTCATGCGCAGCGAAGCGGAGGTGGCGCTGCGCGAGGGTTCGCTGAACGCCGAAGAGGCCCGGCTGCTGATAGCAAGCTCGCTGGAGGAGATCCGGCGGATGTCCGCCATGGTGGAGCAGATGCTTGACCTTGCCAGAAGCGGCGCCTCCCGGCAGCCCCGGCGGGCCTCCCGGCAGCCCGTCGACCTCTCGGCCCTTGCCGCGACAACAGCAGCCAGGATGGCGCGGCGCGCGGAGGAGCGCGGGATCCGGCTTGCGACCGAGATCTCGAAGCCGCTTCTGATCCACGGAGACACGCCCTCCCTGGAGCGCGCCATCTACAACGTACTGGAAAACGCGATCGTCTACACGCCGCGGGGAGGCTGCATCACAGTGCGAACCCGGCGCGAGGCCGCCGAGGCGGTCCTGGATGTAGCGGATACCGGCATCGGCATCGCCCCTGAAGATCTCCCGCACATCACCGAGCCTTTCTTCCGGGGAGACAGGGCCCGCGGCGGCAACCAGGGCGGGGCAGGCCTGGGCCTGACCATCGTGAAGACGACCATGGACGAACATCGGGGAAGCTTTCACGCGGAAAGCCGGTCCGGAGAGGGAACAACGATCTCCCTTCATTTTCCCGCCCTGTAGAACTTTCTGTTATCCAGCCCTCCCTTCATCTTCTCTTCATGATGCGGTCCGAAGATATCGCAGGAGGATAGCTGTGAAGAATCGAGCACGGACTTTCATTGCCGCCGCTTTCGCGAGCGCGGCCCTGGGTATTGCGGCGACAGCCTACGGCCAGACCCGCACGGCGTCATACGGACTGTCCGACGGGAAATACACCGGCCGACGCGAATACGCCTACTACGGCTTCGTGCGCGTGGAGGCGCTGATCAGCCGGGGGAGGCTCGTTGACATCCGGGTCCTGGAGTACCCCCACGACAACGGCACATCCCGCTACATCAACGGGGTGGCCCTGCCCTACCTCATCCAGGAGGCGGTGAGCGCCCAGAGCTTCAAAGTGGACCTCGTGAGCGGGGCAACCTTCACCAGCGATGCGTTCGGCAGGTCGTTGCGCGATGCGCTGGGGAGGGCGGGAGGATGAGGCGCACTGCACTGATCATGGGAATGCCGATCACGGTCGTCGTTCCTGATCGCGAATGCGCGGAGAATGCCAGTCGGGAAGGGCTGGCGGACACTGTGCTCGATTACTTGCGCAGGGTGGATGAGCAGTTCAGCCCTTACAAACCGTCCAGCGAGGCATCGAGGATCGGGCGACGGGAAATTGCTCCCGAAGAATCGAGCGCCGAGATGCAGGAGGTGCTGCGGCTCTCTGAAGAGACGAAACAGATCACAAACGGGTATTTCGACGTCTGGTTCCAGGGCCGTTTCGACCCTTCCGGCCTGGTCAAGGGCTGGGCCATCAGCAAGGCGGCAGGGACCCTGGATGCCGCCGGCCTCGTGAGCTTCTGCATCGAGGCCGGGGGGGACATCGAGACCCGGGGCGCAAACGACGAAGGGCAGCCATGGGCCATCGGTCTCCGCAACCCCTTTGAGCCGTCGAAGCTCATGCGCAAGGTGCTGCTGGGCAATCGGGGAATTGCCACATCAGGCACGTATATCCGGGGCCAGCACATCTACAACCCCCGCACCGGCGGAAAAGCGAGCGAAATCGCGAGCCTCACGGTGATCGGGCCGAACGCGTATGAGGCTGACAGGATTGCAACCGCCGCCTTCGCGATGGGGCATGACGGCGTTGAGTTCATCGCCGGCCGGGAGGACCTGGATGCCTACATGGTCGACCTGTCAGGCGTGGCGACCTTCACAGCGGGCTTTGCAAGGTACGTGGAATCATGATCCGAACTATCGACTGGTTCCTCAACAAGTTTACGATGTACAGGCTGACCATCTACTCCCTTGCTGCGCTCCTCTATCTCGCAGCAATCCTGAGCGCATTCGGCGTCGTGCCCGGCGGCCCCGTTGCGATCCTTTCCACGGTGGCGATCCTTCTGGCCGCCTGCTTCCTGGTGAATGCGCTCTTCGCGCGGGTCCTGGGGATCCGGTCCAATCCCGAGTCGTCCCTCATCACGGCCCTCATCATGGCGCTCATCATGGGTCCCGTGTCCGCTCTCTCCGACCCGAGGCGCGCCGCAATCCTGGCGCTTGCGGGCGCCGTGGCTGTTGCCTCCAAGTACCTCCTGGCGCTGCGCCGGCAGCACGTCTTCAACCCCGCGGCGCTCGGAGCCCTTTTTTCCGCCCTCCTGTTCGGCATGAATGCAAGCTGGTGGGTCGGGAATGCGGCGCTCCTGCCCCTTGTGGCATTGGGGGGTCTGCTCCTTGCGCGGAAGATCGGCAGGCTGCGCCTGGTGGCCGCATTCCTTGGGCTTTTCCTTGTCTTCAACCTGGGCCTCGCCCTTGCCCAGGGTCTCGCGGTGCTCGACGCAATCTAGAGCCTCTTTTTCGTCTTCGGGCACACTTCGCTTGTTTTCTTCGCGACAGTCACGTTCACCGAGCCGATGACCTCGCCGAAGCGCTTTGGTCTGCAGCTCCTGCACGCCGCGCTTGTGGCGTTTCTCTACCAGCCCCAGCTTTCGATCCTTGGACAAAACCTCACTCCCGAGGAGGCGCTCCTGGCGGGCAACCTCTTCTCGTTTGCAGTAAGCCCGAGCTTCAAGCTGCGACTGCGGCTCAAGGAGCGCCGGGAGATCGGCGGGGGAATCGTGAGCTTCACATTTTCCCGTCCTGAGGGCTTTTCTCACCGGCTGGGGCAGTACATGGAATGGACCCTTCCCCTGAAAGGCGGCGACGAACGCGGAGCACGGCGCTGTTTCAGCATCGCCTCCTCTCCGACAGAGCCCGACCTCATGATCGCCGCCCGTTTCAACCACAAACCGAGCTGGTACAAGCAGGAGATGGCGCGCATGGCAACCGGTGACGCAATCATTGCCGGGGAGCTGGGAGGGGATTTCGTTCTGCCCAAGAGCCCACGCATCCCGCTTGCATTCGTGGCAGGCGGCATCGGGATCACGCCGTTTCGGAGCATGATCAAGTATCTGGTCGACAAGAGGGAGCAGCGTGACATCGTCCTGCTCTACTCGAGCTCCACAGAAGAGGAGATCGTGTTTCGGGACGTCTTCCATGAGGCCGAGCGGAAGATCGGGCTGAAGGCTGTCTACACCCTTACCGATCTGTCGCGGGTCCGAGCAGGCTGGTGCGGTCATCGCGGACCCATCGACGGGCAGATGCTCGGCAAGGAAGTGCCTGAGTTGGCGTCAAGAAGGTTTTTCGTCTCAGGCCCTCCGGGAATGGTGAACGCCGTGGTAAAGCTGCTGCGTTCGATCGGCGTCCCTCGGAGGCAGGTCCGCACCGATTCTTTCCTGGGCTACTCATGACAGGCTGCTCAGCTGAGGGCGCGATCCCTGGATATGACTGGTGAAACGGTCGCACTCCTGAAAGGAGTTGACTTATGATATATCTTTAGATATACTTTAGTCATACTTTTGATAGGAGGCACAAAAATGCACAGGCATTGGGGTCCGTGGGGCGGTTGGATGGGAATGGGGCATTGGGGAAGGTTCTTTGCTCCGGGCGAGCTGCGGCTGGCGCTGCTCTCTCTCCTGAAAGACGGTCCCAAACACGGCTATGAGCTGATGAAGACCCTGGAAGCAAAATCAGGGGGTACCTACAGGGCCAGCGCCGGTGCTGTCTACCCGACCCTCCAGCAGCTGGAAGACGAGGGGCTTGCCACCTCCGTTCAGCAGGAGGGCAAACGAGTGTACCAGATCACTGAGGCAGGCGTGCAGGAGCTGGAAAAAAACACCGCCGGCGTGGCTGAAATGTGGGAGCGCGCCGGGGGATGGGGCTGGGGGGACTGGAACGCGTTGACCGGCCCGCACATCGCCGGGGTCGCGGGACCGGCCATGCACGTGATGAAGTCAGCAGCCCGCGCCGCTTCGCGCTGCGGCAACAACGCGGACCAGATGGCAAAAGTCTTCGAGATCCTGGACCACGCCCGGAGGGACCTCGATTCCGTCATCTGATCAGCCGCGGCCTTTGTCCATGTCTTTCGCGTTCTTTGAAAAATCGGAAGCAAGCCGAGAAAGCATTGCGGCGCGCCTGTCATACAACCGCTTGAGGACTCGCGGCTTTCTGCGGGTGAGCACGTAGGCTGCCATGATGGGAAGCGCAATGGTGCTGTCCGTGTAGCAGACGACGGTATCGGGCAGCTGCTCGGGATCCACCTTGCCCCAGGTCACCGCCTCCTGCGAGGTGGCCCCTGACAGGCCCCCCGTATCGGCGCGCGCGTCGGTGATCTGGACGAAGTAGTCGTGCCCCTTCTCCGCCAGACCGTAGATCTCCTGGATCTGGGGCTCCGTCTGGAGGGCGAAGTTCTTCGGGCTGCCGCCCCCCAGGATGAGGAGCCCGCTTTTTCCTCCGGACCGCTTTGCCTCATACACGATGGCGGCGGTCTCGTTCACGTCCAGCTCCGGGTCAAAACCCACGTCGTAGCCCTGCAGGCGCAGGGCGGCAAGGCCCATGCCAAGGCTCGAGTCACCGGGGCTGGACGTGTAGATTGGCACCCCGGATTCCCAGGCCGCGCCGATCATCGACCGGTAGGCGGTTCCCAGGACCTTTTCCCTCTCCCGCACGTAGCGGCCCAGCCTCCAATGCAGCTCGGCCGTGCTCATGCGCCTCTGGAACTCTGCGGACTTCATAACTTCCGCCACGAACTCATCCGTCTTGAAAAGGACATCCTGGTCAAAAACGATGTCGTAGATGCGGATAATGCGCTCCCGGCGCAGCTCCACGTCGTCCGCGCCCGGGGCAATGCCGTACAGGGAAAGGCCGAGGGAGCGGTGCATGTCGTGATAGATGTTTGCGCCGGTGGAGACGATCCAGTCCACGAAGCCGACCTCGATCAAGGGAACAAATGCCGCATACCCGAGGCCGGTGGGGGTGAGCGCCCCGCTGATGGTGAGCCCCACGGTGACATCGGGCTCCAGCATCTTGTCCGCGTAGATATGGCACGCTTCGCGCAGCCTGGCCGCGTTGTAGGAAAGGAAGAACTCATCGACAAGGGTATCCACCCCGATGCCCGCTTTCAGGGGCCGGGGGTCGAGCTTGCGCCCGTGCATTACAGGAGGACCGCTGCGGAGACGACCGTGGTCCAAACGCCTCCCGAGGCGCCTTCCGCGGTCTGCGTGATGCTGGTGCTGTCTACGATGTGGCCGCCCATGCGGTACTGCTCGCGCCGCTCGTTGTAGTCCTTGTCCAGGTCGAAGGGCACGCCCAGCAGGGTGGCAAGCATGGATGCGGCGAGGTCCTCCGCGTAGTCGCCGGCTTCTTTCTCCGTCTGGCCGTACACGTGGTGCTCGGAGAGGTATCCGTACATCTTCAGGTCTGCCGGGATGGCGATGCCGATTGAGGAGGCGATGCGCCGGCCGGGCTCGTTCGTGGCCATCTCGGCAAGCACGACAAAGGTGACCTCGCCAGCCTCAAGGGCTGCAAGCCCTTCATCAGGGCTCGAAATCTTGCAGCCGGGGGGAAAAATGGAGGAGACGCGCACGATGTTCAGGTGCGCGATTCCGGCATTCCTGAGGGCCATCTCGAAGCTGTTCAACTTTTCCTTGTTGATCCCGACCCCGCGGGTCAGGAACAGTTTTCTGGGAACGAATCTCAATTCTTTGTCTCCTCACCGCAACAGCTGAAAATAGGACAAACTCCACTCTACGTCAAGGACGAGTACGCTGCCATGGTCGGCCTTTCGGCCGTCCCCGCTACGCATCTGCGTAACGGGACCGACCTCGCCATCCATGGCTTCGACTACTTGCAAACACGCCGGCATTCCACGATACTTTTCCATATGGGCGTCACACCGCTCAGGGCAAGGGTCCGTCCCCCAATCGTGGACGGCCTCTTCTACCCCGCCAAGAGTGATCAGCTTGCCACCCTCGTTGACCAGCTCCTTGCCTCCTCCCCCACGCCGGCGGGCGCGTGCTTTGCCGCAGTCTCGCCTCATGCGGGCTACGATCTGGCAGGCCCGGTCATGGCCTCCGCGTTTCGGTGCGTGGCCGGCCGCCGGGCGCGAACGGTCATTCTTGTCGGGCCCGTGCACCGCGATCCGCAGAGCGGCTTCTTCCTGCCGGAGTCAGAGCGATATGCCACTCCCCTGGGGGAAATCCCCGTGGACCAGCGCACCGCGTCCCTCCTTCTGGGCCGAAATCCCGCTTTCGCGCGCAACGAAATCTTCCACCTGGAGGAACACTGCCTCGAAGTCCAGCTCCCGTTCGTGGCACGCGTGTTCCCCGGCGCAGCGGTTGTTCCCATCCTTGTCGGCAGCCGGGGGCAGACCGCCGCGGCTGCGCTGTCGGCCGGGCTCGGTGCTGCCCTGGAAGAGGACCCGGAGTCCACGGTGATTGTTGTTACCTCAAACATGGCCTCCTACATGACCGGCAAGGACACCGACGGCGAGCGAATGGTCCTGGAAGGCCTGCTGAAAGCTGGTGACTGGCGCGGGATACTCCTGGCGGAGGAGAAAAAACGGATCAGCGCCTGCGGGGCAACGGCACTGGCAGCGCTTCTCCACCTGGCCGGCGGGGGATGCCGGATGGAGATCCACAACCGGGCATGCTCCCGGGAAGAGGCGGACGACAACGCGCGGACGGTTCACTATGCGGCAATCGGACTGGACAATGAGCCTCGCGCTGACTGAGACCGACGGACAGGCGCTCATCGAGGCCGCGAGGTCCGCGATTGCCTCCCGACTGTCGCAGAAAGGCGGCTGCTCCCCGGCGCCCGTCACTCCCGCCCTCATGGTTCCCTGCGGCGCATTCGTCACGCTGAAGTCAGAGGGATGCCTGCGGGGCTGCATAGGGCGGATTTCCTCCACTCAATCCCTTCTCCAGACCGTGAAAGAGGTGGCCGTCTCCAGCGCTTTCGAAGACCCGAGGTTTCCTCCGGTGACAAGATCCGAATGGCCCTCCATCCACGTCGAGGTCTCCGTCCTGTCGCCGCTGAAACGGGTGTCGGATCCGCAGCGCGTGTGCGTCGGGACGCACGGCGTCCTGATCCGAAGCGGCTACAGCTCCGGCCTCCTTCTGCCCCAGGTTGCCACGGAGCAGGGCTGGGACAGGGACACATTTCTCTCGCACGCCTGCCGCAAAGCCGGCCTGCCGCCGGACGCCTGGAAGAATCCGGATACGCAGATCGAAGTGTTCAGCGCCATGGTCTTCGAGCAGGAAGAGTAGAGGTCGGACTCTGCCATGGCCCTGGATGTCGTTGAAGGAGGAGTGAGGTACCTCGCGGTCCCCGTCGGCTCCCCCGCGCGGGGAACAGCGCTGACGAGGATCCTGGCCGTCAAGGGCTCACCCGGATGGATCGCGGCGCCTCCTTCGATCAGGGAGTGGCGCTTTACCGGCGTTACCGAGCGGTCCGGAGGGACCATGCTTTTCGGTCCCTGGATGCCCGCCCGTTCCCTTGCGTCAATCATCGAGCTCCCTGCTGAGGAGGCCCTTGGCTTCTTTGTCCGGCTGGCCGAGGCCCTGGCGCTGCTGAAGGAAAGGCGCATCTCCCTGTTTCCCCTGCAGACTGACGCGGTGCTCTTCTGCGACGACGGATCAGTGCTGTTCCTGCCGGCAGATGTCATGCGTGAGCTGCGCGAACTGCGGCCCTTCGCAACGAACTGCGACGCTTTCGAATGCATACACAATCCCGACAAGCGCGGGGAGGACATGGTCTCTTTCGCGCTGGGCGCCCTCCTGTACCGCGAGCTGACGGGCGCATTCCCCTTCACCGGCGAATCCACGGAAGACATCCACGAGCAGATGAGGAAGCTGGAGATCCTGTCCCCCGCAGAAGCGGCTGTCGGGACAAACGCGGAAGCCTCGGAGACGATCATGGCGGCGCTGTCCCGATCCACGCGCGGCATTCCTTCCCTGGACGAGTGGGCTGAACGCCTTCGCGCCTGGCAGAGGGAAGGCACGCTGCGGGCGCCTTCCGCTGCCGGGAAGCCGGCCGAAGCTCCGGAGGCGGAGGTCCGCAGGAGGACCTCGCAGAAGAGGTTCCGCCGCCGGGTGTTCTGGGAGAAGAACTGGCGAACTGTGCTCGTCATTGCCGCGGTTGTCGTTCTTGTCGGGGCGGGGCTTGGCAGCATCCTGAAGGGGCTCCTTGCGCCCCGCGTGACGCACGGCGACACGCCCCGGCAGGTGGTGGAGGCCTTCTACACCGGCATGAACAGGCTGGATCAGACAACCATGAGCGCGTGCGTCATCGGCGGCGCGGGCAAGGGGGAGATCAACGAGGTGACCAACCTCTACGTTATCTCTCGGGTGTCCACCGGATACGAGGGCAGGTCGAACATTGTTTCTGCCGAAGACTGGGACAAAGCGGGCAGGCCACCCATTCCGTCACCGCGCACCCTGTATGGCGTGACGGGCCTTGCCGTTGCTCAGGCGCAGTCCGAGCCTCAGCCGGTCTTCCTTGTCTCCTACGACAAATGGGCCCCCCTGCCTGTCAACGATGAGGCGGCCGCCGGTCTTCACCCCGCGCCCCGCTACGACGGCCACTCGGTCCAGGACAGGGTGTTCCTGAAAGCGGACCGGGGCGACTGGGTCATCTACAGGATTGACCGCCTCCGCTTGGATCCTCTGCGGCTGAATTAGCGGGTTTCGCTACCCTCCTGCTCTCCCCGTTTGTATAATTACGCAATGCAAAAACTCCTTGGCGACATCCTCATCGAAAAAGGCTACATTAAAACCGGTGATCTGAACCGCGCTTTGCTTTACCAGATGAGAAAGATCGTCGGTGAGGATTCCCCGGTGTCCGCTGACGCCGCGGAGACCTTCATCCTGGAGATCGCCCGCACCAAGTACAACCGCCGGGATGAGTTTTATCTGGGAAGGATCCTTACCGAGCTGAACCTTCTGCCGGAGATCAGCGTGCAGGAGGCCCTCGAGATCCAGAAATCGAGCCAACAGGACAAGCCGCAAGGCAAGCTCGACGCACTTCGCAGGATCAGCCTCCGGATCAATGGCTCCTACAACCTCATCGACCTTCTGGCCCAGATCCTTGTTTTCGCGGCACAGCTGGTGGAAGCGGAGAGCGCGAGCCTCATTGTCCACGACATTGTCACCGACTCTCTGGTCATCCTCATGCCCACCGGGCCGGGGGCTGACGCGGTCCGGGAGCTGGCCATTCCGCGCGGCCGGGGCATCGCCGGGTGGGTGTACGACAACTCCCGCCCGGTGATTGCAAACGACGCCAGGCATGACCGGCGCTTCTATCCGGCCATCGACAGGGTAAGCGGCTACGCCACACGCCAGGTGATCTGCGTCCCTCTATCAGTCAAGGACAAGCGGCTTGGCGTGATTGAAGCAGTCAACAAGAAGCAGGGGCCATCAGCTCGGTTCGGCCTGGCAGACCAGTTTCTCCTTGAGCTGTTCAGCGCGCAGGCGGCCATTGCAATCGAGAACACCCGCCTGGCCCTTGCCCTGGCAAGGTCGCAGGAAGAGCTTGACCTGCGAGCCTCCATGGCCGCGCAAAGCGCGGGGCAACGGGTATCGACGCAGCTGTGCGACTCCTTCCTGCACCAGCTTTCAGATTCCCTTGTTCCGCTGAAGGGATATGCCGGGCGGCTGTCGGAAGCAGCCCGCGACCCGCGGATTGAAAAGTACGGTTCTTATTTGGACGCTGCTATGGCGCGGCTCATGCGGAACGCTGAAAGCGCGCTGCGCTTCGTCAGGAACGAGCTCCCCCTGCGCCCGGAGGCGGTGATCCTCAGCGACATCCTTCGGGACCTTGAGGCTCGGACATGGGTGGAATGCCGTCTTTCCGGTATAGCGTTCGAGGTTGACTCGAACGCTCATGTGAAACTGAACGCCGATCGGGAAGCGCTGCTCTATGCGCTGGAAACGCTTTTTCAGAACAGCAGGGAAGCCATGCCTGAGGGCGGGACATTCCGAGTGGAGTCCGTGCCACAGGAGAACGACACCATCATGCTCAGAGTGTTGGACACGGGAACAGGCATACTCGGCAATGCGATTGCCAGGCTTTTCGAGCCTTTCTTCACCTTCGGCAAGCTCCATGGTGCAGGCCTGGGACTGTGCGTGGCGCGGCAGATCATCGAGGCTCATGGCGGCTCCCTCTCAGTGGGAAATAGAACCGACAGGCGGGGCGCGCAGGCGACAATCAGGCTGCTTGTGCTCACATCATAGGCAGGCTCAGCGCTTCAGAAAATCATCTATCTCAGCGCGCGTGGGCATGGAGGGTTGCGCGCCCCGCCGTGTGGTGGAGATGGCCGCGGCTGCCGAAGCCCAGCGCAGGGCGGCTGCCACCGGCTCACCCGTCGCCAGGAAAGCAGCCAGGACTCCGCAGAAGCAATCTCCAGCGCCCACGGCGTCAACTGCCTCCACGGGGAAGGCCTCCTGGCTGTGCATCTCCCGGCCGCTCACCCAGATGCTGCCTTTCCTGCCCAGCGTCACAATGACGTTCCTCACGCCCCAGGCAAGGGGGACCCTGGCCTGGCTTTCAAGGTCCTCATCTCCGCCGACCAGGGCCTGGATCTCGTTTTTGTTGCAGACAAGATAATCCACAGAGCGAAGGATTTCCGGCCCGGGACGGCGGCCAATGGTCGGCGCGATGTTCCACATCACGACGCACCCTGCCCGGCGGGTTCTGACGATGAGAGCTTCCGTGGTTTCCCTGGGAATCTCATTCTGGAAAAGGGACACCCAGGTTTCTCCCCGCGGCACCGCGGGGATTTCTACGCCTTCCGCCTCGAACTGCATGTTGGCTCCGGGGGCAACAGCGATCGAGTTCTCTCCCTCGGAGTCCACCATGATGAGCGCAACCCCTGAACGCGCACCCGCGCGGACGCGAACTCCCGTGGTGGAGATGCCCGTCGCGGCCAGGCTGGCAAGCCTGTCCTTGCCGAACCCGTCGTCTCCCAGACAGCCGTACACGGAGACCTCAGCTCCTGCCCGGGCGGCCGCCACTGCCTGGTTGGCGCCTTTTCCTCCCGGGAAGCTGTCCCATGTTCCGCCTGTCACCGTTTCTCCGGGATGGGGCAGCCTGTCCACGTACACGATCAGGTCCGTGTTGATGCTTCCAAAGACCAGCACTCTGCCACGCATCGCCCGGAATAGTAGGGTTGCCGGGGAAGCGCTGTCAATGCTCTACAGGTTGTTGAACGATTGTTGCACGGTTCCAAGCGAGTCGTCGTCGCAGAGCACGAGATACGTGTTGGTACCAACTGCCGTCAAGGTAATCAACCCGCCCAGCTGCTTTGTTTGAAAAAGATAATACGTCCCCGCAGGGAAAGCAGTGGCAAGCGTCAAAGTCGTTGTGCTCGGGATAGCGGCGACGTCAGCGATGACCGTCGGGTTTGTTGGATTATCCACGACGAAAAGAGGAAACGAATACGTGAAGTTTGCACTGACATCCGTCAAGGTGGTTCCCGCTGTAGTGTTGGTCCCGTGAGAAAGCGCTGCCGAGGCGAGAAGGTGAAACTTTACCGATATGGTGGCATTGACTGTTGCCGCCGGAAAAGAACAACTGGCTGAAATGGATGTGCTCTGCCCCGAGTAGGTCTGGTTGAGGAGTGAGGCGAGAGTCACGGAATTGACAACACTCAAGGTGACGTCGACCGTCCCATCAGGAAACGAATCGATCGAAAAGCTGAGGGAGTCCGTGCTGGTTGGAACGGTTGTGTTGCCTGCAATGCTGCACCCGGCAAGCAAGTTGAGCAAGAACAAGACCCCGCACAGGGGCAGGATGAGAAAGACGCCCGCGCTTCCCGATCTCTTCACACGAGCCTCCAGACCTGGCACTCTTCCAGTATAGCACACGCGTCCCTTCTTTTGTTATTATCCACTCCACATGAAAGCGATCGAGCTGAGCAAAGCCTTTGACCCCGGAAGCTACGAAGACAGGATCTACAGCGAATGGCTGCAGAAGGGATACTTCATTCCGGCCCCGAAGCCCGAGGGCCGAGCCGCCCAGGCACGTTTCGTGGTTGTGATCCCGCCGCCCAACGTCACCGGCGTGCTGCACATGGGCCACGGCCTGAACAACAGCCTCCAGGACATCGAGGTGCGCTATCACCGCATGCTGGGAGACGACACGCTGTGGGTGCCGGGAACTGACCACGCTGGCATTGCGACTCAGCACGTGGTGGAGAAAACGCTGAAGAAGCGCGGAACGACCCGGCAGGAGATCGGCAGGGAGAAGTTCCTGGAGGAGACCTGGAAGGTCACCAAAGAGCACCACGGCATCATCGTCAAGCAGCTCCAGAAGCTCGGCTCCTCCTGCGACTGGTCCCGGGAGCGTTTTACGTTCGATGAAGGGCTCTCCCGGGCGGTGCGCGAGGTCTTCGTTTCCCTTTTCGAGAAGGGGCTCATCTATCGCGGCAATTACCTGGTGAACTGGTGCCCATCCTGCCGCACTGCCATTTCGGACGACGAAGTGGAGCACGAGGAAGTGCGAGGGAAGATGTACCATTACCAGTATCCCCTGGCGGACGGCTCAGGCTCAATCACCATTGCCACGACGCGGCCTGAGACGATGCTGGGAGATACGGCTGTGGCTGTGAACCCCGACGACATGCGCTACCGGCACCTGGTGGGGAAGATGGTGGCGCTGCCGCTCACCGGCCGCACAATACCTATCATCACCGACCCACAGATCGACATGGCGTTCGGAACAGGAGCAGTCAAGGTGACACCCGCGCACGACCCGGTGGACTACGACATCGGGCGCCGCCACAACCTTCCCCAGATCAATATCCTCACCCCGGAGGGAAGGCTCAACGGAAATGTGCCGGAGGCATACCGCGGATTGAGCGTGCAGAAAGCGCGCGCGAAAGTGATTGAGGACATCAAGGCGGCGGGGCTGTTCCTGAAGGAAGAGGTGCACACGCACCAGGTGGGGCACTGTTATCGGTGCAACACCATCATCGAGCCTTTTCTCTCTGACCAGTGGTTCGTGAAGATGCAGCCCCTGGCGGAAAAGGCCCTGAAGGCGTGGGAGGACGGGAAGCTGCGGTTCTATCCGCAGAGATGGGAGAACACGTATTCCAGCTGGCTGCGCTCCATCCGCGACTGGTGCATTTCCCGACAGCTGTGGTGGGGTCACCGCATCCCGGTGTGGTACTGCAGGAAATGCGGCCAGATGACGGTCTCCCGTACGGACCCCACCGCCTGCGGCGCGTGCGGGAGCAGCGAGATCGAGCAGGACCCGGACGTGCTGGATACGTGGTTCTCCTCCGCGCTGTGGCCGTTCTCAACCCTGGGCTGGCCCGAGAAGACGCCGGACTTGAAGCGTTTCTATCCCACCACGGCGCTGGTCACCGCGTATGAGATCATATTCTTCTGGGTTGCGCGCATGATCATGATGGGGCTCGAGTTCATGGGCGAGGTCCCCTTCAAGGACATCTACATCCACGGCCTGGTCAGGGACAAGCAGGGCCGCAAGATGTCCAAGAGCCTCGGCAACGGCGTCGACCCTCTTGAGATCATCGAGGAGTACGGGGCCGATGCGCTGAAGTTCACCATGGCGTTCCTTGCGGCGCAGGGGCAGGATGTGCTCTTCGACAAGGAATCCGTCAAGCTGGGGTCCCGGTTCTGCAACAAGATCTGGAACGCGTCGCGCTACCTCCTGATGAACCTCGACGGCCGGACCCTGCTCGACGCCTCGAAGGTGAAGCGCGCCGACATCGATCGCTGGATCCTCCATCGCCTGGATGCGGCAGCTGGGGCGGCCCGTACCGCGCTGGAGAGCTTCCGGTTCAACGACGCTGCCCAGGCAGTGTACGAGTTCTTCTGGAGCGATTTCTGCGACTGGTATATCGAGGCCGCGAAGCTCCCGCTTGCCTCGGGAGACGACGCTGAGAAGGACAGGATCATCACGCTCCTGCTTGCCCTCCTGGAAGAGTCACTGCGCCTCCTCCACCCCTTCCTGCCCATGATCACCGAAGAGATCTATAAGAAGCTCCCCGGCTCCCGCGGGTCCATCATGGTTCAGTCTTACCCGGCAGGGGACGGCACGCAGGCGGACCCCGCAGTGGAGGCAAAGTTCTCATCCCTGCAGGAACTGGTGCGCGCGGTCCGCACCATCCGTGCAGAGTTCACAATACCGCCTGACAGCAGGATAGACGTGTCGGTGTTCGCAGAGGAGAGCTCCGGGATCCGGGAGAACTTCGAGGCTCACAGGCAGCTCGTCGCCCACCTCACGGGCGCCCGCGAGCTTGCCATTGCGGAAGCCGGCGCGCTGGCCCGGGACGGAAAGAAGGACGGCAGCATCGCCGCGGCGGGCAAAGGGTTCGAGGTTTTTGTTTTCATCCGCGAGGCAATCGATGCGCCAAAAGAGATTGCCCGTCTGGCCAGGGACAGGGAGAGGGCGGAGACGGAAAAGAAACGCACGGAGGCAAAGCTCGCCACTGCCGCGTTCGTGGACCGCGCGCCCCGGGAGATCGTGGACCGGGAAAAGGAAAAGCTTGCGGAGCTCTCCCGCCGCATAGAAAAGATCGAGGGGTATGTACGGGCGCTCGAAGGATAGGGGCGGGCCTGAAGCAGCGGCTGGACGCCCTGTACGACGCATACAACCGCAGGGAATACGTTCACCCTGACCCGCTGGAGCTGCTCTTTGCGTACGAAGACCCCGGGGACCTGGAGATAGCAGCGCTTATCGCGGCCGTCCTTGCCTACGGTCGGGTGGCTCAGATCCTGCTCAGCGTCGGCACGGTGCTCAACGGCCTGCAGTCAGGGAAGCGCTCATCTCTTCGGAGGTCCATTGAAGATGCCGAGCCGCAGGAGCTGTTCGAGCGGTTTCGCAGCTTCAAGCACCGGTTCACAACGGGAAGCGAGATTTCGTCTCTGCTCGTAGGAATCAAATTGGCGATAAAAGCGCACGGGAGCCTCGAACGCCTGTTTGTCGCGGGGATCGGTCCGAACGACGACACGATCCTCCCGGCGCTGGCGGCGTTTGTGGAGCGCCTCCGGCAGCTTGCCGGCGGTCCGAAGGCATGCGCGAGTCTCCTCTCCTCGCCCGGGGACGGCAGCGCCTGCAAGCGCCTCAACCTCTTCCTTCGATGGATGGTGCGCAGGGATGCGGTAGACCCGGGTCCCTGGACCACCGTATCCCCTGCTCTGCTGATTGTTCCCCTGGACACCCATCTTTTCCGTATCGCGGGGAGGATCGGCCTCACCGCGCGTAGGCAGGCGGACCTGAAGACCGCCGTTGAGGTGACCCGGAAGTTCGCCATGCTGTGCCCCGAGGATCCGGTTCGGTATGATTTTGCGCTGACCCGGCTGGGAATCAATCCCCTAGCCAGGGATGGCGG
>JBEKUJ010000014.1:0-179957 GCA_049515135.1 Spirochaetia bacterium
AGAAGCTTATGAATGACCTGGAAGCTGTACTTGGCCTGCAGCCAACCCTTGAGCTGCCCTTCGTAGGGCTCCAGAGGGTGAGGAGTATCGTGGCTGTCGCTGAGAGTCTCCTCGTAGAGCCGCGCAATCTCTCCTTCGCTGGGAAGCTCGGTCGTCACGCTCAGCCAGCCTTCCCGAGCGGCCAGGTCTCGAACGGCGCGGATGACGGTTTTATGTCGACCAGTCTCCCGATGAATGCCTTTCACCGAGTGGCCGAGTCGAAGTCGTTGAACGATGTCCTGCAATTCCACCATGAGAACCCTCCTTGGCATGCTCCCCTCCCTGTACCGATGGCTGTTAAACGCCATCAGGTCGTTTACAATGCCGATTTACAGCACGACGAAGCTGAAGCCCGGGGCTACATAGGGTTCAACGCCGCCTGTCGCGCGTTGGGCTCACCGGGGCTGCCGTTCCGCTTGCCTTGGCGACGCGGCCGGCTCCTTCCCGAGGATTCTTTCGTGAAGGGCATCAAAGATCCGCGAAAAGATTTTCAAACTGTCAGAACTCCAAGATGCATTCTATCCAAACTGTAAGATGGAACCTTGTTTTCTACAAAGTTGTAGAAAATCATACTTGATCTCTCAGACAGTTCAAATAGTCAGAGTCTCTTCGGACACCAGCACTGAGAACCTGTCAGCGACAAGGGAGCTTACTCGAAGGTCCGCCAGCCGCTCCCCTTTGAAAACCCAGTCTTTGGCAGCTACAAGTTTTGCCTATTCCTTCGCGCGATAGTAGATAAAGTAGCCCGCTATGTCGTGTTCGCTTTTCGTATCGAGCGTTGAAGGGAATTTTTCGGGTCCAAATTCGCTTACTGCAACCCAATTCCATTCAAGCACCGTTCCCGACTTGCTTACCTTCTTAAGGCATTGAGTTTTCATACCCTGAATGCCCATACCAGAGGTGAAAGTGTCGAAAGTATCGTAGTAGACGCTACCCTCTGAATCCGTCCACTTCTTGAATATCTCCGTTGTCCCGCCCCTAAAAGGTTTGCTATAAGATGCCGGAAAGTAATCCGCAAATGTTCCGTCAGGATTATTCACGGTTTTTGGGGGGTTCATTTGTTCGTTGACCCACGTTCCGTAAATCTCCTCATTCGGCTTTGGAATGTACTTCTCCTGACCAAAGCCCAAGGCTCCAAACATTACCAATAGGATCACCAGAGAAGCAAAGAGAACTACCAGCTTTCTCATACACTTCCTCCTTCGGGCTTCTCTTGTTGGTTGTGGGGTTTGACAGGCTGCAAGGCGGGCCGACCAAGAGCAGCCGACGATTTCCTCTTATCGTACAACGTCCGGTGCCAGCGTCAAGAGTCGATTCCGCAAACTGTCAGAAATGGAAAATCCATTTCGCCAAGAGTGTAAGATGGGACCTTGTTTTCTACCAGTTTAGACAATCACTTTTTTCAAAGTCTACGGTGGAAATTTGTTTTCTACAGCTACTTTCCATTGTCAGAGGCTTTTGAACCCTCATTTGAGATGTGTCAGATCTTATTTTCTACACCTTATCCCTTAAGTCTGGATTTCCCAAATGAATTAACGGAATAGTAAGGAATTCATGGCATAATTCATAACCAGTAAAGGCATAACCCGTGCCCGCGTGATCTTGCCGCGCTCGATGTCCGGGAGCGTGGTGATCACCTCGGGGTTCTTATTTGTCTCCTGCAAGAGCTTGGAGTCGAAATGGCGCCGGCGAGCGCCGCAGATGTAACGAGTAAAGGAAAGATCGATATCGTCCTTATGGACCCGCAGTTTCCAACCTTCTGCTTATTACGCAGAAGCGCAACGAATGATTGAGCTTTCTAAACAACCACGGCGGCTTCGGAGTGCATTTACCGGTTTTGTTACTCCTTCTTCTCAAGGCGAGCGATGCTTTCGCGACGTACTACGTCTGCACGAATCATGCCGTTCTCAATCGCAAGGAGCTCGAGCTTGATGCTACGCGCCGTGCCTCGGCGCTCATGCACGGCCTTGACTTGCAGCAGGGCGTTGAGGCCCTCCATCCGGCGATAGAGCTGGCGCAGCTGGCGCAGCTGCCAGTCAAGGAAGTCACAGAGTTGCTCCTCGTCCATAGCCTCGATCCGGCGATGTCCAGGACTCCCTGCCTCCGTGATCTCGGAGAGTACGGCCTTTAATTCCCGCATCTCTGCAACGAGCTTTAGAAAATCGATAGTTTCAGTTTTCGCCTCCGCGGTTGGCGATGGGCGATACTCGATTTTGTAGAACCGATCGTCGAGCCTGCCGAGACTCTTTTGGAACAATCGCCAGAAGCGCTGGAGGACGCTGAGACGGCGTTTCTCAATGTCGTGTTCGTTTTCCACCAGAACCGCTTCGCAATACCCGATTTCCTCGGCTACTTTGCAGACACTGCTGATAGCATCAAGGAGCTTGGTCCTGTTACGCGGAACGTCATCGGGCCCCGGGGCCTCAGGCGGTGGGAGCGCAAGGGAGCTGAGGAGCTTCTCCATGCGCTCGGCGGAACCCGTGGGTTGGTCCTCTCCCAGGATCTCCTGGACGAGCTGCGGATGCCAGGTGCCTTCGGGCAACACCTGCTCGAATGCCTCCCTGATTTCGAGCACCTTTGCTGTCCGTTCCTCTCCCGTCCTGGCTTGCTGGGGCGAAACCTGCGGAAGTACTTTTGCGCGCACCTCGGCCTTCCATGATTCTCGGTGCCACGCTTCAAGCTCGGCCACGCGTTCACGGATGTCTCTAGTGAGTTTCTCGATCTGCGTTTGCGCTTCGTTCAGGACCTTGGAGGACAATGCGTCCATGCTCAGTCGTACCTTCGTTACCAGTCGGGCCAGCGCGCGCGTCGTCGGGCTGTGCGAAGCCTCGCCAAAGGTCTCCCAATCCACATAGGAGATCAGGGAGAAGATCTGTTTCAGCGTAGCGAGATCCATAGAAGCAAGGGTGAATGGCAATCCGTCCGCAAGAAAATCGATCTGACGGCCATAGGCCACGATTCGACGGCTCACCTCGGCATCGTCACGGCTTACGGAAAGCATGGAATCCGGGGGTACACTGATCGTGTTCACTTTGCCATCATAGTCGTAGCGATCCTCGAGCAGCAGTCCCTTCTTGACGAGTGTTCCCGTGATACTTTGAAAAAGTGATCGGTAGGTGCTCACCATGTCCTTCAACTGCGGGATTCGGATCGTTTCCAGCCATGTCCTGCGTAGTGCGATAGCCTCTTCGAGACGGGTGAGGAAGTCCGGGGAGTTATTCTCCATGAAACCTTCCTTGCTCCCTTCTGTTTGCTCTCTCCTTGTGATCTGGATCAGCGTGTCCAGCTTAATCTTCTGAAAGATGCCGTAGAGTGCCTCACTGCAACCGTTTATCCTGATGGACCTGTTTTGGGCAAGCAGCTGCCTATGAACGAGCACAAGCTTACCAATAGCAGACGAGGTAATCCCGACAGCCATCGAAAGGTCAAGCGTAATTGTGACGTAGCTGCTTTCACGCAGAGCCTCGATCTTCCTTTCGAACTCCAATCCGGCCTCGCCATAGAGCGGTCCGCTCACAACAAGAAGAGTCTCGCTCTCCGAAATCAATTCTTGGCGCAGCAAGCCGCTTTACCTCTTATTCTATATTGTCGGCTCGTGGCGTCCTTTTTACATTGGAACCTAACCCGTCGAATCTCAGGGGAAGGAAGGGGGAGTTTTCTCTCCCCCTCAAGCATTTGTTATAAGCTCTCTCTGGAATCGGGTCGCGTTTCGCAACATTGCGTGGTACCGCGCCATCGAAGCATAGCTGAGAGAACTCTGCGAGCTATTTTGAGAGAAGCCGGAATCGCCCCTGAGCAATTCCTCGCGACCCGGTAAACTTCCTCCCCCGCCCGGTCTACGCTACTTCGACCTAGTGAGGATACGACCCACTTGCTTCGTGCTAAGCTGGAAGTGGCGTGCGATCAGTGTGATAGCTCTAGACGATGGAATCGCTCGCACAGTCCAGCTCAAGCAGACCTACGAGCCGGATGGACGAATGGCAGAGCGCTACGCGGAGAAATACGCCGTCTATCGCCGGCTGTACCCGGCCCTTCGAGAGGTGAACGTTTTGCTGGACAAAAAAGAGCACAGCCTCTTGGATCGAGGGGGGGTGAGTTAGGGCCGTTGTCCGCCGGCGCGGGCATCGTGTGTTTGAACGGGAGGTGGACAATGCGTGCGGGTCCGGTTGTGCTTGAATGCCGGCATGCCGGGCAGGGGATGCTTGGGAGAACCGAAGTAGGATGCGCCCGGATCGAGATCCGCCACGCCCCTGGCGCAGGTATGGTGCGCGGGGCGGGCGCTATTCTGGGAACCGGCCCTTCCTGTTCTTCCCGATCCGGACACCCTGGATATTTCGGCCCCGCTTCTTGTCAACGGAACCTTGACGCCCGGCTTCAACTGGATCACGGCGTTCACCGCCGGCGTCGAGATGCTCGGACTGCACAACTGGGGCATGCCATGCCGCGACCCGGTGACGGGAAAGATCCTTTCTTTGCACGGCGAAGCCGCGGTCATCCCGGTTGACCGCGTCGCAGTGCGCTCCGCTCCGATCATGACGATCCCCGGGGTGGAGATGACAGCGTCATTCATCGTGCGAGCTCCGCTTTTCGATCGATCGCGGTCCGCCTCTCCCTGGCACCAACAGGGCGAGCCTGTCTACCGCGTCACTCGCGCAGTGACTTTACGCCCATCCCGCCAGGAAGTTTCGATTCGCGACCGCGTCACGAACCTTACCGCCCGCACCGCAATTCCGGACTGGGGCTATCACGTGCAGCTGAGGCCTGAGCCGGGAGCCCGATACCTGGTGCCCAGCCAGGAGGTGCGCGCGCGTTTTGGCGGCACTGTCCCGGCTGGTCACGAGGCCTGGCATCCTGCGGCCGTTTCCCGTCGCAGGGAGGAGCGGGGATACGCGCATCGCCGCCTGGCCACCCGACGAGGCAGGATCTGCACGCTTCTTCGTTACCCCGACGGGAGTGGCACGGAGGTCATCCTTCCCCGTTTCGCTTTCCTGATGTCGTGGTTCTCCGCAGGGGGCACGGGGAGCGAAGAGTTCATGATTCCTCGTGAAGGGGGATCCCCCCCGGTCCCGGTCATTCAAAGAAACTGGGACGGTGTCGGTCCGGAGTTGGGCACAAGCGATCTCGATCACGCCGGTCAGGTGGAGCCTGGCATTCGTGTCCTCCCGCTGCCACCGGGAGGATCTCGGGAAGTCGAGATCAAAGTACGGCGGCACCCATACGACAGGTGCGGCATGAAGTGCAGGACACGGGGACGGCGCTCGCTTGTCGACGTGCGACCCTCACACGATATGGATTCACAAAGCTTTGCTGTTTCTTTCGATTCTTTTGACATGTGCCGCCCCTGGCGATATACTGCCGCCCGGCGGCGGGAGAGGACAGATGACATCTGATCCAAAACAACAGACAGTAGAGCGATGGGGCTTCTTCGAGGCAGCGCTTCCCGGGCCGGATACCGCTAATCCATTCATTGACGTAAAGCTGAGCGCCCGGTTTCAGGGGCCGGGGTCCCCAGTCACCGTCAGGGGGTTCTACGACGGGGAAGGGTCATACAAGGTCAGGTTCATGCCGGGCGAGACGGGCCGGTGGACGTGGACAACATCGAGCAATCGGAAAGAGTTGGACGGGAAAAAGGGCACATTTACGTGCAGCGATCCCGCGGAGGAAAATCACGGACCTGTCCGGGTGAAAGGCTTCCATTTCAGCTTTGCCGATGGAACGCCTTTTTTCCCCATGGGCACGACCGCGTACGCCTGGACTTATCGACCTGAGGTGATCCGACAGAAAACACTCGAATCGTTTTCCCGATACGGCTTTAATAAGATCCGCATGCTCTTTTTCCCGAAGCAGTACGGGGACGGCCACAACGCCGACATCAGTTATGAGCCGACGCACTTGCCCTTTGAGGGGAGGCCTGGAAAGCTGGACTTCACGCGGTTCGTCCCTGAGTACTTTCGCAACTTCGAGCAGAGGGTTCTCGACCTCCTTCTTAGAGGAATCCAGGCCGACGTCATCCTCTTCCATGTCTACGATTTCGGTCACTGGGGGATCGACACCGGGATGAACGAAGAGGCCACCTACTTCTATCTCGATTATCTTCTTAGCCGCCTGTCAGCGTTCCGCAACGTCTGGTGGTCCCTGGCAAACGAGTTTGACCTCGAGAGCACACGGCCCGGGGAGCTGCGACTGACAATGGAGCGTCGCCAGTGGGACACCATAGGTCGGTACGTGCAGGAAAACGATCCTTATGGACACCCCCGCTCCATCCATAATTTTCCGTTCCAGTGGGTCTACCCGGACCGTGACTGGATGACCCATGTCTCCTATCAACATCCTGATACCTACACCTTGCTCATGGACTTGAAACGGCGCTACTCCAAGCCCGTCATCGACGACGAATACCAGTACGAAGGAAATCTGGCTACCGACTGGGGCAACTGTACTCCCGAGCGCGAGATATATCGGCACTGGCTGACCGCCATGGCAGGTGGTTACGGCACGCACGGCGAAACGTACCGGGTCGAGGGTAACATTAAGGATATTTTCTGGTCCTACGGCGGGGAACTCGTTGGTGGAAGCCCGCCTCGTCTGAAATACATGAAAAGCATCATAGAGTCATGCCCTTTCCAGGAAATGGAGCCTGACCTCCTGCGCGGCAATGGGCATGAATTATTCTGCCTGGCAAAGGATCCCAACATCTACTTGTTTTTCAAGACTCCGTGGTTCAAGTCGCAGGACAAGCTTTACGTTGGATCCTTGGCGGCAAAGGAAGAGACGTACGAAGCGACGATCTATGACGTCTGGAATTGCCTGGTGAAGGAGCGTACCCGAGTGCGCCGCGGGCTTGTTCAGCTCGAGCTTCCGCCTTGGGCGGCAGTCAAGCTCGTCAGGCAGACGAAAGCAGAATAGTGCGGATGCAAATCAACCTTGACAAGAACCAGCGGTGGATTAGATAATTAGCTAGTTAGGAGGAAAAAGAACATGAGAAGGCATCGGTTTATTTTCATTACCTTTGGCTTCTTGTTCCTCGTCTTTTTAGCGGCCACAGCCCAAGCAAAAGACATCAACCTGACTTGGATGCAGGTGTATGGTGACCAGGACAAGTGGCAGGCACTCCTTGACCAGTACACGGCGAAGCATCCCAACATCCACATCGACCAGAAGGTCGTCACGGGGGGCGCTTCTACGTACCAGGAGGTTTTAAAGACGGGGCTCGCATCCGGCACGGGGCCCGAGTTCTTCTTCGAATGGGGAGGCGCACTCTCGGGGATCATGATCAAGTCCGGCCATGTGCTTCCTCTCAACGCGTACTATGACAAGTACCAGTGGAAGAAGATTCTCATTCCGTGGGGCTACGAAAAAGTCAGGGAGAACAGCGCCCAGTTTGGCAAACCGGGGAACATCTACGGGGTCTTGTTTTCCACGATGGGCATGACGTTCTGGTACAACAAGCCGCTATGGGACAAGCTCGGGCTGCAGATCCCGAAGACCTACGAGGAGATGGAAAAGGTAAACGAGAAGATACGGGACGCCGGCCTGTATCCGTGCACTCTCGGCGGCCGCTATGATTGGATGACAATGCGCGTGGCGGACTACCTGCTCGAGGTGGCAGCCGGCCCGCAGCTCCATGACCAACTCATGCTGATGAAAGTGAGCTGGGACAGGCCCGAGGTCGTCAAGGCATTCACCCTTTTCAAGAAATGGGTGGACAACAAATGGATCATCCCCGACTTCCTGAACACGCTTCCCCAGGATTCGCACCTTCCGATGTACCAGGGCAAGGCGGTGTACACCATCGAGGGCCCCTGGATGGCCTCCACGCTGCAGACCGACCAGCAGGACTCGGCTGACTACGACTTTTTCGTGCACCCGACGGACCATAAGCCGCAGAGGCTGAGCGGCTTCATTGAGCAACTCATGATCAACGCGGACAAGCCCAAGGAGGTTCAGGACGCGGCGGCAGATGTCATCAACTGGTTCATTCAACCAGATGTCCAATCCCAGAGACTGATGGTCAGTTCCACAACGGGCACTGTCGGCGTTAAGGCGGACAAGGACAAGTACCCGCTCCTTGCGGAGACCCTCAATGTACTGGCGAGCTTACAGGGAACTTGGCTTGTGCTGGACCAGTCTCTCCCCGAGGAGCCGCTGCACGCGTTCTTCCAGGCGCAAGACGAACTTGCCAGCGGACAGACAACGCCGGAGGCGGCTGCGAAAGTCGTCCAGCAGGCCATCGAGAAGTACAAGTCCGAAAACAAGATGTGATCAGACTGAACTAGGACACGACTTCGGTGTTCGAGGCAACGATTGAGCGCACCCGAGCCCTTCGCGGGTCCGGGTGCGCTTTGGTTTCAGGCGTCATGGAAGGCCGCATGCGTCCAATCGAGCCGGTGGAATCCGCCCATGAGGAAGCCCGTAGATCATGAGGCGCCTCCTTGCGTCGGGCGTAAAGCCCTTGACTCCCCTGTTTTTCGTCGCACCCGCTTTTCTCATCTACACGGTGTTCATCGTCTACCCGATGGTCGACTCCTTGATCGTGAGCTTCAACAAGTGGGACGGTGTTTCGCCGCAGAAGGAGTTCATTGGGCTCCACAACTACGCTGAATTTTTTCAGGACCAGCACTCCCTCGAGGTTCTCGGCCGCACGCTCCAGTGGACCATCGGGGCGGTTGTGGTTCCGACGCTCCTGGGCCTTGGCTTTGCTGTTGTTCTCAACAGACGGCTCCCGGGGAGATCGGTATTTCGCGGGGTTTTCTACCTCTCCTACACGATGCCCCTTGTGGCGCTCGGCGTCATGTGGTCATGGATCTACAACCCGCAGTTCGGAGCGCTCAATGCGCTGCTGCGCGCCGTGGGCCTCGGCAAGTTCGAGGCAGGCTGGCTCTCCGCACCTCAATCCGCGCTCTGGTCCGTTATGGCCACGAACGTCTGGTACGCTTCGGGCTTCCCTATGGTCCTCTTCCTCGCCGGTCTCCAGACGATCCCCCAGGAACTGTACGAGGCGGCGTGGATCGATGGGGCCCGGCCGGCGCAGAGTTTCTTACATATAACGATACCGTCTCTGCGAGAGACGTTCGTCGTCGTCATCGCGCTCCTCATCATCAACTCGCTGAAGGCCTTTGATCTCATCTACGTCATGACGTGGGGCGGCCCGGGTCGCAGTACACAGGTCCTTGGGGTGTGGATGTATTTCAACACGTTCCTCTTCGACAAGGCCGGCTTCGGATCCGCCATCGCCTGGATCATGACCATCGTTAGCCTGGCGATCGCGATCCCCTATATCCAGGTTCTCACGCGTGAGCATGCCTGATCGAAGCGGAGGAAGCTAAGGCGCTATGGCCGCAGTCGTCAATCCGAAGGCGCGCATCATCGCGACCACCCTGATTCTCCTCGTCCTCACCGCGGTCGCTGTGATCTGGGTCTTCCCCTACGTGATGCTGCTTCTGACCTCCGTAAAGAGCCAGGGGTTCCTCCTGAAGCACAACATCTTCGCCCTTCCGGATAGGATGCAGCTCTCCAACTTCAAGGACGCTTTCACGAGCGCTGGCCTTGGCACGTTCGTGAAAAACAGCTTCGTCATAGCCATCGTGAAGGTGCCAACCGGAATCCTCCTTGCCGCCCTAGCGGCGTATTCAATTTCGAAACACGGATTCCGCGGCCGGCGGGCCGTGTATTTCTACTTCGTCATCGGGCTGGCCATCCCGATCCAGGTGACCCTGCTGCCTCTCAACATTTTACTGAAGAACCTGCACATGCTTAACAGCCTCATGGCGCTTTTCTTTCCCTATATAGCGTTCGGCCTGCCCTTCCAGATCATGGTCATGCGCGGGTTTTTTCTGACGGTCCCGAACGAGCTGATCGACGCCGCCCGCATCGACGGAAGCGCCGAGGCACAGATTTTTTTCGGAATCATGATCCCCCTGGCGGTTTCGGCTCTCGCCGCGCTCGTCATCTTGGATTTCCTCGCCACATGGAACGAGTTCCTCATGGCCCTGATCTTCCTTCAATCCCCGAAGAACGAGACGCTTCCACTCGGGCTGATGTACTTTCAGGGTCAGTACAGCACGCGCTGGTCACTGCTGTGCGCGGGGGTCGTGCTGGGCATCCTGCCGGTTGTCATCGTATATTTCGCCCTGCAAAGGTATTTCACAGCGGGGATCTACGCAGGCGCCATCAAGCAGTGAGACGGCCGTGCACACGGGCACTACTTACGCAGCGCCACGAAGAGGGTGTCTGCGTTGACTTCCGGCATGGACACACGGGTTCCAGAGGCACCATGCCGCAGAACAGGCCTGAGGATCGCCCTCTCGGCAAGATCGATGAAAAAGGCCTCGTGCCGAGAAAGATCCAGGCTGGTCTCAAGTTCAGCAGCGTACGGCGCGTAGACGGCGACCTTCGCGCTTTCAGGAGATGTGGCGAGCCGGATCTCCTCCCTGCCCAGCGCCCCCCGCGGCTCCAGATCAAACAAGCAGAACGTTTCGAAAATCCATTTCACGTAACCGGCGTCCCAGGCACCCGGGAACCCTAGTGCAGTGCTCCAGGAATACGGGGTGCTCGAAAATGCAGCGCTCTGGAAAGGCAGACCAGGCTTGTGCCATGACCAGATCCCGTGCGCGCCGTATGTTACCCCCGCCTTGGCGCCAGAGAGCAGGCTCTGCCAGATTGCCCTGCGCACCTCGAAGGCGCCGAATCTTCCATAAGTGTTCCCATGTCCGTGTCCCTCGTAGCAGGGCTCTCCGTTCACAACCGGCCGTTTGACGGGCGCCTGGCAGAAGCCCTCTGCCAGGACATAGGGAGTGTTTTGGGGCAGGCTGTGTCCGGACTGATACATGTAGAAGTCCAGCTCGGGCGCGTTCAAGATTGCCGACGGGAGCGCCGCCTGCGGTTGAACGTGGAAAGTCGTCAGCGCTTCCGGACAGACTTCCTTGATGCTCTGCAGCGCACGCTGATAGCGGGTGACGGTGTCTTCTGTCTTAAAATCAGTGTCCCCGCTTACGAGGAATACGGGATCGAAGCCACCGAATGCCTTTCCGATATAGCGCACGAACGGCTCGATAGCCTCCAACGGGATCTCGTGGGTCGGCATGCGAGCGCACGCCCAGGTGCCGCGTATAAAATCACACCACAGCACAACAAGCGCTGGCGTGAATCCTCGCTGCCAGGCGGTGTCGAGAAGCCTCTGCGCTTTCTCGAAGTACTCATCCTCGATGCGCAGGAAGTTCCAAGTCCCGTCCCTGCGTACAGCGAACGGCTGCGGGCTGAAATCAACCGTGGACCTGTCCCACTGGGGAAGCACGTTGATCTGAAGCGCGTTGAACCCCTGGGAAGAACGGCGGTCAAGGTAGCGCTCCCATTCGTCGGGCGTGCAATTCGTGAAAGCGGACCATACCGTGTCCGCGAGGTAGAACCACGGCCTGCCGGCTTTCAGAAAATGATCCCGGGAGCTTGATATCTGCGGCCTATTACCCATATTTCCAGCCTCCTTGGATGACTCTGCCCTATTCTTCCTTTTCAGGGTACAGCATGACCTACCCCAGTTTTTATTCCACTTCAAAAAAAGACCGCTATGCAAGAGCCGGTGAAAGATATGCCTCCATGCGGGTAGCCGATATCCCAGAGCACTGTTCGGCCTGGCCGTATTGTACAGCCTGACCCAGCTGCCGCATAGAGTCTTTGCTTCCTATCCGCGAGAGGGCGGCTTAAGAATAAGCTCCTGCAAATCCTCGGAGGCCCGGCGCCTCTTGGATTTTCCGCGCTGGAGTGCAACAATTCCATACGCACCGTAAGGTTCCCCGTACGCGCGCGCCGTTTCCGCCGCCATGCCTGCTGCCCGCTGCATGGTTACATCCCCCCGAGCAGAGATTGAATGCTCCGGTCTTGATTCTGCAACTATACTGGTCACACAACTGGTCACAATCTAGGGGAGTTGATGAGGTTAGATCGTGGGGTGTCTGTAAATCTTTGCCCTGTAAGTGGTAGTGATGCTGCGGACTGGACTTGAACCAGCACACCCTTTCGGGCACTAGCCCCTCAAACTAGAAACACCATTGCCATCCGTTTCCATCGATTGCGCGAGATTTGTACGAATTCTTGTATGAGTGATTGGTGCTATAGGTCGCATCGAGCATGCAACTCGTCAGAGAACTCTTCTTACCCCTACTTTACCAGAGAATACCCAACCCAAGGAGCAGGGCAAGAACATCACTCGCGACGAGAATGCAAAAGACTATTGCAACCACGACCAAGAGGGCTATGTTGAATAGCCTTTCCTCTGCCCTCTACCGGCCGCCGCGCAGCAGAGCGAGGACGGGTGAGGGCTCTTATAGCGGGGCAGCCCGAGGTAGAAACTATCGCTCCCTTCGCGCAAGACTCACCTTCGGAGGGGTGCCGTTGTCGTTGTGTTAACCCGGGTTGACAAGCCTGAATCCAGCTGCTTTCCACGCCGTCATTCCGCCGTCCAACATGTAGATGTTCTTGAACCCGTCCTTCAGAAGTTGGCGCACGACGATTCCTGACATGCGATTTGTCATGCAATAAATCACGATCTTCGAATCTTTGTCATGGGGGTAGTCCCCGAGCCGCTTCTCTGTATCCAGGTAGCTGATCAGCGCGTCTGTCCCTGGGATCTCACCCGCATAGGGCACGTGCACATTCACCAGGAAGAAATCCTTTGAAACGAGCATCTCGGACAGCTCAGTCGCGCTGACGCTACGGTAGGTCCCCTCCTCAATACTTACCTGAGTCCCGCGTTCCGCGATGGCGGCGGGAGGGACTATGAGCAGCAGCACAAGAAGGATTGTCGCAATGTTGATCGAGTTGCGCATGTGGACCTCCTGACACTCTCCCTTGAACCAAGGCTTGCTCGCGACGCTCTCTCGAAAGCCCCTGCCGTGCCAGAGCGCTTTCATGAAAGCTCCTTCTCTGCGCAAGGCAGGCATTTCTTAGATTACTCCCAGCTTACACATCATAGCGCGTGTACCTCCGCAGTCAATTAGGCGACGGTCCACCACCCGCCGCTGCTTTATTTTGACAAGTGGGCGACTAAAAGTTGACATCGCCAGCAGGAGGTGAGAAAATACAGGCACCTTTTTGAAACAAGGTGAGGAGGTAGAGGAATGAAAAGACGGTTTTTCTTCCTGGTCGCCCTCGCGCTGGTGTTGGTGCTCGCCGCGCCATCGGCCATGGCACAAAAAAAGTGGAAGATCGCATTCGTGCCGAAGCTGATCGGTATTCCGTACTTCAACGCGATGCAGGACGGCGGGAACAAGGCTGCCCAGGACCTCGGGGTCGAGTTCATCTACACCGGTCCGACCACGGCGGACGTCGCAAAGCAGGCTGAGATTGTCGACAACCTGATCACCCGCGGCGTCAACGCAATTGCGGTTGCGCCCAACGATCCGGCGGCAATCGCGCCCGTACTGAAAAAGGCGAAAGCCAAAGGCATCCTCGTGATGACGAGCGACACTGACGGCGCGCAGGACGTGCGGGATGTGTTCGTCAATCAGGCGGATCAAGCCCAGATCGGGTACACTACGATGGACGAGATGGCCAAGGCCATGGGTGAGGAAGGCGAGTTTGCCATCGTCTCCTGCGGCCCCACCGCGTGGAACCTGAACACGTGGATCCTTTACGAGCTGCAGCAACTCGGCAAGTATCCCAAGATGAAACTTGTTACGATCCGCTATGCCGAGGAGGACGTGCAGCAGGCCATAAACGTGATGCAGGACCTTATCAACGCCTTCCCTAACCTGAAGGGCGTGATCGGCGAGTGCAGCACCTCCGCGCCCGGCGTTGCGGAGGCCGTGTCCCAGGCTGGAAAGACGGGGCAGATTTTCGCGACAGGAATCTCTGTTCCCTCCATGATGTCCAAGTACGTGAAGGACGGGACGGTGAAGAGCTTCGTGCTCTGGAACCCCGTCGACCTCGGCTACCTGACCGTCTGGGCGGCGAAGTATATGCTTGACAAGAACAAGTTCGTCGACGGCAGGACATATACGGTGAAGGGCATCGAGACCAAGCCGACCTTCATGGCCAAGGACAAAGTGCTGGTCCTCGGACCGCCGAAGGTCTTCGACGAGTCGAACGTCGACAATTTCGCCTTCTAGATCCTGACTTCTGCGGGAGAGCGTCACGACAAGCGGCGCTCTCCCCTTTTGTTTCACTCGCGCCTCGGGCTGGCGAAAGGCGGTCGATGCCATGGAAACAATACTGGAGTGCCGAGGTGTCTCGAAATCCTTCGGTGGAGTCGCCGCGGTCAGGAAAGTCACCTTCACCGTGGGGGCATCCGAAGTGCACGCGCTGGTCGGCGAGAACGGCGCGGGCAAATCCACCCTGATCAAAATGATCTCCGGGGTGCTCACCCCGGATGAAGGGGAGATCCATTATCAGGGCAGAAAGGTTTCCATCGATTCGCCCCGCAAGGCGCAGGAGATCGGCATTTCCGCCGTCTACCAGGAGCCCATGATTTATCCCGAGCTGGGAGTGCTTGAGAATATCTTCCTCGGCCGGGAAATGAAGAACAGGCTCGGGGGAATCGATTGGGCTGCGGAAGACCGTAAGACGCGGGAGCTCTTCGATTCGCTGGGAATATCCACGCAGATCATGTCCGAGAGGATGGGCACCCTGAGCGTCGGGCTGCAGCAGCAGGTGCTGATTGCCAAGGCGCTTGCGTACGATGCCCGGGTGATCATCTTCGACGAGCCCACCGCCATCCTGACCGAGCACGAGACCCAGCGGTTGTTTTCCATCATTGCCAAGCTCAGGGAACGCCAGGTCGGCGTGGTCTATATCAGCCATCGGCTGGAGGAGATCTTTGCCCTGACAGACCTGGTGACTGTCATGCGCGATGGCGAGGTGGTGGGTGAGTTCCCCACGCGGGAGGTCGATGCCAAGCGGATCATCGGCCTCATGGCAGGAAAGCTCCTTGTCGAGGAGGTCCCGCACGCCGGAAAGAAATCCGATACGCCCATTCTTTCCGTGAGGTCCCTCTCTCTCGCCGGGTGGTTCTCGGACATCTCCTTCGACGTGTATCAGGGGGAAATCCTCGGCTTCTCGGGCCTCGTGGGGTCGGGCAGGAGCGAAGTGGCTCAGAGCATCTTTGGCGTGCTGAGGCCCGATGGTGGGGAAATCCTCTTGGACGGCCGGCAGGTGAGCTTTTCCTCCGCCGAGGAGGCCATGCGTCACGGCATCGCCTATCTTCCCGAGGACAGGAAGATTCAGGGGCTGTTTCCCATCCTCAGCACGGCATACAACATCACCATAACTCGGCTCCGCGACATTGCGGCCCCCTTCGGGGGCGTAGACCGCGCCAAGGAGCGGAAGATTGGAGAAGCGTACGTCAGGGACCTCTCGATCAAGACGCCGAGCCTGGACTCGAAGATCTACAGCCTGAGCGGAGGCAACCAGCAGAAGGTCGTCGTGGCCAAATGGCTGGGCGTCAACCCGCGGATCTTTATCCTGGACGAACCAACACGCGGCATCGATGTGAGCGCTAAGAGCGAGATCCACCACATGATCGCGCGCCTTGCCGAGCGGGGAATGGCTGTTCTCATCATTTCCTCCGAGCTGCCCGAAATCCTCAAGCTGTGCGACAGGGTGATCGTCATGCACGAGGGGGCCATCACCGGGGTGTTCGAATCGGGGGACATCACGTCGGAGAACCTCCTGCGCGCGGCCATCGGAGAGCGCATGCTCGCAGGTGTCCCCGGCCGGGAGGGCACGCCATGAAGACAACCGTCAGGCGCGTCCTGCAGATGCGCGAGGTGACGATTCTTGGTGTCATCATCGTGCTGGCCGTGATCCTGTCCCTCACGACCAAGAACTTCCTCTCGACGAGCAACATCTCCAACACGCTCCTGGGGCTCTCCGGAATCGCCATCGTGTCCATCGGGATGACGATGGTGATCGTCACCGGGGGCATCGACGTATCGGTCGGATCGGCCCTTGGCATCGCATCGGTCGTTGCCGGCAAGCTGCTCATGATGCATGCCTCGGCGCCCGTGATCGTGGTCGCTGCTCTTGCGGCCGGGTTCGCCGTGGGCATGCTCAACGGTGCCATCATCTCCTACGGCAACATCCCCCCCATCATAGTGACGCTTGGCACGATGAACATCATCCGCGCGCTCCTTTTCGGCGTGCTGGGAGGACGGTGGGTGTCGGGTGTCCCGCGGACCATCACTCCGTTGGGCCTAGGCAGGTTCCTCACGCTTCCCATTCCCTTCTGGATCGCCCTCGTGCTCATCGCCATGTTTTCCATATTCCTGGCCACCCGCTCTCAAGGACGCGCGGTGTACGCCATGGGCAACAACGCCGATGCGGCGCGGGTTTCTGGAGTCAACCTGAACCGAACCAACCTCTTCGTCTATTCCCTCACCGGGGCGCTGGCGGGAATCTCCGGCCTCATCTACGTTGCCCGCACCGGAATCGTGCAGACCAACTCGGGAATGGGCTTCGAGCTGGAGGTCATCGCCGCCGTCGTCCTCGGCGGCACAAGCATCCTGGGAGGCAAGGGGACCCTGGTCGGGAGCCTCCTGGGCGCAGCGCTCCTGGGGCTCATTCAGAACGGGATGGTGCTTCTCAACATCCCCGCCCTCAGCGAGGGCCTGGTCACGGGCGGCCTGATCATCGTCGCCGTGCTCATTGACATCGTGCGGGCGAGGGGAGCAAGGCAATGAAAGGGATCGTGGACAGGATCATCGGCAACAGGATGATCTTTCTCGCCGTGCTGTTCTTCCTCTTCTTCCTGATCCTGGCCGTGTTCGTGAAGGATTTCTTCACCCTCTACAACCTCACGAACATGACGCAGTACGCGGTGGAGCTGGGGCTCCTTGCCCTCGCGGAAACCTTCGTCATCCTCTCCGGCGGCGGGGGCATCGACCTCTCCGTGGGCTCCATCATGTCCCTGGCTGCGATGGTCATCGGTGTTCTCATCGGCCGGGCCGGCATGAGCATGGCGCTTGCCGTTCCCCTCGGGCTTGCCGCGGGGACCTTCATGGGCTACCTCAACGGCGTCCTCATCAGCTACACAATGATCCCGCCGCTCATCGTGACCCTTGCTACCATGTACGGATACAGCTCGCTGGCCCTCCTGATCGCCGTGGATCCCCGGTTCGGCCCCAACCCGATGCCGGTGTCCAACTTCAGCGACGCGTTCTACTTCCTGGGCCAGTTCAGGATCCTCGAGATCCCCTTCCAGGTTTTGTGCGTCTTCATTCCGATCGTGCTCGTGCTGCTCTTCCTCCTGAATAGGACAGCCTTCGGGCGGAGACTCTACGGGGTAGGGAGCAACGAGACGGCAGCCCGGTTTTCAGGAATCAGCGTGCGCCGCGTGAGGATCTCAGTGTATTCCCTCTCGGGGTTTCTCTGCGCCTTCGGCGGCTGGATCATCACCTCCCGGGTGGCCAGCGCGCGGCCCGACATCGGCTCGAGCTATCTTTTGGAGGCCATCACGATCGCCGTGTTAGGTGGCGTGAGCATCAAGGGCGGGGAGGGCACGATCGGCGGGGTGATTCTGGCGCTGGTCATCATCACGATGCTGTACAACGGCATGGACATATCCGGCATTCAGCCGATCTGGCAGCTGGGCATCCTCGGAGTGATCCTCGTTGGGGCCGTACTGCTGAACCAAATCCTGATCGGGCGAAGGAGGATTTGAGGACATGAAAGCGCTGGTTGCGGGCTTCATCGTCGTGTGCGCGGTTTTCAGCGCGTCTGCTCAGGACCGTATTGTCGTTGCCGCTTTAAGCTCCCTCCAGGAATCCGGCTTCCTGGCGTACGTTGCACCACTCCTGAAAATGCACGCCGGTATCTCCGTGGAATGGAAGCCGGCAGGGAATTCCCAAGTCATCCAGCTCGCACGAGGGTGCGAAGTCGACGCCATTGTCGTGGATTCTCCCGATGCGGAAGATCAACTCATGCGTGATGGAGTTGGGGCCATTAAATTCCGCTTTATGACTGCAGGTCCACAGGAGCAGTTCAGCATCATTGCCTTGAACCCCGGAGCTTGCCGGGCGGCCAGATTCGATCCTGCGCTACGGCTTCTGCGGTGGCTCATCTCACCCGAAGGACAGAGCGCGATTGAACATTTCACCAGCAACGGCGTCGCCCCTTATCAGCCAAATGCGGGGACGGAAACCTGTCCGGAGTGCCAGGCGCAGGAGTAGCAGTCCCATCTTCAACCCTTGACCAAGCCTGCGACCAACCCGCTCATAAATAAATGGAATTATCTAATGCTGCGGACTGGACTTGAACCAGCACACCCTTTCGGGCACTAGCCCCTCAAGCTAGCGTGTCTACCAAATTCCACCACCGCAGCCGGATCGCCGGATAGTAACGCGTTCCTTCGAATAGTGTCAAGAATAGTGATGCCGGCGTGGCGCCGGAATGGCGGAGCGGCCGCCTCCGCCTGTTTGCAAGGGCTCGCGCCTCACCGTATATTGGCTCTGTGGATTCTGAGAAAAGCGCAAATCCCTTGCTTATCGCGGGAGGGGATGTCGTCCTGCCGGACCGAACTGTCCGAAAGGGGGCAGTGCTTGTTTTGGACGGGAAGATCCATTCGGTGGGCCCTGCGGACCGGATTTCCGCAGACCTTCCCCAGGGATGCAGGCGCATCAACGCAAACGGCGCCTTGATCTCCCCGAGCCTCTGGGAGACGCATATCCATGGCTGCGGCGGAGTGAGCACGGAAGAGATGACGGCCCAGGGCCTGGAACAGATGGGCGGGTTTCTTGCAGCAAAAGGAATCGGCGCTTTTCTCCCGACCACAGTCGCGGATGAGGCCATCCTGGCAAGGCTGGCAGCCACCCTGGAATCTGCGGAGGGCCTGCCGGAGCTCCATGGACGCGCGCTTGGCATCCACGTCGAGGGGCCTTTCGTTGCTCCTGCCCGCAAAGGAGGGATTCCCGAGGAGCTCATTCGAGAACCTTCTATTGAATACCTTCACACGCTGGTCAACGCCTCGCGCCATCGCATCAAAGTGATGACATTTGCCCCCGAGCTTCCGGGAGCCTCCGAGCTCTTTGATGCAATCACCTCGCTGGGTATCCTTCCTTCTCTGGGGCATTCAGATGCCCGGCTGCCTGACCTGGAGGCGTATGAGAATATCACCCCTCTCGGCGTGACGCACCTGTTCAACGGCATGAGCGGAATCTCTCACAAGGATCCCGGGCTTGCCCAATGGGCCATTCTGAACAAGACCGCGTTCACGGAGCTCAACTGCGACGGAACGCACGTGCATGACGCCGCGGTGCAGCTGGCGCTTCGCACCCGTCCGTGGCAGCGGATCGTGGTCATCTCGGATGCTTTCGCCTCAGCAGGGCTCGAAGACGGCGCCTCGGGGCACCTCACGGTCTACGGCAAACCGGTGGTCTCCCGAGGCGGAGGGGTTTATTACGCGGACTCCGGAGTTCTTGTCGGATCGCGCCGGCTGGTCAATGAGGGAGTTTCCCGGCTCGTCTCCCGGTTCAGCGTTCCCCTCCCATGGGCGGTGGCCATGGCGAGTCTGAATCCAGCCCGCCACCTGGGCTATTTGGAGAAAGGTGCCCTTCTGCCGGGGTACGACGCAGATGTGGCTGTCATCAGCCGTGACTTCAGCAGTTGCACCTTCCTTGCCTGGGAAGGCAGGACGTTGTTGGAAGCGGACGGCATGTCTGCCGGATGAAAGCGCCGATCACGCGGATCGGCGGTCCCATGCAGGCGTCGCGGCCTTGCCAGAGGCGTGCGCGCCCTGTAAAGTCTGACCTACACGGAAAGACGATCACACATGGGTGCAAGGAACATTGTCATCATGGGCGCCGCGGGACGCGATTTTCACAACTTCAATTGCGTGTTCCGCGATTCCGTTGAGACTCACGTCGTCGCATTCACGGCTACCCAGATCCCGGACATCGCCGGCCGGCTGTACCCTCCAGCTCTTGCCGGGCCGCTCTATCCAAAGGGGATCCCGATCGTCCCGGAATCCGGCCTGGAAGAGCTCTTCCGCGCAGAGCGCATCGATGAAGTCGTGTTCTCGTATTCCGATGTTTCCCACCAGCACGTGATGGAACAGGCTTCACGCGTGGCTGCGCTGGGCGCGGACTTTCGGCTCCTTGGAGCGCGCTCAGCCATGCTGCGCTCGCGCAAGCCCGTTGTCGCGGTCTGCGCCGTCCGGACAGGCAGCGGAAAGAGCCAGACCACGCGAAGGGTCGCCGGGATCCTGAAGGGGATGGGCAGACGGCCCGTCATCGTCCGGCATCCGATGCCGTATGGTGACCTGGCTGCGCAGAAGGTCCAGAGGTTTGCAACCCTGGAGGACATGCGCAGGCAGCGCTGCACCATAGAGGAGATGGAAGAATACGAGCCGCATATCACGGAAGGCTTTGTCGTCTACGCGGGCGTTGACTATGCGGAGATCCTCGGACTGGCGGAATCCGAGGGAGATGTCATCCTGTGGGACGGAGGCAACAACGACCTTCCGTTCTATGCGCCCGATGTTCACATCACGGTGGTGGATCCTCACCGGCCAGGGCACGAGCTGTCCTACTATCCCGGCAGGATCAACCTCATCATGGCCGACGTGGTTGTCATCAACAAGATCGACACCGCGGAACCCCAGGGCGTAGAGACCGTTCGCGCCAGCATTCGGATGCTGAATCCAAAGGCGCAGGTTGTCGATGCCGCATCGCCCTTGTTCCTGGACGGTGGAGAGCAGATCCGTGGAAAGCGCGTCCTGGTTGTGGAGGACGGGCCCACCCTGACTCACGGGGAGATGCGCTACGGGTCAGGCACCGTGGCTGCCCGAGCCGGCGGGGCTGCTGAGATAGTTGATCCCCGTCAATATGCAATAGGCAAGATCCGGGAGACCTTTGAAAAGTATCCCGGGATCGCCGGTCTCCTGCCGGCGGTCGGGTATGGCGTTGAGCAGGTGAGGGACCTGGAGGCCACGATCCGCCGCGTGCCGTGCGATCTTGTGATTGTCGCCACGCCGGTGGATTTGACACGGATCATCCGCATCGAGAAGCCCATGGTGCGCGTGCGCTATGAACTGAAGGAGGTAAGCACGCCCGACCTGGAAGAGATTCTGAAAGCGAGGTTGAAATGACGTCGACACTGAAAGGCAGATCCCTCCTCACGCTCAAGGACTGGACGCCGGACGAAGTCCGGCAGGTCCTGGACCTTTCCCATCGGGTGAAGAAGGAGCGCAGGAGCGGAAAGCTGCTCCAGAGGTTCCAGGGACGCACCATCGCTCTGCTCTTCGAGAAACGCTCCACCAGGACGCGCTGCGCCTTCGAGACAGCATTCGGCGAGGAAGGCGGGCACCCGGTGTTCCTTTCCGGAGCCGACATCCATTTGGGCGCCAAGGAGACGCTGGAGGACACGGCCAGGGTTCTGGGCAGGATGTTCGATGCCATCCAGTTCCGCGGCTTCAAGCAGTCCACCGTGGAGACCCTTGCCCGCTGGTCCGGCGTGCCGGTCTACAACGGGCTCACGGATGACTGGCACCCCACGCAGGTGCTTGCGGACCTCATGACCATGGAGGAGGTCTTCGGCACGGTGAAAGGAAGGAAACTTGCGTTCGTCGGGGACGGCAGAAACAACGTGGCCAACACGCTCCTCGTGGGGTGCGCGCACATGGGGGTTCACATCTCCATCGTATCTCCTTCCTCCCTCCTGCCCGTCTCGGAGAACGTGGAATGGGCGGGGACCATGGGGGCGCGAACGGGCGCGAAAGTCCAGGTGACATCCGATGTCGCGGAAGGCATCAAGGGCGCCGATGTGGTTTACACCGACGTATGGGTGTCCATGGGGGAGGAGGAAAAGAGCGCGGAACGCATCTCTCTCCTCTCACCGTACCAGGTCAGCCGGGAGCTCATGGAGAACACAGGAAACAGGGACTCGATCTTCCTGCACTGTCTTCCCGCGGTCAGGGGGAAAGAGGTCACGGCGGATGTGATAGATGGGCCCCGCTCCCGTGTCTGGGATGAGGCGGAGAACCGCAAGCATACAATCAAGGCGCTCATGCTGGCTACGCTGTAGGCGCGGATTCTCAGCTCCCCTTGAAATGGACCTGAAAACCACTATGATATAAAGGGTGACAGGTTTGCGCAGAGGGTCAGGAGGCTCGGGATGAAAAGGGCGGTCGCTTTCCTCATAGCAGGGGCTCTGCTGCTGGCGGGCATTTCGGCGTTTGCACAAACGCAGCCGTCGCAGGCGCCCTCCGCTCAGCAGGGATATCCCAAAGAGGCATACGTCAAGAATATCCCGCTCATCAGGGTCTTTGTGCATCCCCTGGGGTATAAGCTCCTCTATTGGAAGAGCGACATGACCATCGCAGAGCTGTATGTGCCTTTGAAGTGGTTCCATGGCGGCCCTGCCTCAACGGCGGAAATCACATACGGGGTAACTCCTGACCGGCCCTACGTTTCAATTGCGTGGGTTGATGGGAAGTTCGACCACATCAGCATCAACGCCCAGGAAGACATGATGGGCCCGACGTGGGGCACGTTGGACTCGACCCTCAACCTGACGGCCCAGTTCAACATCACGGAACCGCCCAGAGATTACTAAGGCCGCCGGCCCCCTCATGCTGGTGATCGAAAAGTCTCGCACAGCACTCCGTGAGGAGGGGCTCCCGGCATGGCTTCTTGTCAACGTTTTCCATCGGGATGAGATTGCAGACCTCATTCTGGACGTTCCAGTCAGCAAGACAAACACGCGGCCGTGGGTGTGCCTGCTTTTTCCCGATCGACAGCCCCTGAAGATAGTCCACCGCATCGAGCCCTCCATCCTGGACCACGTTCCCGGCCAGACTATCGCGTATTCGACTTGGGAAGAGTACACCGCGGCTTTGTCACGCGGCCTGCCGACGGGCGCCTCGATTGCGGCTGACTTCTCCTCCACCATCCCCGTGGGATCATTTCTGGATCACGGCACAGCGCTGCTGGCTGAAGCCTGCGGTTGCCGGCTCGTGCCGGCGGAAAACCTGGTTGCCCGATGTCTGGGGACCCTGGACCCGGAGGGCATGAGATCGCATACGCAAGCGGCGGAAGTCCTCTACGCTGCCGTGCGCGAATGCTGGAACGTAGTTGTGCAAAGGCTTGGCTCACGCCACGCGCTTCACGAAGGGGAGCTTCGCGACTTTATCTCCCACAGGCTTTCAGAGGCCGGGTTGGTCAGCGACGGGCCTCCGATGGTCGGCGCCGGCGCGCATTCCTCAAATCCCCACTATTCGATTCAGGCAGACGGCGTCGTCGTCTCCCCCGGAGATGTTGTCCAGTTCGACGTATGGGCAAGAATGGATTCTCCGGGCTCAGTTTATGCGGACATATCCTGGATCGGCGTAGCCGCAAAAGAGCCTTCCCCTGCGCACCAGCGGGCCTTCGACGCCGTGGTCAGAGCCCGGGAGGAGGCGATTGCCGCGCTGATCAGGGGGCTTTCACAGGGAAGGGGCGTGCGCGGCGCCGAGGTCGACTTGGCAGCGCGCTCGACTCTTGTCGCCCTTGGCTTCGGAGACTTTCTTCGGCACAGGACCGGACATTCCATCGGCAGCCGGGTGCATGGCTTCGGCGTGAATCTTGATTCGGTTGAGTTTCCCGACAACCGCGTGATCCCGGAAGGCGCATGCTTCAGCATCGAGCCCGGTGTCTATCTCCCGGATTTCGGCATGCGGACGGAGATCGACTGCTGGATCCGCAACGGAAAGCTCGAGGTCACGGGTGAGGAGCGCCAGCGGGCGCTCCTCCTTCTGGAATAGGGCCATGTCGAAACTCGAAGCAGTGGATTTTCTTCGCGCGCATGAGTCCTTCCTTGTTCTTGGACACAAGGAACCAGATGGAGACTGCATTGCGTCGCAGATCACCATGGCATCGATCATCACGGCGCTCGGGAAGAAGGTCAGCATCCATTCCGTCGGGCCTTTCGACCGGCCGGAGATCGAGGGCTTCGCGGAGCGCTTCACATCGGTGATCCCGGATGAGAAGCTTCGGAGGGCCGCGGTCATCATCGTTGACTGCTCCACCCCGGACCGCACGGGGGACCTGGGGGCAAGGGTTGCAGGCCTGCCAACGCTCGTCATCGATCACCATTCCGCCGGTGAGATATTCGGCACTGCACGCTACGTGGATGACCTGGCCCCTTCCACGACCTTTCTCATATTCTCCCTTTTCGAGGAAATGCACGTGGCGGTGGACCCTCAGACCGCCCACCTCCTTCTCTTCGGTTTCTGCACGGACACCGGGTTCTTCCGTCACCTTGGAGCCGGCGGCCCCGAGACCCTCCACACGCTTGCGCGCATCGCCGAATGCGGGACATCTCCCGCAGAAGTCTACATGATGATCTATGGCCGACGGGACCTGTCAGGGAGAAAACTTCTTGGCGAGCTCCTGCTGCGCGTTGAAACTCATCGGGAAGGCCGGCTGCTCATGAGCTGGCAGACCATGGAAGACAAGCGGCGGCACAACGCACGCCAGCGCGGCGAGGATGAGCTGTATCGCCTGCTTCAGACGGTCCGCGGCGCGGTGGTCGTGGCATTCGTCAGGGAAGAGGGGGAGGGCCGGTATTCAGTCGGGTTGCGATCGAACCCATCTGTCGACGTCGGAAAGATTGCCGCAAGCTTCGGCGGAGGCGGCCACAGGCAGGCGGCGGGGTTCGATATCGAAGGCACCCTGGATTCGGTCAAAGGCACCGTCGTGGAGGCCTTTGCGTCACAGCTGTTGTGAATCTGGGCTGCGCTCGAGCCTGAGCACACTGAATGTAAACGAATGTAAAGAATCAGGGCCCGGAGGGGGGCCATTCGCCCTCAGTCTGGCACGCGAATTGCTCTTTCTTCCACGCCACAAGGAGGAAAGGCGTGGAAAGTCTCACGGAAAAAGTCCTTCAGTATCAGAGGACCCGCGCAGGTCTTGCGGAGCTCATGAACGATCTTGCCCTACGGGTGTATCTTTTCCCGCGGCGCAAGATGGGTTGGGACGAGGATGCCTGCGGGGAGTTCTACATGTTTTTCCATCCAAGGCTGATGCGGCTGCTCGACAGGTTTCGCGACCAGGGCAAGCCTTTCGAGTCGTATCTCTGCTCGGTGCTGGGATGGCAGCTAAGAAACTTTGCCAGGGAACGGAAACACGGCGAAAGGTCCTGGAACGTCGGGCTGCGGATGGAGCCGGCACGGGTGGAAGGCGCAGCAGATGAAGCACCTGAGAGCAATGAAGAGCTGGCATTTCCAGCCATCGGATCTGAGATTGCCTCTCTCATTGAAACGAACACGGACCGCCGCAACCTTCTGTTCCTCCTTCTGAAGTGCTCAAGAAATCTGGATCCGGAAAAAAGCGCCGCTCTTGCCGGGCTGGCGGGGATTTCGCCCCAGCGACTGGCCGGGCTCATGAGCGATCTGCGCCTGAACCGCGCCCCACGGGAGGAAAGGCTGGAGATCTTCCGGCGCCGGCGAAACGGCGCTTTCTCCATGGTGCGCCTGCTGGAAACGGAGCTGGTGTTGGAATTGGATGAGGACCGCCGCAAGGAGCTCCTGGGGAAGCTGCAGAAGGCCCGCCGCCGCATGAGGGGAGCGATGGACAGGATGGCGCGCGTGGGGCTTGCACCGACAAACAGGGAGATCGCGGGGGTCCTCGGCGTCCCCAAGGGCACTGTTGATTCGGGGCTGTACTGGTTGAAGAAAAAACTGGCGCGGGTATATGATCCGGACAGCTTCAGGTCTGCATGATGGGCATCGAGCTGCTGCTGGCATCCACCAATGAGCACAAACACGCGGAGTTCTGCAGGCTGTTCCCGGGAGCGCGCGTGCTCCTGCCGCGGGACCTGGGAGTGTCCTTCGATTTCGAGGAAAGCGCGGAGACGTTCTTCGACAATGCCCGGGGCAAGGCGCTTGCGCTTTTCCGGAAGACAGGCCGGCCCGTGATAGCGGATGATTCAGGGCTTTGCGTCCCGGCGCTCGGCGGGTTGCCGGGCATCCGCTCCAACCGCTACGGGGCAGGCCCCGACGGCGTGAGCCTCGAGACAGGGAAGAGGAATGCGTTTCTCCTGGAAAGGCTCGCGGGGGTCACTGACCGCAGTGCATTCTTTGTCTGCTGCATTGTCCTTGTGAACGACGAGGAAAGATTTGTGGCGGCGCAGGAGACCGTTCACGGAGTCATCACGGAGGAGCCGCGCGGGAGAAACGGGTTCGGCTACGATCCTCTCTTTCTCCTGCCCCGGCTCGGCCGGACGCTGGCGGAGCTTGCGGATACCCAGAAGGACCAGGTGTCCCACAGGGGCAGGGCGGCGCGCCGGCTTGGAGCCATTCTCTCTGTGGACAGCTGAGAGTGGACTGATATACTCAGCTGAAAGAGGACCCGGCATGGATTTGATCTCTGCGTATGCAAACGGCGTCTCTGAGCTCACGAACTTCTCCCAGTCCCTGGAGACTGCGCCTCTCATCGTCGACGTGATTGCAAACCCTCATGCAGGATTCTTCAAGCGCCAGACCACGGTTCAGCGCCACATCCTGGAGCTGGAGCAGCGGCTGTCAGAGCTGCGCCAGCGCTACCCGAAGCGGAAAGTGGAGATCAACAGAGTGCATTTCACTGAGTACCCGGGACATGCCCGCCTGATTGCTGAGCAGATATTGGCCCGGGAGGAGCAGACAAGCTCGGGGATTGAGCACCTTCTCATTGGATGCGGCGGGGACGGGACGTCAAATGAGATCTGCACCGCGCTGGTGAACGCCGATGTTTCCCTTCTGGAACGGCTGAAGCTCATGCGGCTTCCCCTGGGCACGGGGAATGACGTTGCAGATGCCGCCACCTTCTCGGAAGCCTATGACCTGATCCTGGGGCCTCAGCGGACTGTGAAGACCGGCGCCCTGCTGGTCACTACGAAGACAGGCAAGTCCCTGTATTCCTTCAACATCGGGAGCGTGGGGCTGGATGCTTACATCGCAGGCCTCACAAACAGGTTCAAGCGGGCAATCCCCGGCGACGCATACAAGTTCATGGTTGACCTCGGCTCCCTGTTCTACGAGCAGAGAGTGAGGCCGGGTCCCATGAACATCCTCCTGTATCACGATGGAACGGAAACAAGGATCGACGGATTCGTTCCGTCAATGGTCATCGTGGGGATCAGCGGCGGAAGGACCTACGGCGGCCACATGCCGGTCCTGCCAGGCCCCCAGAATGTCTGCATGATTTCCTCCATGAGCGTGCTGAAGAAAATCCGCAGCAAGAAGCTGCTTTTCCACGGGCTCCACGGGGAGCTTCCCGAAGTGCGCTTTGCCTCGGCGGACAGGGTGGACATCGAGTATCAGAGGAGGATGCCGCTTCAACTGGACGGCGAGCTCACCTGGCTGGAGGGCGCCGATTTTCCCCTTTCCATGCGGGTCCTCCAGCCCAGGATAAAGGTTCTGAGAAGCTAGATCAGGAGTCAGGTCCGTGTTCAGGGCCGCTCTGCCGGGGACCGCCGCGCCGCGCGCCGCCCTGCGCCGGGCCGGCCGGATGGGCGTCTGCCAGGCGCTCCTTGAAGCCTTGCCACCGATACCCCGCGGCTTCAGCCAACGCAAGCACCTCCTGCATCTTCGGAAGCTCCCAGCCCTCGCTGAGGGCGATCTCCGCCGCGCAGGCAGTGAACAGCTGGAGGCCCTCTTTTGAGAACCACGCGACCCCTTCGAACTCATTGACCTCGAGGAACTGCAGGACCGCCGGCTCGGTGAGGACCGACGGCCAGGTCCGGAGGTCTGCAATCCGGGGGCCCGTTCGGACCAGGGAGGCCAGCAGGCCGGGCGCTGCCTCTGCCGACCGGCCCGGCCAGCCCGAGCGATCAAGGAACCCTCGCATGAGGTCGGCGAGCATCCATTCATCCATCCAGGAGAGCGCAGGGCACTCGGAGGGCTCGTCAGGGCACAGGGGACGCATCACTGTCCAGAGCCAGAGGAAGGCTTTTGAGCGATCATCAGCCCGGCGGTCGTCAGTGACACGGCTTTCGGCCCCGCTCGCCGGCGCGGCGGCCAGCAGCGTGAGAAACCGCTTTACTGTGTCATCCATGGCCGCTGCGCCGGGTGCAAAGCGATCCAGGGCATCCAGGAAGCTCTTGTATTTCCGAGCGGCGTCTTGGGGAAACGCCGGTTCCAGCAGTTTTGCAAACGGCTCGCGGATGGGCCGCAGCTCCATCTCGCGCAGGGATGCATCGACACTCTGCACGCCCCTGCCGCCCAGCTCGGCGGAAAGCCGGGACCAGCGATGGGACTGGTCGTCGAAGATCACTCGGAAGTCCATGAAGACCTGGCAGCGGAAGGCGTTGAGCTCCGCGTATAGCCCCTTTTCCCACAGCTCCCGGCAGGACCTCAGGAATTCGAGCCCGGCTCTGTAGTCGCGGAAGGCGACGAAAGCATCCGCATTGTCCGGCAGACCCAGCCCCTCGCCCAGGCATTTCTGCGCGAGCGTCCTGTTCCCGTCCTTCTTCAGCGCAAAAGCGGCGGATGTGCGCACCCAGCCGCGCGCCTCCGCGTACTTGTTGTTGTAGATGACCAGGGCCCGCTCATCGCCCCAGCGGTTCGAATACGCGAACACGTCCTCGTTGACGCCGCCTGCTGCACCGAAGAAGTCGTAGAGAAGGAAGTTGTCCACTCCTGAGAACAGGTAGCGGCGCCGCAGAAGGGGGAATATCTCGCGCTCGTGCCGGGAAACCATCTCCGGACTGGCTGATTCATTCCAGTAGGCGCGCCGGAACTCCATTCCGTACTTTTCCCGCAGCCCTTCGATCTGCCCGTGGGCGTACATCGGCAACCCCGGCATGGTTGCCATCAAGGTGCACACCCCGAAGTACTTGTCCCCGTCCCCGAACTGTTCCATGGCGGTCTGCTCGTCTGGATTGCTCATGAAGTTGACGAAGCGCTTCAGGATCTCGGGATCGAACTCCAGGGTGTTGCGGATGGTCTGGCGGTAGCCCGCGTTGTCCTCCGCCTTCAGCATGTGCATGAAGGCGCTGTTGTAGACCCTGTGCATCCCGAGGGTGCGGACGAAGAACCCTTCCAGGAGCCAGAACGCCTCCGCCAGAAGGAGCGTGTCGGGCGCTTCGCGCGCAACCCTGTCCACCACCTCGCGCCAGAACTCCGCGGGCATGGCGTGGTCGAAATCCTGCCGGGAGAGTCCGTTGCCCGCACGGGAGGGGATGTCGCCGCCGGCGCCCGGCTCGGGAAACCACAGCCTCTGGAAATGCTTCTTGGTCAGCGTCATGGCGGCATCGAAGCGGATGACGGGGAACATGCGCGCCACCTGGAGGATGGTCTGGACAACCGCCTCCCGTGTTTCGGGCTTCAGGAAGTCCAGCTGCGCCGTATCGTTCCACGGCATGTGAGTGCCGTCGTTTCCATGATAGATGAACCGGGAGTCGCCGCTTGAGAAATCCACTCTTTTGAAAACCACGGCGGCATCGGACCGGGTCCAGTAATGGTCCTCCAGGTAGATCCCGACTCCGGAAGTCTGCGACAGGTTGACTCCGGAAAAGGAATACCCCGGAAAAGGCGGCCAGGGGTGGGGCCACAAGAGAAAGCGCTCGGGGTGCTCCTGCATCCAGCGCGAATCCACGCCGGTATGGTTGGGCACCATGTCGCTTGCCAGACGGATTCCGCGCTGCCAGGCGCGCTCCTTGAGGTTGCCCAGCGCCTGCTCTCCGCCCAGCTCGCCGGCGATCGTATAATCGAAAAGGGAGTAGGCCGATGCTTCCGCGTCCTGGTTTCCCATCCTCTGCTTTATGTCGCGGGACGCCGGGCTGCGCTCCCACACCCCGATGAGCCACAGCGCGGTGAAGCCGCGACGGGCAAGAGTGTCCAGTTCCTCATCCGGGACCTGGTCCAGGCGTCGTATCTCCTTGCCGTACGCCAGCGAGAGCTGGTCCAGCCAGACCAGCGTGTTCTTGGCGATCATGACCGCCCGCGGCATCCAGTCCTTGTCCGGGCTGAACGCTTCGATCTCCGCGGTGGCACCGACGTAGTCGTAGACTTCCGGCGGGCCGGGAGTGAACGGCCCCTGTCCCAGCCGGGCCTCTTCCCGCAGGACATCCATGCCGGTGAGGAGCCGAAGCAGAAGGTCTCCCAGGAGATGTCCCCATTTCCTGCGTATGTACTCCAGCTGCCCCGAGAGCGAGTTCGGCGCCGCACGGACCGGCGCTCCCAGCATGCCCACAAGGTCCTCGTTGTCGGGTCCGAAGCCCGGCAGCGTGCGGAAGAACTCCCTCACTCCCGCGATGAGCGTCGGATAGGGAGTGGATTCCGCCATGGGAGCATCATCGAAGAGCTCGCGGAACGGATCGAACGCAGGGTCGCCGTTTGCAAGGGAGAGATGAAGCATCTCCTCCAGGGTCACTGCCCGGTTGGACGCGCCGCCGTCCTGGCCGCGGAGATACTCCTGCGGCGTCAGGGTCCCATCGATGACCGACCGGGGCGGGTAGACGAGGACGAACCGCATCAGTGCCGCTTCCACCGCTTCCCTGCCGTGGCGCGACTCCAGGAATGCCACGGCCTTTTCGAAAGCGGCGCGGTCCGTGCTCTTTCTGTACAGCCCGGACACGTAGTGCAGGATCTCGTCGATGAGCCCCATTGCATTCATGTCCCCGGCGCGCAAGGCACGCGCCGAGTCAGCGCCGGCTTTTGTCCTCACGTCGTTGATCTTGCGGGTCAGAAGGCGGGCAGAGTGCAGGTCCAGGGTGATCACGTTGCCGGTGGAAGAGTACAGCTCGCGGGGAAAATCGTAGCGTCTGCGCGCCTCGGCCGAAATGTGGAAGTGGAATGTCGGGAACCTGGCGCTCATAGTGCCTCTCTCTCCGGCCGTCGTGCCCGCCGGGGCTCGACGAGCGTCCTGAGCCTTTCAGCAATACTGCCGCGCTCAAGGAGCTCACCGAGGCTCAGGGGCATGCGCCACGTCCAATTCTGGTTGTTGACCGTGCCGGGAACGTTGATCCTGTCAGTGCGGGGGTCTGGGGACCACAACTCCTGGTCCAGGTCCAGGATGTCCTGGATCTGGAAAACGCACAGCAGGGAGCCTGCCCCGAGGCATTGGGAAAAGATCAGTCGCTGCAGGTCGCCGGTCATGCGGGCGGGACAAGGTCCCGTGGCCCCCAGGGAGCGGAAGTACATCTCTCTTTCATTCGGGTCCTCCTCCCACCAGCCGCGCAGGGTGGAGGTGTCGTGGACCGAGGGCGTGCAGACGGTGAGACGCGGATAGGCCGCGGGCGGAACGAAAGCCGCGGGCTTTCCGGGAGCCGCCTTCTTGTACTCCCGGGTCCAGCGGAGGATCCGGAGCCCGAGGATCCCAAGGTCTGCAAGCACCCTGGGCACGCAATCGGGAACATCGCCCAGGTCTTCCGCGCATACCAGCATGTCGGTGGTGTCGCGCAGCATCAGGAGAAGCCCGCGGCCGCGGCGCTCCCATGTCTCCTCGGATTGCCTGCGCCGGCGCGAAAGAAGCTCTCCAAGCTCGGTTTTTTCCGGGTCCGAGAGGCTGCGAAAACCCCTTGTATCATCGATGTACCACGAGGGGTAGTACACTAGTACGTGTTCGACGGGTACGTCGTACGCGGGTACGCGTTCGGCGGGCGCGTGTTCCGCGGGTACGGCGAGTACGCTGTCCCCGCCGTCCACGAGGAAGGTCCGATCCGTGTGCCGGGAAACGAGGAAGTCCTTCACGTTAGCAGGCTCCGCCAGCGCCTGAAGCGCTGATTCGGAGTCGAAACCCTCGGAAATGTTGTACATGTCCTCATTGCCGATCCGGGACAGATACGCCTGCGCCACGCGGGCCGCCTCTTTTCCCACGGCTGCCTTCAGCTCTTCCCCCGTGACATGCGGGAAAGTCAGCCACCTGATCTTGCCATCGTCAAACCCCAGCGCGCGGAGGTCTTCACGGGCCACGCCCGCGGACGGAGAGAAATGACCAAGGAGCCCTGTCACTTCACCTCTGGGGATGCGCCAGATGCGGAAGAACCCAAGGACGTGGTCAATGCGGAGCGCATGGAAGAACTTCCCGGCCTGCCGGAGCCTGTCTTTCCACCAGCGGTAGTCATCCTCGGCGAGCCTGTCCCAGTCATACACGGGGAAACCCCAGTTCTGCCCGTTGGGAGAGAACATGTCGGGCGGCGCGCCGGCATTCGCCGAAAGATCGAAATATTTGCGGGAAGCCCAGACGTCCGCGCTCTCCCGGCTCATGAGGATGGGGACGTCCCCCTTGAGGAAGACGCCCTTCTCCTGCAGGGAGCGCGACGCCAGGGAGAGCTGCTGCTCCAGCTGGTATTGGATCCATGCGACGCAGAGGCACAGCTCCTCATGGTCCTTCCAGTACGCGGATATGTCCCCCCTTGATGGATTTTCCATGCCTGCCCAGGAAGACCATGGGGCATTCCCGCTCAGTCGCTTCAGCGCGGTGAAAGCAGCGTAGGCCTGAACCCACCCGTTGGCATCCAGCCACGCGGTGAACGCCGGGTCCGCACAGAGGGCGGCCGCTTGGTCGGCGAACAGGCGTTCGGCTATTGAGAGCTTGAAGCTGAGGACGGTGAAGTGATCAAAGTGCCCGGCCTTGCCTGGTTCCCGGTCCCTGGCTGAGCCGCGGAACGCTTGGATCTCGGAGCTGTACCGTTGGGCGCCTGGCAGGTCCTGGAGGCGGAGGTACAGAGGATGCAGGGCATATGCGGACAGCGCGCTGTAGGGAGAGCTGTTGGGCCCAGTGTCGTTCACCGGGAGGACCTGGATGACTTCCAGGCCCATTCCGGCGCACAAATCTCCCAGCTTCGGAAGATCGGCAAACTCCCCGACGCCGCAGTCCTCCGGGGTTCGAAGCGCGGCAACGGGTACTGAGACGCCCGTGAAAAAGTGGTCCAGTCGTGCAAAGCGCATGAGCTCCTCCACGATCATAGGTGATGCGTCCGCCTTGAGCAAGCCCGCGGCAATCTGGTAGAACTCCCTATGGCCCGAACGCAGATTCCCATCAACAGGGTTTGTTTTCCCCTGTTCCATACCTTTGATGCACGATGGGTGCTCCTTGCTGCCGGAGATTTTGCGGCCAGAGACTTCAATGTCATGACCATTTCCTGGGGAAGCCTCGGCGTCGTCTGGGGCAAGCCCTTTGCCCAGGTCTTTGTCAGGCGAAGCCGCTTCACGTACCAGTTCATGGAGAAAGCGGAGAGCTTCACACTTTCCGTGTTCCCGGAGGAGCACCGCAAGGGACTTTCCTGGTGCGGCAGCCACTCCGGTCGAACGGGAGACAAGGTGTCAGCCGCGGGATTCACCCCCACTGCGTCACTCTGCGTCCCGGCTCCCGGCTTCGAGGAAGCTGAGCTCCTGGTCGAGTGCCGGAAGATGTATTTCTCCGACATGTTCCCGGCCCATTTCCTGGACCCTTCCATCCAGTCCAACTACCCGGCCCCGCCGGATTATCACCGGGTCTACTTCGGCGAAGTGGTTGCCGTCTCGGGGACGCCGGCTTACATGGCGGCAGACTGAGCCGGCTCGTAGCCAACCAGGGCTCCGGCAGCTCCCCGGTCCGCAATGACGCCTGACGCCACTCCAGCCACCAGGGCCGCTCCGAAGGAGGTCTCTTCACGGTACCGGGGAACGTGCAGCGGCACCTGGAAGCCGGCCTCGAACGCCCGGCGGAGCGCCGGGTTCAGGCGGATGGCATTGCCGGATCCCACCAGGGTGTCCACCCGGGTCCTTTCCGCCTGCGCGAACAGGTTGTAGAACCCCAGCAACTCGGACACAACCCCTTCTCTGACCCCTGAAGCCAGGTGCTCCGGCGTGAAGTTCGACAGTCCGATGTTCTGAATGCTCCCCCGGATGCCGGGAGAGAGCCGAGTCCCGCTGAATCGTGTATCGACCCGGAGAGGGCCTTCTTCCTGCGACGGCGGGCTCATGGCATTCATGAGGTCCCACGGGATCTCCTGATCACGGCCGGTCATGAACCGCACTGTTCTTCGAAAGAAATCCCGAAGTGCTGCATACGCTCTGCCGCCGCAGAGTCCTGCTCCGACTCCGAGGTACCCTCCGAACGGAAGCGGGCGCATGTCGATGCCGTCGATCCGTCGAAAGTCGGACACAAAGAGGGATATCTGGCTCCCCGTGCCGACGTTGACCAGCGCCATGCGCTCCGCGTCTGCGACGGAACCGAGGAAGCTTGCCTGGTTGTCGCCGAATGCGGGAAAAACAGGGATGCCGTGCCGTATCTCGCCCAGCGCGGCATACGAGCGCGTCAATTCCGGAAAGATGGAGGGGTCACAGCCGATTGCCTGCAGAGCCTTTCGGGCGAACTCCAGGCTTTCCAGCTCGAGGCTCCCCAGGCTTGCCGCGCTGGTAGAATCCATCAGGGGAGCGCGCCGGCCAGACAGCTTCATGACCAGATAGTCCCCGATGGTGCAGAGGGACGCCGCTGATCTCGGCACCAGTCCCTTTTTCAGATTGGCGAAGTGCGTGACCACTCCCATCCCGGTGCTGACAGGCCAGCCCAGGCCCGCGGAGACAAAGGATGCGTAGGTCCCCCCCTGGAAGGAAAGATCCCCGCGGCCATCCTGCCACGTGTACAAGGGGCTTGCTGCGTTTCCCGCGGCATCGACGTACAGCACGCCGTGCATCTGGCCTGCCACTCCAATCCCGCCGATGTCCCTGTGCGCTTCCAGGGCCCTGTCCAATATCCCGCGGGCGGTCCGGACCGCCGCATCCGGGTCCTGCAGAGACTCCCACGGCGCGCTGCCGGGAATGCCGGAGCGGTTGCTTTCAGTCTCCAGGAAGACGATGCGGCCGTCGGCGGCATCCAGCACCACTGCGCAAATGGACGTGGTGCCGATGTCAAGCCCGAGGAGCTTCATCAGTCGCGCGAGCGAAGCGGGGGCAGGGGGATGAAAGCGGAACGCACCCCGATCAGCCCGGCATACCCGGGATGCCTTGCCACGAGCCTTCGGTCCATCATGGGGACGCTCACTCCCAGGAAGAGACCCGTGACCGCCACGGGCCCGGCAATGGTCCACCACCAGGAAGGATTGGCCGCAAGGCCGAAAAGCCAGAGACCCCACCAGAAGAGCACTTCCGCAAAGTAGTTGGGATGCCGGGAGAGCGCCCACAGTCCCGTGTTGAGGATCTGCCCGGGGTCCGCGCGGGTCAGGATGAACCTGCGCAGCTGACGGTCCGCAGCAGCTTCGATTGCGATTGCGCACACCGTGACGGCAACGGCAAGCAGGTCCAGGACGCCTGACGGTCTGCTTCCGGAAATGAAAACGGGAAGCAGCGCAATGCATCCCAGAAACACGATGACCGTGGGGAACAGATGGAAGCCCAGGAAGCTCACCGGCCAGTAGCCGGCGCCGAGCTTGCGGTAGTCGGCGTAGCGCCAGTCTTCATCCGCGAGGCCGCGCCACCTGCGCAGCCAGTTCATGGTGAGCCTCACTGCCCAGACAGCCACCAGAGCGATCACGACGACATGCCGCGCCGAGGACCCCCCTGTGGCCGCGGGCCCTCCGGCGACCAGCCAGTACACGAGGATGGGGACGGGGGCCACGCTCCAGTAGGGGTCGTACACGCTGGAGTTGTCCAGGATCAGGCTGAAAACGAACACGACAACGGTTGCCGCAAGGTCCGCCGCGCCGGCGGTCCACAGCAGCGAGCCCCTGTCGAAGACCTTTCCAGCCGCGAAGGCCACGGCGGCGGCGACAAGGTAGGCCAGGAGACAGATCAGACGGGACTGGGTCCTGGTCAGATGTACGTCAGGCATCATTCGTCCTTTCTTCATGCCAGGGGATGAACTGTTTTCGCGTGGCGGGCTGGCAGCGGGGGCAGTAGAAGGAATCATACCCCAGCACCCCAACCCGTCGAATGGTGGTTCCGCAAACGGGGCATGGCTGGCCGTTCCTGTTGCGCACCCGGACATGGTCCCGTACCTTGACCTCGATGGGCTTGCCCGCTTTCTGCACCTCGGAGATGCCCCAGTCCATGACCTGGCGGATGCTGTCATACAGCTTGCGGCGCTCCACAGGGCCCAGGCTGGCGCATGAGGTCTTGGGGTGGATACCGGCGGCAAAAAGGATCTCGTCCGCATATGCGTTGCCGATGGCGCTCAGCGCGGTCTGGTCCATCAGGAACACTCGCGCCTGGTGGCGTCTGCCCTGGATGAGCATGTCGAAGGCTTCGAACGTGAACTCCGCGGAGAGAATGTCGATGCCCTGCTGGCGGAACCCTGGGATGGAATCATAAGCGCCGGCGGGGGCAAGGTACACCTTCCCCATTTTTTTCTCGTCCGCGTACAAGAGCCGCCGGCCGTCGTCCAGGGCAAGGGAAAAGCACGTGCCGGCAAGTCCCCTGTCCCCGGCGCCGGCAAGCTGCAGGCGCCCGGCGAGCATGCAGTGCATGATGAGCTCCCTGTCCTCCAGGCCGAAGCGGAGGAACGGGCCGCGCCTGTCCAGCGCGGCGAACATCCGTCCCGTCATTGCCGCCGCAAACCCTCCCGCGTCAGGGAGAAGGATGCGAAGCACGATGGGCTCCTTGACCTTCACCTCTGTGATTCGCCGCCCGATGATCCGCGGCGCGAGCATCCTGACTATGTAGTGGAGATCTGGCAGCTCCGGCACGCATCGAGTTGAACCCTAGATCCGCCTCTTGTCAACCACGCGCCTGAGCTTCCCTTCGCCGGCCCGGCTGATGGAGCCAGGCTCTGCACGCTCCATTTTTGCGATCACGCCAAGGACCGCCTCCATTCTGTGCGCCACCCGGTCGAACGGGTTGCCCACCGCGGCGGACGTCCCGGCATCGTTTCGAGCATCGGCCGGCTCCACCAGGACGGTCAACGTGTCGATCCCATCCCTGCGGTCGAGGTGGATCTGGAAGTGAGGCGCAAGCCCGGGCTCCGCGGTGATGATCTCCTCGATCTGCGACGGGAAGATCTTTGTGGCCCCCAGGATGATCATGTCGTCGATCCTTCCCCGGATCCGCGTCATGCGGGCAAGAGTGCGCCCGCAGGGGCACGGCTCCCGGGTCACGCTGCCCAGGTCCCCGGTCCGATAGCGCAGCATGGGGAAGCCCTCTTTGGTGATAGTTGTCAGGACCAGCTCTCCCTCTGAGCCGGCCGGCAGGGTCTCACCCGACTTCGGGTCTATCACTTCCAGGATGAAGCAATCCTCGTTCACGTGCAGCCCGTCTTTTCTCTCGCATTCGAACGATACTCCCGGGCCCAGGACCTCGGTGAGACCGTAATTGTCCAGGGCGGTTATTCCAAGACTTTGCTCCAGAAGGGAGCGAAGGCCCTCGCTCCACGGCTCGGCGCCGAAATAGCCCGCGCGCAGGGCCAGCTCTCCGTTGCTGATTCCCATGTCCCGCGCCGCCGATGCGATTGCCAGGGCATAGTTCGGAGTGCACGCCAGGGCGGTGGTCTTGAAATCCTTCATGATCCGCACCTGCTTTTCCAGGCTCCCCGTGGAGGCCGGAATCACGGAAGCCCCGATCCGCTCGGCGCCCGCGTGCAGGCCGAAGCCGCCGCTGAAAAGACCGTAGGTGAACGCCACCTGCACGACGTCATGCTCCGTCATGCCCCCGGCAGCAAGCACGCGGGCAACGCACTCCGCCCACGTGCGCAGGTCGTTTCGGGTGTACCCCACCACCACGGGAGTGCCGGTTGTCCCGGAGGTGGACTGGATGCGCACGATGTCTCGGAGGGGAACGGCGAACATGTCGTACGGATAGCTCTTTCGGAGGTCGTCCTTTGCGGTGAACGGAATGCGCCTGAGATCCGCAAGGTCCCGGATGTCGTCAGACTTGACTCCATGGCCGCTGAATGACTGGCGGTAGAAAGCGACGTTCCTCTCCGTTCTGTGGAGGGTGGCCTGGAGGCGCTCCAGCTGAACCTGGTCCATCTGGTCGCGTGTCATGGTCTCGTATTTCTGATTCCAGATCATGAGTCCCCCTTTGCCCGAGCCGGTCCTCCGGGCCGCTATTCCTCGATGCGCCGGTATTCCCTGCCGAGATAGGAACGGCGCACGTCATGGTTTGCGGACAGCTCCTGGGCTGTGCCCTCCAGCATAATCCGTCCCGTCTCCATGACGTACCCCCGGTCAGATATCGAAAGGGCGGCCCGCGCGTTCTGCTCAACGAGGAGGATGGTGGTGCCCTCCCGGCGCAGGCGGATAATCACGTCCAGGATCTCCCGCACCACCAGGGGCGCCAGGCCGATGGAAGGCTCGTCCAGCATGAGAAGCGCGGGCCGCGCCATGAGCGCGCGCCCCAGGGCCAGCATCTGCTGTTCGCCGCCGGAGAGGGTGCCGGCCTGCTGCGTGTCACGGTGCTCCAGGATGGGGAAAAGCTCACCGACTCTCTGCAGGTCCTGGTCCAGCGCCCGTCTTCCGCCGCGGCGGCATCTGAGGTATCCGCCCAGCAGGAGGTTTTCCGCCACAGTAAGATCCGCGAATATCTGCCTTCCCTCCGGCACCAGCACGCACCCCCGCGCCACAACAGCTTCGGCGGGCAGCGCGTTGATCCGGGCGCCGTCGAACAGCGCGATACCAGCCATCGGAGCGACGATCCCGGCAAGCGATGAGAGCAGGGTGCTCTTGCCTGCCCCATTGGCTCCGACGATGGTCACGATCTCTCCTTCATCGACGTGGAGCGAAACCCCGTGGAGCACCTCCACGTTGCCGTAGCCTGCGCGCAGGTTCCTGACCCTAAGCATCGCCCGCCCCCAGGTACACCGAAACCACCTCGTCGTTGGCCTGAACTTCCCGCGGGGTCCCTTCGGCGATCACGCGCCCGTAGCTCAGCACTACGACGCGGTCGGAGATCCCCATGACAAGGGACATGTCGTGCTCAACGATGAGGACCGTGACGCCCCGGCCGCGCAGGCCCGCAATACGAAGCGCCATTTCCTCCGTTTCGCTCGGGTTCAACCCGCAGGCAGGCTCATCCAGGAGAAGCAGCCTGGGCCCTGAGGCAAGGGCCCTGGCCAGCTCCACCACCCTCTGTCTTCCGAACGGGAGATCACGGGCCTGCTGTTCCGCGAGGTCAGCGACCCCAAGACCGTCGAGGATTTCCATGCACTGTCGACGCATTCTGTTTTCCTGCCGGGAGTTGAAGAGCCTGCCTCCCATGTCCCGCAGGAACCCGCCGTGCTCGGCCAGGTGGTGGCCCACCATCACGTTCTCAAGCACTGTCATCCCCGGAAAAAGACGGGTGGATTGGAACGTTCGGGAGATCCCCAGTGCGGCAATCTTGTGCGGTGGCAATCCCTGGATAGGCTTGCCCTGCAGCTCGATGGCGCCCGACGTCGGGCACAGGGTCCCCGCGACAAGATTGAACAGAGTGGTCTTGCCCGCCCCGTTGGGGCCAATGACGGCCCGTATGGCTCCGCTTTCGCAATTAAACTCCACACCGTTGATCACGTGCAGTCCGCCAAACCAGTGGTGCAGGTCCCGCACGCAAAGAAGCGCGCCGCCGCTCATGGCGTTTTCCTTTTGCGCTGCAGGACGCTGAAGACTCCTTCAGGGGCGAACAGCATGATGGCCACCAGGATTCCGCCAAACACCGCGTCGTCGAACAGCCCGAAGGCGCCCCGCAGCGAAAGGAAAGTCAGGATCGCTGAGGCTGCCAGCGTGCCCCACAGGTTGGCCATCCCTCCGGCTGCAACCAGCGCCACGTAGCGCACCGATTTCATGATCCCGCCCTCGCTGGGGCCGATGCCGGCATTGAAGTGCGCAAGGCACGCGCCCGCGAGGCCCGCGTAGACCGCGCTCAGCACGAACACCGCCAGCTTGTGCCGCGCAACGTCGATGCCGACGGAGGCGGCTGCCTCCTCGTCGCCATGAATTGCCCGGAGCGCCCGGCCGGTGCGGGAGCGCACGAGGTTCAGGGCAAGACCGAGCCCGGCCAGGACAACGCCCCACGCGATGTAGAAGTTCTGGATCCGAAAAGTCCGCCTGCCGCTGATCGCAAGGCCGGCAAAGAGCTTGTAGGCGGGAATGTCGGAGATCCCGTCCGCCTGGCCGAACAAGGTCGTGCCCAGGATGATTCGGGAGACAATGAAACCGAAGGCCAGAGTTGCCATGGCCAGGTAATGCCCCTTCAGGCGCAGGACAGGGATCCCGACAAGGAGGGAGACCGCGGCCGTGACAAGAACGGCTGTCGGGATGGAGAGCCAGGGAGCTGCGCCCGCCGTGGAAATGACGGCGGCCGTGTAGCCGCCAATGGCAAAGAAGCCCGCGTGACCCATGGAAACCTGGCCCGCGTATCCCATGAGAAGACAGAGCCCCAGGGCCACAAGGGTGTACCAGGCGGACATGGTGAGCTGCGTGAGATAGAAATCCGCCTTCATCGCCGATAGAACGACTTGGATGCTCACAATCAAAGCGGCCAGGAGCAGGAGGGGCAGATTCCTGGCGCGCGCGTTTGTCATGGACACCGCATCATCCCCGGCCCAGCGGGCCCGCTCGCCTTCCGACGCCGGCAAAGAGCCCCTGCGGCCGCAGGAGAAGGATGGCAAGCATGATGGTGAGGGCAACGACATCCTTGTAGGCCAGGGGGAGAACGCTGATGCTCGCGGATTCCAGTACCCCAATCAGGATCCCGGCCCCCACAGCGGCACTCACGTTTCCCAGTCCGCCCAGCACCGCGCAGGTGAATCCCTTGACCGCAAGGGAGGTTCCCATGTCGTACTGCGTCTGCGTGATAGGAGAAACAACGCAACCGGCCAGGGCGCCCATGGCGGAAGCGATGAAGAAGGAAAGCGTCACCAGGGATGACGCGCGGATGCCGCACAGGCGCGCGGCAGTGGAATTGGAGGCGCATGCCCGCATGGCCTTGCCGGTGAGCGTGAAACGGAAGAAAAGCGTCAAGCCTATGACCATTAAAGCCGAGATGCCAAGGACCCACAGCACCTGGGGGGAGACGCGCGCTCCCAGCACCGCCAGGGAGGTCGTCTCATCTCCGGTCCAGTAGGCGAGGGCGTGCACCTTTTCATCCCACACGTGGAGGCCTACCTCCCGGATGAGAATGGAAAGCCCGATGGTGATGATGATCATCCTCAGGATGCCCGGCTTCTTGAGCCAGGAAAGAAACACCAGCTGGACCGCAATGCCAAGCAACCCGGTCAGGGCAACGGCAGCGGCGATCGCCAGGGGAAGGGGGAGAAACCCCTGCAGGGAGACCGCTATCATGCCTCCCAGCATGAGGAACTCCCCCTGGGCAAAGTTGATGATGCCCGTGGAGCTGTAGATGATGTTGAAGCCTATGCCGACGATGGCGTAGATGCTCCCGGTCGCAACGCCCGAGAAGAGGTACTGGAGGAGCTGGGCAGCGCCCATGCTGCGGGAAGAGCGCTACTTGCCCAGGAGCGCGAACTGACCGTTCTTGACCGTGAGCATCTCGAAGGCTTCCATGGTGAGGCCGTTGTGGTCGGTCGGCGAGAAGCTGAAGACACCGGCCGTCCCCGCGAGCCCGCGGATCTTCTCGATGGCGTCGCGCACCGCGGAAGGCTCGACGCTGCCCGCCCGCTTCACCGCTTCGGAGAGCACGAGGAAGGCGTCATAAGCATGCCCGCCGAAGGTGCTCACCTCGTCGCGGAACTTTGCCTCGTACTCCTTCTTGTACTCCATGAGCAGGCGCTTCTGCGGGTTATCGGCGGGAAGCTTGTCGGCGACGAGGAGCCTTCCGCAGGGGAAGATGATCCCTTCGGCCGCTTTCCCGGCGGCAGTGACGTAATTGATGTTCCCGAACCCATGGCTCTGGAACAGCGGCACGTCGAACCCGATCTGCTTCATGTTCTTGGGGATGATCGATTGGGCGGGCTCAACGGACCAGTTCACCACCGCCTGCACACCCAGCGCTTTCACTTTGGTGAGGACACCCGTAAAATCGCTCGCGGAAGCGTCGTAGACCTCGGAGCCGGCTACTGTGATGCCGAAGTCCGGGGCGAGCTTCTCCAGCTGGGCCTTGCCGCCCTGGCCGAAACCGGTGTTGCTGGCGACAACGGCGATGCGGGAGATGCCCCTTTGCTTCATCGTGGCATAGATGGCTTGCGCCGCGAAGCTGTCCATCTGGGGGACCTTGAAGACCCATTTCGCCACGGGGTTGACGATCGTCTCAGCGGCAGCGCATGAGATAAGGATCATCTCGTTCTCATTGCAGTAGCCCTTGAGCTTCATGCTCTCGCCGCTCGTCGACGGCCCGATGATGGCGAGGACATGGTCTTCTTCCACCAATTCCTTGGCAAAGGAAACAGCTTTCTCAGCGCTGCCCTGCGAGTCCTTGATGATCAACTCCACTTTTCGTCCCGCAATGCCGCCCGCCTGGTTGGTATCCTCCACCAGCATCTGGAGGGTGCGGGCTTCCGGCAGGCCGAGGTTGGCCGCGGGGCCGGTGACCGCGAGGATGGCGCCGATGCGTATTGAATCCGCGTCAGCCGCCCATCCGCTCAGGGCGACGAGCGTGGAGAGTATGAGTCCCAGGATAGGGATGGTTCTTCTGCGCATCGGAGTCTCCTTATGATTCTGGCGATGAATATTTTCTCATATTCTGCATGGATTCTCATTCCCGTCAAGGTGCTTTTCACGCAAGGCGGCGACGCAGAAGGAAACCGAGCAGGAGCCCGAACACAGCCAGAGCAATGGCTGTCACACTTGCCCAGACGATGAGCCCGTACTCCGCCTGCTTTACGATGATTCCCGCCAGCGCCCAGACGATGACCGCGGAGTATGCTGCATCCCGATAGCGGGTTGCAACAATGAGCCCGATCAGCCCCGCAAGGATGCACAGCGCTGAGGCCCACACGGCATTCGGCTGGCCCAACCCGGCCACATTGGCCCACGAAAGAACGTCCGAGAGGTTGGCAAGGGAGGCCACCGTGATCCAGCCCAGGTAGATGCTGAACGGCAGCCGGACAAGGAGCCGGCCGGCAATTGTCGGCGTCTGAGCCGCGGCCCGGCGGTGAAGCCCCGCGTACGCGAAAACAAGCGACGCCAGGAGGACTGCCATGATGAGGAGCGAGAGCGGATAGAGCCCGTAATGCCACGCGAAGAGCCAGGCGCAATTGGCCACGCAGCTCAGGGCGAACCAGCCGTCAGTGGCCCGGACCAGGCCGTTTTCCCCCCGCGAGGGAAGGAGCTGGAAGACTCCGAACGCCAGGAGACCGACGTAGATGAGGCCCCAGATGGAGAAGACATAGCCTGCCGGCACGAACAGCGCGGCGAAGCCGGCGGATATGGCCGCAGTCGATCTCCCGTTCAGGGGAAGGCCGACTGCCAGGGCGTTCACGACAAGGACAGCGAGTATGAGAGCCGCGTTGATGAGGGAAAAAACGCGGGCTCTTGTCCTCATGATCTACAGCGCCTTCAGCGAATCCGCGCTCAGAGTGCCAATGCCGTTCTCCGCCAGGACCCGTGCTGCGCGCTCCTTGTCGTCGATCTTGCAGATCACGATTGCGTTGTCCCCGGTCTTTTCCACGTAAGCGTACATGTACTCCACGTTCAGGCCGGCGGCGTCCAGCGCGGCGAGCACGCGCGAAAGTCCGCCCGGCTTGTCCGCCATCTCCACGGCCAGGACCTCTGTCACCTGGGCTATCATCCCGCTTTCTTTCAGGGCCGCCAGACACGCGTCGGGGTCATTGACGATGATGCGCAGCACGCCGAAGTCGGCCGTGTCGGCAAGGGAGAGAGCGCGGATATTGACTCCCCGGGCGGCCAGGAGACGGGTCACCTCGGCGAGCCTGCCTTTTGTGTTCTCCAGGAATATGGAGATCTGCTTCACGCTCATGTCGCACCTCCCGGCTCTACAGGAGCCGCTTGTCGATGATCCGCTTGGCCTTGCCCTCGCTGCGCGCGATGCTCTTGGGCTCGACAAGCTTCACCCTCGTGTGGATGTTGAGGCTGGCGTACAGGTCCGCTTCGATCTTGTGCTCCATTTTCTCCAGGCCCCTGATCTCGTCGGAGAATATTTTTTCATTCATCTCCACCTGCACCTCCAGCTCGTCCAGCTGGTCCCGGCGCTCCACCACAAGCTGATAATGCGGCTCCACGCCGTCCACCTTCAGGATGACCTCCTCGATCTGCGAAGGGAAGACGTTGACGCCCCGGATGATCAGCATGTCGTCCGTGCGGCCCAGGACCCTGTGCATGCGCGCCGTTGTTCTCCCGCAGGAGCACGGAGTCCGGTCCAGGTAGGTGATGTCGCGCGTGCGGTAACGCAGCAGGGGAGTGCCTTCCTTTGTCAGGGTGGTGATCACCAGCTCACCTTTCTGGCCGTCAGGGAGGACCTTCCCGGTGGCGGGATCTATGATCTCGGGATAGAAATGGTCCTCCGAGACGTGCAGGCCGTCCTGGTGCTCGCACTCGGTGGCCACGCCCGGGCCAATGATCTCCGTGAGGCCGTAGATGTCGATTGCCAGCGTATGCAGCTTGTTCTCGATTTCAGTGCGCATGCTCTGGCTCCATGGCTCCGCGCCAAAGAACCCCGCTTTCAAACCCACGGCGCGGAGGTCCAGGTGTTCCTCACGCGCGGCTTCCGCCAGGAACAGGGAATACGAAGGAGTGCACGCGAGCACGGTGGACTTGAAATCACGCAGGATGGCAAGCTGGCGCTTCGTGTTGCCGCCTGAGATGGGGATCACTGTGGCCCCGATTCTCCGCGCCCCGTAGTGCACCCCAAGGCCGCCGGTGAAAAGCCCGTACCCATACGCGTTCTGCACGATGTCATGCCGCGTGGTCCCCCCTGCTGTCAGAGTGCGGGCCATGACCTCCGCCCATACCTCGATGTCGCCCCGGGTATAGGCGTCCACAACCGGTTTTCCTGTGGTACCCGAGGAGGTATGAATCTCCACGATCTCTGATATGGGCACTGCCAGAAGACCGTACGGATACACTTCCCGCATCTCGTCCTTGGTCGTGAAGGGAAGCTTCCCGATGTCGCAGATCCCCTGCACGTCCTGAGGCTTCACGCCCTGCTCTTCCATCTTCTTTCTGCAGAACGGCACGCGACGGTAGAGAACGTCGACGAGCCTGCCCAGTCTTTCCCCCTGCAATCGCATCAGCTCGGGGCGCGGGAGCGTTTCGAAATCAGGATTCCAGATCATCGAACTATTTACCTCCACAACCCCACGGAGGACCGTGGGAGGTCTGCAATGGCAACCAGCATTGATTATTTGCTTTACAATGGCAACAGGCCGGACGTACAATCCTCGGGAAAGAGAGGACTGATGAAGGCCCTTGTCGTGTTCGATTCAATTGCCGGGAATACAGAAAAGGTGGCGCGGGCAATTGCCTCCGGAATAGCCGGCGCCATGGCAGTCAGGGTGGGTTCTCCCGAGGCGCGTGACCTTGAAAAGCTTTCACTGCTGGTTGTCGGATCGCCGACGTATGGAGGAAAGCCCACTGAATCCATCCAGAAATACCTTGACAGCATTCCCGCACCTGCGTTGAAGAAGCTGCACGTGGCGACATTCGACACGAGGCTGAAAATGAAGTTCGCGAAGATCTTCGGGTTCGCAGCGGACAAGATTGCGTCAAAGCTCGGAGAAAGAGGAAGCACTGTGCACCTCAGTCCCACGGGATTCATCGTGAAGGGGCGCTCCGGTCCTCTTGCTGACGGGGAGTTGGAGCGGGCGGCCGCATGGGGAAGAGAGTTGTCCGCCTATAACTTGTAAATTTCCGAATCCGCAATCAGCCGCACGGATGTCCCCGCCAGGGCGCTCTCAGCCTCGGGGAACTTTTCCACCTCGAACACGATGGCGGCTTTCTTTCCCTCCTCGATGACGAAGCCGTAGCAGTCCTCCACGTTGACGCTGTGCTCGGAAAGAGTGACCAGAAGATCATGCATGGCCCCGGGCCGATCATCGATCAGCGCGACAAGGATCCTTCTCTTTGTCACCGTGAACTTGTGGTCCCGCAGGGCTGCCAGGCCTAGGTCAGGATTGTTTACCAGGACCCGGACAACGCCGAACTCCCCCGTGCTTGCCATGGAGACGGCCCGTATGTTCAGGCCCTTTTCGGTGAGCACGCGGGTGATTTTCTCCAGCTTGCCCGGTTCGTTCACTACGAAGATCGAGAGGTGAAATGCCATCTCAGCACCCCCGTCCCGACTGCTTTCGAAGGTCTACCACCCGCACGGCCTTGCCGTCGGCTGCCGGCAGGCTGCCGGCTTCCATGAGCCTTACCACCGGGGTGACGCCCGTCTCCTCCCGAAGCGCAGAGCAGACCCGGCCGTGCAGGCTCTCCACTTCCCCGAGGGTGCCCTGGAAGGCGTCCGGCGCCAGCTCCACGCTCACGTGGAGCTTGTCCATGAAGTTCTCCTCATGGATCTCTATCTGGTAGTTGGTGCCGATGCCGGAAATGCGCATGAGGGTCTGCTCGATCTGCATGGGGAAGATGTTTACCCCGTTGATGATCATCATGTCGTCAGAGCGGCCGCGGATCCGGTCTATCCGCTTGTGCGTGCGGCCGCAGGGACAGGCGCCCGGCACAATGCGCGTCAAGTCCCGGGTCCTGTAACGCAGGAGGGGCGTTCCCGTCCTGTTGATGGAGGTGAGGACAAGCTCCCCGCACTCCCCGTCCGGGAGCACGGCTCCTGTGTCAGGATCAACGATCTCAACCAGGAACTGGTCCTCCCAGATATGCATTCCCGACTGCTGGGGGCATTCGAAAGCCACCCCTGGTCCGCACATCTCCGAGAGGCCGTAGGAGTTGTATGCCTTGATCCCCCAGGTCTCCTCGATCTTCCGTCGAGTCTCCTCGGTATGGGGCTCGGCGCCGATAAAGGCCATGCGCAGCTTGAAGTCCTTGCGGGGATCCAGCCCCTGCTCCCGGACGTGAGTGGAAAGTCGAAGCGCGTAGCTGGGCAGGATGTGGATGACAGTTGTTCCGAACTCCCGCATGAACCAGATCTGGCGCTTGCTCGTGCCGGGTCCGATGGGGATGGTCAGGGCGCCCAGCTTCTCAGCGCCGTAGTGGAAGCCCAGCCCGCCGGTAAAAAGGCCATAGCCCATCATGTTCTGGAACACGTCGGTGTTTCGCATGCCTGTCATGTACATGCACCGGGCAACCAGGTCCTGCCATGCTTCGATGTCCTCCCGGGTGTGGTAGATGACAGTAGGGTTTCCCGTGGTCCCTGACGAGGAGTGAAGTCGAACGATGCTGGAAAGCGGCGCAGCAAGAAAGCCGTACGGAAAGGCATCCCTCAGCTCCGCCTTGGTGGTGAAGGGAAGGCGGGTTAGCTCGGAAAGCGAGAAAAGGCGGGGAAAGCCATCCCCGCCAAGGCGATCCCGATAGAACGGGGCTTTCGATGCTCTCTGCAGCGTTCTGCGGAGGCGCTCGAGCTGGAGCCGTTCGAGGGACTCCCGGTCCAGCGTTTCAATCTCCCTGTTCCAATATGCGGTGGTTGACAGCATTAGTGTATACCGAATAAGTCTCTCTTTATGGAAACCTTCATTTGCGCGCAGGTCTCCTCGGCAGCCTAAAAAGATAACTACAGTTTTGCCGCACAGAAGAAGGACGAGATCGCCTTTGCAGAAAGCATTGGCAGCGACTACAGACTCTATAAAGATGTTGAATCAGGCAAAGTGTCAAGTAGAGAAGATTGGAGGACGCCTGCTGCAAGATCATCACCTTCTACAATCCGCGCTCTGGGCGCAACGCTTCTTGCCCAGCGAAGGTTCTGGAAGAACGCGCATTCCTCGGTGATCCCCAGGAAGTGATCCATCCTGGGCCGCAGGACACCTTCTCTCATGGCGAAGCCCCCTTTGCGTTCCTGGGGCACCTCTGATATACAGGGGGTCATCCGCTGAAGGAGGCACCCGTGGCCAAGACTCCGTACCTCGATCCTGATGCGCCGCTGGAACAGCGGGTTCGGGACCTCATGGGTCGGATGACCCTCGAGGAGAAGGTTTCCCAGATGGTCTTTGAATCAAAGGCCATTCCGCGTCTCCAGATCCCCGAATACAACTGGTGGAACGAGGGCCTTCACGGCGTGGGCCGGGCCGGCATTGCCACCGTCTTTCCGCAGGCAATCGGGCTCGCCGCCACCTTTGATCCAGGGCTTGTCGGAAGGATCGCCGCAGTCGTGTCGGAGGAGGCGCGGGCCAAACACCACGAGTTTGCCCGGCAGGGCTACCGACGCCAGTACCACGGCCTCACGCTCTGGAGCCCCAACGTCAACATCTTTCGTGATCCGCGCTGGGGCAGGGGCCAGGAGACCTACGGCGAAGACCCCTGCCTGAGCGGCCGCATGGGCGTTGCTTTCATCAAAGGGATTCAGGGGGAGGACGCGCGCTACGTGAAGCTTGCTGCAACTCCCAAGCATTTCGCGGTCCACAGCGGCCCCGAGGCGCTTCGCCACCACTTCGATGCCCGCGTGAGCGCGCGGGACCTTCACGAGACATATCTTCCCGCCTTCCGGGAGTGCGTGGTAGAAGGGGGCGCGGAGTCGGTGATGGGCGCATACAACCGCACCAACGGTGAGCCGTGCTGCGCAAGCCCCACGCTCCTTGGCCTGATCCTGCGCTCGCAATGGGGATTCAAAGGCTACGTCGTCTCCGACTGCGGGGCCATCTTCGACCTCCACGCCCACCACACTGTGACCAGCACTCCGCGGCAGTCAGCGGCGCTGGCGGTGAGAAACGGCTGCGACCTGGAGTGCGGACGGGTCTACCCGTCGCTGGTCCAGGCTGTGCAGGAAGGACTGATCAGTGAATCGGAGATCGACACGGCCCTGGAACGGCTCATGAGAATCCGCTTCCGTCTGGGAATGTTCGATCCTCCCGAACGGGTCCCCTATGCCTCCACCCCCTATGACAGGGTCGATTGCCGGGAGAACAGGGCCCTTGCCCGCGAAGCGGCTCGAGCCTCAATAGTGTTGTTGAAGAATGCGGGCGGCATCCTCCCGCTTGCCAAGGACCTGGGCTGCATTGCCGTCATCGGCCCCAACGCCGATGACAGAGAGGCTCTCCTGGGCAATTACAACGGTCAGCCCTCCCGTTCCACAACGATCCTTGAAGGAATCAGGCAGGCGGTCAGCAGCCGCACTCGTGTGCTGTATGCCCAGGGTTCGGACATCCTCAAGGACCAGGACTCCATCTGGGGAGAGAAGGCGGACGATGGGTTTGCCGAAGCACTGGCCGCCGCGGAAAGGGCGGATGTCGTGGTCCTTGTACTGGGCCTGAGCAACAGACTCGAAGGGGAGGAGGGATCGGCAAGCCAGTCGCAGTGGCAGGGGGACAGGATCACCATAGAGCTGCCTTCCATCCAGAAGCGCCTCTTCGATGCTGTGGCCGCGAAAGGCAGGCCCGTCATTCTTGTGCTGCTCACGGGAAGCGCCCTGGCCATCCCGCACGAGGATGAGCTTTCGCGCGCAGTGCTTCTGGCCTGGTATCCGGGGGAGGAGGGCGGAAGCGCCGTGGCCGACATCCTTTTTGGCGATGCCAGCCCTTCCGGCAGGCTGCCCGTGACCTGGGTGAGATCCTCGGACCAGCTTCCCCCGTTCACCGACTACGCCATGAAAGGAAGGACCTACCGCTATTTCGAAGGTGAGCCCCTGTATCCGTTCGGCTTCGGCCTCTCATATACGCAGTTCCGTTACGACAACCTGTCCCTTGCTTCGGCCGCCGTGCCGGCAGGAGAGCCCCTGTCAGTGTCGGCGGACGTCACCAACACCGGAGAACGAAACGGGGAGGAAGTGGTCCAGCTCTACATCTGGTGGCCGCAGGCTCCCGGGACCACGCCGCTTCGGCAGCTCTGCGGATTCCAGCGCGTTTCGCTGAAGGCCGGTCAGACACACCGCGTGACCTTCACGCTTTCCGCTCGGCAGATGAGCCGCGTGGATGAAAGCGGAGCAAGGTTCGTGGAGCCGGGCCGGGTCCGCATCAGCGTGGGGGGAAGGCAGCCGGACAATCGAAGCCAGGAGCTTTCCGGCACGGCTGTTCTCAGCGCGGAGTTCGAGGTAACCGGCGGCCGCTGCCCGCTTCCGGCCTGAGCCAACACCATCGGCCATTTGACCTATGGCCGCCTGGTGACGGCTCCGAACCCGGGAACCGATCTTCCGCCGGTTTCATATCGGGGCGCGAGGGAGTACGGTGATCCGCATGAGAGGAGTTCCCGCCGCCGCGCCGCTGCTCCTGACGGCTTTCGGCACCTGTCTCCACGCACAGGCGGCAAGGGCTCCCCGGGAGGCAGCCGTGGCGTCACTCGCCAGTGTCTACAAGAGCTATTTCCCCGTGGGCGCCGCGGTTGAGCCGTCGACGCTTGTCTCCCAGGGCGACCTCCTGGCAACACAGGTGGACAGCCTCGTCGCGGAGAATGCCATGAAATGGGAGCGGATTCATCCCATCCGCGGCGATGTCTCGTCGTCGTACGATTTCACGGGAGCGGACCAGATAGTGGCCTTTGCCCGTGAGCACGGTATGAAGGTTCGCGGGCACACCCTTGTCTGGCATGACCAGGTGCCCGGCTGGGTGTTCCAGGGGCAGGTCGGGCAGGCCACCAGAGATGAAGTCCTTTCCCGGATGCGGGAGCACATTTCCACCCTTCTTGCTCATTTTCATGGCGAAGTCTACTGTTGGGATGTGGTAAACGAGGCGCTTTCCGATGGCCCCGGCATCTGGCGCACAGACAGTCCCTGGTTCACGTCAGCAGGAGCGCTGGAGCACGGGACCGGGGTCCCTGAGTTCCTGCAGAAGGCTTTCCAGTACGCCAGGTCGGCAGATCCGGCGGTCAAGCTGTTCTACAACGACTTCGGCATCGAGGCCGGGGAAAAACTGGATAAGGCGCTTGCCCTTGTGAAAGCACTCAAGGATATGGGGCTGGTGGACGGCGTTGGCATCCAGGGGCACTGGTCGGTTTTCGGTCCTGATGCGGACACCGTGAGACACGCGATAGACAGCTTCGCTTCCCTGGGCGTGGAGGTCCAGATCACGGAGCTGGATATCTCGGTCCATCGTTGGCGAGATTCTTCTTCCTTGACTGAGCTGACACCGGGTCTGGCCGCAGCTCAGGCGGACCTCTATGGGTCGTATTTCAAGGTTTTCCGGGATGAGGCCCAGGCGCACCATCTCACCGGCGTGACCCTCTGGGGCATAGCGGATGACCACACCTGGCTTGACGACTTTCCAGTGAAGGGGCGAAAGGATTGGCCGCTTCTCTTCGATATCCATCATCAGCCGAAAAACGCCTTCTGGACCGTCGCCCGGTGGTGAGCCGTCGCCGCTCATCGGCGCGGCCGGTGATCGGCGTGTTCGCGGCCCAGCTGGATGACGCCTATCAGACGGCGATATGGCAGGGAATAGAAACCCGGGCCCGCCAGAAGGGCGTCGGCGTGGTGTGCTTCCTTGGCCATCGAATCGGATCTCCCATCGAGTCCGAGGCCGCGGCAAATGCGGCATTCGGGATTGCGGACCGTCGCAGCATAGACGGGCTCATTGTCGTTTCCTCCGTCATCGCTACTTTCCTGGACGCCGAGGGGCTGGAAAGGCTTTTCGCGTTACGCCGCGACATGCCCCAGGTCTCCGTGGGGCTTCGCGTGCCCGGTGTGTCCAGCGTGACCGTGGATGGATCCGGTGGGGTCGCTTCACTCGTGGAGCATTGTATCCGTGTCCACGGCCGAAGGCGGTTTGCCCTCATCCGTGGGCCGGCGGGACATGCGGAGGCGGAGCAGAGGCTGAAGGCGTTCTCCAAGGCCCTCGGAGAAGCGGGAATCCCCTTCGAAGCAGAGCTCGATGCAACCGGCTCGTTCCTTCGGGAGTCAGGCCGGCAGGCGGCCTCCAGGCTTCTGGAGTCCCGGTGTTCCTTTGATGCCCTGGTGTGCATGAATGACGGCATGGCCCTGGGAGCCATGGAGGTCCTGCGCAGAGCGGGAATCAGGGTCCCGGAGGACGTTTCGGTCGTGGGGTTCGACGGGATCGAAGAGGGCGCTGCCGTGACTCCGCCGCTCACCACAGTCATGCAGCCGCTGGGAGAGCTTGGCGCGGCTGCCGCTGACGTTCTCCTGGAGTTGATGGAGACCGGCAAGGCGCAGGACAGGGTGCTGGGCTGTACACCCGTCATCCGGCAATCCTGCGGGTGCCCGCCGCGGCGCGGCTACGATCCCGAGATCAGCGAGATCCCGGCGGAGGCAACGCCTGCGGAGCTGGCCGCTATTTCCGATCTTCTCGAATGCGCGGGGAGGGCTGATTCAAACGCCTTCATCGCGCGCCTGAACTCCGCGCTGTCGGAGACCATCCTCGCCGGTGGGTCGCCCGGGGCATGGCGCCAACTCGTTTCCGTTGTCCGACGGACCAGCACGCTTCCTGAGGGGCTGTTCGAGTTCGCCATGGTTGTCGTGGGTGAGGTTGAAACCAGGCTCCAGGCTGCCCGCCGCGTGGCTGCGGAAGAGCGGCTTGCAACACTCCGTGCCATCAGCTCTTCTCTGGCAGGCGCTTTCGAGATGCCGCTCATGCTGTCCCGGCTTGAAACGGGATTGGAGCGGCTGGGAATAGGCGGCTGCTATCTCGCGCTCTTTGAGCCAGGGCCGCGCAAGGGATGGTCGCGCCTGGTGATGGCGCCCCACGGCGCGTCGTCTGCCGATACCCTTCCGGTCCGTGGAGTGCGTTTTCGCACAGTGCACCTCCTTCCTCCACGGGTTGGTGCGGCCTGGCGTGACGCTGTCTGGGTGCTGGAGCCGCTCGTTTTCCAGACCGACCCTCTGGGATACATTCTTCTTCCAATCGGCGTGCCGGAGCCGGCCGTATTCGAAACCTTGCGGCAGCAGGTCTCAAGCGCCCTCAAAGGCGCGCTGCTCCTGGACCAGGTGCGTTCCCATGAACGTCACCTGGAGGCGGAAGTAGCCCGCCGCACAGCGGAGCTGACCCGGACCAACAGCGAGCTGACCCGTGAGATCGAGCGGCGGATGGGCCTGGAGAAGGAGGTCCTGGAAATCTCCAACCGGACCATGCAGAGGATCGGGCAGGACCTTCACGATGACCTGTGTCAGCACCTGGCGGGCATCGCAATGTATGCGTCCGTTCTTCGCGGCGACCTTTCCTTGTGCGACCCGGCCGCCGTGTCGTCCATCGAGCAGATAGGGAACCTCCTGGCGGATTCCATCGCCAGGGCCAAGCAGATTGCCCGCGGGCTGTACCCCGCGGGGCTTGAGGAGCACGGGCTGGCCGCGGCAGTGGAGGAGCTGGTGGAGGCCGCGCGAAGGAGCCACACCGCATCCATCGACCTCCGCGTGTCTCCCGAGTTCAGGCTCACGGACACTGACAGGGCTCTCCAGGTGTACCGCATTCTCCAGGAGGCGCTCTCGAACGCGCTCAAGCATTCGGGCTCGGATCGGGTGGAGGTGAGGCTGGGCAGCGAGGATGGGCGGCCGCGCTGCCTCATCGCCGAGGTGACGGATTATGGCAAGGGCCTGCCGCAGCGCCTCACCGGGGACGGCATGGGCCTTCGGATCATGCGCTACCGGGCCGCAACCGCCGCTGCGGAGCTCCTTATAGAGAGGCTGTCGCCCGGGACGCGCGTGTCCTGCCGGATCGGCGCGGGAGAGAAGGGGGCCTGATGGCGAAGCCGGTCACTTTTCTTGTCGTCGATGATCATCCGGTCTTCCGTCAGGGCCTGGTTGCCCTGATCAGGAGCACTGATCGCTACCAGGTCTGCGGGGAAGCGGGCTCTGCGGCCGAAGCCCAGGAAGCCCTCCAGAGCAGCGTTCCCGATATCGCCCTTGTCGACATTTCCCTCGTGGGCCAGAACGGGCTGGACCTCGTGCGGACCCTCAAAGCATCCCATCCGTCCATGCTGATCCTCATCATCTCCATGCACGATGAAGTGGTCTACGCGGAGCGGGCCTTGAAGGCGGGAGCGCGCGGCTACGTGATGAAGCAGGAGGCGGCGTCTGTCATGCTGGATGCAATCCAGACTGTGCTCTCCGGAAAGATCTACGTCTCGGCGGCCATGCGGGACCGGCTTCTGGAGACAATGTTCAACCGGCGGGAGGAGAACGAGGCGCCCTCGGTGGAGCGGCTGAGCGACAGGGAACTGGAGGTGCTGGAGCGCATCGGCCAGGGCTACGGAGCGGCGGAGATCGCGAAAATGCTCAACCTCTCCGTGAAGACGGTGAACGCCTACCGGGATCACATCAAGGAGAAGCTTCAGGTGGACGGCGCGGGAGACCTGCGGCGTTTCGCCGTGAAGTGGGTGCAGAGCCGGGATACGTAGAACAACCTATTGCGAAATTCATGGCCAAGCTCACGACCCTCACGCAGTCCGGTGATCCCCCTGACATGTTCCATACGTGGGGCGGCGGGCTCATGAGCGAGTACGCGAAAGCGGGTCTCCTGCGGGACATCACCAAGGACGTGAAAGGACAGGCGCCTCAGCGTCCTGGGGCAGGCCTCAGAAACTGTAGCGCGCGTGGGCAAATACCTCGTTCTGACCGCTCAAGGCTCCGAACACGGTCGAGCTTGTTGCCCGGATCCAGTGAAAGCCGATGACAAGCTCCGCGTTGTCCATGGGGTGGATGGTAATGGACGGAGCAGCGAGGAGAGCGTAGTTGTCTGGTATGTCGCTCCAGTCCTTCACCTCGAAAAGGAAGCTGAGCGGCGTAAGCTTCAGTTTCTCATCGAACAGCCGCCACTCGAGGCTCACGGAGAAGTAATCCTCCAGGTTGCCGGCGCCCGCTTCTTGGAAAAGCCCGTGGACAAACTGGCCGTTGAGGTACACGTTGCCGGGGAAGGTATAGTCTCCCCCGACCACGTATTTCACATACGGCGTGCTGTCCAGCGCTGTTGACTGGGACACCGGCATCCCCAGGGCGCTTGCGTCCCGAGTGAGTGTGACCTTCGACGGCAGGAAGACTGCGGCTTCAACCCAGACGCCAACGCCGAGGATGGACCCAGCGAGGTCGGCCCCGAAGACGTGCTCGCGGGGATAGACCAGCTGGGCAGCCGCGTTCACGACCGGCAGGCCGGGGGACGTGATGACCACGTTGTCGACGACGGGCAGGCTCTGTCTGCCGTAGAGGTAGGAAACGGAAAGGTCATATCCAAGGAGATTGCCCTTGACCCTCAGGCCCGCGGTGACGCTGTCTGCGATGGACAGGCCGGGGAGCTGCACGTTTGTGGTGACGCTCCCAAGCGTCAGTCCCGCCGGCACCTGCACCGCAGACGGCATGAGGGCATTGGCCCATTGCCCTGTTGGCAGGACAGCGGGGGTGAACTGAGCCACTGCGAGCCCGGTTACCTGGATCCCTCCCGCATAGACGGAGAGCTGGACCCCGTCAGATCCGAGGTGCCTCCCGAAGTCCCATGGGTCGCTGAGATCGAGCGCGTTCACATTGTCCGTCGGGTTCAGCTTGTCCGCTGTTCCCCAGGCAATGCGCTGCCGGCCGATTTTCAGGTCCACGTTGTCGAAGATGAATCCGTTCAGCTCGAAGTACGCCTCCCGAAGATCCAGCGAGACCGGCGCCACGCCGCCAACGGAGAAGAGGCTGTTGGCCGAGGTCACGGAAGGGGAGAGGCCAGCGGAGCGGATCCACGCTTCTCCATGGAACTTCGTGGTATCAGAAGGTTTTGCGTCCGCGGAGATCTCCAGTCTATATTCCTGGAAGGTGAGCTGCGGATCCGTTTGTGTCGATACCCGGTCATCTGTTGAAGCTGCTCCTCCCAGCGCAATTCCTTCGGTCCATGCCCCCGGGCTCATGACAACGAGAAGAGCGATGGCAGCAGTGTAAGTTCCTGCTTTCATGACGACCCTCCTACTGGCTGAGGTACCGTTCTGTGAACTTGTCATCGCCGATCCCCGTGTCGAGCGTGAGATCGGAGACGAGCATGTGCGTTGTGTGCTGCTTCGTAAGGTCCTCCATCGTGGTGTCCATGGAGACCCAATAGTCCTGCACCTGCTTCAGGGCTCCGCGAACCAGGACCTTGGAAAGAGTTCCTGACTTGCCGTAAATCTCGATGCGAACGGGATAGAAGTTGTCATTGCGGACAGTGACCAGCTGCCGGGAGTAGCCAGTCGTCCCTCCGGGCTTCGGCGTCAAGTCCAGGACCGTCGTCTCCTGGTTCTGGCTCTTGATGGCCGCAACCCACTTGCTGGACCACTTCACCGCTTCCAGGTCTTCATAGGTGAAATCCGTGCCGGCGAAGCTTGTGTTTTTCACTGAGCTGGCAATCCTGCGCACCTTCTTGAAGGCCGGCAGGTACAGGTACTGGATGTCGCCGGGCAGGGAGAGGAATGCGATGCCGCGCTGATCCGCGGGGGCGATGAAGCGCACCAGGCGTTTGTCACGGCCCTTCTGCAGCATGACCATCTCCCTGGTCTTCTGGGCGCCGTCCTTGTCTATCAGCACGAGGTGAACGGTATAGCTCTGGTCCTTCGGTCCGTTGATCGCATCGTCCACCTTGTCCAGAATCTGAGCGGGCGTCAGACCCTTGTCCTGCGCCTGCGCTGGGAATAGCGTCGCCGCCAGACACAGCACGGCGGCTGATGCGATGACCATGAATCTTTTCATGGCGTTCCTCCTTGGAGACTTTTCCCATGAAAGCTGACGGTGCACTCAGAATGAGCGCAGGAAGCAGCGTCAGCGCGCCTGCTCCGCTTCCGATCATCGCCACAGCGGTGAGGATCCCGAACTGTCGGAGCGGCAGAAGGTTCGCGAACAGCAGCGCAATGAAGCCCATGGTGACTGCGAGCACATTGATGATGATGGCCAGCCCTGTGGTCTGAATGGTCTTTGCAACGGCTTCCCCTGCCGTGGAGGGACCGCGGTAGTACGTGGAAAACCTGACGCTGAAATGGATGGAATAGTCGATCCCGATCCCCAGGGCAATGGCGCCAACCAGGACCGTGGCCACGTTGATCGGGATGCCGGTGAAGCCCATGAGGCCGAACATCACTACAACCGCCAGGATGATCGGGGCCAGCCCCAGGAGCCCGCCGCGCCATGACCTGAGCTTCAGGGCCAGAAGCGCGAAGATGAAGACAAAAGCGATCCCCAGGCTTTCCGCCTGGCTTGCCAGGACGCTCTGGTCCAGATGCCAGGAAATGATCGGCATGCCGGTGTAGCGGACTTTGAACCTGATGACTTCGGGGCTGCCGCTCGCAGCAATGGACAGCCCCTTGAACAGCTTCAGGGGCACGGCCGTGCTCTGCTGGGACAACTCCGCAGGGTCATCGCCTCTCCGCACTCGATACTGCATCACCAGCCGGCGGTCCTCCGGGGAGAGGGAGGCCATGGAGACCTCTACCAGCTCCCTGTCCATCGAAGCGATGTACGTGTCCAGGGATGCGATCATCCCTTTGAGCTGCGGGCTTTCCAGCAGACCCACCATGGCCTGGATCTGACCCTCGTCCTTGTCATCGCTCATGAGTCCGTTCACGATGTCCTGGCCTTCCAGCATGAACATCAGGTTGGCCACCTTGGCGCGGTCATCGGGAATGGCTTTCTGATTGTCGATGAGCTGGTTCATCTCGGCGATCAGGTCCGCGACAGATATCGGGTTGCTTGCGAGATGCCGGTCTGCGATGAACTTCTCCAGCCGCAGCATTTCCTTGAGCACAAAGGGATTCGCCAGATCTCCCGTGAAATCGATCTGCAGCGGACGCGAGCCTCCGAACTCGCGCTGCAGAAGGGATTCGGTGAGCCGGACCGGGTTGTTCCGGTCCAGGAAGTCCGTGAACTCAGACTCGCGCCCGATCATGGGGATGCCGGCAATCCCCAGAGCCAGGACGATCACGCTGACAATGATGATGAGCTTCCGCCGCCGGACCACCATGCCGGCCCATCCCGCCATGAGCCGAGAGATGAAATGGCCCCGTGCGCGGCCGGGGTGGGAGACTCTGACAGACGCAAGCACGGCCGGGACGAACAGGATCGAGATGAGCAGAGAGAACAGCACGCCGACAGAGGCGAAGATTCCGAAATCCCTGATGGTCGTGAGGTAGGAACCCATGATGAAAGAGGAAAAACCCAGGACGATGGTGAGGGCGGCAAGGACGACGCGTATCCCCACCTCCGCGAAGGCGGAGCGGGATTCCTCACCCTGGCTGCCGTAGCGGCGCACGTCCTCGTCGAACTTGCCGAGGATGTGGATGCAGGGAGCTGTCCCAATGGCCACCAGGAGCGCGGGGATGATGTTGGACACGAGAGTCAGCGGCACTTTCAGGAGTCCCATGAGGCCAAGGACCCAGACAGTGCTCATCAGCACGGATCCCAGGGGAATGAGGACGCCGCGAACCGTGCCGAAGGAAAGGAAAAGGGTGAGGATGATAAGAACCGACACAATCGGGATCAGGATCCGCAGGTCATGCAATATGATGGAGCACAGCTCGGTGACCAGGAGAGGATTGCCGCCGAAATGAAGCTTCTCCGGGACCCCACTGCGACGGGCCGCCGCCATGATGCGCGCTGCGATGGCGTCCGTCTGGGCCCCTGACCTGATCTGGCAGACGATCAACGTGGTGCGGCCGTCGTTTGAGATGATGCCGCCCCGGTATCTCTCCTTTTCCATGACCGTGGCCCGCAGGTCCTGGAGCTGCAGGGGTGTGATGGGCGGGTTGCCCGGATCGAAGAGCCTGCCGATCTCGATGCCGCCATCAGCCGCCTTGCGGATGTCCATCATGTCGGCGAGGCTGAGAACGGAGGAGACGCCTTCCACGCCCTGGAAAGCCTGCGTCAGGCGGTCGATGTCCTGGAGCGTTCGTGCCGTGAAAACGTCCTCTGATTCCACGGCCACCAGCAGCAGGTCGTTCTGCTTGAACTTTTCGCCCAGGTGATTGAAGAGCTGGACAGCGGCGTCTTCCTTTGGCAGATAGGTGACGACATTGCTGTTGATCCTGATGTCCTTGATCCAATACGCGAAGAAAATGGTCACCGCGGTGAAGACGATGATGATGGGCAAGCGGTGATGAAAGACAAAGGCAGTCAGACGCTTCACGGCGTCACCTTCTGAGAAGCCCCTTGAACAGGACCTCGAGCAGAGAGTCAAGATTCTTTTCCAGGTCCGAGGGCTGCAGGTTCCTGGAAAACGGATATTCGAAGGCACGGAAGGCGGTGACGATGGCCGTGGAGGTGGTGCGGATGTCGCGAATGGAAAACCGCCCCTCCGTCACGCCCTGCTGGAGTATGCCGGAGATGATGGCTATTTCATCATCATCGAACATCTGGTGGATCCTCAGGAGCAGGTCGTAGCGTTCCGTGGTGGCCTCCACGAACTCCAGGTGCTGGTTCAGTTTCCTGCGGAACATCTCCGTGCGGGTCTGGATGTAAGCCCGGATCTTGCCTTCCGGAGTCGGCTCTGCGTCTATTGCTCGGAGGAACTCTCCGCGGAGCTCCGCAACTTCGTTCTTGAAGACCTCCACAAAGATGTCCTCTTTGCTGGTGAAGTAGTGATAGAGGGAGCTTTTTCCCATTCTGAGGGCTTTGGCGATGTCGCTCATGGTCGTTTTATCGAAACCGAATTGCTGGATCACGACAGAAGCAGCCTGGACGACTGATTGTTTCTGCTCGTTATACGTTTTGCCGTACATTTCTCCTCCTGAATCTATCGTCTATTCGACTAATAGTCCCTTTTAGTCGAATTGTCAAGAGGGAGACATGCGTACTCGCTCGCCCTCGCGGCTCTCGCCTCCGCGCGGTGTACCGCGCTACGGCTGCCGCCCTCCGCACGCCTGCGGCGTGCTACGCATCCATGGCTACGGGTAGATTCGCGAAATGGTCCTGGGGAACGGTATGCACTCCCTGATGTGCTGGGTGCCGCAGATCCATGCCAGCGTGCGCTCCAGGCCGATCCCGAATCCTGAGTGCGGCACAGAGCCGTACTTCCTGAGGTCGAGATACCAGCCGTAGGCATCCTTCGGCAGCTTCTCCTCATGGATGCGCGCCAGGAGCTTCTCCAGCATGTCCTCTCGCTGCGAACCGCCGATGATCTCCCCGTAGCCTTCCGGGGCCAGGAGGTCCGCGCAGAGGACCGTCTCAGGGTTGGCCGGGTTCTCTTTCATATAGAATGCTTTGGCCTTCCTGGGATAATTCATGACGAAGATCGGCTTGTCGTGCATCTTTGTGAGGATAGTCTCATCCTCCCCGCCCAGGTCGTCCCCCCACTGGATTGAGCTTCCCTTGCCCTGGAGAGTTTTCACCGCATCGCCATAGTCCATCCGGATGAAAGGAACCGTTACCTTGCGAAGCGGCTTCACGTCGCGCTCCAGCACGGCAAGCTCCGCCGCGCAGTTGGCAAGCGCGTCGGAGACCACCCGGCTCACCATGTCCTCCTGGAGCCGCATGTTGTCCTCATTGTCGAAGTATGCGACCTCGGCTTCCAGCATCCAGAACTCAGTGAGGTGCCTGCGCGTCTTGGATTTCTCCGCCCGGAAAGTGGGGCCGAAGTTGTATACCTTGCCGTACGCCATGCACGCCGCCTCGAGGTACAGCTGGCCGGTCTGCGCGAGGTAGGCATTGCCCAGATCGAAATAGGGGACCGTGAAGAGCGTGCCCGCGCTCTCTCCAATGGAGCCCGTAAGGATGGGGGTATCGATGAGCAGGTATCCCCTCTCGTGGAAGAACGATCGGAAGGACATGATGGCCTGGTCCCGGATGCGCATGATGGCTGCCGGTCTGGTGGAGCGCAGCCACAGGTGCCTGTTCTCCAGAAGGAAGTCGATACCGTGCTCCTTCTTTGAGATGGGGTAGTCGTCTGCCGGGTTTTGAACGATATCGAGGCCGCTCACGGTGAGCTCATATCCCGACGGGGCGCGGTCGTCCTTTCTGACCTTGCCGCGCACCCTGATGGATGCCTCCATCCTCAGCCCGGCGATCTGCCCGAACGCCTCGGCGCCGCATGTGGTCTCCTCCGCCACCCCCTGGATTCTCCCTGTGCCGTCCCTGAGCTGGAGAAAGGCGATCTTTCCCTTTGACCTGAGGTTGAAGAGCCATCCCTGGATCTCCACGTCGGAATCGACGTGTTTTCCGATCTCCGCGATTGAAACCCTTTGCATCAGTGAACTCCTTGGTGTGGGCGCGATGGCGGCGCTTCGCCGCGCTTAGACGAACTCTTCCCGCTCTCGCAGGATCGTGATCTCGCCTTTTTGCTCGAGAAGCTGGACATACTCCAGGAAATCCTGGAGAGCCGCCTCCGCCTCGCTCTTTCGCACGGCGCCCAGAGCCTCGGATTCCAGGCGCACCAGCTCGCGCCTGCGCTCCGACAGCGAGGCAAGGATGCGAAGCTTCACTTTCTCCTCCACGCCCTTGGTGAGCATGGCGATTTCCCGGTCCGAGTGGTCCCGCAGGACCTTCTGCAGTTCCTTGTCAGGGATCTGGAAGACGACATCGATTGTATACAGCTTCTTCTTGATCTCGTTGGAGACGTTCGGCTCCAGGGTCTCGAGGATGGCCTGCTCCTTGCCGGGATCCATGAAGCGAAGGATCTCCGTGAGAGCAGCCTTGCCATCTATCTCCTGGGTGACCGGCGTGCTCTGCTCCCGGACCTTTGTCCGCAGTGTCTCTTCAGCCCTCCGGACTACCTCCGAGTCGACCTTTCGCATCCGTGCGATCCGGGGCACCACCTCACGCTGAACGTCGGGCGGCAGGGCCTGCAGGATGCGCGCAGCGAGCTTTGGCTCCAGGTGGGCAAGGATCAGCGAGGCCACGGGCACTGACTCCTGCCGCAGCAGGGAGATGGCCTGGTGCACATCGATGTCCTGCAGGAAGGAGAACGGCGGCGGGGCCATGTCCTTCCTCACCCTGGCGAGGATCTTCTCCGCCTTTTCCGCCCCGATGGAGGCGGTAAGCATCTCCTGGGCCTTCTCTATTCCGCCAAGAGCAATGAGGCTCTTTGTCTCCTTGATGTACCCGAACTCTTCGAGGATCTTGGAGGCTTCCCTTTCCTCGATCCGCTGAGTCTTGGCGATCTCCCGAGTGATGCCCTCGATCTCCTCAGGGGCCATGTGCCTCAGCACACGCGAAGCTTCGTCCTTGCCAAGGAGCATGAGGAACTGGGCAGCCTTGCGATATCCCGCGTCCCGGCTGGTCTCCTTGATGAAGCCCCGGATGGAGGGGTCCGGGCCGCTTTTCTTTGCCAGCCGCGGTTTTCTGGATCTCCGCTTCTCTTCTCCGCCTGCCATTTGACGACATCTTAGCGCTTCTGGCCACCGATTGCCAAGGATGGTGCTGTGATTCATCGCGATTCGGAGGATGGCCGCCGCGTTTGTCCGTCCGCGTGATTGTTCGTACCTTTTCGAAACGAGGCACCATGAACGCCCTGCAGTTCGAGAAGAGCCCCTACCTTCTCCAACACGCGGCCAACCCCGTCGACTGGCATCCCTGGGGAGAAGAGGCGTTCAGAAAGGCTCGGGCGGCGAAACGTCCGATCTTTCTCTCAATCGGCTATTCCACCTGCCACTGGTGCCACGTGATGGAGCACGAGTCCTTCCAGGACGCTGAGGTGGCTTCTCTGATGAATGATGCTTTCGTTTCGATCAAAGTGGATCGCGAAGAGCGCCCCGATATTGATGCTCACTACATGACCGCCTGCCAGCTCATGACAGGGTCGGGAGGCTGGCCTCTCACCATCATCATGACGCCGGAAGGCACGCCGTTCTTCGCGGGGACATACATCCCGAAAGAGAGCGGCTTCGGCCACACCGGAATGCTCGATCTTGTGCCGCGGATTCGGGAGCTGTGGGCAACCCGGCGCGATGAGCTTGTCTCTTCCGCTGCAACAGTGGCAGCCGCTCTCGCCGAGCATGCTGAAACGGCGGCGCATGAAGCACACTTCGATCGCGATACTGTGGGGAAGGCCGCTCAGGCGCTCTCGGGCCAGTTTGACGGGGCGAACGGCGGCTTCGGCTCCGCTCCCAAGTTTCCCATGGCAAGCATCTACCCGCTGCTGCTGCGCGCGTGGCACAGGCAGAAAGACGGCGAAGCCCTGCAGATGGTGGAAAGGGCTCTGCGCGCCATGCGCAACGGAGGCATCTACGACCAGATCGGGTTTGGCTTCCATCGATATTCGACTGATCCACAGTGGCGACTGCCCCATTTCGAGAAGATGCTCTATGACCAGGCGCTCCTGTGCATTGCATATGTCGACGCGTGGCGCGCCACGGGTGACGACTTCTACGGCCGGACGGCCGGAGAGATCTGCACGTATGTGCTTCGCGATATGACATCGCCCGAGGGAGGGTTCTTCACGGCGGAAGACGCGGACAGCGAGGGGGAGGAGGGGAAGTTCTACCGCTGGACCCGTGCTGAAATCCAGTCTGCTCTCACTGCCGATGAGATGGAGCATTTCAATGAGCTCTACCGGGATATCGGCGAACCGGAGGTCATCCTGTTCCGCGATCCTGCCCAGACAGCTGCTCCCGGGCGCCTCGAGAGCGCTCTTCTGCAGCGCAGGCAGGCCAGGAAACGGCCATCCCGTGACGATAAGGTGCTTGCCGACTGGAACGGCCTCATGATAGCGGCGCTGGCTCGCGCGGGAGCCGTCCTTGACGAGGCAACATTCTGCGATGCAGCCTCGCGGGCGGCGGATTTCATTCTCACGCGCCTCAGGAGCAGCGACGGCAGGCTCCTTCACCGCTACCGTGACGGAGAGGCCGCAATCGGCGCATTCGCCGACGACTATCTGCTTCTCGCCTGGGGCCTCATGGAGCTGTACGAGGCCACTTTCCAGACGCGCTGGCTCCGAGAGGCAATACGTCTTCTGGATGGAGGGATTGCGCTTTTCTGGGATGATGAAGCAGGAGGGTTCTTCCAGACCTCCCGGGACGCAGCGGGCGTGCCCGGCAGCCGGGTCAAGCCGATTGTGGACGGCGTCATCCCCTCCGCGAACTCGGTGGGGATCTTGGTTCTCACGCGGCTCGCTGAGATCACCGGTCTGGAGGAATACCGCCGGCGGGCGCAGCTCATCATCAGCCTCTATCCCAGGGAAGCGGAATCGAATGCGTTGTCTTTCGCTTTCTTTCTCTTTGCCCTCGACTTCTTTCTGGGCCCTGCGTTCCAGGTCGTCATTGCAGCAGACTCGAATGATCCGCAGGCGCGCGCCATGGTCCGCGCGGTGCGCGGGCGTTATCTCCCGAACGTGTCCCTGGTGCTGAGGTCGACCAGCGAGGCGGAGCCGGAGATCCTGCGTCTTGCCCCTTACACGGCGTCGCAGGGTCTTGTCAACGGCAAGGCCACCGCCTACGTGTGCAGAAGATGGGCCTGCGAGCTTCCCACGAATGATCCGGCGGTCATGCTGCAAAACCTTGAATCAGGGTGAACGGGCGGCGACCTCCCCTTCCAATCTTGCGTACATCGAGTCCAGGATCTCTGCCAGGGGGAAAGGATTCGCGTGCTCGGGGATGCAGCTTTCCCGGCCGGTATCCAGGTTCTGATCTCCGACCAGGTCGGCCAGCCCGTCCGGAGGGGCCTGCCCGGAAAGGACGCCATAGAGTCCTCTGAGCATGCCCACGCAGATCTGGAGGGCTTCCTCGTAGAGATCGATGAAGCTTGAAGTGAACACTGCGGAAGAATCGCAGGGGTGGCACCACGTGGCGTGGCTCAGGTTCAGGAAATCATGGCCGGCGGGGATGTCGCGGGGATGCACCAGGGCGAGCCGCCGCTGCGTGAAACCGTCCTTGCGGTCTTTCCTGTACGCCAGTCTGATCAGATCCGGGTTGAGGTGGTTCGTGAGCTTGTAGAAAAAGATCGTGTCGTGGTAGGCATTCTCCACCCGCAGCCTGTCCCGGCTCTTGTAGCTGTATGAGGGGTAGATCGCATTCAGCCCTTTGACCAGCGCCTTGACCACAGGGTAGGGAAGCATCTTCCCGCAGCGCACCTGGGAAAGAAAATCGAAATCATCCAGCGACCTGCCGAAGCGCCGCTGGAGCACCAGTACGTCCAGGATCCGCTCAAGAAAAGGATGCGAGTGGAAGTACCGTCGGGTGACGGAATCGCGAGGGTCGACCCATCCCGAGAAATACCCGATATAGGGGTGCGTGGATCGATCCAGCGGACCGTGAGTGGCGAACCCGAGGATGAACGCCGAAAGATCCGAGCCGGGACCTGCGGCAAGGCGAAGCGCTTCGCGGGCCATCTGCTCAATCAGGCTGCCGAACCCCCGGCGGTGCAGCGCAACACCGTAGCGCAGGCCCGTGGGCATGGTGCGCTGGTTATGATAGAAGAAATCCGGCCCCTGCGCGCCGAAGCGAAAGATGTTTCCGTGCGCATCAAGGATGGACTGCGCTTTCTCGCCCAAGGCAGCCCGCAACGCTTCCTCAGCGAAAAGCAGATGAGTGAAGTGAGCAGGCATAGGCTCAAGATAGCATAATGGCGGGTGAGAATCAGCAGGAATGCGCCCCCTTGACTTTTTTCCGGGCGCCACTACATTGTCCCGTTATCGCCGCTGTAGCTCAGACGGTAGAGCAACGGACTGAAAATCCGTGTGTCAGGGGTTCGATTCCCCTTGGCGGCAGTTAGCCGGACAGCCTGAAAAGGTTTCCTCACGCCCTCCTGCCGAATGACCGCGCCGCCCTCACGGCCGCGCTCCATCCCTCAACAAGGGCGCCCCGGGTGACATCCTGCATGGACGGCTCGAAGATGGCATCCGCCTGCCAGATTGAGGAAAGCCGTTGCCGGTTTTCCCACATGCCGGTGGCAAGCCCGGCCGCGAATGCCGCCCCCAGGGCTGTTGTCTCGAAAGTCCGCGGCCGCACAAGCGGCACGCCGAGGATGTCCGACTGGAACTGCATGAGGAACGCGTTGGTGGACGCGCCGCCGTCAACGCGGACAGAGCGGATGGACTGGCCGGCGTCGCGCTGCATGGCCTGCACCAGGTCCCGGGTCTGGTACGCCACGCTCTCGAGGCCTGCCCGCACGATGTGCTCCTGCCGGGTTCCCCGCGTGATTCCCAGGATGGAGCCGCGCACATCCGGGTCCCAGTACGGCGCTCCCATGCCGACGAAGGCGGGGACGAAGTAAACCCCCGCGGTGTCCGGCACGGCGCGCGCCATTGTTTCCGACTCAGCTGCGGAGGAAAGGATCCGCAGCTCGTCCCGCAGCCATTGCACCACTGCTCCCCCGATGAACACTGAGCCTTCCAGGGCGTATTCCAGCCCGTCACCCAGGTCCCAGGCAACCGTTGTGAGAAGCCGATTGCCCGATGCGACAGGCTTCTTCCCCGTAGCCAGCAGGCAGAAGCAGCCAGTGCCATAGGTGACTTTGACATCCCCGGGCTCCAGACAGGCCTGGCCCAGGAGGGCGGCCTGCTGGTCTCCCAGGACGCCGCGCACGGGGATTTCCGCTCCCAGGAGACCCCGGGGAGCGACGCCGAAATCAGATGACGAAGGGCACACCTGCGGAAGCATTGACATCGGGACTCCCATTGCCGAGGCAAGCTCGGTGTCCCATACGCCCTTGCTGATGTCGAAGAGCATGGTGCGGGAAGCGTTGGACGGATCCGTGAGGTGCCTCCCGGTGAGCCTGCTGAGGAGCCACGAGTCGACGGTGCCGAAACAGATTTCTCCCGCCTGCGCCCGGCTTCGATTCCGGTTGTCCGCCTGCAGGAACCACATGATCTTCGTGGCGGAGAAATAGGGATCCAGCAGGAGGCCCGTCCTCTCCCCGATGGTCTTTTCGAGTCCGGAAGCGGAGAGTCGACGGCAGATGTCCGTTGTGCGCCTGTCCTGCCAGACGATTGCGGGGCCCACGGGCTCCCCGGTGGCGCGGTCCCAGAACACAGCGGTCTCACGCTGGTTGGCAATGCCGATGCCCTCGATCCGGGAAGGAGGGATTCGCGCCGCCGCAATTGCGTCCCGGGCAGCGCCGATCTGGGTAGACCAGATCTCCTGTGGATCGTGCTCAACCCATCCGGGTTTCGGGTAGGACTGGGTGAAGGGCTTCTGCGAGACGGAGACCGCCCGGCCGGTTCTGTCGAAAAGGATTGCGCGCGAGCTCGTTGTCCCCTGGTCCAGCGCGAGAATGTAGCTCTCCATGCCGGGGAGTATAGAGCCCGATCATCTGGCGGGCAAGGTTGCCGCAGGAGGTTGAACCGCGCCCGCGGTGTATGGACCCGCAAGAGCTCCATACCCGCCCTTTGCGTTGTTTGCAAACACGCGGAAGGTGAAGCCCTGGGCAAGGGCCGGGGAAGCGGCGGCCATCTTCTGCACCTCCAGTGGAGGGCCCTTGCGCGTTGCCGGGAAGCTTGCCACGTACTTGCCGTCTTTCCCGTAGGTCCAAACCTCCATCGAGTCGTACTGGCCGCTCAGGTGGATCAGCCCGTCGGTGACGGAAGCGGCGGGATAGGCCGCATCGGACGCGGAAACCTGCCGGGCAGCCACGGTGAACGTCTCCTCGACCGTGTCGCCTCCGGAATTCTGGAGAAGGACCCGGTAGCTGCCCTGCGGGACGGGCCGAGAGGCAGGCATGACGAGCGTATTGGAGCCGATCCATGCTTCGCTTTCCGCGGTCGATGACACCCACGCGGTACTGTCAACTTCCCAGAAAAGCTCCGCGTCGTCGTTGATCACGTAGAAGCTGCTGAGGTTCTCCATTCCGCTGGGATCGCTCGCCACCAGGAAGACGCTCAATCCCTCGGAGAACGCGCCCGTGCCGGCATCATGCTGGTAGATGACGCGGCCGTAGACGCGCGAGATCGCCGGCGGTTTGTTGGAGCAGCCGGCCAGGAGAGCAAGCGCAGCGGCAGCCAACGTAATCATCTGGAGCGCCCTCCTCACGTTTCCTCCAGGACGGCAGAGCGTCTGCAATCGGAAAGCCGGCGGCGCAGGTATTCCCGGTCCAGCCGCAGGTCCCTGACGAGCTTCCGGAAAAGATCGTTGGGGACCAGGTTCTGCTCCGTGGAAAGGAAGAGCAGCGCCTTTTCCGCTATGCAGGAGACGCGCAGAGAGTTCATCATTACTTCGCTGTCCTCATAGCTGCTGCTGAAGTGCCGGTACAGCTGAGAGCGTTCGATGTGGTCCTGGATCCACGAGAGCTCTTCTCTCAGGGGAGCAGCGTCCCCCCGTGAGGCCGCCTCACCCAGCGGCTTGAGGAAGAGGTAGGTGTACTCCTTGCCGGGCAGGTAATGATGATCATCGCACCGGGTGCAGTAATTCGGCTCCCGCGAATCGTTGATCTCCCTGTCCCCGCCGATGACAATAAGCGGGTCGAAATACAGGGCAGGGCATTCGCGGCCGTCAACCGTGTAATATCGATAGGTGTAGTAGGAATCCTGGAGGCATTCAGGGTGCTCGCAATACGCGGTCAGGGGGAAGACGTCCGTTGCTGTGTCCAGGAGGAGCTTCGCCGTGGTGTTGAAGATCTCCCTGCGGAAGTTCAGGACCAGGGAAGGGAAGATGAATGTCAGCCCCCTGGCGCGGGAGACGTTTTCCACCACGTACGCCAGCCGCTCCTCGTAAAAGGATGCTTCGTCGATAACCCATGTCCCGACACCGGGGTTCTGGGCCATGATGCGCTCCAGGTCGAAGGAGCTGGCGATGGAGGCGATGTTCTTCCCGCACCGCACGAACCCGCCCCGAAACGGCAGGGCGTCCGCCGGATAGTCGGGAAACCGGGAGACATCGAGTGCGGATCGAATGAAGAAGACGATCCGCCTGTCCGCGCCGTCCGTCCTGGTGCTTTCTGCGGCCTTGCCGGTCTTTTTCCTGGCCACTTCGGAGTCCCGCCAGATGCGCGCTGAGAACTCAGTCTTTCCCGAGCCCATGGAGCCGATGACGAGGATCCTGCGGGAGGGGCGGGAGAAGTCGAAATGGTTGAAGGAGCGGTGCACTCTTACCTCGGGGAAACCGAGGCTCTTGAGAAACGCGCCCGCCTGCGAGCTTTCAACGTCTGCGGCCATTGCAGCGCAGGATAGCGCCACGCGCAGCCGCAGTCAACGCAGCGGGAATCGATTGACACCCCGGTTCCGACGACTTACAGTTCGGGAACTCAAATGGCTCTGACCGAAGAACAAGTGAAAAGCCTGCGCGGATTGACCGAGCGGCAGGCGCAGGAAGCCGTGCGGTTGCACGGGTTAAACGAGCTTCCCCGGGCGGGGAAAAGGGGCATCCTGTCCATCGCCGCGGGGGTGGCGCGTGAGCCGATGTTCCTTCTCCTGCTTGCCTGCGGGGCTCTGTACCTCGTGCTGGGGGACATCCAGGAAGCTGCCATGCTGCTCGGGTTCGTGCTGGTGATCATGGGAATCACGATCTACCAGGAGCAGAAGACCGAGAAAACGCTCCAGGCCCTGCGGGACCTGGCCTGCCCGCGCGCCCTCGTCATCCGCGACGGAGAAAGGCGGCGCATCCCGGGACCGGAGGTTGCTCGCGGCGACCTCATTGTGCTGGCTGAAGGGGATAGGGTTCCGGCAGACGGCGTCCTGGTCTGGGAAATCAACCTGTCCGCGGACGAGTCGCTTCTCACCGGAGAGTCCATGCCCGTTCGCAAGATTGCGGGGGACTCTTCTGCCGGAATGCTGAGGCCGGGCGGTGATGACCTTCCCTGCGTCTACTCCGGAACCCTCATCGTGCACGGGCAGGGAGTGGCGGTAGCCAGGGAAACCGGCGCCTCTTCGGAGATCGGGCGGATCGGCAAGGCCCTGCAGGTCATGGAACAGGAGCAGACGCCGCTGCAGAAGGAAACAGGCTCGATTGTGCGCGTAATCTTCGTGGGGGCCCTCATCCTGTGCGCCGCGCTTGTCGTGGTGTACGGCCTGACCCGCGGGGACTGGCTGAACGGCCTGCTCTCAGGCATAACCCTGGCCATGGCAGTGCTCCCGGAAGAGTTTCCTGTGGTACTGACCATTTTTCTTGCGCTGGGGGCGTGGCGCATTTCCCGCAACAACGTGCTGGCCCGCAGGATGGCGGCCGTAGAGACTCTCGGTGCGGCAACCGTGCTGTGCACGGACAAGACCGGCACCCTGACGCAGAACCAGATGCGCATCAGGATGCTGCGCGCAGGAGAGCGATCCATTGATGTGACGGAGTGGCCGGGGGATCTTCCGGAAGCCTTCCACGAGCTGCTTGAGTACGGGATCCTGGCAAGCCAGCAGGATCCATTCGATCCCATGGAAAAGGCCATCCACGAGATCGGCGCGGGGAAGCTCACCAACACCGAGCATATCCACACCACCTGGACGCTGGCGCAGCAGTACCCGCTCTCAAGCGAATTGCTTGCGCTCTCCCACGCCTGGAAATCGATGGCGGGGAGCGGCTACGTGGTGGCGACAAAAGGGGCGCCGGAGGCAATAGCGGATCTCTGCCACCTCGAGCCGCAGAGAACGGAGCAGCTTTCCCTGCAGGTGCAGGAGATGGCCGACAAGGGCCTGCGGGTGATCGGAGTCGCAAAGGCGATTTTCGACAGCGTCGAGCTGCCCGACGTGGCCCATGATTTTCCTTTCCAGCTCATCGGCATCATCGGGCTGGAGGATCCGGTTCGGCCCGCGGTGCCGGCCGCGGTCAAGGAATGCAATGAGGCGGGAATCAAGGTGGTGATGATCACCGGAGACTATCCAGCCACGGCGCAGAAGATAGCGCGCCAGATCGGGCTTGGGCAGGGGTTCACGATCACCGGGCCAGAGCTCGCCGCCATGCCGGTGCAGGAGCTCTCCGGGCGCGTGGCTGCGGCTGACATCTTTGCGCGCGTCGTGCCGGAGCAGAAGCTCGCCATCGTGGACGCCTTCAAGTCGCGCGGAGAGATCGTTGCCATGACCGGCGACGGCGTGAACGATGCCCCCGCACTGAAGTCGGCACATATCGGCGTTGCAATGGGAAGCCGCGGGACGGACGTTGCACGCGAGGCATCGGATCTGGTTCTGCTGGACGACGATTTTTCTTCCATTGTCAAGGCGGTCAGGATGGGAAGGCGCATCTTCGACAACCTGAGAAAAGCCATGGCGTACGTGGTCAGCGTGCACATTCCCATCGCTCTGGCGTCCCTGCTGCCTGTTCTCCTGCAGTGGAAGGAGATGATCCTTTTCCCCGTGCACATCGTCTTCCTGGAGCTCATCATCGACCCGGCCTGCTCGGTTGTCTTCGAGGCGGAGCCCGCCGAGGCTGACATCATGAAAAGGAAGCCGCGTGGTCCCCGTGAGCGTCTCTTTGGAAGGACGAGCCTTCTCATCAGCTGTCTCCAGGGGCTCGTCGCCTTCGGGGCAGTGTTGGGCGTGTACCTGGCCGCGCTGGGGATCGGGCAGAGCCTTGCCGAGGCCCGGACCCTGGCGTTCATCACCCTCATCGTGTCGAACCTCTGTCTCATCCTGACCAACCGCAGCTGGTCGCGCACAGCCGTGTCCGCCTTTTCCGCGGGCAATCCCGCTCTTTTGTGGGTAGTCAGCGGGGCCCTTCTCTTCCTGGGGCTGGTTGTATACGTCCCTGGCCTTCGCGGCCTGTTTCACTTTGCCCCCATGCATCCCCTGGACATAGCGATAGCGCTGGGAGCGGGCCTGGTGAGCATCGCCTGGTTCGAGGCGGCCAAGATCCTTTTGCGCCGACGCAGGCGATAGCTCAGCCGAAGAGCGGGAGCTGGCTTTCCCGCCGCGCCCTGCGGGACGGCCGGGAAGCTTCCTCACGGCAATCCGCCGGTATTTCGGCAAGGAAGGGGCTGGGCCGGGCAGGTTTCGGTGTTCCGTGCATGCTGCGCCTGGCGCAATGGGTGATGGAAAGGATGTCACGCGCCCGGGTGAGCGCCACATAGAAGAGCCGCCGCTCCTCCTCCGGGTCCTTGCCAAGAGGGACGATACCCTCCTCGGCTCCGGCAATGAAGACGACGGGAAACTCCAGGCCTTTTGCCGCATGGAAGGTGAGGAGGGTCACCCTTTCCACCCGGCGCGGGCCTTCGCTTTCACGGGTGAGCAGGCTGAGGTGGACCAGGAACGACGACAGGTCCTTCCCATGCTCGCGGGAGGCCTCTCTGATCATATCGTCTGCGAGCGCCGTCTCCGGGACGAACCTGTCGACCCTGATGAGATCTTTTTCCAGCTCGTCGATCACCCGTTCGATCCCCGCAGAGCTTGCCATGTCGCGAAGCTCGGCACGCCGGCCCAGGAAGGCGTTCAGTGCATCCTCCAGGGATTCGGCTGCCGCCTCTTCCGCGAGGTCCCTGCGGGAAACCGGGTCTCCCTGATTCACAATGAGGCGCAGCGCGGAAACGAGGTGACGGAACGGCGCCTCCTGGGCAAGTGGGACGTTGTCCCGAAGAGTGAGGGGCAGGCCGGCCCGGAGAAGGGAGGGGAGGAGGGCGTCGCGTACCGCCCGGGTGCGGAAGAGAATGGCGATGTCCGCAAAGGAATGGCTTCCCGGCTTGCGTGTACGGGCGGCGTCCACTGAAACAGAATCCACCCCGCCAACGAGGTCACGGATGGCGGAAGCGATATGGTCTCCCTCATCAGCCGGGTCGTCCGCCCTGAACACGCGGATGGCCGGACCGTCGGGCCTGACTGCCTCCAGGGGAGGGATGCCGGCTGAACGCTGGGGCCCGATGACGGAGCGCGAGGCGCGCACCAGGACCCCGGAGGAGCGGTAGTTGGCGGCCAGGGCAAACGATCGGACCCCTGGCTCTCCACCAAACCTGGCAAAGAGCGCGCGGTCCGAGCCGCGAAACCCGTAGATGGACTGGTTGGGATCCCCGATGCACATCATCGCTGGCGCTGATTCGCTGAGGAAAGAGAGAAGCTCGTACTGCGGCCTGTTGATGTCCTGCAGCTCATCCACTGCGATGACGCGGAACCTGCTGCGCTGGAGCGCCAGAAAGGCATGGTCCGCGCGGAAAGCGGCCAGCGTCCTGGTGACCAGAGCAGAGACATCTACGCCTCCTGTTTCCGCGCACAGGGTTTCATATGCACTCACGATTCCAAGCAGCTCCTGGTCCGGCTCCTCGATTCCCTCGTAATATCGCTCCAGGCGCTCCGAAGCCTCCCGCGCGCGCTGAGGGGACGCGGCGTTGGGCAGCATACCCAGAAGGGAGACCCTCTGAGCAGGGCCGTAGACGGAGAGAAGGCCAGCGTCGCGGCCGCGGAGCAGGCCGAAGCAGAATGAATGGAAGGTGCACGCGGTGATCAGGCCCGCCCGCGGACCAAGGAGGGCAAGAAGTCTCTCCTGCATCTCCGTCGCGGCCCTGTTTGTGAAGGTGAGACCAAGGACCTGCTCCGGGCCCGCTCCCCCGGTCTGGATCTGGCGAGCAATCCAGCTTGTGAGGAGCCGGGTCTTCCCGGTCCCGGGACCGGCGAAGACCAGGATCTTTCCCGGCGAAGACTCGGCTATCGCCTGCTGCGCCTTGTCCAGGAAAGGCCACTCGGTCGCCGGCTTCGCGGCAGATCCGGCGGCCGGTTCCGCGCCCGGTCCGGTCTGTGCTTTTGACCTTTTGAGGTTGCCTTGGCGCGGAGCGCGGCCGGCCCGAGGTGCAGCTGTCGGGAAAAGCTCATCCTGTCCGCGCAGCCTGACCAGCTCCTGCTTATCGAACATCCTGATGACGCCGAACTCTCCATCAAAGCCGGGGCTCGGCGTCACCCTGCCCTCACGCATCCTTCGCACGGCTTCGGCGATCAGGGGTCCGAGCGCGCGCTCGATGTCCTGGGGCGTGGCGTCGAAGAGGAAGGCGTATTCGCTCCCGAACGTCCGAATGACCTTTGCGTGCAGGGCGGCGACTGTCCGGGACCCCGTGCCGGTTCCGGTGAGCTGGGCAAGGATTTCCGGCACTGGGATGAGGTAGCGGAAGTCCCCGCCACTGTCCGGCTTGCGAGGCTCCTGTCGATCAGCCAGCTCCAGCACCCTGTGCAGGACCCCGATGGTGAGAGGCGAGCCGCAGGCAGGACAGGCGCCCCCTGAGCGGAGGGTTTCCTCCGGGTCCATGCACACGCCGCATTTCCTGTGGCCGTCGAAGTGATACTTGCCTTCCTCCGGGTAGAACTCGCAGGTGCCCAGGAATCCAGCCCCTGTCCGCAGGGCGCCCACCACGCCCTCCCATCCGAGCTGGGCATCCAGAAGGGTGGCTTCCCTCCCGAGGTTAGGCGGAGAGTGCGCGTCTGAGTTGGAGACCAGCCGGTAGCGGTCCAGGGCGCTCCAGCGCCAGTTCATGGGGGGGTCCGAGGAAAGGCCCGTTTCCAGCGCAAAAATGTGGGGCGTGAGCTCTTCAAAGCATTCCTCTATCCGGTCGAACCCCGACTTGGAGCCGAAAAGGGAGAACCACGGCGTCCAGACATGAGCGGGGATGAGGAAGCCGTCCGGCGAAGTCTCCAGCAGAATGGACAGAAGGTCCTTGGGATCCAACCCCAGAATGGGTCTTCCGTCAGAGGCGATATTGCCAATTGCAGAAAGCCGGGCTGAGAGCTTCCGCGCTTCTTCCAGGGTTCGCACGCCGAGGAGGCTGTGCACCTTTCGCGTTTCACCGCGCTTTTTGTAGATCGAGCTGATCTCCACGGTGAGAAGGAAGCGGACGGGAGCATCAGCCGGTTGGACATCTTCCAGGGGAAAATGCCGCGGGGGCTCTTTCAGGGCAAAAAGACCGTCACTCTCGATGAGCTTCTCAGAGATCTCCCGCATCCACCGGGGATGCGTGAAGTCCCCTGTCCCGACGACGTTGATTCCCTTGAGCCTTGCCCAGCGGAAATAACCTTCGAGGTCAGCCTCACTGCTCGTCGCCCGCGAGTACCGGGAATGGACGTGCAGGTCGGCGACGATCCTCATGCCGGGCTTTTCGTGAAAATGGACCTGAGCTCTTCCTTTGCCCCGTCCAGGACCTCGTTGTACTTGATGTCCAGCTGGGCCATGTACTGGCGCACCATGGCCTGGTATTCTGGATCAGCGTTCGGATTGATCTTCACCGGCCGTCCCACCTGGCGGGACAGCTCCTCTTCCTTTTTTTTCTTGATCTGCGCGTACTGGCGGTCCACCGCTTCCACCAGTCTCTTGCGTTCGGCCAGGTATTCCTTGAAGAAGTTTTCCAGCTGGCTGAATATCATGTTCACCTTGCGAGCATCAGAAACAGTGGAGCCGAACGCATCACCGATCTTCTTGTTGTTCTTGAGAGAGAACTCGTCCGCGGGCAGAACGAGATTTGCCAGGAGAGACTGGATCAGACCTTCCCTCACCGAAGCGAGCTGCTGTTTCTCATACCCCTTGAGCGCCGCCTTGACGTCGAAAGACGCCTCTTCCAGAAGCTTCGAAACAAGCTTTTTCCCTTCGTCCCGCAGGCGGCTTGTTTCCACCAGCTCCTTGTTCGCTTCGATGTCCTTTGAGTTTTCCATTGCGATCTGAAATGCGGATTTGATGACTCCCATCGTGTCGTTCTCCTGCTGAAATGTAATCCCCTGGCCTCACGCGAATCAAGACACCATGACAGTTTCATGGTCCGTTGTGACGCCATCAAGGCGCTGGTCCCGCTCATTGTGAGGCACCTCGTCGATGAGCTGCTCTGAGAGGCAGATGCCGATTGCCGTGATTTCCCCGCCAAGCGCGGCGCGCGCCTCTCTCAGGAACCTGTCATAGTATCCCTTGCCCCTCCCCAGCCGGTTGCCCGATCGGTCGAACGCCAGCCCGGGTGTGGCCACCAGCACGGGCACCCCGCGGCGCAGAGTCAACGGTTCCCACTCTGTGCGCGGAACGGGGATCCCCCAGCGGTCGCGGGGAAGCTCCCCCGCGTCTGCGGGACGGAAGACGAAGCGGATGGAATCCCCCTGGATCCGAGGCACGGCCACGCGCTTGCCAGAGGCATGCGCGGCCCGGATGAGGCCCGCACTGTCCAGCTCCCGCGGCATTGAGAGGAAGCAGAGGATCACGTCTGCGTCCTTCCAGGCCTTCGTGTCCTTGAACCGCCGGGCAACCAGGACGCTGCGCCGGCCAAGGTCAGCGGGGGCAATCCCCGCAAGCAGGCCTTCCATCCGGGCGCGCAATTCCCCCTTTGTCATGGTACATTAGTACGGTCCGGGAGGAAGGAATGCAAGACTTTTGGGACTTTGTCCGCGGCTCCATCATCGGAGGGAGAACGCAGCTCGCCACGCCGTTCGGCATTCGACGTCTCACGTACGCGGACTATACGGCATCCGGGCGCGGGGTGGCCTTCATCGAGGACTATATGGGGCGCCTCATGGAGACGTACGGAAACACCCACACGGAGGACGATGCCACGGGGACCATCACATCGGAGGGCCTTCACTGGGCGGAGCTTTCCATCAAGAGAATGGTGAACGCGGGGCCGCACCACAGGATCATCTCCGCGGGCGCCGGCACCACCGCTGCGGTCCACCAGCTCCAGCAGATCCTGGGAATCTACGTCCCGCCCGCGGGAAAGGATTTCTTCACCTCGCTGCTCCGCGAGCGCTTCGCCGCAGACGAGCTTCAACGCTTCACCCGATGGATCCAGGAGAAGCGGCCCGTGGTCTTCGTTGGACCATTCGAGCATCATTCGAACGAGGTCTCCTGGAGGGAGTGCTTTGCGGAAGTCGTGGAGGTCGATCTCACCGGAGAGGGTCTCCTTGACCTCGATGACCTGAGCAGAAAGCTCGAGCGGCCGGAGTACTCCCAGAGACGCAGGATAGGCGCGTTCTCAGCCGCCTCCAATGTGACCGGCGTGAAGACCCCGGTTCACGAGGTGGCGCGGATCCTTCACAGGCACGATGCGCTTGCCCTCTTTGATTTTGCCGCGGCCGCGCCGTATGAACGGATCGACATGAACAGGGATGAAGAGTCTTTCTTCGACGCGCTGTACTTTTCCCCGCACAAGCTCCTGGGCGGCCCCGGAAGCAGCGGGACCCTCCTCATCCATGACAGGATCTACAGGAGCGATCTGCCTCCCACTGTCGGGGCCGGCGGGACCGTTGAGTTCGTGAACTTCGACGGCCAGTCCTACATCCCGGACATCGAGGCCCGGGAAAAAGCCGGCACGCCGGGAATTCTCCAGACTCTCCGCGCCGCCCTGGCCATGGAGCTCAAGGAGAAGCTTGGCCAGGAGCGGATTGCCGCCCGGGAAAAGGACATGGTGAAAACCGCCTATGGCATGCTGGCCGGGCACCCCGGGGTCATGCTGATGGGAGAGGCGGGGTTGGAGCATCGGCTGCCCATCTTCTCCTTCACGATCCGGGTCGGCTCTTCCTGGCTCCACCCGCGCTTCGTGACCGTTCTTCTCAACGACCTGTTCGGAATCCAGAGCAGGGCCGGCTGCTCTTGTGCGGCGCCGTACGGTCACAGGCTCCTCGGAATAGATGAGCGGAAGTCGCGCAAGATAGAACGCACGATCACCAAGGGAAACATCGGCCTGAAGCCCGGGTGGACACGGATCAACTTCCACTTCCTGCACACCGATTCCGAGGTTGCGTTCATTTGCCGCGCAATCACTTTCATAGCTGACCACGGCGTCGCGTTTCTTCCATTATATGCCTTCGATATCCGCACAGGCGCCTGGCGGCACAGGGAGTCCCCGCCGGCTCCTGCCCGGTTCGGGCTTGACCTTGCTTTGCAGGGCTCTCAAGAGGCCGAGGGAGCTCCGCCTGAAGCGCCTGACAATGAGCCGGACCTGAACGCGCTTTTTACACGCTATCTCGAAGAGGCTGACAGCCTTGCGCAATCGCTGCAGCAGAGGTTTCCCCGCGCCCGGCTCTCAACGACGCAGCAGGACCTCATCCCGTTCCTGTACAGCGGGCCTCCCGAGGGGACAGGCCCGTGAAGCGGCGGCCCACGCAGAAAGACTGGCTGCCGCTCTCCAGGGCGGAGAAGGCGGCCGCAGAGCTGCCGACCGGTGAAGCCTTCAAGGTCGAATGGATCGATTTCGACCACGGCATCCGGGTCGGGAACCTCGAGCCCCATGAAAGGATAACGCAGATCCTCAAATACGGGCTGGAACAGAGGTATGGCACGGCGTTCGTCACCGACAGGTGGGGCCGCGGCGTGTTCTGGCAATGGATCTGCTGGCTCCCCCGCGCCAACCGCGAGGCCAAGCCCGTTTCTCATGATGTCAATTTCGGCTGCGCCAAGTTCTTCATCTCGGCAGACAGGGAAGAGAAGGTGTTCCAGGCGGGCCTGCAGATCGAGCGCGGCTCCATCCGTGAAGACGCTGAGATCCCGGGAACGCTGCGGAAGGACTGGGACTGGCACAGGCTCATGAAGCAATGCGAAAACGGCACCGATCTGGACCGCGAGATGGGCAGGCTTGTGCGCCGGGAAGGCTTCACTGCCCGGCTGATCGGCGGGATCACGGCGTCATTCACAGCTCAGGGCTGGGAGTCTTCCCGGCACGTTCGAGCGGCGGCCAGAAAAGCTCCTCCCGATCAGTGGGAAGGCTTCCAGCTGTATTATCCCATGAGCGCCGCGGAAGTGCGGGCCGCCTCTGGCCATGAGCTGGTACTGGCCGTGCTCGGAGTGTTCGCCGAGGTGACCGAGGCGATGAACCAGTGCATGCAGGTCAGGCTGCAGCCTGCGCGGCAGGTTCCCAGCATTGGACCCGGGTGAGCCTTATTTTCCCGCTTCCCCTGCTTTCATGCCCTTCTGCGCGGAAATCGGGGACTCCCTGAGAAAGATCGCCAGCGCCAGGACCACCACCGTCAGGGCAAAAAGGCCCAGGAGGGAAGCAGTCATGGATCCCCCAGGCTCCTTCAAGGCATCCATGAGGAAAATGAAGATGATGCCCGAGATCTGCCCTGCCACAATGAGAAGCGTGTTCGATGTTCCTTCGGGCGCAGGAAGCGTCATTTCCGCCCCGTATTGGAAGCCGATCGGGCCGGCGCTCAGGAGAAAGAAACCGAACACGAAAGAGGAGCACAGGAGCAGCCAGTAGCTGGCTGCGAAGGTCACGCCGAGGAGGCCCGGAAGAAGTCCTATCATGGCGATGATGATGAAGGGCTTGCGGCGCCTCAGGGAGTCGGAGACCAGAGGCAGCGCCACTGCGCCAATGATTCCACCGATCAGCATCAGGCCCCCGGCAAGGCCCGCCTGGGACGTGGAGAACCCGCGCGGCCCCACGATCTCTTCTATCCACGTGGTGATCCCATTGAACATCCCCAGGCCGACGAAGAAGATGGCCAGGAGGAACAGGAAATCCCTGCGCCGGATCATGCTGCGCAGGCCGTCGAACATCAGGGAGCGCGCTTCATCCTCCGGCCGGCCGACCGGTGTGGGCGGCTTCTCCCGGGCCACAACGATGAAGAACAGCGCGGCCACCACGGCTGCGACGCCCGAAACGACGAGCATCCCCTTCATGCCGTAGCCTGCCGTGAGAATGGGCGTGACAATGAGGCTGAGGAGCACTCCAAGATAGATGGACAGCGTGCCGAGCCCTGTGGCCGTGGCGCGCTCATCCGCGGGGAACCATCGGCCGGCCAGCTTTGTGGTGGCCCCCAGGATCAGGGGCTGACCGACGGCAATGCCCGCCTGGGAGATGAAGACAGCCGCGAAGCTGGAGGCGAAGATCCCCCGGGTCAGGGCGAACACTGCAGTGAGAATGGCCCCCAGGGAGACGGCGCGGCGGATCCCCCACGTGTCGATGAGCCATGCGCACGGCAGGAAGATCAGGATGTAGATTGCCATGAAGCACAGAGAGAGCAGCCCGATGGCGAGGTCCGACGTCGAATAGAACTTCATGGCCTCGGAGGTGATGGGAGCGAACGTGATCCAGAGCGCCTGGTTGATTCCCGTGATCAGCATGAACGCCGCCAGGATCAGCCAGCGGTATCGATACGCCTTTGGTGTCGCTTCTTTCATGTGCGCCACTATATAGTCGGTCCGCAACGGGCGCAAGGCCCGAGATGCTGACGGCCCTGTGCCCGTTATGCCGGGCGCGCGCGGCGCGTCGTGCGGATGATAAGGGCCGCTATGCCCACCAGGACGACTGCGAGCCCCAGATAAAACCAGAACCCGCCGCGGATGCCCATGGTCTGGGCAAGCACCGCCATCAGGAACGGGAAGGTAAAAGACCCTATCCCCCCGCCCGTGGTCACGGCTCCAACCGCCATGCCTGTCCTGTGATACCGGCCCACGATGGCAAGGGACAACGGATAGATGCCGGAGAAGCCGACGCCGGTCAGGAAAACCGCCGCGGCGACCGCCCACGTCGATCTCAGGACCAGGATCAGGCCGATTGCAGCAGCGGACAGGGCAGCCAGGCCGAGCACGACGTATTCCTGGCGGGAGCCCCGGTATGCCACTGACAGCGTGAAGCGTCCCGCGAGCATCCCCGCCCAGAAGATGGAAACCGCAATCGCCCCGCTGAACTGCGATGCGCGGAGCGCCCGCACGAAATACTCCGATATCCACGTGGAAATGCCCAGCTCGGCCCCCACATACAGGAGGAGAAAAAACGTGGTCAGAAGAACGAGGGGCTGCATGACGAGCCTCCTGCCGCCGTCATGCGCGAGCTCCTCCAGGTGAAGGCGGGGGAAGCGGGAGATCCCGAACAGGACGCCCATCAGGCCAAGGACAACGGCAGTTGCCCAGAAGACTCCCAGTCCGCCGCGTCCTATTCCGAGGAGAAACCCCACGGAGGCAGGGCCGACGACTCCTCCGATGCAGAAGGCCGCATGGAGGAGGTTCAGGAGCCGGCTCTGACCCTTGCGCTCCATGTGGATCACTTCGAGATTCGTGACAACTTCGATAGCGCCCTGGCACAGTCCGATGCAGAAGTTCAACCCCAGGTTCAGCCAGGGGGAAGGCCAGCGGAGGAACAGGGACATGCTCACAGCGCCCAGCGCAAGGCCGATGACAAGCACTCTCTTCGGGCCGACTCTTTGAACCAGCATGCCGCACGCAAACGTGGAGACAAAGTACCCCACGGCGTTCGCGGCAAGCACCGCACCGGCCATCGTGTATGACCAGTGAAAGACACTGATGACGTGCGGGAGGGCCGCGCCAATGATGGTGAAAACCGCGCCGAATGTCGCAAATCCAAGGAGGAAAAGAAAATACAGGCGCCTTGTGTGTGGATCAGGGATGTCTATCATGATGATGCTTTGCCCCATGGTTGCAGACCAGCGTTTCCCGGTCAAGGGAGCCAGGAGCCCGGGCTCTTCTCCCGGAAAGCCGGTGGACAAGGTCGGTATTATCCCTCTTTTATGCAGAAAATGTTCCTTGAAGATGCCCCTTTTCTGATGGCATCTTGAAACTTGGATATCCATTCTATTTCAAGGAGGGTTGAGGGCATGAAGCGATCAATCGGAATGACTGTCGCGCTCCTGGTTGTGCTTTTTACCCCGCTTGCGATCTGGGCCCAGACCACTGTGAATCTCTGGGACTTCCTGAGCGGCGGAGACGGGGTGCGATGGAAGGCGATCATCAATGAGTTCAACACAGGCCAGAGCGACATCAACGTCCAGGGCACCACCCTGACATGGGGGGACCCGTTCTACACCAAGGTGCATACAGCAGTCGTTGCGGGGGAAACCCCTGATGTCATGACGTACCATCTCTCGCACTTCCCGGCGGGGATCCAGGCAGGGGATCTGCGTCCCATCACCGAAGCCGAGCTGAAGACCGTCGATCTTTCCTACAAGGACTTCAATCCGGTCCTCGTGGATACCTCCCTGGCCATCAGCAAAGCGTACGGAACCGAGGGGGTCCTTTACGGAATTCCTCTGGACACGCACACTTCCATCATATATTTCAACGCGAACATCCTGAGGAAAGCCGGCCTCTTGGGCGCCAACGGCCGTCCCCTGGCCTCGGCGTTCACGGGAATGGCGAACTTCACGCGGTCCCTGCAAAAGATCAAGAGCAGCACGGGAATGCTCCCCCTGGCAATGTCCTCTGCCAATGACCCGGCGACTGTCTGGCGCATGTGGAGCACGCTCTTCTACCAGCAGGGCGGGAACCTGGCAAGCGGAGGCAACATAATGCTTGATCAGGTGGACACCCTTGGGAAGACCGCTCTCCAGGTGATGACTGACTGGACCACCAAGGGATTGATCCCCGCGAATGCGGCTTACCCAGACGCGATTGCGCTCTTCAGCTCGGGCAAGGCCGCCTTCATGGTCAACGGCAACTGGGAAGTCCCGACAATGGTCGACCTGGAAAAGTCCGGCAAGCTTCCCTTCAAGTTCGGCGTCATGGCTTTCCCGAAGCTCTATGCGAATCAGCAGACGTGGGCTGATTCCCACAACATCGCCATCCCGAACAATACCAAGACCCCGATTTCCGACGACATGGTTCACGCCGTACTGACCTTCGTGGCGTTCGTGGAGAAGCATGCGGACGAGTGGGCCAGCGGCGGCCACCTGCCGGCGTACCTGCCGGTCCTGAACGGGCCGACCCTTGCAAAGCTCTACCCTGTGAACCAGTATGCGGCGCAGGCTGCCAAGGACGTTCGCCTTGAGCCGGTGAACCCCATCTTCGGGGTCGGCGCCCCGACCTATGACGCTGCGGGCAACTTCCTGTCTCCTGCCCTGCTTGGAAACCTTACGGTGGCGGATGCCATCCAGAAGTTCAAGGACGACTTGCAGAGCCTTTCGCAGTAGCAGTAGTCTGGCATCAAGGCCCCGCGGAGTCCCACGGGGCCTGTTCTTTCCCAGGGGGTGACATGAGCAGTGCGGTCATCGACCAGGCCGGCGCCAAGGCATCGGCTATCAGGCTTCGCCGCAGGCCCAGGAAGACGCCGTGGGCCACGGTCCTCCTGTTGGTTCTCCCGTTCTTTGCCGTGTATTGCGCTTTCCTCATCTACCCGACTGTGCGCGTGGTCACGCTCAGCTTCACCAACGCGGATATCGCCGGCAGGGGCCACTTCATTGGCACGGCAAACTATGTCCGTCTCTGGAAAGATTCGCTGTTCTGGTCCTCCCTGTGGCACACCGTTTATTTCATCATTCTCACGGTTGTGCCGAACACGGCTGCGGGGCTTGGGTTCGCGCTCATGATCATGCGGCTGCGTCGCCTGCGCGGCCTGGTGATGGCGCTCATGTTCCTGCCCTACATTCTCCCTGTCAGCGTGGTAACGCAGATCTGGAACTGGTTCCTCAGCGGGTCGTACGGGATCATCAACTTCGTCTTTCGAATGAAGATCAACTGGTTCCAGGACCCCGTCTGGGCCATGCCCGCCGTGGCGTTCGTGACGATCTGGTGGACGGTGGGTTTCAACATTCTCATGTTCATTGCTGGGCTCCAGGCCATCCCGAGCGAATACTACGAGGCGGCTTCGCTGGACGGCGCCCATAAGGGCTTTCAGGTCTTTCGCTACTTCACCTGGCCGCTCATCTGGCCGGTCACCTCCTTGGTGCTGGTCCTGCAGCTGATCCTGCAGTGGCAGATCTTCAACCAGGTGTACCTCCTGACCAACGGCGGGCCGTTCAACTCCACCATCGTGGTCCTGATGCACATGTACATTCAGGCCTTTACGCGCTACCGGGGCGGATATGCCGCAACGATATCTATCGCGCTTTTCGTTCTGATCCTCTTCACGTCTCTGCTGCAGCTGCGTCTCCTTCGTTTCCGGAGGGTCGAATGAACGTCCGACGAGTTTCCATCCCTTCCATTTTTGTCACGGTCTTTTCCATGGCGTTAGCCCTGATATGGATCTTTCCCATGTATTGGGCGCTCAACACTTCGCTGACGGTGGACACCAAGACCGTCCAGATCCCGCCGTCGTGGTTCCCAATGCCCATGGTCCTCGACGGGTACAACTTCGTGATCAAGAACACCATGATCATCCGCTGGTATTTCAACAGCGTGGTCAACTCCCTGGCAATCACGGTTGCCGTGCTTCTTCTGACGGTGATGTGCGCGTACGCATTGTCGCAGATAAAGTTCCGGGGGAGCAGGTTCCTCTTCGTGGCCATCCTTGCCGGCTTCATGATTCCGGGGGCAACGAACGTCGTACCGCTTTTCATGTTCATGAACCAGCTCGGGCTCGTGAACAGCTATTTCGGCGTCATCCTGCCCCAGCTCGTTTCGCCACTGGCAGTGGTGATATACAAGCAGTTCTTCGACCAGATGCCCCAGGAGCTCTCCGATGCTGCTCACATGGACGGGGCAGGCGAGATGCGGATCCTCTTCCGGCTGTTCCTTCCGTTGAACTGGGGGATCACCTGGGCGCTTGCCATCATCCTGTTTATTGGATCGTGGAACAACTTTTTCTGGCCCTACATAGTCATCAACTCCACGCCGATGATGACCATCCCCATCGGCATTACCCAGGTGCAATCCTGGTACGGCATCGCGTACTCCCGTGTGATGGCTTCCGCGGTGCTGGCTGCCCTCCCCACAATAATCCTCTACCTGATTTTCCAGAGGCGCGTGGCGGAGGGAGTGGCTATCACATCGGGAATAAAATAAGGAAGGGGAGAGGGAATGGCGGACGCAAAGACTGCGACGATGATCGTGGACAAGGATTTCGTGATCTCGGACGTGGACCCGAGGCTCTACGGGTCCTTCGTGGAGCACCTGGGGCGGTGCGTGTACGGCGGGATCTACGAAAAGGGCCACCCCACGGCGGACGAGGACGGATTTCGCCGCGACGTGCTGGACCTGGTGAAGGAGCTTCAGATCCCGATTGTCCGCTACCCCGGGGGAAACTTCGTCTCGGGGTACAACTGGGAAGACGGCGTGGGTCCGGTGGAGAAGAGGCCGCGCAAGCTGGATCTTGCCTGGCGGACCGTGGAGCCGAACTGGGTGGGCGTGAACGAGTTTGCCCGGTGGGCAGCCAAGGCAGGGACCGCCGTGAACATGTCCGTCAATCTGGGAACGCGGGGCCCCGACGAAGCGCGGGCCCTGGTGGAATACTGCAACCACCCCTCGGGCTCGTACTGGAGCGACATGCGCGTGTCGCACGGGCAGAAGGAGCCTCACAACATAAAGGTATGGTGCCTGGGCAACGAGATGGACGGTCCGTGGCAGATCTGCCACAAGACGGGTGCCGAGTACGGACGGATCGCCCAGGAAACGGCGAAGGTGATGCGCTGGGTCGATCCCGGCATAGAGCTGGTGGCATGCGGCAGCTCATTCCCCAAGATGTCCACGTTCCCAGATTATGACGCGACGGTGCTTGACCACGTGTACGAGCATGTGAACTACATTTCGCTTCACAGCTATTACGGAAACCAGGAGAACGACACGGCCAATTTCCTTGCAAAGTCGCTGGAGATGGACTCCTACATCAGGAGCGTCATTGCGACGTGCGACCTCACGCGCGCCAGAAAGCGCAGCAAAAAGACCGTGAACCTGTCCTTCGACGAATGGAACGTGTGGTATCACTCACACGAGGCGGACCGCAAGATCGTCCCGTGGGGCTTTGCCCCTTCCCAGGTCGAGGACACTTACACTTTCGAGGATGCTCTCCTTGTGGGCTGCCTTCTCATCACGCTGCTGAAGCACGCTGACCGGGTCAAGGTGGCCTGCATCGCGCAGCTGGTGAACGTGATCGCGCCCATCATGACCGCCACCGGCGGTCCCGCGTGGCGGCAGACCACCTTTTATCCGTTCCTTCACGCCTCCCGCTACGGCAGGGGCGCAGCCCTGCAGACCATCGTGCACTCGCCGAAGTACGACAGCAGGGATTTCACCGAGGTGCCTCTTGTTGAGGCGACCGCAGTGCACGACGAGGAGCGGGGAGAGCTGAGCATCTTTGCGGTGAATCGGGACCAGAAAGAGGAGCTTGCGCTTTCGTGCGACCTGCGGAGCTTCGAGGCCTTTGCCGGCGTCACCCATACAGTGCTGGACTCCCGGGACCCGAAGGCAGTCAATACGCGCGATGCGCAGAACGTGAAGCCGCGGGAGGCCAGCGGCGCGAAACTGGAGAAGGGACGCCTCAGCGTGAGGCTGCCGGCGCTTTCATGGAACGTTCTTCGCCTGTCGACCCGCGGATGAATTACCTGCGGGCCTCGATCGAGGGCGGATTCTGGAAACACTTCCGGGACCTCGTACGGGAGAAAACCATTCCCTACCAATGGATGGCTCTGAACGATGAGATCCGGGGAGCGCCGAGGAGCCATTCCCTGGAAAACTTCCGCATTGCCGCGGGCCGCAGCACGGGCCAGTACGACGGAATGGTTTTTCAGGACAGCGACCTCTACAAGTGGCTGGAGGCCGCAGGCCACCTGCTGCACGACGAAGCTCCCGGGAACCCCGGGATACGGCAGAGGGTGGAGCAGGCCATCGACCTGATTGCCGCCGCGCAGCAGCCCGATGGCTATCTCAACACGTACTTCACCGTGAAGCAGCCGGGGGGGAAGTGGAAAAATCTGAGGGAGGCGCACGAGCTGTACTGCGTCGGCCACTTCATCGAGGCCAGCGTGGCAGTGCACCGAAGCACGGGTGACACAAAGATCCTGGAGGTGGCCCGCCGGCTGGCAGACCTCGTGGATTCGCGCTTCGGGACCGGCAGCGGGAAATCCCGGGGGTACTGCGGGCATGAGGAGGTGGAGCTTGCGCTCGTGAAGCTCTACCGGCTCACCGGGGAAAAACGCTACCTGGCGCTTGCCCGGTACTTCATTGACGAAAGGGGACGGCAGCCCAACTACTTCGAGCAGGAGGCAAAATCTCCTGATTTTGTTCCCATTTTCGGGATCCACGACCTTGACTACTGCCAGGCCAGGGTGCCTGTCCGGGAGCTCGGTGAGGCATCGGGGCACGCGGTGCGCGCGATGTACCTGTGCACCGCGATGGCCGACATCGCTCTGGAGACCGGAGACCAGGAGTTGGGCAGGGCATGCGACCGGCTGTGGGAGAGCGCCTCCTTGCGCAGGATGTACGTGACGGGCGGCATCGGCTCCTCAGCGCGCAATGAGGCGTTCAGCGCGGACTTCGACCTTCCCAACGACACAGCGTACGCGGAGACCTGCGCCGCCATCGGGCTCTTCATTTTCTCAAACAGGATGGCAGCGCTTCGTCACGATTCACGCTACGCGGACGTCATGGAACGCGCTCTGTTCAACGGCATCCTCAGCGGCCTTGCGCTGGACGGCCAGAGCTACTTCTACGTCAATCCCCTTTCTGTGCGGCCGGAGTTCTGCGAGAACAACCCCAGCCGACTTTTTGTGAAGTATCGCCGTCAGCCCTGGTACGGATGCGCCTGCTGCCCGCCGAACATCGCCCGGCTCCTGGCTTCCCTGGGGGAGTATGTCTACCATCTTGGCGAAGGCGCTCTGTATGTCGATCTTTTCCATGATGGCAGCATCTCCTTCGGACAGGTTGCCTTCCGGCAGCGCACCGACTACCCCTGGTCGGAGGAAGTCAGCTTCGAGTTCACGGCGGACGGCCCTGTCGAGCTGGATTTCGCCCTGCGCATCCCGTCCTGGTGCCGCGGGCCGTCCCTCTTTCTCAACGGTTCGCGCTATGACCTGGCGCGCGCGGTGGAAAAGGGGTACGCCCACATTCCAAGGCAGTGGCACAGGGGCGATCAGGTCCAGCTCATCCTGCGCATGCCGGCGCAGCGGGTTCACCCGGACCCGCGGGTGGAGGCGGACTACGGAAAAGTGGCTGTCCAGCGAGGGCCGGTGGTCTATTGCCTGGAACAGGCCGACAATGGCCCGTTCCTTCACACGGCCAGCCTTCCCCCCGGCGCCCGGCTGGAATGCGCCCGCCGCGATGACCTGCTGGGAGAAACGGTTGTCGTGAAAGGGCGTGGGCGCGCCTGGGACGGCAAGACCCCATCGTCCGGGCTCTACGGCCTGGACGGACGCGCGCCCGGGCTTGCGCCCAAGGATCTGCTCTTCATCCCCTACTACGCATGGGCCAACAGGCAGCCGGGGGAGATGACGGTATGGGTTCGGGAATGAAAAGCATGGACCTGGGCCTGGCGCACACGCTGGAGCCCGCAGGCTCGCTGTTTGTCGCCACCGATTCCAGCGGGAGCCAGATGCTCAGGCTCAGCGATTCCTACCTCTTTGTCTTCATTGCCAGGGGCGAGGTCAGTGTTGCGGCGGACAGGTCAGAGATGCATCTCAGGGCGCGTGACGCCCTTCTCCTGCACCACAGCGCATCGCGCGCCATCGTGTTCCACTACGGAAGCGGGGCGGAGTTCTATGCCCTGAAATTCAAGGAGATTCAGCATGCCAGCAGGGGGACCAACCCTCCGCTTTTCATTCCGGCCCAGGGGTCCGTATGCAGCCCGGAAAGGATCACCGATCTGCTGCGCCGTTACATCTCAGAGCAGAGGCGCCGCGGATCTACGCCGTGGGCGCTGTACAACCTTCTGGTCCTCATTCTGTGCGAGTTCTCTGCGGCGGCCGGCGGCTCGCTGGACGCCCGGCCGGTGAGCTCGGGGCTGGAGACCATAGCATCCATGGTGGATGCCTACATTGCTGCGCACTACCGGGAGGCCATCAGCGCGATCGACGTCGCGCAGGAGCTTCGATACAGTCCGGGGTACCTGGAGCGGACGTACCGCAGGGAAAGGGGCATCTCCGTCCGCAGCGCAATCCATCTGCGGCGAATCCGGGAGGCGCGCGCGCAGCTTCTCCTGCAGCGGGAGACTCGCGTGTCGGAGATCGCGGCCCAGTGCGGCTACGCAGACGTTGCGTATTTCCGCCGCGTCTTCAAGCGGACAACCAACATGACGCCGGTTTCCTTCCGCACCACCAACTCCGGGCGGCTCGTCGGCGACTTCACGCGCTCCGGCTGACGGAGAAAGGCGTGGAGGCAACCGAAGGACGGTTCAGGTTCCTGCTTTCCAACGGCATCGAGGCTCTGAACGGCGGACTGTTCGTTTCCCCGGGGTTCGGGATTCACCCCACGCGCGTCATCGACTCCCACGAGCTGATCTTCGTCGCGCAGGGATGCCTGGACATGTTCGAGGAGGATGAAAGCCTCCACGTGACGGAGAACCAGACCCTGCTGCTTTTCCCCGGCAAGAAGCACGGGGGACGCCTTCCCTATTCTGCCGACCTCCAGTTCTACTGGGTTCATTTCCGCCTGCACGACGTCGGGACCCCACGGTCCACCATCCGCGTGCAGCGCGTTGCGGAGGCACGCGATCCCGAGCTCTTGACAGAGATGTTCTGCCGCTTCATCTCGGACCAGGAATCCGGGATCCTTGACCCGGTGAGCGCCGCGCACCTGGTGGCCCTGATGCTGGTGGAGGCCGGCCCCACGGAGCGGGAATGGACGCCCCGCGCGGCCTCCCGGGCCAGGGCGCAGCAGCAGGCGCCGCTTGCGCTGGAGATCCAGGCTTACATTGACAGGAACTTCAAGGGACCGATCACAACCTCGTCGATCGCCCGGGACCTTCGCCGCAGCGCCGACTACCTGGAAAGGGTGTTCCGCAGGCACCGCGACATGTCGATCCTCGAGGCCGTTCACCTCAAGCGTATTGGCGTGGCCCGGGCGATGCTGCGGACCGAAGGACGCAAGAACATCAACGAGATTGCGTTTGCATGCGGCTACTCGGATCCCGGGTATTTCCGGCGGATGTTCAAACGGCTCACCGGCCTTTCGCCCAAGAAGTTCCGTTCCCTGTACAGCCGGATGCATATAAACGCCGACTAGGGGAGCCTGATATGACGTTCTACGATCTCAGCCACGGCTTTGACGAGGATACCTACCATCCCTTCGGCTTTGCGCACTTCCAGAACGTCCAGATGTTTCCCAGCCACGGCTGCAGGCACGCCGTTGTCACCATGAGCCTTCATTTCGCAACGCACATGGATGCGCCGTGGCACATGGTGGAGACGGGAAAGCTGATCGGCGAGGCCGTTATTATCGATGTGTCGGAGACGTACGCTCCGGACAAGGGCAGCTCACGGGAGATCTCCCTGCATGACGTCCAAAGCTCCCTTTCCGCGCACCAAGAAGAGCTTCGCAAGGGAGACGCGCTCCTTGTCCACACCGGGTGGACCGCGTTGTTCAAGACTGAGCCCGCGCGTTACTACGCGGGCTACCCCACGCCGAGCCGCGCCGTGTGCGAATGGGCAGTGGAGACGGGGGGTCCGCCTCTTCGGAATCGACGCGCCTGACCTCGACCCGCCGGGGAGCTACACGAACCAGCCTTTCAGCCCGGGCAACCACAGGATGCTTCTGGGCAGCAACGTGTACATCATCGAAAACCTGGGAGGGCAGGTGGCCAGCCTGCTGGGCCGGCGTGTCCTTCTCATCCCGGCTCCCATGAAGGTGGGCGGGGAATATGCCTCTGGCGCGCCGGTGCGGCTGGTCGCAATGACGCAGCCCTGAAGACCAGCGCGCCTAGATGAAGTCCAGGTGATGTAGGATGTGGCGCTCCAGCAAGGAGTCGATCTCTGAAAGCTGCTTGTCCTGCATGAGCTGGATGAGCGTCTCATGCTGGCTGAAATACATGGAGAGAAGGTTGGGAGGCAGATGCTGCTTCAGCCGAAGGAGCTGGAGCTTCGCGTCGAGGGTGCGCAGCATGTTGAACAGCTCGACGTTGCCCGTGTTCCTGGCAATTTCCAGGTGCAGCATGCTGTCGAACTCGTACGCTGCGCCATAGTCGCCGGTCTTGTTCGCTTCCGTGCATCTGAAGGCAAGCTCGTGAAGGCTGGACAGGGACTCTTCCGCGGCCACTTCGGCAAAGCTGCGAAACGAAAGCTTCTCCAGGGAGAGCCTGACAAGCGATATGTCCCGCGCCTCTTTCGGGCTGATTGTGGCCACCTGCGCGTAGCTGCGCGGCTTGAGGATGACCAGCCCGTACTCTGCAAGCTTGCGGATGGCCTCCCGGACCGGTGTCCTGCTGACGTCCAGCTGGTCTGCGATGCTGATTTCAGGGATCTTCTCACCGCCTTTGAGAGTTCCGGAAAGAATGAGCTTCTTTATGTGGTTATAGACCTGGTCAGAGATCGTCTTCCTGTCGATGGTGCCTGAAATCGTTGAGGTGTCGTACATGTTCTTACCTTTCAGGGACTGTCGCCCTCTGGAAATTCCAGCTGTTACTGGAGAGAAACGCCGGACGATTTATGCATATACTGTACTGTATACGTTTGCTCAACTTGATGCAACAATTGTACTCCTCAATTGATAATCGATCCTTGTTGACATACAGATGGACGTAAGATATTCTGTACATCGTATACCATATACTCAAACTGCTCCGTGATCTAGTCAAGAGGCAAAAAAGCCGCCTGTCAACGGCCGCAGGGGGGAGAAGATGCACTATCACAGCGAGCAACTGGTCAAGGAAATCACAATCCGCGCGCTTCAATCCCGCATTGACGTCCTGCGAATGATCAAGAACAACCAGACCGGGCATCTCGGCGGGGCATTCTCAATCGCCGAAGTGCTGGCTGCCCTGTATTTTCATCACCTGCGAATCGATCCGAAGAGACCGGACTGGCCGGACCGTGACAGGCTTCTTTTCAGCAAAGGTCATGCGTGCGCGATGCTGTACTCGATGCTCGCCCACCGGGGGTTCTTCGATCCCAGGGAGCTCATGACATTCCGCTCTTTCAACAGCATGCTCCAAGGTCACCCTGATCCGTCCAAGACGCCCGGTGTGGAGATTGCAGCAGGACCCCTCGGTCACGGAATCGCCATCGGAACAGGCATGGCGCTCTCCCTGCGGATGCGGAGCGCAAAACCCTCCAGCCGCTCGGCCCCGTCGTCGCGCGCTTCCGCGGCCCGGGTCTATGTGATCCTGGGAGACGGTGAGATCAACGCCGGGGTCGTCTGGGAAGGGATCATGGCCGCCGCCAAGTTCCGGCTGGGAAACCTGACGGCCATCCTTGATTACAACGGAATTCAGCAGACCGGTGCCACCGCAGATGTCATGCCCACCGAGCCCATCGGCGCCAAATGGGAGGCGTTCGGCTGGCACGTTCAGGAGATCCACGGCCACAACGTTGCCGAGGTCCTGGATGCGCTGGATCGGGCAGATGAAGTGCACGCGCGGCCAAGCGTCATCATTGCCCGCACTGTGAAGGGGAAAGGGGTCTCGTTCATGGAGTACGACCACCGATGGCACGGGGCCCCTCCGAACGACCAGCAGTTCGCGCAAGGCATGGAGGAGCTCCAGAGGGAGGTGGCGGCATGGCAGAAATGAAGTCCATGAGGGAGGCCTACGGCGCCGCGCTGGTGGCCCTGGGCAAAGCGAATGAGAAAGTAGTGGCCCTCAGCGCCGACGTGAGCAACTCTGACTACAGCTGGATGTTCGAAGCCGCGTTTCCCGAGAGGTTCTATAACGTGGGTATCGCTGAACAGTCCCTGGTGGACGTGGCCGTGGGCTTTGCCTACACGGGGCATATCCCCTTTGCCAACACCTTCTCCTTCCTCTTTGCCACCCGGGCGCTTGAAATGGTTCGCACCCACCTGTGCTATGGAAAAGCGAACGTGAAGCTAATGGGCGCTTATGCCGGGCTCTCGGATTCTTTCGACGGCCCCACGCACAATTCCATCTCTGACGTCTCGATTCTTCGCAGCCTGCCCGGCATGACAATCGTCGTGCCAAGCGATCCGATCGCTGTGGCCAGGCTTTTGCCGAAGATCGCCGACTGGGACGGCCCGGTGTTCTGCAGGCTCAACCGCAACGAGGTGCCGGTCCTCTTCGATGAGTCGTACGCCCCTGAGATCGGGAAGGCAATGGTGCACCGACAGGGCAGGGACCTTACCATCATCTGTGCGGGCCTCATGGTGTCTCGCAGCCTCGAAGCTGCGGAGAAGCTGGCATCCCAGGGGATCTCCGCCAGGATCCTGGAGATGCACACAATCAAGCCCCTTGACCGGCAGGCGGTTCTGGCCGCGGCGGAGGAAACGGGTGGCGTTGTGACTGCGGAGGAGCATACCGTGCTCGGCGGGCTTGGCGGCGCGGTGGCAGAGGTGACGGCCGCGGAGCGCCCGGTCCCTGTGATACGGGTGGGCATCGACGACCGGTTTGCCGAATCCGGTCCCTACGACGCGGTCCTCGAAGCATACGGTATGGGAGTCTCACATGTAGTGGCCGCCGCGCACGCGGCACTGAAAGCAAAGGAGAAATCATGAACCTCGAATCAAAGGCGAACGCCCTCCTCGACCAGTTCAAGGCCGGCCGCTATGTCCGCGGCCGCGGCGTGCTTCCCCGTACGGGAGAGGTGGCGCGCGACAACGGCACCCGCGCCCTCCTGGTACGTGACACATTTGCCGGCAGCGACACGTTCGTCGGCGCAATCAGGGATTCCCTCAAGGCTTCTGGAGTCTCCGTATTGGAAGAGGTTCCGGGAGCCGGCCCGAATGCCCCCCGGGAAGATGTCAAGCGGATAGCCGACCGGGTGAAGGCCGCTGATCCCGACTTCATTGTAAGCTTCGGCGGCGGGAGCACCATTGATGCAGCCAAGGCGGCAGAGGTTCTGCGCACTCTGGGCGGCGGGATAGACGAGTACTTCGGAACCGGGCTTGTTGCCAAGAAGCTTGCAGCAACGGGCAAGTCCCTGAGGGGACATGTGGCCATCCAGACAGCGGCCAGCTCGGGGGCGCACCTCACGAAGTACTCCAATATCACGGACGTCTCCATGGGGCAGAAAAAGCTGATCGTCGACGAGGCCGTCGTGCCTTCCTCTCCTCTGTTCGATTTCAGCGTGACTGACAGCGCACCGAAGAGCCTTGTGATGGACGGCGCCCTGGACGGGATTTCGCATGCGCTGGAAGTTTTGTTCGGCGCTGTGGGAAAACCCGGCTATGAGAAGATCAGGGACGTGGCGGAGACGGGGATCAGCTTGATTGTGGACAGCCTGCCCCGGGCCATCAAGAACCCGAAGGATGCAAATGCGCGGGACAACCTTTGCCTTGGCACCGATCTGGGGGCGTACTCAATCATGCTGGGAGGGACAAACGGCGGCCATCTGACCAGCTTCTCCCTGGTGGACATTCTCAGCCATGGCCGAGCATGCGCGCTGATGAATCCGTACTACACCGTGTTTTTCGCCCCGGTCATCGAGGAGCCGCTTCGGATTATCGGAGAGATCTACCGGAAGGCAGGCATGACAAGGGCGGACCTTGGCCGGCTTCGGGGCAGGGACCTCGGCGTAGCCGTTGCAGAGGCCATGTTCGCCCTGGCGCGCTCAATCGGGTTCCCCACCCGGCTGGCCGATGTGCCGAGCTTCACGGATGCGCACATCACCCGCGCCCTTGCCGCGGCAAAGGACCCGCAGCTGGAGATGAAGCTGAAGAACATGCCCGTGCCGCTGACCGCCGGTATGATTGATGAGTACATGGGCCCGATACTGCAGAGCGCAAAGACGGGCGATCTTTCGATGATAAGGAACGCATAGACAGGGATGGCGGAGCCGCGCCGAGGCCATGGATGGCCGGAAGGCGCGGCAAGCTAAACGACTTTCGGGTCCAGGAGCAGCTTCAGGCCCTGCTTTTTCTCGAACTTCTCGAACGCCGCTGCCCAGTTCCCGAGCGGCATGATGTCCGAGATCAGGGGCCGAGTCCTGACCGCGCCGCTGGCCATCAGCGCCAACGCCTTTTCCCAGCTTCCGAACCGGCTCCCCAGGGACCCTGTAACGCGAAGCTCGCGGTAGCAGACAAGCTCGAAGTTGACGGATATCGGAGCGCCGAACAGGCCGATCTGGGTGAACTGCCCGCGCCTGCGAAGGGCCTGGAGGCCGGCGTCCACCGCGGCCCTGCTGCCGGAGCATTCCAGGACGATATCCACGCCCGATCCGTTTGAGAGTTCCTGCACCACTTTCGGAAGGGGCTCTTCATCCACCGCAACCACGCGGAATGCTCCCAGCTCACGGGCGGCCTTGAGCCTGTCCGCGTCTCCTTTTGTGCCGGCAACCACGACGCGCGCGCCCGCTGCCCTGGCAACCTGAAGGGCTGTAAGACCGACTGCGCCCGGCCCCGAAACAAGAACGAGGTCCGCGGGCGTGATGGACGTCAGGTCGAAAAGCGCGTGCGTGACGCACGCCAGAGGCTCGGTGAGAGCGGCCTCCTCCAGGCTGATTGCCTCAGGCAGTCGATGCAGCCGGGCCGCGGGAACAACGACGAACGGGGCAAAAGCGCCGTCGTACCAGTAGCCAAGCGTTCTGCGCTCCGGGCACAGATTGTAGAAGCCCGCGCGGCACGCGGAGCAGGTGCCGCAGAACGTGAATGCGGTCTCGGAAACCACTCGGTCCCCGACCTTCCAACCCTGGACGTCCCGGCCAACTGCGCAGATCAAGCCGGCAAACTCATGGCCCGTCACCACGGGCGGTCGAACCGGGATGGCTATGTCGCTGTGGAGGATATGCAGGTCCGATCCGCAGATCCCTGTCTTCTCGACGGCTATCTTCACCTGCCCCGGGCCAGGCTCCGGCTCAGGGACTTCCCGAATCTCCATGTTCCCGCTGCCGGCTGCGTACTTGACCAGTGCTTTCATGCGCTTGCCCTCTGGCTGGCCGGCTCGACAAACGGCACGGTCTGCGGGCCGTCCGGCAGCACGCAGACCCTCGACCCTTTCCCGTATTTGCCGAGCAGGAAATCCAGCTTCACCTCGATGGACGGGCAAGGGGAGAGCTTTGCCTGGGCAATCTGCGCCGGTGTCAGCCCGTCCGCGTGGACAAAAACATCAGCCTTTTTCACAATGAGGGCCAGGATCTGAGCCTGCCACTGGTCGTCCATCATGAAACCGCTGGCCCGGATGCGCGCCAGAAGGTCATCGGCGTCTCTTGTCTCACGCAGCAGCTTCCCGAAAGAGCCGTGGTCGGGGACGCCGTCCCAGCACTCTGCGGCTACAATGATGGCCCCGCCGGGGCGCGTAATACGGGCCGCGGCGCTCATTCCTTTGACGGACTGGTAGAGGTTCAGGTCCAGGGGGTATCCCGAGTTGGAGGTGATAACGATGTCGAACAGGGATTCCACCCTGCCCATTGCGTTTTCTTTCACGAACCGTGTCCCTGCATTGTACGCGGTCACCGCGTTGCCGGCAAAGCACCTGGTGATCCGCTTGTCCCGGTTGAGCGCCACGTTCACCAGGAAATCCGGCTTCACGAGGGCCATGGCCTCGTTCACCTCGGCGTGGATGGGGTTGCCCTCCAGGGTGGCCCAGGTGGAATCGGGATGGTCGATGTTTTTCGCGTTGTGATTGCGCATGACGGTGTCCAGGTGCGCCATGCCGGGCATGACCGCCTTCCCGCCGCCGGAGAATCCGGCAAAGAAGTGCGGCTCAATGAAGCCGGTGATGATCTTGTACGTGCAGGCAAGGAAATCCTTCTGGATCTTCACCTCATTTCCGCTTTTCGTCACGCCTACCGGAACGTGCTGGCCCTGCGCGCGGGCGTCGTTCTGAATGATCCGATAGGATTCGACGATCTTCCTGCCAAGCATTCCCTCCAGCTCCTGCGGCGTGTTCAGCCTGTGCGTTCCCGTGGAGTTGAACAGGGTGATGTTGTCCCGGGGAACCCCGGCCAATTCAAGCTCCTGCAGGATGGCAGGAATGATCTGGTTATTCGGCGTGGGCCTGGTGATATCGCTGAACACCACGCCGACGGTATCCGTGGAGCGGACGCTCTGGCGGAGGGGCGTGCAACCCAGGGGAGCGCGCAGGGATTCAATGACAGCCCTCACCGGATCAGGCAATGAGGGAATGAAGGCCGGCTCAACCATGGTGACGGAGATGCGTTCGGGGATGGTCACCGCGAGGCCCTTCTTTCCGTAGGCAACCTCGACTCTCATGATGCGACCATTGACAGGAAATCCGTCATAATAGTATACAGTATACAATAAGGGCGAAATTGTACAGCTCCTGTGAGGTTGGAGGCAAAGTATGGCCGATCTCGAGGGACAAACAGCAATAGTTACCGGCGCGGCCCAGGGTATTGGCAGGGCAATTGCGTTGGCGCTCCTCGAGCGCGGCGCTCATGTCGCCTTGTGCGATATCCGTGTCGAGAAGCTTGATGCCTTTGCAAAGGAGATGTCGGCAAAGGGCCGGGTCCTGGTGAAGAAAGTGGACCTCTCCCGGCCATCGGAGATAGCCGGCTTTGTCGCCGCCGTGGAGACGGAGCTGGGCGGCGTCGACATCCTGGTCAATAACGCGGGCATCCACCCCCTGCACCCCATCCTGGAAATCGACGACACGGAGTGGGACCAGGTGCTCTCCGTCAACCTCAAGGCGCAGTTCCAATTCTGCAAAGCGGTGATTCCCGGGATGCGCGCGCGCAGATACGGGAGGATCATCAACATATCCTCGGAAGCGGGGAAGAACGGTGGTACGGTGGCCGCTGCACATTATGCAGCTTCGAAGGGCGGCGTGCTGGCCTTCACGCGAAACCTCGCTCAGCAGGTCGGCGCGGACGGGATTACAGTCAATGCGATCTGTCCCGGACGCATAGCCACGGAGATGTCCGCGGCGGTCTCGGCGGAAGAAAACCAGAAGTTCATCGACAAGAGTATCGTCAAGCGCCTGGGCAGGCCGGAGGACATTGCCTTCGCGGTCTGCTACCTGGCTGACCGCCGGGCAGACTTTGTCACGGCGGAGACGATGAATGTGAACGGCGGAACTCTGCGCGATTGAAATCGCGGCTCGGAGGCGGGGATGGCCAGGAAAACAGGCGGCAAGGAATGGGATCGCACGGGAGTGCTGGGGGCCATTCTGGAGCAGGTGAAGCTTCCCAGGATGGCGAGGATCCGGCAACACTTTGCCGACAACAGCTTGCGGGACATAGCCGTTTGCGTCCGGGAACAGATGGCGCGGCCCGAGATAGCGGCAATGATCAGGCCCGGCATGAGCGTCGCCATCACTGCCGGAAGCAGGGGAATTGCGAACATCTCGCTGATCCTCAAGGAGATCGTGGCCAACGTGAAAGAGCGCGGCGGCCGCCCCTTCCTGTTTCCCGCTATGGGGAGCCACGGCGGAGCGACGGGGGAGGGACAGAGGCGGCTCCTGGAAGGCTACGGGATTACGGAGCAATCCGTGGGAGCGCCTATCCGCGCCACCATGGAAACGCGAGTCATCGGAGCCACTGATGAAGGCCGGCCCGTCCACATGGACAGGTTTGCCGCTGAGGCTGACGGCATCATCGTCGCAGCCAGGATCAAGCCGCACACGGCCTTTCACGGCGCCTATGAAAGCGGCCTCATGAAGATGATGGCAATCGGCATGGGCAAGCAGAAAGGCGCCGAGACATGCCACGCCGCGGGGTTCGGGAGGTTCCCCGGCATCGTGCCCGGCTTCGGGAGGATCGTGCTGGCAAAGTCGAACGTGCTCTTCGGCATCGGGATCGTCGAGAACTCACTTGACCAGACCTGCAGGATCGAGGCAATCCCCCGGGAAGCCATCGAGAGAAGGGAGCCCGAGCTGCTGGAGGAGGCCCGCCGTCTCATGCCCACCATTCCTTTTCCCGAGTTCGACATCCTGGTGGTGGATATAATCGGGAAAAACCACAGCGGCGATGGAGCTGATCCCAACATCACGGGGACCTACTGCACCCCCTACGCGAGCGGAGGCCCGCAAATCCAGAGGTACGTGGTCCTGGACGTCAGCGAAGAGAGCCATGGCAACGCGCTCGGCGTGGGCATGGCGGACATAACGACTGCGCGACTGGCGGCAAAGGCGGATTACGACGCAATGTACTCCAACGCCCTGACGAACAGGGTCCTGAACAACATCCGCATGCCCATGGTGATGAAATCCGACAGGCTTGCCCTTCAGGCTGCGCTGTTCACCTGCATCGACGTGGACGTGGCACACCCCCGGATCGTTCGGATTGCAAACACCTCGCACGTGGAGAGTTTCACGGTTTCCGAGGCTCTTCTCGAGTTGGTCGGGCAGAATCCTTCCTTGGAAGTAATCGACCCCCTCCGAGAGCTTGTTTTTAATTCTGACGGAAACCTTCCGGAATTTTCTTGACAAATACTGTATACGATATACAATTCCGAAGACGTATTTTACGGGTTCAAGGAGGTATCTTATGAAGAAGCAACTCATCCTTCTCCTGGTCCTGGTCCTCTTGGCGCCGCTCGCTTTCGCTCAAAGCGGCAAGAACTGGGTTTTCGCGTACGTGACGCCCGGATTGGATGTGCCTTTCTGGCGAGATGTGTCCATTGGAATCCACCGAGCGGGCGATGCTCTCGGCATCAAGATTGTCGATGCGGATTCACGGAATAGCGCTGCCACGCAATTCAAGAACGTGCAGGATCAGATAACAGCAGGCGTCAACGCGATCCTCATTTCCCCGACCGACAGTGCGTCCTGCCCGTCCGTTCTCGAGCTTGCGGAAAAGGCGAAAGTCTCCGTCGTTATCGTTGATATCGGCACGGATTCGGGGAACTACGCTTCTTTCGTCAAGACCGACAACATCGGCGGCTCGGGGGAGGCGGCCAAGTATCTCGCCGCCGCGATGAAGAAAAAAGGGTGGGGCGGGAGCGAGATCGGAATGATCGATGTTTCCCTGGCGAGGGCGAATGGACGCGACCGGCTCAAGGGATTCAAAGATGTCATGGACGCCCAGGGATTCAAGATTGTTTCCGTGCTCGAAGCCAAGGACTACACGAGGGCGGAATCCCTGAAGTTCACCCAGGATATGCTGACGGCTCACCCCAATATTCGCGGCTTCTACGGCGCGTTCGACGAAGCTATTCTTGGAACGATCACCGCGGTCGAGACCATGAACAAGCAGAATGACTTGCTCCTCGTTTCGTTTGACGGAAGCCTCGAGAGCGTCCAGGCGCTCAAGGACGGGAAGCTCGGGGCCATAGCGGCGCAGCAGGCAGTTCTCATGGGACGCCTCGGGTTGAACGCTGCCGTGGATGTCCTGAACGGGAAGCCTGTCAAGAAGCGGATCGACGTTCCTTGCTTCCTTGTGACGCGCGAAAATGTCGATCAATCCATGAAAAAACTGAGCGAAGACGTTTTCACAACGGGGAAGTAGATCTCACGGCGTAATCTCGAGGCGGGGGCATACCGCCTGGAGACGTCCCCATGAGGTTACTCACCGGCAGCAGCGGGGTGCCCCCTGCTGCTGCTGGTGTCTAGCGGTATACAATCAGGCGTACATGGAACGGACGCTGCTGACCATACACGACGTACGGAAGAACTTCGGGGGCATCGCCGCCCTCAAGGGCGTTTCCCTGGAGGTGCGCTCCGGAGAAATCCTTGCGCTCGTCGGGGAAAACGGAGCCGGCAAGTCGACCCTGGCCAAGATCATCGCCGGAGTGATCGGGCGGGATTCGGGCTCCGTCACGCTGGACGGCCGGGAGGTCCATTTCCACAGCACCACGGAGGCGCGAGAGGCCGGCGTATCAATCGTTCTCCAGGAGTTCAATCTGATCCCGGACCTGAGCGTGGCGGAGAACGTCTTCCTCATGGCGCCGCAGACGTTCCGGGCCGGTTTCTGGCTGGACCGACGATCCATCAACAGGCGCACGAGGGATCTGATTCGCCAGGTGAGAATAGACCTGAATATCGATCCGACCAGGAAGATCTCAAGCCTCACGGTGGCCGAGCAGCAGCTGGTGGAGGTTCTGAAGGCTGTGTCCGTGCGCTCCCGGCTCCTCATCCTTGACGAGCCCACCGCCACTCTCACCACGCAGGAAACGGCGAAGCTGTTCGCCCTCATCCGCAAGCTGAGGTCGGACGGCCTGACCGTGATCTTCGTCAGCCATCGCATCGAAGAGGTGTTCCAGATCAGCGACCGCATTGTCGTTTTCCGCGACGGAGAGAAGGTGAAGGAGTTCATCACGACAGAAACGCAGCAGCGGGAGCTCATCACGGCCATGGTGGGCCGGGACATCGGGAGCCTCTACTCCATCAGGAAGCGCAGCCCTCCCGGCGAGGTCGTCGTGGAGGTCAGCAACCTGTGCCGCGGCAACCGGGTGATAGACTGCTCCCTGCGGTTGCGCCGCGGGGAGATTGTGGGCCTCTCCGGCCTGGTGGGGGCCGGACGCACCGAGCTGGTTCGCGCCTTGTTCGGCGCCGACAGGGCCGACTCGGGGGAGGTCAGGATCAAGGGAAGAGTCGGCATTGTCCGCTCACCTGCGGAGTCCATCCATAACGGCGTCGCCATGGTGCCCGAGGACCGCAAGAACCACGGCCTTCTCACGGAGTTGCCGATCTACCAGAATATCACCCTTTCCTACCACGTGCACTCCCGCGGGTTCTGGATCAGCCGCGGCAGGGAAATGGCAATGGTGGACGGCAAAGTGAAGGACCTGAGGATCAGGATCGCATCCAGCGTGAAACCGGTGGTGTCACTGAGCGGCGGCAACCAGCAGAAGGTGGTCCTTGCCAAGTGGCTTCTCAATGAGCCGGATGTGCTCCTCCTCGATGAGCCAACTCGCGGCATCGACGTCGGAGCCAAGTTCGAGGTCTACACGCTCATCGACTCCCTGGCCGCCCGCGGCGTGGCCATTCTCTTGGTTTCATCCGAGCTTCCCGAGATCATCGCCCTCTCCGACAGGATCCTAGTCATGAAGGCGGGACGGATCGTGGCTGAAATGGATCACCGCGACGCCTCGGAAGAACGGATACTTTCCTTCTGCGCGCAGGAGGAGAGCCATGTCGACAATTGAACGCCCCCAATCGAAGCTTGCGGCGGGCGTGTCGGCTTTCACGGGGGAATGGCGGATCGAGCTGGCCATGCTGGCCGCGCTGTTCCTCCTGTGCGTCGTGCTCAGCATCCTGGCCCCGCGCTTCCTCACCTTTGGCAACATCGGCAACCTGTTCTGGCAGGCCACGACAGTAGGGATCATCGCCATCGGTCAGACTTTCGTCATCCTGACTGCGGGGATCGACCTCTCCGTTGGCGGGTTGGCGGCAATTTCGGCCATGCTGGGCGGCATCTTCCTCATGCACCAGGGCATGGGAATCGGGGTGACCGCAATACTCCTCACAGGCGTTGCCGCGGGGTTGGTGAACGGCTTCCTCGTTGCGTACACGCAGCTGGCGCCCTTCATTGTGACCCTTGGCATGATGTCCATCTCCCGCTCCCTCACCTACGTGAGCACCAACGGCCATTCCCTGACCGGTCTGCCGGCGGCCTACCGCTTCTTCGGGGCAGCCGAGGTCTTCGGGATCCAGTTCTATACCATTGTCTTCGTCGGGCTGTTCATCGTCGGGCAGGTGGTGCTCACAAAGACAAAGCTGGGCAGGTTCTGGTATGCCATCGGCAGCAATGAGGAGGCGGCCAGGCTGGCCGGCGTCAGCATCCGCCTCTACAAGAGCCTGGCGTACGTGATCTCGGGCTTTCTCTGCGCGGTTGGCGCTCTTATCCTCACCTCGCGCCTGGGCGCGGTGGACCCCGACACGGGCGTGGGGCTGGAGCTGGAGACCATCGCCGCAGTGGTCATTGGCGGAACAAGCCTCGCGGGGGGCAAAGGCAGTCTGGTAGGAACCTTCATCGGCGTGTTCCTGATCACCGTCCTTCACAACGGGCTGAACCTCATCGGCGTGTCCCCCTTCTGGCAGGGCTCAGCCGTGGGCGCAGTCATCATTGTGTCTGTTGTTCTGGACCGGTTGCTGCGGCGCAGGAGGTAATGCACATGAGGGTCATCGACGCGCACATGCACCTGGGAGAGGACCTGATGTTCCTCACCGATGATTCAGAGCAGGCCGTGCTGAAGGCCATGGACGACAATGGGATCGCCGCGCAGATCCTGCAGCCGGGCATCGTTTCACGGGACCAGAAAAAAGCCCACCAGCGCATCAGGCGGTTTGCAGATGCTCACCCGGGCCGGGCTTTCGGGCTGGCATGCTTCAATCCCCTCATGGATGACGCGGAGTATGTCTCCCTGGTCCGCTGGACGGTCAAGGAGCTCGGGTTCAAGGGCGTGAAGCTTCACCCCAACGCGTTCTGCATGTCGCCGTCCCACCCGGCCGCGGAAAAGCTCTTCCGCGTCGCGGGGGAGCTGGACATCGTGGTCATGATCCATACCGGCAACGGCCTTCCCAACGCCCTTCCCTCCCTGTGCATTCCCGTGGCGCGAAAGTACCCCGACCTGCGGATCGTGCTTGCCCACGCCGGCGGCGGGACATTCGGCGCTGATGCCATTGTGGCGGCGAAGGAATGCCCCAACATCTACCTTGAGACCTCGTGGGTCACCGTGTACGACCTGCGCGCCATGGTGGAAACGCTCGGGCCCCGCCGCATCATGTTCGGCAGCGACCTCATTGCGAACATCCCGGTGGAGCTGGCAAAGTATCGCGCCATTGGATTGTCGGAGAGCGAGCTGGAATTGTGCCTGGCAAAGACGGCGGAGGCGGTATTCCGGCTATGAAACACGCGGTTGCCAGACAGGAAAAGCTCAGGGCGGAAATCCGCCGGGAGAAAGTGCGCGAAGAGTGCCTCAGCGACAACCAGCTGTGGGCGCGCATAGAAAGCGGCGACCATGTGGGCGCCCGCAGTGCTCTCCTGTATTTTACCGCTCCCGACCGACTGTCAGCCCGGCTTTCAGACCTCTTGCGGCGCATGGAGGAGCAGGCCCACCGCGCGGATTCCCGGCAGAAAGTGGCTTTCCTTCAGCTGCTTGCGTACCTGGCAATCGACCTTGCATCCGCGATGCCCGAATGGGTGCTGCTCAAGTCCCTCCCGCGGCGGGCCCTCCAGCAGATGTCGGAGAGCGTCCTTCTGGTGCTCGATGCCATGAGTGCCGGCGAGCCCCAAGCCCGGGAGGAGCTGCTGACTGCGCTCCGCCGCGACGCCGTTGCCCGGCTGAAAGCAGAAGGGCTTGCCGACGGTCCGGAGCTTGCCGCGCACGCCCAGGAGCTTGCCGGCTCCTCCGCCGGCGACTATGCACGCCGGATCATCGGCGAAATCTCGGCGTCCAACCTGAGGGCCGCATCAGCCGCGTACCACCAGGGGCTGGTTCCCACGGTGATCGGGAATGACTACGCGGAGTTTCTGCCCTACGTGATTTGGCTGGGCGGGTCCTTCGTGACCACCAACCCCGTCCTCATCAAGCTTGCCTGGGACATCGACCCTTCGCACTGGGATCAGCACGTCGACCAGGTGATCCTCTCCAAGTTCAACCCTCCTGAGCTTGGCGCACTGCTTTCGGGAGATCCCTCGGCCCTTGCGCATGCCACGGAAACCGTTTCCACATTGCTTACAATATCCGTAGTCGAGCGCAACTGCCGGATGCTTCGTCCGATCTTCCTGGCAACAGAAGGCGCGCAAGGGTATGTCAGCCTTCAAGTGAACCCCACGGCGCATGATGACCCGCAAAAGATGGCTGCTGACGCCGAGGCCATCTACGAAGAGCTTGGGGACCGGTTGGGCGGAGTTCCCAACGTGGTCATCAAGGTTCCTTCCACTGCCGCGGGGCTGAAGGCCGCCGCACGGCTCACCTCACGGGGCATCGGCGTCACGATCACGCTCACTTTCTCCCTTTTCCAGTCTCTTCCGTTTGCCGCCGTCCTCTCCCAGGGGCACGCGCTGGTCTCCTACATTGCCCTCATGAACGGAAGGCTCGCCTTTCCCGTGCGGGATGAGATGACACGGAACGCCGTCCCCGGAGGCGTCGAGTCGGCACGCTGGGCCGGGGTCGAGGTTGCACGCAAGGTCTGCAGCAGGATGTACGGTCCCAAGGGGGAAGGCGGCCTGGGAATAGACCCCGAGAAAGTGAAGGTCATGATCGCATCCCTGCGCGCCTACGGTGACTGGATCCCTGACATATCCGAGCTCTGGGGCGTGCCTTTGATCACGATCTTTCCCAATATCAGGAGGGCCTTCGACGCCAGGGAGCGTCCCCTGACGGCGGAGGCGGTGTCAGGCCGCACTCCGGAGCACGACCTTCAGGTCCTTTTGAAAAGCGAGATATTCCGTCAGGCGTGGTGGACAGACAGCGACGGCGCGCAGGGAAAGCCGGACAAGCCCCTGACCTTGAAGCCGTCAGATAGCGCTGCGGTTGCCATGTGGGCCCCCGTGCAGGAAACGCTCACGCAGTTCATTGGGACGTACAAAGAGATGGGTCAGATGGTCAAGGCAAGAATGGCCGCCCTCCGGCAGCCTGGTTAGGAGCAGAGAATGGCCCGGATCAAGTTGGGGAAGCTCGAGATCGATCCTTCGCGGAACCCGGCCGTCCTGGACACCACGACATGGGATCCAGCCGGTGCAGTGCGGCAGGTGAAGGCCCTGGGCGCGCCTTTCTGGGACCAGGTTGCCCGTGGCCTGGGGAGCCCTGTCACCCGTGCGGGGGCGGCCCTCCGCGCGGAGGCCGGGGAGTGCCAGGTGCATCCCGGGTCGCACGCCACGCTGCGCGGGGCGGACCTAGCACTTGCAACCCTGGGGGACGGGCAGGACATCCTCATCCGGATCGGGCAAAACTATGACGCGGGTACCCTGGGGAAGCCCCTGGACAGTCTGGCCCTTTCCGACGGGCTGCGCCTTACCCTTCATCCCACGGACATGCCGGTGCTCCAGCGCTACCTTTCGGACGCCAATCCCGAGAAGGCGCCCCGGGCAATGGGCCCGGTGCCGCGCCTGGGCATTGGCAACCGCCATACCGTGGCTGTCTGGCCGGCCGCGTTTCGCGCAATGGACAAGGGAGGTTTTGCTGCGAACGTCATCCAGAACTCCCTGCGGGAGCTCAACCTCCTTGAAGACCTGAAGCAGGGCAGGCCCGCCCACGAAAACTACCTCTTCGGGTTTGGCAGCATCGCGGAGGGGCACACGGGGAGCACGTTCGAAGGGCTGCTCCACGCCGGCGTGTTGGCTGCCGTGAAGGCCACAACCTGCCCCCGGTACGGGGCGGATGCCGACCACATCCAGGTGAAGAGAGGACCCGAGGGCCTTGCCCGCGCAAAAAGGGTGGTAGAAGCCTCCCGGTACTACAGCTTTTTCACCCTGGACGTATCGGACATTCTGGACTACGGCGCCATGAGAATTCCTTCCGACTCCGACGCCCGTGCGCTCCTGCCCGCCACGCTGAAGGACCCCGGGCTGGAAAAGGACCTGCTCAGCTATCATGGCCGGAGCAGGATCGTGGCTGGCCGGCACTACGCGTTCAGCGAGGCCCAGATCGGCAGGCTCGTCGGGAAGTACTGGAATGCGCTGCAGGCCGTGCAGGAACTGTGCGCGCATCTTTCGAAGCTGAAGGCTGGTGTCCCCTTCGACGTTGAGCTCTCCATCGACGAGAACCCGCCCGAGATCTCCACCGCGGACTGCATCACCTCCGTGGAAGAAATGGTTTTCCTGGTGATCGAGATGCAGAGGCGTCATCTCGCCGTGACGCATATCGCCCCGAACTTCGGAGTCGAGAAAGGAACCGACTATCGCTGCCCGGACGGCCTTGCCGGCCTTGAAGCGCGCATGCGCCAGCTTGAGAGGATTGCCGAGGATTACAACTTCATGCTGGACTGCCATTCGGGGGACGATCTGAAAAAGGCGACGCGCCTGGTCTTCGGCAGGGCCAGCGGCGGGAGGATCAATTTCAAGCTTTCCCCCCAGCTGCAGATACTGTTCGCGGAGACCCTGTACGATGTCCAGCGCGAGCTGTTCCTGTACTGGTGGAACGACGTGTATTCTTTCGTCAGGGACGAGGCTGCCAAAGGCTCCTCTTTTGCCGCAAAGTGCATCAAGGAGCTCGAGTCGAGCCCGGACCCGCACCCGGACGCCAGCCTGTTCCATTATTACTGCTTCGTCTCCGTGGGCAGACGCGATGCCGGAGGCAGGTTTGTCAATCGGGAGCGCCTGTACGACCTGTCCCCCAGCCTCATGAGCGAATACAGCAGCCGCCTGGAAGCCTGGCTGCTGGAGATTGCAGACGACCTCTACGGCCAGGCGTGAAGGAGATCTGACACAATGGAGAAAAGACTGGACGGCAAGGTGGCAATCGTGACAGGGGCGGGCTCTGGCATAGGCAGAGCGGCAGCCATCCGCCTGGCCCGGGAGGGGGCCCGCGTGGTCATCGCTGACATCAGCGAGGATTCGGCAAACGCCACCTCCCGGCAGGTCTCCGAGATCGGGGCCGGCAGCATGCCGGCCAGGCTCGATGTGTCGAAGCCTGCCGACATCAAAGCCCTGGTGGAGCGGACGGCGCGGGAAATGGGAAGGATCGACATCCTGGTGAACTGCGCGGGGGTGGTCCAGAGCAAGCTCTTTCTTGAAGTGACGGAAGCGGACTGGGACCGGGTCATTGACATCAACCAGAAAGGGACGGCATTCACGGTCCAGGCCGTTGCGGCGCAGATGGTCCGCCAGGTGCCGGAGGCCGTCAGGAAAGCCGGCCTGGCAGACCGGTCCTACGGAAAGATCGTGAACTTCACCTCCATCTCGGGCAGAAGGGGCAGGGAGTACCAGCTTGCGTACGCGGCCAGCAAGGCAGCCGTCATCAGCATCACGCAATCCGCGGCCCTGGCATTCGCCCCGATGGGGATCAATGTCAACGCCATCGCGCCGAGCGTCGTCATGACTCCCATGTGGGAGCAGAACAACAGGGAGAAGGAGCAGGCTTTCGGTGTCGACGCCAGGAAAGCAAGCGAGGAGTTCGTGAGCCGCATCCCCTTGAAGCGCCCGGGGACAGTGGAGGACATGGCCGGGGCAGTGGCATTCCTCTGCTCGGCGGATTCCGACTACATCACGGGGCAGACCCTCAATGTGGACGGCGGCTACGAGATGGACTAAGAGGGAAGGAAAAGTGCCCGGCCATCGCTACTTCCTTTCCATCCAGACGGTGCTCCCCGACACCTACCGGGAGGACCGGGTTTTCAGGGACACCCTCCGGGCACTGCAGCAGGCCGGCTACGACGGGGTGGAGCTCAATGTCCGGGATCCGCGCACAGAGGATCCAATTCGCCTGGCCTCATTCCTTTCTGATTTCGGGCTTTCTCTTTCCATGCTTGCCACGGGCCTGGCCGCGCGAAACAACGGCCTTTCCCTTGCCACGATTGCGGAGGCCAGGCGCAGGGAGTCCGTGCAATGGACTAAGGAGGCGCTGGCCTTTGCCTCCACCATCGGGGCAGGGGTGATTGCTGGTTTCCTCAAGGCTGCCGCGGGGGAGAACACCCCTTCTCATCGCAAGCAGCTCGAGAGATCGGTGGCGGAGATTGCCCCCGAGGCCCAGCGGCGGAAGACACCTTTCCTGGTGGAAGCCATCAACCGCTTCGAATCCCCGCTGGGAAACAGCCTTGCGGAAGTCCTCGAGCTGATGGGCGGGAGCATCAACCCTTTCTTGCAAGTCCTGCCGGATACCTGGCACATGAGCATCGAGGAGTCCCATATGGAGGCATCCCTGATCCGGTTCAAGGACCATTTCTCCTCGGTCCATCTCTCGGACAACAACAGGCTCTTTCCCGGATTTGGAGGCCTGGATTTCGGGAAGATCATCGGCGTGCTCGACGCTCTGGGGTACAGCGGGAGGCTCGCCATTGAGGGGAACCTGAAGGGGTCTTTCATCGAGGACGCCAGAAAATCTGCGGATTACCTCCGCCCTTTCCTTCGCGCGGACTGAATGGCGGAATCCGTGGATCCAAGACGCGACCTCACGAAAATCGCCCTGGCCTCCATAGCCTCCGTGGACCCGCGCGCAATCGTTGCCAGGAGCATGAGCGTTGACGCCGGTGTCCTGCGCGTGCGGGCCGGCGGCGCCGCGCGTGAGCTCGACCTTTCCCGATTTCAAGAGATTTTCGTCCTTGGCTTCGGAAAGGCCGCGGGGCCAATGGCGCAGGCTGTCGAGGATGTGCTGGGGTCAAGGATCACAAAAGGCCTGATTGTCGTGAAGCCGGGTCAGGAAGTCCAGCTGGGCAGGATCCGCCAGTTCACGGGAGGACACCCTGTGCCGGATGAGAACAGCGTGCGCGCGGCCGGGATGATCGCAGCGCTCGCCGATGAAGGGGATGAGCGGACGCTGGTGATCACCCTGATCTCCGGCGGCGGTTCCTCACTCATTGCAGCGCCCCTGCCTCATGGAGGGACCGAGGTCACACTGTGGGACATCCAGGAGACCACACGGCAACTCCTGGCCTGCGGCGCTGAAATCCAGGAGATCAACTGCATCCGCAAGCACCTGCTCCTTCTTGCCGGAGGCAGGCTGGCCCGGCGCATCGCGCCTGCGCAGGCAATCAGCCTGGTGCTCTCGGACGTTGTCGGGGATGACCTGCAGACCATTGCTTCGGGACCGACCTCTGCGGACACAACAACGTATGAACTTGCTCTTTCGATCATCGAGTACTACGGGATAGGCTCCGCGCTGCCGGGGCCGGTCATGAGCTTCCTGCGGGCTGGCGCGGATTCAAAGATTCCTGAAACCCCGAAGCCCGGAGCTGCGGAGATCTCATCCTGCTCCAACTTCCTGGCAGGCACAAACCTCCTTGCGTTGAAAAGCGCCGCAGACGAGGCTGCGCGCCTGGGCTACTATCCGTTCATCCTCACGTCTCACCTGGCAGGCGAAGCCCGGGAGGCGGCCCGCACGCTTGCCGCTGTGGCCAGGGACGTGGCAGCCTCCGGGATCCCGTGCGACACGCCGGCATGCATCTTGGCGGGCGGCGAGACAACTGTCACGGTCCGGGGGACCGGACAAGGAGGGAGGAACCAGGAGATGGCACTGGCCTTTCTCTGGGAAATGCAGAAAGACCTTGCCCTTCTGTCGGGGACGCGCTTCCTGTCCTTCTCAACGGACGGCGAGGATGGCCCTACCGATGCCGCAGGCGGATTTGCGTTCCCTTCCATGGTGAAGGGACTGGAGACCGCAGGCATGAGCATCCAGGAAACGCTTCGAGAGAATGATTCCCATACGCTGCTCAAAAAGCTCGACGGGCTGTTTATCACCGGTCCGACCGGCACCAATGTGTGCGACATACAGATTGCATTGGTGACTCGCACGCCTTCGAATCCCTTCTAGGTGGTCTGCTTCTTACACCTCGATGGAGCGGGTGGCGACTATCTCCACGCCATGGAAGGCCCCCAGCAGGTCGCCCTGACGGACGGGCAGGGTGACCTGCATCCTGGAGATCTCCTGCAGCACGGAAGGAATCAGGTCCCGCGGGCAGGGCTCCCTGCTGCGGACCGGCAAACGCGGATGAATGGGCGAGCCTGTGGGGCACGTGGCGGTGACGACCCTGCGGGGATCCACCAGCTCGTCCTGCGCATATTGGGCGCCTCGGGAGCACTGGTTGCCGCTGACCGTGATAGATCCATCCGGCTGGAACTCCGCGCTCATTGCGCAGCCGATGGGACAGCTGATGCAGGTCAGGTCCTTCTTCATGAAAGGGAAACCTCCAGCACGGCGTCCGGCGGCAGGTCCGCCAGGTCACGCTCCTGCAGCGTGATGGCGATCATCTCGGAGGGCTGGACGTGGTTCAGGACCGCTCTCTTGAGCTGGCGGTTTTCCGCCCGGACGGCAAGCTCGGCCTTGTTCTTCACGATGAGGGGGCGGAGGTAAAGGCGGTTGCCCCGCTGGGGATCCACCCGTGACGGATTCACGTAACGCACGTTGGAGCCCGGTTTCACCCTGACCTGCCGGGCTGGGCGCTTTCCCGACAGGTAGTCGGCCACGAACCCTCCGGTGAGCCGCGACTCCTCGCTCACGTTGTCCACCAGGTCGTGAACGTGCAGGACGTTCCCCGTGGCGAAGATCCCGTCGACGGACGTCATCATTGTTGCATCCACGACGGGGCCGTTGGTGGCAGGAGTTATGGCGACCCCGGCGGTCTTGGAAAGCTCGTTCTCGGGGATTAATCCCACGGAAAGCAGGACCGTGTCGCAGGGAATGCGGAACTGCCCCGACGGGTCCGGCGCCCCGTTTCTGATCGGGGTGACATCCAGACCCTCCACCCGATCGCTCCCGTGGATGCGCGAGACGACATGGCTCAGGTAGAGCGGGATGGAGAAATCGTTCAGGCATTGGACGATGTTTCTGGTGAGGCCGGAGGGGTAGGGCATGATCTCCACGACCGCGTGGACCCGGCAGCCCAGCCACGCAAGCCGGCGCGCCATGATGAGACCGATGTCCCCGGACCCGATGATCACGATTTCCCTTCCCGGCAGGAAGCCGTCTATGTTGACGAGCCTCTGCACAAGCCCCGCGGTGTACACTCCGGCCGGCCTGCTTCCCGGGATGCGCAGGTTACCCCTGTTTCTCTCCCGGCAGCCCATGGCAAGCACTATTGCGCGGGCTGAGACCCTCATGACGCCGTGCTCCGCGGAGTAGCAGGTCAGCTCGCGCGCGGCGCCGTTTGTGGAAATCTCCCCGACCGTCGTCCGCGTAAACACCGCAATTCCGGTTTCCTCCACGCCGCGCGTGGCGCGCTCGGCGTACTCCGGACCCGTGAGGTCCTCCCGGAACTCGTGAAGACCGAAGCCATTGTGGATGCACTGCAGCAGGATTCCGCCAAGCTCGTCATCCCGCTCGATGATGCATACATCGGCTCCGCGCCTGCGGACCTCCAGGCCGGCCGCCATGCCGGCTGCGCCGCCGCCGATGACCGCGGTGTCCACTTTGATCTCTTTCACAGACGTCCCCGCAGGAGGAAGCTTTCCCTCCCCTTCTTCGTGATGGCCCCCGGCTCCGACCCGGTCTCCCTCATGAGGATCTTGAGGATGCGCGAAGTGCAGAAGCCTCCCTGGCACCGGCCCATTCCCGCGCGAGTGAAATACTTGATTCCGTCCATGGTGGTGTGCCCCTTCCTGATGGCCGCGACGATCTCCGCCTCGCTGACCTTTTCGCACCTGCACACGACGTTCCCATAGCGCGGGTCGGCGGCAACGAGACTTTCGGCTTCGAAGGGGCCTGCTTCACGGAGCCGGGGGACCTGCTCGATGAAGGGGTCGAAGTCCTTCTTTTCCGCGAGATCGACCCCTGCCTTGCGCAGGAGGTCCTTGACGTACTCCCCGACAGCCGGGGACGCGGTCAATCCGGGGGACTGGATGCCGGCCACCTGGATGAAGTGTGGCACGGCGCGTGAAAAGTCGATGAAGAAGTCCTCATCCTTGAGGACCGGGCGCAGGCCGGCAAACGATGTGATGACATCCTGCTGGGAGATGCGGGGCACGAGCCTCTTGGCGTAGTCGAAGATCTTTTCCAGCTCTTCCGCCGTGGTGGAGAGGTCGGTCTTGTCCCCGATATCGCGGGCAGTTGGGCCCACCAGGACCGTGCCTTCCACGGTGGGAATCACAAGGACTCCCTTGGAGTTATGCGTCGGCACCGGGAAGAGGACCCGGGAGGGACAGGCGGGCGTCGAGCGGTCCAGGAGGAAGTACTCGCCTTTCCTGGGGGTGAGCGGTATCTCCTCCGCCTGGAATGCCCGGGAGACTTCGTCCGCGAACAGCCCGGCTGCGTTGACGACCCACCTCGCGCTGAGGGAGCGTCCGTCCTCCGCGCTGACACGCCATGACGCCCCGTCGAACGCGCCTCGTGTCACCTTGAAGCCCGTGAGGAGCCGCGCGCCGTTCTTGCATGCGGACTCGACAAGGCAGAAGACGAAGCGATACGGCTCGATGATGCCGCCCGAGGGCGCATGGAGCCCGCCCAGCACGTCCGGGGACAGGAGCGGCTCCAGCTCCAGCATCCTCTCCCGGGAGCACATCTCTATCCCGACGGACCCGTTTTCCACCCCCTGGGCGTAGAGCTGGCCTATCACCTTCATTTCGTCGGAATGCGTTGCCACCACCAGGATGCCGCATCTGCGAAACGGAAATCCCAGCTCCCGATGGAGCTGGTCGAACATGGCATTCCCTCTGATTTCCAGCCGTGCCTTGAGGTGCCGGGAGCTGTGATGGAAACCGCCGTGGATGATGCCGGAGTTCGACTTCGAGGTGCCGAAGGAAACGTCGCATTCCTTGTCCACCAGCGCAACGTCGAGCCGATAGGCGGAGAGCTTTCTGGCTATGCTTGCCCCGCTCACACCTGCGCCGATGACCAGCACGTCGTATGAATCGGTATTTCGCATCTGTGCGTGAAGGATATCCTAACGCAATACCACCGCCAGGGGAAGGCTTGACTCCGTCCCCCCGCAGCATCATTTTCTCAATATATGGAAGATATCGGAAAGCTGATCCTTCGTTTGACCACGGCGGGCCTGATCCTGTTCCACGGAGTATCGAAGATCATCCATGGCATCCCGATGATCCAGGGCGCGGTGACCGGGTTCCACATGCCGGCTTTCGTTGCCTACGGCGTGTACGTCGGAGAAGTTGTTGCCCCGCTTTTCATCATCGCCGGGCTGTGGACCAGGATCGCCTCCCTGGTCGTGGTGTTCAACATGATCATGGCTATTCTACTGGAAGCGCACCGAAACGCGTTCGTGCTCCAGCGGACGGGGGCCTGGGGGCTGGAGGCGGAGGCTTTTTACCTGCTCACCGCCCTGGTGATTTTCTTGATTGGGGCCGGGAAGTACAGCGTCATGCAGGAAAAGGGCTCCCTGGTCTGACCCGCCGCCGGTTTGCGCGCTCAGGCGAACTGCGCCGAAGTCTCCCGATACTGGTCGGGACCCAGAAGGTGCTCGATGAGCTTCATCCTCTGGCGAAGGTCGGCCTCCAGCTTCATCTCCTTGCCCACGAACATGCTCACAAAGTCGTCCTGAAAAAGCATGCCGGCGGTGAAGCAGACGGTGACGGCAGCGCCCAGGGCCTCCGCCACAGTCTTGCCGGCCAGGGGAGAGCCGGCACGGAAGCGCTCGTTCTGGTGCGGCAGCGAAAAGGCTTTTCCCCGCAGGACGATGGGTTGAAGCGGCTCAAGGGTTTCCCCTGCATCGGATCTGAGGGCCAGCACCTTGGAAATAGTCTGCCCGATGTCCACCAGGCACCCCATGCTCTCGGTGATCAGCTCCGTCACCTCTCCTTCGTTGGCCATGGCCTCCAGTCGGGTCTTCCTGAGGTGCAGGTAGCGGTGCAGGGGAAACCGCGTGAGGTGAAAAACGTCCTTCTCCAGCTTCCCAGCCAGCGTGCGAAGCCGCGTGAGCTCCAGCTCGAAGAACGACCGGGCAAAGATCGTGGCCTTTCCCTCAGAGAGGAGGCAGGAACCGCCCAGCAGGGGTGAGAAGGTCCTGTCGAACCCGCGGATGAGCCGTGAGAGGAAGGGCACGAGGTTCTCCTGGTCTGCGTCGAAATCCGCCGGCTCACGCGTCTCACCTGCCTTGTAGATATCCCAGAGGGCCGATGTAAGGGGGCGCGCCTGGTCATCCAGGACGACGTAGCGATTGACGCGCCGCGCATCCTGCAGCTGCCCGTGCAGATCCTTCATCGAGGAGAGGGTGTCGGAGAGATAGCTCTCGATGCGGTCCTGGACCCGGGGCTCGCAATCGAAGCCGACGATGTCCACCGCTTCCCCGAGGCCTGGGCGCATAAGGTCGCAGAGGGAGAGCAACCGCCGGTGCCTGAGGATGTTGAATCCCACCACGCAATTGTAGAAGGAGGGCAGGGTGCAGTCCTCCGAGAGGAGGCGGACGACGAGGGTGTGCGACGCAGCGACCTCCGCCTGTGTCTCCCCCTGCTTCTCATGGTGGACACGAAGCGCGGTGAGAATCACGCCCAGGTTTTCCTGGTTGTAGTGCAGCATCAGAAACAGGCTTTCGATGCGCTTGAGCCTGTCGATGAGGTTCCTGTCGCGAAGATTGAGCCGGGAAAAATCAAAGGCCTGCAGGCGGCCGCACAGGCGTTTCAGGAGGGCCACAAGGTTGTATTGGCGGGGAGTCAGGTAGATCCACCCGCTTTCCAGCACGGGGGCAAGGCGTCCGGCAAGCTCCCCTGCCCAGACCTGGACCTGCTGCACCAGGAATGCCGTGAGCTGCATGTCGAGAGTGATCCCCGGAGGCCAGACGCCCGCGGCAAGGACGTGAGTGCGATCTCCGAACTCCCGCACACGGGAGTACTCCCGGAAGAGATACGCGATGTAGGACCGGGTCTCGATGGCAGGCTTGATGGTCCGGCTGATGCGGCTTACCTGAGCCCGAGCCGCGAGATTCTTGACCGATGGTGACCCGCTGTCACTCACGTGTCAGTCCGTGCCAGGCCCGCACACGCGCCTCTACGGCTTCAGGTCGGGGTTGCCAGGGCCGAAGTGCTTGAGCATCACTATGGGGTCCGTCCGCGAGGGGTTGGAGATGACCACGCCGGCCTTTGCCGCGCCCTCGGTGACGAACAGCTCATCCATGGTGAGCTGCCCGAAGCGTATCAAGGCCGGCGTCTCGATGTCCCACGGTCCCATTGTCCCGTGTCCCTGCAGGAGGATCATCCCGTACGCACCGGCGTCCCTGATCGTGACGGTCTTCCCGGGAAGGACAGTGAGCTCTTTCGCGCTGTATTCGGCCGACTTGTACGTGATCCAGTTCTCGATGTATCCCTCCGCCTCCATCTGCTTCACGGACTTCACTGGTCGGGGGGCCATGAAATGGTGCGCGATGAAGTTGGGATCCACGTTCGCTTCCCAGTCGAGGATCTCGATCATGAAGTCGATGTTGCCCTTCTTGTCCGGCGGCGTGTTCTTCCACAACATCTCTTCCGGGATAATGGCATCCCCGGTCAGCGACTGATACATCGCGAATATGTCGGACGCCTTCTGCGGCTCGTACGTGCAGAGACTGCCAGGCGCGTGCAGGATCCCCGCAGGAATGTCCCATCCGGTCCCCGGCTCCAGCCGCGCCGCCGTGGACAGGCTGGTGATCCTGTTGTCGCCTTTGGAGAAGTTCCGCAGGCACTCCGCCACCTGGTCCTTGGTGGTGCCGGGGCGCAGGCCGAAGAACGTGTAGGGGAAGTCTGCGCCGTAGTTGTTGTTCTGAACCGGGAAGTAGTAGGACTCCGGCTTCCCGTTCTGGCCAACGAGCTTGGCGTGGTGATCGCGATGATGCACGTGATGGGGGAGGGCCCCCTTGTTGTCGAAGAACTTCGCGAACATAGGCCACGACTGGTGCGCGTTCCATATCCGGTCCCCGATGATGGCGCCCTTCAGCTCCGCGACCGCGTCGCTCAGAGTGACCCTTTCCGTTCGGCTCCCGTCCTCCAGGACGATAAAGCTCAAGCCCTCGTTCGGGCTCGTCTTGGGGCCGTTGTCCGCCGGGGTTGTTGACGAGAACCAGCGCTCATCGATGCCGCCGCGGTCCCCGCCGAGCGCGTAGTAGTCCGCGGGATGGAGCTTGAGTCTCCTTCCCGGAATGCAGAATGACCGGGGCACCCAGTTCGGGGCCAGCCGCAGAATGCCTTTACCCTGTTCCAGGGCCTTTTCGACTGTGGATGCGACGGACATAGCGTCCCTCCCTGCTGCCGCATAGCGTAATCAAAAGGCCGGCGCTCGTCCAGCGACGGCTACCGGGAGCGGATGAACTCCGTGACCGCCGCGGCCAGGGCGGGACCCGTGATCCCGTAATGGGCGAACAGCTCGGCGGAGCTGCCCGCAGGGACGAACTCGTCAGGAAAAGCGACTATTTTCATTCGAACGGGGTGTTGCTGGACAACTATCTCGGCCACAGCCGCGCCCAGGCCTCCGTGGACGCTGTGCTCCTCCACGGTGACGATGCCCCCGGTGTCCCGCGCTGCGGCGATGATTGCCTCCGCATCGATGGGCTTCAGCGTGGGCATGTCGAGCAGCCGCGCGTGGATCCCCGATTGCGCAAGCTGTTCAGCAGCCTTCGCGGCGTGGAAAACGGTCTCCCCGGTCGCAATGATCGTGCAGTCGCTTCCTTCGCGAAGCCGGTTGGCTTTTCCCAGAGCAAAAGGGGCCGGACCGCCGGTGTAAACATCGGGCACCGGTGTGCGCCCGACCCTCATGTAGGCCGGTCCCGTGAACGATGTCAGAAACCTGGTGGCCTCGCTGGTCTGCGCGAAGTCGCACGGCAGGATCACAGCGATGTTCGGGATTGCCCGCATGAAGGCGATGTCGTGGAGGGAATGGTGCGTGCTGCCCAGCGCGCCGTAACTCACCCCGCCGCTCACGCCGATGATCTTCACATTGGAGTTGGCGTACGCGACGTCGTTCTTGACCTGCTCGATGGCCCGGGCTGAATAGAAAGACGCCGGACCGCACACAAACGGCCTCTTACCGCACAGCGCAAGCCCTGCCGACACCCCCACCGTGTTCTGCTCCGCAATGCCGAGCTCCAGAAACTGCTGCGGCAGGCTCTTTTCGAACTCCCCCAGGGTCACCGAGCCTTTGGCGTCGGAGGTCACGGCCATGATGAGCGGGTCGTTGCGCGCCATTTCCAGGAGGGTCTCCGTGAAGGCGTGCCTGCAGCTTTTTCCCGGCGCATTCGACATGGCTGCTACCTGCTGCCTTCCAGGGATGTCTCCAGCTCTGCCTGCGCCTTCGCGTATTCCTCCGGCGTCGGGACGCGATGGTGCCAGGCGGGATTGTTCTCCATGAACGAGACACCCTTGCCCTTGACGGTGTGGGCTATGACAAGGTGAGGCCTCTCCGGGTCATCGGGGAGCCTGTCGAAAAGCCGCACCAGATCCGCAAGGTCGTTTCCATCCACCTCATGGACCTTCCAGCGGAAGCTGGACCATCTCTCCGTAAGCGAGGCTATGCGCATCACGGAATCAACGTTCCCGCTGATCTGCAGGTTGTTGTTGTCGATGATCCCGATGAGATTGCCCAGGCGGTAGTGCGAAGCCGCCATGGCCGCCTCCCAGATGCTTCCCTCCGCCTGTTCGCCGTCCCCCATGAGGACGTAGACCCGGTACGGGGCCCGGTCCCGCTTGCCCGCAATTGCCATCCCGACGCCTACAGAAAGGCCGTGCCCCAGGGCGCCTGTCGGCACCTCCACTCCCGGGGTCTTCATTGTCGGATGCCCGAAGAGGCGGGAGCCGAACTTCCCGTATGTATCCAGCTCCTCCGTGGGGAAGTAACCTGCCTCAGCCAGAACGCAGTAGTAGCCTTCAACGCTGTGGCCTTTGCTGAGCACGAACCTGTCCCGCTCGGGCCACGTGGGGTCTTCAGGACGATAGCTCATGGTGTGGAAGTACAGGGCAATGAGAATATCCAGGGAGGAGAGGGAGCCCCCGGTGTGGCCGCCTCCGGCGCCATAGATGATCTTCAAGAGTCTCTGCCGCAGGGCAACCGAGAGGCGTTGCAGGTCTTTCACGGATTTCCCTCTTCCTTGAAGGAGGGGGCGGCCCGAGGAGGTGCCTCACTCGAGCCGCGCCCGCTAAGATCAGGATCCCGACAGCACGAAGTTGACCAGTTTCGCTGCGTTATCCTTGGTGATGAGGATGCAGTTGACGGTCTGCTTCTCGTCCATGCCGGTCGAGCCTGACTTCAGGAACTTGTCCGCCTCGTCGACAGCGTTGATGGACAGCTGGACGATGGGCTGCAGGACGGTGGCTTTCATCTGGCCCTTCATGATGGATGTGGCTGCATCCGGGCTCCCGTCAAAGCCCACCACGATGACGTCAGGGCGGTTTGCGGCGATGAGCGCGGCCTGGGCGCCGACTGCCATGGTGTCGTTTCCGCTGATGACACCCTTGATGTCAGGGTGGGCCTGGAGGATGGTCTGCATGACGTTATAGGCCTCGGTCTGGTTCCAGTTGGCCGTCTGCTGTCCCACCATCTTCATGTCGGGGAACTTGTCGAGGATGCTGTGGTAGCCGTCAGAGCGCACGTGCGCGTTGGTATCCGAGTCCTTGCCCGTGAGCTCCACGTAGTTGCCGCTCTGGCCCATCAGCTGGGCGAAGTACGTGGCTCCCAGCGTGGCGCCCTGGAAGTTGTTGGAAACGATCTGCGCCTTGGCAATGCCCTTGGCGTTGATCTCGCGGTCAACGCAGAACGTCGGGATGCCCGCATTTGCCGCTTTCTGGATGGCGGCGACGGAGGCGTCGGCCCCTGCGTTGTCCAGGATGATGGCCGCGGCGTGCTTGGCAATTGCGGTGTCGAAGAGCTGGTTCTGGGTGTCGACGTTGTCGTTGTGGCTGGCGGTCATGGTGTCGTAGCCCAGCTTCTCAGCCTCCCCCTTGGCGCTGTTCATCATGGTGACAAAGAACGGGTTGTCCAGCGACGCCGTGATGACGGCGATGAGCTTCTTTCCGCCCGCTGCGCCCCCTTCCTTGGCCCCGCCTGCAAAGGCGATTGTGGAAGTCAACAGGAATACCGAAGCCGCAAGGAGCAGGATCAACGTCACCTTGCTCTTTCTCATGGTCTTTTCTCCTCTCGTAATCGATGGTTTCATGGCGGAAGCGCGGCTGCCCGCGTCTTCCCCGGTTCCTTGAGTCCTTGACTCACCTCCTTGTCCCTGATATGGATTCCCCCCTCTGCATCACCCCCTTTTCTCCTCCTGGATCGCCGCGACCCGGGAGATGTTCACCTGGAGCTGGTCAATAGCCACTGCCACGATGATGACGACGCCTTTGATGACCATCTGCCAGAAGTCGGAAACTCCGACCATCACAAGACCGTCGGCAAGGATCCCGATGACGAATGAGCCGATGATCGTGCCCCCAATGGTTCCGCGCCCACCCATGAGGGACGTGCCCCCCAGGACCGCAGCGGCAATGGCATTCAGCTCGTAGGTCTCCCCCGACGCCGGGTGCGCGGCCACCAGCTGCGACGTGACGATCAACCCGCTGAGAGCCGCCAGTGCCCCCGAGATCACATAGACGTAGAAGCGGATGGCGTTCACCCGCACACCGGAAAGCCTTGCCGCCCGTTCGTTGCCGCCCACCGCATAGACATGCCGGCCGAAGGGCGTGCGGTTGGTCACAAAAGTGGCGATGAGCGCCACTATCAGAAGCAGCCAGATGGGCACCGGCACTCCCAGGATGTCCCCTTCGCCCAGGAAAGGGAAACCTGTGTTTCCCAGGTCCGGTTGCCCGGTCAGAAACGGGAATGTCGAGCCGTTGTTGCTGAGGAGGGCTATCCCGCGCGCCACGTAGAGCATCCCGAGTGTGGCGATGAAGGGGGCGACTTTGAGCCGCGTAATGATCAGGCCGTTCGCTGACCCAATGAGAGCGCCCGCGGCTATGGCAATGACCATGATGAACCAGGTGTGGAAATAGACCACCACCCCGAAGAGGTGAATGGGCAATCCCGCATCGATGAGGTATCCCACGATCATCCCGCACAGTCCCAGAATCGAACCCACCGACAGATCGATGCCTCCGGAGACGATGACGAGGGTCATCCCGATGGCCAGGAAGGCGTTGATGGCCACGTGGCGCGTCATCAGGAGGATGTTCTGCATGGTGAGGAACGTGTTGGAAAGGATGGTGAAGATGACGATGATCACAAGGAGCGCGATCACCGTCCGGAAGCGCAGCAGGAGGAGCTTCACGTTCATCTGAGGCCGCAATGCGATTCCCTGGCTCTTTTCCATACACACTATCCTTGCGTGTCAATTTCCCGCGCCGTTGCCGGCCCGGTCCCTGGCGGCCGATGCGCCCACCAGGTCTGCCTCAGCATAGGCACCGCGCTTGAACTCGCCGGAAAGCTTTCCCTGCGCCATGACCAGGACGCGATCAGAGAGGGCCATGATTTCCTTCAGCTCGGAGGAGGCGAACAGGATCCCGATGCCGCTCTGCGCCAGCTCGTTCATGATGGCAAAAATCTCGGACTTGGAGTTCACGTCGATCCCGCGCGTCGGCTCGTCCATCAGGAGCACCTTCGGCCGGGTGAGCAATGCCTTGGCCACCACCACCTTCTGCTGGTTTCCCCCGCTCAGCGCGGTGATCTGCTGTTCCGGCGACGAGACGCGGATGGACAGGTCCCGCAGCATCTTCAGGATCTGCGCAATGCCGGCCTTTCGCGGCAGCACTCCCATGCGCGCATAGCTGGCCAGGCTTGCCAGGATCATGTTGTTCGCCACAGTCATGGACTGCACGATCCCCGCGGCCTGCCTGTCCTCCGGCACCAGGATCAGCCCGCGGGCAATGCGCTCGTCCACGCTGGAGCCCTGGGACAGCTGCTCCTCCTCAATGAGGATCTCTCCGTTGGACTCGGGGTGCAGACCGATCAAGCATTCCAGCAGCTCCGACCTGCCGGCTCCCATCAGGCCGTACAAACCCACGATCTCCCCCGAGTGCACCTGGAAGGAGAAGTCCCCGACGTACTGCCCGCCCTCGGGACGCGGATAAGAAAGGGAGTGGCACTGCAGAATCACCTTGCGCGCCGCGTGCTCGGCGCGGGGCAAGAAGGCGGAAAGGCTCTTTCCCACCATCTTCTCGATGATCCAGTTGATGTCGACCTTCCCCACCTGCTCTTCTGCCTGCACCTTCCCGTCACGCAGCACGGTGATGTAGTCCCCGATCTGCAGCACCTCCTCCAGACGGTGGGAGATGTAGATGATGGCCACCCCCTGGCTCTTGAGCTCCCGGATGACCCGAAAGAGGATGGCCACCTCGTTGCCGGTGAGGGCGGAGGTCGGCTCGTCCATGATGAGGATCTTCACGTTCTGAACGAGCGCCTTCGCGATGGCCACGACCTGCTGGGCGCTCACGCCGAGGTCCCCGACCTTCCTGTCCGGGTCGATGCGGTGCTCCAGGCGCCCGAGAATCTGCGAGGCGATTTCCTTCTGTTTCTTGAAGTTGATGACGCTGCGGGGCGCAATCTCCCGGGTGAGGAACATGTTGTCTGAAACCGACATGTTCGGGCACAGGTCCAGCTCCTGGTAGATGATGCCGATCCCGCGGGCCTGCGCTTCGATGGGGGTGCGGAACCTCACCGCCTGCCCATCCATGGTCAACGTCCCCTTGGTGGGCTGCTCAGCGCCGGCAATGATCTTCATCAGTGTGGACTTGCCCGCCCCGTTCTCCCCCACCAGGGTGTTCACCTTGCCCGCATGCGTGTTGAAGTCAACGTCGCTGAGGGCAACCGTGCCGGGAAAGACCTTGGTCACTCCCTCTGCGCGCAGCACGACATCGTCATTCATATCTACTCCGCTCCGACGATCACGGGTGTCACGAGGACGTCCTTTGGATTGGCCGTGTCATACGTGAAGGCGCCCTTGATCTGGAGCCTCTTGCCGACGAGGGTCTTCACATCGAGCTTGGAGATCACCTCCTTGCTCACGCGGCCGTTCAGCTCGTCGGAGACGCCGCCGTACTGCATCTGGTTGGTGAACTGCTGGAAGGTGATGAACTTGACCGCGTCACGCAGGGCGGTGCCCAGGATGATGGGCCCGATCTGGAGCTTTACCGGCAGACTTCCTCCAGGATAATCAGCGTCCACAGTCACGGTCCCAGTGAGAGACTTGGTGTCCACTTTGGTTACCTTGCCGGCGAACTGGACCAGAAAGTTGAAAGCGCCCCCGATGTTGTTGCCGTGCTCTTTTACCGCGTCGTCGGGGCTCTTCTGGATTGCCGGGATCAGGACGTCCAGGCCGACCGCCTTCTGCTCCACCGTGGGAATCACCTTTGACTCCCAGATGCTGTCGACGAACTTCACTTTGTCAAAGGTTGTGCCGCCTTCCATCACGGCAGCCAGGGACTGCGCCGAGCCGATGGGTTTTACCGTTGCCAGCAAACCTGCAAACCACAGGACCACCAGAACAACGACGATCCCGATTGGGACAGCAATCCGCACATACCTGCGCGAACCGGCGGCACCGACCATTTCGTTTAGCTCCTGTTTCTACGAACGTACCAGCTCATGGTGGTGGTGTCAAGAAGAAAATCGAAAACAATCGAAAATAAATACAAACGAAAAATTTTACTATTTTTTCCGATTCATTTTGACAGCTTAAATCCTCTATGGTAGGATCGACTATGCTCGCCGAACAAAGAAGACGGAGGATTCTGGAGCTGATACAGGAAGAGGGGAGCGCCAGGGTCAAGTTCCTGAGCAAGATCTTCGAAGTCTCCGAGCCAACGATACGCCAGGACCTGGAGCGTCTTGAGGCGGATGATTTCGTCATCAGGAGCCACGGGGGGAGTCCATTATCCTGGACTCAGGCTCAACGGCAACGGAGGTTGCAAGGAATCTCCTTGGAAGGCAGAACCTGCGCATCATAACCAACGCCCTCAATATCGCCCTCATCGTGGGCGCAAACCCGACCTTCGAGGTCCTGGTGACGGGCGGCGAGTTCAAGCCCCCCACGTTGTCGCTGACCGGGGAAAAAGCGGCGTCGTTTTTCTCCCAGATCCATGTCCACAAACTCTTCCTGGCAACGGGAGGGATCTCAGAGAACGACGATCTGACGTACCCCGGGCTGAGCGACATACCGGTGAAAAAAGCCATGATCCAGTCGGCGGGAGAGGTGTTTCTCGTCGCCGACTCCACCAAGATCGGCATCCACAGCTTTGCGTCCCTGGGGGGCATCGAGCAGGTGGACTGGCTGATCATCGATTCCGGCATCACACCTGAGGCGCGCGAAAGATTTGAGCGGCGCGGAGTGAGGGTGATCATTGCAGACCAAGGAGCTGCAGCCTATGCATGAGAAGCTGACCTTTGGCGTCCTGGTCGGGACGCGCGCATTCTTCAACCCTGAGCTGGCCCGCGCGGGAAGGGCCCAGATCCTTGCCAGGCTCACGGCCATGGGGTTTGACGCTGTGGTCCTGCCTGTGGATGCCACCCCGACCGGAGTCGTTGAAACCGTCGACGATGCGCAGAAGTGCGCCCGGCTGTTCCGCGAGAACGAGTCGAGAATCGATGGGATCATCGTGACCCTTCCGAACTTCGGGGATGAGATCGGCATCGTCACTGCCCTGAAGGAAAGCCGTCTGGAGGTCCCGGTGATTGTCCACGCGTGCGATGACGAGGTGGACAAAGTCGACCTGAAGCACCGCAGGGACGCTTTCTGCGGAAAGCTCTCGGTGTGCAACAACCTGTACAACTACGGCATTCCCTTCACCAACACCAGCCTTCATACGAGCCCCATTGAAGGGGAATCCTTCGAGTCGGATCTGGACTACTTTGCCCGGGTTTGCAGGGTGACCAACGGCTTGAGGAAGGCGCGCGTCGGGGCCATTGGGGCGCGTCCTGCACCCTTTCAGACCATGCGGGTGAGCGAACGGCTCCTCCAGGCCTCGGGGATCACCGTTGTCCCGGTTGACCTCTCGGAGATCATCTTTGCGGCGGAGCGGGTTTCCGACGACGCAAAGGAGGTAGCGGCCAAGGTTGAAGAGATCCGGGCGTATGGAAAGATCCCATCGCACATACCCGTTCCAAGCGTCGTGAAGAATGCGAAGCTTTCCCTTGTCATCCGGGATTGGGTGCTCGCAAACAATCTTGATGCGTTCTCCGTGCAGTGCTGGAGCTCCATCCAGCTCAACTACGGATGCGCAACCTGCACCGTCATGAGCATGATGGGGGAGGAGCTCACACCGGGCGCATGCGAGGTGGACATTGCGGGGGCGATCTCGATGTATGCCCTTGCCCTTGCGGCCGGTACTCCTTCCGCCCTGCTGGACTGGAACAACAACTACGGGGAAGACCGCGACATGTGCGTGTGCACGCACTGTGGCAACTTTCCCAAGGGGTTCGTGGGCGGGGAGATCGAGATCTCAGAGCTGGACGTCCTGGGCCAGACCCTCGGACGGGAGCGAAGCTTCGGCGCCATCAAGGGCAAGGTGCGTTCGGGTCCTATGACGTTCTTCCGCATGTCAACGGACGACCTTCACGGAAAAGTCCGCGCGTACACCGGCGAGGGCGATTTCACGGATGATCCATTCCCCATGGCCGGCGGTATCGCGGTCTGCAGGGTGCCGCGCCTCCAGGCGCTCATGGACCACCTGTGCACCAGCGGTTATGAGCACCACACCGCCATGGTGCGCGGCCACCATGCCCGGGCCGTCAACGAGGCAGTCACCAGGTATCTGAAGTGGGACTGCTATTACCACCGCTGATTCGGGAGGCGCGTCATGCGGGATCCGGACCGGCGGCCTCTCATAATTTCAGTGGATCAAAGCACGTCGGCAACCAAGGCTTTTGTCCTGGACTCCGCTGCCTCCGTGGCGGCTCACAGCAGCGTCGAGCACAGGCAGTTTTACCCCCAGGCCGGCTGGGTGGAGCACGACCCAGAGGAGCTGTATGCGAACACCGTCGCCGCAGTGAGGGAGGTTGCACAGACCCTGGGGGCCGACACGGAGAGAGTGCGCGGCCTTGCCATCACCAATCAGCGCGAGACCGCTGTGGTCTGGGATCGCTCAACGGGAAAGCCGCTGCACAACGCCGTGGTGTGGCAGTGCCAGAGGGGGACCGACCTGTGCAACCGTCTGAAGCGGGACGGCCATGAAGAGGAGGTCAAGGCAAGGAGCGGTCTGCCACTGGACCCCTATTTCTCAGCCAGCAAGATCCGCTGGATCCTTGACAACGTCCCCGGCGCCATGCACAACGCGCAGGAAGGCATGCTGGCTTTCGGGACCGTGGATTCCTGGCTGATGTGGAAGCTGACCGGGGGCCGTGTTCACTCCACCGATCCCACCAACGCTTCCCGCACCATGCTCATGAACCTGGAAACGCTGGACTGGGACGATGCTCTCCTGAGGATCTTCGGTATCCCCCGGTCCATGGCTCCCCGCATCGCGCTCCCCAACGCCGTCTTCGGGACCACGACCGTTGAGGGCATTTTCGGCGATATTCCCATATCAGGCGTCATGGGTGACTCGCACGCGTCTCTCTTCGGTCAATGCTGTTACGAGAAAGGGCAGGCCAAGGCAACGTATGGGACCGGCACGTCGATCATGATGAACATCGGGGCAAAGCCGCTGCGGGCGGGAAGATCGGTGGCAACCTCCGTGGGCTGGGCAGTCGACGGACGCGTGGACTACGTCCTGGAAGGCAACATCCATTCCACCGGAGACACAATCGCATGGCTGCGCGACGGACTGGGCCTCATTGCCAGCGCGGAGGAGTCCGAGGGGCTTGCCACATCCGTCCCCGACACAAACGGCGTCTACCTCGTTCCCGCTTTTTCCGGCCTCGGGGCTCCATTCTGGGACAATCAAGCCCGGGCGGCGATTACAGGCATGGCCCGGAACACCACACGCGCCCATGTCGTGCGCGCCGGGCTTGAAGCCATTGCGTACCAGGTCAACGATCTCGTTGCCGCCATGCAGACGGAAGCAGGGGTGGCGCTGCGGGAGCTGCGGGTGGACGGAGGCGCCTCCAAGAACCGGTTCCTGATGCAGTTCCAGGCTGACATCCTGGACGTTCCTGTGAAACGTTCCGCGCACGCCGACTCCTCCGCCCTGGGCGCAGCCATGATGGCGGGCCTGACCCTTGGCGTGTGGAAAAACCTTGACGAGCTGGCCGCGCTGAGAGCCGGCACCACCGAGTTTCGAAGCGCCATGGATCCTGCCGTCCGGTCCCGGAGGATCTCCGGATGGAAGGACGCTGTCCGGCGCACCCTCAGCGGCGCGCCTTGATGAACTTCCGGATGGCCCTGAGCTGGCTTTTGCCGTCCAGCCCCGCCTCCCGCATGACCATGTCCGCTTGCCCGCTCCCCAGGTAATGACCTTTCTGGAAAGGATGCATCGTGGCCGCCCGGCCCCGTTCGCCGGCTATCCACCTGTACATGGTGGGCAGCGTGAACCCCGTGATTCCCATGGCGGCCAGGGCGGTCTTCTGCGGATAGATCCTTTCTCTCTGCGCAGGCGACAGCAGATCGAAAAGCTCTGCGCTTGCCACGTAATAGACTTCGAGGTCCAGCCCTTCCTTCCGTGCCAGGGGAAGGGCTTCCTGCACAAAAGCATACGCAACTTCGCTTCCCTGCAGGACAACTGTGGCATCGGGCTTTTTTCGGGCGGATATCAGCTTGTAAAGGCCGGTTGCCGCGCTGCCTGCAGGCGCCAGCCCCAGCGCTTCACGGTCAATCACCGTCTCATTCGGCCTGGTCACGAACGGCGCAATGACTGCGGGGCGCTTGCCCAGGGCCGCGGCCAGAAGGTACCAGATCTCCTGCGGGTCCCATGGCGTGAGTGTGATCATGGTTCCGCGCGGAAAGTTGCCCTGCAGGAGCTGCAGCGGTTGCGGGTCGGCGTGGGTGGGCCCGTCCTCTCCGGTTTTCAGCCCCGCATGAGCGCAGACAATGATGACGGGCCGGTATGGCTCCCCGGTGACCGCATGTCTGGCCTGGCTGCCGATTGCGTGCAGGCGCGCAGCCACGTGCCCCAGCGGGGCCAGGAAAGCACCGTACGAAGAGCCCACTCCGATGCTGTGCCCGAAGCCGGAGATCCCGCTGAGCGCGGCAACCATTGCATCCTCGCAGATCCCGCCCAGGGAGAGGAGCCGCGCAGCCGGGTTTGCGAACCCATTGAAAAACCCTTCAGGGAACCCCGCGCCCACGAGGTTGCTGCTGGTGGAGCCCATCAAGTCGGCGGATGCAGCCAGGAGCGCGCCACCGCTTGCCTTGTTGTAATAACCGAGCGCCCTGCCAAGCTCGGCGCGAAGCGTTGTCACGCTTCCGGGTTTCAGCCTGAGCGCTTCGGGCACGGTCCTGCCTTGGGTCGAAGCAACCGTCTGGATGACTTTGACGTCAGGGGCATTGTTCCTGGGGGTCCGCTTCTTTGCCTCCAGACGATCCCGTGCCGCACGGAGCCGGCCGGAAAGCTTCTGCACCAGGGGGCCGGTCTTTTCTATCTCCGATCGAATCAGAGACAAGGCTTCCCAGAAGCAGTGGTCCATGACTCCAGGGTTCTTTCCGCCTGCGCACCTCTGGTTTTCCGCCGTGCACCGGGGCAGCCTCACGGGGTTCCCTTCCATTAGCGGCTGGAGCGCGTCGAAGTAACCGTCGGCGCAAAGCTTGTGCCCGGCTCCGTGGGAGGCCTTGCCTTCTATCCCGTAGCGCCAGCCCTTCACCGTGCGGTAGACGATTGCCGTCGGCTGGCCGTTGTCCATGGCTTTTGCCCGGCGCTGCGCGGCAACGATCTGCTGGAAGTCCATTCCGTCAGGGACATGGATGACGTTCCAGTCGTGGAGCCAGGCCAGCTCCATGGGGTTCCATTGGACGTACTCACCCGGCTTCTCCCCGTCCCGGCAGACCCTGTTGGAATCTATTGATGCCTGGTTCCAGTCCACGTGCAGGAACAGGTTGGAAAGCGAGGAAGTGCCTGCAGCGGCCATTGCCTCCGACACTCTTCCCGGTGTCATGCCGCCTTCTCCCTCCACAACGTGCACGCGGGGGGCGTTGCGGCCGTAGCGGTCAAGCGCCCCGAAGGCAAGCCCGACAGAGGCCGCGAGCCCTACGCCGGATGCGCCCGTTGCGATCCGCACGTAGGGGGTTGCCGGGGTGGGATGGCCGTCAAGCGCTTTTGCTCGAAGCTTCTTCAGGAGCGGCGTCATTCCCTGAGGGTTCTTGCGGAAGCCAAGGAGGTCTTCGAGTCGAAGCTGTCGGTTCTCTTTCGAGGGAAGGAGCTCCGGCGCGCCCAGGCGCGTCACCTCGTTGCGCAGCGCCCACAGGGAGTAGAGTCCCAGTGCCTTGTGCCCGGCCGCATAGGACATGATGTCCGCATCCTCCCTGTCAGGGTCCGACGCGTCGTAATCCATGGCGTCGAACACGAGGGATGCAGCGAACCGGCCGGAGGATATGGAGCCGCCGGGGTGACCCGACATGGGAACGTAGTTGTAAAGCATTGCGCACAGCGACCGGTAGATCAGATCCAGCCTCTCGAAAACCGCAAGGTCCTCCGAGGAGAGCGGGGATCTGTCGAGGTCCGTCATGTCCTCCAGAATGTCGATGAAGATCCCCCGGCGGGGCGCGAAAGCGATTCCCATGGCATCCTCCTTGTGACCCGCGCCTTCCATGACTAGGCCAGGTTCTGGCCTTTTTCCACGAACCGCGCGAATCCCTTCACGTCCACGGCCGCCTCAGCGATGCGCGCCACTGCCTGCTTCAGCGATTCCAGGTCGGTGGCGATGGAGATGCGAAGGTAGTGCATGTTCTCAGTCCCGATCCTCCCGAAGGATTTCCTGTCCATGGTGGCTACCTGGTACTCGAAGAGCAGGAACATCTGCAGCAGGGTGGACGGGGTGGTCAGCTTGCGCACATCTGCCGGCAGGGCCTTGTAGGCGTCGAAGATGCCGAGATGCTGGCACACGCCGCTTACGTTGGGAAACACGTAGAACGCGCCCCCCGGCTTCTGGCAGCGGATGCCGGGAATGGATGAGAGCCCGGGAACAATCAGGTCCCGGCGCTCCTGGAACGCGGCCACCATGTCATGAATGGCCTCGCGGGAAAGCGGTGATTCAAGGCCCAACCGTGCCCCCTCCTGGTTGTAGGCGGACACGCAGGAGAAATAGTTGATGTTGAGGTTCTTGAAAACCTCTGCCTCTTCGATTGTCGGGAAAAGAGCCCACCCGATGCGGCCGCCCGTCCAGGAAAAGCTCTTCGATGCGCCGCCGACCAAGACGGTGATCTTTTCCATGCCCGGGAAGGATATGATGCTCTGGTGGCGGAGCCCGTCGAAGAGGATGTGCTCGTAGACCTCGTCCGAGTAGACGCGGACAGAAGGCCGGCATTTCCTCTGGATGACTTCCGCGATGTCTTCAAGCTGCTCCCGCGATGCCACACCGCCTGTTGGATTGGAAGGGAAATTGAGGAAGATCATCCTGGTCCGCGGGGTGATTTTGGCGGCAATGTCGGCGCCGGAGAGGGTGAAGCCGGACTCCTCCTTCAGGTGGACGGGCACCGGCCTGGCGCCCACGTACCGCGTGAAGGATTCGTAGATGGGGTATCCGGGGCTGGGATAGATCACCTCATCGCCGGGATCGCAGTATGCTTCCTGACTGAGGCCGATAGGCGGCTTGCCGCCCGGGAAGACAACGACCCTCCGCGGGTCAGTCTCGATGCCCCGGGTCTCGCGGAAGTGCCTTGCCACCGCCTCCCGGAGGGAAAGGATGCCCTGGGGATCGCAGTAATGAGTGTTGTCCAGGTCGATCTGTCTCTTGACCTCATCCTTGATGAAACCAGGCACCGGGAAATCAGGCTCCCCCAGGTTGCACTTGATGACCTTCTTTCCCTGGTCTTCGATCGCTTTGATCTTGGGCCCGATCTTGAATGCGTTCTCCGTGTCCAGCAGCCCGATCCTTTTCGACAGTACCGCCACTGGGTTCTCCTTTCCCGACGCGCCATAAAAAAGAGGAAGGCGCGCCTCCGCACAGCTACCCTGTGCCAGGGCTCAGCCTTCCTCCTGTCTTTTGACCTGAGAGATTTTCTCCCCTTCGGTGTCCGCGGCGCGGCCCACGGAGCTCTCCAGGATTCGTCGTGTTGCAGTCCCTTGTACCTGAGAGATTCGTCCCGCTGATCCGGAACTTGCCCCTTCGGCGCCCCCCTAGCTCACCCGGAGGGTGTGCGGAGGGGGGGACTCTCCTGCAACGTTTCCAGAGTACGACGAATCGCACCTTCGCGCAACAAGAAAGTTGGCGGCACCCTCAGTTGTCGGCCGTCAGCGTGACAGTCATTGCAGAGAACGACGCGCCGGAAAACCCGATGGTATAGCTGTGACCGGCTACGATTGAAAGCAGGACCCCGTTGGACCATGAGCCAGTCTGGCTCTCGGCGGTCAGGACGGCCTGACCGGGAGGAACGGGGGAGTAGCCCGTGGCAGGTCCGGGGGCAAGCGGGCTGCCGAGGGTCAACGAGCCGAACTGGATGCTCACAAGCGTGAATGATGCAGAGTTCAGGAACCTCACCTGGGTGCTCCCCCCCAGGAGCTGGCAGGAGGAAAGCACGATGGGGAGAAGCAGCAGGACTGTCCTCAGTGCCATGCGCGCCCGCATTCTTCAATTATACAGCAGATATTCAGCAGAGTTGGATGGTTTTGCTTTTCTGCCGACAATTATACCAATAGAATGAAGCCGCCAAAGGATCTCACCCAATGGCACACATCCACGTCACTCAGCGTGGGCTTCTCCCTCATTCTCGCAATCGGCGCCGCCGACTATGCCACCGGCTACAACTTATCCCTGTCCTTTCTGTACCTTGTCCCGGTCTCCCTGCTGGCATGGACGTGCGGGAAATGGCTGGGCCTGGCAGGAGCCCTGCTCAGCGCCGGCGTCTGGGTCTCCGCCGACCTGCTGGCCGGGCAGCGTTTCCCGACCCCCTTTTTCACTGTCTGGCACGGCTTGACCCGTGCGGGCCTCCTGAGCACCTCCGCTTTCCTTTTCGCCGCTCTTCGAATGGCGATAGAACACGAGAAGTCCCTTGCCCGAATCGACCATCTTACCGGCGCGGCCAATACCAGGTCGTTCCTGGAAATAATGAGGAGTGAAATCGACAGATCGCGCAGGTACAAGCGGCCTTTCACGCTGGCTTACATCGACCTGGACAACTTCAAGGCGGTCAACGATTCCTTTGGCCATGCCACGGGAGATCTTCTCCTGCAGACCGTCGTTTCCGTGATTCGGAGCCATGCCCGCAGCACCGACGTCGTTGCCCGGCTGGGCGGGGATGAGTTCGGCCTCCTCCTTCCGGAGGCGGACCAGAATGCTGCGCAGGCGGCGATCACCAAAATGAGGAACAGCCTTCTTGTCGAGATGGGCAGGCGGGGCTGGCCTGTCACCGTGTCCATCGGCGTGCTGACGTGCATCGACACCCAGCTGGGAGTGGATGAGCTTCTCAAGCAGGTGGACGACCTGATGTATGGAGCAAAAGTCAAGGGGAAAAACTCGGTGAGCTTTTTCCCGGAAAACGCGTTATAGTGTCGTGACAGTCCGACGCCAGGCCCCGGCATGAAAGAACAGAACAGGGATCGCTTCGACAGCTTCCTGAAGCGCAACAGGAGCCGACTCGGCCAGGTCATCCATGACCTGTGGGATTCGCGGGATAAGGCGCTCTGGGCAAAAGACCCGTACTTCTTTCTTCGACTGGGAGAAAGGGCGACCACCGCCGGGCAGCAGATGTTCGCGCACGATGTCCTGAGAGAAGGGCTGCTGGTCTTCCCAGGACACCTTCTGATAACGCAGCGCTACTGCCTGTCCCTGATCAAGTGCGGCTTTCTTCTCACAGCCAAGGACCTGCTCACCAGGCTGATGAAGGACGGCCATTTCGACGAGGAGACCCTCGGAATCCTGGGGAGCGTCTACAAAGAGATGTGGGCCATCGAGGGCAACGGAGAGCCCGGGCATCCGTACCTGGCGAAGTCCCGCGAGCTGTACATGGGGGCTTTCCGCAGGAGCCGAGGGTACTATTCGGGAATCAACGCCGCCAGCCTGAGCCTGATCATAGGAGACAAGGAGCTCTCGGCGAAAACCGCCCGCCAGGTGCTGCGTATCTGCGCAGATCGCCTGAAGGATCCCTCACAGCGCGATTACTGGACCATGGCAACCGTGGCTGAGGCCTTCATTCTCCTGGGGCGGCAGGAACGAGCGGCCAAGTTCTGCCGGCTGGCTCGCGCACGGAGCGTCCGCAACTATTCCAACCTTGCAAGCACGCGGCGGCAGCTGTCGCTCCTTGCGCGCTACACGAAGGTGGACACGGTAGTGCTGGAGACCCTTCGCATCCCGCCCGTCATCGCGTTTACCGGTCATATGATCGACGCTCCAGACCTGCCCCATCCTCATTTCCCGCAATCTGCCGCCCGGCCCGTCAAACAGCGCATTGCATCGCTGCTGAAAAAGCTGGACGCCCGAATCGGCTACGCTTCCGCGGCCTGCGGCGCGGACGTCCTTTTTCATGAGTGCCTCCTGGCTCGCGGGGGAGAAAGCAATGTGATCCTTCCTTTTGACAAGGAGGATTTCTTCCGGACCAGTGTAAGCTTCGCGGGCCCGGAGTGGAAGCGGCGCGCGCGCGCTGTCCTTGAAAAAAGCTCGATGGTGGAGCAGGCCACCCGCGGGGGATATCAGAACGGAAACGAGGTTCTGTTCTCCTACGCCAATCAGCTCATCATGGGCAAGGCCATTCTCCGCAGCCAGTTCCTCGAGACCGAGCCTCTCCTGGTGGCCGTATGGGACGGGGAGCGCAACGGCAGGCCCGGCGGGACGTCGGAATGCGTCAGGCTGTGGGAGCAAACCGGCTTTCCCTCCATCGTCATTAACCCGGCCACGGCCCGGGTGGAATCCCGAAAAGGGAGCGCGGGCGAAGGGAAGGGGGCCGCTCGTCGCCCGGCGGCCCGGTCAGCCGCGCGATCCGCAACCCGCAAGCAGGACCCCAGAAAAAGCCGGCAGACGGTTGCAATCCTCTTTGCCGACATGGTGGGCTACAGCAAGCTGCCTGAGGAGCAGGTCCCGGCCTACGTCAGGGGATTCCTCAGCGGCGTTTCGCGGACCCTCCAGGCGTCCGCCGCCGAGCCCCTGTACAGGAACACCTGGGGGGACGCGATCTGCCTGGCATTCGACGATGCCCTGCAGGCCGCCGAATGTGCCATTGCGCTCCGGGACATGGTCCGCACAACCGACTGGTCCCAGCTCAACCTGCCGGGCTCCTTGAACGTCCGTATCGGGCTCCACGCGGGACCTGTGTACTGTGTGCGGGAGCCGCTTCTGGGCCGGCTGAACGTGTTCGGCTTTCACGTGAACCAGGCCGCGCGGATTGAGCCCATCACGAGCCCGGGGAACGTCTATGCCAGTGAATCCTTTGCGGCGCTCCTTCTCACGGATCCAAGGAACCGGCTTGATTGTCGATATGTCGGGGTCATCGTGCTGCCGAAGAGCTTCGGGAGCTACCCCATCTACCACATAAAACGCAGGACGGAGGTAGGGTAGGGATATGGCGACCACGAGGAAAAAACGCAAGGCTCGCAAGACTTCGAGGCGGGTGGCGAAGCGCAAAGTCGCGCCTCGTCGCAAGCCTGCCAGGCGAAAACGCGCCCGGCCGGCAAAGCGGCCCGCCCGCCGGGGCACAAAGAAGACCGCCAGGCGCAGCAAGACGCGGCGCGGCCGCAAGCCTGCCCGGCGCGCCGCCAGAAAGAAGGGCCGTCGGCCCGCCCGGCGCGCAGCGAAAAAACCGGCTCGAAGGAAAGCCAGGAAGCCGGCGCGGCGCCGGAAGGCGCGGACCGTCACGCGCCTGAAGAGACGGAAGAGCACGGCGCGCAAGGCGCCTGCCAGAAAGAAGAGGAAGGCCGCGCGGCGCCGACCGGCCGCCAGACGCCGACCGGCAGCCAGACGCCGGCCCGCAGCAAAACGCCGGCCCGCAGCCAGGCGCAGGAAGGCTCCCGCTCGACGCAAGGCCGCGACCCGCAGGAAAGCGCCGACCCGGCGCAAGGCTCCGGCCCGGACCCGCGTGGCACGCCGCGCGGCCACTGTCGCGCGCAAGAGGAAGAAGGCGCCCAGAGCTGCTGCGGCCCCGCGGGTGCCGAAGGCTCCCGCAGGCGCGGTTTCCAGACGCAGCTTCTCCCTTCGCCGCCTTACAGCCCGCCTGGCGCCGCCAATCAAGCCTCCCATCGAGGCGTACAGCGGCTCGAAGCCCTATCTGTTTGCCAGCTACTCCCACAAGAACATGCGGGAGGTGTTCGGCGTCATCAAGAAGCTTGCTGATTCCCGCTATCGCGTCTGGTATGACGAGGGAATCGAGCCGGGCAACGAATGGCCGGAGGAGGTCGGCAGGGCCCTGACCGGATGCCAGCTCTTCGTGGTGTTCATGAGCCCACAGGCCATGGAGTCGCGCAACGTGAGGAACGAGATCAACCTCGCGTCCAGCGAAAACAAGAACATCATGGTGGTCAATCTCCAGCCCGTCGAGCTCTCGGAAGGGATGAAGCTCCAGATCGGGACCGTGCAGTTCATCAACAAGCACGAACTGGGGGAGGAGGAGTTCATGGCGAAGCTGAAGGACGCGCTGAACCCGGATCTCCGGCTCTGAGCTACCCTTCCGCGGCACGCTTGTGTTTCCTGACGCCTTCCAAAGAGCTATCTTTGGAGGGGAGAAGGGAGTGAAAATATGCCGGTTCGCAAGGGTCATGGTGAATGGCGCGGAGATCTGCAGAAGGGGAGCGGAACCCTCGGCACCGAGTCCGGCGCCCTGAAAGGCGTTTCCTACAGCTTCTCTTCACGGTTCGAGTCGGGCAAGGGAACCAATCCCGAAGAGCTGCTGGCTGCGGCGCACGCCGCCTGCTACTCCATGGCGCTTTCCGGCGCCCTGTCAGGCAAGGGCTACAAAGTGGGCTCCGTTCGCACCGAAGACTCGGTCCACATCGAGAAACAGGGAGATGGCTTTGCCATCACCCTGATCGAGATTGCTGTTGAGGCTGCCATCGACGGGATCGACGACGCGACGTTCCAGAAGTTCGCGGAGGAGACCAAGGCCGGCTGCCCGGTTTCCAAGGCCCTCGCCGGCCCCAAGATGATCCTGCACGCCACGCTGAAGAAGTAGCGCTGTCCGCGACCCTCCCGCCGAACAGGGTTGTTGCCGGTCCCCCGTCCTGTGCCTATTTTTGAATCACGGAGGCCTCAGATGGGCGATGAAGGTTGGCGGAATGTTTGTCGGCTGGAGGACCTTAGGGAAGGGTCTCCGGTCCTCGTGAAGGCGGGAGACGACGAGGTATGCGTTGTCCTCCTTGAGGGCTCCGTTCACGCGGTGGGGAACAAGTGCAGCCACTACGAATGCCCGATCAACGAAGGGCTGTTGCTCGGACATGTCGTTACCTGCAAGTGCCACGACGCGCGGTTTGACCTCCGCACGGGAAAAGTGCTTTCTCCGCCTGCGCTGAACGATCTTCCCGTGTACCCCGTGCGCGTCTCGGACGGGGAAGTCCTTGTGGGGCCGGTAGAAAAGCCCAGGTTTCCGAAACCCGAGGGAACAGACCCGCGTACTTTTCTTATCGTCGGAGGAGGTGCCGCGGGCAACGCTGCAGCGGAGACGCTGCGGCGGGAAGGGTTCGCAGGCCGCATCGTCATGGCCACGGCGGAAGCTGACCTGCCGTATGACAGGCCGAACCTCTCCAAGGAGTTCATGTCGGGAGATGCCAAGCCGGAATGGATGCCGCTGCGAAGCGCAAAGTTCTACGCCAACCAAAGGATAGAGGTTCTTTCTGAGACGCGGGTCGCGTCCATTGATGCCGGGAAAAAGTCGGTCGTCCTCTCCACGGGGCAGACCCTCTCCTACGACAAGGCGCTCCTGGCCACGGGCGGCGCGCCGCGGAAGCTGCCCGTCCCCGGGGGCGATGGCGAAGGGTGTTTCCAGCTTCGAAGCTTCGCTGATGCCCGCCTGATCTCGGAGGCCGCGGGGGCTGCCAGGAAGGCGGTCCTCATCGGTGCGGGGTTCATCGGCATGGAGCTTGCAAGCTCATTGCGAAAGCGCGGCCTGGAGGTGACGGTGGTTTCCCCGGAAAGCTTGCCCCTGGCCGGGCTGCTCGGGGACAGGGTTGCCTCGGTCCTCAGGACGAGACACGAAAAAGACGGGGTGACCTTCGCTTCCGGTGTTTCCGTTGTGCAAATTTCCGGCCGCCAGGGATCCAAGACAATCACGCTGTCCGACGGCAGGCGGCTCGAAGCCGACTTCATAGTCTGCGGCATCGGAGCTCAGCCCGTGGTTGAGTACCTCCAGGGAACGGGAATCGTGGAGAATGGCGCAGTTCCCGTCAACCCGCAGCTTCGGACCAGGCATGCTGACCTCTTTGCAGCAGGCGACATTGCGGTGGTGCCGGACACAAGGTCCGGCACCGGCGTCCGCATCGAACACTGGGTCGTGGCGGAGCGGCAGGGCCAGCATGCGGCTCGCTCGATGCTTGGCTCCGATGCCCCCTACATCGAGGTGCCTTTCTTCTGGACTCGCCAGACCGGAGCCAGTCTGAAGTACGTGGGATTTGCCCGCCGATGGGACGAAGTTGCCGTTCGCGGCGACGCGGAGAAAGGGAAGTTCCTGGCCGGATACTACAGCGGCGGGAAGCTGCTGGCGGCCGCCACAATGGGGCTGTCCAACGAGCTGACGGCAGTCAAAGTCATGATGGAAAGGAACACGCCGCTCCCGCCGGCGCGGCTTGCCGACGAGAGCGTGGACCTTCAGAAACTGGCTCGCGGATGAGCCCCTGTCACGTTGGCGGCTGTCCTGCCGCCCGCTTCTTCTCCTTGAGATCGTCCTTGTTCAGGATCAGGATATTGCCCTGGTCATCCTGGACAAAGACCTCCGTGCCCGACACCGTGATGTACGTGAAGGGGTCCACCGTCCGCTCCGACTGCGCCTGAAGCATCAGCGACTGGTCGAATCTGCCCAGGAAGGCCCCGTGGCCGGAATCCACGACAGCATAGACCGAGGTCTCGGAAACCGCGAGATAGCTTGCAGGGACAATGTTGTCCTTTCCCTGCTGCTGCACGGCCAGGCTGGTCGGGTCCACCGACACCAGCCTGACGGCTGCGTTGCTGCCTGTGCGGCCCGCGGCAACAACAATCACGTTCCCCACGGTGACGTAGGTTCTTCCGCGCACCGAGTTCAGGTCCGACTGGGAGAGCAGCTTGCCGGAAACCCTGTCAATCAGGACCAGCTTGCCCAGGTGGTCGGGGGATTCTCCCAGGTCATAGATGAAGAGCACCTGACCCGGCGCCTGGACCGACGCGGCCGGCGGGGTGGGCGCCGGCTGCTGGGGTTGGGCCGCCTGCTTCTGCTGGAGGAGAGTCTGCTGATCCGCGGCGATCTCGGTCCGCTGCTGTTGAACCGACTGCTGCTGTTGCCGCTGCTGTTGCTGCTGCTGCGTGACCGCCTGCTCCTGCTGCTGGACCTTCTGTTGCTGCGTCTGGACGGTCTGCTCCTGCTGCTGGACCTGAGCCTGGGCATTTTCCGCTGCCTTCTTCTGCTCCTCCGTTGCCCCCGGAGAGGCGGCCGCCGCCTGGGCCTGCGCCGCTTCCTGCTTTGACTTCTCCAGTTGCTGCTGCTGCGCGGCCAGCTCCTTTTTCTGTTGCTCCAGCTGCGTCTGCTGCTGCTCCAGCTTCTGCTGTCCCTGCTCCAGGCCCCGCTGCTGCAGCTCCGTGAGCTCCTTCCTCTCCGGGAGGGCCTTCCCTGGCTGCTGCTGGAGGTTCTGCACGACCTTGGGGGAGGCGAGCTGTCCAGCGCCCACGGTGTTGAGGTTCCCTTTCTCCGTGCCCTGCAGGGGAATCAGCATCCGGGTCTTCCCCGGCCAGTCCGAGTACTTTGTCGCGATCCCCGCGTTGTCTGCTGAGATGTTTTTCATGACGATGGTCTTGTAGACGGACCCGAAGTACTTGAGGTCCCCGCGGAAAACCGCGTTGTAGTATACGACGAACCGGGCCAGCACCATGGCGTCCGTGGGCGAATAGGAGTATGCAGCCTGGAGGTACCCGCTCACCATGCGCATGATGTTGAGCACGTCGTCCACCTCCGCGCCGGCTTCTATGATGAAGATGTCCGCGTCCAGCTTCTGGCCCTCGGGGGCCCCCACGGCATGGATCAGGCGATACTTGGCGTTGTAGGAGAGCTCGGCAGGCTTCTCGGCAAGTCCATGTCCAAGGGACTGGCCTATTCCCAGGATTTGCTCCAGGGTGTCGATGGTGGTGTGCGGACCCACATAATTGATGAAGATGATGCTGGTTCCCTGGCCCTTGTTGAGCTCGTCCTTGTCGACCTGGAGACCGAATGCCAGCGTTGCGGCGAGCAGCGCGAGGAGCGTGAAGATCCCCTTTTTCATGGCTTTCTCCCTTCCATACGTAAGGGTATTCACGGAAGGGCAGGAACGCAAGGAACCCGAAAGGCAGCCCTGCACTTTCTTGGTCCCCAGGGTGCGGCTTTACTGCGCTTGAGCCGGCTTCCTCTCCCGCTGCAGCGCAGCGAGAGCGGCCGTCCGCGTGTCCTCGAAGTACGCGCCGTGGAAGATAGAAAGAAGCGTCTCAGCTGCGGATGGGGTCATGGCTCCCATGCACGATGCAATGCTGTCCAGCGCGCCAACCGTTGCGGCAGCCAGGCGGTTGTCGGGAGGGGAGGTCCCTGAACGGGAAAACGCCGTTGAGATGGCCCTGGCTGATGCGCCGTCCCCGTCGATTGCAAGAGCCCCCAAGGCCTGAATCTCAGCCGACAGCGCAAAGCTGTCGTTTTCCGCGCCGACGACACGAATCAACGCCCAGCGCGAGCCCGCAGACCCCGCCATGCCCAGAAGAGAAGCAGCCTCGGCGCGCAGGTCGGGAAAGTCGTTGATCACTTTCTGGTTCTGATACACCGGGCTTATTGTCCCTGTGCCTGCAAGCTGTTCCAGGAGCCTTACCGCATAAAATGTGCTCTTTCCCAGCGACCCTTGCGAGACGCGTGATCGCACTTCGGAAAGAAAAGAAAGGACCTGCTCGTGGCTGCCCGATCCGGCAAGGCTCTGGAGGTACAGATAGTCAGGATTCGCGTTCAGGGCGGCTTCAAGGCCGCCCCGCGGTCCGGCAGGCGTTCTTCCGGAGTGCTGCTCGTCGTGGCCAGCCTGGGGCCAGGAGCCCGTAATCCTTGCAGCGCCTGCCGGCCGGGGAAGAGCGTACAGCACCCAATCGCGCCCGCCCAGGTAGACAGAACCGTCGCCGGCCAGAACTGCTGCGCCGGGGGTCCCCACGCTGAATCGCTGCACGGTCCCTCCGGGCGTGTTCAGCATGAGGAGTGTCCCGTCCTGGGCAAAGGCAAGCATGCTGGTTCCACGCAGAAGGGGGGAGGAATCAAGCCTGGCTCTCGTGTCTTCCTTCCACAGCTCCTTGCCGCCGCGCGACAGTCCCAGGAGGACCCCGTCCGCCGTGGCGGCTATTATCTGGTCCGTGCCGACGGAGATTCCGACGATGGGCGCATCTTCGTTTCGGTGCCACAGCATGTCTCCGTCCGGGCTGACTGCAATGACCTGGCCATCCGTGGTTCCGACGAGGACCGTGCCGTCCTCCGCGATTGCAGGCGCGGCGGGCATGGCGGAAAGAGGCAGCGACCACTTGAACTCACCCCATTGGGTGAGGGCGTATAACCTGCGGTCCGAGGCGATGAGATAGATCGTCCCCGCTCCGTCCATGACGGGGGCTCCAAGAAGGGAGCCGGGAAGGGTGATCCTCCATTGCTGACGCCCCGATTCCGACAGGGAAACGACTGTTCCAGGCGCAATCCCGACGTAGACCGTGCCGTCCGGGGCAATCAGGGGATCACCCACAAAAAGGCCGTCACAGCGCAGTCGCCAGACCACACCGCCGCGGGGATTGACAGCGACAAGGTCGCGGTTCTTGAGGCCGGCGTAGATCATCCCGTCAGCGCCGACGGCAAGGCAGTCCCACGGCAGCCAGCCCAGGTCGCACTTCCACGCGAGCTGTCCGCTGGGCGAAAGGGCGTAGAGGCAGGAGTCCTCTGCGATGGCGTATATGGTCCCGTCAGGCGCCACCGCGGGCCTGCTCCTGATCTGCCCGCCGGTCGCGAAGCGCCACGAAAAGGCAGCCTGCTCCGGCCCCACGGACCCAGGTCTGGCGCCAACCAACGCGGCAATCGAGCACACGACGCAGATAAGAAGAGGGAGCTTGCTCTTCAACAGTACCAACGTATCATTTCGGCAGGGATTGGCAAAGACTGCTGGGCCTTGGGGCGCGCGACGAAAGTTCCTTGACAGCCCGGTGAGCGCCCCTATAATAGACCTTGCTTTTTAACCTACCAAGAAGGAGGAGAAGGTATGAAGCGTGTCGTATTCGCTTTGATGGTGGTGCTTGCCATCGCCGTTTTCGTTCCCGGTGTCATCGCGGACGCAAAAACGGTCACTATCTGGTACTGGGACCCGAACTTCAACGGGTTCTCAATGAAGCAGGCCGCATTGGTCTACAATAAGATACATCCGGACGTCACCATCGATATCGTTGACATCCCGCAGAATATCGAGGGCAAGATCATGGCCGGGCTGCAGGCGAGCGGTGCAGGTCTTCCCGACATCGCTCTCTTCCAGGACTTCAGGATCGAGCAGTTCATCGCCAACTATCCCGGAGCTTTCGTGGACCTGAAGGCAGCTGGCGTGGACTACTCCAAGTTCGCCCAGTACAAAGTGGGCGTCATGTCCGATAAAGGAAAGGTCTACGGGATTCCGTTTGACACCGGCTCCACCGGGTACTGGCTGCGCGCGGACATGCTGAAGTCCGCCGGACTCAACCCCGACAGCTACAAGAAGAACATGACATGGAGCCAGCTCATCCAGCTTGGCGTCACAGTCAAGGCCAAGACCGGTAAGCCCATCATGGCCTATGACAATACGAACTTCGACATCCTTCGCATAATGGTCCAGTCCGCAGGCGCCCAGTTCTTCAACGCGGACGGCACCCTCAACCTCGAGACCCCCGCGGTGACGAAGTCCCTGGCGGTCCTGAAGGACATGGATTCCAAGGGCCTGCTCTACCATGCGGACGGCTGGAACAACTGGGTTTCGGCGTTCAACAACGGCGACACTGCAGGCTTCTTGCAGGCTCTGTGGATCATCGGCACGCTGAAGACCAAACCCGAGAATGCCGGCAACTGGATGGTCGTCCCCACGCCTCTTCTGGAGGGAGTCAATGGCGCTCAGAACGCCAGCAACAACGGAGGCTCCAGCTGGTACGTCTTCTCCGCCAGCCCCAACAAGGACCTCGCCGTGGACTTCCTGAAGACAGCCTGGGCCAGCAGCGCTCCTGACGCACTGCAGTTCTATAACATCATCCTCAAGGGAGCTGGGGCAATGGGGACCTACCTCCCCAGCCGGACCGGCTCGAACTACACGGCCCCTGACAGCTACTTCTACAAGAGCCAGCCGGTCTTCAAGGATTTTGCAGCCTGGATGGAGAAGGTGCCTGCTCTCAGGTACACACCGAACTACGCGGCCATGAATAGCGCGTTCGTGAATGCGCTCCCGCTCATGTTCAAGGGGGACCTGAAGACCCCGGATGAGGTGATTGCCCACGTGGAGCAGGAATACAAGCAGACTGCCGGGCAGTGACGCCGCAGGAATTTTAACTTCCGCCCTTTGGGGCGGAAGTTTTTTTTGTCGTAGTCTGACATCAGGGAGCATGCCATGAGAGGGAAGGGTGCCTTCTATCGATATTTGAACCGGGTGGGGTGGCTCTATGTCGTGCCCGCAATGGTCTTCTACGCCGTCTTCATGGTGTATCCGATAATTTCTTCGCTGTACCTGGTGACGAGGAAATGGAGAGGCCTGAACAACTCCTACGTCGGGTTGGGCAATTTCGTTCGCATGATTCAAGACGGCATCTTTCTCCAGGCCCTTGGGCACAACTTTGCCTTCATGGTCATCCAGATTCCCATCATGATATTCCTGGCCCTTGTCCTGGCGGTCGTGCTCAACCAGGGCATCAAGCGCCTTCGAGGCACCTTCAGGCTGATCTATTTCCTTCCCTGTGTCACCTCGCTCGTGGCCTATTCCGTGCTCTTTCGTATGCTCCTCCAGACCAACGGCCTCCTCAACAACCTGCTCATGAACCTGCAGGTCATCACGGGGCCGATCGGGTGGCTGAACGATCCTTTCTGGGCGAGGGCAACTATCATCATCGCCTTGACATGGCGCTGGACGGGCTACAACATGGTTTTTTTCCTGGTCGGGCTGCAGAACATCGACACCGACATTTTCGAGGCCTCCGACATGGACGGCGCCAGCCCGGCGCGGAAGTTCTTTGCCATCACGCTGCCCCTGCTCGTGCCGGTCATCCTTTTCTCGGCCGTGACCTCCACCAGCGGCACCATGCAGCTCTTTGACGAGCCGAACATCCTTACCTGGGAGGGCGGTCCGTCCAACGCTACGATGACGGCCTCCCTGTACATCTACCGCCAGGCATTTGTGCTGAACTCGGACTTCGGGTATGCGTCCGCTCTCTCTTACATCATCGTGATCATTGCCGGCGTCCTGGCCTGGATCCAGATCAGGCTTCTGGGGAGGAGGGACTGATGGCTGCCGTCGTTCGCATGTCCGTACCGCGGATTTTCCTGTGGATACTCCTCGTTGCCGGCGCCGTCGTCTGCGTGTTCCCCTTCTTCTGGATGCTCATCGGGACCACTTTGAATCCGAACGATGTGGTGCGAGGACTCATCATTCCCGGCCGGGAGTTCGTGGTCAATCTGCAGAAAGCCACGAAGAACTACAATGTGCTTCTGTTTCTGTTCAATTCGACGAAGATTGCCGTCCTGACTGTTATCCTTGGCGTGACGGTGAACTCGTTCGCGGCGTTCGGATTCGAGAAGTACCGCTCGAAAGGTAGAGAGACGATTTTCGCGATTCTTCTGGCGGCGCTGATCTTCCCGCAGATCGCCCTGGTTATCCCACAGTTCAAGCTGATATCTTTTCTCAAGCTCCTCAACACGCATACGGCCATCATTCTGCCCTCCGTCATGTCCGTGTTCATCATCTTTTTCATGCGGCAGAACTTCCGCATGTTTCCCAATGAGATCATGGAGGCGGCGCGAGTGGACGGGGCCAGCGAAACCCGCATTTTTCTGGGCATTGTTTTTCCTTCCATGAAAGCGAGCTTCGCTTCTGCTGCCATCTACGTCTTCATCGCGCAATGGAACAGCTACCTCTGGCCTCTCATGATCATCCTGGGGGAAACGCAGAAGACCCTCCCCATCGCACTGTCCTCCATGATGCGCGCCTATACCATCGAGTACGGCGCGCTGATGGTCCTGGTGAGCGTGTCCATTCTTCCCATTCTCGTGCTCTTCCTGGCAATGCAGCGACAGTTCGTCGCGGGCCTGCTGGGCTCGGTGAAATAGGAGAACCCACCCATGATCAGCGAAAAGCTGCCCCGCATCTGGTACGGAGGAGACTACAACCCCGATCAATACCCCGAGGACACGTGGCAGGAAGACATGCGCCTGTTCCGGATGGCAGGGATCAACGTGGCAACGGTGCCTGTCTTCTCCTGGGCAAAGCTGCAGCCCGGCGAAGACGCGTGGGATTTCGAGTGGCTGGACAGGGTGCTCGACCTCCTGACAAAGAACGGAATCTTCGCCTGCATCGCCACCTCCACCGGCGCGGTGCCGCCCTGGATGGGAACGAAATATCCCGAGGTGCTGCGCACGACATTCGATGGACGCAAACGGAAGTATGGCCACCGTCACAACGCATGTCCCAGCAGCCTCGTATTCCGTCGCCTCTCCACGCAGCTTGCGCGCAAGCTTGCCGAGCGCTATGCCTCCCATCCCGCGCTTGTCGCGTGGCACGTGAGCAATGAGTACGGCGGCCGCTGCTACTGCGAGAACTGCGAAAAGGCGTTCAGAAAATGGCTCCAGCGGCGCTACGGCACCCTGGACGCGCTGAATCACGCGTGGTGGACGGGCTTCTGGGGCCACACGTTCACGGACTGGGATCAGATCGTTGTCCCGAATATCCTCAGCGAGCACATGGATTCAACGCATACCGCTTTCCAGGGCATCACCCTGGACTATTATCGTTTCGCCTCGCAGAGCCTGCTTGACTGTTACTGCGCTGAACGCGATGTGCTGCGCGAGGTCACCCCCGGGGTGAAAATCACGACGAACCTCATGGGAGCATACAAGGAGCTGGATTATTTCAGATGGGCCAGGGAGATGGACATCGTCTCCTGGGACAACTACCCCGCGCTGGACACGCCTATATCCGAGGTGGCTTTCCGTCACGATCTCATGCGCGGGCTGAAAGCTGGCGCGCCTTTCATGCTCATGGAGCAGACCCCCAGCCAGACGAATTGGCAGGACTACAACGGGCTGAAGCGGCCGGGGGTGATGCGCCTGATGAGCATGCAGGCGGTTGCCCGGGGCGCAGACACCGTCATGTTCTTCCAGCTGCGCCGGTCCCGGGGTGCTTCAGAAAAGTACCACAGCGCGGCGATTGACCACGCCGGCCACGAGAACACGCGCGTGTTCCGCGAGGTTGCCGCGCTCGGAGCGGAGCTTGCCTCCCTGGGGCCCGCGCTTCTGGATTCGCGGGTGGAGGCCCGGATGGGCATCCTTTTCGACTGGGAGAACTGGTGGGCGGTCGAGATGTCGTCGGGGCCCAGCATAGCGCTGAAATACGTCCAGCAGGTCAGCGCGTGGCATGCGGCGCTGTGGGAGCAGAACTACGCCGTGGACGTGGTGGGCATGGAGGACGATTTCTCCCGGTATGACGTCGTCATCGCTCCTGTCCTCTACATGGTGAAAACCGGCCTGGCAAAGAAGCTGGAATCGTTCGTCTCCGCCGGCGGGACTTTTGTCACCACCTTCTTCAGCGGCATCGTGAACGAAACGGACCTTGTCACGCTGGGAGGATACCCCGGGGAGCTTCGAAAGCTTCTGGGCATCTGGGTGGAGGAGATCGACGCTCTCCTGCCGGGCTCGGCCAACTCCTTCGAGGTGAAAAAGCCTTTTGGCGACCTGCGCGGCTCCTATGCCTGCGGCCTTCTCTGCGACGTCCTGCATTGCGAATCGGCGGAGCTGATCGCTTCGTACGGATCGGACTTCTACGCCGGGACCCCTTCGGTCACGCGCAACAGGCTCGAAAAAGGATGGGCGTGGTACGTTGCCAGCAGCCCGCAGCAGGACTTCCTCTCCGCCTTGGCACGTTCCCTGGCCCGCGAGAAGGGGATCGAGCCCGTGGCAAATGTTCCGCGCGGCGTGGAGGCGACACGACGCGGCAAAAACGGGGAATCCTTCCTCTTCCTCCTGAACCATAACGACGCGCCGGTCCAGGCAGACCTTGGAAAGGGCAAGCTTACCGAGCTCGCCACCGGCAAGCCGGTGAAGGGAAGCGTCCAGGTTCCCGCCAAGGGCGTCGTCATTCTGAGGGAATCCTAGCCTCCAGCACAATTCGCCCGGTCTGCAACACTCATCCATGTGGACGACCTCCAGCGCGAGGTTCTCGTTGAGATTCTTATTGACATTCTTGTAATGTATGAGTAGTCTCTGCGCGTTCGCAGAATTTCTTATCAAGAGCGACTGAGGGACGGGCCCTGTGAAGTCGCGGCAACCTCCTGCATGGGAAGGTGCCAAGTCCCGCGGAACGGTTTTCAGCGTTCCGGAAGATAAGGAAGAGCGACTCCTGCCAGGATTCCTCTTCCAATACGGAGGAGGGCTTTCATGAACATTGCAACGCAGGCGGCGCAGATCGGAGTCGGCTGGGACACTGCCACCGGATCGGTGGCCGTCCCGATCTACCAGACAGCCACTTTCTGTCATCCCGGGTTGGGCAGGAGCACCGGCTACGACTACAGCCGATCAAAAAATCCCACCCGACAGGTCCTGGAGGATGCCATTGCGCGCCTTGAGGGCGCGGCCCGGGGGTTTGCTTATTCCTCGGGAATGGCTGCCATTGCCAGCCTGCTGCTCCTGTTCAAGACCGGGGATCATATCATCGTCACTGAGGACCTCTACGGAGGCACCTATCGCCTGTTCGAGCAGTGCTTCAGCAGCTTCGGTCTTGCTTTCACCTATGTCGACACGACGGACCTCGAAACAGTGGAAAAGACTGTTCGGCCGGAGACCCGCGCGCTCTTTGTCGAGTCTCTCACAAATCCCCTGCTCAAGGTTACCGACATCGCCAGTCTTGCGGCCATAAGCAGGCGGCGCCAGCTCCTCACCATCGTCGACAACACTTTCCTCACTCCCTGCCTCCTGCGGCCCCTGGACTTGGGAGCAGACGTCACGATGTACAGCGCCACAAAGTACCTTGCAGGCCACAACGACACGATCAGCGGCCTTCTGGCGGTGAAGGACCCCGCGCTTGCAGAAAAAGTGGCGTTCCACCAGAACGCGGCCGGGGCCGTTCTGGGTCCGCAAGATTCCTGGCTCACGATCCGCGGGATGAAAACGCTTTCTATCCGGCTGGAGCGGCAGCAGGAGAACGCGGCCAGGATTGCTGGATGGCTGACCCGGCACCCCAAAGTGCGCAAGGTGTATTATCCTGGGCTTCCCGATCATCCTGGCCACCAGCTGGCTTCCCGACAGGGCAGGGGATTTGGGGCCATGGTCTCCTTCGAGGTGAAAGATCCATCGCTCGTGGAGCCCCTGCTGGGCAGGACAAGGCTCATTTCATTTGCGGAGAGCCTTGGCGGGGTGGAAACCCTGATCACCTTTCCCGCTGTGCAGACTCATGCCGATATCGATCCCCTGACGCGGGAGCGCCTGGGCATCACATCGACGCTGCTGCGGCTGTCTGTGGGGATCGAAGATGCGGAGGACCTGATAGCTGACCTGGAGCTTGCCATGGGTTGACTGGAATAGCAGGGCAGAAGGGATCAGCGTGTCCGAGGTCAGGGTCGGGAACCGTTCATCCTGCGAAAGGCCTCCTCCAGCTCTTCCCGTGATGCGCGGCTCATTTTTTCGCTGAATCCGTACGATATCTCCAGGCTTCCTTCCTTCAGTTGCTGCGCCACTGCTCCAATGAACTCCTCCAGGGGCGTCCCGGTGGTATGCAGCCCGGGGCCGCCAAGGTCCGTGTTCACGCCAGGAGGGATGATCTCGATGACTTGGACTTTTGTATCCACCAGCAGCTGCCGCAGGGCGCGCGTGAAAGAGTGGAAAGCTGCCTTCGTGGCGCAGTAGATGGGCGCCGCGGCCAGTGGAACGAAGGCAAGGCCCGATGTCACGTTGATGATGAAGGCCCTCTGCGCTTTTTTCAGGGTCTCCAGGAGCAGGTACGTCAAGTGGAGCGGAGCTTCCCAGTTGATGGAGGTCTCCTGTTTCGCCCTGGGCCAGAAATCCTTCTGGTCAAGGCCCATGCGCTGCTGGATGCCGGCATTGTTCACAAGGACGTTCAGCTGGGGGTGGTCGTGGACAATCATCTGGGCAAAGCGGGCCCTCTCAGGCTCGCTCGTCAGATCGCACGGGTATGTGACAAGACCGGGGTGCTTTTTCTTCGCGTCTTCAAGAACCTCCCTCCGTCGGCCGCACACAATGACGCGGCTCCCGGCATCACGGAACTTCCCTGCAAGCCCAAGTCCGATCCCTGATCCCCCGCCGGTGATCAAGACTTCATTGTTCGACAAGTCCATGGCCATCCTCCGTACGTGAGATCATGACCCTTTGACCCATGCTGGGGAAGGTAGCGAAACGACATCATGCCGGCAACAGGAGCTCTGCCGGGGCCGGCTATGGCAGGTTTGCCCCGAGGAGCCACGTCGAGGTATAGTTCCCGGCATGTCCGAGCTTATTCCATGGTTCCAGCGTGTTTTCAGGTTCGACGCTCCTGACGGGATCTTCCTGAACGTCCTCGAGAGAGTACGGGGTACTCCTGCCCGGCTGGAAGAGCGCCTCGGACCCGTCCCCCGGCAATTCCTGATCCGCAAAGAAGCCGGCGCCTGGTCGATCATGGAGAACGCCGGCCACCTCCTGGATCTGGAGCCGCTCTGGGCTGCGCGGGTTGATGATTTCATCCAGGGAAATGAGAGACTGCAGGTCGCCGACCTCACAAACCGCAAGACTCACGAAGCAGGACACAACGACAGCCCGCTCGACAAGATTCTCACTTCGTTCCGCGCTGTGCGGTCCGCGCTGGTTGGGAAGCTGGAGGCCCTGGAGCCGGCCGCTTTCTCGAAAACAGCTCTTCACCCGCGGCTGAACACGCCGATGAGGCTCCTGGACCACGTGATTTTCATCGCCGAACACGACGATCACCACCTTGCGCGCATCTCGCTCCTCATGCGCACGTTTGGCTGGAGCGGGTAGCTAGCCGTCATGAAAAACTTGCGCGGGTCTGGCGGATCGATGCTTGGCGGTTACGAGGAACTGATCCTGGCATCCGTTCGCTGCCGATTCGATTCGACTTGAGATTTGATCCACGAATACGTGCGCAGGATGCCTTCCCTGAGTGGTACTCTCGACGTCCAGCCAATTGACGTAATGCGATCATTGCGGAAATTGCGCGCTTGGACACCGACCGGTCCTTCCACATGTTTTACGGAAATCCGTTTGCCGGCCACTTCGGCAACAGTGTGGATCAATTCGTCCACGGAGACGTACTCCTGGCGCCCAATATTGACGCCGTTTTCCAGATTGGAATGCATCAGAAGGACTATGCCGTCGATGAGGTCATCAATATAGGTATAAGCGCGCATCGCGGTCCCGTCACCCCACACTTCCACCTCTCCGTCCTCCGAAGCCAGAGCGACTTTCCGGCACATTGCCGCCGGAGCTTTTTCCCGGCCTCCGCGCCACGTGCCTTCAGGACCGTAGGTGTTCTGGAACCGGGCGATGCGAATGGCCATGCCGAAACGCCGCCCATATGCCATTGCCATCCGTTCAGCGTACAGCTTTTCCCAACCGTATTCGTTGTCAGGCAGTGCCGGATACGCTTCCTCTTCAGAAAGCTCCGCTTCGTTCTTGTTCATGTCGCGATACACGCATGCGGAAGAAGAAAAAAAATACCTCTTGATTCCGGCTTGCGCCGCCGCGTTTACCATATTGATATTGATCAAAGCGCTGTTTCTCATGATTTCACATTCGGCGCTCTGTATGAATCCCATGCCCCCCATGTCTGCAGCGAGTTGGTACACTTCATCAAGGGTTTTGCCATCTGGACCTTGAACAGCTCTTTCGCAGTTTTCCTGGACGCGCAGATCCAGCTGAAGAAATTGATCCGCCGAAGTGGGTGAGAACTCCGGCTTTTTTATGTCTGCCCCCCGTACCCAGTATCCATCTTTCTTCAAGCGTTTCACGAGATGGCTGGCAATGAAGCCACCCGCGCCGCAAACCAGTGCCGTTTTTGCCATTGTTTTCCCTTTCGTTCGCTCTGACCAGCTGCCGGAGCCTCATCGTTTCGTCGATTAAGCGGAACATATAACAGAGGCAATTCGAAAAGTCAACGGAGAGGTTTTCCCCCGATGTCAGTCAAGGGACGGCAAAAAAACGCAGTTAACCAGGGAGCGGGTAATCGGCTTCAACGGTAGATTGTTATCTTCCATTTATCCTGGGAGAACACCCAAACGTAGACGCTGGGAGATGGCGCGATCGAAACATACTCCACCAATATCCAGATATCGTGCCAGCCCTCTTTTGCCAGTTCATCCGCAGCCAGAACAGCTACAGATTGGTCGTTGTATGCGTCGTCATACACGGCCGTCCAGCTGGCAACGAACGCGCGCCCGGCCACAACCCCGCTGTTTGTGGTGGTCCGGATGTTAGCGTCCTTGACCTCCTGGGACAGGGTCGAACAAGAATCGAGCATGCAAGCCAGCACGACGATCAGAACGGCAGCGACTGAGGTTGCTTTCATAACTACCAAGCCGATTTCAATGTACCAAATGGTCGTGACTTTGAACAGCCGTCTTGGGTGGGCGCAAGGCTGAGATATCCGCCGCCATCAGCGTGACGGCTGCAGGCAGACAAAGTCAGAGAGGCACCCCGAACATCTGTTCCTCGACAGCCTCGAGCGTACTACTACCCTGTCTCGATGTTTCCAAGGCCTGCTCGTAGGTTCGCGGATTGCTGTTGTACAGGATCGCCTGGCCGATGTCGTGCAGGAGGCCGGCGATGAAAGCTTCCTCCGCTTCCGCCGCCTTGTAACAGCGCAGGGTGATGCCACGCGATAGGAAAGCGCTCAGGATGCAATACCGCCAGAACATGGCATGGAACGCACTTTTCTTCATCTGAGGGAAAAGGCTCGATGCGGTGAGAACAAGCACGAGGCTTTTGATTGTCTTGAAACCGACGAGCGAAATGGCCATCTGAAGGCTCGTGATCTCACACTGCCTCGCGTAGAGAGCAGAGTTGGCAATTTTGAGCAACTTGGATGTGAGGCCAGGGTCCACCTTAAGGATGCCCTCCAACTCCTTGAAGGAAATCTCTCTCCCGCCTTCTTCGAGATTCATCAGTTTCGCCGTTCAAAACGTTATTTGACTCAACCTCCCTATATTTTCGGCGAAATACGCGTGGTGCGGAAAGGCTTTTCCACTGTCCACATCGAGCGGGGCAAAATCACGCGAGTATGGGTTGCCGATTTGACCCGTCTTTCGCGTGATCCTGCTGACCTGGAGACAATCAGGGCGTACCTCGCCCAGCACAATGTTGAGCCAACAGTGGCAGAGCGAGACCCACTATTTGGACGCTTCTTCGAGTTGCTTTAGCGCGTCGGTATCCTTCAAATACTGATTGGCCTTCGCGTAATCAAGGGCCGTATATCCCTTGTTGTTTTTCACCTTCGCGTTCGCACCAGCCTTTAGGAGAGCGATGATCGCGTCGGGGTTTTGATTCTTGCTTGCGGCTTGCATCAGCGGAGTAAAGCCGTTCTTGTCCTTTCCTTCCAAGTCCGTGCCCGCTTTCAGCAACCTCATGATCACTTCGGGGTTTCCGTTATACCCAGAAGCAATCAAAAACGGAGTATTTCCCTCTTGGTCCACGGCCTTAAGACTTGCGCCCGCGTTCAAGAGGACTGTTATTACGTCAGGGTTCTTGGTCGACTGGGCTGCAAGCATTAGCGTGGTCCACTTCTGGTCAAAGTCGAGTGTCTCAACAATTGCACCCGCCTTCACGAGCGTCGCGGTCACCTCCGGGTTCTTATTGTATTGGGCGGCCCACATCAACACCGTTTTGTTTCCGTCAGCGTCCCGAATGTTTACGTTAGCACCCTTAGCTCTATCTATGGCCGCCTTCATTTCTTGCGGCGTTCCGTCCATTGCAATATCAAAGATTGGTCGGGCTGTTTGCTTCGAGCAACCACCAAGCAGAATCAGGGCGAGCAGCATTAGCGGGACAGCGAGCAGTCTAGTCTTCATACATATCCTCCTTCGCTTTCTCTTGTTGGTTCTTGGATGAAATTGACAGGTTGCCGGACCGCCCGACAAGGATTAGCCGATGATTCGAACAGATTATACACTGTCGGTCAAGCAACCCCGGCGACGGAAAAAGCTGGACGGCATTGGCCCTCAGAGCGGAACACCGGAGGCGCTGTTAGCGGCTTCCCCTTGTCGCGCTGCCGCTTGATATACGAGCTGTCAAGCGCGTAGAAGTCCGTTGCGTACTGCCCACGGATGACGCGCTTTCCGTTCTCATGCCAGGAAGCGTACCAGAGAAAATCGGGCTGGGCGGATTTGAACCGCCGACCCCTTGCACCCCAAGCAAGTACGCTAAACCAACTGCGCTACAGCCCGATTTTGGCTCGGAATCTACCATCAGGGCGCTCCCCTGTCAAGGCAAGTGACGCGCAGGCTGCGCAGGCCGGCCGGTCTTGATGATGGACGGTCGTTGAGCTAACTTGAAAGAGATGACTATCGCCCGGCAAGTGATTTTCCTCGTCCCGGTGCCTGTGTCCCGTCCTGCCCCTGAGCCGCGGCTGCCGCTCCTCCTGGTTGTTCTGGCATCTTCCGTGCTCCTTCCCCTGGCCCTGCCCAGCGAGTTTTTCGGCGCTGCCAGCCGTATCCTCGGGCTCACGCCGGATGAGAGCTTCTTCTGGGGGAATGCAGCTCTGGGGTTCGTGTGCATCGCTCCTGTTTTCTATGCCGTCTCCCGCGCGCCGACCTTCGGTTATGCCTCTCTCCTCGGGCTCATTTTCGGCGGCGTCTCCACTGCGCTTGCCAACTACTGGCTGATGTTCTTCCAGGGTTACACCATCTGGACCATGGGCGGGACGGTTATCGGCTACATGGGCTACAACGCGCTCCTGTTCCCGTTCCTTCGGGGGATCTCGAGGCTCAGCGCCCGGTACCGCCCTTTCCTGCTTGCCGCCGCATGGTGCGTATACGAGTACTTCAAATCCATCGGATTCCTTGGATACCCGTGGGGCCTTATAGGGTATCCGGCAGGAGCGTTCCTTGCGCTGATACAGTTTGTCGATGTTACGGGAATCTGGGGTCTCTCGTTCCTGATGGCGCTCATCAACGCGCTGATCGCCGAAGTTGCCCTCTCGGAACGCAGGTCCCAGTACGCGCCTCAAGTTATCTTCGGTGCATTCCTTGTGGCCTGTGCGCTTGGCTACGGTCTGCATCGCCTTGCAACGCCCATCCCGGCAACGACACAGGCATCGCTTCTCCTGGTGCAGCAGAACTCCAACCCCTGGGAGGAGGGAGGGAAGGCCAACAAGGCGGCAGTTCGCGTGAACATGGACCTCACGCTCCAGGGCGTCCATGATTCCCATCCCGCCCCTGATCTGGTGGTGTGGAGTGAAAGCTCTGTCAACGATGCATGGGTGGGACCGGATGATCGGCTCAATCCGCCAAATAATCCGCTCGAGCCCTTTTTCAGGTCCACCGGAATACCGGTCCTTTTCGGCGGGATTGTCGTTGCGGACTACGATCTGCAGCGGTATATGAACGGGGCTGTGCTGGTCTCACCACTGGGCAAAGTCATCGACACATACGGCAAGATGCATCCGGTTCCGTTTGCGGAAAGCATCCCGTTCTTCGAATATAAGCCCGTGCAGCGTTTTTTCCGTAATGTGATCGGCGTCTGGAACCCGTGGTTCATGGGAAGCCGCTATACGATCTTCGATGTTCCTCTTCAAGAGGGCGGGAGCCTGCACTTCGGCGTTCCGATCTGCTTCGAGGACGCTTTCTCAGACCTCGACCGGGGCTTCTTCCTGCGCGGCGCCGATATGCTGATCAACATCACAAACGATTCCTGGTCCGACACCTGGTCGTCGGAGATCCAGCATTTCACGGTGGCCAGATTCCGGGCAATCGAAAACCGCCGGGTCCTGGTGCGGTCCACAAACGGAGGGGTCTCCGGGGTGGTTGGTCCGTGGGGAGAGGTCTGGGGAAGGATGCCGTTCTTCCAGCAAGCGTGGCGGGCGGTGCAGGTCCCGGTCTACAAGGAGAAGACGCTCACTCCCTACACCCGGTATGGCGACTGGTTTCCAAGATTCCTGATCCTGGTTCTGCTGATTGTCCTGGCGGCGGATACGCTGAACGATGTGGCCAAAAAAAAGAGGCTATCCTGAGCCTGCTGCCCCACGGAGGATAGCCTCGTTGAGTCTCGAAAGGACCGCTTACTGCATGTCGTCGTAGCCGCCCCTGCGGGGCTCCTTGGGTTTCGCGAAATTGACCTTGATGTTCCGACCGTCCAGGGGGGTTTCATTCAGCGCCTTGATGGCGGCTTCCGCCTCCGGTTGGCTGGCCATCTCGATGAACCCGAAGCCCTTGGACCTTCCGGTCTGGCGGTCTTTAATGACCTTACTTGTTTCAACAACGCCGTACGGGGTGAACAATTGACGCAGGGAATCCTCGTCAATCCGGTAGGGAAGGTTCCCTACGTAGAGATTCACAGCCATACACACTCCTTTTCCGAGAAAACTGTTTCTTGGGACACGAACGGGAAGGAAAAACTTCCAGAAGCAGCAGGACTCGTCACCAAAGCAGGCTGATTTTAGCTGGTTTTCATCCCGCGCGCAAGCTTTTTTTTCTCACGCCGCCGAACAACGCAAGGCGGAGGGGCACGGCCCCTCCGCTTGTCCGTCAATCCGCCGCTATTTTTTTCTGTGCACCAGCGAGGCCACCATTGCGGGAAGTCCGTAGAGATTGATGAAGCCGGTGGCGTCAGCGTGGTCATAGCTCGTTGCGCCAAAGGAGGCAAGGTCCTTCTGGTACATCGAGTACGGGGATTTCCGCCCGGCGATCACTATGTTTCCCTTGTACAGGGCCAATCGCACTGTCCCGCTCGTATAGGCGGAAATCTTCTCCATGAACGCCTCCAGCGACTCGCGAAGCGGGGTGAACCATTTGCCCCCGTAGACGAGGTCGGCGTAAGTCTGGCTGATGTTCTGCTTGAAATGCAGGCAATCCGTGTCCAGGGTCAGCATTTCGAGCTCTCGAAGGGCGGTGAAGAGGATTGTTCCGCCCGGGGTTTCGTAGACTCCCCGGCTCTTCATCCCGACTCTGCGGTTCTCGACAACGTCTGCGCGGCCGATGCCGTTCTCAGCGCCCAGCGCATTCAAGGCTGTGAGGATATGGAAGGGGCTCATCTTTTTTCCGTCCACGGAAACCGGAATGCCTTTCTCGAAGTCGATGGCGACCTCGGTCTCGTGGTCCGGCGCATCCTTCAGCGACCTGGTGAGCTGGAACATCGATTCCTGCGGCCTGTTCCAGGGGTCCTCCAGGTCTCCGCCCTCATGGCTGATGTGCCACGCATTCATATCCCGGGAGTAGATGTTCGTCTTGGAGATGTTCCCCAGGGGAACATCATGGGCCTTCGCGTAGTCGATGGCTTCCTCTCTGGACTTGATGTTCCACATGCGCCATGGGGCGATGACGACCAGCTGCGGAGCAAGCGCCTTGTAAGCCAGCTCGAACCTGACCTGATCGTTGCCTTTCCCCGTGCAGCCGTGCGACACGGCGTCCGCATTCTCCTTGAGCGCAACCTCCACCTGGGCTTTGGCCTGAAGAGGCCGCGCGATGGAAGTGCCCAGAAGGTATTTCCCCTCATAGATGGCCCCGGATCTGAGCATGGGGAAGAGATAGTCCCGGGCGAACTCCTCCCGAAGGTCCATGAGGTACAGCTTCGAGGCGCCTGACACCTTGGCTTTTTCCTCCAGGCCGGTGAGGTCCTCGTTCTGTCCGACGTCCGTGCAGACCGCGACGACCTCGGCACCTTTGTAGTTCTCCTTGAGCCAGGGGATGATGATGGAGGTGTCCAGCCCTCCCGAATAGGCAAGGACGATCTTCTTCACGTCCTTCTTGACGATGCCGGATCGAATCCCGTTTCCTTCGCTCATTCCAGAGCCTCCTCGATTATCTGAACGCCTTTGCTGATTTCCGCTTCGCTGATGATGAGAGGGGGGGCCAGCCGTACCACGTTGATTCCGGACCGCAGCGCCAGGAGCCCCGCGGCCTGCAGGCGAGCCAGGAAATCCTTCACTTCTCCTCCTGTATACTCGAAGCCCTGCAGGAGGCCCCGCCCGAGGATGGCTCCGACGTTCTTGTGCCGGGTTTTCATGGCCTCCAGCTCATTGCGCAGGAGCTCGCCGCGGCTGCGAACGCGCTCCGTGAACGCCGGTTGTGACACGAGCTGCCACACCTTCGCCGCCACCGCCGTTGTCACAGGTCCGCCGCCGAATGTCGTGCCGTGCTCGCCATAATGGATGAGGCAATGAACCTTCTCGGGGATCAGGACAGCGGAAAGAGGGAGGCCGCCTGCTATCGGTTTTGCCAGGGTAATGATGTCCGGCTCCAATTCAACCGCCTCAGAGCCGTAGAAAAAGCCGGTCCGGCCCATTCCGGTCTGGACTTCGTCCGCTATGAGTATGGATCCGGTTTTCCTGCATCGCTCGTTGAGCGCCCTGGCAAACTCAGGGGTCATTGTCCTCATTCCGCCTTCCCCCTGGAGCACTTCCACGATCACCCCCGCAACGTGCGTGTCCAGGGCCTGCTCAAGAGCGTCAACGTCGTTATAGGGCGCCACGGACACTCCGGGGAGCAGGGGCTGGAATGGCTCCTGGTATTTCGCGCTGGGAGTGCAGGAGAGCGCGCCAAGAGTCCTGCCGTGAAAGCCGTTGTCGAAGCAGAGCAGCCGGTCATGGCCCGGCCCCCGGGTCCGCAGCGAGTACAGGCGCGCGTACTTGAGGGCCGCTTCGTTGGCCTCCGTGCCGCTGTTCCCGAAGAAGACTGAGGCGAACTTGTACGGCCCGGTTGCCAGCATGAGCCGCCCGAGCGCCAGGGCCGGCTCGGTTGTGAACAGGTTGGAGACGTGGCTGAGCTTGCGCATCTGCTGAGCGGCCACACGGGCCAGGTCCGACCGTCCATAGCCCAGCGCATTCACCGCGATGCCGCCGGCAAAGTCCAGGTATTTTTTTCCGGCGATGTCCTTGAGCCAGACGCCCCTGCCGCGGGATATGACAAGGAGCTCAGTTCCATACTGGCGGGGGAAGGGGAGATCCGTCGCCATTGCAGGGTCTGTTCTTTTCATTTCCATATTTTCGTTCCTTTCCTGCCATCGAGGAGCCCGGCCAGGGAGCCTGATTCCTCGTATTGACCGATGATGACGGTCTGGACGCCGCGGGCGATGGCGTCCAGGGACGCTGCAACCTTGGGAAGCATCCCGCCCTTGATCACGCCGCTCGCGGAGAGGGCGCCGGCTTGATGCGGGGAAAGCTCGCGGACCACACTGCCGTCCGAGATGATGCCCGGGATGTCGGAGAGAAAGACAAGCGCGGAGCACCCCAGGGCAACGGCGATGCTGAACGCAGCGGTGTCCGCGTTGAGGTTCAGGCCAAGCCCGGACGCGTCCATCGAAGAGGAGGAGATCACCGGAAGAAAGCCGTTGTCCAGAAGAAGAGAGAGAAGCCTGCCGTCCGCTCTGGCCGCCTCCCCGGTCCGGGACATCGAGCCGTCCGGCAGAGTTCCCATGGGCTTGCCTGTCAGAATGCCTCCGTCCGTGCAGCTGACGCCCACGGCGTCCAGTCCCCGTGCGCGGAGGAGACGCACGAGCTGCTTGTTTATCTTCCCGGCCAGGACCATGTCGACGACGTCCATCTCTGCGGTTGTTGTCTGGCGGAGTCCGTTGGTGAAGACGGGCTCCATCCCAAGCTTCTTGGAGAGCGATGTCACTTCGGCCCCGCCCCCGTGGACAAGGAGGAAACGGCAGCCTCCGGAGAGGGAGCGCATCTCGTCGGCCAGGCAGGCAAGGTTAGCTTCGTTTTCAGCCGCCTTCCCTCCGATCTTGACAAGAACCTGCGTCGTCTTCACTAGAGCTCTCCACCCAGGGGAAGCCCCGCGCATTCGTCGATCCCAAACCTGATGTTCATGTCCTGCACTGCCTGTCCCGAGGCACCTTTCACGAGGTTGTCAATCACGGAGAAGAGCATGAGATGGCCGTCCTCTATCCGCCACCCTATGTCGCACCGGTTGGACCCCCATACCTCGCGCGTTTGCGGAATCCGGTCCCCAGCAAGGGAGACGAACGGCCTGCCGCCGTAAGCCTTGCGATAAGCTTCCGCAATGTCCTCAGAAGAGACCGGGCTGGCAAGCTCGACGACAGTCGTCACCGCCATCCCCCTGCGCAGAGGCGCCATGTGGGGCGTGAACAGGAGGGAAAGATCCTTGTCCGCCGCACCGAGCTCCTGCGCGATCTCCGATGCATGGCGGTGCGACGTGCCCGGCGAGTATGCGTTGACGTTCTCCGATCTCTCCACGTACAGGAGGTCGGTCTTTTCCTTCCTGCCGGCGCCTGATATTGCGGAGATGGCGTTCACGATCACTGTTCCCCGCACGATACGCGCCTTTGCAAGCGGAAGGAGGGGAAGGAGCGTTGCGGTGGGATAGCAGCCGGGGACCGCAATGATGTCGGCGCTGCGGATCTGCTCCGTATGCCATTCCGCCAGTCCGTAGACTGACCGGGCGGAAAGGTCAGGACGCGGCATCGCGGCGCCGTATGCCTTTGCGAAGGTCGCAGGGTCCTTGAGCCGAAAGTCGGCCGAGAGGTCGATCAAGACCGCTTTTCCCAGGAAAGGAGCGCACACCTCTGCTGATTTCAGGTGGGGGAGCGCGGAAAACACCGCGTCCAGCTCCCCTGCAGCCGCGGCCTTGACAGCATCATCGATGGCAGCAAGCTTCCCCGAGCTCCGAGTTATTTTTCCTTCTATTACAGGGGAAAGCCCGGGGTCCACTCCGCGGACAAGCTGGCCTGCCTGGGAAGAGGAGACTGGGATGATCTCATGAACTTCCGGATGGGCCGCCAGCAGCCGAAGGAGGATGCCTCCCGTATAACCGGTTGCTCCAAGTACTGCCGTTTTCATTCATATCCTCCTTGAAAACCAGGGATGCGGGCCTTCAGGGCCTTGATAAGGCGCGCCGGAGAAACGCCATTGCGGGGGACGACAAGGATCGTGTCGTCTCCCGCAATTGTGCCCAGCACCTCCGGGACCCGCATGTGGTCCAGCGCCGCCGCAACGCTGTTTGCGTGGCCGGGAAGAGTCCGTATCAGTCCGAGGGGCCCGGAGAACTCCAGCGACAGGAACCCCCGCGCAAAGTCCTGGATGAAGGTCTGGTCCGTAGCGGGAACGGGCTCCTCCGATGTCAGGACGTACGTGTAGCCGCCGTCGGGACGGGGCGCCTTGCCGATGCCCAGACGCTTCAGGTCCCGTGAGAGAGTAGCCTGCGTTGCCACGAAGCCCTCCCTGCGCAGCAGCGAGATAAGCGTCTCCTGGCTGCCAACCGCGCCGCGTGCAATGATCCTCTTGACCGCGGAAAGTCTTTCATTCTTTGTGCCCCGGCGGCGGGTCCCTATGGAATATTTATTCATAGTGCCTGGATAGATATACAAAAAGCGCCGATGCGTCAAGTGGGGGAAACGGCCGTCTTGTCACGCCCAGCGGCTGTGTCGTACAGTGGCGCCCGGGAGGCAAGGGTGAAGATCTGCGTTTTCTGCTCCTCCAGCGACGCCGTGGATCCCGCCTATTTTGCGGCGGCAGCGGAAATGGGCGCGTTGATCGGCGCGGAAGGCCACACCCTGGTGTACGGGGGCGGCAGGGTGGGGATGATGGGAGAAGTGGCCCGCGCCGTGCACGACAAGGGCGGGCGGGTGGTCGGCATCATTCCCGACTTCATGCACCGCAAGGCGGTGGCGTACGAGAAGTGCGATGAGCTCACCGTCACCGCCGACATGCGGGAGCGCAAGGCCAGGATGATGAGCAGCGCGGAGGCTTTTGTGGCCCTGCCGGGAGGCTTTGGAACGCTGGAGGAGCTTTCAGAGCTCATCACGCAGCTCCAGTTCGGCATCCTTGTGCGGCCGCTTGTCCTGGTGAACACCCTGGGTTTCTTCGACCCGCTGGCCGCGGTCTTTGACAGGTTCTACCGTGAGAAGTTCGCCAAGCCCGAGATGGGAGGCGTGCTTGCTCTTGTGCCAGACCCTGCGGAGGCCATGCGGCGCATCCATGGATTTGTGCCGCCCCGGCTCGTGAGCAAGTGGTTCTAGACAGGGATGTCCGAAATGCGCGGTACTAGAATATACCCCTCTGCTGAAGGATCTCCTTCATCATGCGGGCATTCTGCGCAGCGCTTCCGCGCCAGTGGTTGTTGAAGAAGATCAGCATGATGTGGACTCGGGAGAGGATTGTCCGAACCCGTTCCACCCATTCTCCCAGCTCTCCCGAGTCGTAGAGATAGTCGTAGCGGGACGCGTTGTCCCCTGTCCACCATTTCTCCTTGTTCCTGCCGTGGAACCGCAGGTACGCCAGGTCCGCGGTGACCTCCGTGATGGGCCGCAGCAGCCGGGGAAGGTCGGGCTCGTCCACGCTGACAATGGCGGCGCCCCTCCTGCGCAGGCCTTCGAAGACCTGCGGGCGCAGCCAGTCGCTTTTTCGAAACTCCACCGCAAGGGGAAGACCTTCCAGCTTTCCGCAGAGCACCGCAAGCCGCTCACGAGACTCCGGCGTATACCCGAAGCTGTACGGGAACTGCAGGAGGACGGCCGCCAGCCGGTCGGATTCCAGGAGCGGAGCAATCCCGTCACGGAAAGTGCTGATATCCTTTTCCCAGCTCTCCCCGATGTCATGCGTCATGCTTCGGTGGGCTTTCAGGGCGAAAAGGAAGTCTCGGGGGGTCCCGCTGACCATCCTCTCCAGGGTCCGGGGAGCGGGCTGCTGGTAGTAGGAGAAGTTCAGCTCCACCACCGGGAACTCCCGCGAATACAGGGAAAGGAAGTCTTGCCTGCGGGAGCCGGGAGGGTACACCGGGCCTACCCAGTCGTCGTAGGAATACCCGCTGGTGCCTATGAGGATGCGCGGTTTCTCAGCGCTGGTGGGCCCGTCCATCAGTAGCCGGCGCTCCTGTCGACCACGTTTCGCAGAGCCTCACCGCGCATCCAGCGGCCGAGGTTGTCAAGAAAGACGCGGAAAGCCTCCCCGTCGTAGCCGGGATGGTTGCCGGCATAATGGGGCGTGATGATGACGTTGGGCATTGCCCACAAGGGATGCCCCTGCGGGAGCGGCTCGGGGTCTGTCACATCCAGCCCTGCGCCGCGGACGTTCCCCGCAGCAAGGGCGTCCACCAGCGCCTGTATGTCGATGCTTTTTCCCCGTCCGCCGTTGAGGAGGAAAGCCCCCTTCATGACGGCAAGCTCATCCCGGCCGATGAAAGCGCGGGTATCTCCGGTGTCAGGAAGCAGGACCATGATGAGCCGGGATTCCGCAAAAACCTCCCGTCGGCGGTCCGGCCCGACAACGTCATCCACTCCCGCAGTGGCCGCTGGATGGCGGCGGATCCCCACGACGCGCATTCCGAGCGCTTTGCCTACTGCCGCGCAGCTTGCGCCAATGCTGCCCAGCCCCACGATGCACAGCGTCCTTCCCGCAAGCGTCGCGAGCCCTTCCCGCAGGCTCTCGTCCCACCTGCCCTCTCCCTGGCGGATGACGGCGCCCTTCAGGTTTCGCGTCAGCATGAGCGTCATTCCCCAGAGGTGCTCGCACACGGCGTTTCCATGGATATGGACATTGGTGATAGTTGCTGCGTGCGCCCTTACCTGGGGGAGGGCCAGAAGAGTGTCGACGCCCGCCCACTTCACCTGGAGCCACGCGAGATTTCGCGCCTTCTCCCAGAGAGAAACGGGGAGGGCTGAGTAGCAGACCTCGATGCGCTCGACAAGCGAAGGGTCGGCGGAGAGTGTCGAAGAGTCTGCCAGCCGGGCGCCGGGGGCAACGCGAACAAGGTCAGCGCGCTGTTCGGAGCTCAGCGGCTCGGAGATGAAAATCAGCGGATCACGGCGCTTCATGCACTCAAGGGAGCCATGAAATCGACGAAAGTCAAGGCCATGGGGACCTGCTTCGGCCGCCCTGCGACGCGCAGGTGCGTACAGGCGCGTGTTGACTCGGCCGGGCCGGCTTGTGATAATCCCCGAAGAGGTCCGGGGTGTCACGGAACGACGCAGGCTGGCTGCGCGCGGTCGGCGCATTTGACCGCAACGCATACCTTCTCTTCATCATTGCCGGCCTGCTGGGCTTCACGTACTGGGGCATCACGTATCTGCTGACAAACCTTTTCGTGCTGCGCCTGGGGTACGGGACGGTGGTTGTCGGCAACCTCAACTTCCTGTTCTACCTCCTTGTGACGCTGCTCAGCGTTCCCGCGGGCGCCCTTGGAATGGTGACGGGAAGCAGGCGCGCCTTGATCCTGGGCGGCGTTCTGGCCCTTTCGGGCTGGGCAATCGCCCCTGCTGCAATATTCATACCGGCTCCGCACCTGCGCATTGCTGCTCTGGTAGGCTCCCGTGTCATCAGCGCGATCGGCGGGGCGCTTTTCATCGTCAACTCCAATCCCGCGCTCATGGGCGCGGTCGAGCCCAAGGCAAGCACATATGCCTTTGCCTTCAACGGGACGGTGATCTCCCTGACCACGTTTCTTGGCAGCCTGTGCGGGGGGCTGCTTCCCGTCATGTTCTCCGCACTGACGCAGTCCGACCTGTCTTCTCCCATCCCCTACGGTTTGGCGCTCTGGCTGGCGGTGGTCGTTCTGGCCCCGGGCCTGGTCCTGCTGGGTTTCTTCCGGGAGACAGGGAAAGGGGTTCCGAAAGAGCAGCCTCACGCCGCTTCGCGTCTCCCCGTGGCTTTGATAGCCGTCATCGTTGTTGTGCGATTCCTGCGGGAATGCGGCTATGGCGGGGTTATCACGTTCTTCAACGTCTACCTTGACACCTCCCTGGGGCTCCCCACCGCCTCCATCGGCCTCCTTGTCAGCATTGCCGCCATTGCATCCATTGTCTGCACGCCTCTGATGCCCCTTGCAGCCAGGAGGTGGGGGACAGGCCGCACGTCCCTTGCCGGGCTCATTGCCATGGGGCTCGCTGTGCTCCCCCTGGCGATCGTGAAGAGCTGGCCGCCGGCCACCATCGGCTGGGCGGGAATGACTGCGGCCAACTCCCTGAATGAGGCGGCCATGCAGGTCTTCATCCTGGACATCGTTGCCACCAAGTACCGTGCCCTCATGTCCGGGGCCGCCAACATGGCAAGCACCTTCGGGCTTGCCGCCTCGGCCCTCTGGGGAGGGTACATCATCCGGGCAGCCGGGTTCCGGGCGGTCTTCCTCCTGAGCGCCGGCCTTCTGTTCGTGTCCGCAGGGTCGTTCGCCGCTCTCCTTGGCCTGCGAAGGCAGGATCGGAAAAGCCGGGAAGTCGTGCCGGCCCAATGACCGCGGAAAACAACTCTCCCAGTTCCACGGTCCGGGAGCAGCCGGGATTCACCCGGGTCGACTCGCAGCTGACATCGGCAGACCGTCGGGGGGCCGTCCGATGCAGACTGGGCAGGTTCCGGATGCATTACAGCGTTCCCCCCGGCCTCTACGCCCTGGGCACACCCGGACCGGAGTCTCCTGTCGTCGTCACTGCGAACTACAAGCTCACATTCGATCTATTGAGGAAAGACCTCAGCGGAGCTGACTGCTGGATCCTCGTCCTGGAAACCCGGGGCATCAACGTCTGGTGCGCTGCCGCCGAAGGTGCTTTTGGCACGGAGGAGCTGGTTCTGCGCGTGGGCAAGGTCAGGCTGGCAGAGGTGGTGAGGCACAGGGTGCTGACGCTCCCTCAGCTCTGCGCCGCCGGCGTGAAAGCGCACGTTGTTCAGAGGCAGACCGGGTTTCTCGTGCGGTTCGGCCCCGTGCGTTCCAGGGACCTGCCTGCCTACCTGGCCCTGGGAAAGGCCTCCCCGGAAATGCGCAGGGTGGAGTTCAACGCTCTGGACAGGCTGGTCCTGGTTCCCATGGAGCTTGGAGGATCCCTCAAGCGTTTTCTTGTTTTTGCCTTTGTCGCAATCCTCTACGCCGGGCTGACCCCGGGAGGCGTTGTGCTGGCAAGAGCGTGGATGGGCGTCTGGCCCCTGTTCGCTCTGGGTCTAGGCGCCGCGCTTGCCGGCTCCGTTCTCGTACCCCTGCTGCTCCCCTATGTTCCCTTTCGTGCTTTCGCGGCAAAGGGGTGGCTCATCGGCGGCATGGTGAACGGCGCGCTCCTGCATGGCGCAGGCCTTGCAGCCGGGATGGACCCATTCCTTCTTGCCGCCTGCTGGCTTTTCTTCCCGGCTGCCGCCGGTTTCCTGGCGCTCTCCTTCACCGGCGCAACCCCGTTTACCAGCCATTCGGGCGTGCGTCGGGAGGTCGGAATCGCCGTACCCATTCTTGCCGGCGCGGCCGTCCTGGCAGCGGCCGCGCTGACGCTTTCCAAGTTGAGACTCTGGGGCCTGGTGTAGTCTTCTATTCCTTTCGCGCTGTGAGCTGAACGCTCACGATGGCCTTGCCGAGCCTGCGAAGCTCTTCCCGGGACAGGTCCGGAGCCTGCGCAAGCAGCGCTGCTTCGTCTTCGGGACCGAACATCTGCGAGCTTTCCTTCTGCTGCTCCACCCTGATGTCGGTGAAGCCCGCCTGCCTCATCAAGGAGAGATACTCATCCCGGAGGATGGCCCCTGAGACGCACCCTGCAAAGAGGGCTGCGTTTGTTTTCAGTTTCTCCGGCAGGTTTTCCAACAGCATGATGTCGGAAATCATTGCCCTGCCGCCGGGCTTCAGGATCCGGCTTGCCTCGCGAAACACGCGCTCTTTTTCCGTGGAGAGGTTGATCACGCAGTTGGAAATGACGACATCTGCGCTCGAATCCGCTACCGGCAGGCTTTCGATTTCCCCGAGCCGAAACTCCACGTTCGCATAGCCGCCCGTGCGGGCTGCAGCCCTGGCCCTGTCCAGCATTTCAGGGGTCATGTCGACCCCGATCACTTTTCCCGTCGGGCCCACCTTGCGCGCCGATAGAAAGCAGTCGATGCCACCCCCTGATCCCAGGTCGACGACTGTCTCACCAGGGCGAAGCTCGCCCAGCGCAGTGGGATTCCCGCACCCCAGTCCCAGGTCCGCCTGGACAGGTATGGAGGCAAGCTGGCTCCCGTCGTAGCCCACACGCTCGCTCTGGGATGCTTTGCCGCCGCAGCAGGGGCCGGCTTTTCCGCCCACCTGTTTTGCCGCCTGCGCGTAATGCCGTCTAACCTCCGCCCTCATGTCTGTTGCCATGGTGCACCTCCTTTTTCTTCTCTACTCCACCAGCTCGCGCGCCACCGGTCCGAGGATGTCTTTGACCGTGCCGGCCAGCTGCTCGACTTTCATGAGGGAAAGGCAGCACACCCTGCCCTCACTCTGCATGGTGACAACAGCCAGCTTGTCCCCGGCCCTGATTCCGGCGGCGGAACGAAGCTCCTTCGGCAGGACGATCTGTCCGCGGGAGTCGACTGTCACCACGGCCTCCACTGAGCAGCAGCTTTCTTTCTTTGCATTCCTGGCCATGTTCCCTCCGTTCGGGAAAATCGGAAAAAACGGATATTGCTAATTTAACCGAAAAGGCGGGAGAAGTCAACCCGGCGCGGCCGGGCGTTCAGGGACCGTCCCGGAGGAGCCGATCGATGAGCTGCGGAAGGTGCACGATGGCGATTCGCGTGGAGGAGTCCGAGACGGCGTAGGGGAGGTACAGACGCTCGCTGTGAATGAGGGAGCCGCACGAATACACGACGTTGGGCACATATCCCCGTGAGCCCTGCTCCGCTGCCGCAATGAGCGGCTCCTTGAGCCGGCCGCGGATGCGCAGAGGGTCCTTGCCGTCCAGAAGCATGGCGCCGATGCTGTAGCGGCGCATCGGCCCCACGCCGTGGGTGATCAGGAGCCAACCCTCGGGGGTTTGAAGCGGGGAGCCGCAGTTGCCGATGAGGCGCCATTCCCACGGGTACTTGGGCCGCGCCAGGACGGCGGCGGTCTCCCAGAAGTGCACGAGGTCGGAAAACATCAGGTAGAGGTTGCGGCCGTCAATCCTGGAGCACATCGCGTAGTGCCCGCCGATGCGACGGGGGAATAGGGCCATGCCCTTGTTCTGCACGCATGCCCCGTTCAGTGTATGGATGCAGAAGGAGCGGAAGTCCGGCGTCTCCATGAGCATGGGGAGGATGCTCTGTCCGTTAAAAGCAGTGTACGTGCCGAACCAGGTGACTGCATTACTGTCATCCACGAAGCGCACAAGCCGCATGTCCTCGATGCCCTTGGATTCGCTGTCGCTTCGGGGAAACAGAACGAGGTCGCGCACTTCGTCTTCCCCCGGGAGCACCAGCCGGTAGTTGGCCCGTACCAGCCATTCCAGCATCGATATGAAGTTGGAAAGCCGCGGGTCTTCCCCTACCTTGCCGCGCACAGCCGTGGTGGCGGCATCCAGCTCCGCGTGCGTGAACAGCTCCGGCAGCGACGCGAAGACCAGGTCCGCCATTTCGCAGGAGATTCCCATCTCGCAGAGCTTGCGCCGCAGCAGGTCCTTGCGGTAGCGGGCATCAGGAACAACCCGTGGACTGGCCGATCTGCCCGTCAGCGGATCCAGGCGGAAGATCCCGGCCGCCGAGATGGTGCCAGTCTGGAACACGGTTGTGGAGATGTGACCTTCCCCCACTGCGCGCAGGCTCATGATGAAGCGCAGTCCTCCCCGTGGCGCGCCGGCCTGGTCGGGGTGCTCCACGATCGACGGGTTGAACAGCGCCGCCGCCTCGATTGAGTACTCCATGGTGAAGTACGCCCCGATCAGGAGACGTCGTTCGCGGGAGAGAGCATTGTGCGAGCCGTTGATGCGCGCCGCGCTCTCATATCGTTCCTCCAGGTGGTCCTCGAAACGGCTGTGCCTGTTGCGGAACTCTGCTACCAGGGAGACCAGCGCAACCACAACCTCCTGGTCGGTGAGGCTTTCCACGTAGGTGAACACGGACTGCAGATCGTGGTGGCCTCCCATGTTGAAGGGGAGCATGATGCTGCGCCGCGCGTCCCCCACTAGCCGCACCGGCAGGTGCCTGATGGTGATGCCGCGATGAACGGCGACACGCGTCTGAGACCGCCCGAGAGTCACCTGCCTACGCGACATTTCCCGAAGCGCTCCGCGGCGCAGGGGAGCCTTTCCCGGACGGCGGCCATCCCGTGCCGCCGTCCTGCTCCAGCTGATGGAAGGCGAGAAGGCTCGTCAGCCACGACAACGTGGATTCAGCCCCCTCGTTGAGATTGGGACCGTTGGGGGAAAGCCCGTCGCGGCATCCTCCCGTGGAGGAATCGTACAGGACCGATTGCGTATCGTTGCTCCCAAGAAACCATCCCAGGAAATGCCGCGCCCGCTCATGCCACCTGGCCTCCCGCGTGGCCTGCCAGGCGGCTAGGCACGCTTCCACGAGGGCGCACGCCTCTATGGGCTGCTGGTCGAACCGGGCGCGGCTGCCGTCGCGGCGAAGCCAGCCCTGGTTCCCAATGAGGGTCACGGTCCCTTCTGCGGAGAGCTGAAGGCCCACGAGCCATTCCAGGGAGGAAAGGCCCTGCTCCACCATTGAGGCGTCCGACAGAGACTTGCCGCTCACGATCAGGGCGTGAGGCAAGGCTGCGTTCGCGTAGGTGACCACATCCTCGCACCAGGGCCACGTGGCCGTGCCGTTCGAGCGAAATGCATCGAGAAGCCTCTGTGCGAGGACCGACTGGAGCCGGCGCGCGTGCTCGTCTCCGTTGAAGCGCTGGAGATAAGAACATGCGCCCAGGAGCGCGAATGCCCAGGCGCGGGGGGAGATGAGCTCCTCTGCCTTCGGGAGCGCTTCGGCGAAAAGCCTGCAGGCAAAGGGGAGCACGGCATCCGTGGATCCCGAGGCGACCACGGCACCCAGCGCCCAGAGGCTGCGCCCGAAGGTGTCCTCGCTCGGCGGCTCGTTGGACCAGCGTCGCTCATAGCAGAGCAAGTTGCGAAACTCACGGGTGGACCTGTCGAAGGAGTAATGCAGAAAGGACATGTATTTCTTGGCAAGGTTGAGCGTGCCCTCGTCACGCGTGAGCGCATGGTGGCGGATGGCCACGATGAGGGCGCGCGAGTTGTCGTCTGTGCAGTAGCCGTGGGTGCGGTCGGGCACCGTGTACAGCGAGTGCTGGATGATGCCGCTGTCGTCGGTGAGGACCTTCAGGTGACCCAGGTTGATCTCGGGTATTCCATCGAAGATCGATGGTGCTCTCACGGGGCGCATCGAGGGGCGCGGAGAAAGCTGCCTGTCCGCAACGACCTGCTCCGCAAGCTCGACATACCGTCGAGCAACCTCCTTCCACACCATGGTCCTGGAATGCGCGTATGCGCGCGCTCGAATCGCTGCCAGCCGCGTGCTGTCCTCGATGAGATTGTTCGCGCTCTCCGCGAGGGCGAGGCTGTCGCCAAAGGGGAAGAGCACACCCCGGGAGTCCGCAATCATCTCCTCGGCGTAGCGATACGGGGTGGAGAGGACCGCCTTCCCCATCCCCAGCGCCATGGCCAGGGTGCCTGAGGCGATCTGTTCCCTGTTGGCGTACGGGGTGATGTACAGGTCGGCGGCAGCGAGGAAGCGCGCAAGCTCCTCGGAGGAAACATAGCGATTGAGGAACACGATGTGCTCGCGCACGCCGCAGCGCTCCGCCAGCCTTTCCAGGGATGCGACATAGGAGTTGCCGTCCCGCCGGAACTCGTAGGGATGCGTTGCGCCCAGCACGATGTAGATGGCCTCGGGATGCCGTTCCACGATTGCCGGCAGCGCGCGGATGGCAACGTCAATGGCTTTCCCCGGGGACAGGAGGCCGAATGTCATCAGCACGACTCGTCCTTGAAGGCCAAGCTGCGCCTTGGATGCAGCGGGATCCGAGAAGGGGAGGTCCGGAATCCCATGCGGGATGACAGCAATCTTCACGGGATCGATTCCGTATGCCTCCGCAAGGATCCCTCGCGCCGTTTCGCACAGCACGACGAGCCTTTCGCTGGCAGCGGCAAGGGCCAGAATGATTTTTCTCTGCTGCGGGGTGGGGAAAGCGACCACTGTGTGCAAGGTCGTGATCAGGGGCATGCGCAGGCGACGGGCCAGCGCCAGGACGTAGACGCCGCTTTCACCGCCGAAGATGCCGAACTCGTGCTGGATCACGGCGGCATCGATCTGGTTGATGTTGAGGAAGTCGGCTGCAAGGACATAGTCCCGTGGATTGCTGTCCCTGACACGGAAGCGCACCTCTGCGGGATACGCGAGCGCTGCGGAGGAATCGTCCATGCTCAGCACCAGAGTGTCGAGCCCTCCCCGAACCGCAACCATGCCTTCGCGGAGGTCCTTTGTGAAAGTGGCGATCCCGCACATGCGGGGAACATACGAGCCCACCAGCGCAACGCTCTGGAGGTGATTGGCCATCGCTCCAACTTTTCCATTTTCGTTCACTTCACGGTCCTTGCGGAAATGGATGCCCAGCGGAGCGAGCAATACCAAAAGAAAGTATAGGCCGCTGTCGGGGAGACGTCAATGCTTTGCAGGCGGCCGGAATCGGCGCTACACTCGCGCCATGAGCATGAGGAAGATCCTGATCGACACGGACTGCGGCGTGGACGACGCCATCGCCATCATGATCGCCCTTGCAAGCCCCGCCGAGGTTTCAGTCCTGGGAATCACCACGGTGTCCGGGAACGTGCCGCTTGCCAATGTGGTGGACAATGTCCTGCGCCTGCTGAGCTTTCTCGGGCGCACGGAAATTCCCGTGTTTCGCGGCGCCTCCCGGCCCCTTGTTGAACCGCCCCACCATGCCACCGATGTCCACGGGGCCAACGGCCTGGGCGGAGTGGAGCTGCCGCCGGCGGGTATTTCCGAACAGCCTGAGAGGGCGCCGGAAGCGATTGCGCGTCTTGCCCGCCAGAGTCCCGGCCTGACCCTTCTGACCCTTGGTCCGCTCACGAACATCGCCATGGCGCTCAATCTCTATCCTGAGCTGAAAGGTCTGATCTCAGAGATCGTGAGCATGGGCGGAGCAGTTGAAACCGGCAATGTCACGCGCTTTGCAGAGTTCAACTTCCATGCAGATCCCGAGGCGGTCCAGAGCGTCCTTGATGCCGGCATTCCTCTTTCCCTGCTCACGTGGGACGCCACGTTGAAAGTGGCGCATACGGAGGCGGAGCTGGAAGCTCTTGGGATGAAGAAATCCTCGGCGGGGAAGCTTGTGCTCGACCTTCAACAGACCGTGTTCCGCTTCATCGAGAAGTCGCGCGGGGTCCGCGCTACGATGCTTCCTGACCCTCTGACTGCCGCATGGCTGGTGGATCCCGCAATTGCGGGAAGACTGCTGGCCACGGGGCTGCGCATGGAGCTGGGCCAGAACGCCATGCGCGGGGCTTCGGTCACCCAACGCGGATCAGGCGTCAAGCTCATTCTCGACATTGACAAGTCCGGATTCGATCGTATACTGTGCCGCGTCGCTGCTTTGAAAAAATAGTTCAAAGGAGGGAAGACGCCATGAAGAAATTGATGGCATGTCTGATTGTTCTTGCGTTCCTTCTCGGCTCCGCGGCAGCTTTCGCCGCGCCAAAGCTCAAGGTTGTCCTATACATCAACGGCACGCTCGGGGACAAGTCGTTCTTCGATTCGGCCGCCCGCGGCGTGCAGAAGGCAGCAAAGGAGCTGCCCATCACGGCGAAGGTCGTCGAGGGAACCTATGACTCTTCCCGCTGGGAGCCTGACCTCGCCCAGCTGTGTGAAGGAGATTGGGACATTATCATCGCAGGCAATTGGGAGCTGCAGGAAGCCCTGGAGAAGCTCGCTCCCCAGCACCCGGAGAAGAAGTTCATCACGTATGACAACTCCGTCACGTACAGCAAGGGCGGCCTGGGGAACGTGTATTCCATCCTGTACAAGCAGAACGAGGGATCGTTCCTCGTGGGCGCCCTTGCCGCCATGGTGACCAATTCCACGATGCCCCTGGCCAACAACCAGAAAGTCATTGGCTTCCTGGGGGGCATGGACATTCCTGTCATCAACGACTTCAAGGTCGGTTACGAGCAGGGCGCAAAATACGTGGATCCGAGCGTGCAGATCCTTGTTTCGTACGTCGGCTCCTGGGCCGACGCCGCCAAAGGCAAGGAGCTGATGCTCGCTCAGTACGATCAAGGAGCTGACATCGGGTTTAATGTGGCGGGACAGGCGGGGCTCGGTTTGCTGGACGCTGCCAAGGACAAGAAGCGCTACGCCATTGGCGTGGATTCAGACCAGTACCTGCTGTTCAAGGACAGCGACCCCGTGAAGGCATCGTACATTGTCACCTCCATGCAGAAAAACGTCGACAACTCCCTGTATCGCGCGATCAAGGGTACTCTGGACGGGACCATCAAGTATGGCGCTGCTGAAGCGCTCGGATTCAAGGAGGGAGGCATCAGCCTTTCAGAAAACGAGAACTATCGGAAACTGGTCCCCGCGGACATCCGGGCCAAGATCGCGGCGCTGCAGAAGAAGCTGATGAGCGGCCAGATCAAGGTCGACACGGCGTTCGGGCAGTAGGCAATGTCGGGCGATCCTCGCAAGGGATCGCCCTTGTTCTATACGCCATATGCAGACAATCCTTGAAGCGCGCGGCATCGTGATGATCTACGAGGATGGCGTGGTAGCCAACCGCGGCGTCAGCCTGGCTGTCGAGCAGCAGACAATCCACGCGGTGGTGGGCGAAAATGGAGCCGGCAAGTCAACCCTCATGAAGATCCTCTTCGGCATGCGCCAGCCGCAGGAGGGAGTGATCCTCTACAAAGGCCGCCCGGTGAGAATCAGGAGCTCCCATGAAGCCATCCGGCTCGGGATCGGCATGGTGCACCAGCACCTGATGCTTGTCCCGGATCTCACCGTGGCAGAGAACATTGTCCTGGGCGTGGAGCCTGTTCGCGGCCGGATGTTTCTGGACATGCGCACGGCGCAACAGATCACCGAAAGGGTTTCCCGCGAGTACGGCCTTGACGTTCCCCCGGACCGCAAGATCAAGGACCTTCCCATTGGGGTCCGCCAACGGGTGGAAATCCTCAAGGCGCTCTACCGCAACGCCGAGCTCCTGATCCTGGATGAGCCCACCGCGGTGCTGACTCCGCAGGAGGCGGAGAAGCTTTTTGTGACGCTTCGGGAACTGAAAAAGCATGGCAAGACGATCATCTTCATATCCCACAAGCTGAACGAAGTGAAGCAGATAGCGGACAGGGTCACGGTGATGCGGGACGCGCGGGTCATCACCACGAAAGACGCCGCAGGGATCTCCGAGCATGACATGGCCTTCCTGATGGTTGGCAGGGAAATCAGCTTCGAGAGGGTGGCTCCACCGCCATCCACGGACCAGACCCTCCTCGGCGTCCGGGATCTCAGCTACAGGGATGATGACGGCGTTCTCGCGCTCTCGGGCATCTCCTTCGACGTGCATGCAGGCGAGATACTGGGAATTGCCGGAGTGGAAGGGAACGGACAGACCCAGCTCGTCCGCATTCTTGCAGGGCTTCTTCCCGCCCTGGGCGGCGCCATCACCATCCGCGGAAACCTGACAGAGGGGCTGTCTCCCCGCAGGGTCAGGGAGATGGAGGTCGCTCACATTCCCGAGGACAGGATGGAAGACGGGGCGGCCGCAGAAGCAACGCTGCAGGAAAACGTGATCGTCGACCGCTATTACAAGAATCCCTTTTCCCGAGGATTGCGGCTCCTGTGGCCGTCCATCGCGCGGCACACGAGCGATCTCGTGCAGCGCTTCACCATTGTCGCCAAATCAACACGGGCGCCCATGACATCGCTTTCCGGAGGCAACATCCAGAAAGTGGTCGTGGCTCGCGAGCTTTCCAGCAATCCCGAGGTCGTTATTGCCTCTCAACCGACCCGGGGAATCGACGTGGGCTCAGAGGAGATGGTGCATAACCTTCTCACGGAGGCCAGGGACAAAGGGAAGGCGATCCTTCTTGTCTCAGCGGACCTGGATGAGGTGCTGAAGCTGTCCACCAGGATTCTCGTCATCTACAACGGAGAGCTTGTGGCGCACTTCCCGGATGCCTCCCGGGTCACGGCATCCGACCTGGGTCCCTACATGCTCGGCGTGCAGCGGGAGGAGGGGGTGCGTGGATAGGTTCATCCTGAAATACTTCACCCTGATCCGCACCGTGATCGCTATCCTCATCGGCATTGTCGTTGCAGTGGCGCTCATCTTCCTTGTCAGCAAGGATCCCGGCTTTTCACTGAGGTCGTTTCTCCTTGCGCCTTTTCTCTCACGCAGCCGGCTCTCCAATATCGTGGAAGGCGCATCCCCCATCATTTTCTGCGGCCTGGCCATTGCCGTTGCGTTCCAGGCGAAGCAGTTCAACGTCGGCGCCGAGGGCTCCCTGTACTTGGGCGCCGCGGTCGGGACGGCCTTTGCCGTGTCCACAAGCCTTCCCGCGTACCTTCATGTGCCGCTCACGCTCCTGGTAGCTGCGGCGGTTGGCCTTGCATGGAACGTGCTTCCCGGCATCCTCAAGGCGAAATGGAAAGCAAGCGAGCTTGTATCGTCACTCATGTTGAACTACGTGGGGTACTACGTGGGTCTGTACCTCATCAACTTCCACTTCCGCGACAAGAAGGCCGGGTACCTCGTGTCGTACCAGCTTCCCCAGAGCGCGTGGCTCCAGCAGTTCCTGCCTGGGACCCGGCTGCACGCCGGCATTTTCCTGGCCCTCCTGTGCGCGGTGCTGGTCTACTGGTACCTCTACCATTCAACGAGCGGGTACGAGGTGCGCATGACGGGCTTCAATGAGAAGTTCGCCCGGTTCGGCGGAATCAACGTGGTCAAGGTGGTAGTCCTGTGCCAGCTCATCCTCGGGCTGCTTGCCGGAATGGGCGGCATGACCGAGGTCATGGGAATTCACCGTCGGTTCAACTGGCAGACCTCCCCCGGCTATGGATGGGACGGTGTTGTGGTGGCAATCATCGGCCGCAACCATCCCCTTCTCATTATCGCGGCCTCCCTGTTCCTGTCGTACTTGCGGGTTGGAGGGCAGCAGCTCAACCTCATGAGCGACGTTCCCTATGAGATGGTCATCGTGATCCAGTCCATCATCATCCTCCTGATCACCGCGGAAGCGTTCCTGAGCCAGTGGCGATACCACATCACCGTGCGGGAGGCCGGGAAAAAGGGAGCCCTTTCATGAACCCGCTCCTGAAGTCCATCGTGTCCACAGACTTCGGCTTCGCCATCCTGCGGGTGCTGACTCCGCTCCTGCTTCCGGCGCTCGGCGTTGCAATATCGGGCCTTTCGGGCGCCTCCAACATAGCCCTGGAGGGAATCATGCTGGTGGCCGCGTGCGTGGGGGTGCTCGTGAGCGCCTTTGCGCACAGCCTGTGGCTGGCTCTGCTGGCAGGGATTGCAGCCGGAGTGGCCATCGCGGCGCTCCTGGGATACTTTCACCTGCGGCTCAAGGCGGACATCGTCCTGGCGGCAATTGCGCTGAACCTGTTCGCCACCGGGATAACCATCTTCCTGCTTTTCATCACAACGGGGGACAAAGGAAGCTCCAGCTCCATCACCAGCCTCGTGTTCCCCGCAGTGCAGATCCCGCTCCTGCGCTCCATCCCTATCCTGGGTCCTATTTTCAGCGGCCACAATGTGCTGACGTATGTGTCATGGCTCTCTGTCATTCTCTACTGGCTCATCACGTTCAAGACTCCGCTTGGCCTGCGGATCCGCGCAGTGGGCCAGAACCCTGATGCCGCCCAGTCAGTGGGGATCAACGTCAACCGCATACGGATGTACTCCCTGCTCCTTTCGGGGTTCTTCGGCGCGCTGGGCGGGCTGTACCTCTGCATGGGGTACCTCTCCTGGTTCTCCTCCGGCGTCACGGCGGGCAGGGGATGGATTGCCGTTGCCGCCGCAAGCCTTGGAAACAACATGCCCCTTGGGACGTTCCTCTCCTCGCTTCTTTTCGGCGTGGTCAATGCGCTGGCGAATTACCTTGCCGTGTTGAAAGTGCCCTCTGAGTTCATCCAGATGATCCCCTACCTGGCCACGGTGATAGCGCTGGCGATCTACGCCGGGCAGGCCATGCGGAAGCGGAAGGCAAGCAGCGAGGGGCCCGGGCCAGCCGGCGCGGGAGCTGCGCCCGATGCTGTTCGTGCGCCCGGCGCGGAGGAACCATCGTGAGCAGAAAAATCCTGATTGATTGCGACCCCGGCCACGACGACATGGTGGCCATCATGCTGGCCCTGGCGTCCCCCGAGCTGGAGCTGCTGGGCGTGAGCACTGTTGCCGGAAACCAGACAGGGGACAAGACTTTCCGCAATGCCCTCCGGACCCTCACACTCGTGGGCCGAAAGGACATTCCCGTGGCCAGGGGCGCTCAGCGTCCGCTCCTTCGGGAATTGACCGTCGCTCCGGAGATCCACGGCGTCTCTGGGCTGGACGGCGCAGACCTGCCTGAGCCGGGTTTCGCCGGGGACAGCCGCCATGCGGTTGACTTCCTGATTCAGACCATCATGGGTTCTCGCGAACCCGTCACCCTTGTGCCCACGGGTCCCCTCACCAACGTGGCGCTTGCGCTTCTGAAGGAGCCGGGCCTTGCGCGCGCGGTGCAGCGGATCGTCCTGATGGGCGGAGCTGTGCATGATTCCAATATCAGCCCCGCCGCTGAGTTCAATATCTTCGTGGACCCCGAGGCGGCGAAGGTGGTCTTTGGATGCGGCGCACCTATAGTGATGGTTGGGCTTGATGTGACCAACAAGGCGCAGCTTTCCTTTGCTGACATCGACGAGATGGAATCCTGGAAGGGAAAGGTTTCGCGCGTCGTGGCTCCGCTCCTCCGATTCTTCGCGAATACAAACAAGGAAGTATTCGGTTTCCCCGGCGCTCCTGTGCACGACGCCCTTACCGTTGCGCACCTTGTCCGGCCGGAGGTCATTACGACCAAACGCATGAACGTGGAGATTGAGACGGCAGGTGAGCTCACACGCGGCAGGACTGTGGCGGATGTATACGGAATCTCGGGCAGGAAACCGAACGTGGATGTCGCGCTGGAGGTGAATCAGCCACTGTTCAAGGAGATGATATTCCGCGCGATTCGAAGGCTGGATGCCGCAGCACAGTAGGCGCCGTCGGGCGTTGCTACCTTACAACCAGGACTTTTCGAGTCTCGTCCAATCCCGGAGCCACGATCCTGACGAAGTAGATCCCTCGAGCGACGATCCTGCCTCCGCGGTTCTTCCCGTCCCAGGAGACCGCGTAGTCACCGGCTGCCTGTGACGAGACACGGGTCAACACATTCACGATACTGCCGGACAGGTCGAAGACCATGATCGTCACGGGACCCGACGAAGGCTGGTTGTACTGCAACGTGGCCAGATCTCCCTTTTCAGGACGGATGACGTTGTTCAGGATGGTTGCGCCGCCGCGCTGGGTGCGGATGTCGTGCAAGTCGAAGGTCCACGGCGTGATGTGGTTGTACCAGTCGGCGGCTGCGGGATTCACAACACGCGCGGTGTAGAGGTTCGGTCCCGCGGCAGTCGGGATCCGGAAAATGAAGTCCAGAACGCCATTATCCGTAAGCCGGGAATCGGAGCCGGGAATCTTGAAGTCACGAAGCTGTGCCGAGACAGACGACGATTCCGAGACGTTGGTTGCCGCGCCGTTTCCGCCGGCCCCCGTCGGCACCAGCCCGCTGAAGCCGCCCGGTGTGGTTACATTGTCGGTGAAGGGCGGCAGCCACAGACCACCCGATGTCCGCAGGGTTGTTGTGACATTTATGTCGTACCACAAGGAGGCCGTTCCAGCGGCCGGGTAGGGCGTCGGACCGGCGTACGTCGCTGTTGTTACGGTGTGGATATGTCCCTCAACCGTAAGGTTCTGATGCGCCCGCAGCCACTTGGAGCCGTCGAACCCGCCTACCTGGATAAGCCCGATGCCCGTTGGGGAGGTTCCAGTTATTGTTTCGTCATGGGCCCAGACCGGTTCAAACAAGCCGTCCGTGAGCTGGCCCAGCCCGAGGTCGGAGATGCGGTGAGTCTCGGGGGCCGGAGACGCCACTACGGGAACGGGGAGAATGGTGTTGCCCGCGGCGTCCTTGACTGTTTGGGCCACTGTCATGGTGACGGGCAACAGGAGATCCTCTGCCGTGATGTTCCTGTTCACCGCCAGCACAAACCGTCCGTTGCCCAGGGGAGTCACGGTGTTGACAGCCATGGCCGGCAGCACACCCGTTGTGAAAGTGGTGAAGTCGGCCGGGGCCAGGGAACCGCCGGGGCCACTACCAAAGACCGGCTCCGAGAACTGCACGAAGATCTGGTTGTTCCCGATCTCCGCCAGCGTGTAGCCGATGATGGGCGGCGCACCGTCAGTGGCGTTAGTTGTTACCGTGGGATATGTAATGGAAGGTGGAATGACCACGAGCGCGTTGTTCGTCGCCTTATCGCGCAGCAGCGAGTTCTGCGTGATCTTCCACGTCAAGGTGGCACCTGTGTCCAGGAAGTTCTGCTCCTGGAGGTGGATGTAGAAATACGTGTGTGGCGCGCCCGGAGTCGGATCATCGATCCCGATTACCGGGTAGTTGACCCCGCCCGGACCAGTAACAGTCACCTTGATATCACCGAAATTGTCATTCAGTACTATCGGCGCGGTGGAAGCGATGATCGTGTCAAGCTTCCCATTGTAATTGAGATCCGCGGTAGCGCTCCCCGTTATGTTGATGATAAACAGCCAGCCAATGTCGTTGTAGGGATTCCCTGTGCCAGCGTTGACATTCGCCGGCACGATGAGAGGGTTTGCGGAAGCATCGCACCAGTAGACGTCGACATATGCCGTGGGCGGCGCCACTGTCGCGGTGCTTGACAGCGCCAGCATCCAGTGCGTAGGTCCGCCAGCTGGATTGGTATTGAGGGTAATATAGTTTCCCGCCGTGCCGGTTATGCCAAAGTTGCCCGAGGGAGCAATAGATTGCGTCATTCCGGGTTGGAACAGGATCGTTGCTCCCGCATCCGCGGCCGTGCAGGAGAAATTATAGAATGTGGTCGTTCCCGAAACGGTGAAAGTCGAGCCGGCAGTGGCGTTGTGGAACGTCACTGTGCCCGTTCCCTGGTTGAAAGTGCCACTATTGGACCAGCTCACGCCAACGGTAATTATCTGGTTGGCGGAGCTGAGAGTGCCGCCCGCCAGAATAGAAATATTGGCAATCGTTATTGGTCCTCCGGCCGTGATGGTGCCCGAGACAACAGTCAGCGTCCCGGCAAGGTTGTAGCCGGTAGGAATGGTGTACGTGCCCCCCGCAATGCTGAGGTTCAGGACGTTTAAATTGGTTGCGGCATTGTCGGTGATTGCTCCGCTCAAAGTCGAGCCGGCCACACCGAGGTTCAGGGTCCCGCTTGTTGCGGTCACGTTGCCTAACGCCGCCGTGGTGCCGTTTCGGATGGTCACGGCAGTGGCCGTGGCGTTGGAGGTGCTGAGAGTGCTTGTGTTGAACTGAAGCGGACCTCCACCCCCGTCCACCAGGATCGTTCCTGAACCACCCCCTATGACAAGCGGCCCGGCCGCTACCGTCAGCCCGGCGGACCCGGAGGTCAGGCTGATGCCGCCCGCGGACGCACCGATGGCGGCGTTCACTGTCAGGCTTGTGGCTCCTGTGGTGTTGATGGTCACTGAGTCTGAAGCTCCACCCGAACCGACGGCCCCAACAACCGTCAAAGAGGCGGAGTCGGTGAGGCTGAAGGCGCCGCCGTGCGTCACTGTACCGAGATTCGCGATGGAGTTGGCGTTTGTCAGCGTGACCATAACCACCGCGCTGCTGTCGACTGTCAAGGTTGCAGCGTTTATCGTGGTGACGCCGGTCTGCGATATTGCGCCGCTCACGGGCAATGCCGCGGTCCCTAGCACCACTGTTCCCGAGGAGGCCGTAATGTCGCCAAGGGCTGCAGTTGTAGCGTTTCGAAGTGTAACCGCTGTGGCGCTGTTATTAGTGGTGGTCAACGTACTTGTTCCAAGCGTCAGCGCCAAGCCGCCCCCATCCACGAGAATTGGTCCGGAGCCGCCATTCACCGTGACGGCGCCGACAGTCACGCCGCCGCCGGTCAAGGAGACACCGCCTGAGCCGTTCGTGGTCATGGCATTGCTAATTGTGAGAAGACCCGCTGTCTGAAGGCTTATGCCCGCGGTGCCGCCTCCGTTTGCGGTTATGGCCCCTGCCGTTTGAAGAGTCCCGGAAGCGTTGACAACGGTAATTGTGCCGTTGCCCGCTGAGTTCGAGGCGAGCAACGTCATGGCCGCGTTGTTTTTATACTGAACGTTGCCGCTCGTCGGACCGTTGGTCAGGCTGACGGCGTTGGCCGCATTGGCGACATTTGTGAGAGAGATACCCGTGGAGGCGCTCACCGTCAAGGAGCCGGCCCCGCCACCCACTGAGAGCGCGCCTGTGCCGCTGACTCCACCTGTTGTCGCTCCGCTCCCTGTTGTTGACAGTGTCAGGTTGCTTTGCGTCGAGAAACTGTTGGCGCCCAAAGTGATATTTCCGCCAGATGTCTGAAGAACCACGGGCCCACTGGGCGGGTTGATAGCCACAGGCGCGTCTGTAGTGATGATCCCTGTGTGGGCCGTGTCGCCGATGGTGAGCGTGCCTGTTGTTGAGATCGTGCTCAGGGCCGCGTTGGATAGGCCCAGAAAGCTTCCACCATTGCCGAGGGTAATCTGCCGAGCAGGCGCCGCGGAAGTCAGATTCACTGCCCCGCTTCCCGCGGTGATTGTCCCCCCTACGAGCGTCATCGTGTCCGCAATGAAGGCCATCGACGCCGCCGTGCCGCCGTTTGTGATTGTCCCGGCGCTGACAGTGAGAGTCTGTCCTGCGGATAAAGCGATTTGAATAGTACTGGGGGCTGTAACAATCCCGGACACATTAAGGGAAACAGTATCTGTCAGATTCAGTGTTCCCGCTCCACCGATCGTGGAAGTCGCGAGAATAGGCACGCTGAGGGGAAGGGGCGAGCCGACAGCGCCTGTTGTATTGAACGCAAGCGTGCCCGGTGCACCCATGGTGATATCGACTGTCGCGGATCCTGCGTGAGTGATCGATCCACTGCCGAGGCTGAACATCAAGTTCTTACCTGCAACAAGGGCCAGTGTAGCTCCAGGAGCAGGGAAACCGAATGTCAAGTTTCCGCTTGCGGACCTGATGGTGAGGTTATAGTTGAGCGCCGGGCCGCTTATGGTTCCGGAATTACCGATGGCGATTGATCCTGTGCCCGTTGTCAAGCCGATTGTCACTGTTCCTGTCGTAACCAAATCATTCTGCAAGACCGAAGCAGGAATACTCAGCGCCCCAGGAGCGCTCAAACCGATGGTTTCAGTCGCTGTCACAGGCTGAATAGTGATGGGACCGCTGGTGGTCTGTATGACGGCGTTAATCGAAACCGCATCCGCGGTGATCGAGATGGGTCCGGCACCCGCAACGGTGATCGCACCATTGTTCGTGAAATCAGACGTAGAACTTACCGTGAGTGACGAAAGAGACTGTAGATTTCCCACCGCAAGGCTGAACGTCACAGTTCCCGTTCCAGCTCCGATAGAAAGACTCTGGTTGCCTGCGACCGTTCCATTTGCCGTGGAGCTGAAAAGCACGTTCCCATTGGCGCTGGTTAGTACGACATTCGCTCCTAATGTCACCGCCCCACCGTAGGTCTGGCCGCCGGCCCCCGTGTTGGTGATGGCGGTAGTGTTGATCTGGGTGGTGCCCGCTGTCACCGACACCGAGGCGATAAGGTTGCCCGCGCCCACGGTGTTGTCGAACTCCGCGTTGGCGGTGGTCACCGTGAGGGTGCGCGCTGAGGTGACGCCGTCCACGGTGTTCTTGAACCACACGAGCGCGCTGAGGTGACACCGTCCACGGTGTTCTTGAACCACACGAGGCTGGCCGCGGCGCCGGTGAAGTTCACGTTGTTGCCCAGGGTGACAGCCCCGGTGTAGGTCTGGCCGCCGGCGGCCGTGGTGGTCACCGAGGC
>JBEKUJ010000015.1:0-104131 GCA_049515135.1 Spirochaetia bacterium
GAGCTACATCAAGGCGGAATCAATTGACAGATGCCGAGCTCGCCTAGCGGCAGCGGCATGAGATGAACGGAGAGTGGGTGGCCTCCCTAATTCAAATTGCGAACGGGACTGGACATAATCAAGAGGCAGTGGCTCGATCTAATAATCTTCGGCAAAAAGAAGACGGAATATCGAGACATGAAACCCTATTGGAACAATAGGCTCGCTAAAGTCCATTTCGGCTTCGGCTGATCAACGGAATGCGAGCCAAAGCACCGGAGGTAACCGTAGAAATAGTCCGAGTGAGGAAAAACAAGCGCACCAATCAGTACGAACTCGTTATTGGAAGAGTAGTCTCTTATAAGAAACAGGAAACCGCGACATTAGGGGGAGTCGCCAAATACCGAATAGGTTTTTGGAAGGTGAACGCCAAGAAAGTCATCAAGAAAATACAGGACACCGGGCGAATGTGATCTCCAGTAAGTGCTTCTTCCCTGCCGTTTTTGAGCCGCTTGCAAAACGTATGAAAGCGCAGCACTGCGAAGGCTGTCTGGGATATCTGCCAACCCTTCCGCAGGGACGGAATAGGCTCTGGAGGGAATTGGCACTTTCGGATAGCGGATTTCACCGTGTTGAGATTTCACATCAATCCAATTCGGTAAGAAAGGGATTGACTCGCCTACCGCACAAAACCAAATCTCCTGACTCGTTAGTTGAAGCAAAAGAACTGGACCCACATTCAGCCGTATCTCTCTGTCTTTACGAAGATTTACACACCAAGCTGTGGTATGAGTTGCGGCTTGTCTAATGAAGGATTCAAGGAATCTTGCGACTTGGCTTCTTGTGGAATTGTCCGACCAGTTTTGAGCAAAGACTGTAGCAGCAGATTTCATGCTGTTGCGATCGACTTTGAGAGACTCGCTCATACATTCCCCAACTCTTCACGCTGACTGCTTTTCATCTATTCGTCAAGAGATTTCTCGGAGAAGCGACCGATTGTGTTCTCTGGGCGCGCCGGATCAGGTGTGTAGGATGTAGGGTTGTGTAGGGTTTTCCCTATTGTTATTAGATTTTCAATTAAGAAATCTCAACAACTATTAGAATTACCCTACACACCCTACACAAGAAGAGAGGGCAGCCCCATCGAAACAATAGCGAAGTTTCTGGTGGAACCTATGGCTTCTCTTGTCAGTTCTTGCGGCTAGGATAGTTGGCAGGACTGTTCCTATCTTGGCTCATTGGTTGCTTAACAAAGTCGCCAAAAAAGAAAACAATTAAGTCAGCCCTTCTTTATCAGATTGAACGCCGACGTGTGATACATTATCACGCCCTTGTCTATGAAGAAGCTGTCGACTCCATCTTGGACTGCTGCATCGGGAGATTCAAAGTCCCACACAATTAGGACAGCATTTCCCTCAACAAGCGTTGCTTTGACCTTGAACCCCCCACCCTTGAAAATAGCTAAAAATCCTTCGAAGGCCTTCAAGATTGCGCTTTTCCCAGACTGCACCCCAAGATTGGGCGCAAGGAGTCTGGAACTTTCGACATAATCTTTGCCGATCTCTTCGAGATTTCCAGAAAGGAGAGCTTGCGTGTGGTGCTCAAAGACCTCTTTCGTCGTTCTCATAGTGAAACCTCCACTTTGGTTATCTACTTCTACACTCCCACGACCCAAGTTAGTCCCTCTCTAAAGTTTCTTCCTTCGGGCTTCTCTTTGTTGGTTTTGTGGTCGAAAGACAAGCGGCCTAACAGGCCAATATGGAGCAGCCAAAGATTTTCAAGCAGCATAGTATGCAAGGAAAAGGATGTCAAGCTAAGGACGGTTGAGCTAAAGGTTGGCAATCTGGTCTGACTTTCGCTATTATGATCACTCGCGTCGATTTTCCGATGGAATAGGAAGAAAGAACAGATGATAAGCTTCGAGAAAAGGACCGCCCTTATCACAGGTGCCTCATCAGGCATAGGAAAGGCTTTTGCTGAGGCTCTTTCAGCCAGAGGGGCCAACGTGATCCTGGTTGCACGTTCCAAGGACAAACTTTCGAGCTTGGCATCTGAGATAAAGAAGCAGTTCAAGGTCAAAGCTGGGGTCATCGGTGCCGACCTCAGTGATCCAAAAGCGCCGCCGAAAATCCATGCGGCAGTCATCAAGAAGGGCTATCAGGTAGACGTGCTTATCAATAATGCAGGGTTCGGAACTTATGGGCAGTTTCACACGCAATCAGCGGACAAAGAACATAGGGAAGTTATGGTGAACGCCGCTGCGGTAGTTCAGCTTACACATCTTTTCCTGCCAAGCATGGTCAAGAAGAGGGAAGGCATAATAGTAAATGTTGCATCCACAGGAGCCTTCCAGCCGGTGCCTTTCAGTGCGGTCTACGGAGCTACCAAAGCTTTTATACTTTCGTTTTCGGAAGCGCTATGGGTTGAATATAGGAAGCAGGGCATTCGTGTACTGGCTCTCTGCCCTGGAACAACAGATACTAACTTCTTCAAAGCAAGGGGCGATGGTGAGTCAGCTTTTGGTAAGAAGAGAACCACCGAAAGTGTTGTTAAAACTGCACTGAAAGCTTTGGAGCGGGGAAAATCCTACGCCGTTGATGGAAGGCTAAATTACCTGTTGGCAAACCTGATACGGCTCTCTCCACGTGGTCTTGCAGCAAGGACGACTGGATTGGTGATGAGGCCGAAGAAACGCAAATGATGGATCGATGAAAGCCTAATCACCATGCCACCTTGGGGAAGGCACTGAAGTGTTGAGCCTAAAGAAATGTATTTCTATTTTCATGTTTGCTTTTGGGGCAATATCCAGCGTTACCGCCCAATACTTCGAACATCGAAGTTCTCTATACTTCGAAGCTGGCGTTGGATTCTATCCTTATTTGACCTATGGTTCCGCTGTAGATGCTGCCCTTTCCAGTTCTTCAACATCCCGCTTTCAACTTGGCCTGGACGCTCATTTAGGGTTGGCAATAAATCGAAGGCTATACATTGTAGGCGGCTACGATGGCATTTTAGACGAGATATTTGAGAACGGGACTTATGACAATCGAATTGGTTCTTCCCTCTTTTCTGTTGGAATTAGGACATATCCTCTCGGTGCAGGGCTTGTCCTTGGTGCCGATGCAGGGGTATCAGAATTGGATGGCTTTGTCGCTTGGGGATACGGCTTCGGTGGCATGGTTGCTTGGGACTTCTCACCGATAGGGTTGAACTTTGAGGTAGGCGTGAGAACCATTTACCTTTCTTTCGAGTATAGCAATCCATCGTATCTGTTTGCTGTGATGCCATTCGTTGCTATGGTTCTCAGGTAAAAATTGGCCATTCAGGGTAGTCGAAAATCAGAACTTACATTTTGGGTCTTTGATTTTTGCAAGTACGAAATTTCTTGCTTCAGGATCGATCCTCTTGCATAAGACCCTGAAGGTCTCGATTAGTTTCTTCAAAGGAATGCTTGGTGCTCTAAGCCCTTGCAGAGATAGTCTTCTTCTTGGCTTCCAGCTATCTAAGCTCGAATATAGGAAGCGATGTCCATCATATTCTACAAAATGATTGTCCAATAGCAGAGAAAATGAGAACGGTTTAGTTTTCTTCAGTGTTATCGAGAGTCTTCCCCATTCGTCTCCGAAGTTTCTACGCCCTTTAGGGGCGGGATTCTGCTCTTTCCACATCTCTTATTTACATTATCGGACAAGTTGAAACTACTATGAAACTCGCAGACAGAGTAATTTCAAGGAGTTTTCGCCTTTGCAAAGTGTCTCGAAAATGATTTATCTTGTTTCGAATGGCAAGGCACTCTTGGTGCACAAATAAATTATCTCTTAAAGCGAAGAAATACAATAATAGCATAACGGTTTCGTCTGATAGTATGATTGAGAGGAGAATTGCTCATGAGGGATGATAGGATGCAACTATCCAAGACGCACTTTGACAGAGATGCCACTGAATATGACAAATCCGCAAAGTATGCACCGGTGTCCCCTGGGCTGTGGGGTATGCCAAGCACGGGCTTCTTGCCTTCTTTAATTAGCCCTGACCGTTGCCTTGATGACGCGCATCGCGGAGGGGCTTGCAATTACTCCTTCCCCGGCACCGGGCGGCCACATTAGCCATCAGCGCGACACGCCCATTAGCCTTGACGAACGGCTCCCGACTCCCACGGGGCTCGCCTCTCTGTCGTTGCAAGGAAAGGAGCGTTGACGGAACGGAACACGTCAACGCCGGAATACATTCCTCAAACAAATTACCTCTAGTTACTATATCATCTCTTGGTAAGTTTTGTTTTAGAAGTGTTCCGTGTTCCGGGAAGCACCTCTCTTTCAGTCCTGAAGGGGAGGTGGTGGATAAACAGCCCCTAATGCGTCCGGATTGCCTTCTCCCCCCCTTCGCGCACAGGCCTTCCACAAAGCTAGTGACACAGGTGACACAGAAGTGCCTGTTTTGAGTCACATGCTAAAACCCCATTTTCAGCGCCTCTACACTGTAAAACGCCATTCTTGTGTCACTGTGTCACTGGTCGTGTCATAGACTTCAAAGAACATCCATAATTTTTGACATTTCTTTATTTTCACGGATGCCGCTCCAAAAACGTCCATTTTTATTATCACGTCTTTCTGTGATTCCTGGATATTCGATTAATTTTCCTCCAAAATCATTTTTTGAAGGAGTTTTTTCACTCGATGTGTCTGCATATTTCTTATAAAGCTCATAACATCTTGGGGCTTTTTTCAAATCGAAGTAAATACTACTTATAGGGTATATTAGCCATTAGCTCTGCCAAACGCGCACAGCGCAGAAGGGCTTTTCATAACTGTCCACATTCAGTAATTCCATCCTTCAAACTCCATATCAGGAATCTCAAATTCTGACAGGGAATCTTCAAAATCTTTTACTGAGCCGGAGCCTTTTGTCTCTAGCAACCCGGAGTTATCTGGAGTACTCCTAGAAAGTACTCCGGATTGCTCCGGCTTAGCGTTGCTATCCAACCCGGAGTACTCCGGGTTGTTCCGGGTGTACTCCGGCTCCGGGTTGGATATTTTTGACACAGCCTTGTAAAATCCATAACTAATCTTAACCAAGTAGCCTCTTTTAATTAAAACGTCATTTACACATTTTCTAACAGTCTCAGATTTCTTTCCTATAGTTCCTGCAACCTCAGCGCATGTAGCGCCTTTTTCACCAAATGGAATAAACGCTTTATAAATTGCTTCAGCTTCGGGCGGCAAGAATGTAGCTGGATTACCTTCTTCTAAACTAATATGTAGATCAGTATTAATTTCTATGTTCATCACAGAGTCTTGCCCATGATTGCCTGTTGTATAAATCTTTGCCCTATTTGATCCACGCTCCCGTGATAAGAAAGCAATAATATCAGCCTGTCCAGCCCAACCTACTGATCCTAAGACCGCATCAGCGAAATCGTCTTTTGTGGCTTTTGGGCTGTGCATCAGGATCACAAAGCATACTCCCAGTTTTTGTCCTAATCGTCTCAATTTCTTCATGAACTCTGTTGATTGCTCATAAGAATTGCCTTCAATCCCTTCTGGGAGGATACCGCTCAGCATATCAACGAAGATCACTCTATAGCCTTTGGCGTTGATAACTGCTTCAAAATCTTGAATTGCCTTGTCTCCACGGCTCCATTCAAAAATCACATCAGCCCCGGACTCAATTGGTCCTATCCTCTGTGTCCGCTCGCTCATTGCTGTTTCATCCAATTCTAATGCCAAATAAAGCGTTTTGACTTTATTTGGTACTGCCCTACCCAAGAATTGGGTTCCGCTTGCCAAGGCGTACTGCTGTTGAAGGGCTATTAAACTTTTCCAATTTCCTTTCTTTGCACAAATGATTGTATTTCCAGGAGTGAGAAAATCCACCATGATCCAATTGCGCTTGAGCTTTTTAGTTCTAACATCAGCCATTTGCATTACTCCTTTCCATGCATCACCATTGAAGCTGATATTGCTTATTTCAGAAATCCTATCTATAACAGATTGCAAATTGGATTGTTTTACATCTTCCTGAGACAGCAGCCATGCTTCCTGAAACTTGGTTTCCCTCAGAAAATTTAGAGTTTGCTTCTGCACATCCTCCAAATCCCACTGCTTCTAGTCCGCTACATAAGCTTTTTTTGCAATATTGCTGACATAGAGCTTCATGTTTTCGTCATTTTTGTATCCAGCTTCAATTCTCACAAGCACATTTTCCAGCGGAGGAATGCGCTTGAACTCTTCATAGTGCTTGCACAGGATATTAAAGATCAATTGATATCGTGCGTCATTAAAATAGCACTTGCTTTTTCCTGTGTACATATAGGGTTTCAGTTTCAGGAAGAAACTTTCATCCTGGACACAATAGCTCAAGATCACGCTGTCCAGTCTTTCTGTTTCTATTCTGTTGCTTTTTTCATCGTTCATGCATTTTCCTTTTCTTTATTTTTTTCATCTTCTTGGTAAATTGTCGTAAAACTTTAGATTGCCACCCCCCCATTTATAATGGCGTTTTTCCGGTATTCTACTTTTTATCATTCTTATCTCCGAAGTTTTGTTTATTAACGGCTTTTCTGAACCAAAGCAGTATGCATATGCACATGTATCAATAACGGACCCTTTATCCCTTCTCATTTTTCTTTTCCTCTTCTTTTCTTAAATGTTCATAGAATGCCATGCGTCTGTGATATCCAGGCGGCATTTCACATAATTCATCGACATCATACTCCTGCTTCTTGGGTTCCTTCTTCACTGGCATGGGATCATTTGGTTCGTTGAACATCGCTGTGACTGTTTTCTTTTTCATAAAATCCCCCAAAAATGAAAAAGCGGCGAAAATAACCGCCAGAGTGCGCTAGCTGTTATTTCACCGCTTTAATGGAAAAGGACTCGAAACCCGCACTGGTCACGAATCCTTTCTGGCTGAATCAATAATTCAACCGCTCGGAGTTATCTTTACTCCGATGGGAAAATTGGGCTTCGGAGAGTTTGGCCTAAAATTGCCTATGGGCTTGTGGGCTCTACATTCTCAATGCCGCATTCATTCTTGCAAAACTTTTGTTTTCTGTCAATGTCTTTTTTCAAAAAAAGAGCATTTGCAAGAAACGAAATGTCAGCTACATGAATCGTGCTCGTCATCCTGAGCGCATGCCAGCGCTGTCTCCATGGTGAGACTTGGGACCGGCACTTTCAAAACGTTCAAGCGCTGGGTCCCGGGCCGGAGCGCCAAGTTCGAGCTAAGCAAAGAAGCTTAAGTAAAAGAAAAAGATTTTAGATGAATTTTCTGAAAGCAAAAATGCAAGAGCCGTGTAATTCTCTTTCTAATTTTCCCTATCACACAAAAGTATAATCAAACACGTGTTTGTATAAGACTCTACTTCCAGGTCATTTTTCTTGACTATCCCGGCATGGCGATGAGATACTAGAGGTCAGGAGGCATATGGACGACACATCCGACCGCCAAGCCAAAGCCAAGCCACGCGCTTCCCTGAGCAAATCCAAAGAGAACGGCGTATGGATTTCCGCTGCCGACCTTGTGCGTAAAGAGTACAAGGAACGCGAGTGGATCACCCTGGGTATTATGAAGCGCGGAGGTTTAGGGTTGGTTTACGGGATTCAAAAGACCGGCAAGACCACCTTGTGGGTGCAGTACGCCATTGCGGTGGCGACAGGTCGAGACTTTTTCAGTTTGCCGACCACAAAGGGCACGGTGCTTTATATCGCGCTTGAAGAACCTGACGACGAAATGAAAGCTTTAATCAAACGGCTTTCTCCCACAAGCTCCCCGAAGTTCCTGATTATGTCCACAATGGACCGCTTCCCTGACGACGACAAAATGAAGGCGACCATTGAGGGGGGGGCGAAGCTGTATAAGCCAAATCTCGTCGTCCTTGACCCACTGCTTTTGGCTGACGACGATTTTGCTTTCAGCGGCGGCAACAAGAGGATCGCACGGCTCTTGAGAGACTTGCGGAAAATTGCTAACAATGGCGATTTTATGCTGCTGTTGATTCACCACAGTACAAAGGATCAAAAAAAGGATTTCCTCTTGGGCGCTCTCGGTGGCGTAGCGTTGACTGCGATCCCCGACGTTGTTATTCAGGTGTCACGGGCGCGTGGAAAAGCCCGAGGGACCATTAAGATTTCCGGGCGCGGCGGAGTCGAGGAACGCGACATCTATATGGACTTTGTGAACGGTGTATGGCGAATGGCTAAGGAGCAGGAGCCTGATGACGAGAAGTCCACAGAACTGAAGACCGCTCGGCTCGCGGTCCTCAAAGCCATTCAACCGGCAGGACCGAAGGAGCTTGCTGATGCGCTCGGCGTCGCCCGAGAGAACACTATCGAGGTGTGGCTCACCCGTATGGTCACTGAGGGTCAGGTAATCAAATCCGAGGTAAAGGGGAAGTACGAAGTCGCCCCTGACGAAGACGAGACGGTTGAGACCGAGCGCAAGAAACGGCGCATCATCTTTGAGGACGAGAAGAAGGATGAGAAGAAGTAATGCGTGTAATGTAATGTAAGAGCGCACCCTTACATTACATTACACGCATTACCGTTGCTTCCGGACCATGTGGACAAACTCACCGCGATACGATACATCGAGCCGGGCGATCATGAGGCCATTTTTGAAAAACTTGTGCTTTTCTCAATTTTCCGTACTGCCTTCTTCCAGACGGAGCCTCACGCATGGAAAATCCCCTTTTCGCAATGAGAGTGAGCCGTAACCACCTCTGGCAATTTTTACAGGAGAAAATGAAAAATTTTTATAATTTTTTGAAGGAGCATCACCTTAACGCGCCGTTCTTCCGCGCCGCCAGCTTTCTTTCTTCCCGCTTCCACGGGAGTCCTACGATCCCTGCCATTAGCCTCGCATGAAGCAGTCTTCGTCAGAACATACGTTATCAGACTGGATGATCGTCTTTCCGATTGTTTGATTGGTCAAGTCCCGTTTTTTTGCAAATCAAAAAGCCCTTGCTAAGCAACGGGTCTTCTCCTGCCGGGATACCGTTACTTCACATCGAAGGCTGCTGCAATCACGTCCTTGACCGCTTCCAACTGCCTCATCTTGCTTTCCAAGCTAGGATGATCGTAAAGGTCCGTCATCGTCGGGCTTTTGTGTCCGAGCAAGGCCTGAGTAATGTTCTGCGCAACGACAGGCTTGATTACCGTGTTGAAGGTGTGCCTGAAACTGTGACAGTCGATGAACCTTCCTTCGATCTTGATCCCTGCTCGCTCGCAAGCCCTTCGAAGAGCGTACACGAAGAACAGCCGGGAGCAAGGCTTGCCGGTCCTGTCGGAAGGAAACATCCAGATACTTGACCCGTTGAGGTTGCGCAGTTGTTCCAAGGCTCGGGCAACGTTGGGAAGCAGGAGGACCGGCCGGGGTTCTCCGCTGCGCTCCCTCTTCTTCAGCGCTCCAATCTCCCCGCCCATCTTGACCGCTCTCTGCACAACCAAGAATCCACCCTGCACGTCCGTCCACTGAAGCGCTCTTGCCTCTCCCGTGCGAATCCCCGTGTAGGCAATCGTGGCGAACATCGTGGCGATCTTGAAGCTGCCCCAGATGCGAATGAGTTCCTTTTCGTCAGGCGGGAACAATTTCTTCAACTCGTCCAAGGTGAAGACATCCCGCCTTCGGCTTTGCTTGATGGGCGGTTCGAGTTCACTCAAAGGATTGTCCCTGATGATCCTGTTCCGTTTGGCTTCCTTGAAGACGGTGCGCAGTCCTCCATAGATGATCTGCCGCTTGGTCCCGCTGGACAGCGGCAACTCAGCAGCCCAATTCTCGATTGACACCGGGTCAAACTCGTCAAGCCTCTTGTCCCCCCATGCCGGGATCAGGTGCTTGTTGACTGACGTGTTGAGTTTTTGCGCCCAGATTTTCGAGAGCAGCTTGCCCTTGGTGGCTTGCCTCTTCAGGTAGGGTGATCCGGGAGCGTAGAAGTCTTTCGCAAACTCCCGGTAGGTCGGCACCTGAGAGGTCTCCCGGATTTCCTCTTCTTTCAACCACCTCTCCCTGAGAAGGGAGGCTTCCTGCAATGCCTCTGCCTTGCCCCGGTCCTTCACATGGGGGCGCTCAGGTACGTCCGTGGGGACGGTCTTCTTCTTGTAGACCAAGCTGCCCGGATCGCTTGCCCTCCAGCTAGCGTACCAAAACCTGCCCTCCTTCAACGTCCTAAGATAGACAGTGATGCGTATTCTCATAGTCCTACCCCCATATATCCATTATCTCCATATGATTTTGCTACCGTAGCAAAAATAATATAGGGGTAAGATGTTGTCAAGTGCTCTGTCTGTAAAGACTTAGCTGTTTTTTTAGTCTCGGACTGTGAACGAGATTTCCTTCGTTGTTTCGTTTCCGGCAAAATCGCGCGCCGAGAGAATGAGGTGGTGGTTGCCCTGCCGCATCTCCACGGCCCCGCATCTGAGCAGACCGTCCGCCGTATAGACGCCGCTCAGCGTCAGCCGTGTCCCGCCCACGGCCAGGCGGCCTCCCGCAACCTGGAGAGAGTCGAAGACGATTCTTGCCGCCTCCTTGCCGTCCACGTCGAGCCGAATCCCATAGAGGCCGAGGGGCCAGTGGAACCGTACGTCCTGGCGCAGATCATAGGCTTCCGCGATGATCTCCGCCTGCCCCGCAGGCACTTTTGCCCCGTTTTCAAGCGGGACAAGGATGTCGCTGACGGAAAGGAGGATTCGCCTGATCACAGGCGGCTGGGTATCCGCCACCGGCGGAAGCAGCGAAAGGGGGTTCAGGAAGGAGGCGGTCTCTTCATCGTACAGGGAGAAATGCAGGTGTATGCTGTCGGAGGAGCCGGTGTCTCCGCTCACCCCGATCTTGTCCCCGGCCGCATACGCGGTCCGCGGGCTGCCGAGGGAGCCTTTCTTCAGATTGCAGGATATGGTCTCTATCTTCCCCTCGTGGTGAAGAACGACAAAGCTTCCCAGTCCACGAGGCAAAGACGAGTAGTCCTCCCCTTCGTCATAGAGAAAAACGAGATCGCCCGGAAGGACAGCGCGCACGTCCTGCGGGCCGCCTCCTATGTCCAGCCCGTCGAAAAAGCGCCCCCCGCTGTCCTCGCCGAACGTTCCAATAACGGTTTTCTTTTCAACGGGCCAGTCAAGTCCATGGACGGGAAGCGCCGCGGCCAGAAGAAGAGCGGAGACGCCGAGCAGGCAACGACGTGGCGTCGTCATAAAGCCTCGATGTCGACTCGAAGAAGCCTGCCGTCGACCCCCAGCAGCGTCTGTCCGTCCACGGTGCCAAGAAACAGGCTGCCGGCGGGGAAGGACTCCGAGCTGAGCGTTTCGAGGAACGGCAGGACGATGGTCAGCGTCACCCGCCCGCCATCACGGGCTGCAAAGGCGGCGAACCTCGAGTCATGCAAAAAGGCCGACCCGGCGACCCTCCCCGGAAGCTGTACGAGGGTTGACCACCCCTCACGCGGTTCCACCATCCCGACGCCATCACGCGATTCGTAGTAGAGATAGCGGGAGTCCGGAGAGAACCCCATGCGGACCTCCCGCCGGTAGTCGGCGGACAGCGGGATCCGCAGCGTCCCGGCGTAGGAAGAACCGTTTCGACCCAGGACAGAAAGCACCTGGGGCCCAATGCCGGAGATGGAAGCGATGAAGGAGCCGTCTTGCGTCACAGCGCATCCGTAGATGACGGGGATGCGGCTGGAGCCGGGTGGGCCCTGATAGACGGGAACGCCGTTTCTGTTGAGAAGCTGCAGGGAGCCGTTCAGGAGCCCGACCAGCAGGAAGTCCCCCTGCAGAGAAAGGGAGGTCATGATTGCGGGAAAGTCCCTGCTCCACGCAGCGTCACCGTTTCTGTCCACTTCCGCCAGGCCGGTGAGGTCCGAGCTCACCACCAGCACCCGGCTCCCGTCTGCGTCCAGGAGGGGGTATCCGTTGCCGGAGAAGCTCGCCGTGCGCTGGCCGCGGGGATCCCGGATGATCCAGTCCGTGCCCATCCGCGCGTAGTTGATGTAGCCGGTCCTGGACAGCGCCACCTGGAAAAGCGTGTGCCCCAGGTGAAGCAGCGTTCCGTCAGCAGCCACGTATCCAAACAGGTCCCCCAGACGGAAGGGAAAGGCTTCCTGCGGCGCGGAAGACATGGACGCCTCTCCGCCGCCTGCGTTGTTCGACGCCGCGGAGCTCACGTCCACCGCCCAGACTGGCTTTGCCACCAGCTCTTTTCCCAGGGGATAGGGAAACAGGGCAAAATACAGTACCATGAGCAGCACTGATGTGAGGAAAATGCTTGCCGGTCGCCTTTTTTTCATGCCGGAATCCTCGGCAAGCCTAAGCAGCGGGAGGGCGCTTGTCAATGAGAAAACCTGACATCGAAGGGCTCCTGTCACATGCGCGTGAGGCAGCCGAGAACTCATATTCCCCGTACTCGCTCTTCCCCGTCGGGGCGGCGCTTCTGTGCTCGGACGGCGCAGTGATCACGGGCGCAAACGTGGAGAACAGGTCATACGGGCTTGCCTGCTGTGCGGAGAGGAGCGCCGTGTTCGCGGCGGTCTCCCAGGGCAAGAGGAGCTTTGCGGCCATTGCCGTCTCCTGCCCGAAGTCGGAGGTCCCTGTTTCTCCCTGCGGTGCATGCCGTCAGGTTCTGGGCGAGTTCTGCCCGCCCGATATGCCGGTCTATTTTGCCGGAAGCAAGGGGGAATACGTCTGCTCGAGCGTTGGAGAGCTGCTGCCCAGAGATTCCCTGCACGACCTGAAGCGCGGCGGGTAGGAGGTCTACCGCTTCGGGCTCTCCGCTTTCTTGAGATCGTTTTCCATCTTGGTGCGCCAGATGTCGGCTTTCTTCTTCACAACGTCAGCCTGGTCGGATTCCCCCAGCACGATATGCAGCCTGCGCACGGCGGATAGGAAGTTGATCCCCACCTTGATGTCGTCAATGCGCATGGTGGAGAGCTCGTACTTCTCGCGGTAGCGGTCTGCAGCCTGCTGCAGCAGCTCGCGGGCGAGCCCGAGGTGCGCCATGCGCGCGGAGAAGCCCGCCACCCGCGGGTCCATGCCTGCCACGAAGGTCTTGAGGTTGAGAAGGTTCTTGGAAACAACCGCAAACCTTCCCTCCAGCTCCACAAAGGACCATTTCCACTTGGAGTTCTCTCCGTAGCCTTCCTCCAGAGAATCGATGGAAAAACCCAGCTTGCGCACCAGGTTGTATCTGTTGTCGTCGGAGACCGTGACGATGGTCTCAAGACCCTGCTCGTAATCGGAGAAAGGAGCGTCGATCATCGGGGAAACGATCTCCTCCAGGTAGATGAGCGCCTTGTAGATACATTTGCGGCCCTCATTGAGGTAGGCCTCGTTCTTTACCCCGAGGAAGGAAAGTGAAAGGGAGTTCATCACGAGATACTGGGCAACGAGGTTCAGGTTGTCATCAACGAGCGCCAGCCTCCTGAAGCTGGCCCCTTCAACGCCGGCAGCGATCTGCTCCTTGACCTTCTTCTCCTTCTCCAAGACTGTATCGATTGCGTTCTTATAATCCTTTATATAGTCAGCGTAGCGCCGTTTGGCTTCGTCGCTGGGTTTCTTCATCACGCCTCGTCCTTCCGCGGGCCGTATTTCGCCAGAAGCTCTCCGGCATGCTGCAGGGAGAGCTCTCCCTTGCGATCCCCCGCCAGCATGCGCGCAATCTCCTCCTGCCGCGCATCACCGGTGACTTTCTCCACCCGCGTGACCGTGCGGCCCGACTGGGTGACCTTCTCTATCCTGAGATGATTATCGGCTCGCACGGCGATAGTGGCAAGATGCGTGATGCACAGCACCTGTTTGTGCCGCGCGAGGGCCCCCAGCCTCTCTCCCACTGCCAGTGCAATCTCTCCGCCGATGCCGGCGTCCACCTCGTCGAAGATCAGCGAGCTGACGTGGTCCGACTCCGCCAGCACCCCCTTGATGGCCAGCATCACGCGGGAGAGCTCGCCTCCGGAAGCTATGGCGCGCAGCTTCTTGAACGGCTCACCCAGGTTCGGCGAGATGACGAACTCTATGGCGTCCTTTCCCCACGGAGTGAGGACCGGCGTCCCTTCCCGCGCCGCATCCTGGACCAGGACGCGGAAGCTGACCTTGGGCATGCCCAGCTGGCGCAGCTCGGATTCGATCTTCTTCTGTAATTCCTGGCTCCCCGCCTTTCTCCTTTCCGACAGCTCGCGCGCCACCCCCGCGATCTCCTTCTCCGTCCGGGCGATTTCCTCTTCCAGACTCTTCTTCTCCCCTTCCCAGTTCTCCATGCCCGAAAGCTCCTGCTCGCCCGCACGGCAGTACTCCAGGACTGCGTCGATGGTGTCTCCGTATTTCTTTTCCAGGGACCGGATGGCTGACAGCCTGGATTGTACGTCATCAAGTCTGCCTGGGCTGAAATCAGTGCGGGCCTTGTACTGACGCACGCTCTCCGCAAAATCCTCTATCTCGTAGAACGCGTCTTCCAGCTGGTGAGACTGCCGCGAAAGAGAGGCGTCGATTGCAAGGATCTCCTCCATTGAGTGGCGCGCCTTGCGAAGCGCGGCGAGCACCCCGCCGGCGCCCTCCGCAACAGCGCCGTGCACTTCTTCCAGCAGCGTGAAGAGCTTTTCGTGGTGAACCAGGATGGCAAGCTCTTTTTCCAGCTCCTCCTCTTCTCCGGGCCGGGGAGCAAGAGCCTTGATTTCTTTCACCGCGTACGTGAGCAGGTCGATGCGGCGCAGCCTCTCCCGCTCGTCGCTCACCAGGGAGGAAAGCCGCTCCCGCAGGGACGCCAGCGAGGCGTACAGGGAATGGAAGCGCTGCGCCAGCTCCTCCGTCCCTGCCCATCGATCAACCAGCCGGCGGTGATTTTCCAGGTCCAGGAGGGACTGGTGCTCGTGCTGGCCGTGCAGGTCGAAGAGAAGGGAGGAAAAGTCGTGAAGGTCCGCGCGGGTGACAGGACTGGACTGGATGAAAAGCGATCCACGGCCGTTGGACTTCAGCATCCGGCGGAGGATGACCGCGCCGTCCTCGGGTTCTATCCCGTGTGATGCGAGCCACTGGGCTGCCTCCGCGTTGCCGGCCACGGAGACGATGCCCGACACGCTGGTCTCTTCAGCGCCGGACCTGATGATTGAGGTGTCTGTCCTGTCGCCCAGGAGCAGGCCGAGGGCCCCGACAAGGATGGATTTCCCGGCTCCGGTCTCTCCGCTCAGGACATTCAGGCCATCGGTGAACCGCACCTGCAGCTTGTCGATGATGGCATAGTTGTGGACGTGGAGCTCCTCAAGCATTCGGCTCCCCCGCCCAGTTGAGCTTGGCCCGCAAGACCTCGTAGAAGCCACGACGGTCAGTGTGGACGATGAGCGTCTTCTGCTCCGCCCGGCGCATGACGATGCTGTCCCTGGGATGCAGGAAGAAAGTGTCCTGCCCGTCTATGGTGAGAACGGTTTCCGCCTTCTGCGGCTCCTCCACTTCGATGCGCAGGACAACGGACGCAGGGACCACCGTGGGACGGTTGGACAGCGTGAAAGGGCAGATCGGGGTGAGTATAAAGGCTTCCATCTCGGGGTGGAGAATGGGACCGCCGGCTGCCATGGAGTACGCGGTGGAGCCCGTGGGAGTGGCCACAATGACGCCGTCCGCGCGGTATCTCCCCAGGTACTGGTCTGAGAAGAAGATCTTCAGCCTGATCATGCGCGAGATTCCTCCGATCCCAATGACGGCCTCATTGAGCCCGAGGAATGCGCCTATCTCCTTTCCATCCCTCAGCACCGTGACGGAAAGCATGAGCCGCTCTCCCACCGTCAGCCGTCCGTCCAGGTATTTCTCCCAGGTTTCCACCAGCTCGCTGCGGGAGACCTCCGTGATGAAACCGAAATCCCCCATATTCACGGCCAGAATGGGAACCTCGCGGCCGCGCGCGCGGTCCTGCGCCAGCATTCGAGCGCAGGACAGAAGCGTTCCATCCCCTCCGAGGGTAATGGCAAAGTCGACGTCTGCAAGAGTCTCCCTGCCGGTATGGTTGGCGTAGTCGATGAACACGGCCTCGGCGCCGCGCGCGCGCGCAAACTCCTCTATCGTGCGCGCGACGCTCTTCACGTCGTCCTTCTGAGAGTTGATGACGACCAGTACCTTGCGCATCTGGCGCGGCTGGGCAGACATGTGCGCTAACTATAGTGGCGCCCTGTCGGGAAGGCAAGCCTAGCACATGGATGTGCGCAGGTCGGCGCGTACAGGGATGTACAAGCGCCGGCCCTCGAAGCAATGGAACGGGCGTAGCCGCGCGGAGGCGCGCCCCTAGGCTACGGCAGCGTGGCCAGCACCTTGCTCACCGTCTCCACGTCCCGCTTGCCCAGCATCGGGTAGAGCGGGAACAGCAGGCAGCGCAGCATGAGGGACCTGGCGTTTGCGCATTGCGCCCCAGGACCATCGTCAAGCGCCGCGACGGTGTCAGCAAACGCCGGGAGGGTGTCCACGTTCTTCTTCAGCGCGTACTGACGCGTCTCTTTCATCCCGTCCGCAAGGCTCACGGGGAAGGAGGAGAGCACGTTTTCAGCATCCAGCTTCGAGACAAGGCCCCTGTGGCGGGACTTGAAAAGTGACTGCGAGAACAGCGCGGCAACCTCGCGCCTGACCCGGGCGAAGTTCTCCAACGCCGCCATCTGGGAGATCCCCAGCGCGGCGTTCATATCGGCAAGCGGCGAATACAGGGGGGACCCTTCGACGACCCGGCGCAGCGCGGTCAGGAGCTGCCTGCTCTTTGCAAGCACAAGGGCTCCTCCTCCGCAGGTGACGATGTTCTCAGGGTCCAGGGAGACCAGGCAGACGTCGGCGCTGGAGCCGCAGGGCATCTCCCCGACCCTGCCGCCCAGACCCTGCGAGGCATCCTCCAGGATGGGCAGCCCATGCGCCCTGAGAGCCTCCACATCGGTGATGACTCCCAGAGAATGATGGACCAGGATGGCCTTCGCTCCCTTCTGGGAAAGCCGCGCCGCTTCCTGGGGGTCCATGGAGCCTGACTCAGGCTCCACGTCCGCGACAAGCGGGAGGAGGCCCCTGTCCTGGAGAACCCTGAGCCACAACGACGGGGCAAGGGCCGACACGATCACCGGATCCTGGGGAGCAAGCCCCAGCGCCTCCAGCGCAACGGACAGGGCCAGATACGAGTTGCACAAAGAGACTCCACCGGCATGCCCCAGGAGCTGGCACGCCCGGGAGACCAGCTCGCGGGAGATCTCTCCGGGCCCGAGCTTGTCGGAAACGATGCAGGACAGAACGCTGCCCATGTCCTTTCTCTTGACGGTGGGACGAAAGACTGGTAATGCCATGTTTGCTCAATGAGCCGCCTTCGATGCGGCTTTGTCAAGCGCGGGGCTCAGCCGGCGAACCCGCCTTCGCCGATCAGGGGAACGAACCTGCAGCCGATGCTCTCCTGGGAGGTGAATGACCCCCCTGTCCTGCGGACCGCCACAATGATCTGCGACCTTCGCCAGTCCCCCACCGGAACCACCAGGATTCCGTTGTCCGCAAGCTGTCCTCGAAGAGCGGCCGGGACTGACGGGGCGGCCGCCGTGACGAGAATGCGGTCAAATGGCGCCTCTTCGGGCCACCCGGGACCGCCGTCGCCCGTCTTGAAGCTGACATTGGTGAAACCGAGGGAGCCCAGGGTTCTTTCGGCCATGGCGGCCAGCTCGGGTATGCGCTCAACGGTGAAAACGCTCGCGGCCAGAACCGCCAGTATGGCCGTCTGGTATCCGCTGCCCGTCCCGATCTCCAGCACCTTCTCAGCGCCCCTGAGGTACAGAGCCTGTGTCATGAACGCGACCATGTAGGGCTGGGAAATTGTCTGCCCGTGCCCGATCGGCACGGGAAAATCGCTGTATGCGGTGGTCCGGCTGCCTGGAGGCACGAATGCGTGGCGGGGCACTGTGCGCATGGCGTCGAGCAGCCGCTGGTCTGTGATGTCGCGATTCTCGATCTGAAGCCGTACCATGCGCTCGGCCTCAGCGTCTTTTTCCCAGGAAGCTCGCACAGCGGCGCCGGAATTACACAGCCACGAGCACGGGCAACTCGCTCCTGCGGATCAGGTGGGAGGCGGTGGGACCCAGCAGGTAGTCCCTCATTTTGTGCCTCCCGTGCGCGCCGATGAGGATTATGTCTGATCCCTCGCGTTTTGCGATCCGGGGAATCATGTCCACCGGCTTGCCAGTCTCCGTGAGGAGCCTGTACGGTATGCCGTGGCTGTTCAAATACCCCAGCTCGGAATCGAACGGGAAGCTTTCCTCCAGCTCTTCCCTGACAGTGAGCACCACCATCTCCTCCCAGATCGCTCCCAGGGCGTTGACGCAGAACTGGAGAGCCTTCTCCGCGCCGGGGCTGCCGTCATAGGGAAAGAGCATCCGCCGGGGGCTGTGAAACGGCATTGAACAGACCAGCACGGGGCGCGGAGAGGAGCGCACAACGTCCTCTGTCGTGGATCCGACAATTGCCCTCTGAATGTGCGCGTGCTCGCCTTTCTGCCCGATGACGAGCAGGTCTCCTGAACGGGTCTCCTCCGCAAGCACCCCTGAGGGGAGTCCCTCACGCAGGACAGGGGAAGATTTGATCCCGACTGACTCCGCCTCCCTTCGACACTGATCCAGGCAGTTCTCCGCAAAGGACCTGATGTCCTTTCTCACCTGTTCGTAGAAGCCTTTCAGGCCCGGGTCGGGCGGAATGTAGACCCGCTCGAATCCGTAGTCGAAGTGACTGGCAGTGTAGATTATGGGGAGGTCGGTCTTGCGTGAGTCGATCACGAAGACGATCTTGACTGTCGCTGTCACGCGACCGGCGAGATCGACGGCGTACTGGAACGCCGCCAGGGAATTGGGCGATCCGTCGATTCCAGTGACGATCTGCCCGATCACCCCTGCAGTGTCCCTCCGCCCGCCACCGGGCTCTTTTCCGCGGTCTTCTGGGCCTGGGAATCCTTGTCGTGCAGCTTCGAGAGCTTGTACTGCTTGAGCAGCAGCCGGATGGCGTCGTTTATGCCCTCCGTCCTGCTGGCGTAGTAGCCTTCACGGACCATCTCATCCAGTCCTTCAAGAAGCTCTGTGGACGTCTCGACAAAAGTCTTTGACACTGCAGCCTCCTGCCACCGCGGGTGGGACGCGGCCTTTTTCAAGAGTTCGCACAAATGGTCGAACCCGCGAACCGGGCCCCAGCCATTGTCTCGGCCGCCATACTACAGCGCTCGGGCCGGGAGCGCAAGGAAAATCGTGCTCTGCCGCGCCTTTCGTCCGTCCGTGGACTCGGCGCGGCTTCGCCATCCGTGGCTAGGGCAGCACCATCTGGGCCATCTTTTCGACCTGGGACCTGCTGAGCGCTTTCCACTGCGAGTAAAAATCAAAAAGCCATCCCGACTCGACTCCCGAGCGCAGGAACCTGTAGAGCTCCTGCGAGCTGTGCCGGGCGTTCCTGCGGAAATCCCGCAGGGAGTCCTCGTCCCCCAGATCGCTGACCACGCGCACGCTGAGCGGCGGAACACGCGCCCGGAGGGCCCCAATGAAGACACCCGCGGTTTCCCAGTTGCAGGCCACGGCGCCGCTGACTGCGTGGAGGGACTCCCTGACCTGCACGGATTGTATGAAGAACTCCCCGCATGCCTGGGTTCCGGATCTGACCTGGAGACCGAGCCCGTTCCCGAGCTCCGAGGCAGCCCTCACCAGCTTCTGCGCCTCTTTGCGCGCAAGGAGCCGGAAGGCGGACGGCAGGCGCATCTCGGCTATGATCCTGGAGGGAAGGCCGCTTCCCGAGATGTCGTACTCCAGACAGTCGAGCCCGAGCACGATGCTGTTCACGATCAGCTCCCCGTCAAGCGCCGCGCACGTCCCGGTGTCCATGACCACATCCGGCCGCACGTCCGTGATGCCGGCCACTGTGGCGGAAGCCGCTCTGGCCTTTGCTGGTCCGGACTGGAGCGCAACGATCTCCACGTTTGCAATAGAACCCCGGCTGCTGCGGCAGCCAAGGATCGGGGGACCGTCGCGCAGCGAGAGCGCAGTGCGACAACTCGTGAACTCGAGCGGGATTGGGCATATCACCAGGACGCGCACGCGTGCTCCCGACCGGAAGAAGATCTATCGTGATAAAAATGTGGGGATAGGTAACACCTATCCCCATTGCGAGACAAGGGGCAAGGAAAGGAGGTGAAACTTACCCCACACGAATCTAGATTCCGTACTGTCTCTACCTTATTAAACACCGGCGGGGGGCATTGGTTACACCCGTCGAACATCCGGTTGGTTTTGAGTATCTTCTTGGGATGGAAACGAACACCAGCAAGGTGGCAATCATCGGCGCAGGCTCGGTAGGCTCCACGCTCGCCTTCGACCTTTGCCTCAAGGGTGCGGTCACCGAGATTACCCTCATCGATTCCAACAAGGAAAAGGCCGAGGCTGAGATCCTGGACATCAAGCAGGGGTCCCCGCTTGGCCGGTCTCTGAAGATCGAGGCCTCCGACTACCAGGCGTGCAGGGACAGCGGCATCGCAATCATCACCGCGGGCGCCAGGCAAAAGCCCGGGGAGACACGCGTGGACCTCATGGAGCGGAACGTCGGCATCATGAAATCCATCGTGAAATCGATCGTCGACTCCGGGTTCCAGGGAATCTTCCTGGTCATCACAAACCCGGTGGACGTCCTGACATGGGTGGCATACGCGGAAAGCGGCTTCCCGGCTTCCCGGGTGTTCGGCTCCGGCACGATCCTCGATTCCGCCCGTCTGCGCGAATACGTGGCCCGGCACTGCAAAGTGAACCCCCAGAACATCCACGGGTACGTGCTGGGAGAGCACGGGGATACGTCGTTCCCCGCGTGGTCGCTGCTGACGATCGGCGGCATCCACTTCAACGAGTTCTGCCCTGTGTGCGGCACCTGCGACGGGATCGACACCTTCAAGGAGAACACGATGAACGAGGTGCGCCAGACCGCCTACCGCATCATTCAGGCCAAGGGCTCGACATGCTACGCAATAGCGCAGGCCGGCTCCGTCCTGGTGGAATCCATCGTACGCGACGAGAGGCGCATCCTTCCCATATCGACTGTCCGTGAGGACTTCAAGGGGATCAAGAAGACGGCTTTCAGCTTCCCCGCCATCGTGGGCAAGGGGGGCGTTGCCCGGGTGCTCGATTTCCCTCTCCCTGCGGACGAGGAGAAGTGCCTTTTCGACTCGGCCCGGTTCGTGTCGGAAAACATCGCCAGGGCCGGATACTAATGATGACGGCGGCCGCCAGGCCGCTCTGGCCATCAGAGCGCGTGCGGTGTGCTCGCCGAGGCGCATCGACTTAAAGTTTTGACCACTCCGTGTGAAAGATTCCCCCCCGGTCCACCCTTTGATAGGTATGCGCGCCGAAGTAATCCCGCTGGGCCTGGATCAGGTTGGCGGGAAGCCTTTCGGTTCGATATGAATCGAAATACGACAGGGCGGATGAAAAGGCCGGAATGGGAATGCCCCTTTCCGCTGAAACCGCGACAAGGCGCCGCCATCCCGGCTGCGCTTTTTCGACAATCTCTCTGAAGTACGGATTCAAAAGGAGATTCGCAAGGTCCGGGTCCCTGTCGTAGGCTTCCCTGATCCGTCCCAGGAATTTCGCCCTGATAATGCACCCTCCGCGCCAGATGGACGCAATCTCGCCGAACCTGAGTCCCCACTCGTACTCCTGGGCTGCCGCCCTCATCAGGCTGAAGCCCTGCGCATAGGAGCAGATCTTGGACGCGTACAGCGCATCATGCACCGAGTCGATGAGCCTGCGCGGGTCCCCCGAGAACCTGCCCGACGGTCCGTGGAGAATCTTCGAGGCCTGAGTTCTCTCCTCTTTCATCGCGGAGATGGCGCGGGCAAAGACAGCCTCCGCCATGGTTGCGGAGGCCACCCCGAGGTCCAGGGCGGACTGAATGGTCCACTTGCCGGTCCCCTTCTGACCGGCCTTGTCCAGGATTTGCTCAACCATGGGGAGTCCTGTTTCCGGATCCTTCTTTCCCAGGATTTCCGCGGTGATCTGTATGAGGTATGAGTCCAGGTCTCCCTGGTTCCATTCTCCGAACACCCTGCTCATCTCCTGGTGGTCCATTCCCAGAAGGTTCCTCATGATGAAGTACGCCTCCGAGATGAGCTGCATGTCGCTGTACTCGATCCCGTTGTGCACCATTTTCACGTAGTGGCCTGCGCCGTCCGGACCGATGTACGCGCAGCAAGGCTCGCCGTCCACTTTCGCGGCTATGTCGAGCAGGATCTTTCCCGCGGAGTCCCATGCGTCGCGATGCCCGCCGGGCATGATGCTGGGGCCGTGGAGGGCCCCCTCCTCGCCTCCCGAGACTCCCGTTCCAAGGAAGAGGAGGCCCCGGGCCTCCGCCTCCCTGGTCCGCCGGATGGTGTCCTGGAAGAACGAGTTCCCTCCATCTATTATGATGTCGCCGGGGGAAAGGAGAGCTGCTGCATGGGAGATCACCTCATCCACCGGCTTTCCCGCCTGCACCATGATGAGGAGTACGCGGGGCTTCGAAAGACCGGACACCAGCTCCTCCAGGGACCACGCGGGCTGCAGGCGCTTTCCTTTTCCGGTCCCTGTGACGAGCTCCCGCGTCTTCTCTGCGGTCCGGTTGTAGACGCCGACCGTGTAGCCCCTGCTCTCGATGTTGAGAGCGAGGTTCTGGCCCATGACGGCCATGCCGATGACCCCGATGTTCGCGCTCATGCGACTAATAATGGGAACGGGCACAGCCAAAGTCAATGCGCCAGGGAGAGCTCCTGCCTCATCTGTGTCTTCACGTCCCCGTTTTTCGCCAGCCCTTCCATTGCCAGCATGAAGTCCTTGAGACTGCTTCCGCAGCGCTCCTGGAAATAGGACTGGAGGAGCGGCACGTCATCGGTATAGAGGTTGTAGAGGGAAATGTACGCGTTGTTGACGGGAAGGTCGCCGATCTTTCGGTAGCCAGGGGAACGAAACAGGCTGCCGGCCTCCCGAGTGAGCTTTTCGCGGAATGCAGCGATCAGCTGGTTCTTCCTCTCCAGCTTGTATGCCCGGGGAATGGGCGAGTCATAGACCTGCGTGAGTGCTTTTCCAAGCTCTTTCAGCTGCGCAACAAACAGCTCAGAGTCGGCTTTCTCAGCGGCGGCGGATTGATATTCAGCGGAGGAAAGCCCATAGCGCTGAGCCATCCACTCCAGTGCCCCGGTCTGCCCTACAAAGTCTGCAAGCTCCTCGTCGAAATCAGTTTCACCCTTCACCCACAGCGTGGCATGGGTCTGTTCATGGGTGATCGTGCTTGCCAGCTCGTACGGGGAGTATTTCTCCATGAACGAATACACAGGGTCCCGCGTGAAGCCGAGCGTGCTGAAAGCATCCACCCTGCGTACAATCACATCGTAGCCTTCTTTCTTCAGCCGATCGGCTTCCGCCAGAGCGTCCGCTCGCTCGTAGAAGCCCCTGTAGGGAAGGCGGCCCAGGAAGGGGTAACTCCACTGGTAAGGAGTGAGCGAGACCGCGCCCGCGGCCTGTACTACGTCAACCAGGTAGTCCCGATCGATCTTCTTGTACCGGGTGTAGTTGCCGTTGTCCCGAAGACCGATGCTCTCAACCGCAAACCGCCTGATCTCCGTCACCCGTTCGAGGAGTTGGCGCGTTTCCGCCGGCGTGGACGCGGACCGCAGAAGGTCATCAATGCTTTCCGCGCCGCCTGAGTATCGCATGAAGTAGTTGCCCTGCTTGGCAAGGTACCCCAGCTGGGAAGCACAGCTCGCGAGGGTGGAGATCACGAGGGCAAGCGCAGCCGCCTTCACGCCTTCTGTCGTCTGGCGTCGATGTCATCCGGATACGACAGGGCTTGGCCCCCGCGCTCTCCTGTGCGCACCCGCACGACATCCTCCACCGGGTAGATGAAGATGATGCCGTCCCCCTCCTTTCCCGTGCGCGCTGCCTTCACGATGGCCGCAACCGTCGACTCGACGTTGCGGTCGCTGAGGATGATGTTGAGCTGGATTTTCGGCAGCATGTCCTTGTGGAGGTAGGTATAGCGCCAGGAATGCTCCTGGCTTCCGAGCCTCCCGTGGCCGCGGATCTCAAAAACGTTCATTCCGACGATCCCGATGTCGGCCAGGGCCTCGCGGACGCCGTCCAACGCCTCCTCCCTTATGATAGCCTCTATTTTTCGAAACACGTTCCGTTCTCCTTCCACGCAGACCGTGCACGAATGCTGGCTTCTGTTCAATACGTGACCGCGCTCATCGCGGTGGGTCTGTTTCAATTCTTCGTATTCTTCATCGGCCAGGCATCAAGATGTGAGGGACTTGCCCGCCTGCCCGCCAACCCGTACGTTGATCTCCAAGGAGGGCACCATGAAAGCACGGGCCCTGTTCGCCATCCTGATGCTCGGGCTTGCTGCTGCCGGGACCGCCTCCGCGCAGGAGACAGCGCCGGGGGACCCGAGGCTCACCCAGCAGCTGGACAGGATGGGGATCCACTACACAATCACCGCAGAGGGGAACTACTCGATACTCTACAATCTGAAAGGGGGCCGCACCCAGACCGTCTACATCATGGGACAGACGGAAAAATACCGGGACACGGAAATCCGGGAGCTGTGGTCCCGGGCGGGCGTGTTCGATGCCGTCCCGTCCGCTGAAGTGATGCAGAGCCTTCTGGAGGAAAGCGGGACGTCAAAGATCGGATTCTGGAGCATCGAGAAAAGCGATGAGGGCGGCTATATTGTCTACTTCTCCGTGAAAGTCCCCGTGTACCTCAAGGATCCGGACCTTTCAGGGCTTCTGGAGCTCACCGCGAATGTCGCGGACCAGAAGGAACAGGAGCTGTTCAACACGGATGACGAATAAAGGAGCCTTGCCCTACAGGAGCGTCTCGTTCTTCCGCTCCAGCTCTTCCGCCAGCCGTCGCAGCTCGTCCAGCGTCTTCACGATCCTGCCGGAGAGGGCCTCTGCCTCGCGAAGGTTCTCTTCCGCGGACTGACGATCTTCCTCGGTCACCAGCCGGATGACCAGCGCGCCCTTCTCATGCAGGGCGTGGTGGAAGTCGCCGACAAGCTTCCAGACCTGCGCCACCTGGGCGGATGCCGGGCGGAGGGAATGGTAGAAGTGGCCGAAGCCGCACCGCCTGTCATCCACCTGCAGCGGCATCACCCTCATCTCGGAGACTATCGTCTTCAGATCGGCCATCCAGGCCTTGTGCGCAGTCACGGCAGCGTCGATTGCGGCGACAAGGTCCTTGTTGGAAAGGTTGAACATCCGGTCGGCTGCAACAGCACCGCCGTTTCGAGCCAGATCGGCAACCTCACCCTCGATCGTTTTCATCGCATCAGATGTCTCCCGGACCAGATCGCTTGCGGTGCCGATCTCTCCCCCGAGCTCCCGGAGTCTCGTCGTGTCCGCGGAGACTGAGACGATGGTCGCGTTCATCTCCTCCAGCGCCGCGCTGAGCTGCTCGTTGCGCGCGGAAATGGCGGACAGGCTTTCGGCAATCCTGCTGGTGGCCTGCGTGTTGGACGAGGAGGCGACCGCGATCGACTCGATTGACGTGTTGATCCTGCCGATCGACTCAACCGCGGCCGCCACGCTCGAGGTGCTCTTGTCGGAAGCGGCATGGACGTTGGCAAGGGACTCATCGATGGCTGAAAGCTGCGACCTGGTCGTGTCGGAAAGACGCCTGATGTGGTCGGCAACCACGGAGAACCCCCGGCCAGCCTCACCGGCCCGTGCCGCCTCGATGGAGGCGTTCAGCGCGAGCATATTCGTCTGATCGGATATGTCGCGGATGCCTTCCACAGTGCCTTTCATGGTATCGAGGATCTGGACAAGCGTCGCCAGGTCTGCATTCATCGTGTTGGCCGTCTCGGTGACGTGCGCGGTCTCGGCCTTGATCTGCTCAAGGCGCTGGAGGCTCTGTTGCGCGCTTTCGCTCAGGGCGTGCGACTCATCGGAGATGCTGCTGAGGGAGGCGTTCAGATCTGCGTTTGAACCGGCAATCTCTCCGATAGCGCTTTTTGTCTCCTCCATTGCCGTGCTCAGGGATTCGCTCATGGTGCGGATCTCGGCTGCGGAGCCGCTGAGCCGATCGCTGGAGAATGCCAGACGCAGGTCAACAGCTCACTCTGGTTGCAGTCCTGAAGATCTGCTTGACCAGTCCGCTGACGCTCCCCCGGCCGGCGAGAAGCTTCTGATTCAACCCTTGCAACTCCGCTGCAAAGCGCAGGTGGTTCTTCCCGATCACGCGCATTGCAGCCTCGTACTCTGCGCGTAGCATGTGCGAGAGGACTTTCGATAGGTTTCTTCTGGAGCCTGTTACCATGCCGTGCCTCCCTCGCTTTCGATGACGCATTGAATGCAAGGAAGAGGCCAACGTCGGACATCGACGCCCGGAGAATTGGTGCGGTGCGTAATTTCTATATATCAAATGACTTATTCATTTTGCACCCTCCCGTCTGCCACGCTCTGAATCGACAAAGTGTTCCATCGTGTTCCATCTCCCGTTCCACCTGTTCCACGATGAGCACTTCTTCGCGGGCTGAGATGCCCGAGGGGCCCCTTAGATTTTCAGCTTCAGGGTGATCACCTCGAAGGGGCGCACGGTGAGTGTCACGCTGGCAGTGTCCCGGCTGCGCGCCGTGGACAGGGCTTCCAGCTCGTCTTCCAGGAGCGTGCAGGCAAAAAGCTTCGGTGCGGGACCGGCAGCGGGCAGCCGGAAGCGCAGCGTCCTTCTGCCGCCCCGCCCGGTCGGCTCGCGGAGACGCAGGATGACGCCGCTGCCGTCTTCCGCGGTTTTCAGGGTCACCGTCTCCAGGCCCGGCACGGGATTCCTCAGAAGACCCCATGCAGGACCGGCTGAGGCAGTCGGATGCACGGGGAGGCATGACGGCGGCTGGAGCGCGGCTGCGGCAAGCTCCCACGCGCGGGCCGCGCGCCAGTCTCCTGCATGGGGGACCAGACGGAAGCGGAAGCGGAAGTCTCCGCCGATCCACTGGGGGAAGTTGGTCCCCCACTGGGTGTTGAAGAGATTGAAATACAGAGTACTTCCGCCGGGAACGGCGGAGCCATCGAATCTTGCGATTGCTGGAGAACCGATGGAGAAAACCGGCGTGTCACGCGGGATCACCAGGACACCCCCGCGGCCGTCTCGGACGTCAACCCAGCGCTCGCAGCAGAAGAGGAGGCGGTTTGCGTCAATCTCTATGTCCGAGGCCGGGTCTACGACGCTCCCGGTCTTATTGATTGCATAGCGCGGCCTGTCGCAAAGGAAAGGCAGCACGACATGCCCGGCTTCCAGGAGCGGGCAGGCCTCTTTGCCCGTAAGAGAATATTCCAGGTCCACCCAGGGTTGGCCGTCGAAGATAGTTATGCTTTGCGAGACCTTAGAGGCGTTCCCAAGCGTCCGTACGCTCTCTGGGTCCTGCTGCCACAAAAGACGCAGGCGCGTCCAGCCCGTTCCGCTTTCCCGGGTCGTGCTGATCAGGTTTCCAGTAAAAGTCTGGTGTGGTCCATCCGGGTAGCCTGGCTTGCCGAAGTCATCGAGAAACCACGGCTGGAGGTCGTACGCGTAGCTCTTAAGGTAATCCACGATCTCCCGGCGCGAATACACGTCATAGCGGTAGGCGCCAAAAGGCACCGCGGCTTTCCGATCCACCCAGTCACGCCCCGTCTCAAGGTCGATCATGCTGGTCACGCCTGATCTGGTCTTATCCACCGTGATGCGGACCCTGCCATTTTCCATGACCAGCCGGTTGCCGGAGGCGCGCGCGCGTGCAATGAAGCGGGCGGCTTGCGGCTTCATTTTCTGGACCTGGCCCTTGCCTGCTTTCTCCACGTGCAGACGAACCGAAGACAGCGGAGCAAGGCCCTGGACAGTGACCCATGTTTCTTCATCAATCACGGTCACCTTCAGCTCGGACCCGTCCGCCTCCTTTACCGCTCTGACGCTGCCGCTGAAGCTCCCGAGCCGCAGCGGCCCGGACCATTCCCAGAGGTGGTGGTTCACAACGTCATAGGTCGCCGGCAGGGCCACCTTCGCGCCCGGCTCCCGTCCAGTCAGGCTGGCTTCCAGATCCTTGAGGTGGCCCAGAGCTTCCTCGACGAGCCTCCCCTTGTCGCTCCAGGAACGCTGAATCCGCTCGTACTTTCCGGACTGACGGACCGTTTCGAACGCCTCCTTGTCGTAAATCCTGCCGCCGAACTCCGCCGGGTTGAGCGCAAGCTTTGTGTCCATTCCCCAGGTGTGCTCGCCAAAAAGCAGAATCTTTTCATACGCGGCAGCGATGGATGACGCGGAGGCATCGCGCTCGGTCCGGCTGCCTGGGCGGCCGGCTCCGCCGATGCGCGACAGCCGGCGCATGGCAAGCGCGCTCTCGTCCTGCACGAGGCGGCAGCGCAGGTCGCGAAGCGTCGACACCTGCGCGGGGAACGTGCCGACTCCGTGAATCCAGGAATCCGCAAGGTCTTTTCTGACCACGGGGAGATCCGGGTTCAACTCCTCCAGGGCCCGGGCAAAATCATCCAGTGTCCCGAAAATCACCTCGGTCCCCGGGGAACGCTCGTGGACAGAGTGAAGGATCTCCTGCACCGCCTCGGCCCGTTGCGGGCTGGCATTGTCGCTTGTGTGCTGCAGGGCCAGCCAGACCGGCAGCTTCCACCCGGGGGGTGGGAGCAGCTGCGTGCCGTATCCCCCGCGCGAGTACATGGTCATGACCTGCGACCCGTCGGGGCCCTCCCAGCGGAAAAGGAACGGGACGTTTGGCGGGGTCGAGCACGGATTGCAGCCAAGGTGAAGGAACTTCACGCCTGCTGCCGCAAGGAGTGTGGGCAGGATCCACGTGTGACCGGGCACGTCCGTCATCTTGGCGGCAACGGACTCGCGCCGAAACCGCGTGCCAAGGGACCTCCCGACGTACAGCCCGCGGATGAGGTCCTCCAGGCCGAGCAGCTCGGTATGAGTGGTGAAAGGAAGCGCATGCCAGACCACCATGCCCTCCTGCACCCTCTGCTCAAGCTCTCTTCCCAGGGCGCTCCCTTTGAGCGCGCGGAGGCAGTAGGCAAGAGGCCAGGCAGGCAGGGTCCAGATGTAGCGATGGCCCGGCTGGTTTTCCATGGTCCGGCGGCACGCTTCCAGTGCCCGGGGGACCATGACGGTGGTGTAGCTATCGAGCACTTCGTTCACCAGCCCGGTGAAGCCAATGTCGAAATGCGTCTTGAACGCGACGAAAATCCTGAGCTTCCGCTGTCTCCCTGGCAAGGCGCTCCTTAACCCTTCACGGCCCCGGCCGTGAGTCCCTGCACGAAGTAGCGTTGCAGCAGGAAGAACACCAGAAGGGGTATCGACATTGAGATGAAGGCGCCCGAAGCCAGGAGGTTCCATTCCGACCCGTACGAGCCAAGAAGGTTCTGGATGGCCACCGTGAGCGGGAACTTGTGGAGATCCTGGAGCAGCACCAGGGCGTTCATCAGGTCGTTCCAGACCCAGACGAACTGGAAGATCCCCAGGGAAGCGAGCGCTGGGACGGAAAGCGGGAGGACGATCCTGGCGAAGACTCCCAGGTCGGAGTAGCCGTCCAGGTACGACGCTTCGAAAAGCTCTTTGGGAAGCTCGGAGAAGAAGTTTCGAAGCAGGAAGATGGCGAACGGCAGGCCGTACGCGGTGTGGGCAAGCCAGATCGACAGGTAGGTCTTGGTAAGGCCGAGCGCGCTATGCATTCTGAGCACGGGGATCCAGGTTTCCTGGAGAGGCAGCACAAGCAGCGCCACGATGATCATGAAGATCAGGTTCCTTCCGCGGAAGTGCATCCAGGCGAAAGAGTAAGCGGCAAGGGCGCCTATGATGATGGGCAGGATGGTGGCGGGAATGGTGATGATGAAACTGTTGATGAAGTTGTTGAAGAAGTGCTGCGCGGTGAGAACGGTATTGTAGTTGTCAGTGGTGAAGCGCGGCGTCACAACGATCTGCCACCACCCGCTTGCAGCGATGTCGGACTGAGGCCGAAACGACGTCACCAGAAGTCCTACGGAGGGCACGAGCCAGGCAACTGCAATCAGGAAGATGACGACGGCGCGGATGATGCGGCCGGCGGTCAGCGGCTGTCGTTCCATCGGTTTGTTCATCTGCCGGCCTCCTGTCTGCGAATCCGCCGCACCTGGACCCACATGAGCGGCGCCAGCGTTACGAGCATGAGAATTGCCACGGAGCTTCCGTAGCCCACCAGGTTGTTGTTGAATACCTCCCAGTAGAAGCTGAACCCGATCACCCTGCTGGCTCCCGCCGGCCCTCCGAAGGTCATGACGAGCACCAGGTCGATCATCTTGAGGCTGTTGATGATCATTGTAATGGCGACAAACGTGATGGGCTGGGCAAGCATGGGGACGCTGATCCGCCAGAAAGTCTTCCAGGGGGTGGCGCCGTCCACCCTGGCTGCTTCCAGGACCGCCGTATCAAGCGATTTGTACGCCGCGGACAGGACCGTCATGGAAAGGCCCGTCCATATCCAGATACCCGTGGCAATCAGGGCATAATTCACCGCCTGCGCTATTCCCAGCCAGGCGATGGGAGTAAAGCCGGGAATCACCAGCTTCAGCAGCGCATTGATGACGCCGATGGACGCATCGGTGCTGAACAGGAACCTGGCGATGACTGCCGCTGCGGTTGCTGAAATGACCATGGGAAGGAAGACGGCAGACTTCACGACCCGCTCCAACCTGATGCCGTTCGACAGGACGGCAATGAGCAGCCCGAACACAACCGTGCCGCCCGCAAAAAGGATCAGCCACAGGATGTTGTTCACCAGGGCGCCTGATGGCGGCCAATGACGGAGGCTCAAGAACAGCGGGTCGTGGGTCAGAAGGTCCGCATAGTTCTTCAGTCCCACGAAGCGCGTTGGGTTGAAGCCGGTGCCGCCGAAAAGGCTCACCCGGAAGGTCTGGATTGTCGGATAGACCAGGTATGCGGCCAGGAGGATCAGGGCGGGCAGAACGAAGAGCCATGCCCGAAGCTGCGCTCCGCGATCTTTCATATTTCCCCCAATGGATGAAGAGGGGCAGCCCGTGACGCGGGCTGCCCGTTCTTTCGGTCTATTACCTCATCAATACGAGCGCGCGGCAACGTCCTCAAGGTCTTTCAGAGCGTCCATGTAATGATCGGGATCCTTGATGATTTTCTGGAACGCTGTGAACTCGGCATCACCGCCAACGGCCGCCGGCGCCTGGTCCGATCCGTCGAACACGAAGATCGAGCTGGTTGTCAGCTGCTTTGCTTCCTTGGCGGTAAGGGGTGCGTACACTGACAGGCTCACCAGTTTGTTCGGCGACACCACGGAGCCCTTCTTGGCCGACGCCCAGATGGTATTGGCTTCCTTGCTCGCAAGCCATTGCACCAGCTTGGCGACCTGAGGATTGTTGGCGAACACCACCATCAAGTCCCCACCGCCCGTGACGGGCGTTCCCCACTTCGGGTCGACGGAGGGGAACATGAAGAAGTCGTAATCCTTGCCAGGCTTCAAGCTCGGGAAGTTCTGCGCGGCAAAAGATCCCATGAATCCGCCCTCATAGTACATTTCTGCGGCGGCATCCGGCTTGAGGACCAGGTTGAACGCATCTATGAAGCCCGTGGAAAGAGTCCCTTCCGCGCCACCGGCAAGCTTCTTGTCCTCCGGAGTAAATGCCTGGATGATCTTCTGGACTGCTGCCACAACGGTATCATCCGTCCATTTCACCTCGTGGGTCACGTGGAGCTTCTGGTAAAGATCCGGCCCCGCGATGCGGACATAGATGTTCTCGAACCAGTCGGTCATTGTCCATCCGTCCTTGGCTCCAACGGAGAGAGGGGTCTTGCCCGCGGCTATGTACCTGTCCTCCAGCGCGATGAACTGGTCCCACGTCTGGGGGACCGACGCGCCGATGGCCTTGAGCGATGCCGGTTTGTACCAGAACGTGCTCTTCGAGTTCGCCTTTGCGATCAAGCCATAGAACTTGCCGTCCACTGTTCCCAGGTCGATCCACGCCTTGCCGTAGTTCGTCTGCAGAAGCTTGGTGGACAGAATGTCAGTGCTCTTGCCCTCGTTCAGGGCAATGAGGGATCCCTGCCTGGCGTACGCTGCAACTTCGCCGGGTCTGGGGACGAAAGCGATGTCCGGCGCATTGTTTGCCGCCACCCGGGACTTCAAAATGATGGTCGAGTCGCGGTTGCCTTCGTAGCTGTACGGAATCTTCGAAGCGTCAAGGACCGCCTGGAACCCGGCTTGCTCATCCCCTCCCCAGGTTGCCAGGATGGAGACCGGTTTTGCCTGTGCGCCGGTCTGCTGAATCCCGGTGGTGACAAGGAATGCCAGGATCAGGAAAGGAATCAGGAAAATCACACTACGTCTCATAGGAACACCTCCTCGGACTGATTGTCCTTCCAGTTCGACGAACTGGCCAGTTGCTTCTGCTGGGGAGCGGCGCCGCGCGTGGCATCAGACGACTCACGGGCGACGAGCTCGAATGGCGTCGTTTCATGATAGGGGGGCGAGATCCTCCCGCTCATCAGCTCAAAAAGTATCTCCGCGGAGCGCCGGCCGTGCTCTTCCACAGGGAAGCTCACGGTGCTCAACGGCGGGGATGAATAGAGGGAATCCACGATGTTGTCGAATCCGAAAAGGGCGATGTCCTGCGGCACGCGCAACCCGGCTTCCGCGATTGCCCGCAGGGCCCCCAGGGCCACTTCGTCGCTTGCCACGAAGACGGCCGACGGCACCGTACGCTCCCGAAGCAGGCTCCTCATTGCGGTATGCCCGCTTTCCGGACTGAAGCCGCCGTAGCGAACCAGCGATCTGCGCAAGGGAAGTCCGTGGGCTCGGAGAGCCGCCTGGTACCCGGCGAGCCTCGCGGCGGCTGCGGTGAACTGCAGGGGCGCGTTCGTTATGCACCCGATGCGGCTGTGGCCAAGGCTGATGAGATACTCAACGACGCGGCGGGCGGCCTCCCGGTTGTCGATGTCAATGGAGCACAGCTCGACGCCTGGAAGGCTTCCAATGAGCACTACCGGGAACCGGTCCCTGGCCAGGGCCAGAAGCTGCCGGTCACCCGTTCGGGGCTCCAGCATGATGAGGCCGTCGATGTGATTGGCGCGGGCAAGGGCCAGGAGGTTGGTGCCGCTGGTCCCTTCCTCCACCGCGTCGATCATGAGCCTGAGATTGTGCTGGTGGATGACAGTCATCAGGCCGTCGATGAGGCGTGGAATGATGGAGTGGCAGGCAAGGTGGTGATACGTCTGTGTGTAGACAAGGGCAATGTTCTCAGTCTTGCGCCTGGCAAGGGCCTTGCCGGCTGCATCCGGGAAATAGCCCAGCTCACGCGCCGCTTTGAGAACCCGGGTCCTGGTCCCGGCGCTGATCTTGGCGTCAGCGACCTCGTTCAGCACAAAGGAAACAGTCGCGCGGGAGACACGCGCCCGCCTGGCCACGTCGTAACTCGTTACAGTCTTCTTCCTGCCGGGTCCTATGCCGTCTGCCCGGAGAACTTGTCTGACTCCATTTATCTTACTAACACGTGTCAGTAACGTGAAAAGGAGAATAACACCACTATCTCTCCCTGTCAAGAACAACTTGAAGGCAAAGTTGCCGGGAAGAGCGGTTCCGTTTACCTTCTTCAAGTATGAAACAACGCAAACTGGGCCGCAGCGGGGTCGAGGTGTCTGCCATCGGGCTTGGATGCATGGGCATGTCGGAGTTCTATGGCCGGTCTGACGACTCATCTTCCCTAGACCTCATTCGAAAGGCAATCGACCTGGGCATCACGTTCCTCGACACGGCTGACATGTACGGCGTGGGGCATAACGAGATGCTCCTCTCGCAGGCCCTTCGCGGCGGGTATCGCCAGCGGGTTGTCGTTGCAACCAAATTCGGAAACATGCGGCGCATCGACGGCGCATCCCTGGGAATCAACGGACGGCCCGAATACGTCGCCGCAGCCTGCGATATGAGCCTTCGCCGGCTCGGGATCGATACCATCGACCTTTACTATCAGCACAGGGTGGACTCCGAAGTGCCCATCGAGGACACGGTGGGCGCGATGGCGTCCCTTGTCAAAGCAGGCAAGGTGCGCTTTCTCGGGCTGTCTGAAGCCGGAGCTTCAACCATCCGAAAGGCCAATGCGGTCCACCCCATCACGGCACTGCAGACGGAGTATTCGCTCTGGTCACGGGATCCGGAGGGGGCAATCCTGGACACCTGCAGGGAGCTGGGAATTGCATTTGTCGCCTACAGCCCGCTTGGCCGGGGCTTTCTGTCGGGCCAGATCCGGGACCCGGCAATGCTCGATCAGAAGGATTTCCGCAAGATGCATCCCAGATTCAGCGGCGACAATCTGGGTCGAAATCTCCGGCTGGTCGAAAAAGTGGAGACTATGGCCCGGCGAAAAAAGGTCACGACAGCCCAGCTTGCCCTTGCATGGGTCCTTTCTCGCGGGGAGGACATCATCCCTATTCCAGGCACCCGGCATGAGCGCTACCTTCGCGACAACATCGCCGCAACCGAGATCAGCCTCGCTGCTGAAGAGATCTCCGCCCTTGAAGCAGCCATGCCGCGCGGCGTAGCTGCGGGAGACCGCTACAGCGCTGAAGGCATGAAAAGGATCGGGCTGTAGGCCCGTTTCAGGGAGGCAGGAATGGCCTGGCATTGACAGAGACGGCTTTCACGACTTCCGGTTTTTGTCCTTGTTTTTCTTCTGATAGAGCTTCTTGACGAGCTTGCCGGAGGGATCAGGGAGGCCGCATGGCCGTCCATCCGCCGCGAGCTTGGGTTGTCCTACTCTCAAATCGGGCTCCTTCTCGGCGCTCCGACAATCCTGAGCGGCATTCTCGAGCCGATGCTCGGAATCCTGGCGGATACCCGAATGCGGCGGATGCTCGTGCTTGCCGGCGGTATTCTCTTCGGCGCCTCCCTGGCCCTGACTGCCCTGAGCCCCAGCTTCTGGGTTCTGCTCCTCTCCTTCATCCTGTTCTACCCTGCGTCCGGCGCGTTCGTGAGTCTTTCCCAGGCGGAGCTGATGGACCGCGACCCGGTCCGCAAGGATCAGAACATGGCGCGGTGGACTTTCGCCGGCGGCGCGGGCGCCGTGGTGGGGCCGCTGACTCTCGGCGTGGGAGGAGGTATCGGGCTTGGGTGGCGCGAGCTCTACCTTGTCACGGCGATCCTCTCGGCCGGTGCTCTCGCGCTTACGGCGCGGTTCGCATTCCCCCGGGAGGCGCCGCCGGGCCATTCGGAAGACCCAGACGAAGAACCGCTCAGCTTCCTGGAAGGCTTGCGCGGCGCCTTGCGCGCGCTCAGGCGGGGAAGCGTGCTCCGCTGGCTTGCGCTGCTGGAGCTGGCAAACCTGATGCTGGACGTGTTGTTCGGCTTTCTGGCCCTGTACTTCGTGGAGGTCGCCGGCATCTCCCCCGCCCAGGCGGCGCTTGGCGTCACTCTCTGGACAGTATCCGAGGTCGTCGGCGACCTGCTTCTGATTCCGCTCCTGGATCGCGTTGATGGGCTTCGCTATCTGCGTCTCAGCGCGGCGGCCGTTGCAGTCTTTTTCATTTGCTTCCTCGTTATCGGCCCGATGTCGGCAAAGCTCGTCTTCATCGCCGTGATCGGACTGCTTCGCGCGGGCTGGTACGCCATCCTCCAAGCCCGGCTTTATCAATCTCTTCCGGGCCAGAGCGGGGTCGCCCTTGCGCTTGGCAACATCGCAGGGCTTGCGGGCGGTCTCATTCCGTTGGGGCTTGGCGCGCTTGCCCAGAGCGCCGGGCTTGGCGCGACAATGTGGGTGCTCCTGGCAGCGCCGATAGCGTTGCTGGTCGGGCTCCCCAGAAAGGAGCGATAGCTCCCACGCTGCCGTCCTTCTTTATTATCTTCAGACCGTGACGCTCCGGATCGGAACCAGCGGGTACAGCTACAAGGAATGGAAGGGCGGCTTCTACCCTGAGGACCTCAAGGCCGCGGACATGCTGTCCTACTATGCGCAGCGGCTGGGAACCGTGGAGATCAACAACACGTTCTATCGGCTTCCCACGGTGAAGCTGCTGGACGGCTGGGCTTCCCAGGTGCCGGACAGTTTCCGCTTTGTCCTGAAGGTGTCCCAGAAGATCACCCACTTCAAGCGCCTCAAGGGCGTGGAGGAAGAAACGGGCTACCTTGTGGAGAGCGCCCGCACCCTGGGGCCGAAGCTCGGCGCGTTCCTGCTGCAGATACCGCCGAACTTCGCGCGGGACGACGAGCGCCTTGCTGCCTTCCTTGCGCTGCTGCCCAAAGGCATGCGCGCCGCCCTGGAGGTCCGCAACCCGTCGTGGCACGATCCGCAGGTCTACGCGCTGCTTGAGAAACACGGTGTGGCCCTGGTTGCCAGCCAGACCGATGAGGAACCGGATCCCAGGATAGTCCGAACAGCGCCGTGGGGGTACCTGCGGCTTCGCAAGATGTCTTACCAGCCGGGCGAGCTGACCGGGTGGTCGAAGCGGATAGCAGACATGGGCTGGGACGACGCGTTCGTGTTTTTCAAGCACGAGCAGATAGCCCCCGACCTTGCCGAGAAGCTCACCGCGGCCGCCGCACAGAAGCAGAAGTAGCCGGCCGCGGAAAGCGTCGGAACGTCAGCGCTGTAAAACCTCAGCGCTCCGCCGTGGGAACGATCATGGCCCGGGCGAGCGTATGTGAGAACAGATTGAATCCCAGCAGCCCAGGCGTGGCGTCCTTGTTCAGCCCGAGAGTGGAAACGTCCACTGCATGGACAACAATGAAATAGCGGTGCTTGCCATTGCCCGGAGGGGGGGCCGCGCCGACAAAGCGCGCCAGGCGGGCGTCGTTGGGAAGCTGGAAAGATCCGGCGGGAAGGCCGGTGCCGTTCTCATCGCCCGCGCCTCGTGCCAGGCTGGTCACGCCGGCCGGGATATCCACCACTGCCCAATGCCAGAACCCGCTTGCCGTGGGAGCATCGGGATCGTACATCGTCACCACGAAGCTCTTGGTCCCCGCGGGGAACCCCTTCCACGACAGCTGCGGCGAGATGTCCTTGCCGCCGGCTCCGAAGATGCCGCTCATCTGGTCCAGCGGCAAGGCAGCGCCGTCCTTGACGTCAGTGCTCGTCACCGTGAAGGAAGGCACGTGAGGAAGCCGGTCATACGGATTGTATGACTGGGCGCTCGCGGAAAAGGCGAGCCCCGCAATGAAGACGGAAACCAGAAACGCATGTTTCATGAGGGAAATATCGCGATCAGCGAAGCACCCGGTAAGCCCCGTGCTGATCGATTTTCGTGCCGAAACGATCACGGGACCGCGGCGCTGTCCGCAAGGCGCCCGGAGACTGCCCGAAGCGCTGGCGAAAGCGGACGGCGAACCGTGACGCGCTCTCGTACCCGACGGCCTGGGCTATTTCTTCGATGGACCGGTCGGTTGCCTGGAGGAGCGTGAGGGCCTGCGACAATCGCACATCCCGGAGGATCTCAGAGAAGGACCTGCCCTCGGAGGCCAGCCGGCGGCGCAGGGTGGCCTCGCTCATGGCGAGGCGGCGGGCAACATCGGAGGCGCCCCAGGGCTTGCCTGCCGCGGAAACAAGGAGTGAGCGCACGCGGGCGGAAACGGAAGAGTACAGGGTGCCCACGAACCGTCCTCCGTGGATGTCGATCCACACCAGGCACTCGCGGACTCTTTGAACGGCGATTGCGTGCGGCACGTTGTCTGAGTCATGTATGGCATCCATGGCCCGACCGTAGGAAGTGAGAAACTCCTCCTCCAGGGAAGGGATGGGCAGGACGTCCCTGATCTCGGCGGACTGCGCGTCGCTCAACGCCAGCACGACGCGGGGATCGAAGACAAGCCACGCGGCTTCGTACACGCCCTGTTCATCGGGGCGATTGATGACATCGAAGTCCTGGCCGGCGGCCACGGCTACCGCCTGTCCCGACTGGAGAACATACTCGGTTCCGGCCCGGCGCAGGCTCTTTTCCCCCCGGCCGACGACAATCAGCGTGGGTTGGTCTACCACGACTCGGGTCAGGATCACTTCCCCGTGCTGAACAATTGCGGCCGCGGCGCCAACGCCTTCCCGGGAAACAAGCACTCGGTCCATTCTGCGACAGCAGCCTCCCTGGCGTCAAAGATAGCGCCTCACAGCGACCGGAGGAAAGAACGGCGGCGGAGGGAGTGCTTGCCCAGCAAGTCGGTTCAGAGATAATGATAGGTATGCTGTTCACGCCAATATCCGTTCGTGAGATCACCCTTCGGAACCGCATCTGCGTTTCTCCGATGTGCCAGTACTCCTGCCAGGACGGGTTTGCAACGGACTGGCACCTCGTTCACCTGGGCAGCCGAGCCGTGGGCGGCGCCGCCCTTGTTTTCACGGAAGCCACCGCTGTCACCGCGCAGGGACGGATCAGCGCGCACGACCTGGGAATCTGGAAGGACGAGCACCTCCCTGCGCTGGAGAGGATCACGCGATTCGTGGCCGCCCAGGGTGCGGTCCCCGGCATCCAGCTTGCCCATGCAGGCCGGAAGGCTTCCGTCGCAATCCCCTGGGAAGGCGGTGAGCCGGTGACCGAGGCCGGTGGCGGATGGAGAACTGTGGGTCCGAGCGCCCTTGCCTTTGCGCAGGACCATCCCGTGCCTGATCAGCTGTCAGGGTCAGGGGTCTCGGAGATTGTCGCGGCCTTTGCTGCCGCAGCCGGAAGGGCCCTGGCTGCAGGCTTCCAGGTCCTGGAGATACACGCGGCGCACGGATACCTCCTGCACGAGTTCCTGTCCCCCCTGTCAAACCGCCGTGGCGATGAATACGGCGGCTCCCTGGAAAACAGGATGCGGCTAACGCGAGCCGTGGCGCAGGCTGTGCGCGCCGTGTGGCCGGAGCGGTTTCCCCTGTTTGTCAGGGTCTCAGCCACGGACTGGGTGGAAGGCGGCTGGGATATCGAACAGTCCGTGGAGCTGGCCCGAGCCTTGAAAAAAGACGGCGTGGACCTGATAGACTGCTCCTCCGGCGGCAACGTCAGCAAGGCGGACATCCCCTTTGGCCCCGGGTATCAGACCGCTTTTGCGGAGCGCATCCGGCGCGAAGCGGGGGTCCGAACCGGCTCTGTCGGCCTGATCACCTCAGCCCAGCAGGCGGACCACGTCCTTCGCACAGGGCAGGCGGACCTGGTCATCATGGCCCGACAGCTCCTGCGGGACCCGTACTGGCCGATGCGCGCCGCTGCGGAGCTGAAGGCGCAGACCCACTGGCCCAATCAGTACCTCCGCGCCAGGATGTGAGACGCCGGCGCACACTGTATTTCAGCCTCCATGGACAGTCCGGTGATATTGTGCTATCTCACCTCGTGACCCCGGACGAATCCGACCGTTCCTCTCCAGTCCTGGAAACCCGCGGAATCACGAAGGTCTTCGCCCGGAATATCGCAAACAAGGACATCTCCATCCAGCTGCGCCGCGGAGAGATCGTGGCCATCCTCGGTGAGAACGGCGCCGGCAAGACCACGCTGATGAACATCCTCTTCGGCCTCTACCGTCCCAGCGGGGGGGAGATCTTCCTGGACGGCCGGTCGGTTGTCTTCGACTCGCCACGGGACGCCATCCGCAATGGTCTGGGGATGGTCCACCAGCACTTCATGCTCGTGCCCACGCTCACCGTCACGCAGAACATCATCCTAGGAGCCGAGCCCGTTCGCTTTGGCCACATCAGGTACAGGGAGGCTCGGGAAAAGGTGGCCGAGCTGGCAGGACGCTACCACTTCGGCGTTGACCCGGATGCCCGCGTGGAGGACCTGTCGGTCGGCCTCCAGCAGCGGGTGGAGATCCTCAAGGCCCTTTACCGAAACGCCCGCATCCTGATCCTCGACGAGCCAACGGGAGTGCTCACCGGAATCGAGGTGGATGAGCTTTTCACCGTCCTCAAGCGCCTGGCGTCCCAGGGGACCTCCATCATCGTCATCACGCACAAGCTGGAGGAAGTGAAGAGGCTCTCCGACAGGGTCTACATCCTGCGCCGCGGGGTGATGGCCGGGGAGAGGCGGACCTCCGACGTCCAGGCCCACGAGCTTGCGTCCCTCATGGTGGGCCGGGAGGTCGTGCTGCGCGGGCGCCGCGCCGGCTCGGAAGCCTCTCCTTCACCCATCCTGGCGGCGCATGAGCTGGAGGTGAGAAGCTCGCGCGGGTTCATGGCGCTCAGGGGTTGCAGCTTTGCAGTCGGTCCCGGCGAGATACTCGGCCTGGCGGGTGTGGAGGGCAACGGTCAGAAGGAGCTGGCTGATGCCGTGGTGGGACTTGCGTCCATTGAGAAAGGAACGCTCGTCTTCAAAGGGCAGGACATCAGCCGGTGGGGCGTGAAAAAACGCATCATGGCGGGAATGGGGACAGTACCGCAGGACAGGAGGGGAGCGGGGCTCGTGCTGCCCTTCTCCATCGAAGAGAATCTTCTCATCGGGGCAAGCGATCTGCCCCCGTTCAACAGGAGGGGATTCCTGGACTTTTCGGCTGTCCGCAGAAACGGAGAGAAGCTCATGGAGAGCTTCGACATCCGCGCCCCGGGCGCCGCGGCTTCCGCATCCACCCTTTCGGGTGGAAACCAGCAGAAGGTCATACTTGCGCGGGAGTTCTCCCGGGCGCCGTCATTCCTCCTTGTGTGCCAGCCAACCAGGGGCCTGGACGTGGGCGCGACGGAATACATCTACGGCCGGCTCCGCGATCTGAGGGATGCCGGAGCTGCCGTCCTTCTCATCTCGATGGAGCTTGAAGAAATCTTCGATCTTTCAGACAGGATCGCGGTGCTGCACGAAGGGAGGGTAGTCTTCGAGAAGCCTGCGTCACAGACCACGCAGGCCGAGGTCGGTGAATACATGATCCGCGGCCTCGCAGAGACGCGCGGCTGATGAAAAAGCCCGTTCTTCAAGCCGGGCTCCTGACCGCGGCCCTGCTCATGGCCCTGCCGGGCGTCGTTCTGTACCTTGCCTCGTATTTCTGGGGCGCGTGGCTCCTTTTGGGAGCCTTATGCATGCTGACGGCAGAGCGCCTCCTCACGCGAGGCCCCGCCGAGGTGGGCGTCCAGGCGCGCGCATTGCTGGCAAAGGCGGCCATGCCGGTAGAAGGCATTTGTCTTGCGCTCCTTATCGGCGCCGCCATCATGGCAGTCACGGGTCATGATCCCATCTCGTCGTACGGCGCCCTGTTCTACGGAGGACTGGTCAAGAACTGGGACGTCTCCGTATTGAACGCCACGCCCCTGATCTTCACGGCGCTTGCAGTCGCGGTTGCCTTCCACGGCGGGCTTTTCAACATCGGAGCCGAAGGCCAGTACTACGTCGGCGTCATCGTGGCAACCTGGCTGGGGCTGATGCTCCGCCTCCCTCCCATCCTGTCGCTGCCGCTCATCTTCCTGGCCGGCGCCCTGGCGGGGGCCCTTGCCAATGTCATCCCTGCGTGGCTCAAGGTGCGCACCGGCGCCCACGAGGTGGTCACCACCATGATGTTCGCCTATGCGGTGGCAACCCTCTCTCCCATTTTCATACGCGCCCATGGCGGGGACCCGTCGATGACGGACCACCCCGGTGCCACGGATACGATATTGCAGCAGAGCCAGCTCCCCGTTTTCAAAAGCGTGCTTCCACTGGCGAACTACCGGCTGCACTTTGGAATCCTCATCGCAATCGTCCTTGCCCTGCTGGTGAGGTTCCTGCTTTCCCGCACGAACCTCGGGTTCAAGATCAGGGCAACAGGCTTCAATCCAACTGCCGCCCGGATGCAGGGAATTTCAGTTGCCGGGATCACCATGGCGAGCCTCCTCATCTCGGGCGCCATAGCGGCGCTTTCGGGGGTTACGCAGGTCGTCGGCCTGGACCATCGGATGTACCAGAACCTCAGCGCCGGCTACGGGTGGAACGGCATCTCTGTTGCGCTCCTGGCCCGCAACAATCCGGTGGCCATCATCTTTGCCTCTCTCCTGTGGGGGACCCTTGACGCGGGGGGCCAATACATGGCGCGAACCGTCCAGACCCCTAATGCAATCATCGAGATCATCAAGGGTGTGATATTGTTTCTCATGCTCGCGGAGTACCTCTGGACGTGGCTCTCCGCCCGCCTGCGTCGACAGAGGGTTGCCGCATGATGCAGGCCCTGGCAATGATTTTCACGCCGCAGCTGCTGGAGGCCACCATCAGGCTTTCCACCCCGGTGACCCTGGCCTCCATTGGCGCAATGGTGTGCGAGCGCACCGGCGTCACCAACATTGCCATGGAAGGGATCATGCTCATGGGGGCCTTCTTCGCGGCAGCCGTCGGATACGCCACGGGCAGCCCGTGGCTGGGCCTTCTGGGCGGGATTGCGGGAGGCATGGCCTTTTCCCTTCTTTTCGCGTGGGCGGCAGTCACTCTGCATATCAATCACGTGGTTGCCGGGGCCATCATGAACATCCTTGCCTTCGGCTTCACTCGATACTTCATGAACGTCTTCTATCATATCCAGGGGACCTCACCCGCCCTGCCCGTGACGCTGCACAACTACAAGTATGCGGTGCCTCTCCTGGGGTCCCTTCCCGTCATCGGCCCGGCCTTCTTCAACCAGACTCCCATTGTGTACATGTCCCTGGTCGCGGTCATTGCGTGGGCCTGGATACTCGCTCGGACACGGCTGGGGCTTTCCGTGCTGGCGGCAGGAGAGCACCCCATGGCATACGAGACTCTGGGAAGATCCGTACCCCGCATCCGCTACTTCGGCGTCCTGATGTCCGGGCTCCTGTGCGGCATAGCCGGCTCTTTCCTGTCCATCGAGAACTCCAACTCCTTCACGGAGGGCATGACGGACGGGCGCGGTTTCATAGCGTTGGCCGCCAACATCGCAGGGGGCTGGCGCCCGCTGGGGTGTTTTCTTTCGTCGTTCTTCTTCGGGTTTGTGGATGCCCTGCAGCTTCGCGTGCAAAGCTCGGGGCTCCTCCGCATCCCTTCCGAGATTTTCCTCGTCTTTCCTTATGTTGCGACGATCGCCGCGGTGGCGGGGCTTGTCCGTGGATCACGCCCGCCGGCAGCAGTAGGGAAAGACTTCACGATCGAGGGAGAAGGAGACTAGTGGGTTCACGATGGGAACAATCTCTCCGTTGGAGAGTTGGAATCGTCTAAGGGAGGTTTGCAGATGAAACGCGCACTTGTTCTGGCTATTGCCATCGCAGTAGTGCTCACCATGTCGGTCGAAGCCCAGAGCGCCAAACCGCTGGTCGCAATGACGACGGACACGAACGGGCTGGGCGACGGCTCGTTCAACGACGGCGTCTATGCCGGCCTCAAGAGGGCCGAGGCTGAGGGGCTGTGCACCGTGAAGGTGGTGGAAGCGCACGCCATGACGGACTACGTCCCGAACCTTTCGGGCCTGGCAGAGGACGGCGCAAAGCTGGTGTTCGGGGTCGGAGCGCTCATGATCGAGCAGATCCAGGAGGCTGCAAAGGGCCATCCGAACACGTACTTCGCCGGCATCGACCACTACTACGGCGGCGAGATCCCGCCAAACCTCATCGGGATCTCCTACCGGGAGCAGGAGGCCGGGTACCTCGCGGGCATCGTGGCCGGGTACATGACGAGCAAGTATTCGAAGAACTCGCCTCTTCTCAACGGAAAGAACGTCATCGGCGCCGTGCTGGGAATGGACATCCCTCCCGTGGAGCGCTATCTGGCCGGCTACATCGCCGGGGCAAAGTCGGTGAACCCGACTGTTGATGTGCGCTACATTGTGACAGGGACTTTCGCGGACAGGGCAAAGGGCAAAGAGGCGAGCATTGCGCTCATCGACCAGGGCGCGGACATCGTCATGCAGATCGCGGGGCTCACCGGTATGGGCGTGCTGGATGCCGCCCGGGAGCGCCACGTGTTCGCCATCGGGGCTGACGTGGACCAGAATGCCGCGGCCCCTGAGTACGTGCTGACCTCGGCCCTCAAGGGGACCACGATCTCGGCCTACAAGGCAATCAAAGCGCTGTCGGACGGCACCCTGAAGGGCGGACAGAACATCGTGTACGGTCTGGCGGAGGACGCCATCGACATCGCTCCTTTCCACCAGTTCGACAAGATCGTCCCCGCGGAGGTCAAGGACGCCGTTGCAAAGGCAAAGAGAGACATCATCTCCGGCAAGATCAAGGTCCCGGTGAGCCTTGCCGAGCTGGGAATCAAGAAATAACGCGAAGGAGGCCGGAGGCCGCGAAGGATTTTCTCCGCGGCTTCCCGGCCCGGGAGCGCGCCGAGTGACGCGGGAAGCTGTTGCAGAAGCGGCGGAGCATATCCGGTCCAGGATCGGCGTGCGTCCGCGGGCGGCGCTTGTGCTGGGATCAGGCCTTGGGGGTCTGGCAGAGGAGCTCCAAGGTGCCGAAGCAATCCCGTACGGCGACGTCCCCCGTTTCCCTGTATCAACTGCTCCCGGGCATGCGGGCCGGCTTGTTGCGGGTATGCTCTCTGGACTCCCCGTCATCATGATGCAGGGCCGGTTCCACTGCTACGAAGGCTACCCGGCATCCATGCTCAGCTTTGCCCCGCGAGTGCTGCACGCTCTCGGTGCCGGCATTCTGATCCTCACGAACGCAGCAGGTGGCGTGAACCTTTCGTATGCCCCGGGGGATTTCATGCTTATTTCAGATCACATCAACATGACAGGCGAAAGCCCGCTCAGAGACGGGGAAAGCCTGGCATTCGGTCCCAGGTTTCTCGACATGTCGAACGTATATGATCCCGGGCTTCGTGATCTTGCGCGCCGCTGTGCAGGGGAGCTGAGGATTGCCGTTCGGGAGGGCGTTTACGCCTGGTTTGCCGGTCCCAGCTTCGAAACCCCTGCGGAGATCCGCATGGCCCGGATCCTGGGCGCGGATGCAGTCGGGATGTCCACAGTGCCTGAAGCTATTGCAGGAGCTCACTGTGGGATGAAGGTCACTGGGATTTCTCTCATCGCCAATATGGCCGCAGGAATCCTGCCGCAACCCATCACGGCCGAAGAGGTGATGACGATATCGCAGGAGAGGGGTCCGAAACTCGCCGCCCTTATCAAGGGGCTCCTCAGCGGCCTGAAGGCATAAGCGGGATGGACAGGCCTTCTGCCGGCGACATCATTCGGTTGCTCGACCTCCAGCCTCTGCCCGGGGAAGGAGGCCGGTATCGTGTGACCTGGGCGTCATCCCACGGGTCGGCCATTTTCTTCCTGTTGACCCCGGAGCCTCTGGGCTTTTCCGCCTTCCATGTCCTTGGCACGGATGAGATCTATCATTTCTACGCAGGGGATCCTGCGGAGCTTCACCTTCTCCACCCGGAAGGCCGGCACCAGCAGGTCATCCTTGGCCCACACGTGGACAAGGGCGAAACTCCTCAAGCGGTCGCACCGGCCGGCGCAGCCCAGGGATCCCGGCTGGTCCCTGGCGGTGAATACGCTCTTTTGGGCACAACCATGGCCCCCGCTTTTTCGCCGGAGGGCTTCCGCCTCAGCACAAGGAAAGAGCTGCTTTCGCGGTTTCCGGACCACCTCCGAATCATTACGGCGCTGACCAGGGAATGAGGGGATCCTGGGCGCTGCTCAGGCTGACTCCGCCGTCCACCAGGAGGTCTGCACCGGTGATCCAGGCCGCCGCCTCGGAAGCCAGGAACAGGCACGCCGCGCCGATTTCTTCCGGTTGTCCCGTCCTCCCCAGAGGGGCCACGGCAACAAAACGCCTGTAGCCCGACGGCCACGCCTGCTCCAGACCTTCCCGCTGGATGAGACCCGGGGAGACCGAGTTGACCCTGATGCCGCTCCCGGCAAGCTCAAGGGCGCTTGCCCTGGTGTAATGGAGCACGGCAGCTTTTGCCGCAGCGTAATGCGCGTGGTTGTGCACCGGCCGATGCGCTTCGGTGGAAGCGATGTTGATGATGGCGGCGCCCGGGCCCATGATGCCGGAAGCTGCGCGCGTAAAAAAGTGCGTCGCCGTGAGGTTTGCGTCCACGACAGCCCGCCATCTGTCCGCATCCAGGTCGGCGAGCGGCGCAACGGGATAGATACCCGCGTTGTTGATCAGCGTGGAAAAAACGCGCTGTGCGCGTCTCACAGCGCCGGCAATCTCATCAACGCAGGCCTGGACGGAGCCCTGATCTGTGCCGTCAGCCTGGAGACAGAAATGGCGCTCCGGGTGCGGGAGGGTCCGACGCAGAGCCTCGGCTTTCTCCTTTCCCTCGCGGTAGCCCAGGAAGAGCAAAGCACCTGATTCCGCAAAGACCCGGGCAATTCCCGCGCCCAGCACGCCCGAGGCTCCGGTTACGAGGACCGCCTTGCCGGAAAAATCGAAGGCTTCGCGGAGGGGCTTCATGTCCGTTTCCTTATTCGTGGGGAGCCGGTCTTCCGGCGCCCACCGAGATGCCCACGGGTATGGCGAAAGTATCCATGATGAAAGAGGCCGGAACGCTGACAATGAGGACTTCGATGGCCATGGTGATGAGCATGAGGGCGGCAAGCACGACCCAGCGGTAGGGAGAGAGCCGGAGGTTCGAGCGCACCTTTTCCTCCTGCGCTTCCAGTTGTCGGTCTTCGGATTCACGGAGTGTAGCGCCGCTGTGGGAATCCTGCAACCGCCTGCGGGCTGCTCCACCCTTGCGGAAGAGCAGCGAACAACGAATACTGAGGCTTCGGGCCGAACACATGAGGTACACGCTTTTCATGGTTTTTTCGTCACTGTATGGCTGATCACGACAAGGTAGTTGTAGAACCGGACGCAACCCCTCAGGCGGCCGTCATCCTCATGCATGGCCTGGGGGCTGACGGTCACGATTTCGAATCTCTTGTCCCTGAGCTGCGCCTGCCTGCAGCGCCCGCCATCCGATGGATCTTCCCGCACGCACCGGTGCGTCCGGTTACGGTAAACGGCGGGTACAGGATGCGCGCCTGGTATGATATTGCCGCCATCGACCCCGATGCCCCGGAAGACCGGAATGGGATCCGCGAATCCGCGCAGTCCATTGGCGCATTCATCAGCGCCCAGCGCGACAACGGAATCCCCACGGGCAGGATTGTCCTTGCCGGCTTTTCGCAGGGCGCGGCTCTGGCGCTCTTCGCGGCTCTTCGATGGCCGGAGCCCCTTGCCGGCGTGGCCGCGATGTCGTGCTATCTTCCCCTTGCCGCCACTCTGGCCACGGAAGCCCACCCGGCCAACGCCGCCATCCCCGTCTTCATGGCGCACGGCACGGATGACCCGGTTGTTCAGTTCAGCCTCGGAGAAGCCGCGAGAGACCTCCTGCTGTCCGCCGGCTATGATGTCGCATGGCACTCATACCGCATGGAGCATGAACTATGCGCGCAGGAGGTCAGGGATCTGAGGGAATGGCTGCTGCGAATCCTGGCGGCGGGCCGCTGAATCAAATGGGCCGCGGGACCCCCTTCATCTGACTGGCCGCTGCCTGAAGCTTCTGCTGCATTCTGCGGATATCACCGCTGAAGATATAGGAAATCACCAGCAGAAGCACGGCGCAGGGTATCCACATGGCAGAGGATATGCTCAAAGCCGCACCCGTGCCGAGGGCCACGGAGAGAATGCCTCCAATGAACTTCCCGAAGCCCGTGCCAACGGAGTCCGTCAGATTGAAGATGGAGAAGATGGAGCCCCGGTTCTCAGGGACATTCACATCCAGCAGCATTGTCTTCACGTTCGGGTTCGTGACCGAGGCAATGAACGAGGCAACCAGACCAAAGGCCAACGTAAGGAGGAGGTCTTTTCCCAGGGGCAGGATGAAAATGAGCATGGCCATGAAGGCGCCTGCAAACGTCGTTATCGCGCAGAGAAGGGGCAGCCAGGAGGGCTTCCTCTTGAAAAGTGCGCCTCCCGCCAATCCGCCAAAGATTGTTCCCAAGGTTGTCCCGATGCCGAAGAAAAGAAAAACCGTTGTCGCTTCCTGTATGGAAAAGCCGCGGCTTTCGCTCAGGAACTTCACCAGGAAAAGAGGTATGGCGCCCCACGGAATGGTGCCCACCAGGCCCTGCACAAACAGGTACAGGTTGGTTCTCACTTTGACCAGCTGCACATAGTCCGACAGCTTGATGGTCCTGGAATAGACGTAACCGCCGTCTATCAAGGCTTTCAGCGACTCTTCTGTCGCTCCCCGCTTGGGCTCGGAGACAAAGAAATAGAAGAAGGGCAGGACGATGAGGCCCGGAAGAGCGGAGACAATGAACGGGAATCTCCACCCGAGCGCCGGGCCCAGGTAGCCGCCGAGCAGCTGTCCTATTATCTGACCCAGGCCAATGACAGTGACCATCCACGTCACTGCCGAGGCTCTTTCTTTCTCTCCGTACATGTCGCCGATCAGTGAAAAAATGGTAGGGAAAGAAACGCCCACCCCGATGCCCGTCAGGATCCTGAGAATGAAGAACTGCGGATAATTCTGGACGAACGCGGTCAAAAGGCAGGGGATCTGGCCAAGGAGGATGGAGTAGACAAAGAGAAGCTTCCTGTTTCTCTTGTCCGTGAGATATCCCCAGACTATGCTTACCACCGCTCCCAGGATGGTAAAGAGCCCGCTCATCAGGCCGATTGCCGCGTCATTGACCGCGAACTCCTTTTCAATGAGCACCAGTGTGGAGTTCATCACATTCTGATCTGCGTTCAGGAACCCCACGATGATGATCATGAGAACGAGGGCCAGGGTCCTATTGTTTTTCATGTACGGCGACTCCTTTTGCAATGAGAACTTCGTAGGGTCTGATATCGATCCCCTCGTCAAGGTCCAGGATTGGCTCCGCGGATTGCCGTGAGCAAAGCAATACCTCCATTCTCCGCGGGGGCGTCGAAGGCTTCATGAATATCGGCTTTGCGGTGAAGTTCAAGACCACGAGCATGACCTCTGCACCATTTTCTCTGGCGTAGACGAGCGCGTCCGGAAGGTATTCCTCCAGGAACCTGATGCCGCCCGATCGGAGCGCCGGATGGTTCTTCCTGAGCCACGTGAGCCGTCTGTAGAAACTCAATAATGAATCCGAGGACCTTTCCTGGATCTGGGCATTGTTTTTCTGAAAGTCCCTGTCCACCGGCAGCCAAGGCTTCCCGGTGGAAAAGCCGGCGTTGGGGGTGCCGTCCCATTGCATGGGTGTCCTGGCCAGGTCTCGGCGGAATCTCCTGAAAGGCCAGGTTTTCCTGCTGAGCGGGTCAGCCAGATCTCTCCTCCTGAGTCTGCCCCCTGTCATCCCTATCTCTTCCCCATAGTACAGGAAAGGAGTGCCTCGAAGGGTGATCAGCAGGGCCGCGGCCACCTTTGCCCGCGCCTCTGTCCATTTCCCTTTGCGGTATCTGAGACAGTGGCGCAGATTGTCGTGATTGCTGAGAGTGAAAGTCGGCCAGGCCCCTGCAGGCAGGCGTCCGTACCACTCCGCCAGGGACCTGTGCATCTTTACGGCGCTCCACGGCTTGAACAGGAAATCGAAATTGAAAACGAGGTGGAGCGCATCCTCTCCGCTGCCGTAATATGTCGGAGGGATCTGCGGATCCTCGGTGTACACCTCCCCCACCATCATCCTCTCAGCGTAGGAATCCGTCAAAGCCCGCAGCTCCCTGCACACGTCGATGGTTTCCGGCCTGTTGCGATCATAGACATGCCTGTGAAGATCCATGCTTCGCAGGGACAGAGGGTTGCTGCGGAACTGGTCATCCTTCAGGAACCAGTTCACCACGTCGAGCCGGAAACCGTCCACGCCCATGTCCAGCCAGTATCTCACCAGATCGAACATCTCTTTTTTCAGCTCCGGGTTCCTCCAGTTCACCTCGGGCTGGTGCCGGGTGAAAGTGCCCAGGTAGAACTCTCCGCGCAAGGGATCGTACCACCAGGCATTTTTCAGCTCGAATTGCGAAAACCAGTTGTTGGGAGGCCTCCCGTCCTTTCCGGGATGCCAGATGTACCAGCCGGCCTTGGGGCCGTCCCTGCTGCGTCTGGATTCCTGGAACCATGGATGCTCATCCGAGGTGTGATTCAGCACCAGATCGATGATAACGTGGATCTTCCGCCTGTGAGCTTCTGAGAGAAGCAATCTGAAGTCCTGGAGAGTGCCGAAGATCGGGTCGATGTCCCTGTAGTCGGAGACGTCATACCCGAAATCCCTCATGGGGGAGCGGAAAAACGGGGAAATCCAGATCCCGTCGATCCCGAGGGACTTCTCCGTGCCATCGTTCAGATAGTCAAGCTTTTCAATGATGCCCTTGAGATCCCCGATGCCGTCCGCGTTGGAATCCATGAAGCTTCGCGGATAGATCTGATAGAGAACGCCGTGTTTCCACCACAAGGGTCCGCTTCTCTCCTGGACCAGTCCAGTATAGCACGCTGTCAAAGATGACCGGTCTGCTCTGCGCCGTCATTCTCCTTTGGAGGCCGCGCCCGCAACAAGCCGATCAGCGCGCCGAAGCGAAGGGAAGAGCAGCGCCCAGAGGAGCACGACGACCAGAGTCCCCACGCCTCCCAGGAGCGCGGCGGGGACAGCTCCCATCCATGCGGCCGTGGCTCCGGATTCGAACTCGCCAAGCTGGTTCGAGGCGCCGATGAAGATCGAATTGACTGCGCTCACCCGGCCGCGCTTTTCATCCGGAGTATTCACCTGGACGAGCGTCTGCCGTATCACCACGCTCATCATGTCCGCGGCCCCAAGGACGGCAAGGGCGCCCAGGGAAAGGAAGAACAGGCGCGACAGGCTGAAGACAATCGTCATGACGCCGAAAATCGCCACGCCGCTGAACAGCCGGACTCCTGTTCGGCCTGAAAGAGGCCGCCGGGCCAGAATAATCGCCACCACCGCGGCTCCGGCAGCGGGAGCGCTCCGCAACAGGCCCAGGCCCCACGGACCGACATGAAGGATATCCCGTGCGTAGATCGGAAGGAGGGCCGTGGCGCCGCCGAACAGCACGGCAAAAAGGTCGAGGGATATCGCGCCAAGGATCAAGGGCCGGGAGAACACGAAGCGAAGGCCGGCAAGCATTTCCGAAAAGCCAGGCTTGGCCGCCGCGGCAAGCTGCAGCCGGACCCGTATCCGTGAGACTAGGAACACCGAGCATGCGAAAAGCCCCGCGGACACCGCGTAGACGCACGAAGGGCCGAAGGCGTACAACAGCCCGCCAAGGGCGGGGCCCAGGATTGTCGCGATCTGGAAGGAGCCGGAGTTCAGCGCAACCGCGCGTGGGAAATCCTCCCGGGAGACGAGAAATGGAATCAGGGACTGGCTCGCCGGGCCAAGAAACGCCTGCCCCACTCCGATCAGGGCAACGACTGCAAAAATCCATCCCGCCCGCGCGCCGGGCACCGCCGAGATGCACAGGAGAAAGAGGGCCACTATGATCTGCAGCGCAAAGGCGAACAACAGAATGGAACGTCGTTCGATGCGGTCTGCCGCAAGACCTGCGGGCAGCGACAACAGGAGGGCTGGAAGGAACTGCATGAGGCCTACGATGCCCAGGGCGAAGGCGCTCCCCGTCAGATCGTAGACGTGCCACCCCACTGCCACGCCGAGCATGAGCGAGGAAAGGGACGCAAGGGCTCGGGCGAACAGGAACGCCAGAAAGTCTTGATTACGCAATGCTGAAAAACCGGTACTGCCAGCCATTCCAGTGTCTCGTCGCGCCGCGCGTCCGATCAGCGGAAATCTAAGCGGAGCTGCCCGACGCCGTCCACTCCGCGGAGGCCGTCGGCATGAAGCGCCTGCCGAAAAACGAAAGGGCGACAACGCCGGCCAGCGGCACGAATGAGTAGGCAAGGAAGAGCGTCCTGTAGCCGTGCATCTGCAGAAGATACCCTCCCAGGGCGGCCGCCAGGAACGTGGGAAGTCCTCCCCCGACCGAATTGTAGATGGCCATGCCCATTCCCCTCCTGGAAGGAGCGGTTTTTGCGTTTATGTAGGCCACGCTTGCCGTGTGAAATGTCCCGAAGGTGAATGCGTGCAGGAGCTGGGCCGCTGCCACGACGAGAACGGATGGAGCCACTATGAACAGGGCCAGCCTGAGGCTGACAGCGGCCAGGGATGCGATGAGGAGCGCCCGTATGCCAAACCGCCCGATCAGCGCGCCTGAAAAGACTACTACGGGGATCTCCGCCATCGATCCGATGGCCCAGAGGATGCTCACGCTTGAAAGACCGAAGGTATCCCGAACGAACAGCGAGAAAAAGGAGTAGTACGCTCCCAGCCCGAACCTGCCAAGGAAGATGACTCCGATCACGGTCCAGAACTTCGCATCCAGGCCGTCGCGGGTATCCGAGGGCTCCGTGCCTGCCTCCCGCGCCGGCTTGGAGGGGGCTGCGGGGATCAGCCAGACCGCTGCGGCGGCGAGCACCGCCGTCAGGGCAAACGCGGCAAGGACTGAGAGGGAAGAATCTGCCGAGATTGCGCCGCTCACCTGAAAGAGAAGCGAGGTTGCGGCAAAGCTGATGCTGCCTGCCACGCGTAACCCTCCGTATTGGCGCGCGGGGTCGGGAAGGATCCTGCCGACAAGGGAATCCAGGACCGGGGTTGTGGCCCGGTAGAAGAACCCCATGATCGTGATGAGAATCAGATACATCGGCAGGGCCGTGGTGAGCTGCAGGGGAATGAACGCAACGACCGGCAGCGCAAGGGAGGCACAGAGGACGGAACGGTATGCTGCGCGTCGGTCTGCCAGGTGGCCAAGAATAATGGGACCGCCGATCCCAGCCAGCTCCAGCAAGCCCAGGAGGAGTCCAATGCGCGAAGGAGGAAGTCCCCGGGCCTTGAGAAACAGCTGCAGGTACGGCGTCAGGATGGCGTAGCTGGCAAAGAGAAGCACGTAGTTCGTCCAGGCGGATCCCCTGATGCTCGATGTTCGCACTGAGGGCACACTGTAGCAGAACACCCTGATGAGGTCGAGCAGCCGCGTGAAACCGCTTCTCAGGCGGTGAAAACCTCCACCCCCGCCTTCACCAGCTGATCCAGCGCCGTGCGTGAGATATTCTTGTCGGTTATCAGCTTGGTGATGCAGGAGAAGTCGCAGACGAAGCACAGCGCGCGCGTGCCGATCTTGCTGCTGTCAGTGACAACGATCGTTTCCCTGGCGTTCTTTGACATGAGGCGCTTGATTTCCGCCTCCTCGGGGATGGCGGCAAAGAACCCTTCATCGATCAGGAGACCGGAAACGCCAATGATGGCCTTGTCGGTCCGGTACTGCTTGAGGGACATCTCTGCGGCGACTCCCACGGCTGCGTTGGTCCTCTGGACCAGCTCACCTCCGGTCAGGATCACCTTGTTGTCGTTGATCCCCACGAGGATTTCACCGATGGTGGAGGTATTGGTCAGGATGAGCAGGTTCTTCTTGCCCATCAGTTTCCTGGCAACGCACAGCGTCGTGCTCCCCGCGTCTATCATGATGCTTTCCCCGTCATGGACCAGCTGCTCGACGAGGTCCGCGATGCGCTCCTTTTCGTCCTTGTGCTGGATGGATCTTTCGTGAAGGCTCGTGGTCTTCCACAAGGAGGGCTGGTCACGCTTGATGGCTCCTCCATGCGTGCGATAGATGAGATTCTGACCCTCCATGAAAAGCAGGTCGCGGCGGATGGTTGCTTCAGGCACGCTGAACTTCGCCGCCAGCTCACCCACGCCGGCGCGGTTGTTGCGGTTGATGAACTCGAGGAGACGTATCCGTCTCTCTTCGAGAAACTCCTTGCTCTTCACGACAGCGCTCCGCCGCCAGTATAGACCGGAAATTCCGGCCAGGAAAAGCCGTGTTTCAGGCTTTGTTGTTGGATCCGCACATCAGAATATGCTGTTTGGCGATCTCCTTCATGGCGAGCTTCGAGGGGGTCAACAGCTTCATGAGGTCGAGCTCGCCAGGATTGGCCGCCAGCGTCTTTCTCATCGTCTCGATGTATCCCTGGCGCATGATGGTGCTGAAATTGATCTTGGCAACACTGATGGAGATGGCTTTCTTGATGTCTTCAACGGGGATTCCGGTTCCGCCGTGCAGCACAAGAGGGATTCTGGTGCGCCGCGCGATGTCCGTCAGGCGGTCGAAATCCAGCTTGGGCTTCCTGGTGTACAGGCCGTGGGCATTGCCGATGGCGGCCGCGAAGTAATCAACCCCTGTCTCTTTGACAAAGAGCTCGCAATCATCGGGTGAGGCAAGCCCGTCAGATTCGGTTTTCAGGCCTTCCGGGCTGTCCGCGGCCTGTCCGATGACTCCGATCTCGCCTTCCACGGAGATGCCGCAGGCATGAGCCGCCTCCACCACCTTTTTCGTGTTGGCGATGTTCTCCTCCAGGCTCAACCGGGACCCGTCGTACATCACGGAAGTGAAGCCATAGTTGATGCAGCGCACTGCCTCTTCGTAGGACGGGCCGTGGTCCAGGTGGATGGCAACGGGTATGGCAAGCCTTGCCGCAAGCGTCCGCACCATTGCGACAAAGGTCGGCCCGTTCATGTAATCGATCTCGCTCTTTGCAGCGGAGACGATGACGGGCGACGAAAGCTCTGCCGCGGCTTCCAGGATGGCCTGGGTATACTCGAGGTTGTTCGTATTGAAGGCCGCTACCGCATAGCGGCCGGCTCTTGCATCTGTCAGCAACTCTCCAGCTGTTACTATACTCATTCCATTTCCGCTCCTTCAGAGAATCAGATTTGAACACCGCTCAGCGTCGAGAGAAATCCCCCGACGAATGCATCACCCAATCCGATTGTTGTCACTTTCTTCTCCTCCACCTCCACTGACGGAAAACAACACACCTCCCCCTTCCCCTGGCGATTGATCTCCTCAGCAAAGGCTGTGCGCCTCGGTTCTGGCGGAAACTCGCGAGTCCGGAGAAAATCGGCTTTCGAGAAACCATCCCCCAGCCTGAACCGGGTGGCTGCCATGGTTATTCCGTTCTTCAGGGAGGCGGAGAACCTGCCGCAGTCCCTCCCGCTGGCAAGGGCCCAATAGCGCGTGTGAATCACCACAACGGGGACACGGATGATTGCGCGGAGCGCCTGGATCGATTCCAGCATGCGCGCCGGATCGAGCAGATCGATCGTATCTCCGAGATATCCCTGCATCTCGTCCTCATTCAGGCTGAAAACATCGATCAGCGGCCGGAGATTTTCCAGCACAATGTGCCTGAAGTCCGCGTTGTGGAACCACGCATCTTCATAGAAGACAGTGACCGGAGCCGGGAATGCCCCGAGCATTCCGGCCAGCTCCAGCAGGCGGTCACGGAGCAGGTCAGCGTCACGCATTGCGTTGAATCCCGATATGAGGCATGCGCGCGCCGTACGGGCATTCCTGAAAAACTCCGGCTCGAGCCTCATCAGCTCGTTGTCCTGATCGTTGACGTAGATGAGCCGTGTGGACACGGGAGCAGTGATGGTGAGGTCCCGCGCGGCCACACACGCTCCTTTTTCATACTGGACGATCAGGTGGGGGTACGAGCTGTCAGCGGAGCTGCTGCAGTACCACGAGCTGGCCGCCGGCATGAGCTTCCTGACGTGGTCATTCGTGGTCACCAGATGCGCAGATGAGGAGACGCCGACCTTGCTCATCGCGATGGCGGCCCTTGGGGCAGTTCCCCCGATGGTGATGGCTGTCTTGAACCTGCCCGCAAACTCGCTGATGACCTGCAGGTCTTCCACGTAGCGTTCGATGCCGGTCCCGTTTTTCATGTAACCAAGGATGGAAATGAGCAGATCGCGCTCGGTATTGATGCGCTGGACCGGGAGGATATCCCGACTCGATATGCTGTAATTCTCTATGAGGGATTCAATTACGCGCGAATCCCATCGAATCTCGTAGTCAATGTTGTTTCCAAGCCCCAAGGCTATGGTCTTATCCATCTCATTTCCTCTACCGTAAAACACAAGGTAAGGATATTCGTGACTATATCTTTATGTTTCAATCATGTCAATGTTAATTTTGACATTAGATAAACATAAATCGTTGATATTTATATAAAATATTACTTGACATGAACTGAAATCGATCTTAGAATGCGGACTTGGAGATGCGGCCATGTCCGACAGCCAAATCATTATTCATGAAGGAGGACTTCCATGAGTAGGAAAAAAACTCTGTTTGTGGCCCTGGTCCTGATAATCATGTCCGCCATGATCTGGGCAGAAGACGTCACCATCGAGTTCGTCCAGTGGTGGGCGCCCGAGCTTCCCGCAGGCTCTTTCCGCGCCCTCATGGACCAGTTCGAAACGCAGAACCCCGGCATCAAGGTTAAGCTCATCAGCGGCCCGTATTCGAACACCCATGATCAGATCGTCGCCGGTGCTGCAACGGGGACGCTCAGCGACGTCGTCGGCCTGGACGGCGCCTGGGTGAATGACCTCGCCAAGCAGGGCGCCATCACGTCGCTCGATCCCCTGATGGCTTCCACGAACTTCGACCCGACCCAGGTCGCGGCCATCATCAAGCTGAACGGCAAAAGCTACATGTTCCCCGTCGCTTCCTTCGTCTATCCCGTGTTCATCAACCTCGACCTGTTCAAGGCCGCCGGGATTGCCAATCCGCCCAGCAACAGGACCGAGTTCTTGCAGGACGCGAAGAAGCTGACCAACCCGTCAAAGAACCAGTACGGCTGGGTGCTCCCGCTTTCCCTGCAGAATCCCAACGGCGCGCAGAACGATGTCATGTCGTGGGTCTGGGCCTCCGGCAAAAGCATGCTCAAGGACGGCAAGCCTGACCTCACCAATCCTGACGTGATTAGCGCTCTGACATTCATTCAGACCATGTACAAGCAGGGCCTGATCTCCCCGGGAACCTTCGCCAAGCAGGAGCAGGACAAGGTGGAGGAGTTCGTCAACGGCCGGGTCGGGATGATGGTCGATACGCTGGCCCACATCAACATGATCCGCCAGCGCAATCCCAACCTGAAGTTTGCCATCTCCGCCCTGCCAGCAGTTGACGGATACAACGGCCGCAGGGGACTGCCGTACGCCGCCTGGGGCATCGGCATCAGCGAGAGCAGCCAGCACAAGGCTGAGGCCTGGAAGCTCGTCTCCTACCTCATGAGCCCCGACGTGAACGGAAAGCTGGTCTCCATCGCCCATGCATTCCCCGGCAACGTGAAGGCGAAGCCGGACTTCGTTGTGACCGATCCCCTGTTCGGAAAGGGCTTCGAGATCTTCCAGAAAGGCTATCTCGCCAACGAGTTCGTGGGCCTGCCGGTTGCCGAGCAGCTGATGAGGATGCTCGACGAGGAAATGCAGGCGATGCTGGATGGCAAGCAGACCGCCGAACAGGCCGCTGCCAAAGCCCAGGCCAAATGGGTCCAGGCGTTCTAGCGGTTCGCATTCACGCGGTCTGACCCGCCAATACGTCGGCTACGCAATACAGCGTATTGCGTAGCCTTTTTTCGAGTCTGGCAGTAGAATGAGGTGCCCATCGTGTCAACCTCGGGATCCGCCATGACGGTCAGCGTCCATGCACCGATTTCGCGAAAAGTCAAACGCGCCCTGGCCCCCTATTCGTACCAGGCGCTGACAATCGTCCTCCTGGCCATGCTCATGCTCATTCCCATCATCACCGTTGTCCGCTTTTCCCTTCTGGACAACGTGATCATGACCAGGCATTCGTCTTTCGTGGGTCTTCAGAACTACCTGACCGTGATTACCGATGACACGTTCCGGGTTTCCGTGGGCAACACGCTTTACTTCACGGTGATGAGCGTGATCTTCCACCTGGTTGTCGGGATGGGCTTCGCCCTGCTGTTGAACTCTCGGTCGATCAACCCCGTCATCAGGAGCATCCTGCGGGTCTTCTATATTATGCCGTGGGTATTCACCGCCACCATCATCGCAATCATCTGGCGCTTGCTCCTGGATCCCCTGAGCATTGTGAACTACGTGTTGAAGGCCGTGAGGGTCATCGGCGGCAATGTTGAATGGTTCTCCTCCCCGACGGTGGCCATCCATGCTCTCACGTTCGTGAACATCTGGGCAGGGTATCCGTTCTACATGGTGAGCCTGCTGGCGGGCCTGCAAGGCATTCCCAATGAATTGTATGAAGCAGCCATAATAGATGGAGCCAATGAGCCGCAGAAGTTCCGTCACATCACGGTCCCCCAGCTCATGCCCATCATCCTCAGCATCGCCATGCTGGACTTCATCTGGACCATGCAGGTTTTCCCCCTGGTCTGGATGACCACCGGCGGCGGCCCCATCCATGCAACGGAAATGCTTGGCACCTACACGTACAAGCTCGCCTTCAGCACGTTCAAGTTCTCCCTCGCTTCAGCAAGCGCAGTGATCATCCTGATCCTCTCCCTCAGTGTGGCGTTCTTCTATGTCAGGCACCAGAAGGCAAGGGCATAGCCATGACGCAGACGGTCAATCGGAAATGGATCGCTCCCGCCCTCACGTATGCTGCGCTTGCCATAGGCCTTGTCTTTGCCGGCTTCCCCGTGCTCTGGATGCTGTCCAGCTCCATCAAGTCCAATACAGAGATTTTTTCCGTCCCGCCGAGCCTGTTCCCCAGGCAGCTGTTCCTCGGCGCGTATCACGCCATCGTCAGCGACCCTACGAAGGTCAGGTTTTTCCTCAACAGCTACCTCGTGGCCAGCGTGGTCACGCTCCTCACTCTTCTGGTGGCCATCCTGTCCGGGTATGGATTCAGCCGGTATACCTTCAGGCTGAAAAAGCCGCTGAACATGTTCATCATCAGCACGCAGACCGTTCCGCCCATCACGCTCATGATCCCGTATTTCGGTCTTGTGGTGTCTTTCAGGATGTACGACACCTACTTCGCGCTGATCTTCACATACATGGTGTTCACGCTGCCGTACGCCATCCTGATGATGACCGGCTATTTCAACACTGTCCCCCGGGAGCTCGACGAAGCTGTCATGGTTGACGGAGGTTCGAGCTTCTTCGCCCTGTGGCGCGTGCTGGTGCCAACCTCCATTCCCGGCGTGGTAGCGACAGGCGTGTACACGTTCCTGCTGTCGTGGAACGAGTTCCTCTTCGCGTTGACGCTCACCAAGTCAACGGAGATGCGCACCGTTCCCGTCGGCATCCAGCAATTGATGGGACAGCACGCCTATGAATGGAACGAGATGATGGCAATGAGCATGCTGGGATCGCTCCCCATCCTGATCCTGTACCTCGTTGCTCAGCGGTACTTCCTTGCGGGCATGACGGCGGGCTCGGTGAAGGGCTGAGAGCCGGGAACCTCACCTCATCAGGCGGAGAATCAGATCCGTCGGTCTTCTCACCACGGGCAAGACAATCAGCCCCGCCCTTCCGAGCCCCCGCTTGAGGGCAAACTCGAGCTGGCCCTTCAGGATGGCGAACCTCATCTTCGCCTGAGAATAGTCGGCGTCGAATATCAGCGTATGGTCGAAGAGGATGCCACCGTCCTGCCGCCATTTCCCCGGCATGCGGTCTTTCACCCGGCGGTGGAGGACCGTTCCGGGAATGGGGTACGGCATCGTGAAGGAGAGGTAGTCCAGGGGCAGCGACAAAGCAAATCGAAGAGTAGTGATGACGGTGGCGTCCGTTTCTCCCGGGTAGTACAGGATGAAGAAAGCGCCCGTCTTCACCCCTGCCTGGTGCGCGGCCACAACAGCGCTGCGGGCCTTCGAGGGGGTGATCCCCTTGTTCATGAGGCGAAGGATCTGGCCATCGCCCGACTCGATCCCGAAAAAGATCCTCCGGCATCCCGCCTCCTTCATCAGCGAGGCCAGGCCGCGGTCCACGGAGTCGATCCTCCCCAGGCATTCCCATCGGAAATGCAGCCCCCTGCGGATGATTTCAGCGCAGATCCGCTGGACCCGGCCGCGGTCCAGGGTGAACACATCATCGGCGAAATGGATGCGCTCGTACCCCAGGGAAAGGACCTGCTCCACCTCGTCCACGACGTTCTGCGGGCTGCGCGCCCGGTAGGAGACACCGAAGATCTCGTTGCTGCAGAACTCGCAGGAAAACGGGCAGCCGCGGGTGGTCATGATGGTCGTGATGGAGCGGCCGTAGCGTTTCCTGCCGGCCTCCCTGTAACGGTCGTTGGGCAGGAGGTCCCGAGCGGGAAACGGCATGCGGTCCAGCTCCGACGCGTGGGGACGGTCACCGGAGAGCACCACGCCCGGGACCGGTGTGCCTCGAGCCGCCGGCTGCAGGCCGCCGGCGCGAAAGGCGATTCCCCGGACGCCCATGAGATCCCGCCCCTGGCGAACGGCCTCGAGGAGCTCCACCATGGTCTGCTCCCCCTCCCCCAAAACCACGACGTCGAAGTCCTCAAGAAAGCGCGCCGGATCCGAAGTGGGCATGGGACCTCCGGCAACGAGCAGCCGTGCCGAGCCTCGCAGAGCCCGGGCAAAAAGGATGCTGTCGTCTTCCAAGGTGATCATCCCGTAGATCCCGACCACGGGCCAGGCAGCCCGGCTCGCCTCCCTGAAAGCGTTTTCCCGGGACAGAAACGTGCAGTCGAGGATCGACACGTCGTGACCTGCTGCCCGCAGGCTCGATGCCACATACGCCACTCCCAGGGGCGGGAAGCGGAACTCTGACCTGTCGAAAGGCGGCCTGAAGAAGGGGTAGATCAGCAATACCGAGCTCACCGGCCTGCTCCGACAACGACCGAACAGCGGAACGTGACCGCGCAACCCGGCAACAGGTACGCAAAACCAGCCCACGCAAGGCGCCCGGGGGCCACTTCCCTTCCGCGATACAGTCGGGCGCCGGGGATGCTCTGCACGGAGAAGCGGACCTGGTGCACGGGGGACCGGAGGCTGGCTTCAGACGCAGTCACCGGGACCCATGTACCGATGTCCCGGGCACTCAGCCGGGTCCCTTCCGAATCCGAGTACTCGATGAACGAGCTGGCGCCCTGCTCGTTCAGAAGGATCAACTCGGTGACACCGTCCCGCTGGATCCCCGAGGCATCCAAAGCCATCCTGATCTCCCCTTTCGAAGGGTCGAACCAGTAGTCCATCAGGAAGACGCCGACGGATCGTCCCTGCTCGAAGACCGTCCGGATGCCCAGGGCGTTGTAGGCGAAGCCGGAAATACTGTTCAACATCCCGCGTGCAAAGGGATACGCGCGATGCAGCTGGCCGGCGATCTCCTTGAGAAAGTCTGCAGGACGGCTATTCAGGAAGGAGCCCCGCGGGGCAAGGCGCTCCCGGAGGTTCATGGTGTACTGCACGCGGAGATGCCGGCCTTCAGGGTCGCTGAGGGTCACACGCGAGGCTCCGGGAAAAACCGCCCGAAGACCCTGCTTGAGGACAGGCAGGCCGAAGCCGACGCCTTCTTCGCACAGATTGAGGCCGTCGTGCTCCAGGGTGAGCCCCTTGCTCATGCTGTCGGTGGGAAACGCGGGCGGGCTTCCTCCATCGCGTGACATGCGCAGGCGGAGGCCGGGAGCGACTTCGAAGCTGATCGGATCAATCACTAGCGTTCTTCCTGGAGCCAGGCCACTTCCTGCTCGGGGACGTGCGAGGCGCCGATGATGTCACGGTAGAGATCCGGCCTGCGGGCCTTTCTGTAGCGGAAGCCTCCCGCTGCTTCCAGCTTCTCCCGGGCGCAGAGGCCCACCACGAAGTCGTCGCCGAGAACCCGGCACTCCGCAATGATGTCCCCGAAGGGATCGATGATCATTGAGCAGCCGTTCTTCAGCTGGTCGTCGTCCATTCCAATCGGATTGGAAAACACCACATAGACGCCATTGTCGTACGCGCGGGCAGGAAGCCACTTCATGAGCCAGGATCGTCCCTTCAGGCCGTCGAACTCGGCGCGGAGTGTCGTGGGCTCCCTGTCACGGCTGGCCCAGAGTGAAGGGTCCACGAAGCCGGCGCCAGGCCGGGGCGACGGGGTACACATGGTCACGTGGGGCATGAAGATGATCTCGGCGCCAAGCAGAGCGGTGGCCCGCACGTTCTCCACCACGTTGTTGTCGTAGCAGACGAGGATGCCGCATTTCCATCCCTTGAGGTTGAAAACGACATACCGGTCTCCCGGCATGATTGCGGGATTGATGAAAGGGTGAAGCTTGCGGAAGCTGGCCAAGAGTCCCGAGCCATCCACGCACACCTGCGCCTTGTATATCCCGCCATCCCCTCCCCTCTCGAAAAGGCCGGCGAGGATGACGATCCTGTTCTTCTCCGCTATCTTCAAAAGGCGCTGCACGCTTGGACCTTCGGGAACCGGCTCGGAGATCTCGAAAAGGGCCTCTTTCGAGAGCTTGCGGGCAAAGCTGTACCCGGTGATCGAACATTCATGGAAAGCAATCACGTCGGCGCCCGCCGCGGCGGCCCTTGCTGAAAGATCATCGATTCGTCCGAGGTTGAAGGTCTTCTCCCCGCTCCTGTTCTCAAACTGTGCAGTGGCGATGCGAAGGTCGTCCATCCGGTCCTCCCTGGATAAATCTATCACGCACGCCTGGCCGATGGTACTCTATGTACCGCAAAGACGGAGGAGAACTGATGCTGAAGCTCGAGATCAGCAGGGTCCATGACGCATACGCCCAGGGAGCTGAATGCCCGCTTTGCGCGCTCATGGAGGCCGCGGAGCGGACGTACCTGGTCTCCTTTCAGCACTCGAGGGTCATGGAGCCCAACGTCCGCGTGAAGACCAACGCCCTCGGCTTCTGCCCTGATCACCTGGGGAAACTCTACCGGGGCGAGAACAAGCTCGGACTGGCGCTCGTGATGCTCACGCACCTGCAGGAAAAGACAGCGGACCTTCACTCGGCTCTGGACGGATCCATCCAGGCTGCTCGGGCGGGCGCGCGGGAGCGGTCCCGGCGTATTCCCCGGATCATCGAGTCCCTGGAAGCCCTCAGGAATTCCTGCTTCATCTGCGGCCTGCTTTCCCAGGACCTCGCGCGGTACTCGTGGACCATCCTGTACCTCTGGAGAAAGGACCCTCAGTTCCCCCCGCTTTTCCGCGCCTCCCGCGGTTTCTGCTTGAGCCACTTCTGCACGGTCCTGGCGATCGCGTGCGACATTCTGCGGGGAGATCGGCTTGCAATCTGGCTGGATGATGCGGTCCCGCTGATGAAGCGGACCCTGAACGGTCTGGAAAAGGACCTCCTTTCTTTCACGCAACTTTACCAGGCCGGAAATCAGAGTCTCGGGACTGATGAAGTGCGAAGCGCGCTGGCGCGCACCCTGCAGATGCTCGCGGGGCGAGCTCAGAAGTAAGGGAGGGATACCAGGCCGGGCAGAGCCGTTCTCCTATCCCTTCTTCCCTTCCTCCGCGGCCGCGCGGCTGCTTCGCAGACGCGCGATGTAGAGGTATGCGGCAAGCTCGGGGTCCACTTTCCCCTCCCGGGCGATGCCGGAAAGCCTGGTCTTCATCCTGGCGCGCTCTTCATCGCGGGCGCGGGCAACGAGGCCGGCCAGTTCCGCGGAGGAGAGGACCGGCTTCCCGCGCAGGGAGAGCAGGCGCGTCAGCGCGCGGCCAAGCAGCTCGCGGAGGGCCGCCAGGCGGCGGGCCGCAATGTCGGCAAAGAAGAGGAAGACTGCGGCAAGGAGGAACCACCGCCAGGCCTCGTTGCCCGCGCCCGAGTAGCCCGGTTCACGGCGCAGCAGAGCAGCCAGACCCGCCGTGTCATCGGGGGAGGAAATGACGCGCCCGCCGGTGAGGGAAGCAAGACGATTCAGCAGGCTGAGGTTGGGACCCTGCATCAGGTACTCCTCGGAGTACGCAAGGCTTGTCCCGACCGTAAGAGGAGCAAGCTCGGTGTCCCCTGACCGAGCGGCAAGCGTAAGGATGTAGTCCCCGACCTCTTCCGCCGGGAACGAGGCTTCGTACAAACCCGGGCCGGTCTGCGGGACTGAAAGCTCAACGCGCGCGCCGCCGGGCTGGATGAGGATCCCTCTCATCTCCAGTCCGTTCACGAAAGCGCCCAGCGAATCGTAGGCATCCACAGTCACGACGGCCCGCCCTGAGCTGATCTGGACCCGGGGATGCAGGGGGCGGGCATCAGACGGTCTCTCGATCCACCGCACAAGCTGCGCTGCAAACCGGGGGAACTGGTCCCACCCCAGCCACTCCCGGCTCCAACGGCCGCCGAGGTCCGATGTGAATGCCGCCGTGCGCCCCAGCCCGTACCTCCAGGAGGCAAGAAGAGGGGCATCGTAGAGAGCGGAAAACACCTGCTCTGCGCCTGACTTCATGTACGTGAGCACAAAGCCGTCCAGCGCAGGCACCGCGGTCAGGGAGAGCCCCCTGATCATTTCAGCCGCGGAGACTTCGCGCGGGAAAAAGCTCTTCTCCACGAGGAGCCCCCGGGAGACCAGGGTCGTGTCCGTGAGGAAGATCCGGGGAACATCGCTGGGATCACTCGTGGCATACGTGCGTCCGTGCCCCCAGCGGGCTATGCTGGCCAGGAGCTGCGTGTCCGCATCGTCGCCCACGGCAACCGTGGACACGGTGATGCGGTGCCGCGCCATGCGCGCCAGAAGCCCTTTGAAGTCAGCATCATCGGTGAGGCCGTCTGTGAGGAGGATCACGTGGCGCAGCGGAGACCTGGAGCCGGACAGAACCCTGTCAGCCTCCTCCAGGGCAGGATACATGATCGTGCCGCCGTCGGCGCTGAGCGTGGCCAGCTCCGAGGTGATTGTGCGGATGTCACCGGCGCTCTTCAGCGGCACCGCCCACAGCCAGTCCGCGTCGAAGGCGATCACCCCGGCCTGGTCGAACGGATTCAGGGATTCGATGGCGGAGAGCGCGGCGCTCTTCACCACGTCGAGCTTGGTCTCTCCCGTGGGGACCCTGACGCCCATGCTGCCTGACTTGTCCAGGACGATGACCAGGGAAAGGCCGGGGACCTGCACCTGGGACTTTGCATCCATGTCGACAGGCAGGACCCGTTCTATGGGGGTCCTGTAGTAGCCGCCGTTTCCGAAGCTCGCGTCTCCGCCAACCATGAGAAGCCCGCCTCCAGCGTCCCGAACGTACTGCGCCATGATCTCCATCTTCTCAGTGGAGATGCCGTAGCCCGGCACGTTGTCCAGGATGATCGCGTCATAGGGGAGGTACCCGGCAAGCGTCCCCGGCAGCGCGGCGGGAGGCACAACGACGAATGAGATGCCCTGCGCGGACAAGGCGGACAGAAGCGACGGCGAGCTCCTGCCCGGCCGGGACACGTACAGGACCTGCGGCGAGCCGGTCACTTCCACGAGCCTCCGGTTGTGGTTGTTCTGGGACAGGGCGTCCCCCGGCGCCTCCACCACGGCGTCCCATGCATGGAGCCCGCGCTGCGGAAAGACGCCGGTGAACTGCACCGCGTTCTCGCCGGGGGCGAGCTGCCTGACGCGAGTGGCAACCGGCGCCGCGTCTCTAAAGAGCGTGACCCGGGCGGTGACCGCGGTGCGGCTCCTCACCATCACTGTTACTTCGTGCGCCTCTGCCTGCCTGACGCTCGCCGGCGCCTGCACCTCGTCAACGGCCACTTCCACGCCCCTGGACGCGGCCCCCAGCGGCACCGGGAAAATGCGCGCGCCCATCGCGCGGGCCACTCCTGCGGCTGCCTCTGCGCTTCCCCTGTTCTCGTTGCCGTCCGTCAGCAGGACAATGCGGGGCGCCGAGCGGCTGCCGGCCTGCGCAAGCCCGTCCTGGATGGCGGCAGCGATGTTGGTGGCGTCGGGGTCCACCTCGGCGCCCTCTGCTGCCACGGGCACACCGGGCTCCAGCGCGTCGGTCTGCGCGCCTGCCCCGAACCGCACAAGCGCGGCAGAGTCTCCGCTGCCCAGGCGTGCACGGATTGTTTCCATGACCTTGAGCGCCTTTTCCCGCTGGACCGCCGGCACGCTGCGGGACTGGTCCAGGAGAAACACGACGGACAGCCTGTCGGTGCGAAAAGCGCTGGACAGTCCGGCAAGCCCGAGCACCAGGGCCAGGACCGCCGCGGAGCGAAGAACCAGGAAAACAGCCCCTCTGCCTGCCGTGATGATCTCCGTCCTGCGGCGGAGCTCGCGGACAGTGAGAAACACAAGCGGCGGGAGGGCGACCAGAGCGATGAGCCACGCCGGCGACTGGATGCTCATGCCGTGGGCGACCTCCCGGGACGCCAGAGCCACGCAAGCCATTCAAGGAGCAGAAACGCAAGAGCAACGGCAGCGACCACGGACCAGACGGGCGCAGGCACGCCGGCGCGCGGCCCTGTGCTCTCCGGCTGGACAGCCGGCGCCGTGAACCGGGGCGTGACGTCCGTTTCCGAGTCACTGAAGAGGTTCACGGCGAACTCGCCGGAGGTCCCCCCGGCCTCTACCCTGTAGAAGCCAGCCTCATCGGTCTCAAAAAAGGTGACAGAAGGGCCGTCAGCGGTCATGAGGACCCGCCGCCCGTCCGGCTTCACAACAGTGACTCCGGCAGCTCCCTCCACCGGCAGCACGCGCGGATCACCCGCCTGCGTCTGGTCCACCTGGGTCTGCAGCCAGCCGGGGAAGAACCACGAAAGCGCATTGGCGAGCAGAATGGGGAACCCCGGCCGCAGAGGGAAGTCCGATGCGCGCGGATCGAAGGCGAGCAGGAGAGCCTTCACGCCGGAGTGATCCCAGCTCAACAGGAGCGGCGAAGTCCCGGATGCGGCAAGGACGGAGAAGCCGGGGCCGGGATCCAGATCCAGGGCCTGGCCGATTGCAACTCCCGCAAGGGAGACGGAGTCCAGCAAGGGATCTGCTCTGCTCCATCCCGTCACAGGAGGAACGCGAAGGAGCCCTCTGGCCCGGATAGGGAGATTCGGCGGCACCGTGTTGAAAAGAATGAAATTGCCCTTTGTCAGGGGCGCGGGTTGGACGCCAGCGTAGACGACAACATCAGCCTGCGCGTCACCCGCCGCGGGGTCACCCGGCGCGGGGGCATCCTGCGTCCTCACCGTCACCCCGGGAAGCGATGCGAGGGCCTGCTGAATGAACACCGGCCGGGGCCCGACCACAAGGACTGAAAGCCCGCGGGCCGGAGCAAAGACCGCATATGCCGTGTCATCCAGCGGAAGCGCGTCATGAGTCGAGAGGGACGCTGTCACCCTGCCGGCAGCAGGCCCTGTCCAGGGAATGGTCACCCCGCTCCTTTGCCCGGCGCCGATTGTCAGGGTGCGGCTCACCACCTCCCGGCCGCCGGCCCGGACGGTGAGCGGCACCGCGGCAGGAGCGCGGCCGGCGTTCCTCACCGCCAGGAAGAGCTGGTATCCCGCTCCGGTCCCCGATGCCTGGCGGAACGACATCTGCGTGATGCCCACGTTTTCGCGCGGCGTCCCTGCAATGTCCACGGTGACCCAGGGCAGCGACGTGTCCACTCCCCGAAGCTCGTCAAAAGCGCCATCTGTCTCCAGCACCACCCGGCCTCCGCGGCGCGGGTCGCGCAGGGACATGGCAAAGAGCATGCTGGACGCCACGTCCCCGGGCTCATCCGTGGGACGGGCTGACATCAGCAGTCGGCGCAGAGCGCCCCTGTCCCCGGTGAAGGGGGAGAGCAATCGCGGCGACTTCTCCGCCAGGACCACCGTCATGCGCGCCCCGCCGCGGAGGCCGGATGCAAGGGCAAGCCCGCGCTCCAGCGCGATGTCCCACCGTGTCCGGGCGCCCTCCCGCGTCTGCATGCTGGCCGTGGCATCCAGCACAAGGATCACGTCCTGCGATCCGCTTCTGTTGAAGCCGGCGATCAGCGGCCCGCCCAGGGCCAGGGCAAGGGCCGTGATTGCAAGGACCTGAAGGAGGAGAACGAGGCTCCTGAGCAGGCGTCGAATGCGCATGCTCGCCTTGCGCTCCTTGAGCAGCTCGTTCCAGAACACGAGTGACGAAGCGGAAATGGAGCGCCACCGGAGAGTGAGCGCGTGCAGGACGATAACCAGCGGCACCAGGAGGAGCAGAAGAAGCCACCCGGGGGAGGAGAAGCTCATCTGGCGTGCAGGTGCATGCCCTGCCGGAGGTAGCGCAGCACAACATCCTCGAACGGGACAATCGTGGCGACGCGCAGATACTCGACGCGGTTCTTCAGGCAGAAGGACTCCACGTCCGCGAAGAACCCCGTTATCCGCGCGCGGTAGGCGGCCAACAGGGGTCGGTCCACCTGCAGGGAAAGGACCTGCCCTGTCTCCATGTCCTTGAGCCGCAGCGCGCCCTGCTCAACGGGGCCGATCTCCTCCCTGTCCAGTATGTGCACGAGCACAACCTCGAAGTCGTGGAAGAGGAGCGCCTGCAGTCCGCGTCGATAGCCGTCCAGCGAGTCATCCAGGAGGTCGGAGATCACGATTGCAAGCCCGGGGTGGCGCGAGCGGCGCGCGTACTCCTCCAGAGACAGCGCGATATCGGTGCGGCCCCCGGGAGCAAGGGCGCTCATGTATTCCAGAAGGTGGAAGAGCTGGGCCCGGCCGCGCCGAGGCGCAAGGGCGCCGGAAAGGCCGGCTGCAAACGTAGTCACCCCGACACGGTCCAGGGACCTGATTCCCACATATCCCAGCGCCGCGGCGAGCCGGCGGGCATGGTCGATCTTGGGAGGCGTTCCGAACGACATGGAAGCGCTGGAATCCAGGAGGAGATGGACGGTGAGGTCCTCCTCTTCCGCATAGAGCCGCACAACCAGCTTGTCCAGCCTTCCATAGATGCCCCAGTCGATTGTCCGAAAGTCATCTCCGGGCTGGTAGCTGCGAAAGTCCGCAAAGTCCAGCGAGGTCCCGCGCCGCACCGACATATGGGCGCCGCGGGCCGCGCCGCGGTAGAGCCTGCGGGCTATGAACGCCAGGGATTCCAGCTTGTGGAGGAACTCCCTGTCAAAAAGCGCGGTGTCCATCTCCCTCTCAATCCACCACGGCGGGAATCCTGGACAGCGCGTCATCGATGACCTGCTCCGCGGTGATCCCCTCCGCCTCACCCTCGAAGTTGAAGAGGATCCTGTGTCGAAGCGCCTGGCGCGCCAGGGATTTCACGTCGTCGAAACCGGCGTTGAGCCTGCCGTCGAACAGCGCATTGGCCTTGGCGGCAAGCACCAGCGTCTGCGGTCCCCGCGGGCTGGCCCCGTAGCGCACGTACCGGGAGACGAGCTCCGTGGCTGCCTCCGTGCCGGGGCGCGTGGCCAGCGAAAGCCTGATGGCGTAGTCCCGCACGTGCGCCGCCAGGGGCACCTCGCGAACGAGCGCTTTCAACCGGCGGATGCTGTCCGCGTCCACGGTCTTCCTGATGGGCTGGGGTGGGCCTGCTGTTGTGCGGTCGATTATAGAGGAAATCTCGGATGCCGTGGGATAGTCGAGCGAAAGCTTGAAGAAGAACCGGTCGAGCTGCGCTTCGGGAAGCGGGTACGTTCCTTCCATCTCTATGGGGTTCTGGGTGGCGAGCACGATGAATGGCTGGTCCAGGGAATAGCTGGTGCCCCCAACCGTCACGGTCTGCTCCTGCATCGCCTCCAGCAGGGCGGACTGGGTCTTGGGCGTTGCCCGGTTGATCTCGTCAGCCAGCACTATGTTTGCGAATATCGGTCCCTTCTGGAACTGGACATAGCGGCGGGTGGCAGCTCCCGTTGCGGCCCGCTGAGTCTCCTCCGGCACCAGAACGTTCGTCCCGATGATGTCCGCGGGCATCAGGTCGGGAGTGAACTGGATCCTTGAAGCGGAGAGGTCAAGGGCCTGCCCCAGGCACTTGATGAGCGTCGTCTTTCCAAGACCCGGCACGCCCTCCAGGAGCGCGTGTCCTCCGCAGAACAGGCAGACCAGGACATCATGGACCACTTCCTCCTGGCCAACGATGACACGACCGATTTCCTCCCGCAGAGCCCGTACCACGTCGCCGGCCCAGGCCGCCTGCCTCCGCGCGTCTGTCCCCCCGGCCGGGGTGGGTTGTTCATTCTCTTCCATGCTTTTTCCCTGCTCTCTTTCTACTTCGAGATGCCGATGACGGTGAAATACTCTTTCACCGACTGACGCAGCCTCAAGGGAACCTCGTCGCGCGCCAGCGCGCTCTCCGCCTGGCGCGAATATTCGTTGAGAACGGTCTGCTCGGGAAGATGGGAGCCTGTCCACTCCGGCAAAGCGCGCGCAAGCATCCGCGCGGAATCCCCGGCCCCTGCGTTTCCCTGGGCCTGGAGGCCCGGTCCCCTGTCCCCCGGGACGATGGAAGTGGCGGGCCCCCTCTTCTGAGGCGCCGGCAGCGTGCCGATGCCGCTGCCTTCAGAGTCCCCCGGCCCTTCCGCGCTTTGTGACCCTGAACCAGCCCTGCCCTGGCCCTGGCGCTGTCCCTGCTGGTCCCGCCCCTGCTCACCCTGCCCCGGCTGAGCTTGCCCCTGGTCACCCTGCGCGCCTTCGCCTCGCCCCTGGCTGCCCCGGCCATCGGCCTGCGCACGGTCGCCCCGGCCCTGCCCGCTCAGATCCCGCTGCGCTTCCCGCAACTTTTTGAGCGCGTCCGCCAGATCCCTGGCGACCCCTTCTTTCGGAGAGCCCTGTGAGCTTCCGCCTGACCTGGCGTCTCCCGACCCCGGCGCGGCGGACGGAGCCGGCTGGAGCTGCTGCGTGCGAAGCTGGTACTCTTTCTCGAGACCCGACTGCAGCTCAGACATCCGGTCCAGCGCGTCCTCCACGGTGATTTTCCTGGCCAGGAGATCACTGCCCAGCTGAGCAAGCTCACGGGAGAGCTCGATGGTCCTGTCGAGACCCTGGCCCTGCGACTTCTCCGCAAGCTTTTCCCCGCCCTCGCGAAGGTCCTCCGCTATCCGGGCGATTTCCCTGTCCTTGCCCGAGGAGGAAGCAAACAGCGAGCCGAGGTTCACCGGGAAAAACAGGGCGCCCGCGGTCAGGAGCGCCGCGATGCCGATGAACGGCGCCAGCGGCAGCCGCAGCCTGCCCAGGATGGCGCGCGGCTTGGTGCCTGCCAGAAGCCGTGAGGCGTCCTCCAGGACCGCGCCGCCGAACCCGCCCTGCTCCTCCGCCGCGGCGAGCTCCAGGGCGGTGCTTGCCAGCTCCCTGCTTCCCATGACGGAGTCCGCATGGATCAGGAGCCGCATGGGGTCCGTGCGAGTCAGCAGGCCGACAAGCGCTCCGGCAAAGAGCCCTGCGGCCGCCGCTCCCGCTGCCAGAAGGGGCGCCGGCACAGGAAGCGCGACCGATCCTGCAAGAACGGCTGTTCCGAGCGCTGCGAGCAGACCGAAAAAAAGCCCGGTCGTGGATTGCCTGATTGCCAGGTCAACGCGGGCTGCCCTCACAAGCCGGGCAACCTGCGCTGTGAAATCCGATCTTGCATCACCCATTTTCACGCTCCCTGGCGCGGACACGGACCACGGCAAGCGCAAGAATGGAGAATCCGCAGAATGCAACCGCGGCTCCGAGACTTGCCGCTGTGCACAAGAGCCAACCAGGGAAACCCCCGGTGATGTTCAGCACTTCATTCAGCGCGTGGAACGGGCTGGCGGAGGGTGCGGCAAGGAACGTGACAATCAGCATGGTGACAAGGACGGGATAGAGCATCATTTCCCGAAGCGGACGGCGCGTGCCGAGAACACACAGAGAGAGCAGGCCCCATGAGCGGGCGGCCATGCCCGCCGCGCCGATGACCGCAAGGCTGCGGAACAAATGGGGCAGCCCGGCGCCACCAACCGCCATTGCGGCTGCCAGGAACGGAGCTCCCAGAAGAAGAAGCAGCAGCGTGTGGAGGAATGCAAAGCCCGCGCGTCCGCCCACGAGCCTCACCAGGGGGACGGGCGTCAGCCGAACATACTCCTGGAGATGGACGGCAGGATCGGCAGAGAAATCCTGCGCGCCGAACCGGGCCTCGAGGAACAGCATGCATACGAGGAAACAGATTGCGACAACGGTGAATGAATCCGTCCCTGCCCCGGAGCGGAGGGCTGCCTCCAGCGAACCGCGCGGCCAGACAACAAGGAGGGCCACGCCGAGCGCCGCGGCAAGGTACAGGCAGGTACGGAGGATCAGCTGGTCGGACAGGTACGTGCGGATTCCTTCTCGAATGCTCATTCCGCCTCCACGCTCACCAGCGCAAGCCCGGGGACGCCGCCGACCTGCCGTGAGCCGGGGATTGCAATGGGGATGATGGGACCGTCCATCCAACCGATGAGCCGGGAAGGTCCAGGTTGCGGCCCGTCTCCCTCCTGCGCCTTGAAAAGGGCCGCGCGCCTGCTGTCCGACTGGAACATCACGTCGGCAGCGGATGACTCTGCGCCGTCGGAAACCACAAAAGTCCGCTGGACCGCAGCGCCCGCGGCAACGTCACCGAGGGGAAAGGCCCGGCCCGACACAAGCATGTAACACCCCAGTAGAGGCTTGCTGCTCCCGTTGCTGACGAACGTCTGAATGGACGATCCGCTGACGCCGACCCGGGCAGTGACATCGAAGGGCACCGGGTCCTGGACGACAAGAAGCCGGGCGCCGAGTCTTTCCACGTCGATTCCCCTGACCAGGACCCCTGAGGCCGCCTGCAGCAGCAGAAGATGCGGCTCCGCAAGCGGCAGGTTCTGGGGGGTCCTGAGCGCCGCCGTTTCTACCACAGCGTCGCTTCCGCCGAGGCGCGCTTCCACCGGCCGTGCGGACGCCGCGTAGAACCCGATTTTCTCAGTGACCAGAGCCAGGCCGTCACCGGACCTGGCGTCGACACGGGCGGCGTCAATGATCTGGAGCCCCGGATCAAAGAGCACGCGGTTGAACAGGGACCATCCCGCAGTGGTCGCCGCGATGCAGACGGCACCAAGGAGCGCCAGCCTGGTCCGGCTGCGGATCCCGCCCCTGGTCCCCGCCAGAAGGAGCGGCGCCAGGAGTGCCAGGTAAGCGCCCACGAAGGCAAGGACGGCGTACACGGGAGGGAATGACACCGCGGCTGCGGCAAACACGGCCGCGATCCACGGGTCTTCCATGGCAGGCTTCGATGCCAACCCTGCTGCCGGAAGACGGTCGCCGCTGAGAATGCTTCTCCACAGGGAAAGCAGGCCGTCCCACCGGGCAAGCTGAGGCGCGGTGGGATCGAACGCCAGAAACCAGACCGTCCCGCGTCCCAGGCGGCGCTGCACCATAAGCGGGATGGTCCCGGCGGCTGCCAGGATCTTCCCGGCCGTCACCTGCGCGTCAGCCAGCTCGACGCTCCCCGGGAGGCGCCGCGGCTCTCCGCCTCCCACCGGGACGGAAATCCCTTCCCGCTGCGTGAGGCCGTTGACCTGGACCGGCAGAAGGTCGCCGAAGCCTGCGGACTGGTGCTGCAGCGCCGCGGCGCCTCCCGTGAAGACAAGGACCCCGCCGCCCAGGACCCATCGCTGGATTGCATCCAGCTGGTCAGATCGGAGTTGCCGGAAATACGTATCGTGGACAATGACGGCATCTACCCCGTCATAGCCCGGCCAGCTGCGGGGAAGGTCGTCTAGGCGCGGGTACACGACGCGCAGGGAGCCGTCGCTGCCGCCCAGGGCGGAAACGGCATCAAGGGAAAGGTCGCTGCTGATGCCGACAACGATCCTGCTTTGTGTGGTGAGAGAGCGCGTCTCAATGTCCAGGCTGCCGACCTCCACGCCTTGCGAGGTGACGCTGGCGTGAACCGCGCGAACGTTGCGCGGAAGCGGGATGACGAACGGGAACCGGCTGGTTGCCCCTTCATCCAGGACCGCTTCACGGGTGATGGTGCGGCCCGGCGGCGGTCCGCGAAGGCCGCCCCACGTGACGCTCAGGGAGATCCGGGCGATCATCCTGGCGCCGGGATTCTCTATGCTCAGGATGACCGGCGCGAACCTTCCCTCCCGTGCCACGCCGTTGAATCCCACAATCGCTTCGCAGAGCACCCTGGCGCTCCCTTGCGCGGACGACGCGGGAGCCGCCACTGGGGCGCACAGCACGAGCGCGAGCGCGACACATATGAGGAGCATTCGCGGCTCCATGGGACAGAGTATAGCAGCGCGGGCAATCTTGTGAACCTGGCTGTCTGAGCGCGGCCGTTCTATCTGAAATCGTGGCTTGCCGCGGCCGTCCTTGTCTCTTTTTCAACGAACTCGGGCTTCCAGAACGAGTCCGCAATGATATGAACCACCCCGTCAGCCACCTGGAGCCGCCCCGTGACCCCGAGGATCCAGCTGGTCAGGATCAAGGTCCGGTATTGCTTGAAGACCTTCTCCCACACCACGAGATTCGCAAAGCCCGACTCGTCTTCCAGCGTCATGAAAAGCACGCCGGAGGCGGTCCCCGGCATCTGCCTGCAGATTGCGCACCCGGCAAGTGAAACCCTCCGACCGTGCTCCATCCGGGACACGCCGGCAGCGTCGGGAAGCCCCTGCTTCTCCAGCAACCCGCGGAACTGCTCCATCACGTGGCCGCGCGGGCTCTGGTCCGACGCGTTGTAGTCCCAGGCGACCTCCTCCGCGGCGCTCAAGGCTCGAAATGCAGGGGTCTCCTCGGACTGGCCGACGAGCAGGCCCGTGGGATAGTCAGTCTGATCCAGCACGCCCCAGATTGCTTCTCGGCGTCCCTTGTCAAAGCAGTCGAAGGCTCCCACCTCTGCCAGGCGTTCCATGGAATCACTGGGCAGCCTGCAGAGAGAGGTGAAGTCGGACAGGGTCGAGGCATGCCCGGCGGCGCGCCATGCCTGGATGCGCTCCCAGTCCCCTGTCCCGAGCCCCTTGACGTATCGCAGCCCAATTCGAACAGCGTAGTCCGCCGGGCCGGTCCGGCGCTCCAGCGTGCAGTCCCAATCACTCCTGAGAATGTCGACGGGCAGGAACTTCACGCCATGACGCTTCGAGTCGTCAATGACCGTGGCCGGTGAGTAGAACCCGAACGGCCACGCGTTCAGCAGCGCGCACGCGAACACAACCGGGTAATGTCGCCTGAGGTATGCCGTGGCATACGCGATAAGCGCGAAGCTGGCCGCATGCGACTCTGGAAACCCATACTCTCCGAACCCCAGGATCTGGCTGAAGACCCTTTCGGCGAACTCCGGCTCGATCCCTTTGGCAATCATGCGTGATACCAGGCGGTCGTGGTGCTGCTCGATCCGCCCGCGCTGTTTCCACGCCGCCATGTCCCGGCGCAGCTGGTCCGCTTCCCCCGGCGTGTAGTCTGCCGCCACCACGGCGAGCTTCATCACCTGTTCCTGAAAGAGAGGGATCCCCAGCGTCTTGCTGAGGACAGGCTCCAGGCTCGGATGGGGGTACGTGACCTCCTCCTCCCCCGCGCGGCGCCTCAGATAGGGATGGACCATCCCTCCCGTGATGGGTCCGGGCCTGACCAGACTGACTTCAATGACGAGGTCATAGTAGCTCCGCGGCTTCAGGCGCGGCAGCATGGCCATCTGCGCCCTGCTCTCGATCTGGAACACTCCCACTGTGTCTGCCCGGCAGGCCATGTCGAAGACTCCCGCGTCATCCGGCGGAATGGTCGCCAGGGAGAGATCCGTGTCGTACCGGCTCTTCAACAGGCGGAAGGCGTAGTCGAGGTGCGTCAGCGCGCCCAGGCCAAGAAGGTCCACCTTGAAGAGGTTCATCGTCTCGATGTCAGTCTTGTCCCACTGAATGACGGTGCGGTCCTGCATTGTGGCATTCTCGATAGGAACGATGGTATCAACAGGGTCGCTGCCCAGGAGAAAGCCGCCCGGATGGATGGACAGGTGACGGGGAAACCCGGTGATCTCCCTGGTCAACGCCACCATGTGCCCAAGGAGAGGCCCGGGAAGATCCAGCCCTGCTTCCTTGAAAACTGCCTCCAGGTCACCATCCCAATGCGGAAGCAGCTTGGCACACTGGTCCAGCGCGACTTCCGGTATGCCGAATGCCTTGCCCACCTCCCTGATCGCGGACCTGGTTCGATAGCGGACAACGTTGGCCACCATGGCCGCCCGGTCCCTGCCGTACTTCTGGTACATGTGCTGAATGACTTCTTCCCGCCGGTTGTGCTCGATGTCCAGATCGATGTCGGGCGGCTCCGCCCTTTCGCGGGACAGAAACCGCTCGAAGAGCAGGTTCATGCGCACGGGGTCCACAGACGTGACGCCCAGGCAGTAGCAGACAACAGAGTTTGCCGCGGATCCCCGGCCCTGACAGAGAATGCCCTTTTCCCTGCAGAACCGAACCAGCTCCCACATGGTCAGGAAGTACCCGCAGTATCCCAGCTCATGGATGAGCGCAAGCTCCTTCTCAAGCAACGCACGCGCGCTTTCTGGAATATCGCCCTTGTATCTGCTCCGCGCGCCTTCGTAGGTGATGTGACTGAGCCAGGTTGCGGTGGTGAAGCCATCAGGGACCACTTCATCAGGGTACTTGTAGACCAGCTCTTCAAAAGAGAAGGAACACCGATCAGCTGCTTCCCGCGATGCTTCGAGCAGCTCCGGCGAATCGTGGTAAAGAGCTTCCAGCTCGGCGGCTGACTTGAGGGAATGTTCTTCGTTGGGATAGAGCTTTGTCTGCGCCTCCCTCAGAGTGGTCCTGTGCCTGATGCACACAAGGACATCCTGGAGCTTCCGCCGTTGGGCCCCGTGGTACAGGACCTCGGTGGCTGCTACCAGGGGCAGGGAGAACCGGGCCGCGCTTTCCCGTGTTGCGCGCTCCCGTGCAATGTCATCCGCCCGGTGATGCCGCGCCACGACCGCGTAGAGGCGATCCCCGAAGGCTTCCCTGAGGGTGCCGAGCCCGGGCTCTTGAGGTGAAGGCCCGGCGGAGTCATTGAGCCAGAGCGCCAGCATCCCTCCTGCGCTGTCAGCCACCTCTTCCCACCGGACAGAGCACATCCCCTTGGGGCTTCTGAGATGACCACGGGAGATGAGCCGGCAGAGATTGCCATACCCGGATCTGTCCTGCGCCAGGAGGACCACGGAGGAGCCATCATCAATCGTGACCTGCGATCCCGTGATGAGCTTGACCCTGCTCTGGCGTGCGGCGTCGAAGGCCCGCACCATTCCATAGACGCCGTTTCGATCTGTGATGGCGATGGCTGGCAGCCCGAGCCGGACCGCGGTCTCCACCAGCTCCTCTGGATGGCTGGCGCCTTCCAAGAAGGAGAAATTCGTCTTACACCACAGCGGAACGTACATGGCCGCCTGCTTCAGTCCACGACGCCCTGCACCCAGGAGGTGTCCGTGAGCTTGTCGACAAAGAGCCAGAGAATGCCGGCTGGCGAGTCGTGAAAGCTGTAGTGGCGAAGGAAAGGCGCATCCTTTCCGTCGGTGGCCCACCACTGGCCTGATACGATGAAAGGCCCGGCCTTCCAGCCTGGCTGCAGAGAGCCGGGCCGGACCTGCTGCGGCTCGAAAATCCTTCTGACCGCAGTGAGGCGCTGCGCTGAGATCAATTGCGGGCGCAGCGAGGGCAGGATTGGCCGGTTCAGCGCAACCCAGGTGAAAGACCGCTCCGGGAGATACGAGTCACGGAGCTGCGCGCGGGTCACTGACTCATTGCCGAAGCGCGCGCGAATGGCGGCAAAGGCCCTGGCGCCCGCCTGCAGGTCCCGCCTTCGTATCGTGAACAACTCCTCCTGCGTCCGCGACGGCTGAGTCCTGGTTGAGCGGACCTCGATGTCCTCCACTCCGGAGGCGAATTGCCGGGAGGAGAGGCGAAGCTGGATCAGGCGCCGCAGGAGATGCGAGGCCAGAGTGGGAATGGCAGGACGGATCACATCGGTTGTGATTTCTCCGCTCTCCGTACGGAGGATGAGAGTGAGCCCGGAGATCACCGACCTCTCCGCCTCCGCGCGCGCTGCCTGGATTGCCAGGAGCTCATCTATATGCGGCATGAGCATGCTGAGGTCCACCAGCGGGGAATCAAGATGGCGTCTGCAGGGCACCGTCTCATTCACTGCCCGGGACTGGATGGGCAGAGAATCGGCATCCAGGATGGCCTGGCGGAGAAGCCCTGCTTCCTTTCCGAAGCGCTGCGCGACTTCTCCGGCCGGGAGAGAAACGAACTGCCGCACGGTACGGACCTCGAGCTTACGCAGTGTGCTCTTTGCTTTCGGAGAAAGAGGGAGGATATCGATGGAAGACCGGCTCATCAGCTCGCGTTCCTCGGTTCGTGATGTGAACACCAGGGAGCGCGATCTTGAGCGGGCAATTGCGTACGTGCCGAAACGGGTGAATCCGAGCACAACGCTCGCCTGGAAGCCTTCCGATGCAAGCGCGCCGCGCACCGTGTCCATCCAGCGGGACTCCGACGCAAAGAGAGATTGGAGCCCATCCACTGACACCCAGACCGCATCATCATCGAACGGGCAGGGCTCGATATCCGGAGTAAATGCAGAGAGCAGCCTTGTGATGCGATCCCGGGTTTCCGCCATCCGGTCCGGCGACACTGGCCGAGCCCTCAGGCTCGGCACCAGGGAAAGGGCGTTGGCATACCTCATCCCGACGATCAGGCCTTTCTCCCGGGCTTCCCGATTCAAGGCCAGAATGGGGCTCTGCGGCTTCTCCTCTTTCGTCACGGCGACAGGCGTCCCCTGCCACGCGGGGTTGTCTCTCAGAAGGATCTGCAGGGGCAAGCGGTCAACGTTAATGCATCCCAGAAGGGCCATGGTACTGCCTGCTTTGCCTGGAGCTGGAATTGGAGCGCTTGTCTTTGACCGTGTGAATGTCGACATGGAGAGGCCCGACGCCGGACCGGCTGATGAATCCCCGCAGCGAGATCCGGGAGCCGAGGGAGGGATCCTGACGGCGTTTTCTTGTGAGGAAGACGACAGCGGCCTGACCGCGTTCAGCGAGCTTCTGGATCCGGCCCAGAGAGGCGTCAGTGGTGGTCCCGGGCCCCTCCAGATCCACGATCACAAGCCCGAAGGCCTTTGACCTCAGGAGCCATTCGGCGGCTGTCAGCGAGTCGGTTTCTCCGCCGGCGCGGATCACGGCGACAGCGGAAAGATCCACACCGCGCTGTTGAAGGTCGGGGGGAAAGAATATCGAGCCCGCTCCTGCCACCCAGGCGACGGGCTCATTCCGGCTTTGGGCTTCCGCGATGATCTCAACGGCATAGCTGACCGCGCCGGAAGGGGTCTGCTCAGAGATCTCCGCCAGGATTCCGACCAGATTGTCGAATCTCCATGACCCCCCGCCGGGTGCTTTTTTCAGGTCCGTTGCGCGAAAAACCGGAATGTCCGCAAGAGATCCAGTTGTCAGTTGAATCGCCGGCATCGCCCGTATAGGGTAACATATGTTAAGTACTCTGTCAAGCGACGCGCATAAAGCGATGAGGCGGGTACCTTCGCCAGGGGAGACTCCCCAGACTGCGCGAGAGCCTTTGCAGGACCTCGCTCGCGTGTCTCTCTTGACCTTGCTCAAGCGAATCAAGCAGGAGGCCCAAGTTCGTGGAGCTCCGCCATGCTTCATCGCGCGGGAATGGTCCTCGGGTATCCGAGCTCTCATGACCGGCGGAGCAAATGAGGATGATATTCTAAAGGCTTTCAGGGCATTCATAGAGACAGCTCCCGAGCGGGTGACATTTTTCCCGCAGCATTTTTTGAAATGGCGCAAGGTAGCGCGGACGCGCGGGCTAAGGGAACAGAGAGAGCATCAGGACAGGGAGGAGCGCCAGGCCCTCGAGCGCGATCGTGCCAAAGAGAGGGAGCGGCTTCCGCGGGAACGAGAGGATCCGTATTGGCAGGAACAGATAGAGACGGCAGTAGCGCAGCTGCCCTGGAGGAGGGTACGGGCATGAGCGAGGAACTGACTGTGACAGCGATGGAGTCTTTTAAGGAGCTTTACGGAGTGGGCGGAGACGGGTTGGGGGAAGGAGAGGTGGCCTGTGAGATGGAGTTTGAGTTGTTGGGCCTAAAGAAAAGACACGGCAGACCGTGGGGAAATCAGCTGTAGATTGTTTTAGAAATCTCAAGCGGTTTTGATAATTGTTAATTCATTTTCTTGATGACGGCTCTTCCGGTCGCATTCTTGATCCACATACTGAGCAGAAACTCGTTATAGGCGTTGTCTGTCCGGGCCGAGCGGGCAACGTGGCGGCTGAGCCTTCGGATGGTGAGCTTCTCTTTTTCCGTGAGCGACGGGTAGGAGAAGCGCAGCGTTTCCTCTCCCCTAGCCGCCTCACCTTGCAGCACGTGGATGGCCCCCGAGAGGGCCTGCGCGAATGCGTGTCCCTTGCGCAGCCGCAGACACTGGTCCGCATGGTGCCGTGCACGGCTATAATCACCGAGAGCCGTGCGCGCCAGGGCGGCGCGCAGGTGAAGCGGAAAGCTGTTACCCTTGGACGCAAGGTTTAGGTCGATGCGCTGCACAGCCTGTCGAGCCTCCGCGAGGCTGAACGGGCGGAACGGCGAGGTGCGCTGCAGCCAGAGAAGAAGGCTGAACGCAGCAAAAAACTGGATCCAGTCGAAAAGAAACACCCATTCGCCAAGCAGGCTGACCAGAAAATTCGAGATCCCGTGGAGCAACGCCGCGGGATAGATTGAGAAAAAAAGAATGACAAAATCCCGCGGCCGCCGTTGGCGATTTACGTGGATCAGCACCGCGTAGGCGAAGCCCCAGATGCACGCGTACGTCAGGTGGCCCGGCGTCGCGAGGAGGGCGCGCGCGGCGACGACATCGGTCCCGTAGCTCAGACCGTACTTCACGTTCTCCGTCAGGGAGAAAGCCAGGGCCACCGCCGCGGCGTGCAGCATGGCATCCAGCGGTTCCTGGACTGGCTTTCGCCTCAGCATGATGAGAAAGAAGATGAGGAACTTGGCGAACTCTTCTACGGGTCCCACAACGAGCACGTTGTAGACAAAATACTGAGCTTGCGGAGACTCAATTCCCGAGGTGAGATCCGGGGCGATCTTGTAAATGAGAATTACCAGCGGGATGCTGGCGAACCCGAAAAGGAGCGACGCGAAGAGACTCCGGGTACTGTCCTTCTCCCTGCGGTGAGGATCGATGAACACGATGATCCCAAACCAGGCCGCGCCGGAGATAAGGGCGACACCGATATTGGCTGCAAGCGGGATCATTCCACCTTCTTTACCGCACGCTCGTCATTAACCGTTGTCCGAGACGGGAGCGTGACAGCGACAGGCGAGCCCCGTGGGAAAGAAATACGGGCGCAGGCGGACCTGCAAATTCCTCGATCACGAGCCTCCGTTATCCTTCGCTGCTTTCATCCGGTCTTCAAGATCTTTGTAGCGATCTTTCCAGACGGCAGGGGTCTCGGTTTTCGCCCGCAAAAGATCCAGGTACTCGAGGGCCTGTGTTTTGCCTTTCGTGTAGTATATCGCGATCGCGTGCAAGCGATGCGCGTCCCAATTGGCATCCGACCCTGAACCGATATCCTCAACGATTTTGATATATTCAAGGCTCCGCTCGTTCTGGTCATTGTCGAGGAAATTGTTTGCGATCGCTAGTGCGGTGCTCTCTTGGAAAGAAGTAGGTAAGTATGCCGCAGAGCGCAGGCGGTCGAACACAGGGGCGGCCTCATTGACCCGGCCCATCTCGACAAGTATCGAGACAAGCTCTTGAGAGTTGCGGTACACCCCCGCCTTGAACTCTGCCAAGTACGGTTTCACTTTCGGCCCATCCTCAGTCGTTTGTGTGATCGCTGTCGCGAATGAGGGTGCATCCACGTATCCCTCGACCCTGCTGACCAGGGTACCATCCCAGTCCACGAAGAGAATCGTGGGGTATCCGCTGACGCCATACCTCTTGGCGAACTGAGCCCCGGGGGTGCTTTTCTCGGGGTTGAGCTTGAGGGCGACGAACTGCTGCGCCCCCTCGATCACCTTCGCATCCGTGTACGTTTTCTTGTCCATCACCGAGCACCATTCGCACCAATCTGTGTACACGTCAACCATCATAACCTTGCCGGTTTGCTTGGCTTCCGATGTGGCGGAGTCCAGATCGGTTCGCCATGCGATGCTCTGTGCTTCTGCATGGGCACCTACAGAAAGGGACAACATCACCGTCGCTGTGGCGGCGACAAGAATCTTCGGGAAACGCTGCATCCTCACATCAGGTCTCCTTTCGTGAAGTCAACCCCGACACAGCGGGGAAAGAGATTCAAAGGTCAGAATCCTGAAACGGAAAGTCAACAATTGATTCACCCTCGGTCGAGACGCGAGCATAGCCGATGCGCATAGCCGTGTTTGGGGGAATAGTCGTCAAACCTGGCGCGAGAAAAGCGCCTCCGAGGCCGTCACGGGCTCCCGGTATGGACTGTTGAGGGCAACCAACAGTCCATACACGCAGCGAGGGCGAGCACGGGGCTCTTGCCGTGCCCCCAGGCCAATCATGGATTTGACGAGGAAAGGGCCCCGATCGCTGCAATGAGAGCGACTACTGCAAGACTGACTAACAGCACGTAAAGCAGTGTATCTGTGGTGTTTTGCGCGGTTGCCGCCGCGTTTACACCTGCGTTTACATCACCAGCAGCATCAAAGGGTGTTATAGGAGGCCACTTTGAGTTATCCCCCAATATTGGAAAAGCACCAATTGCGATTTCATTGGAGTTTGTCTGGAGAGTTCCACCAAATGCGATGTAACTCGAAGCTTCGGTAGCATTTAAGTTCTCCCCCACTGTGGTCAGTAGATTGGTATCTTCTCCTTGGCTGAAAGTTACGCCAGCCGTGAGCAGCGCCAAGACCAGTACGATGGAGATTGATTTTGTGACCATTCTATTTTGCCTCCCTTTCAAGGCCAATAATGCCAAGTAACGGTCCAATGGTACGACCAGGCTTGACTTGAGTTCTGCTGCCCAACGGTGCAGCACACCGTCTGCTGACCAGGGCTTAGTGTTTCGGTCATCGGTTGATCCCATATATTCGAACCGGTAACTTGCACATGGTCGACTACAATCGTGCGGTTGGTATTGTTGCGCACGTAGATATCTTGTTGACCTTGGGCGAAGCTGTTTTCCGACCAAGTTGAAATCTCACCATTTGCGAAGACCATCGTGGGGACCACAAGGGTCAGTACAAGTGCGATAGCAAAGACAAGACGCCTTCTAGATCTCCGGTGATTCATGAAATCCTCCTGTGCCCTTGATCGTTTACAGAGGTTGCTCCATGCCCGGCGACGAAGGGCGCGTCGCTCCGTTGAGGGTGTCCCCCTGTTCATGAGCAGCGCAGCCAACAAACAACAGCGCCTGCTCATACTCTTTGTGGAAGATCGAACAAGCGCGGTCTGCCGGCATCCCCCAAACGGGTGAAGTCAGAAGATTTTTCTGCGCCTTCAGACTGTACGCTCAAGTCATGGAAACTGAGATAGAAGAGAGGAGGAGCGCGATCAGCTCGCCTTGGCGATGGGTCCCGGTCTTTCTGAAGAGAGAACGGAGTTGGCTCTTGAGGGTCTCCCGACTCAAATGAAGATGCTCACTGATTTCTGTGAGACTTTTGCCGGCAACCAGGTACTCGGCCAGCCGGGTTTCTGCCGGCGTCAGGCCAAAGACTATCTGGAGGCGAGTAGTGTTGGTTGGCGCGGTCTTGTCCGCGTGGATGAGGAACAGAACCGCATCGGCCAGCGGCAGGCCGCTTATACTCGCCTGCCAGCGCAAAGCCTGCACGATGAGTACCGCAGTGTGTCCTTCGCCATCGAGGAGGCGCATTGTTGAACTTTGCTGCGAAACCACAAGAGTCGAGTCATCCGACGGCGCAGCTGCCAGAATGTTCACGAACTGTCGTTTTAGCCTCACGCTACGCGGCCCAACGTACCCATTTCGGAGTACAAGGTATTCTGCCTGGCGCAGCGCCTCCGTGCCTGCTAGGTTTGTGTGTCGCAATACGCCGGTCCTGTCAACCAACAGCACCGGCGCGGAAAGACGATCGACCAGAGCATCCAGGGGGACAAAATGCGACTGTAAACGCCTCGGGCGAAGCTCCCTGTGTTTCACGGCTAACGAACCTTGCTACCAAATGTCAGCAGCAAGTCAGCGGTCGTCTTCCCCCAGATGGGTGAAGTTAGAAGGTCATTGCCTGCGCGTTAAAACCGTTCTCAAGTCATGGAAACTGAGATAGCAGAAAGGAGAATGGCGATCAACTCACCCTGTCGGCGCGTATCTGTCTTGGTGAACAGGGACCGAAGTTGAGACTTCAGGGTCTCGCGGCCCACTTTCAGTTCTTCGCCAATCTCACTGAGATTCTTACCGCTCACTAAGTGCTCGGCCAGCCGTGTTTCTGCCGGCGTAAGTCCGAAAACTATCTGCAGGCGAGCAGCGTTGACAGGCAGTTTTTCGTCGCTACGGATCAGAAACAGGACTGCATCGGCGTGTGGCATGCTGATGAGATTCGCCTGGCCGCGCAATCCCTGAACGACCAGTACTGCAGCATGGCCCTCGGCATCGAGAAGACGCATCGAGGAGCTTGGCTCGGCAGCCACGGTAGATTGTTCATTCGACAACGCCGTTGCCAGCATGTCCGTGAATTGCTGTGCTTGCCTCGCGCTACGCGGGTGCACGCGCCCGCCCCGGAGCACCAGGTACTGCGCCCGCCGCAGCGCTTCCTGGCCGGAGGGGTTGCCGTATCGCAACAGGCCGGTTCTATCGACCAACAGGATCGGCGTGAAAAGTCGGTCAACGAGTGCATCCAAAGATGCCAAGGTCGATTCTAACCTCCCGATTCGGGCATAGAGACTCATTGCCCGACTGATATGAGGCAATAGGGGGGTAAGCCGCCTGACTTCTTGTGTGCCGTACTGCCCATCGCGCCGGCCACGCATCACGCCAAGGGTCGCGGTATGTTGAGGCCCGACAGGAAAGGACAAACCAAGAACAAATCGCGCTCCAAACTTGTCCAAACATTCGTTTACGAGTGCGGAACGCTCGAATGCTTTAGGGTCGCCTGCCGCCTGCTGGCAGGGGATCCATTGTACAGGATGTTGAATAACGTAAGGCAGGCGCGGATCTTCTGGGGCAAAGTCTGTCAGATACGACTCCAGATCAGCAGGCCCGTAGCCGACGATGCTGGCGCCCACACACTTTCCGCCTCGATCGATAAGGCCAAATTGGCACCCCCGACTCCGTGAAATTTGCGCCATCCCCTTCATGGTTTCCACCAGGGCCAGAGGGAGCTCCGCCACTGTGGAATCTCCGATACTTTCGTAGATCTGACCAACGAGGTCAATTGTTTCCATTTCACATTCACCTCTCCCCGAGTTGGTGACTGACAAAGGAGCGGTATCGCCAACTATCTGATAATATGATCAATAAAGTCAGGAATTGACAAATCCGACCCGCACATGAGGAGCGACGAATCGGAAGGGATTTCCTGGGGTCGCGTAGGAGTAACCCTTCTGCGCGGCCGACTCAAGCGAAGGCAATGACCCGGAACTTATCCGGAACTTATATGGTATAGTATTGTCCGGTGGGGAGGACAAAAATGAAAGGTCTCAGGCTGTCAATTATCGCCGTTCTGTTCATTGGATTGTCCGCGGTCGCCGTCCAATCGCAGGCGCAGGAAAAGCCCGTCTGGGAGCGGGGTCTCGTCTATTACTCCGACAAGGACACCGCTCTCAAGCTGGACATCGCGCGGCCTGCGAACGTCACCGAGCCGCTCCCTGCGCTCATTTTCCTTCCCATCCCGGCCACCCAGGACAGATCAATGTACGCCTCGCAGGTTGCAAACGCCGCGCAGCGCGGATATGTCGGAGTCACTCTTGGCTACCATGACATCGAGATCGAAGACCACGGGAAGGCGCGCTACCCGTTTCCCACGCAGCTGCTGGACGTCAAGCGCGCTGTCCGGTGGCTGAAGCAGAACGCTGAAAAGTACCACATAGATCCCGCGGAGATCGGCGTCATCGGCTGGTCGTATGGAGGATATCTCGCGCTGATGGCAGGTCTGACCGGACCCGCGGATGGGTTCGAGCCGGCCGGAGACGGCCCGGACACGAAGGTGCAGGCTGTCGTCAGCCTGGCCGGGTTCATCGACTGGACGAAGATGGACGAAGCTGATGCGTCATGGAGCCTGGGGGGCGCTGCGCAGGACATCCCCGAGGTCTATGCAAAGGCAAGCCCGCTCAACCACGTGACGTCGAACAGTCCAGCGGTACTCTTGATGTATGGCAGGCGCGATGGCATCGTTCCCTCCGAAGATGCAGTCACCCTGGACCAGAAGCTCGCGGACGCCGGGGCCCAGCATTCCGTTTACGTCATCAACGAGGCGGATCACCTTGATGTGTCGGGCTACGTGGACAAGGGGATCGTCTGGAGCTTCCTGGATCAGAACCTGAAGCACAAATGACGGACCCTCGCGTCAGATGAAATTGACAATCGCCTCGCGTGTGATAAGATAGAATACAGCAATTACAACGTGACAAGCACAACCCAACTCAGGAAAGATGTTTGGGAGGTGCCAAATGAGAAAGATCCTCCTCATAGGCCTTGCTCTGATTCTGCTTCCGTGTGTCCTCTTTCCGCAGAATCCGCAACCACTGCTCACGGTTGGGGCATGGCCGCGGCTGTCATTCCCCAGCCCTCTGGACTCCAACGCCTCGCTCTTCGGCACAGGGGGCGGGGGCAAAGTAGCCGGGGAATACTCCCTCCCGGTCCTCAATCATTTGCTCTTTGCGGATGCGGCAATAGACTATGGCTACAATCCGGTTTCCGTTTCAGGAATGAGCCTCTCTTTGTTCACAGCCTCCGCGGGAATCGGAGTCCGATATCCCGTGCTTGAATGGCTGTCGCTGCGCGCTCTGGCCACGACGGGGTACTATTTCGGTCTGGAGAACAGCTCTGGATTCTCGCATTCCTCGGGAAACGTCTTTGTCGCCGGCGGTCTGGGCGCAAACTTCTTCATCGGCTCTCCCTTGATCCTGGGAATAGAAGCGTCATATCGACTGTACGGGAGCCTTGTCCAGACGATCGACGTGAACGTCGGTGTCTCCTACACCCTGCTCTCCGTGCCCAGCCAGGGCGCCACGCCCATCGGCGAGAAGACTCCCGAAAAGCCCCAGCCCGTGCAACCGCAGCCGGTCCCGCTGAAGGGCGAGCCGCAGGGCAAAGGGCTTACCATTGACAACCTTGCCTTCGAAAACGTCTTCCCCATCTTCCAGGCCTATTACGACGATCATCCCATAGGCAGGTTCACGCTGATGAACACGGGGAAAACGCCGGTAACTGATGTCACCGTGTCCTTTATCGTCAAGGAGTACATGGATGCTGCCAAGAAGTGTGCCAGCATCCCTGAGCTGAAGGCAGGCGAATCGAAGAGCGTGGATCTCTACGCGCTCTTCAAAGCCGCCATTCTCGATATCACCGAGCCGACCAAGGTAGCCGCAGAAATCTCCGTAACCTATACCCAGGACGGGAAGGCGGTATCGCAGAACGAGGCCGAGACGCTGAGGATCTATGACCGCAACGCCATGATGTGGGATGACAACCGCAAGGCGGCGGCTTTCGTGACCGCAAAAGAGCCCGCGATCCTCGTTTTCTCGAACAACCTCAATGCGCTGATCAAGCCGAAACTCAATCGCTCCGTTGACCGGAACCTTCAGACTGCAATCGCGTTCCATGACGCCCTGCGACTCTATGGAATCAGCTACGTCTCCAATCCCCTCACCTCGTACGCGGTTGTTTCCAAGGACAAGCTCGCGGTGGACACGCTGAAGTTCCCTCGGCAGACATTCGAGTACAAGTCCGGTGACTGCAGCGACCTTACCCTGCTGTACTGCGCCCTGATGGAATCCGTGCAGGTGGAGACCGCTTTCGTCACCATACCGGGCCACATTTTCATGGCGTTCGCCTTGAAAGCAACTCCGGAGGAAGCACGGGCTGCCTTCGCGCGCTCCGACGAGCTGATCTTCAGGAATGACAAGGTCTGGGTTCCGATAGAGGTCACGGAAAGAGACGCCACTTTCCTTCCCGCGTGGCAGGAGGGAGCCAAGGAGTGGCGGGAAAACCTTTCAAGAAATCAAGCGGACCTCTATCCCGTTCACGATGCATGGAAAATCTATGAACCCGTCGGCCTGCGCGGCTCGGGGACGCCTCCCGCAATGCCCGATTCATCAAAGATTCTTGCGGATTTCCAGGCCGACGTTTCCCGACACGTCGAGCTGCAGATTTATGAGAGAGTGGCTGCGCTCCAGGCCGCAATCACGAAAACGAAGGAGAGTCCGAAGTCCCTGAACTCTCTCGGGGTTCTCTATGCCAGATACGGCCTCCTGGACAAGGCTGAAAGCGCGTTCAAGCGGGCGCTGGAAAAGACAGAGTACGTCCCCGCTCTCGTGAACAGCGGAAGCCTCGCCTACCTCGGAGGGGACCTGGAGAAAGCCCTGGGATTCTACCAGCGCGCCTACCAGAAGTCTCCCCTCGACCCTCCCACGCTTGTGGGCATGGCCCGCACAAGCCAGGACCTCGAAGACTATCGGACGGCCAAGAGAAGCTACGAGGAATTGAAAAAGGTCGCGCCTGATCTCGCCCAGCAGTTCGCCTACCTGGATCTGCGGGGAGAAGAGGCCACGCGGGCCGCGGAAATCAGCGGCGCCAAGGAGGTGATCATATGGGCAGAGGAGTAAAAGCAAGTTTTCTGCCGTTTCTCGTTGCAGCCATCCTTCTCCTGGCGGTCGGATGCAGCAATGCGTTGCTTGATTATGTGAAGAAGGCAGCAACTGAAGCGGCCAATCCCGCCGACCCGATAGTAGGGTTGTGGAAGTACACCGCGGCCGGGAGCAGCGGATCCTTACCACAGTCAAAGGTCATTTCCTACTACGCTAATGGATCATTTCTCAGCAGCTCGATCTCAGGATCATCAGGCTCGTATACCGGGGGGAATTCCTGGGGCACCTGGGCCCTCTCTTCAGGGACCTATACGATGACTAACTGGAGCGTTCCGACATCCCTTACCGACCCCACTCCTGTCATCTCGACGGCGACTCTATCCGCTGACCATTCCACGCTCAGTGTTGTAAAAACGGGTGCTTCTGGGTCGACTCAGGTCTTCAATAAGGTAGCCGCTCCGGCGGCAGCCGATCCAATTCTGGGACTTTGGCAGTACACCGCGACCGGGAGCAGCGGACAGTTACCTGAGTCGGCAGCTGTTTCCTTCAAGACTGATGGATCAACGATGGGCAGCGCGATCTTTGGATCGCCCGGCAACTACGCTGGAGTGATTTATTCGGGCGCCTGGTCCGTCTCCTCAGGGAACTATACGTTCACCGTTTATAACGCTCCGACGTCCTCCAGCGACCCCACTCCTACGGGTGCGGGGACGGGAACTCTTTCCCCTGACCACACCACGTTTACTCTCGTCAACACGGGTGCTTATCCACAGACTATGGTCTACAAGAAAGTAGGCACTCCGGCAACTGACCCGATACTGGGACTTTGGAAGTACACTGCCGCCGGGAGCAGCGGACCCTACTTACCCGTGTCGGCGGTCACTTCCTTCGATGCCGATGGATCAGCGATGAGCGGCGCGATCAATGGATCGCCCGGCAACTACGCTGGATCGATTTATTCGGTCGCCTGGTCCGTCTCCTCAGGGAACTACACGGTCACCGCTTGTAACACTCCGACGTCCTCCAGCGACGCCACTCCCATCACTTCGACAGCAACTCTTTCCGCTGACCACACCACGCTCACTGTCCAAACGGGTACTTCTTCGACTGCGATCTACGTGCGGCCATAGTTGCGGTTCAACGGGCAGGGCATGGTTCCAGGTATTGCGTATGGGATGACCACAACGGGAAGCGACAGCAGGTTGATTACATTCTAATCGGACTCTATTTGCTCGACCGGCGTTCAGGCCGAGGCAGCCTTCACGGCTCTTTCAAGGAGCGCCTCGCCTCCGATCTTCGCGGCAATCGGAGCAGCCGCCGGGAGCGGTCCTTTCCACCGAAGCGCTTCCACTGAGTCGAACAGGCTGGCGTCCGTCCTGAGCGTCGCAAGCCTGAGAAACAGCTGGGCAAGCTCCCAGTTGGACCGCAGGCTCTGCGCCAGTCGCGCAGAGTTGGCCACCGCAGGGCGCCACTCCGGGTCTTTGACGGGCATGTCTGCCAGGTGCGCATATTTCGAGAGCACAATTGCCGCTGACTTCGCTCCCCAGCCGGGGATCCCTGGATACCCGTCAGCGCTGTCGCCGACAAGGGCCAGGTAGTCCGGAATGGATCGCGGCGGCACTCCGAACTTCGCCTGGACCCCTGCTTCATTGCGGATGTGGCCGCCGCGACGGTCAACCTGTACCACCCTGTCACCTGTCACGCATTGGGCCAGGTCCTTGTCCGGCGTCCAGATGCAGACCTTCTGTACTTCCCCGGCCGCGGCAGCCGCGACAGCCGCTGAAGCCAGGGCGTCATCCGCCTCCATCTCCACCATTGGCCACACGACAAACCCGAACGCGCTCAGCGCCTCTTCCAGGGGATGGAACTGCGCAAGCAACGCCGGCTCCACGCCTTCACCGGTCTTGTACCCCGGCCATAAGGCGTTTCGAAAAGATTCGATGACGTGATCCGTTGCAATGCCAAGATGCGTCGCGCCGTCCTCCACCATCTGCAGCAGGGTGTGCAGGACCAGGCGCACTGCCCCGCTGCCGTCGTCCGGCCTGGTGGAGCGCTTGTTTCCGTAGAAGCAGCGAAACAACTCGTAGGTTCCATCCACCAGGTGGACGATCACTCGCTCACCTGCACCTTGATGGCGCCTCCCTTGCGCGCCGCGGTCTCCATGGCGGACGGAAAGTCTTGAAGAGGAAAAACGTGCGTCACCAGGTGGCTCACGGATATCCTTCCGCCTTCAATCAGGTCAAGGACCTTTTCGAAGACATTGACGTAGCGGAAGGAGCCCAGAAGGGCCAGCTCCTTGGATACGACGAGGTTCGCCGGCAAGGCGCCCTCAGGGGGAAGGTTCCCGATCTGGACAATCGTGGCGCCGCGCGCACACGCTTCAAGGGCCAGGCGGAGCGCCTGCAGGGAACCGGACGCTTCGAACCCCACATCGAAGCCGCCCGGGGCATCTTCCTCCAGGCGGGCGCCGGCGTCCGGCAAGGAGGGATCCACGGCAAGGTCTGCGCCATGCTCCAGCGCGAAGCTTCGGGCAAAAGGGTCAGGGTCGCTTACCGCAATCCGGGAGGCTCCCATGGCCCGGGCAACGGTCAGAATGCACTGGCCCACGGCGCCAGCGCCGGTTATCAGCACGCGCCGGCCGGCAACGCCGTCGGCGCGCATGATGGCGTGAGCGGCCACGGCAAGAGGCTCCATGAGAGCGCCCGCTGCATCGTCCACGGATTCGGGCAGCCTGTGACAGCACTGGACGGGGACCGCGACATACTCCTGGAAACCCCCGTCCAGGTGCGGGATGCTGCTGGCAGACCCGAAGACGCGCATGTTCACACAGAGGTTTGAGCGGCCCTGCCGGCAGGGCGCGCAGTTGCGGCACGGAATGGTGGGGTCCACGGCAACGCGGTCCCCGGCCGCAAGACCCGTGACCCCGGGGCCCATTTCCACCACCGTTCCCGCGAACTCGTGACCCATGACAAAAGGCATCTTGATCACGAAGGTCCCGTTGCGGCCGTCCTGGTAGTAGTGGATATCGGTGCCGCAGATCCCGGCCCGGGTCACGCGGATTATCGCGCAGCCCTCCGCTGCCGCGGGCCGCGGCCGGTTTTCCAGCCTCAGGTCGCGCGAGCCGTGCAGCACCCAGGCCTTCATGACGGCCGACTCACGCGCGGACACTGAAACTCCACATGGCTGAACCCTCCATGAAACTCGAAGTGGCAACCAGAATCTCACGGACCACAGTCGTTATCAAGGCGACTCCCTTACCGGGCCGACCGGGCCGACCGGGCGGCCCGCACCATGGCATCGATGTTGTCAGCAGGCGTCCCGGGGGATACGCCGCCTCCGGCTGAAAGGAGGAAGGCGGGATGCCCGGCGTTTTCCGCAAAGCATCGGCGGGCGTGGTCAGCAACTGTTTCGGGATCACCCTGGGCCAGGACGTCCCGCGGGGGGACGTTGCCTATCAGGCAGACGGAGTCCCCGATGCGGGAGCGCACATCACCCAGGCGCTGGAGGTGCGTGAAGTTGAACGCATTGATGCCGAGATCCGCCAGGAACTCGTAGCACACCGGTGAGTCGGTGTCGTTGTGCAGGATCTTCACCTCAACCGGCAGGGAGAATATCTCCTTCAGATACGGGTGGGCGAACTCCTGGTAGTCATCCCGGGAAAGGAACCCCACCACGTCGTCCAGCACCAGGATGCCGTCCGCCCCTTGGATCGCCTCGGCTTGCGCGGAGAGCCAGTCCCTGGCCAGCTTTGTGGTCATTTTCAGCAGCCGGTGGGTCATGGTAGGATCGGTCTTCAGGCCAATGAGGAACTCCGTGAGGCCGAACAAGTGGGACGCCACCGCCAGAGGACCCCGCGCGGCCACCATCCGTATGTCCATTCCCTCGGCCCGCACCAGCGGCAGCACGTGTCTGTACTGAGCCAGGACCAGGGGCATGAGCCCGTCCCGGCCGGGGTTCGGCTGGGCAAGGCCCTCCACCAGCGCAATGTCCGAGCCGATTGGATGGATGGACGGCGGCTGGTCCGCGGAAAACTCGATGCGGCAGCCGAAGCCGGAAGGCTCTGCCGCCATGCCGGGCTCCACCCAGAAGCCGGGCAGGAATATCACCTCAGGGAACCGCCGCGCCACGGCAAGGTTTGCGCGAAGCCATGCATCCGGGATGCTGATGTAGTCCACGGTGGAGAGGCCCTGGAAAGGCGGAATCCACGGGGTATCCACAATGAGGGCGACAGAGGTCCGGGCAGTCCGTTCGCCCCGTACCGCGCGAACCAGGTCGTTCCAGTGTTCAGCACGCACTTATGGTCCCTCCCCTGCCTCCCCCTCAAAAAAAAGTTGACAGCACCGATGGGGAGGGTATAGACTGAATCTGAAATCACACTGATACATCAGTGTTATACTACAGCAAGGAGGTTGGTTGCGCAAGAGACTTGGTCTCTAGGACATTCTGCACCCAAACATGGGTCAAAGGAGAGAGGCAGATGAACTGGAAACGTATTGCGGCGCTCGTGTGCGTGGCATTCCTGGTTTCGGGAATTGCCGTCTTCGCGGCGGACAATGCCGCGGGGAAAGGGTTCGTGATCGGGTTCTCCAACTCCTACGGCGGCAACACGTACCGCCAGACGATGGAGGCCCTCTTCAAAAAGCTCGCGGACAAGATGGTCGCAGACGGCACCCTGAAGAGCTACAAGATGCTTCAGTCGAACAACAACGTCGCGACCCAGGTCTCGCAGATAGAAAGCCTGATCCTGGAGGGCGTGAACGCAATCATCATAGATCCGGGCAGCGGGTCGGGGCTCAATGGGGCCATCGACAAAGCCGTCAGCGCGGGGATCCCCGTGGTCATTGCCAACGACGGACCCGTGACCTCAGACAAGTGCTACCAGATCCTCTGGGACACGGACTCCATGGCGTCGAACGCCGCCAATCACCTTGCGGACCTCATCGGCCGCAAGGGCAACATCATTGAGATCCGCGGCCTGGCGGGCGTGCCCTTCGATGACGCTTTCCATGCATCCGTGGTGAAAGCTCTCAAGGCGTTCCCGAATGTCAAGGTCGTAGGCACCGTGTACGGCGAGTGGACAGAATCCGTTGCGCAGCAGCAGGTGACGTCGATCCTTCCCGGGCTCAAGCAGGTGGACGGTATCCTGGGCCAGGGAGGAGACGAGTATGGAGCCCTGGAGGCGTTCCAGGCTGCGGGAAGAAAGATCCCCGTCATCATCGGCGGAAACCGCGGCAACTTCCTGACGTGGTGGTCGCAGGAGAAGGCAAAGAGCGGCTACAAGTCCTTCTCGTGGGCGGCCAACCCGTGGAGCGCCGCGTCCTCGCTCTATGTCGCAGTCGACATCCTCAGGGGCGTCAAGGTTCCCAAGACCATGATCATGCCCGCTCTCAGCATCACGCAGGACATGGTGGACAACTTCGCCAACCTCAGGCCGGATGAGGTCGCCGCGAAAGAGTACGACCATGACTGGATCGTGAGCACCTACTATAAGAAGTAAGCTCAGGCCAGACGATCAGTGCGACGGGTCCCGCGGGGCCCGTCGCCTTTTTTCAGCGGACTGTTCCCCCGGCTCTTTCTGGCACATCCCGGTGCGCGGGTATACTATGGCGGGTAGCACATGAGCGATCAGGCAGCACAGGCGCACAATTCCTTCCTCCGGCTCACCGCAATCTGCAAGAACTTCGGCACCACACGGGCCCTGCAGGACATGAGCCTGGAGATCCGCCTGGGGGAAATCCTGGGCCTGGTGGGTCCCAACGGCGCAGGCAAGAGCACCCTCATCAAGGTGATTACCGGCGTGGAGACGCCCACAAGCGGCGCCATTGCGTTCCTGGCCGCGGCCAGGACTGCCGCGGGCCTGACTGCGAACGCGGCGAAGGAATGGGGTGTTGCGTGCGCCTACCAGGAGCTTTCGCTCTTCACCAACCTGAAGGTCTATGAGAACTTCCTGGTGAGCCTGATGGACCACAGGCCTTTCGGCACTCCCGGGTGGAGGCGACGCGGCGCGCAGGTGGCCCGGACGTTCCTGGATGAGCTGTTTCCGGATCACGGGATCGACGTGTATGCGCCGGTGAGCGCCCTGCTCCTTCCGCAGCGGCAGATGCTGGAAATCGCAAAGGCCATCTCGCAGGAGGGACTGAAGCTGCTGATCCTGGATGAGCCTACCTCCTCCCTGACGGGAGACAGGATCACCCAGCTGCATGAGGCGATGAGGGCCCTGGGGAAACGGGGGATCGCCATCATCTACATCTCCCACAAGCTGGATGAGATAGAGAAAGTCTGCGACCGCGTGGTTGTCATGAAAGGCGGCGCCACGCAGTGGGCGGGCTACCGGGCCGCCACGTCCATGGGCGAGCTTGTGGAGATCCTCGGGGGCAAGGTCCAGGCCGCCCACAAGGCAGTCCAGGAGAACCGGGACCTCCCGCTGGCTCTCAGCATCGACGGCCTGAGCACGGAGGCCCTCCACGACATCCGCCTGCACGTTCGAAAAGGGGAGATCGTGGGGATATCCGGCCTCCAGGGAGCCGGGCAGACCGAGCTGATGCGGGAGATTTTCAGGGCTTCCAAAAAAACCGTGCGCGGCCCGGGAATCCGCCTGGAGGCGGATGTCACGTATGCAAGCGGGGACAGGCACAACGAAGGGATCTTCCCGCTCTGGGACATCGCGGACAACACTGTCATCTCAAGCCTCGGCCGGGTGACCCGCTACGGGCTCATCAACACGGGGAAGCTCGTGGCCCTGGCGAAATACTGGTACGAGAAGCTCAAGATACGGGCACGCGGAGTCCGGGACCCCATCACAAGCCTCTCCGGCGGCAACCAGCAGAAAGCCCTGATGGCGCGGTGCCTGGCAACCGAATCCGGGCTTGTGCTGCTGAACGACCCCACAAGCGGAGTGGACGTGGAAACGAAGCAGGAGATCTACCGGCTGCTGGATGAGGCAAAGCAGCAGGGAAAGGCCATCCTGCTGCACAGCACGGAAGACCTGGAAATGGAGCAGTGCGACCGGGTGTACGTCATGCACGAAGGCAGGATCGTTCAGGAGCTGGTGGGAGAGCAGGTCTCCGTGCAGAACATCATCACCACCTCCTTCCGTGAGAAGTCGAAAGGGTTGGCGGAGAAGGAGCAGCGGGGGATCGGCGCCCCGAGGCGCGCGGGGGACGCGGTGCGCCGGGTTGTCAACAACGGGGCCTTCCTGGCATTTGCAACCCTCATCACGATCTTCATCATCAATTCGATGTTCAACCGCAGGATAACCTCGTACCTTGGAGTCCAGCTCCTGTACTCCTCCGCGGTCCCCCTGGTGTTCATCGCCCTGGGCCAGATGTTCATCGTGATAACCGGCGGCATCGACCTGGGAAACGGTCAGTCCGTGGGCCTCCTGAACGTGATCATAGCGTTCGTGGTGACGGCCAATCCGGGGCTCGGCGCAGCATACGTGCTGCTGGTGGTCCTGGCGTACGCCGGTCTGGCCGCCGTCATTTACTTCACGCGGATCCCGGCCATCGTGATCACCCTGGGCGCGTCTTTCGTATGGCTGGGTCTGGCGCTCACCATCGCCCCGGTGCCCGGGGGGAAGGCGCCCGCGTGGCTTGCCGCATTCTATAACTTCAGGTTTCCCTTTGTTCCCATGCCCATCATCATAGCCGCGGCAGGGGGGCTCCTGGCTTTCTGGATCGTGCGCCGGTCAAAGTATGGCATGATCATCAACGCAGTGGGCAACAACCCAACGGCGGTGAGCCGGGCCGGGTGGTCCCAGTTCATGGCGATGGCGGTGGCCTACGCCCTGGCGGGGCTGATGACGGTGATCGGGGCCCTCATGCTGACCGCCATTGCGGCAAGCGGTGACGCGAACTCCAGCCGCGGGTACAACATGCTCAGCATCGCCACCATCATCCTCGGGGGGTGCAGCTTCTTCGGCGGGATCAGCTCGCCGGTCGGCGTGGTGGCCGCGGCGCTCGGAATCTCCAGCATCTCGTTCCTTCTCACCTTCATCGGGATAGATTCCAACATGCAAAGCGCCGTGACCGGCCTGATCCTGATTGCCGCGCTGGCCCTGAAGCTGGTGAGCGCGCGCATGGAGGTCAGGAGATGACCCTTGGACGCTTCGTGGGCAGGAACGTCTGGATCTGGTCCGTGGTGGGATCTCTCTGCCTGTGGATCGTCATCAGCATAATGACGGGCCAGTTCTCCCTGCACATGGTGTCGGTGAGCGCCACCCTGGCCAGCTTCCTTGTGCTCCTGAGCCTGGGGCAGATGACGGTCATCACCAGCGGCAACGGGGCCATCGACCTGTCAAGCCAGTACACGGTGGCGCTGGCCGCCTACATTTCCTCCATGCTGACAGCGGACTACGGGATCGCCGTGGGCCTTGCCGTTTCCCTGGCCGTGTGCGTGTGCATCGGCATCCTGATCGGCGTGATCAACCTGTATCTGCGCGTCCCTCCCATGATCACCACGCTCGCCGTGGGCTTCATCGTGTATTCCGTGGTGCTGATCGTCTCCCGCATGACCACCGGCATGCCTTCCGCGGGAGTCGCGTTTTTCACCCAGAAGCTGAGGATCTTTGGATTGTCCCCGATGATCTACGTGGCTGCCTTGGCCGCTGTCCTGATGGGCGTCATCATGTACCGCACCAAGTTCGGAAAGCGCCTGCACGCGGTGGGCCAGAACAGGACTTCGGCTGCCCTGGCCGGAATCAACGTGGTGCGAGTAGTGATCACCGCGTTCGTCGTCAGCAGCCTCCTTGCTGGCATCACCGGCACCCTCATGGGAGGATACTTCGGCGGCGCATTCCAGGACGTGGGCGTGGCGTACCTGATGACATCCGTTGCGGCAACGGTGATCGGCGGGACAAGCGCGGCGGGCGGCAAGTCCAGCGTTGCCGGGGCCGTGGCCGGCTCCCTGCTCCTGACGCTGATGGTGGCATTCCTCAATCTCACGATGCTGCCGGCCTCGTTCCAGCGGATCATCCAGGGAGGGCTCCTGATGATCATCCTGGTTGCTTCAGTTCCGAAGGGAAAAAGGCGTGCGGCGCTGTAGGAGGAAAACCTGATGGGGGGTGCCGTGAACGGCGCGGTTGGCTTCCCAAGGCTGGGGGCCAAGGCATACGAAATCCTCAGGAACAAGATCGTCACGTGCCAGTTGATGCCGGGGGCCGTTGTGGACCAGAACGCGCTGATGAAGGAGATCGGCGTCAGCCGCACGCCGGTGCGCGAGGCGGTCAACGCATTGGAGGCCGAGGGGCTGCTGATCGTGATGCCTCGGCGCGGGGTCATTGTTGCCCCGATTTCACTGACCGACGTGAGCCAGATCTACACTGTTCGGGAGAACGTGGAGCCCCTCATCGTCCGGCTGGCAACCCCGGCAGTGGAGAAAGACAGGCTGGCGGAGTACTACGAGATCTTCACGCAGGAGAAGTCCGACCCTGACTCCATCATCCAGAGCGACTTCGAAATGCACAATTACTTTGCAGAACGGACCGAAAACATGTACCTGGTCCGGCTGATGAGCTCCGTGCTCTCGCAGAACATGCGCATCGTGGTGCTTGGCGCCAGGGTCCAGGACCGGCTGCCGGCGAGCAACAAGGAGCACGCGGCAATCATCGAGAGGATGCTGGAGCGCGACACGGACGGAGCGGCGGAGGCGATGCGCGTGCACATTGCCTCGGCAAAGATGATCGCCTCCATGGTCTACAGGATACAGCCGTGAGCAGCGCGGGAACGTTCACCATCGTGGATGCCCACGCGCACGTGATCGAGCACATCGCCGGCCTGGGCCGAAAAGGCGAGTCCCGGGCCGTCGGAAGAGGCAGAGTGCGGTGGGTGAGCGGAGAGGAAGCGCAGCTGGTCCCCGAGGCGTGGGGAGATGCTTCTTTCACCCATGACAGACTGATCCAGGTAATGGACGAGCACACAATCTCGAAAGCAGTCCTGATGCAGGGCTCCTTCTACGGGTTCTGCAACGACTACACGCTGGAAGCGCAGCGCAAGCACCCTGGCAGGCTCTACGGCATGGGGACCTTCGATCCATATTCGTACGAGGCGCGCTCCATCATGGAGCACCTCATCAGTGACTTCAGGTTCCTGGGGTTCAAGTTCGAGATCAGCCGTTCATTCGGCCTGATGGGGTATCATCCCGAGCTTCGCCTGAACCGTGAGCCCATGACCCGGATCTGGGAGTTTGCGCAGGAGAAGAAGCTCCCCGTCAGCCTTGACCTCGGCACGTTCGGGGAGCCCAGCCTCCAGATCCAGGCGATGAAGAAGATCGCGGGCCGATACAAGGGAATCCGGTTTGTCATAGAACACCTGTTCTACCCCGGCCTTGGTCATTACGAAGATGTGCGGGCAGCGCTTTCCCAGCTTGCTCCTTTTAAGAACGTCTCTTTCACCATTGCCTCAATCCCCAACAGCCTCATGCCGGAAGCGTACCCCTTTCCTTCCGCACGCCGGTATGCGGGCATTGCGAAAGAGGTGGTCGGCGCGCAACGGATCCTCTGGGGCAGCGACCTTCCCTCGGTTGCGGTGAATGCCCCCTATCGCCAGCTCATCGATTATGTCGCGGAGAGCGGGTTGTTCTCCGACGACGAGCTTCGCAAGGTCTACTCTGAAAACGCCGTCCGGGTGTACGGCCTCTCTGGCACCGAATGATGCTTGGCTAGAGAACAAGCTGTTCCACGAGCGCCGCGGGGATCCTGGCCATGTGTGGATCCTTGTGAACCAGAATTGCCCCTGCCGCGCGCGCGGTTGCCGCAATCAGCGCGTCTACGAGCGGCAGGCGCCGAGGCGTCGCGGCTCTGATGTGCCACGCGAGCTCTGCCACGGCCTTGTCAACGGGCAGGCATATTGTCAGCTCATCAAGATAGGCTTCAGCCGCGCTTTCCGCCTCCCGGGAGTCCGTTATTTCCTGATGAAGCCTCCCTCTCAGCTCCGTCACGGTGACCGCTGAGATGGCAGGCTTCTGCCCTCTGGATTCCCAGAGCTTCTGCACGACCTCGGCCCCCTCCTCATCGAAAAAGTGGGCAAGCAAAGCCGATGTATCCAGGACATGAGTGATTCCGCTCACTTCTGAGTCCTGCCTGATTCCTCCAGGCTTCGCTCCGCAATCAGCCTGTCAACGGGGCTTCCGCGTTTTTTCATGGACTTCCTGCCTCTCCCGCGAAGCGCCTCAGCAACGGAGGCCTGGTTGGGCAGCACGCGAACCTCCAGGACATCCCTGCGGTCAGTCAGCCGCCACAGAAGGCGGGTGCCCGGCTTCAGCCCTGCCTTTGCCGCGATCTCCGCGGGGACCGTTACCTGGTTTTTCCCGGTCATCCTTGTAATCACGGCAAGAAGTTATTCCTTGATTGCCGAAGTGTCAAGGAGAGGTGATCGTCAAGGATGGCGACCCGGATTCCTCATCGCCTGCCGGCGCCCGGAGGCGTCCGTCCCTTATTGAAGTACTTCTCGCTACGATATCGCAGCCATACGCGCAGGGCCTGGGGGACCTTCTCTTTCTCCGCTTTGGTGAGAGTGTCATAGAGCTGGAGCGCGCGCGCACGTTCCGCGCGGCACGCGGAGTTCCTGTGCGCATCCCAGAAGCTGCGCGCCAGTCTGATGCGGCGACAGACTTCCTTGCGCAGGGCCTCGCCGCTCAAGTTTTCCGATCCGCCGCGTCTGCTCATTCTGTTCTGCTCGAATTGGCGTGCCCCGGCTGCCGCCCGAGGGCTCCGCTTCGCTTCGGTCCTTCGGACCGCTTTCGAGGCTCAGGCCTCACTGTGATCAGGCTTCAAGCCCGGCGAAGCGCTGGCAGTACCGCTCGATCCTCTCCGCGATGTCGAAAAGCTCTTGCGTGGCATCGAGTGTTTGCCCGAACACTGACTGCAGGTCGTCCGTCTCGTATTCGTGAACGATATCGTTTCTCAAGTCTTTCAAGTCTCTCACATGCTCAGCCGAACCAACTATCCCGCGCTTCTCCGCTCGGTTCACCGCGTCCAGAAGCGTCCCGCCATCCTCCAGCTCAACAGCATCAATGCTCCGGAACACCTTGTTGAGAATAGCATCGAGCATCCGCGCATACCGGCTGGCCAGGTTTTCGAAATCGTCGAACTCATCCTCCGTGTAGTGCTCCTTCACCCCTATGCGGACGCACTTTGCAAAAGAACGCCTCAGCCAGAGAGCCGATTTTCGCATTCCATCGAGGTTTTCCATGAGAACTGCATGGATATCGGCTGTCATTTAAAGGAGGACCCCCGAGCGTTGCGCCAGTCGTGCCATTGGGCTAGCCAGGTCTGCCGCCACAATGATATCGATCTTCTGCTCTCCGATGGCGTCACAGATAGCCCTCCGTATGCGTCTTCTCTCGGCTGGCCCTAAGGAAGCAGATCGTATCAGGAGGTCAATGTCCCCCCCTTTTTTCGCGTCATCCGCTCGAGAGCCAAACAGGAAAACCGTTGCATGCGCATCATAAACATGCACAGCACTTACGATGGCATTCCGCTCCCGGTCCGACAGCCTCATGAAATGAATCGTAGGAGCGGCGCATCTCAAAGTCAAGGCCGGAGGTATGCTCACTTACCAGTCCGCCGGCAAGCCTTCCCCAAGATCGACAGAGACCTTCTCAGATGCGATGCACTGATGCGCACGGTGGTCGAAGGTGATCCACCGTGCACCGAGCTCCTCAGCCAAGCCTGCATAGCAGGCGTCGTAGCCAGTGAGTCCCCTGGTCAAGAAACGATAGGAGCGCTCGGCAAGGGAAGCCGTCATGGGATGGCGGAACACTCCGCCTTCAACGACAGGGAGAAACGCATCCTTGTAGGTCTCAAGGGGATGAGGGTGCGTCCTTCCAAGGACCGCCAGCACCTCGAAAAAGAACAGCTCGGGAACAGCAAACAACTCCGGCTCCATGACCACCCGCTGCAAGACCTCCTCCGCGTTTGCATTCGATTCTTCAAGGATATACCACCGCGCGGCCACGGATGCGTCGATGACGAACTTCATCCCAGCTCGCCTCTCAGGCCTCGGAGAACCGTCAGGCTGTCCGCGCCGCTTATCCTGGCAGCCCGCGCGGTCTTCACCCTGTCCAGGAGCGCCTGGCGTCGTTCCTCCGTCTGGCGATCAACAAAGCGCCTTTGGAAATCCTCTACGCTGATGAGAACTGCGCGAGGCCGGCGCCCTTTGCTCACGATCACCGGCTCTCCGGTCCGTTCCAGGTCATCAAGGATCGCTCCTAGCCTGTTGCGAATTTCCAGAGCGTTCACGCTGCGCATTTGGTCACCCCCGTTGAGAAAGATAGCCGAGAAAACTAAGCATATCAAGTGTAGATGTGTATACGTATGTAAACCATGTTCTGCCGGTGGTTGACATCTTTATGAGTAGTCTATATGCTTTTATGTATGAGAACAACAATTGACATCCAGGATGATCTGCTTATCGAGCTGAAACGGCTCGCAGCACAAAGCAACCGCACTCTTAAGGACCTGGTGGAAGACGCAATCAGAGCGGCGCTCGCACTGCGTCGATCAGAGGTGACCGGCGCTGAACGCCAGGCGCTCATCACTTTCAAGGGAAAGGGTGTCCAGCGTGGCGTGAGCCTGGACAGCACGAGCGAGCTGCTCGACCTCATGGATGGCGTTCGATGATTCTCTGTGACGTCAACGTTCTCATCTATGCCCATCGGGAAGAATGCGATCGACACGATGAGTACAAGGCGTGGCTGGAAGCGCTGATGCGGGGCGGGTCGGCATACGGTGTTTCGGACCTGGTGCTCGTCGGTTGCCTTCGCATCCTCACCCATCCGCGCATTTTCGATCCGCCGAGCCCCGCCCGAACTGCGATGGCGTTCGTCCGTCAGGTTCGAGAGGACATGCACGCGGTAGTGATCGCCCCGGGGCCCCGACATTGGAGCATCTTCCGGGAGCTTTGCGATACATGCGATGCGCGGGGCAACCTCGTCTCGGATGCGTACCTCGCCGCGCTCGCCATTGAATCGGGAAGTGAATGGATCAGCACGGACAGGGACTATGCGCGCTTTCCCGGCCTTCGCTGGCGTCATCCGCTGGAAAAATAAACCCTTCCCGCCCCTTGCGATATCGGACCTTCATCGCCTCACTCCGGCTGCCACCTCTCCGCACCCCGAACCGATGCGGTGTACTCGACGGCCTCCATGAATCCGGACATGAGCGGTTTCTCCCAGCTCTTGCCTGGGTTTCCGCCCAGAAGTGCGGCAGCGTCTCGCGCGAACCTCACGGGAAGCTCGACAGACAGCATCCTCCAGAAGCCCACGATCGCTTCCTCCCGCCGGCGCAGCAGATCCGCGGTGGGCAATTTGTCGCGCTTGGCGTTGTTCACCGTCTTGGCCGCGGGGAACAGGTTCCAGGAGGGGCTTGCCTGCCAGAACGCGAACGGAATAGCGTGGTCCACCTCGAAGCTCGACTTCAGCGGCCGTGCGGTCCAAACGCATTCCAAGCCACTGAGGCGCTTCTGGCACTCCTCATAGAAGCTGCGAACCGTCGGGTCAGCTCGGAACGGCTCCGCGCTTTGCAGCAGCTTGTCGATCACGATGCCCGGCGGAATGTTTCCCTTGGAAAGCCTGGAGGTCATCTCAGCCCATCTCAGAATCACGGCATCACGGATCCAGTGCCCCATGAGTGAGAGCTCGCGCCAGACGTCCGCCCGAACGAGAATCCGCTTCGCGCTCTCGTCAAAAGAGAACTCCGGCTCTCCCCTCGCGCCGCCCGCATACTTCACCGGCCCTTTGACGATGGTGGACCCGATGACCCGAATGGCATCCGTGCTGAGCTGCGCCGCGGTTTCTGACAGATTTCCCTCTGTCCGCATCCGGACAAAAGCTGTCAGGCCCCCTTGCGGGCGGTAATAGCGGATGAGCTGGGAAAGGTTCTGGCGGAACGCGATTGGCTTTCCCCCTTCCACCTCCGCGTTGATCTGGGGGATGACCTCATCGCCTTCCAGAAGCGGCCAGTAGTACTGCTGCCACTTCTCGCTCACCTCCAGGAGCGGGACGCTGACTGATCCATTTGGCTCCCAGCGGGCAGCAGCCCAGGAGGTCATCGCGATATCGCAGAGCGCGCGGATCAGGGCCAGCTTGTACGTTGCCACCTTTCGATCCGCGTTGATGATGCTTTCCACCCGGTCGATGGCTCGCGTGCTCACCCCGGAGGACCGGAAAAACAGGGTTGCCCAGAGGAAACCCCTCGCTTCTGAGTCAGCGGATTTCCACTCGTTTTCCAGCTCAAAACCGAGCCGCTCGAAAAGGAGCCGCACCTGGGCAACAGACCGAATGATCATGAGCCGGCCCGAATCGTCACGTTGGGCGCCTGGCCTGACATCGCCCCGTTCGATTGGCATCGAGACCAGGAGCTTGCCGCCCTTCTTGATACGCTCGCGCAGGTCGAACGCGGTATCGAAGAGCTCCCCATCCGGGATGTGCATGATCACAGCGGAGAGAAGGATGCCGTCATACTTCGGTTGGATCTCGGAGGGAAGGCCTCCCGGCAGGGAGCCACCAGACAGCTTGCCCTGAAGCTCCGGGTGAGCAGCCACCGCGTGTCTGCGCAGCTCGGCGCTGGGTTCCACGGCCTCCACTTCTACCCCCAGCTCGAGCAGCCGTGCCGCGTCCCTGCCGCTGCCGGCACCGATCTCCAGCACCCGTTCGCCGCGTTCAAACACGAACGGAAACAGCGACGAGATGCCTGGGGCCGCCGCTTCGTATCGGAGCGCGACCTCATCGGCGTGGCTGTCATAGTAGCGCAGCGTCTGGCTATCCATGATTCGTCCTGCAAGCAGGAGTGTACAGCGCTTTGCCCCAGCGGCAAACGCCGCGGATGAGGCTCCAGCAGTTCTCAGTTTGGCATGTCCGAAACGAAGCCAGCGGAGAAGAATCTTAGGAAACGCGTCAGATGCGCTGGGCGGCAAGCGGGCGGCGCATATGAGAACGTCGGTAGATCTCTACCAA